>JANRIH010000002.1:0-82730 GCA_033765145.1 Hyphomicrobium sp. | reverse complement strand
CCTTGACCAGCGGTGCGATCCGGCTGTTCGAAAGCACGTCCTTCGCGAGCGTGCCCGGCGCTGGGCCCGGAGCCGGCTCTGGTGTGTCGGTGGTCATGACCTTCCCTCTTAGAGATCGATCCCGCACTTGTTGCAATCTGGGCACGGATACCCGCGCTTGGCTGTGCTGACATTCTTGATCGGCATCCATTGCACCCATCCACAGCGCCGGCACGCAAATTGGGCCGCCTTGCGGCCGTCCGGGTAATTCCCAGCGTCAATTATGCGCGCCATGATCCGACGCGCCCTTCTCGCGCTCGGCAGCAATTCCATCTGGCGCTTCATGGGCACCACCCGGACCGCGCCGCGCCGTCGTAGGGGCGCGCCAGCCCCTCGGCCGCCAGCACGGCACCCGCGTCCCGGCCGTCAGGAAGCCGCAGGCGGCCGATCCGCCGTCCGTAGCGGTCAAGGTGCCACCGGCCCGAGATCGCCACGCCTGGACCCGCTGTGAGGCTCCGCAGCCGGTCCCGCGCGCGGATGCCGAGCGCCCGCTCCTCGGGGCAGCGGGCCTGACGGATCTCCGGCGTGTCCCACCCCTCGATCCGCCAGCGCCACCAGGCGTGATCGACCGTGTCGCCGTCGACCACGACGATGCCGGGCGTGTACGTCGCCGCCGCAGCCGCGAGCGCGGCCCCGACGACGAGGGCAAGGGTCAGAGAGGGGCGCATGGGATTCCGAGATGGGGCATAACCCTTTGACAGTCCAGGCCGTGAACAGAGCGTGAATTCTCGGAACGGGGCTTGACTTATATTCCGTCGCCCTTGATTTGGGAGCAGAGGGTCGCGTGTTCGAATCATGTCGCCCCGACCATTTTTCTTCAGAGCCTGCGATCGCTGCCGCGAACGCTGGCCGAGGCTTCGAGAGCGGCGTCATCCCATGCCAGTGAAGATCTACCGTCCGGCCAAAACGGCGATGCAGTCGGGTGAGGCCAAGACCAAGGACTGGCTGCTCGAATACGAGCCGGACGCGCCGCGTGAAATCGATCCGCTGATGGGCTGGACAACCTCGCGCGACACCCGCCAGCAAGTGAAGCTCTCCTTCGCCACGCGCGAAGACGCGATCGCGTATGCCGAGCGGCAGGGCCTCGCCTACACCGTCATCGAGCCGACGCCGCGAAAGCGGATCCGGAAGGCCTACGCAGACAACTTCAAGTTCGGGCGGATCGGGAACTGGACGCACTGAGTGCGTCGCGTCTTTCGGATGTGAGAGCACCCTCAGGGATGGTCGGCAGCCGTCGGGGTTGCGGGCGCCGTCGGCGTCGTTCGATGCGGCTCATGCGGATGCCAACCCAGAACCATCAGCATGACGAAGAAGCCGATCACGTAAGAAACCGGGATGTGCCATCCTGCGCGGAGCCAGGCGATGGCGTCGCGGCTTTCAGGATAGAGGCTCGACAGTGCAACGCCCGCTGACGAGCCGAACCACACCATCGAGCCGCCGAAACCGACGGCGAAGGCGAGAAAGCCCCAGTCATAGCCGCCTTGCCGGAGTGCCAGCGCCGTCAATGGGATGTTGTCAAAAATGGCGGAGACGAAGCCGAGACCCAATGCCGTCTGCCAGCTCGCCACCGGCAGCGCCTCGACCGGCATCAAGGACGCTGAGAGCACGAGGGCCAGGAGAAAGATCGCGCCCTTCGCCGCACCCGGAACGATCGACCAGTCGGGTGTTCGGATGGGGGCTGTCACAAAGATCGCGGTGGCGACGGCGAGGCCGAGGACGGGCCATTGTTTGAGAAGCGCTGGGGCGTAGAGGTTGGCGAGGACGTTGGCTGATACGGCCGCGATGAGGATCGCCGCGACAATACCAATGCGCGCGCCATCAATTGCGGGTTTCCCGACCGGGTCTTTGAGTATCGGATTGTAGGCGTGCTGCGTGCGCGCGGCGATCGTTCCGAAGATCAGGAACGCGACGACGGCCGCGACGTAGGCATGCAGAACATCGAGCGGGCTCACGCCGTCGATCCACATCATGGTTGTCGTCGTGTCGCCGAGGACGCTCCCCGATCCGCCTGCGTTCGAGGCGGCGACGATCGCCGCCAAATATGAAAGATGCACCTTGCCGCGATAGACGTGGCTCGCGGCGGTGCCGCCGATCAACGCCGCGGCGATGTTGTCGAGAAAAGCCGATAGCACAAAGATCAGGGCGAGCAGGACGAGGCCGCCTGTCCAGTCGTCGGGGAGTACGGCGGGCAAGGCTTCGGGCACCTTGCTTTCCTCGAAATGGCGCGCGAGGAGGCCGAAGCCGACCAGCAGGAGAAAGAGATTGCCGATCGTGATGCTTTCGTGGGCGAGATGGGCCATGAGGCCGGAGAGCCCGGGACCGGCGTGAAAGCCTGTGACCGCGAGCTTGAAGGCGACGACGGCCGCGAGCCCTGTTCCCGCAACGACAAGCGGATGGTGGTGGAGAACGGCGACGGCCGTCAGCGTCACGGCGAAGATGTAGAACTCGATCGGGATGCCGAAGAGCGCCGCGCCCGTGGATGAGCCGGTGGCATCGGTCGCGGCCATGGCGGATAGGGGGACCACTGCAATCGCGGCTGCGAGCAACAGACTCGCGAGAATGCTCGTGACCGCGAACCTGCCTGTGGAACTTCTATCGTCGGGGACCCGCCGGGGGGCACTTGTCTGGGTGTCGGTTTGTGAATTCTTCGTCGCGCGAACACAGTCGCAGCCGGCGGGCGTCATGCGTCACTCACCAAAAGACTCAGATGCGGCTCACACGTCTCAGGGACCGCCATCCAGGTGAGCGTTTCCGGCGGCGCGCCGCGGGAGGCTAGCCGAGCGGTCGCAGCAATCCAAGCCACTTCCAGCGCTCTGCGGGGATTGCCTTGGAATTCAGCCACCTCATGCCTGCGGCTTGCGCTTCGCTCGGACCTCACCTATCGGTGGTTGTGGTTCGGAAGTCGGATCGGGAACGCCACGTCTCGGCCTCGACATCCATAGAAACCAGAGGTCCGTCGTATCGCGGATCGCCGTGGGTTCGACGGGCCGTCGCGGTCCGGACGACAATGAGTTCAGCGCCCGTAGCTCAGCTGGATAGAGCACTCGCCTTCTAAGCGAGTGGTCACAGGTTCGAATCCTGTCGGGCGCGCCACTTTACCGGTCGAGATTCGAACTTTTGGTCCGCGGCAGGCCTACCGTTGCGAATGCTCGCTCGTCTCCAACTTTTGGAGCTTTATGCGGTTTCAGACGCTAAATTGCTGTGATTTCTAGATGCCTGGACGGCGTCGTCGACCGTCGACGCGTATCTGACGTGAGGCGGCTTGAGCCCGATTGCCTACGAGGAACGGATGAGAGTAGCTTAACTCACTGTCCACGGAACCGGGGGCAGCCCACTCGAATTCTTCGGGCGTGGTGGCTACCTACCCTTCTATTGCCGCCGCATCGCGAATAGCGGAGGGCGATCCGCCAGCCGAACATCAGGATCTGCATTTCGATAGCTCAGAACTTTACCTGCGATCGTATCCTGACAAACGTTGCGTCCTCGCGGTTTCTGCGTCAGGGCGTGATGTTCTGGGTGTCGGCGATCAGCCGGAACCATGGCGTGACCGCGAATAGCACGGTGGGAGCATCGACACACCGAAAAGGGGTCAAGTGGGCCGCATTCCAAATTTGGAATGCGGCCCCGTGATTTCTGTCGCTTTCGATTGGTGCGCGTTTACTGCTTGCCAGCGCTTCCTGCCGTAACAGCTTCCATCACCCGATCTAGATTGAAGCTGCCTGGCTTCTGGCGTGGTGGAAACTCTTTGAAGCTCTGGAGCCATTGCCCGACGTACGCACCAGCTGGAGCGAACAAAAACATATGTTCGGCGAACCACTGATTATATCCGTATCCTTCGTACTCAGCGCGTTCGAAAGGATCCGTGCGCAGGTTGCCGAGCATTGGCGCACGCAAAGCCTCGAACGGTTTCTGCCAAACGTGCAGTCCGTGTGCGCTCTGAACCAAGAATGTGATTTTCCATTGGTTGTAGCGAAGGGCGGCAACGCTGCCATCATCTGTCCAATAGATGAATTCCTTACGCGGCCACTCGGCTTGGCCTTTGAGAGCTGGGCCGAGATCATAGCCGTCCAAGTGCACTTTGTAAGTCATGTCGCCGATCTTGCGACCCTTGAGCAAATCGCCCTTAACCGTCGTATCGCCTGCGGCTGCGAGCAGCGTCGTCAGCATGTCTTCGTGTGCGCAGATTTCGTTGACAACCGTGCCGGGCTTGATAACGCCGGGCCATTTGATCAGTGTTGGAACACGGTAGCCGCCTTCCCAGTTCGTATTTTTCTCTCCACGGAACATCGTTGTGCCGCCGTCGGGCCAGCTCATCGCTTCTGCCCCGTTGTCGGTTGAGTACATGACGATGGTATTGTTATCGAGCCCTAGCTCCTTGAGCTTGGCAAGCACCTGACCAACGTGGCCGTCGTGCTCGACCATGCCGTCGGGATATATGCCAAGGCCTGTCTTACCTACCGACTCCTTCTTCAAGTGCGTGAAGATGTGCATGCGGGTGGAATTCCACCACATGAAGAATGGCTTGTTGTCCTTCTTGGCCCGAACCATAAAGTCGAGCGCTTTGTCCGTGACCTCGGTGTCAATGGTCTCCATGCGCTTTTTCGTGAGCGGGCCTGTATCCGTGATGCGGCCATCGGCAAAACTATGAATAACGCCGCGTGGGCCGAACTTCTTTTTGAACTCTGGGTCTTTGGGGTAGTCGGGGTTTTCAGGCTCTTCCTCAGCATTCAAGTGATAGAGGTTGCCAAAAAATTCATCGAACCCGTGATTGGTCGGAAGCATCTCGTCACGATCGCCGAGATGGTTCTTGCCGAACTGTCCTGTTGCATAGCCCTGAGCCTTCAGCAGGGTGGCGAGCGTTGGATCTTCCTTCTTCATACCCTCGGGCGCGCCGGGCAGGCCAACCTTTGTAAGACCTGTTCGTATCGGTGACTGTCCGGTGATGAACGCAGCACGGCCTGCGGTGCAGCTCTGCTGGCCATACCAGTCTGTAAACAACGCACCCTCTTTCGCTATGCTATCGATGTTGGGCGTTTTGTAGCCCATCATACCATTGTTGAAGGCGCTGATGTTGAACTGGCCAATGTCGTCGCCCCAGATCACGAGGATATTGGGCTTCTGCTGGGCATACGCTGCAGAGCTTATGAGCGTGACGACGGCCCCTAACATGACCACCTGAAGTCTGCGGACCTTTGTAAGCATAGGTCTCTCCAAAGATTAGTATTTCTAGACCGCGCAGGAGGGTGATGCCCTAAAGACAAAAGGGGACCAGCGGCTGCCCGTCGATGCTACGCCCAAGAAAGATAGCCAAATTGATCCAGCGCAAATCCGCATCACAATCTGAATGGTCAGATGACGGCGGACCTGACCCCTCTCGGTTCGGCATCTGAGAGACGGGCCTGAACCTTCAAAGTGAGCGCGTACGCCAATTGGAACACTCCAGGCAGAAAGCTTGCTCGTTGATCCGGCGCGTGATCCTCACGGCGGTCTCCTTGCTGTCTGCCGCGATATGGAGCTTTGGGATTGGTGTCATCCAGCAAGACGCCGGTGCCACAGAACAGACCTCATCAAACACGTTCGTTGGCTCTAAGAGCTGTGTGTCGTGCCACCAAGAAGAGCATTCTCAATGGTCAGCATCCCAGCACCACGCAGCGATGCAGAGCGCCGATGCTGCCAGCGTCCTGGGCAACTTTGATGATGCCACGTTCACGAATGACGGCGTCACAAGCACATTCTTCAGAAAAGACGGAAAGTTCTGGGTCCGCACCGATGGTCCTGACGGAAAGTTATCGGATTTCGAAATCCGCTACACATTTGGAATTGCGCCACTTCAGCAATATCTGATCGAATTACCAGGCGGCCGTCTGCAAGCTCTCGGGATCGCTTGGGATGCCCGCGCGAAGGATGCCGGCGGGCAGCGCTGGTATCACCTCTATCCTGGCCGCAAACTTTCAGCGGGCGATCCTTTTCATTGGACCGGCATTGATCAGAACTGGAACTATCAGTGCGCCTATTGCCATTCGACCAACCTTCAAAAGAACTATGACGCCACAACATCCGCTTTCAAAACGACGTGGTCGGAGATCAATGTTGGTTGCGAATCCTGCCATGGACCCGCCTCAGGTCATCTTGCATGGGCTGCGAGCCGCTCGTCCTCTGCAGCGAGCGGCGCCGAGGTCAAGGGATTTTCATTTGCACTTGACGAGCGCCGCAAAATCACATGGCCAATGACCTCGATCGGGCATGCATCACGCTCGTCGCCCCGCTCTACAAGCAAGGAAATCGAAACGTGCGCCCAATGCCATGCCCGGCGTCAGCAATTTTCATCGGATGCAAAAGGCATCGGGCAGCTGTTCGAGGCATTCCGTCCGGCAACGATTGAGCCGGGCCTCTACCATGCTGACGGCCAGCAGCGGGATGAGGTTTATACTTACGGTTCATTTGTTCAGAGTCGTATGCACGCGGCTGGAGTTACGTGTTCCGATTGCCACAATCCCCACTCCGGAAAATTACGCCAGCAGGGCAATGCGGTTTGCGCGCAATGCCATGCACCAACAACATTCGATACAGAACGGCATTATCACCACGCTAAAAATTCGGCTGGATCTAAGTGCGTATCGTGCCATATGCCAACTGGCGCCTACATGGGAATCGATCATCGGCACGATCATTCGATGCGCGTTCCGAGGCCTGATCGAACAGCTTTGCTTGGCACCCCTAATGCATGTGCCGCCTGCCATACTGACAAGACCGCCACGTGGGCGAGCGACGCAATCAAGGCATGGGTCGGCACCCCAAAAGGTGGTTTTCAAGACTTTGCCGAGGCGTTTGATCTTGGCCAGCGTATGGCGCCCGGCGCACAGGCTGCCTTATCGGCTATAGTCAGCACGCCAGCCAGTTCAAGCATTGCACGTGCCAGCGCGCTTGGTCGCCTTGCGCGATTACCATCGCCTCAGGTTCTAGAACTTGCAGCTTCGTCACTGCGGATTGATGATCCGAACGTTAAGACCGCCGCAGTTGCGATCGTGTCGGGAGCAGATGCGGCAACGCGCAACGAACTTCTTGTACCACTATTGCGCGATAGATCGCGCGTTGTCCGCATGGATGCAGCTCGTGCCCTGACTCGGCGGCCTTCCGCCGAAGTATCGGGCGACGATCGCGCGGCTTTGAATCGCGGACTTTCCGAGTACGTGGCCGCACAGCTCTTCAATGCGGAACGTCCAGAGGCACAAGCCAATCTAGCTTCGCTTTACAGCGACCAAGGACAACTTGATAAGGCGGAATCCGCGCTTCGGAAGGCATTGAGCCTAGACCGCACGTTTGTAGCGGCCGCCATTTCCTTAGCCGATATCAAACGCACCCAGGGCGATGAAAACGCGGCCGACGCCGTACTGCGCGAGTGTCTAGCGGAAAATCCCAATTCCGGAGCTGTCCAGCACGCCCTCGGCCTCAGCCTTGTGCGGCAGCAACGGATCGCCGAAGCTTTGGTGCTTCTCTCAAAAGCTTCCGTGGCCTCGCCGGAAAATCCGCGATTTGGGTATGTACTTGCGGTCGCTCTTCACGACAGTGGCGATTTGCGCAAAGCTTTATCGACCCTGAAAGACGTTCTCTCGCGTCATCCGTACGACCGCGATTCATTGCTGGCTCTCGTGTACTATGAGGCGGAGCAGAAAAACATCTCTGCCGCCATCGACGCTGGAGATCTCCTCATCCGATTGGAGCCTGATCGGTCGGATATTCGGGCTTTGATCAAATCGCTGAAGGAAAGTCGCAGATAACGCCCTCATAATCGGCAAGGCCAATTGTGAGACATCTGATTTGATTCCCGTCTTTCATTCGGAGGCAGACGTTGGCCATGAACGCACGATAGTGTCGGCCTTCGCCACCGGTCAATCTCAAGGGCCTCTATAGGGCAGCATCGGGCTGCCGTGCCAAACCGCGCCGGCTCGGATCATGCAGAGCCCTACAGCTCCGCATGATCGAGCTGAGCCTCCCGTTCGATATTGGCAGGAAAGATGCCGGAATTCACCGAACTTGGGCGCGTCGCAGCAATCTTGAGCAAGCCAAAAGCTGATTTTCGTGGCGCCAGGAACACTCTACAGCTGATCATCTGCGCTGGGACATTGGCGGTATTGGCCCTTCTCATAAGTTGGGACCCCGGCGCCAAATGTCAGCAGCTGAATGCATAGCGTTGGAGTCGGTTTCGCGCTCCTCGACGGGCCACTGCCGAGAACGGACCAGTCGCGATGGGTTAGCGAGGGCAATCGTTGATCGTGCCCCAAGACTTCCGTCGGGCTCGTGGCAGGGAACCGGCGCGAACGATGATAGAACCGACTCATCGCGCGCGGTAATCGCGATGGTCCACTCTAGTAAGCGTCGCCACAACGGTTCAGTCAGCTCCTCTGTGGGTCGAATGGGCGTGATGAACAGTCGATTGGTGGCGACCCGGTGGCGCCCCAATCAAGAATTGCATCCCTAGATTAGGTGTAACTCATTGATTTAACTGGTGCCGGCTGAGGGATTTGAACCCCAGACTCCCTGATTACAAAGACGAATAGACGTATAGGGGGCCAGTAAAATCAATGCGTAACGAGGGCGCCCGTTGCAACAATTGGACCTAAATGCGGAACAGTGCAGCACTCAACTCCGCAAGTTTCACTCTGGCCGTCGCCTGGGTGCCGGACCTCGATATCCGGGATCGCCGCTCATGAGACAGAACTAGCGGCTTCAGGACCACGTCGCCGTAAAGAGCCGACGCACTGCTTGATCCGATCAATCTATGCAACGGGCCAGCAAAGTCTTCCTGAGATACGGATAAACAGCTAGCGCGTGCCGTTCCGTGGATCCATCTCACCACGTTGCGGAGCATATTTGCTGTGTCGAGCATGACCAGTGGCGGTCTAGCGAAAGCGCGCACCATGGCTGACACTGAGCGCCCGGCCTTCCAACCCTGCCGGGAGTGTCGGCACCGTGCGCACGAAGCATGATGCGCCGTCGAATTCCGTAAGCGAACGCAACCGTCGCAATCTGTCAGAAGCGCGATGTCATACCAACAACGGGGCCGTGCTGAATGACATTGTACTCGTACTGTCTCAGACCGGCCCCCTGCTGGTAATCAACCGAGAGGCCGCGGTACCCCGCATACCCTTCAATCGGCATGCCCGCAAAATCACACAGATGCCAATTGTAGGTTGCTGAGGCCTGCCATGTGAAATCGCTGCCAGCGCCAAAGCCTCCGATGTCGCCGCGCAAGTCGATCTCCGCGCCGTCAGCCAGCTGATGACGCAGCCGTGCGCCGATGAAGGGATCCACCCATTCCACTTCTCCCGAACGGGCAATTGCCCGGCTACCTGACACTGTGAGCCCGAGGATGTTGAGGCTGGCCGTCACGTCGACAGAGAGATCGACTTCCTGGCGCCAGTAGCGGGCGCCTGCCAAAAGGTCCAACGCCGTGAAGCCCGCTGCTCCTGAAGTGCCCCACTGAGCGACGCCATAGCCCGCACCCAGCTCGATCGTGAGCTGCTCGACGTCCGCTTCGATGTCTGCACCAAGTGAAAGGCTCGCGCGCCCCCGGTTGCGGGAAACGGCAAAATTGCCGGAATCCGCTAGCTTGGCGTAGACGATATCGTTGAACAGAAACAAGCGGCCGTTACGCGCCTCGGCATAACTCATCCACACCGGTATCTGGTCCCAGTCCAAACGTTCGACCACGTCGATCGGGTCCATAGCGACATCGAATGTGCGGCCAGCAACGCCACCTTCGCCCGTAAGCCACGATGCCCAGCTGTAGGAGGTGAATTGGATAGACCAGCCGGGCAGGGAAGCCGGCTCTGCCGTCGACGGAGTGGTTTGCGCCACAGCACCCACGCCGAGAATTATTGCGACTGCTCTAAACCAGATTGTCATCTCTGCAGCCTCGAATTGTTACCCTGAAGTATGACTACCAGACCCGTCAATCGGTCGTTGTAGTGTGCTCGCAACAGTGGATGGCAATTCACACTTCGTAGGCGACGGCCGCAGCGCTCTGGCAATAAATGGACTGAATTCCGTAAGTCAGCCAACCCAGACCGGCGTGATGGCTATTATTGATCTAGATCATTGCGGATGAACCGCGCTTAGGCAATCTTTCCAATCCCGATGCTATCCTAACCAGCCATTTTCCTGGCGTTAAAGGGCCTTAGCAGCTCGTCTGCCGGCTCTGGAGCGCGAACGCAGACACAATGATCTCGACCTCGAGAGGTGCTGCAGCATGGCGCTTTCCAAACTGACCAAGCCATCCACCGTTGTCGCGATTATCATTCTTGTGTGCCCGATAGCTTCGGGCGGCGCACAGGCCGTCGACGATCTGACCCCGTCCCCAACCGGTACTCGTTTATAACGAGAGTCCGTTCTGGTTACGGTCCTCGCGGGACCGGATTGCAAACTCGTTCGGCGTGAGCCCCTTGAGGCCCCGGGACTTGGCTGCGTGAATTATCATCTGCTAGGTCCAGTGTTGACCAGAGGGAAAATATTCACGGGCCAACTGGTCTTTGTCGGCAGGCTGGTCGTGGTAGACCAACAATGTCACGAGTGCGGCGAGACCGGTATCCGTCTCGGCTTTGACTGATGCTCCGCCCGCATCGTCGTCCGTCCGCTGATCCAATCACGCCCCCGAAAACACGCAAAACAAGTGCCTTAACGGCCCATTCAAAATATCACGTACGTTACTTCGATCTTCTGCCCAAAGAACAGAGAGAGGCAATGCTATCCGAACTCATATCAGCGTTAGCTGCCTCGGAAGATCAACTCGCAAGGAAACCTAGAGCTTCGATGATGGTTGGCAACAGTAGCGAGTCGGTTTAGTGACAACGTTCCCTTGAAGTTCCCGAAGTTTTCTCCGCCCTCCCAGCCTGTCCGTTGAAAGTTTAGAGCGGAATTTCAATGGTGTATGTTTTCGCAGTTTCATACTGTCCGGCGTGCCATTTCTTCATTCTGTTTCGCAGGGCTACGCGCGCGATCTTGGCCCGCTCGGCTACTCCCGCGCGATCTTGAAATCGTCGAACCAGATTTCGCCGCGGATCAATTCCTCGGACGCGGATCGCTTGTCGTGGAAGAGGCGCAGCTTCTGGCCAACGCAGGTGTTGCCCGGCGGGACATCGAAGGTCATCTCGAACGTCTGCCAGTTCTTCGCTTCACCCATGATGTTCGCCGTTTCGGATAGGGCGCGCGCCTTCGGCGCGCCGCGCGTGCATGCGATCTGCCAGACCAAGCCTCGACGCGCGACGATGGAGCCGCGATAGCTGCCAGAGAGCCTGTATTTGCCCGCGGGCAACATCAAAATCTGGCTCACTTCCGGGAAGCGCACGCGCCCGCTTCCGAACGACACGTGGAGCGCGCCGCCTCCGCCGGGTTCGGGGCGCGGCACGATTTCGGCGAGCGCGTTGGCGCCGCGCGCGATCTGCCAATCGAACGGGTGGTCGCGGGGCGGCGTATCGAAGCCGGGGTTCGTGACGAGGCCCGCTTGATCGGCCTCGGCTGGTGGCAGGAAGCGAAGCCAGGCGTCATAGGCGAGATCGATCCGGCCGGTGCTGACGAGGCGATTGAGATAGGCCGCGAGTTCTTTTTCCGTCGGCGGCGTTCCGCGGTCCCGCAGTCCCGTCAGGAGCGCGAGCGTGATCTGAGGATCGTCGAGTGCTTCGGGCAAATCCGCCATCAGTTTCGGACGCCATTCCGGGTTCTTGGCCAGTTCGTCGAGCAAGTGCGTGCGGAATTCGGGAAGCCCCGCCATGCCGGTCAGGAAGGCGGTGACGTAGGACGTCAGTTCGGGCCGCGTGCGGTAGAGGATGTCGGCGTAGTCGAGTGCCGCGGCGAAGTTCTTCTGTTCGAAGCTGTCGTTCAGGAGCCAGAAGGCCGCCGTGGCTTCGCGCTTCGAGAGCCTAACGGCCGCGGCCATGAACTTGCGGGTCTCGTCGCGGTTCGTCGTCGCCTCGCCCAGAAGCCGATAGGCCGTCGCATTCAAGGGTCCCTCGGCGAGGGCTCGGCGCGCGAGATCGGCAATTTCCTTGGACAACGCGGCGCGCTCGTCGTCCGTCAGCGGTTTGCGTCCGGTCGGCTCGAGCGTGACGCCAGCTGCTTCACGCAAACCCGCGATCGGGTTCGCGGGGCTCTTCTCCGCCGCGAGCGCGCTTTCGAGCAGACGCTTGCGCAAGGCCTCGGCGCGGGCGATCAGCGCGTCGGGATTGGCAGGGCTCAAGGCCAGCGCAATGTCGGGGTCCGACCGCGCGAAAACGTAGGGCAGTGTCGATTTCAGGACGAGCCAGCCGAGGCCCACTCCCATGGCGGAAACGAGCGCGAGACGGAGCGGGTTCTGTCTGGCGGAAGACAGGGCTCTGCCGGATTTCGCAGACAATCGGCCGATGATCGTGCGGTCCCGTGAGCGCCGATGCCCATTTGTCATCGCGGTCTCCCGAGAATGGCGAAGAACCGTGCGAAGAGGCGGGAGGCGGCGGAGGCCTTTGAGAACGGCAGGTTCTTGCGCGTGCCCGGAGGACGCGGGGATGCTGCGGACGGCTTATTGGATTTCGCGCGATCGTGGTCTGCGGTCGGGGCATTGCGTCGGCGCGGACGGAGAGTCGCTTCCTTCGTCAGCGTGGCATCGTAGGCCCTGCGGCGATCGTCGCTCTTCAGGTCTTCCCACGCCTTGGCAATGCGTGTCGCGAAGACGCTGCGGTCGATCGTCGTGTCAGCCGGCGTTCGTGGCGTCACGTCGGGATGAAGCCATCGCATCAACAGCGCCATATGGCGGCGGAGCTCGGCGGACGTCGCATTGCGGTTGCAGCCGAGGAGCCGGTAGCTCTCGGCGTCGCGGACGAACAGGACCTGCTCGATGTAGAAGCCTGCGATGCGCCTCAGCTCAGCTTCGGTCCGTCTGGTCTCGCGTGCCGCGATGGCAAGCGCATCGGGATCGCCGGCGGCGATTTCGAGGAGGAACGTGAGGCCGCGCGGCAGCGCGCTGCGCCGTGCGATGCGCGACAGGTCTGGCCGGTGATGAAGCGCGATCGCCGCGCTCAGCGCCGCGAGGTCCGACATCAGGTGGCGCCCTGGCTGGCGACACCTTCTCTCGGCCGGGCGGTTTCGCCGGTATCGGCGGGCTTGCCGTAGGAATAGGCGTCGTTGCCGTAGCCATAGCCGTATCCGTAGCCATAGCCATAACCGTATCCGACCTGCTTCTGGTCGAACTTGGTCAGCACCGCGCCGATGAGGCTGCTGCGGGCCAGTCTGAGGCGGCGTATGGCTGACTGGATTGCGCCTTTGCGCTGCTGGCCGGCACCGATGACGAACACGGTCGCCGAGGTGGCGCTCGAAAGCAGCTGCGCGTCTGCGAGGCCCAGGAGCGGCGGGCTGTCGATGACGATGAGGTCGAAGACCTCGAGCCCGACGCTCACGAGCGAATAGATGCGATCACCGCTCAGGAGGTCGGCCGCATTGGGCGGCAGCGGTCCCGATGTGATGAGGGCGAGATTGTTGATGTCGGTCGCCTGGATGACGTCGGGGGGCAGCAGCGAGCCGGTCAGATAGTTCGAGAGGCCGATGGAATTCTCGTAGCCGAGCTTCTCATGCAGCGACGGCTTGCGCATGTCGGCATCGACGAGCAGCACCTTGAGACCGGTGTTGGCGAAGTGGCGCGCAAGCGCGATCGCGGTGCTCGACTTCCCTTCGCCTGGGCCCGAACTCGTGATCGAGAGCGAGCGGGGGAGCCCCACTTCGGTCGAGAACTGGAGCGATGTCGCGAGCGAGCGGTAGGCTTCGGCAACATTCGATCGTGGATCGTCGAGCGTCGCCGCAAAACCGGTCGTGTCGTCGATGAGCGGGATGACGCCCAAGGTGGCGAGGCCTGAAATCTGCTCGGCATCTTCCGGACTGCGGATGCGATCGTCGATAATTTCGAGCAGATAAGCCGCCGCGAGGCCGAGGCCCAAGCCGAAGACGAGGCTCAAGATCAGCGCGCGCGAAAGTTTGGGCTCGGACGGTGTGCTCGGCGCGAGTGCCTTGTCGACGATGAAGACGTTGTTGGTGCCGACACCACCGGCGATGTCGACTTCCTTGAAGCGCTGGAGGAGGTTGTTATAGAGCCCGCGGTTGGTCTCCACCTCGCGGCGCAGAATGTTGTGCTGGATGCCCTTCTTCTGAAGTTCCAGCACTTCCTCTCGCAGAGTTTCGATCCGCTTCTGAGTCTCGGTCTCCTGCACGAGCGAGGATTCGTAAGCGCCTTTAAGCGACTGGCGAATGGTGTCGACCTCGGCCGCGAGCTGGCGGTCGATTTCCTTGATCTTGTTCGAGATCTGAACCATCGCCGGGTAGCCAGGCTTGAATGTCTCGAGCTTCTCCTCGTACTCGGTTTCGAGCGTGTTGCGGCGGGCGCGCAGCCCGTCGATCACGGAATTGGTAAGGAGCTGCGGGAGATTGATCGCGGTGGTGCTTTCCACCTGCCGCCAGAGCTGTTCGTTCTTGACGCGCTCGGCGATGAGACCGCCGAGAGCCGCGTTGGCGGCCGCGAGGTTGTTCTCGGCGATCGAACTCTTCTCGTTCACCTCGATGATCCGTTCGCGCTCGGCGAAATCGAGCAGCGCACGCTCGCTTTCCTCGAGACGGATTTTCAACTGGCGCAACTGGTCGTCGAGAAAGGTCTTGGCGTAGCTGTTCGCTTCGAACCGCTTGTCGAGGTTGGCAGCGATGTAGGCCTCGGCGTAGGCGTTGGCGATGCGCTGGGCTCGCTGGGGGCTCGGATCGGTATAAGATAGGTCCACGAGGCGCGAGCCCGGGATCGGTTGCACGCCGATGCTCGATGCGACGATGCCGATCGCTTTGGCTTGCTGCGCGGCCGGCGTTTCCGCGGCCGAGTGCGACGATGGTGCGATCATCCCGCGGATCATTGCGGTGACGGATACATCGCGCGGGGCGAGGAAGTCGTCGTCGTCCTGGAGTTGGAGTGCGGAGACGACCCGCTCGGCCATCGCGCGGCTCTTCAGAAGTTCGTACTGGGTCCGAAGGAAGTCGGTCGCACTCGTTTCGTTCGGCGTCGTCGAGCCGCCCTCGACGACTTTCACGCTCTCGCGGTCGATCTGGACGCGGGCCGTGGCCGTGTAGAGCGGCGTGCGGATGATCGTGGCGATGGCGCCGATCGTGAGCACGATCAGCATCACGCTCGCGATCAGCCATTTCCGCTTCATGACGATGCGGACGTAGTGCGCCAGCGTTGCCGCGAACTCCGCGCCGTCCTCGCGGGCGTCTCCGGGGTAGCCGAGCGGGGCATAGGGATCCCGTGCGACGACAGGCGCCGTCGTTTCGCGCAATGCCAGCCGCTTCCCGCCTGCGGGACCTGGCGCGCTGTCGCGATCTGAATTGTCGGGTACGTCCTGCATCTGGTGTCCGTTCATACGCCCGTCCCGAGGGCGACTGCGCCTCGGTCGGGCGACGAGTTCAAGTCGAGCGGCCGGAACTATAGCAGCGCGAAAACGCTCGCCATTGGAAGCGCCTTGATCACGTTGCTGAAGCCCTCTTTGAGCGCGGATGTGCCGGCGACCACGATATCACCGGCCTGCAATTGCGGATCCTGCGCGGAGCCGTCCCGGATCTGGGAGATGTCGAAGCGCGCGGCGCTGCGCTTGCCGTCGATCGTACGGAAAACGACGAGGCTCGAATCGGATACCGAATCAAGTCCTTGCGCGACGGCGAGCGCCTGAAGCAGCGACATGCCGCCCTGCATCGGATAGACGCCGGGTTTTTTCACGGCGCCTTCGATCGTCACGCGCTGGCTGTTGTATTCCTTGACGAAGACGCTGACCTGCGGGTTTTGCAAGTATTTGTCGCCGAGATCGCGCGTCAGAACCTGTTCGATCTCGCGGGCTGTCTTGCCGGCGGCCTGAACTTCACCGATGAGCGGATAGTTGATAGAGCCGTTCTCGGCGACCTGAATGGATTTCGAAAGGTCGGGAACCTTGAAGACTGACACCTCGATGACGTCCAGCGGACCGATCTTGTAGGCGGCGTTGCCCGGCGTCGATGTGGCGATGATGGAGGCGGCGGCGGTACTGGCCGTCGTCGAGCCGGTCGAGGTGACAGGCGGCGTCCCTGCCGCCCCCGAGGTTCCGCTCGTCGCTTGGGCGCCTCCTGCGGCGCTGGAGTCGGTCGCGGTCGGCAGCGCCGCGATGTTGATCGCCGATCCGGGAGATGCGGGGCGCGCGTCGTCTTTGGGCTTTGCGGCACTGGCCAGATCGCTGCTGCCTGTGTCGGTTGCGGCGCTGGTCGCGCGGGATGCGTCATCGGCGGTCGCTGAGAATCCGGCGACGGCCGGTGCTGTTGCGACGGCTGGATCCACGGGCGATACCTGTTGTCCAGGCGATGCCAGTTGTCCAGGCGATGCCTGTGGGGCTTCGGACGTTACGGCGCTTTCGCCGGCTGCATTCGGCGCAGCGGCCGTCGCCTCCGCCTTCGCTCCGGAGTTTTCCGCAGCCGTCGGCATGGTCAATTGCAGCGGTCCGCCGGTGGTTCCGTCACCGACCGAAGAAACGCCGCAGCCTGCCGCCAAAACTGCCGTCACCGTCAGAACTAGTCCGAGTACCCTCGTCATTTCCACTCCGGTAGGGATCGGATGAGCGGCCCTGCTGGGGTGCAGGATGAGCATCCTTTTTCAAGTTTTCGAGTACACCACGCGGCCGATGCAGAACGAGACGCTCGGCCTCTGCAGGCCCTACAATTTGCGCCGCTGCGTCGCGACCTTGGGCGAGATCGGGACGGCGATGCACGGTGTTGTGTGCATCCGATGCCAGGATGTGCACGCGGCCCTCTGAGAGCATGCGCTCCGCCCAGTACTTCGGCCGACGCCCAAAGGCGCCCCGGATGGAGCCGCTGGTGATCTGCATCCACACGCCGGCGTCGGCGAGGCGGGCCATGATGTCGTATTTCTGTTCGATCCAGGTCAGGCGCTCGGGGTGCGTGAGGATCGGGTGATAGCCGGCGACCATGAGACCGAAAAAGAAGTCCTCGATCCGGGTCGGCGCCACGTGATGGGGCGGCTCGACGAGGACATAGGCCGTATCCGCCAATGACAGGAGATGGCCGCGGCGTAGCCCGTCGGCAAAGTCAGGAACGACATGATTGTCGGCTCCCGTCACGAGCGTCAGCGGAATGCCGGCTTCCAACAGCGCGGTCTGAAGACGGTCGACCGAGGTGCGGATCGCCGGGCCGGTGTTGTGGTAGACGCCCGGCAAAATGTGCGGCGTGCAGGCGACGCACGTCACGCCCTGATCGACCCACATGCGCGCCATGGCGAGCGACGTGGCGAGATCGGGCGCACCGTCGTCGATACCCGGGAGGATATGGCTATGCAGGTCGATCATTCTGACAAATGGCCCAGAGAGGTCAGGGAATGAACGCGCGCACAATCCGTTATATCGAGTGCGCGCCAATCATGTCGTTTGTATGGGTTTATAGGGGACTGCGCACCGCGACGGGGATGCTGGTGCCGACTTCGCCCACAGGAACCTGCCGGGATCGGCAAGGTTCTGAAATTTCGATGCAAGAATGCGACACCGGATGGCGAGGTGCAGCTTTTGAGGCGGCTCGCGGAGTCATCAACGTATCGCTCGGGTTCGGAGGGCGCTCGCGTCGGTCTGAGTGATGAGACAAAGTGTGAAGTTATCCCCAGATCGAATCACTTTGTGGAGAGGGCAAAATTGACGAAGTCCTAATGGTTTCTGGGATTTTTCTGGTGCTCAGTGGACTGCGCGTGGCTGTAGGGCAACGGTTTATGCTGTTCTGCACAACCGATGGCCGCACTTGGTTGTGCGAGTCGCTTTGCCGGTGTATCGGAATTTGATGTGCCGCGTATTCGATCCACGGAGGATATTGGACGATGCGTCGGTTTTTGACGGCATTGGGGATTGCCGCCCTATCGGGCACCGTTGCGCACGCTGCTGCGCTTAGCAACTCGCAGGGCATTGTGTCGGTGAACTCGGGTAGCGGCTACGTAGCGGCCTCGGGCGGTACGGCTGTTGGCGGTGGCGATCGGGTCAAAACCGGCTCAGGCAGTTCGGTCGACATCGTCTACGACAACGGGTGCGTGGTGACCGTGGGGCCCGAGGAGGTCGTTCTCGTGCTTGCGGAAGACCCGGCATGCTCGGTTGGCGGTACGATCGGGGCTGGCGAGGTTGCGGTTGGTGTCGCCATTGCCGGCGGCGTGATCGGAGCTGCGGTCGCAGTCTCGAACAGTGGCGACGGTGCGCCTTCGAGCCCCTGATCGGGTATGAACGCACAAGCTGGATTAGATTGAGGGGCGGGCGACCGCCCCTTTTTATTTATCGGCACGTGGTCATCGATTTCGCTTTGTCATGCCGGGTCAGGCACGTCCGCATCTTACGTGGTGCGGGCCTCGATGCCGTCGCGTTGTAAGAGGGGGTCCCGGCAATTGCAGACTGACAAAAAACGTCTGACAACTTTTGGTGAAACTGGCCACCGTTGTGATTGAGCGCTAGGGATCGCGCGATCGCTTCGCGGGATTGCTGAGCGGTACGTTTGGCCTTAGCCGGAGATCAGGGTTGAGTGGCCTCGGGGTTTTGACCGGTTTGGTGCTGGCTGCCGCCGTCATGCTCGGGGGGGGCACGCGGACCGGATATGTCGGCGACGTGATTGCCCAGCTTCTCGCGGTCGTTCTTCTGATGGTCCTCGTCTGGCAGGTGCTCTGCCAACGTGAGAGCCGTCGGCGTGCTGGCTGGTTCGCCATCCTTTTGACCGCGGCTGTCCTGGCGATCGGGGCTGTTCAGCTGTTCCCCGGCGCCGGTATGCTCGCCAGCGGAAATGCTCTGCGGACGGCGTGGCTCTCAGAACTCGGCCTCGCAGGTCTCGATGTTCATTGGGCTCAACTCTCCCTCGTGCCGCATGCGACGTGGGCGGCGCTGTGCTCATTCCTGGTACCCGTTGCAATTTTCGCGGGATGCGCCGGGCTCGGGCGGCGCGAGAGGGAGGTACTCGCGACGTTGCTGCTGGTGCTGGCGGGGGTGTCGCTCGGTATCGGGTTCATCCAGATGGCCCAGGGCCCTGACAGTCCCTGGCGGCTCTTCGAGATTACGAACCGCAATGATGCGGTCGGCGTTTTCGCGAACCGCAATCATTTCGCGGCACTGCTCTATGTCGGACTTCTCTTGGCAGCATTTTGGTTTGCGGCGCGGCTCGACCGAAGTCTTGCGCCGAATGGGGATCAGCGTCTGGCCGTTGTCTGGGCGGGCCTTGCGTTGTCGGTTCTGCTGGCGATCATCGGGGGGCTTGCGATGGCGCGATCGCGGGCCGGCATTCTGCTCGCGATGGCGGCACTCGTCGGAATTCTCCTGATGGCGGCGTCGAACCGGCGGCGCGCCGCGCGTCTGCTGTCGGGAGGCAAGTCGGATGGTTGGGGCCGCTGGGCCGTCATTACGGGACTTGTGGCCGTCTTGTTCGTGGCGCAGCTCGGTCTGCACCGAATTCTCAACCGGTTCGACGTCGATCCGTTGGAGGATCGCCGCATACCATTCGCCGTCACGACCTACGAAACAGCCCTCCAGGAACTGCCTTTCGGTGCCGGGCTCGGTTCGTTTGTTCCCGTGTATGCGGCGGTTGAGAAAAAAGCCGACGTGTTTGCGTTCTTCGGTAACCGTGCGCACAATGATGTCGTCGAGTTTCTGCTGGAAGGGGGTATCGTCGCCGCGCTGCTCATGGGCGCTTTGCTTGTCTGGTTTGTGAGGCGCATCTTGTCGGTGTGGTTCCGTGCGGAGCCTGGCGATTCAGCCGGGCACGTGATGCTGCAGCGATGTGCCTCCCTGATCGTGCTGCTGCTCCTCGTCCATTCGCTTATCGATTATCCGCTGAGAACGACCGCGCTCGCCGCGACCTTCGCTCTTGCGCTCGGCCTGTTGACGCGGCCACCACAGCACATCGGTGGGATGCCGGATCTCAAGGAGCCGATTGTTACCAGTCCGACGCCGGAAGTTGCGGTCGCGCCAACCAAGCCAGTTCAGGAGCGTCGTCCCTGGCAGGGTCCGCAACAGTGGCCCGACTCCTGGAAGGGATCGAAAACGAGCGAGCCTGACGACGCTTGACCCGATGCGGCTGTGTCGATGCAGTCACATGGCATCTTGTGCACAGGGCAAGGCGCGGCATGAGGGCAGTAGGATATTGCCTTGCACTGACCGTGATCACATTATCCGCGGGGACTTCGGGCTGAAATGCCCGCAAGTTCGCGCCGCGAGTTCAAGTGGCGTGTCGATTGCGTTACGACGCGGGGCTCGCGTCAATACTGGCGTCGCCGGGGCACTCGCTCGGCTTGCTTCGGGGGCATCGTTTCACCCGAAGTGCGGTAGCCGTTGTGCCTTGCGTTTCAATCCTTCCGCCGCCGCATGCATTTCGCTTCCGCGGCTTCGGCCGTTCATTTGACCATCCGTGGCGCCGTGGGCGCGCTACGCACGGCGCGCCGCGACTGTTGCCCTGATCGTCGCGGCCCTCACTTGCAGACAGGACATGACCGACAGTTCGAAAACGATCCTCATCACCGGCGGCGCGGGCTTTCTCGGATCGCACCTCTGCGACCGCCTTCTGGCGGACGGGCACGACGTCATCTGTGCCGACAATTTCTTCACCGGGTCCAAGCGGAACATCGAGCATCTTCTCGGACATCCGAGGTTCGAAGTGATGCGTCACGACGTGACATTCCCGCTCTATGTCGAGGTCGACGAGATCTACAATCTCGCGTGTCCGGCGTCTCCCATTCACTATCAGCACGACCCGGTCCAGACGACGAAGACCAGCGTGCACGGCGCGATTAACATGCTCGGCCTAGCGAAGCGGCTGCGCGTTCCGATCTTTCAGGCCTCGACATCGGAGGTCTACGGCGATCCGACCGTCCATCCGCAGACCGAGGCCTACTGGGGCAACGTCAATCCGATCGGATTGCGCTCGTGCTACGACGAAGGCAAGCGCTGCGCCGAGACGCTCTTCTTCGACTACAATCGACAGCATGGGCTCGAGATCAAGGTCGCGCGCATCTTCAACACCTATGGCCCGAGGATGCATCAGAGCGACGGACGGGTCGTTTCGAACTTCATCGTTCAGGCGCTGCGCGGCGAGGACATCACGATCTACGGCGATGGCGGCCAAACGCGCTCGTTCTGCTACGTCGACGATTTGATCGACGGGTTTGTGCGTTTCATGCGGACGGAGCCTGCCGTGACCGGGCCGATCAATCTCGGCAATCCCGTCGAATGGACGATCCGCGAACTCGCCGAGACCGTCATCGAGATGACGGGTTCGCGCTCGATACTGACCTTCAAGCCGCTTCCTTCCGATGATCCGAAGCAGCGCCAACCGGACATCACGCG
Source organism: Hyphomicrobium sp. (assembly GCA_033765145.1). Lineage (GTDB taxonomy): Bacteria > Pseudomonadota > Alphaproteobacteria > Rhizobiales > Hyphomicrobiaceae > JAGVSR01. The sequence continues at coordinate 61,308 of JANRIH010000002.1, read as the reverse complement.
GGCGCGCGAAACGCTCGGCTGGGAGCCGCGAATTCCGCTGCGTGATGGGCTCGGAGCGACGATCGCATACTTCGATCAGGTGCTCGGCGGCGCGCCAATGGCCATCAGGGCCTGAGGTCGTTGCGGCTTACATGCCAGATGGTTCTCGCGGGTCGCACGCGCAATGAGAACATACTCGAACCTGCCGTCTATTTCGGTCGTGATTGCGACCTACAATCGCGCGCATCTCATCGGCGCGACACTCGACTCCTTTTTGCGGCAGAGCCTGCCGCCAAACGAGATCATCGTCGTTGACGACGGTTCGACCGACGAAACCGAGGCAGAAATCGCGCGATTTGGTTCGCGTGTGCGATATCTCAAGCAGTCCAACCGGGGTCCGGGTGCTGCGCGAAATGCGGGGCTGGCGGTAGCGAGTGGGGAGTTCATCCAGTTCTTCGACAGCGATGATCTCGCTTCGCGGAACCTTCTCAGTGCGAAGGCGGCCGCGCTCATCGAGAACGGAAACTTCGTTGGCGATATGGCCTACGGACCATGGTTGCCGGTGTGGATCGATGGCGAGACATGCCGGCACGATGGCGTCGTCCGGCAATCTCGGGCGGTCGAAGGCGATCCGGTGGCGGCATTCTGCCGAGGCTGGCTCGTCCTTATTCAGAACTGCCTTGTCCGGCGCTCTCTTCTTGAGGCGTGTGGTGGCTATCCGACCGACTTGCGGACGAGCGAAGACAAGTTGTTGCTTCTGAGAATGCTGCAGCGAAGCCCGAGGGTCCGGTTCACGGACGAACCGCTTCTGCTTCTGCGGCAGCATCCCGAAGGACAGATCAGCGCGAGCAGTAAAAACAGGCTCGAACGGGCGCGAGAGTCGGTGGAATTTGCCGTGATCGCGCTTCAGGAACTTGAACGCCGGGGCGCCGAGCGGGAAAACATCCGGCGGTGGCGCGCTCACGTTGCCCTTGCTCGAGCGGCGGCGTCGAGGTCAGGACTGGCCCCCCAGTCGATCGCGGTCTTCGAGCCCGGACTTCTGGACATTGCGCGAGCGCGGATATCATCTTTTGCACGGCGCGCGGAGCTTGCCCTCTCGGCGCACGCGCGCGGTCATCGCGTGCACAGAACGTTCGCGCCCGGACCTGTGACACCGAGCACCGAGGCGCTTATCCGGGAACTCGGATACGAGCCGATCCGCAAATGAGCTTCGCCTTGTGCGGCGCTTGGCGGTGCGACCGGAATGGAATTGGCAATCCTCGCGCTTGCGTATTGAGCGTGTGCGACCCGTTCTCGATCAGAACTTCGTCTGCCAGGATATGACATGACTCGCGACACCTGCATGAACTGCCACGGCCCGAACCTCTACGAATTCATCGATCTCGGGCGGCAGCCAAACGGGAACAATTTCCTTTTCCCGGACGAACTCAACGACGAGCCGTTCTTTCCGCTCGCGATGGCGGTCTGCGAAGAATGCTGGCAGGTGCAGATCGACGAGTTCCCGTCGCCGGAGTTTTTGTTCTCGAACCATCCTTACGTCAGTGGCGTCAACGCGCCCGTCGTCGAGCATTTCACGAACCTCGCCCAGCATGCGGTCACGAAGCTCGGGCTGAAGCCCAATGATCTTGTGATCGACATCGGGTGCAATGACGGGTCGCTGCTGAGGCAATTCGCGGCCAACGGAATGCGCGTTCTCGGCGTCGATCCCGGCAAGCGGACGGGCGAGCTTGCGCGGAAGCAGGGTGTCACTGTCTTCCGCCAGTTCTGGTGCCATGAAACGGGGCGGTCACTGAAGCAGCTCGGCGTCGTGCCGGAACTCATCACGGCGACGGCGGTTTTCTACCACGTGCCTGATCTCCACGATTTCGTTCAGGGCCTCGTCGAGGTGATGGGTCCGGAATCCTGCTTCATGGTTCAAGGCATCAATCTCCGCGATCTCATCGAGAAGAACGAATTCGATCACTTCTATCACGAGCACAGCTGCATCCATTCGATCGCACCGCTGAAGCGGCTCTTCCACGCGCATGGCCTACGCATCCAGGATATCGAGATGTCGCCGATCCACGGCGGTTCCTTCATTCTCTATGTGAGGCGGAAGGAGAGCAAGGTGCCGACGTCTCCGGCGGTGGAGGAGGCGCTCGCGGCCGATCGAGCCTCTGGTCTCAACAAACGCGAGACCTATGATGCCTTCGCGGCGCGGATCGCCAGGAACAGGAATGATCTTCTAGCGCTCTTGAACAAGCTCAAGGCGGACGGGAAGACGGTCTATGCGCTCGGCGCGCCGGTCAAGGGGTCCACGTGGCTCAACTACGCGGACATCGGGCCGGATCTCGTGCCCTACGCGACGGAGGTCAACGAGTTCAAGATCGGACGCGTGACGCCGGGAACGCACATCCCGGTCATCGACGAACGGGCCCTCGACAAGCAGCCCGACTACTACCTGGTGCTGGCCTGGAACTTCGCGGACTTCCTCCGCACGAAGTATGACGCCTATCTTCGAGCTGGCGGACGCTTCATCGTTCCGGTGCCGGAAGTGCAGGTTCTCGGTCCCAAGGACTGACCGGCAGGAACGCTACGGCGAAACTGGACATGTCGCAGGTGTCGGTATCGATAGAGCAGCGGATGGTGGCAGTCTTTGGCCGCTCGTCAGGGTTCGATTACATGCGGCTCGTGCTCGCGACTGCTGTCGTCGCGCTCCACAGCGTCATCATCTGTTATGGGCAGGCGGTCGATATCGCGTTCTGGACGTCCGAGGCGCGTCCGCTGTTTCGGCTCGTGCTGCCGATGTTCTTCGCGCTCAGCGGCTTTCTCGTTGCTGGTAGTCTCGTGCGCAGCCGCACTCTCGGGATGTTCCTTGGCCTTCGCGCGATCCGAATTTTTCCGGCCCTTTCGGTCGAGGTGCTGTTGTCGGCCCTTGTTCTCGGCGCACTCGTGACGACACTGCCGTCCGGGCTCTACTTCACCCATCCGGAGTTTCTCTCCTACTTCTGGAACCTCGTCGGGCACGTCCATTTCCGGCTGCCGGGGGTGTTCGAGGAGAACCCCCACCCCCTCGTGGTCAATGGCCAGTTGTGGACGGTCCCCTACGAACTCTACTGCTACATCGCGCTTGCACTCTTCGTTCTCATCGGCGCGCAGAAGCATCGGATCATTCTGCCGATCGGCTCCGTCGCGGTGCTGGCCGCCTACGCCCTCTTCAAGTTTGCGCGCGACGGCGGCTTGCCCGCTGAAACGACCGGTCCTGTCCCCGGCGCGCTTCTCGTCGTCGCGTTCCTGGCCGGCGTGTCGATCCATGCCTATCGTGCGGAGCTGGCCTTTTCGACCCCAATCGCGTTCGCAAGTGCCGTTCTCGCCGTATGCCTCCTGTGGTTCGTTCCCTATGGGGAGTATGTGGCGATGTGGCCAGTGACCTACATGACCGTCTATCTCGGACTTCTCGATCCGCCGCGCCTTTGGTTCGTTCGCGACAGCGACTATTCCTATGGTCTCTTTCTCTACAGCTATCCGATCCAGCAGACGATCGCGTCGGCCGGTCCGGTGTTCCAGGACTGGCAAACGAATTTTCTCTTGTCGATGGTGCTTGGACTGATGTTTGCCGCGCTGTCCTGGCATGTCGTCGAGAAACCCGCTCTGGGTCTCAAGCGCCCGATGCGTTCGCTGGAGGATCGATGGCTGGCACGGCAGCTGCGTTCGGGGTCCGTCTCGCTTGCTGAATAGCAATTGGACCGCGCAGAAAGGCTGCTGAGTTGAAACACGTCATTGTCACGGGTGCGACGGGGTTTATCGGAAAGACGCTCGCCGCTGAAATCGGCCGGCGCTTCGGTGCTGAGTGCGAGGTGATCGCACTCGGTTCACGGGTCGTCGATCTCGCGCGGAAGGACGATACATTCACCTGGTTCGAACGGACGAGCTGGACCTTTCCCTGCGACCACATCATTCATCTCGCCGCTCTCTACAAGGCGGGCGACTGGCCGGTCCATCACCAGGGCACGCAGTTCCACGTCAACATGTCGATCAACGTCAATCTGCTCGAGGCGTGGCGGCGGTTCATGCCGGCCGCGAAGCTTACGAGCATCCTGTCCTATTGCATGTATCCTTCGCACAGCGATCCGCACCCGGAGACGGAAGTCTACGGAACGGAGCCCGAGGATTATCTCTTCGCCTACGCGTTCACAAAGAAGGCGATGCTGATCGGGCAGAAGGCTTACGCCCGTGAGCATGGGCTCAAGTCGACGTCGGTCGTTCTGCCGACGGTCTACGGTCCGGGGGACAGCTTCGCGGAAGATAGCCACGTGATGGGCGCTCTCGTCGGCAAGTTCGTGCGTGCGGCCCTGACATCCGCGCCGGCGGTCGAGGTCTGGGGCGACGGCGGGCAGGAACGCGAGTTTCTCTACGTGGATGATGCGGCCGACGGGATCATTCACGCCGCGGTTCATTCCGAAGAGCCAATCCTCAATCTCGGCACCGGAGCGGCCTACAGCATTCGTGACGTCGCCTCGATGATCCGCGATGCGGCAGGGTTCGAGGGCGAGATGAAGTTCAATCTGAACCGTTTCGTCGGTGTTCGGCGGCGCGTGCTCGACGTGTCGCTCATGCGTAACAGGCTCGGCTGGACGGCCGGTACCCCGATCGAGGATGGCATCCGTCGCACGGTTCGATGGTACAGCGACGATCTCGGCTCAACGGGAGTTCGTCCGGCCTGATGGCACTTGGAGTCGGAACGCGGCTCGAGAGGCTGCTCGAAACGGTGTTTCCGAAGACCCGAGTGGTGTTCGACGGCGGGCATCGGCGAACGCTTCTGGCGCGGCCCGTCGAACTCGTCGATGTCGGGGGCGCGATGGGGATCGACCCCAGATGGGCGCCGCTCCGCCCGGGTCTTCTCAGGGTCATGAGTTTCGATCCCGACGCTCGGTCTCATTCGGGCATGGAGAAAAAGGCTGTCTCCGGCGACGTCGTTGTGCCGGTGGGCCTTGCGGGGACCGCAGGCCGGCGACGGCTCCATCTCACGTCGGGCGAGTTCGCCTCGTCGCTTTATCCGCCCAACATGGACGTTCTGCGCTCATACTGTGTCGCTCCCTGGTATGCGCCGTCGGGAGAGGCCGAGATTTCTGTCGAGACGCTCGACGCGGCTCTCGGGGGAACGCCCGAATGGTCGCCGGATTTCGTCAAGGTGGACGTCGAGGGCGCCGATCTCGAAGTTCTGAAGGGCGGTCCTTCGGCGCTCGGACGTGCGTTCGGAGTGCAGATTGAGGTGTCGATCGTTCCACGCAACACGGGCGCTCCACTGCTGCCGGAGATCGATGCCTGGATGCGTGAGCAGGGCTTCCTGCCATGGTTCGTCATGCGCGAGCACTGGGTCAGGTCCAATCTCGTCCACGGGGCGACGTCGCGTCCGCAAGCCGCCTGGGCCGATATCGTCTATTTTCGCCCGCTCGCATGGTGCCTCGATGTGCTCGGCACATTGGACGGAGAGGGAGCGCGTTCGGCAGCGCTGGCGCGGTGGATCGCGATCCTCCTCGTCTACAACGCGCACGATACGGCACTCGAACTTGTCGAGCGTGTTCGCTCTGTGGGTCTGGTGCCCGGCTCGACGCTGGACGCCCTCGATCTCTCGGTCCGCCGCTCGGTCCGGCCACTCGGTCGCTACACGCTGCGCGGACTGGCGGCCCTGCTGCTGTCTGTCGTGATCGCGGCGCTGCTTCTGCTTCTCGGCCGGCGTGGCGCCGTGCTCGGGTCGAGGCTCATCGCCCTGCAAGCGGCTCCCCTCTTTGACGCTCTCTCGCGCGCGGCATCTCGCGCGGGACCGGGCGGGGGCTGCATCGCGGACCTTCAATAATGCCGAATCCAGGGTCTCAGCCGGCGCGGCGCAAGACAGCGCTCATCTGTGGCATCTCGGGTCAGGACGGGGCCTATCTGGCGCAGTTTCTGATCGGCAAGGGATATGCCGTCATCGGGACGTCGCGGGATGCCGAACTCGCCTCGCTGCGCAATCTGGCGCGCTTGGGTCTCGAAGGGCGCGTTCCCGTCGTTTCAATGACGCTCACGGACTTCCGCAGCGTCGTGCAGACCTTGAGCCGGTACGAGCCCGACGAAATCTACAATCTCGCGGGGCAGAGTTCCGTGGGCCTCTCGTTCCAGCAGCCGGTCGAAACGCTCGAAAGCATCACGCTCGGCACGATCAATCTTCTGGAGGCGGTCGGGTTCCTGAAAAGGCCAACGCGGATCTATTTTGCAGGCTCAGGCGAGTGCTACGGGGACACCGGCGGCATTCCCGCGGACGAGAACACGGCCTTCAAACCGAGAAGCCCCTACGCGACCGCCAAAGCCGCCTCGTTCTGGGCGGTTGCAAACTACCGCGAGGCTTACGGGCTCCATGTCAGCACGGGCGTCCTCTTCAATCACGAGTCACCGTTGCGGCCGCGCCGGTTCGTCACGCGAAAGATCGTCAGTGCGGCGGTTGCGATCGCGCGAGATGGCCGGGGGCAACTCGAACTCGGTGACATCTCGATCCAGCGGGACTGGGGATGGGCGCCGGAATACGTCACGGCGATGTGGCTCATGCTGCAGCAACCCGAGGGTGACGACTACGTCATCGCGACCGGCCGCGCTTCGAGGCTCGAGGACTTCTGTGCGCGGGCGTTTTCACTCGTCGGACTTGCGTGGCGCGATCATGTGGTCATCAATGAGCAGCTTTATCGCCCGGCCGAAATTCGCGGCAACTGCGGCAATTCACAGAAGGCTGCGGACAAGCTCGGGTGGCGCGCGACGTTGTTCATGGAGGATGTCGTCGAGCGGATGATCGCTGAAGAGACGTCGGAGTATCGGACGTGAAACTCTACGCGTTCTGTGAGCTGGGTCGGGGTGGGATTTCCGACTATGCGCATGATCAGGCCAACGCGTTGGCTGATCAGGGGGTGGATGTCGTGCTCTATTGCGCGCCGGCGCTCATCGAAGGCCGGGAATTGCGCTACGACGCGCGGCCGGTGCTGGCCGACCCGCGTGTCGGCAAAGCGACGGGCTCTAAAGTGGTCCGGCAGATGGCTCTGGCGCGCTCGATCCTGGCGAACTTCCAGCGTCTGCATCGGGACCTGGCGCGGCTTACTCCGGCACATCTTCTCGTGCACTTCTCCGAGTATCTCGCGCCTCTCTGGGCGTGGCGGCTGAAAGCGCTCCGGCAGGCCGGGTGGAAAGTCCATACGATCCTGCACGATCCCAAGCGCGAGCACGTCGTCGGACCGGAGGCTTGGCATCGCCTGTCGGTCGAGATGGCCCTTGCTCAATTCGATACGATCTTCGTCCATACGAACGAGCGCGGCGATTGTCCTCCGAGTGCCGACGTCGCGCGGATTCCCTATGGCATTCACGCCTATCCGCCGCCGCAGAAGTCCCGCTCTGAAGTGCGGCGCGAGCTCGGCATCCCCGAGGCTGTCAATCTGCTGACGGCGTTCGGGTTCATTCGCGACAATAAGAACCTCGATCTCGTCATCGACGCGCTGAAGGAACGGCCGGAGTTCGTGCTGCTGGTGGCTGGCACGGAACAAGGAGGCGGCAACAAGCCGATCTCCGTTTATCGCGAACGGGCCGAAGCGGTGGGCGTCGCAGACCGGGTCATCTGGCGGACGCGGTTTCATTCCCAACAGGAAGTCGCCGACATACTCTCAGCGAGCGACCTTTCTGTGCAGACGTATGCGCGCTCGTTCCGCTCTTCGAGTGCCGCGCTTGGCGTCACGTTCAACTATCGGCTGCCGTGCCTCGTTTCGAGCGGCGCGGCATCGACACGGGAATTGATCGAAGGTGGTGGTGTCGGTCTCTGGGTCGAGCCCGACGATTCCACAGCGATTGCCGACGCACTCGCGCGTTTCCTCACTGATCCACCGAAGCCCGACTGGCACCGGTTTACCTATGAGAACTCGTGGGCGATGAATGCCACGCTCGTTCGGCGCAAGCTCTGGGGCGAGGCGGGCTTGTGTCGAGCGGTGAGCTAGATCGGTGATGTCGTCGGCCCGCGTTCTACACGTCGAGACCCGAGGATCGGCGGCACCGTTCGATAATGTTCGGCCGAAGCGGCTGCTGGTCGTGGAAGAAGCGCTCAAGTCTGAGGTCGGGCATTTTTTCGAGTACGATCGCGCCGTCGTCGAGGCCCACAAGGCCATTGGCTGTGAGACAGTGGTCGCGGCGCACGGCAGCGTCGCCGAGACGGTCAAGGCCGCCATCGGTGCGCGTCCCGTGTTCGCGAAATCGTCGTGGGACCGTGTCTACATGCATCCTTCGGCCGCGCGGCGTCTCGCCGGCATTTTCGAACACAATTGGCTCGTCTACCGCGCGCTCCGGGCGTTCGTCGCAGAGCATGGCTCGTTCGACGGCGTTTTTCTTCCGACCGTCGCGCTGCACCACGTCATGGGTGCACAACTGTTCGCCGCGCGCGAGCTTGGCCGCGGAACCGGGCGGGTCATGCTTCTCTTCCGGAACAGTCTCGGGCAGTACGTTGACGGCGTTGCCCAGCTCGATCCCATCAAGCGTATGATGTGGCGACGGACGATGGCGCGACTTCTGCCCGAAGTCCGGCGCGGTCGCGTGCTCCTGGCGACGGACAGCGATCGCCTTTCGGCGGAATACGAACGCCTGACTGGTCAGACGCTCACGGTGCTGCCGCATCCGAATTTCGTCGTCCGAGGAACGCGAACGAGCGCGTTCCGAGCCGATGACCCGTTCACATTCGGCTGCCTCGGGCCGCCACGGCTCGAGAAGGGCATTGATCTCGTGCTCCATGCGATCCGTCTCTTTCGGTCTCGCCATCCTAAAGCGGACGCGCGTTTTGTGCTGCAGTGGAACGAAGAGGTGCGCGAAAGTTCGGGCGCGCTCGTCGAGCCGGGGCAAGACATTACGTCGGATCCCGGCGTGCGCTTCATCCGTCGCCCTCTGTCGAGTGCGGACTACGAGGCGGAACTCGGCGGGCTCGACTGCATGTTGCTGCCGTACCGGCGCACATCATATGCCGCGCGAATTTCGGGGGTCGCGGTCGAGGCCGTGACGTCCGGAATGCCCGTGATTTACACGAGCGACACGTGGACCGCGGATCTCGTTTCGCGCCATGGGGCCGGTATCGCCGTTCGTGATGAGGATGCTGAAAATCTGGCCGAGGCGATCGGTCAAATGTACGAGCGGCGGTCGGAGTTCACGGGCGAAGCGAGGCAGCGCGCGGCCGGTGCGCAGAAGGCGCATGCTCCGGAGACTTTCGTCGCGCGGCTCTGGGGAGCGGGCTGAGGCGATGACGCGGCAGCAAGGTTGCGCTTTGGTATCTGGAATGACGTCATGATCGAAACTGCCAGAATGACAGAAACAGCCGCCGCTCAAATCGCTGCTCGCTTTCCGGGGGTCTTGAAGCGGATGCTGGAGAGCGGCACGGCACAAGGCGCCAACGGACCGGTGAAATTCGTCGGCGGCTCGACGCTCAACAACCTCTTCATTCTCGACCGCCTGTTCGATGCGGTCGCGCCCTCGGCGACGCTCGAAGTCGGTCTCGCGTGCGGGGCCTCGGCGCTGCTTTTCTGCGACAAGTATCGCCGTGCAGGCCAAGATGCGCACCGTCAGCACGTGGCGCTCGATCCGTTCCAGCACGAGCTTGACGAAGCGGGCATGACGCAGCTCGGGATGGAAGCCCTCGACGGCTACGTCCAGCTCGTGCGGCAACCGTCCCTGGTCGCGCTGCCCCAATTGCTGGCTGAGGGTCGCACGTTCCAGCTCATCTACATCGATGGCTCGCACCACTTCGAGGACGTGTTCATCGACCTCATCTATGCGACGCATCTGCTCGACGAAGGAGGTGTCATGGCGTTCGATGATTCGACGTGGCCGGATGTTGCGAAGGCGCTTCAGTTTCTGAGACGCAATTTCAAGGGCGTCGTCGAGGAAATCGACCTCATGGAGTTCCGCCCGGAGGATCGGAGAACACTGCGAGCCAAGGTGGCGCAGGCGCTCGGACGCGCCCAGATGACGGCCTTCCGCAAGGTTGGACAGCTTCCCCGACACTGGTCGCAGACGTTCCGAGATTTCTGATGCCTTCGGCAGCCAATCTGGGGCGCGGACATTCGTGACCGTCAAGTCGTTCGCGGGCGCGGTTCTGGCCTTCACGTATAACGGCCTTCTGACGTTCCTGCCGAGCCGGACGATCCGGCATGGATTTCTGAGGTTCTGGCTTCAGCGCTTCGGGCGCGGGACGGGCGTGCAGCGCGGATGCCGATTTCTGAACGGCCGGAAGGTCGAACTCGGTGAGCGCAACGTCATCAACTTCGGGACGCTGATCGATGGGCGGGGATTTCGGGTTCTGACGGGCTCGGATGTTTCCATTGGTCCTGAAGCCTCGATCCTGACGCTTGGCCACGATCCGCAGTCGCGCGACTTCGCGGACAAGGGCGGCGATGTGGTGATCGGGGACCGCGCGTGGATCGGATATCGCGCGATCGTGCTGCCGGGGATTGAAATCGGCGAAGGGGCCGTCGTGGCGGCCGGCGCAGTCGTGTCGCGTAATGTGGCGCCTTATACGATCGTCGCGGGCAATCCCGCTCAAGTCATCGGCCAGAGGTCGCGCGACCTTGCCTATCGGCTCGACTTCCGCCCTTGGCTCGGGTGACGGTGCGGGCCGACACCGAGGCCGCCGATCGCGCGGCCGGATGCATTTTGAACTAGCGTGAGCGTCGTTGTCTGTCAGATCGGCGCACGTGAGCATTACGTCGTCGCGGCCGAATTTGCGCGGCGCGGACGGCTTGCGGCCCTCGTCACGGATATCTGGGTCGGTGAGGGAGGAGCGCGGCAAGTTGCGTCGCATGCTGGCGGATCTCTCGCGCGCCGTCTTGGAGAACGGAGCCATCCGGCGCTTCAATCTGAACGCGTCCTGGCGCCGCCCTTGCTCTCGATGTTGGCTCACGAGGCCATGATGCGCCTTGCCGGGCGAACAGACTGGGACGCCATCATGATGCGGAATGCCCGGTTCGGGTCGTGGGCGAGCCGGGCCCTGATGCGGTCGGGCATTCTCGATCGGCGTCCGGCGGTCTTCGCCTACAGCTATGCGGCGGGCGACATCTTTCGCGCGGCAAAGAGGCAGGGATGTCGAACAGTACTCGGGCAGATCGATCCCGGACCCGTCGAGGACGAGATCGTCGCCGAAGTGGCTCGCCGCAACGGCATAGCCATGAACGTCGGCCGGCGACCGCCTCCATCCTATTGGACGAAATGGCGGGAGGAGGTCGAACTCGCGGACGTCATTGTCGCGAATTCGAATTGGTCGGCGGAGCTGCTCGCGCGGGCAGGTGTGGCGGCGGACAAAATCGGGGTCGTGCCACTTGCGTACGTGCCGTCGCCGTGTTCTCCGCCGCGCGTTCGGCGCGGGCGGGCCTATTCGAATGACGATCCCTTGCGTCTTCTGTTTCTCGGACAGATCAATGTCCGGAAAGGCGCTTTGGAACTGGCCTCGGCCATGCGATTGCTGAAGGATGTGCCGGTGCATCTCACGCTCGTCGGGGCGACCTCTCCCGATGTCGCAGCTGCATTCGACGGGCTTGCGAATGCCGTCTGTGTGCCGGCCGTTCCTCGGAGCGAAACGGGCGCACACTACGACGCCGCCGACGTCTTCATTCTGCCGACGCATTCGGATGGCTTCGGCTTAACGCAGATCGAGGCGATGGCGCGCGGGCTTCCGGTCATCGCCTCGCGTTGCTGCGGTTCGGTGGTCGAGGATTTTCGAAGCGGCCGCATTTTGACTGAGGTCACGGCCGATCGCATCGCGGAACAGATCCGCTGGTTCGTCGAAAATCCGGGCGAACTCGAAGGTCTTTCGCGCGCGGCTGTGGTGAGGGTCGGAGACTTCGGAGCAGAACGGGTGGTCGACGACTTTCTGAGACTTGTGATGGGGCGCGCCGTCTATCCGGTCGAAAGTTCACTCTGATGCATGTCGATGGTAGTGTGAAGTCCCGTCGGCTAGTCGCGAATGTGTTGTTCTGGAGGCGCGCTTGAACAGTCTCGCGCTCGGACTTCTCATCGCCGTGGTGGCGGCGCTCGTCATTCGCGGGCTCAATCTGCGCGCGGGCGTCTTGCAGTATCCATTCCTGGCTGCCGCCGTGATGGCCGGGTGGTTTCTGCCGCAGGCGATCAAGCTCACCGAATCCTACGAGTTGCCGGCCGGTGCCTTTGCGCTGACGATGTTTTATGCGTCGGCGGCGATGCTTGCCATCTGGTTCGGTGATCGGACGCGCATTCGACGCCTCAGCAAGAAGCCGGAATTCGACGAGCGGAGTCTGCTTATCGGCGCGATGATCCTCTCCGCGATCGGTGCGCTCGCCTATGGTCTCATTCTGAGGAGCAATGCCACTCAAACCGAGGAGGGCCTTACGACCGGCATCGTGACCATCTACTTCTTCTTCTACAAGGCGCAGTACTTCGGTTACGCTCTGGCTCTGCTGCTCTATCTCCAGCGGCCCTCCATGCTGGCGCTCGGCATCGTCGTCTTCAACGTTATGACGCTGTCGAGCTTCATCCTGTTCGGAGGCAGGCGCGGGCCGGCCGTCGATCTGACGCTCATCACGCTCTGCGCATTGTGGTTTCAGTGGCGATTTCTCGTCCCGAAGTGGCTCATGCTCGGTGGGATTGCCGCCGGCGCCATCTTCATATCGGCTGCCGGGCAATATCGAAGTCTCGTCACGACGATCAACGATCCGATGGTGCGCGAGGGAGACGCGCGGCTGCCGACCTTCGACGAGATGATGCAGATCGACTGGCTCGGAAGCTTCACCAACACGGGGCAGAATGCGGTATTCGAGGTGTCGAACGCGATCCACTACATCGCGGCATCATGGGAGACCCTTCGGTTCGACTACGGCCTGCACTACTGGAACTTCTTTGTCTTTCGCTTTGTGCCTGGACAGGTCGTGGGGCTCGATCTCAAGAAGTCCCTTCAGTTCGACATTCCCGACCTTCCGGTCGAGATTTACGGTTATGTCCGGCACATCGGCACGACGTATACGGGGTTTGCGGATACGTTCATGGCGTTCGGGCCGTTGGGTGTGCTGGTCTTCTATTTCATCGCGCGGCTGATGCGCGGGTGGTGGGTCCGGGGCATGGATGGCTCCATCAAGGACCAGTACTATTATTGCACGGTCATCGGCACGTCGCTCCACGCGGTCACGCACGCGACGGAGTGGCTGTTCATCTTCATTCCGCAAGTGCTGCTTTTCACGTGGTTCATTTTCCGCGCTGCGCGCCGGCTTCGGCACTGGGGTCGTCGCGGACCGCGCGATGGGCGTCTTGCGCTGCCCGTCGGCGCAGGTCCTGCGGAGGCCCGTGGATCAGTGTCTACTCCCCAGGCGCGGATGAGGGCACGAGGCACCGGACAAGACGATCGGATCGATGCTCAAAGTCTCGGGCAGGGGAAGGTTGGGCCCAGAGGCGAACTTAACCCGTGAGGATGGTCGTGCCGAGCGGACGAGGCAACAGATGAAGAATGGGGCGGCGGCGATAGGTCGGCAGGGTCCACGGCTCGCGGTCATCTTCGACAACTTCGGGCCGTACCACGTGGCGCGCATCGATGCGCTCGGCGCTGTGACGCCGACGCTCGGCGTCGAGGTTGCCGCGCGCAGTCAGGTCTACCAGTGGGACAAGGTCGAGCGGCCGACACGGTTTGAGCGCCGGACGCTGTTCGAGGTGGCGGATTCGCGCCAGGTCGACAAACGGGACCTCGCGTCTGCACTTGTGCGTGCTCTCGAGGACTTCCGGCCGGATGTGGTGCTCGTGCCCGGCTGGGCGACAACGGCTGCGATCTCGGCCACGCGGTGGTGTCTCGCGCGGCGCGTGCCGACCGTCCTCATGTCGGAAAGCACATTCGTTGACGCGCCGCGATCGGGATGGAAGGAACATTTGAAGAGCCGGATCGTCAGGCTCCACGACGCGGGTCTTGTCGGAGGCGCGCCGCAAAAGGCGTATCTCGCGCAGCTTGGAATCGCTGACGATGCCATCAGGCTCGGATACAACGCGATCGACAACGATTACTTTGCCGTCGGTTCGGTGGCCGCGCGCGCGAACGAACGCGCGTTGCGGGAGCGCTATCTATTGCCCGAGCGCTATTTTCTCGCGTCCGCTCGGTTCATTGCGATCAAGAATCTCGATCGCCTCCTGGTGGCGTTCCGCCGTTTCCGCGAATCGCGACCGACGTCTTCGGCGCGACTCGTACTCCTCGGTGACGGCGCGGAGGCCGGCGCTCTTCGCGCGCTCCGATCCGAGCTCGAACTCGACGCGCACGTCTTGATGCCAGGCTTCAAGCAATACGGCGATCTTCCGGTCTACTATGGTCTCGCGCTCGGGTTCGTGCACGTGAGCCGGATCGAGCCGTGGGGGCTCGTCGTCAACGAGGCGATGGCGTCGGGACTGCCTGTGATCGTGTCGAGTGTCTGCGGCTGTGCGGCCGATCTCGTGCGCGAGGGGGAGAACGGCTACATCGTTCGATACGACGATGTCGACGCGATCGCGCAGCGTTTTGCGGCCCTCGACGATCTGCCGGATTCGGCGCGGGTCCGGATGGGCGAGGCGTCCGCGAATGTCGTCGGCGAATACGGCCCGCAGAGGTTCGCGTCCGGCGCGCTGGCGGCGGCCAATGCGGCGATTGCGGGTGGCCAGCGCTCGCGGCGCTCGCTGGATCGGATGGTTGCCGCATCCTACGCGTGGGCGATCTGATGGCCGTCTGGCGTCTCGATCGTCCGACGGCCGCTACATCGGATGCACCGCCGTGCGCCTAGACCGCTTCGACAATCGTGGTTTCGATCGGGGTCGTGGCAGGCTCGTGGAGGCTTTGTGGATCGGTGTCGCTCATCCGCTGGTGGCATCGTCGATTCCCGGCTCCGGTTGGCGGCGTGCCCTGCTTCGGATGTTCGGTGCGAGGATCGGGACGGGCGTTGTTGTCAAGCCGCGCGTCCGCGTGAAGTTTCCCTGGCGGCTCGTCGTCGGCGATCACAGCTGGCTCGGAGAGAATATCTGGATCGACAATCTCGCAGAGGTGACGGTCGGAGCGCACTGCTGTCTTTCGCAGGACGTCTACATCTGCACGGGTAGTCACGATTGGAGCCGGGAGACGTTCGATCTCGTCACGCGTCCGGTCAGGATCGAAGACGGCGCGTGGGTTGCAGCGCGTGCGAGCGTTGCCCCTGGTGTGACGATCGGGGCTGGAGCGGTCGTCGCGTTCGGCATGGTCGTGACGCGCGACGTGGCGCGGCATGTGATCGTGTCTCTCGAACCTGGATTGCGCACAAGGCCGAGGTCCGATGGATCAACAACCTGACGTGGTGGTTTCTTCCATGAGGCGCCCGTACCGAAACACGGCCGCGACCTCATATCCCTCGGACAGGTGTCTCGCCGTATGATGGGCCGCATCGTCGAGACATTGCCGGCATCGCTCGACGATCTCAACGCGGCGGCGCTCGCGTCGAAGAGTGGCGTTCTACTCGTGTCGCATCCGCGATCAGGAACGCACGCAACCATCGATCTGCTGCGATACAACTTTCCCGTCCTGGCGCCGTCGAAGCCGCTGCTCGCGCCGCTCAGTTCGCTCTACGTGTCGCTCGATGCGGTGCTGATCGAAAGTGCGACGAGCGCGAGCGTTCGGCGCGTGGCCGACGGGCTCGCACGGCACCGCATCCCTCTCGTCAAGACACATTGGCTCGACCCCGATCTTGCCAATCTCAAGTCTCGCGCGCCGGGTATTGCGGACTGGATCGCGAACGGGACAAAACTCATCTACGTCGTCCGCGATCCTGCCCGCGTCCTTGCCTCGACGTTCATCTTCGAAGGTCTTTCGACCGCGGCGTCGGTGGCCGAAAGGGACGCGTGGCTCTCTGCGAAGGCATTTTATCTGCGCCGTCATGTCGAGCAATGGGCGGACCGCCCCGGGGTGCTCGTCCTCAAGTTCGAGGACATCGTTGCTGGGCCGCGCGCGGCGGTCGAGACGTTCGCGCAGCATCTCGGGCTTGAGGCGAAGAGCCACGCTAGCCCGCTTCCGCCGCCGACGAGAAAGCTCGTCTGGAACCGGCTCCAGCGACTGCAATGGCGGCCGCGTTCGACGGAAATTCTGAGCCTTCGTCCCGTGCCCGCCTACGCCGAACTTTTTGACCGTGAGGCGCGCGAGCGCGCGGCCGCCGACCTTCGGCCACTCGCCGAGCGCTTTGGATATGCGGTGCCGTAAAGGCCATGAGGGTCTTGCATCTCATCGACAATGCGTCGCGTCGCGCAGGCGGCGTTTTTGAGAGTGTCAGGGGGCTCACGAGCGCGCTTCAGGCCTTGGGTCTCGATCCGCTCGTCGTCGCGCCGGATGATCCCGATGTTGCCCGCGATCGGGCGGCGTGGGGGGATGTGGCGGTCCATGTCGTCCCGGGCGCGGGAGCGAGCGGGGTGAGGATCGCGGCGGCCGCGCTGGCCCGCGACCCGGACTTAATTCACGTGCATGGGGTCTGGGGACCTGCGTGCCGTGCGGCACGATGGATCATGGTGCAGTCGCGCATTCCGATCGTCCTCTCGCCACACGGCATGGTGGACAGCTGGGCTCTCGGCCGGAGCCGAGTGAAGAAGCGGATTGCATGGCATGTCTGGGCGGGCCGGGTGCTGCGTCATGCGCGGGCGTTACATGCTCTCTGTCCATCGGAGGCGCGGTCCATCGCCGATCTCGTCGGGGCCGGCAGGGTCGTCACGATCCCGAATGGT
Organism: Hyphomicrobium sp.; assembly: GCA_033765145.1. Taxonomy (GTDB): domain Bacteria; phylum Pseudomonadota; class Alphaproteobacteria; order Rhizobiales; family Hyphomicrobiaceae; genus JAGVSR01. The sequence goes on along the minus strand of JANRIH010000002.1, from coordinate 44,595 downwards.
GTGACGCCACCGCCGCTCGACATGATGAGCCGCGGCGATCAGAACACAGCGCTGTTCCTCGGCCGGATCCATCCCAAGAAGGGGTTGGACCCACTCATCGAGGCGTGGGCGATGTCGGCGGCGAGTCAGGCTGGCTGGCACCTTGATATCGCGGGCTGGGATGACGGGGGGTATGTGGACGGTCTCAAGGCGCGTGTGGCGTCGCTCGGCGTCGCGGACAGTGTCCACTTTCTCGGTCCGACATTCGGACAGGACAAGGCGACGCTTCTCTCTCAGTCGAGTGCGTTCATTTTGCCGAGCTTCAGTGAGGGGCTGCCCATGGCGGTTCTCGAAGCCTGGAGTTATGGCGTTCCCGTGCTCATGACGGACGCCTGCAATCTGGCGGAAGGCTTTCACGCGAAGGCAGCATTGGATTGCACGACGGATCCCGAGAGCATTCGCGAAGGGCTCGACAAGCTCCTGGTATCTTTCGACCGCGGTCAACGTGTTGCCATGGGAGCTAACGGCCGCAAATTGATCGATGGACACTTTACCTGGGCGCGTGTGGCACGCGATATGGCGGGCGTCTACGACAGGGCAATCGCCGGGACGACGAACCCCGCATTGCTCTCGAGGAAAAGCAGCGGAGCAGAACACGCGTGAACGTCTCTAGTCCTATTCCATTCAAGCGCGAGCAAGCCATGGCAAGCCAAGAGATGGCTCCCGTCGAACCGATGCGACTGGCCATCGTCGGGTGCGGGGCAATCACCGAAGCGGGCCACGCTCCGGGCGTCATCGCGTCGCGTTACGGGCGGCTCACGACGCTTGTCGATATCGATATCGAGCGCGCGCGTGCGCTTGGCAAGAAGTTCGGCATCAGCGATGTGCGCGACAACACGCGGGGTCTTGCGGAGAGCGTCGATGGCGCCATTGGCGCTGTGCCGCATCACGTCCACGAGGCGGTCGCGACCGACATTCTGGGGCAAGGTCTGCATCTCTTGATGGAAAAGCCGCTGGGTTGCTCCGTCGCGGAATGCGAGCGGATCGTCAGCGCCTCGAGACGGTCCGGCACGACGCTCGCGACAGCGATGCTGCGCCGGTTCGTCGCCGCCAATCGCATGGTGCGCAGGATCATCGAAGACCAGATGCTCGGAACGGTAGAATCGTTCTCGTTCGACGAGGGACAACTCTTCTCCTGGCCGATCAAGACGCCTTTTCTATTGCAACCAAACTATCCCGGCCGCGGTGTTCTCATCGGCAACGGGTCGCACATCTTCGACCTCGTGCGGTGGCTGTTCGGCGATGTGGCGGACATCGCGGTTTCGGCGGACAGCGACAACGGTGGCGAGTCGGACGCCACCATCGATCTCAAAATGACATCAGGCGCTCGCGGGGCCATCCGCTTGAGCCGGATCCGGGCCCTCGACAGCGGCATCCGTATCCGTTTCTCCCGAGGGGAAGTCCATGTTCCGCCGTTCGGCGACGACGTGAAGCTCATGGGTCTCGACGGCCGGCCAATCGCCGTCGCGAAGCCAGAGGCAGAATTCGACGTATCGACGAATTCGGCGCAGATGCGTGATCTCATGGCTCTGCAAGTCGACAATTTCGTCGTTGCTGCGCGTCTCGGCAGGCGTCCGGAAGTGGATGGCGCCGACGCGACCGACACTATTCGGCTGGTGGAGCGTGCGGCGGCGAAGGTTCGCGTCACGCGAATGCCTTGGTCGACGAGAGGGGTTCATCTCCCGGCAGCCTAGGGACGATGCGGATGTCGGTACGGTACAGAACAAAGGCGGGTGATGACGCGATTTCGTGATCTCAAAGTTTTCGTGACTGGAGGGACCGGCTTCATCGGCTCGCGGCTTGTGGAAGTGCTCCGCAATCAGTTGAACGCCGATGTAACGGTCCTCGCTCATCGGACGAGCCCTGGCGCTCTGAGGCTTGCGGCCGACGGCGTGAAGCTCGATTTCACTCCGATCGGAGACGCCGACGGCCTGAAGCGAGCGCTGGCGGGGGTGGATGCGGTTTTTCACCTGGCTTACGGGAAATTCGGCAGCGATGCCGATATGAAGAAGACGACGATCGATGGAACGACGGCGATTGTCGATGCCGCGCTCGCCGCGAACGTGACATCGTTCGTCAATGTCAGCACAGCGGCCGTCTATTTCGGCGCGCCGTCCGGTGTCATTGACGAGACGGCGCCGCGCAGGAAGTGGGGTTGGACGTACTCCGACGACAAACTCGCGGCTGAAGACGTCGTTCGAAAAGCCCACGGGCAACGGGGCCTCAGGGCATCGATCTTCCAAGTTGCCGGTGTCTACGGCCCTTGGGGAGAGACGTTCGTCATCAATCCGCTCACGATCATGCGGCGCGGATTTGCGGTTCTGCCTAATCACGGCCTTGGCGTCGCGAACATGACTTATGTGGACGATGTCGTGCAGGCTCTGATCCTCGGCCTCAAGGATGAGGCCGTCGGCGAGACCTTCATCATCAAAGGTCCGGGTCGCATCACGCGACTGGAGGCCTATCGTCAACTTGAAGCCATGCTCGGCTATCCTGCCGTGGAAACGGCGAGCACGAAGGACATCAAATCGCGGCTCGGCGGCGGCAACTGGAGCGCGATGGCGCGCATTGTTCCCGCGGCGGTCGCCGCGCTCCAGGAGAGCAAGGCGGTCAAGGATGCGGTGCGGGCGAGCCCGATCGCCGGGTTGGCCCGTCCGCTCTATCGCTCGCTTCGCCGGCGCGGACGGTCCGGGATTGTCAAAGGATCCGGCAAAGCCTTCGATCGAGCCACACCTTTGCCGCGCATCCTGCCGCCGCCAATCATGGTGGACTATCTTTCGGCCGAGGTCGAATTCACCAGCGCCAAAGCCGAGCGCGTTCTCGGATATACGCCGCAGATCGATCTCGAGACCGGCATGGGGTTCACCCGCGAGTGGGCCGAGTGGGCGAACCTTCTCGGTCCGAGGCGCACGTAGGAATGCGGCCCTGTCATCCATCGGTCGTTCGTTCATCGCAAACGCCGTACGACGGCAGCATTCGATGATGCAGTCCGTATCGCTCGCCAGCGTCGCGGAGACGCGCCAGAACAACTGGCGGATCATTCGTCTCGCCGCTGCGGTTTTCGTCATCTTTGGGCACAGCTTCATCGTCAACCACGGCATCAACGGAGAGGCTTTCGGTCCGCTCGGGTGGGCCGGGGCCGAATGGTATCAAGTGGAACCGCTGCGACGGCTGACGGGAACGACGTTTGCCGCGCTCGGGGTCGACACGTTCTTTGTGGCGAGCGGTTTCCTCGTGACGCGCAGCCTTCTGGGGAACGGAAACCTCGTCGACTTCGCGCTTGCGAGATCCTTGAGGATCTATCCCGCATTGATCGTCGTCGTTCTGCTCATGGCATTCGTCCTCGGTCCTTTGGTTACCAGCTTTGCGACGGAGGACTACCTGACACGGCGGCCGGTCTACTCCTTCGTCGCCATCAATGCGTTGTCCCTGTCGCCGTTTCATACGCGCTTCGGACTGCCGGGTGTGTTCGAGGCGCTCCCGTATCCGAATGTGGTCAATGCCTCGCTTTGGACGCTGCCCTGGGAGGTCCTCATGTACCTCTCGCTAGCTGCCTTCGCCACGGTCGGGCTCGTCTCCGCGCGGGCCTGCGCGATTGTCGTCGCGGTTCTCACAGGACTGCACACCGCGGCACATTTCGGTGTCGCCGAACCGGGGCCGATCCTGAAATCCGGCATCCATCTCGCGACACATTTCTATGTCGGCGCGCTTTGCTACCTTCTCAAGCATCGGATCGTGCTGTCGTTCGGCTGGCTCATGGGGTTCATCGTCCTAACCTTCGCGACCCATGCGGCGACCGGCATCGCGTTGACGGCGCCGCTGCTGCTCGCCTACGCCGTCATCACGCTCGCCTATCTGCCGGCGCTCGTCGTTGGTCGCTTGAGCGAAGGCGATGATCTCTCTTACGGGACGTATCTCTACGCTTATCCCGTCCAACAGACGCTCGTCTGGGTTCTCGGTCCCGGCAACGCCTATGCGCACACGGTGCTCGCGCTTCTCGTGACGCTTCCGCTCGCGTACCTCTCGTGGCGATTTGTCGAGAAGCCGGCACTCGATTTGAAGGGGCGAGTGTTGCGCCGCCGCAGTCCCGTTCCCGACCGCCCGTCGGTCGGTTCAAGGCACGGCGTTTTCTGATGGAAGAGCACAGCTCGTCGTCGACGTCAGGCGCGTTCGAACGTGTCGTCGGAGGCGGATACTGTATCGGCTGTGGCGCGTGTGCGTTGCCGTCCATGGGCGATGTAAGAATTGAACTCGACGGCCGGGGCATGTTTCAAGCCGTCGCCGGAGCGGGCCATCGGGTGCCGGAACCGTTCGAGGCCATCTGTCCGTTTTCCGGCGCCAGCGCCGACGAGGACGAGATCGGCAGGACGCGGTTCGCGGCAGAGGGCGGGGCATGGCGAGGAGAAATCGGCCACTTCCGAACGTGCTATGCAGGGCATGTCGAACGATCGGATTTTCGTGACGTCGGCAGTTCGGGCGGACTCGTCACATGGGTGCTTTGCGCACTCTTCGAAAACGGCATGATTGACGGCGCCTTGCACGTCGCGCCGGCTGGCGACCGGCCGTTGTTCGGCTACCGGCTTTCCACATCGCTCGACGAGATCCGTGCCGGCGCCAAGTCTCGCTACTATCCCGTCGAGATGTCGGCCGCGTTGGCTCAAGTCCTCGATCGCCCGGGACGCTATGCGGTGGTCGGCACGCCTTGCTTCATCAAGGCCATCGAGCTTCTCGCCCGATCCGTGCCTGAGATCGCGGAGCGCGTGGCGTACAGGATTGCGATCGTCTGCGGTCATCTCAAGAGCGCGCGGTTCGCCGACTATCTCGCATTGCGGGCTTCCGTCGCGCCTCGGGATGTCGGCACGATCGACTTCCGGCACAAGGTGCCCGAGCGATTGGCATCAGACTATTCGGCGCAGATCACCACGCGATCCGGCGACGAGAACATCGTGCGGATGTCGGAGGTCTACGGCGGAAACTGGGGCTATGGCTTCTTCAGATACCCGGCCTGCGACTATTGCGATGATGTCGTCGGTGAGACGGCGGATATTTCGATCGGCGACGCCTGGCTGCCCGGATACATCCGTGATTGGAAGGGGACCAACATCATCGTGGTCAGAACGCGCGAGGTTGAGGCCCTGATCGAGGCCGGCATTGCGGCGGGCGAACTCAAAATGGACGCTGTGTCGGATGCCGATGTCGTGCAGTCGCAGTTAGGCGGGCTCAGAGACCGGCGCGAGGGGCTCGCTTACCGTTTGGCACTCAAGGATCGGCAAGGTCTCTGGCGGCCGCGCAAGAGAGTCGCGCCGTCGATGCGCCTGCCTGCACAGAGACGCCGCATATACGACCTCAGACTGCGAATTTCGCAAGCGTCGCATGAATTTTCGGCCGAGCCAGGGGCCGGCTTCCTGGCGCTTACGGGCTTTGAAGCGCGTCTGCGCCCCTTGACGGACGCCTACGACGCGCTCTACCGGCCTCCGGCCTGGCGGCGCGCCGTCAATGGCGTTCGCCGCGCGCTGTCGGTCTTGAAGCGACGGCTTTTCAGCTAGCAGGCATCGGCGACGTCATGACGGCCAAAATCGTTCTCGTCGGCAACAGCACGAGCGCCAATCGCGGATGCCAGGCGATCGCGCTCGGTACGCTGGCGCTCTTCCGGGAGGTGCTCGGCCCGGGCGTCAACATGCGTTCCGGCGTCATCGTACCGGCAGGCTCCGCTGGACAAGGGCTGCCCGCGGTCAGTCCCAAGGAGCCGCCCCAGATCGCACTCGTGCCCCGGCCCCGCAGATCAATCGTTCGGAAGGTCATGCGGCGGCTCTTCGGACAACGCTCCGGTTTCGACTATCGCGAACTTGGACGTCTGCTGGACGGCGGCGCCGACCTCGTGCTCGAGGTCGGTGGCGACAACTACACGCTCGACTATGGCCGACCGTACTCCTTCATCGATCTCGATCATGCGCTTCTCGGCGCTCGTTTGCCTTTGATGATCTGGGGGGCTTCCGTGGGGCCCTTCAATGCGGATCCGCTATTCGAAAAGGAGATCATGGGGCATTTCTCGCGACTTCGGCAGGTTTTCGTGCGCGAAACGATCTCGGAGCAGTATCTCAAGTCTTGCGGGCTCGAAAATGTGACGCTCATGGCTGATCCTGCGATTGCCATGCAGCCGGAGGCTCCGGCCAAACCGTGTTGGGACGTCGACCGCAGCAGGGGCGCGATCGGACTCAATCTCAGTCCGTTCCAGGCCCGGCAAATCGCTGGCGGCAAGAAGGCCTTCTGGGACGTGACCGAGGGCGACATCGATCGACTTGCCGCGTTTGGCGCGGAACTCGTGAGCTGGGTCGTTGCCGAGTTCGGTCGCGAGGTCGTGCTCGTTCCGCACGTGATGGCGGCGGTTCCCTGGAACAACGACTACGGCGTTCTGTCGAAGGTCGTCTCGCGTCTCGATCCCTCGACGGCGCGGCGGGTTCAACTGCTGCCCGATACGCTAACTGCGCCGGAACTGAAGTGGGCCATGAGCGAACTCCATACCTTCGTCGGCAGCCGCACTCACGCGACGCTCGGGGCGATTTCTTCCGGTATTCCGACGGCGGCATTCAGCTATAGCCGCAAGTCCATCGGTCTCATGCGGGATCTTTACGGTCACGACGAATTCTGCCTCGGCGCAGAAGCATTGAGCCAAGAGGGTGCGCGAGCGCTCATTGAACGGCTCGTCGCATCTCGGGACAAAGCCGCCCTCGACATCGCCAACACCTTGCCGACATGGCGGCGGCGCGCGCGTGAAGCTGTCGTTGCGGCCGTTGGCATGGCCGGGCTTCAGACGGGAACGGACCGACATTGAGGGGCTTCCGGGCGCGCTTGAACAGCGAACTCAACGTCGCCGCCTCGCTCGCGACGTTCATCGTCACGTCCGCGATTGGGCTTGCGATGACGCCATTCCTCATTCATGGACTGGGTCTCGCAACGTACAGTCTCATTCCGCTCGCGTTCGCCGTTCTTGCGACGGTGTCATTCTTCGCGCAGACGGCGTCGAATTCGTTCGCCCGACTTTTTGTCGAGACGCGGAAGTCGCCCGAGGCGGCTAACGCGGTCTTTTCGTCGGCCGTTCTGCTGGTCGCGGTCGCTGCCGCTCTCGTCATCCTGCTGGCCTTGTTCGCTTCGCCGTTCTTCGTGTCCGCATTTGCGGCCGGCCATGCGTCATCCCCAGAGGCGGCTACAATCTTCGTTGCGACTGCGATCGGTGTTGCGGCCGGCTTTGTGGCGCTTCCCGCGCAAGGAATAAACTTCTCCCACAATCGCATCTATCTCAATGCGCTCTGCCAGATGATCCAGCCGATCGCCCGTGCCGTGGTCATCGTCGCGGGATTTCTGTATCTGGAGCCCTCGATCGAGATCGTCGCGGGTGCCATCGTCGCGGGTGCCATCGCTTCGCTCGCTGTTCTCTATCTGGTGTTGGTTCGCTCTGATGGAGCGCCGAATCTGAGGTTCGCTCTCGTCGACCGGTCGATCTACAAGAAGCTCGGGACGACAGCGGGTGGCGTCCTTTTCATTCAGATCGGCACTGTGCTGCTCTTCAACATGGATGTGGTGCTGCTCGGGCTCATGCGATCCGCAGAAATTGCGGGCCTCTATGCCTCGATCAATGTGCTAGGTGCTACGCTCCGGGGCCTCGGGTTGACACTCGCGGGAACCTTCAGCCCGCGTCTCATGACGGCTGGTATCGAGAGTGATCGCCTCGGCATTCTCCTCGAATTGCGCCGGGCGATGGCGCTGACGCTCTTCGTGATGGCGTATCCTTGTGGCGTGGCGGCGAGCTACGGCGCGGACATCCTTGGCCTCTGGCTCGGACCGCAGTTTGCGGCGGAGAGTCTGACGCTCGGCTTCCTTGCGGCGGGTGCTCTTGCAACGATCGCTGCCATCCCGGCGGGCGCGCTCAATCTTGCGGCGAACAGGGTCTATCTGCCGGGCGCGTGGACGGTCGGCTCGGCGCTAGGCTTCATGCTCATCGCGATCTTCGTGGCGCCGGAGGCGGCACATCCAGTGCCGGCCATGGCGGCGTGCCTCGCTGCGACACAGGCCATCCTGTCGCTCGGTCTGACGATCCCCTATGCCGTCATCGGGTATCGGTTGGCGTGGGCGCCGGTCGCAGCCATCGTCGTGCGTGGTTTTTTTTGGCTCGTCTTTGCGATTGCGGCCAGTCTTGCTGCTAAGCTCGTGATTGCACCACAAGGCTGGTTCACGCTCATGGCGTCCGTCGCGCTTGCGGGCGTGCTGTATGGTTCGGCGTTCCCGACCTTGCCGCGCGAAGCCCGCGACGTTGTTCAGTCACGCATGGCACGTATTTTCGCATCGAGACGGCCATGACCTCGGCGACGTCCGGGCTCGCGCATTCACACCCGACAAAGCCGGCGCCACGCGATTGAAGCTCATATTTGTCAATCGATACTTCCACCCCGACCTTTCGGCGACGAGCCAGAAGCTGTCCGAACTGGCGTTCGCGCTGGCGGCGGAAGGCCATGACGTTCACATCGTAACCTCGCGGCAGGAATACGAGCGTCCTCATGCGCGCCTGGCGGCGCGGGATGAGATCGCGGGGGTCAAAGTCTGGCGATGCTGGTCGACACGGTTCGGGCGCTCGGCGCTCGTCGGCCGGGCTGTCGATTACGCGACATTCTATCTGACCTCGGCCGTGATGCTTCTCCGCCTTGCGCGGCGGTGGGATGTCGTTGTCGCCAAGACCGATCCGCCGATGCTGTCGGTGCTGGCCGCTCCGATCGCGCGTTTGAAAGGCGCGGTTCTGGTCAACTGGCTGCAGGACATCTTTCCGGAGGTCGCGACCGAACTCGGCATGTCCCGGTCGCGGGTCTCGCGTGTGTTCTTCGGGTTTCTTAGAGGATTGCGGAACCGGTCACTCCTCAGGGCGCGCACCAATGTCGTTCTCGGCGAGCGCATGGCCGACGTCGTCGCCGGCCTCGGTGTGACGCCCGCGCGCATCCGGATTATTCCGAACTGGGGCGATGGACGTTTCGTGAGGCCGATCGCGGCGGAACGGAATGCGCTCCGGACCGAGTGGGGCCTGGCCCAGACCTTCGTTGTCGGATACTCGGGCAATCTCGGGCGCGCGCACGATATCTCGACATTCGTAGAAGCCATTTCTCTCATTGAAGGGCGTGCGGGCGCGGCATCTGACGTTACTCAACGTCCGATCGCCTGGGTCTTCATCGGCGGCGGCGCGCTCGTCGAACGATTGCGGTCGGAGGTGGAGCAACGGGGGCTCACCTCGGTGACGTTCCGTCCCTATCAGCCGCGGGAGCGGCTTGCGGAGAGCCTATCGGTGCCCGATGTGCACCTCATCTCATTGCGGCCCGAACTCGAGGGCCTCATCGTTCCGAGCAAATACTATGGGATCGCGGCGGCCGGTCGTCCGGCCATTTTCATCGGCGATCCGGACGGCGAGATCGCGCGCCTGCTCGACCGGACCGGGACGGGTTTCTCGGTCCCTGAAGGGGACGCCGGGCGGCTGGTCGACGTCATACGCCAGTTGGCGCGCGAACCGGACATGAGCGGCGCCATGGGCACGCGGGCGCGTGCAGCTTTTCTCGCGCACTACGATCTGCCTCAGGCCGTCGCAGCGTGGACGGCGCTCCTGTCGGAATTGACTGGGACGGGGGAGGCGGAGGCGCGGCCGTCAGGGCCCGCTCACTCGGGGACCTTGGCAACCGGCCCTTGAGCCGATCCGGGCTCGCGAGGCCCGGCGTGACCGCAGGCATGTCTCGGTCTCTCTCAGCGGCTTAGTCGGCCGCATCTTCTCCTCCCTCACCACTGTTGGACGTTGTCCCGGGCGCCGCGCTCAGCGTCCTGTCGTTCAATTTTTTGCGTCGTGAGGTTTGCGGCCTCGCTGATGGTGATCCGATGCAAGACCATGATCTGGCGTGGTTTTCATTCGTGCTTGGCCGAGGCGGCGCAATCGGGCTATATACGCCGCGCGAACGGCTGCGCTGCGATTGCGTCCCGTTTCCGCCGGCTTAGCACAGGGGTAGTGCACCTGATTTGTAATCAGGGGGTCGGGGGTTCAAATCCCTCAGCCGGCACCAAACTTCGCCTGTCCATACCGGACACATAGGTGACAGATCGTTCTCAAGACATGGGTGAATCAACCTCGGGCCGAACGGCTGTCGCCGTGGCTGTGATGTTGGATGCGTGGGGCCGCTCGATACTGCCCGGCCCTGCACTCGGAACCGCTCAGGATTGACGTCGCATCGGGTCGTTCTTTTGCGCACGCGCATTCGTGAACGTCGCTCACACTCGCGGCGCGAGATCAGTCACGTGATCGTCATGGCATGGAAATTGCCGCATTCAGCATAACGCTTGGGAACGCGCATTCGAAAAACGCCAATCGGCTCAATGACCTGCATCATGCCTCGGGCTAGGTGCGCCGGGGCGTTTGCCGAAGGCACGCGTAAAAATCCGGCGGCGACTGAACAAGAACTAGGCGCTTGGGGCGCTCGGGATGGCTTGGGGTTTCTGGAAAAAGAATGGTCGTGAGGGCGTGCCCGAGGCAGCGCCTCCGTCTGCGGGTGTTTCCACGACGGCTCATCTCACTCCTGCGTCCGCTGGAAGCGTCGCGCGGCCCGTCGAGGCCGCGTCGCTCAAGGCCAACGGTCTCCTTTTCCAGTTCGATACGGGTGGACAGATGGACCAAGTCAATCCTGCCGCGGCGTCAGGTTCACAGGTCGAGAAGATGCTGGCCGACATCCATGTGCGGACGCAGGCGAACCGGTCCGGGGCACTTGCCGACTACATCCCCGAATTGGCCAAGGTCGATGCGGATCGATATGGCATCGCGATCGCGACGACGAAGGGGCAGGTGCATACGTACGGCGACGCGGACGTCGAATTCACTATTCAGTCGACGTCGAAGGCACTCACTTACTGCATGGCGCTCGAACTCTGGGGCCGAGAGGCCGTGCTTGCGTGCGTCGGTGTCGAGCCGAGCGGGGATCCTTTCAACGCGATCGAGTTCAGCCCCGTGACGCGCCGCCCGTACAACCCCATGGTCAACGCCGGGGCCATCGCGATTTCGGGCATGATCCGCGACAAGCTCGGAGCTGACGCGGGATTCGGGGCGGTGCTTCAAAGGTTCTCGGATGCGGCGGGGCGTCCCTTGCGTCTCAACGAGGACGTCTATCGCTCCGAGGCGGCGACCGGGCATCGCAATCGTGCGATTGGGCACCTCCTCTTGAGTGTCGGCGCGATGTCGGAGCCGGTCGAGCCCGCGCTCGATCTCTACTTCAAGCAGTGCTCGATCCTGGTGACGGCGAAAGACCTCGCCGTCATCGGCGCCACGATCGCGAACCTCGGCGTCAATCCGGTCACTGGGAAACAGGTTTTCGACATCGACGCGGTGCGCGACGTGCAGGCGGTGATGTTCACGTGTGGCATGTACGATTTCTCAGGCGGATGGGCGTTCGAAGTCGGCATTCCCGCAAAGAGTGGCGTCGGCGGCGGCATTCTCGGTGTCGTCAACCGCCAGATCGGCGTCGGCTCCTATTCGCCACGGCTCGACCGGAACGGCAATTCGGTCCGCGGGATCGAAAGCTTCCGGATGATGTCGAATGTACTCGGACTGCATTCGTTCGATCTCACGAACACCGGCTCGGCGTTCGTCGGCTCCTTCTTCCACCCGGACGACGTACAGGCCTAGTTGCGACATACCGGCGGCCGGCGCGAGCCCGGTTGGTCACTGCCTCGCACTTCTAAACAAATCTCGACGGCTGACGAACAAGCCGATCATCTCTAGGAGGGACGCATGCGTTTGGATCAGACCGAGCTTCCGGGCGGGATCTTGAAAGTGAAATTGAGCGGGGCGCTCGATCTTGCCGGCGCGGCAGATGTTGAAGTTCCGTTCGGCGCGATTGCCGCCAAGAACGACAAGGTCATCGTGGATTTCACCGATCTGTCCTTCCTTGCGTCTATCGGCATCAGAGTGCTCGTGAAGGCCGCGCGCGCCATCGGGGCGCGGAACGGCCGGCTCGTCGTCTTCAATCCGTCTGACGATGCCCGCAAGGTGCTCAGATCCACGGGCATCGACGCGATCATTCCCGTGGTCGCGGACCAAAACGCCGCGATCGCTGCGTGCACTTGATGCGCGTTGTCGATCAGATCCACCTCGAACCCAGTGCTGCCGAAGTCGGACGTTTCAACCAGTGGCTCGATGAACGGTTGGCAGCGAGCGCAATCGAGGCGTCGCTCGGCTTCGACACCAAGCTGTGCCTCAACGAGATTCTGGCCAATCTCATCGCCTACGGCCTCAGGGACACGGTCGATCCCTCGATCCTCATCGAAATCGAACTCCTGCCGGGACGCGCGAGTGCGCTCGTCTCGGACAACGGCGCCTATTTCGACATCCGAACCTACGAGCCGCCCAGGGGGCGCGATCTCATGACGTGCGAGCCTGGTGGTTTCGGTCTCGCGCTCGTCAAAGAGCGTGTGACGAATCTCGAGTACAGGCACAGCGCCGGGCTCAACCGATTGAGCTTCACGTGTGAGCTGTCGCCGCCCGTCCCCGGTAGCGCATTGCCACGACCGTGATGTCGTCGGACTGCTCGGTCCCTTCCGAAAATCGCGTGACCTCCGCCGTAATGGCCTCGACGAGTCCTGTCGCGGTCTCGTAGGTCCGACGCCTCGCGGATTTTGCGAGGCGCTCGGCGCCGAAGACGCGGCCATCGATATTGAAGGCTTCCGTGATGCCGTCGGTCAGCAGCAGCATCGTGTCGGCCGGCGCCAGATGGCGGGTCCCGGTCGGATAGGTGCTGAAGTCGAACAGGCCGATGGCCGGGCCCATGTATCCGAGAGCTTCGTGCGAGCCGCTTCCTGACAGCAAAAGGGCGTCGTCGTGACCCGCGCTCGAAAATTCGAGTTCGCCGGTTTTGAGGTCGAGCACGGCGTAGAAGATCGTGACGAACATGCCTTCCGTGTTATCGCGCGCGAGAATGGCGTTGACGCGGGTCAGAACTTCGCCCGGCGCGTGGTCCTCGAAGGCCACCGTGCGCAATACCGTGCGCGATACGCTCATGAAGAGCGCAGCCGGAACGCCCTTTCCAGAAACGTCTCCGACCGCGAAGCCAAGTTTGCCGCCGTGGGTCAGGAAGTAATCGTAGAAATCACCGCCGACGGATTTCGCGGGCTTCATGACGGCGAAGATATCGAATGCATCGCTCATGGGGCCGCCGGGAAGATCCTTCGGCAGGAACGTGCGCTGGATCTGGGCCGCCGCTTCCATTTCGCGGGCGATGCGTTCGAGCGCCTCGCGGTTGCGGTTCCGCTCGCTCTCGGCTTCGTAATAGAGATATCCCGTGCCGGCGATGTAGGTAGCGGAATTGGCGAGGATCGGGAAGACGGCGTCGAGCAGGATGCCCTGCGAGAAGGCCGCGAGACTGCCGAGTGCGAAAACGCCGACGGCCCCGAAGCCGACGATGGCGGCGACACCGGCCCCGTAGAAGAAGACGAGCCCCGCGAGTATCAAGGCCGAGAGGATCGTCATCGCGATCTCGAGCCCCTTTGCGAAGTCGGGGCGGTAGAGAGGGCGGCCGGACAACAGCTGCTCGATGGCCTGGGCGTTGATCTCGACGCCGGAAATCACGGGATCGAGCGGCGTGGCGCGCAGATCGAACAGGCCCGGCGCGCTGGTGCCGATGATCGCGACGCGTCCGTCGAGCACGCCCGGCGCGAGCGTTCCATTGAGAACGTCCGCGGCGGACAACGAGCGTTTCGGATCGTGCCGTGTGAACCAGAGCCATATCTGGCCGTCTGCGTCGGTCGCGACCGGCCGTTTGCCGAGATCGATGGCCGTGATGCCGATGTCACCCGAAAAGCCCCCGTCTCCCGCCGATCGCACGCGGATGGTCTTGGCCGTGTTGCCGACGCGGATTGTCTCCGCGGCGAGGGAGGGGTAGAGCTGGTCTCCGATGCGAACGACGAGAGGAATGCGCCGCAGTATCTGATCGTGATCGGGGAACCAGTTAAGGGTTCCGACGCCCGAGGCCTTCTCTTCGAACACTGCGAGATTTCCAGACGCGCCCCTGAGGCCCGGCGCAAAGCTCTCGACATCCTTGCCGATCGTCGCGAACGAGGCCTTGGCGTTGGGCACGGTGGTGGACGGGCGCGCCGTGCCGATCATTCCGAGGACGACCGTGTTCCGATCGATCGCGTCGGCGAAGGCGGCATCGAGAGGATTGATTGCTTTCTCGGCAAATCGCGCAACTTTGTTGCTCGGCGTGCCTGAATTCTCGACGGACTGCACAGTGTTTGTGCTCGTTGTCGCGTCAGGAAAGACGACGTCGAAGACGATGACCCGTGCTCCGGCTGCGGCGAGGCGATCGACGAGCGTTGCAAGCAGATCGCGACGCCAGGGCCAGTTGCCGAACTCGGACAACGAGCGCTCGTCGATATCGATGATGCGGACGGGATAGTTGGCGTCAGGCGTGCGTGGCCAAGTTTGTTGGAGCATGTCGAAGCCGAGCAGGCGCAGGCGCGCGAAGAAGCCGGGATCAGCGTGACGCACGGCGACGCTCGCAATCACGACGGCGAAGACAATCGTCCAGTAGGCCGCGCCGATACCAAGCCACCGTTCCCGTGGCGTCTTGACCGTCAGCATGAAAGCGGAATTTCCCCTGTTCGCGCGGTGCACGTGTGTTACAGACTAAGGGACTTCAACGGAACATCAACAATCGACTTCGAGTGGGGCGGGTGACGCATGCTGGGTGCGCGCGGGTCTTTGGGGTGGGGAACGTTTACCTTTATGGTTGCTCTGACGACGTTGGCGCCGCCGGCGTTCGCGGACAACGCCGCCAGCGAAATCGGGACGGCCGTGCTCGTGAAGAAGGAGGTCGTCGCGACTCTCGGCGAGGACAAGCGCGATCTGCCGGAGGGCTCGCGCGTCCATCAGAGCGAGCTTCTCGAAACGGGCAATGGAGCGCAGGTTGAACTGAAGCTCGATGACGAGACGAAACTTGCGCTCGGCCCCAACGCCAGCCTGAAACTCGACGAGTTCGTGATCAGCAAGTCGGACGGTGTCACGACGATCGGGGTCAACTTCCTCAAGGGCACGTTCCGGTTCATCACGGGCTCTGAAAAGAAAGAGGCCTATCGGATCGAAACGCCGTCAGCGACGGTCGGCGTGCGCGGAACTGTCTTCGACGTCTATGTCGACGGCACGGGAGATACGCTCGTTCTGCTGCACGAGGGCGAGGTCGACATCTGCACGAAGTCGAACACGTGCCGTCGTCACAACAGCCGGGGCCGCATCGTTCACGCGACGCTTGGTGGCGTCCTGTCCGAGCCCATCCGCTTCACGACCGGGCTCATCCCAGGCGTGAGCGTCGGCTCGGCGTTTCCCTTTGTCGGCAAGGTCCTACGCATTGATCCCATCCGGCGCTTGAGAACGACGCAAATTATCGAACGACCTGTGAAAAAGTCCGTCCAGGTGGTGAAGCGCGGCGCCAGAGGGGTCAAGCGCGCGGTGAAGAAAGTTCTCCGGTTCTGATTGGATTGTCGTTCGGTGACTGGGGCTTAGCTCAAAATGGATTGCGCGCGTTGAGCTGCCTCGGCTCGCGCGGCGATCGTGAAGGACGCTGATTAGCGTTCGTTTCGTGATTGGAATGGTGCCGACTTCTACAGTTCGGGCTGTCACATACGATCCGCGGGCATTTACCTTTCATTCCACAGCGCATCTGGCGGCACTTTGTCCGTCCTGATACAAAGGCCCCCGAGGTAATGGCCCGGGTCGGCCACGATGCTTTGCGTTCGCCGTCACTATAGATGACGGCATTCTATTGTATTTCGATCGCGGACACGACCCGTGCCGGATCTCGAATCGTCCGATGCGTCATCACCGGGACGTCGGAGCCTACTATTGCCCTGTCAGTGACTGTGATCGCATTCGGTCGCCGGATTTCAAGTCGAGGCCACTCAATCAGAACGTCAAAGCCAACGCGGAATTAGAGGGATGAAGGATCATGCCTGACGTATTGCTCTGGAACGGTGGCAATGGAGCCTTCAACGTCGCCAATAGCTGGAACAATCTCTCGACCGGCAGCAATCCATCGGCGACCGCGCCAGGTAGTCTCGATTTCGCAATCATCACCGGCACGGATGGGCAAGTAATTTCAGGCCCGGGTGCTGCCGGGTTCATGGAAATTCTGGCATCGACGACGTTCTCGGGCACCTTCACGGTCTCGGGTGTGAATGAATTTCCGGACAATCCGACGGGCTTCCAGGTCCGCGATGGCAAAACGGCAACGTTTGGCTCAGGATCGACGCTCACGGTCACGAACGAGAATGCCGTCATCGGGTTCAGCCAGCTTGGCCATCTCGTCCTCAACGGCGGCGCCGATATGAGCGTTGACGTGACGGAGAACACCGCATCGATGTACATCGGCGGGGCAGGCGGCAACGGCAGCACCGTCACCGTCGACGGAGTGGGCACAACGCTGACGCTCGATTCCGGTCTTCTCGTTGGCGGCGGCGCGAATGGCTCGCTGACGCTTGCGAACGGTGGGTTGCTCGACATTTCCGCCGACAACGGTTTCGGGTTCTATGTTGCGGGGACCGGCGGTGTCACGGGAACGCTCAATGTCAACACCGGGGCGGATATCACAAACACCGGGTTCTCGGTCATTGGGCAAAGCACCGGCAGCACCGGGACCGTTATCGTCGAAAACTTGGGAACGTCGTGGAGCGATGTTTCGATCGCTATCGGCTTCGACGGCACGGGAAGCCTGACGCTGCGCGAACAGGCGACGATCACGACTGCGGCGCTCACGCTCGGCACGGTGTCGGGAAGCGGTACGCTCTCGATCATGGATGCAAGTTCGGCGCTCACCGTCACGAGCGCCATGGCGATCGGCGGCGCGACGTCAGACGGTGGTTCGGGCACAGTGACGGTCTCGAACAGCGGAGCGCTGTCGGTTGGGGAGACGCTCACAATCTGGGGCGATGGCACACTCAACATCACAACCGCGGGAACGGTCCAAGTCGGGACGCCGGGAACGACGGTGGCCGGCGCGATGCGCGTTCAGACGGACGGTCTCGTCCAGGGAACCGGAACGATCAACGCGCCCGTCGTCAACAACGGTGAGTTGCACGCGACGGATTTCGACACCGCGCTGGCGGACAAGGTGCTGACGGTCAACGGCAACATCTCCGGCACCGGCACCATCAAGATCAAGGGCGATGCGACTCTGCAGATCAATGGCACAGTGAGCGCGAGCCAGACGGTCAATTTCGACGACACGTTCGCCGACAGCTTCGGCACCTTGCACTTCCTCGCGGGTGCGGTTTCGGGCTTCGACGGCGTCATTACGAACTTCGATTCACAGGACCGCATTCGAATTGCGAGCGCGACCGCGACCACGGCGACCTTCGACGATACGACGAACGTCCTGACGGTCTTCAATGGATTGTCGGTCGTGACGACACTTGCGCTCTCCGATGCCAACGACGATGACGATTTCACGGTGACGTCGGACGGCGCGGGCGGCGTCGTCGTCGAGGTGGCCAATAAGGCGCCGGTCATCACGTCAGGCGGCGGCGGCAATATTGCGAACATCCAGGTTCGCGAAAATTTACAGGACCCGGCCTATACGATCCTGGCGGCGGACCCGGACAACGACGACCTCACCTACACGATCATCGGCGGGCCGGATCAGGATGATCTCTTCATCGCGTTCAACGATTTCGACGTTCAAATCGAATTTTTCGGCATCCCGAACTTCGAAATGCCGGCGGATTCCAATGGTGACAACATCTATGAGGTCATCGTTCAGGTCAGCGACGGACGAGGCGGCGTCGATACGCAGACCGTCCGGATCGAGGTGCTCGACAATATCAATCCAATCGATGGGGGTAGTGGCAACGATTTCCTCGAGGGACGCCTCGAATCCGAAACACTTCGCGGGTTCGGCGGAAATGATACGCTGGATGGAGGTTTTGAAGGTTCCGACGACGATCCGGATACACTGGAAGGCGGGCTTGGCAACGACCTCTACTATCTCGGGAATGGCAACGACGTTGTGATCGACACCGGGGGGGTCGACACGATCCGCTCGAGCATCGGGCGGAACCTGGCTTCCTATCCTGCTATCGAAAACCTTGTTCTGACGGGGTCGGCCGTCACGGGAACGGGAAATAATCTGGCGAACGTCATTACCGGCAACACGGTCGGCAATCTGCTCGACGGCAGCGGATTGACCGACACGCTGAATGGCGGTCTCGGGAACGACACCTACGTGCTTTCGAGCGGAAGCGACGTCGTGACCGATACGGGCGGGACGGATACGATCACGACCACGATGACGCGATCGCTTGCCTCCTATGTCGCCATCGAGCGGTTGACGCTCGTGTCGGGCAACATCAACGGTACGGGCAATGGTCTCGCCAACGTCATCACGGGCAGCACGGGCAACAACCTGCTCGACGGCGGCGCGTTGACCGATACTCTGAACGGCGGGCTCGGCAACGACACCTACGTGCTCGCCAGCGGCAGTGACGTCATCACGGACACGGGCGGCATCGATACCATTACGACGACGATCACGCGGACGCTGGCATCCTTCGCGACGGTCGATCATCTGACGCTGCTCTCGGGCAATATCAACGGCACGGGCAACGCGCTCGCGAATGTGATCACCGGCAGCACGGGTAACAACATTCTCGATGGCGCGGGCGGCAACGACAGCCTCGTCGGCGGCGCGGGCAACGATACGCTGAAAGGCGGCACAGGCAATGACACGTTGGCGGGTGGCGCGGGGAGTGACGTGTTCGTTTTCAACACGCAGCCGACAGCGACGAACCGCGATACGATCAGTGATTTCTCGAATGCCGGGCAGAACGACGTCATCCACCTCGAGAACACCGGCGCTGGATTGTTCACGCTTCTTGCCGCGGGCGCGCTCACAGCCGCGGCGTTCAAAGCCAACGCAACAGGCACGGCGACGGAGGCAGACGATCGCGTCATCTACAATACGGCGACCGGCGCGCTCTTCTACGACACCAACGGCAACGGCGCAGGTGGCGCGACGCAGTTTGCAATGCTCTCGACGAGGCCCACAATCACCGCAGCAGACTTCTTCGTGATCTAGGAGTACCCAGACGGGAACGCTCCTTAGCCGAGATGCGAGCGGGGGCCGAAGAGGTCGACGACCTCGATGCCGCCGCCGATATTCCATGTGTGGGGACCGATGAGCGCGCCTGCGGGCGACACTTGCCAGCGGGCGATTGTTTCCTGGGCGAAGCGGGCGGCCTCGAGTTGCGTGACGCGCGCGATCGTCAAAGCCGAGCCGTAACCGCTGCCCATGTCCTGCGCTGGACGATAGAGGTGGCCGTCGATCGGAAACATCTCGCCCGCCGGGCGGGCGGTCGTGAGATCGACGAGAACGGGATTGTTCGGGTGCGGAGTCCAGGGTCCTTCCAGGCGGTCGGCGCTCCAGAGACCGAGCGCGTCCCACGATGAAGTCGCGGCAAGATCGCTGACGACAAACTGTGTCGCTGCGAAGAGCCAAAGCTTGCCGTTATGGCGAATGATCGTGGCGTCGTGGACCGGTTGATCGAGGATGCGTGCCACCTTTGTCCAGCGGGTCGGAAACGGATCGGCGCGGTAGAGATCGAGTCCGCCCGAGGCCGAGGCTTCTGGCAGCATGTAGATTGCGCCGTCCGCCTCGATGATGTGCGGGTAGGAGAGGTGCCACGGCGTTTCGAGCACCGGGCGTGGTGGGCCGGCACGACCCTCAGCGTCGATCGTCGTATGCGAAATGAGGCCCCGACCCGTCGTGTAGGGGAATTCCTCGACGAAGAGGTGTGTCACACCGCCATGGGAGACGACGAACGGGTCTGCGTAGTAGCGGCCGCCGTCGTCGGGAAGGCGCTGCCATGCGGTAAGATCAAGCGGTGGCGCCTCAAGCGTGCGCTCCCGGCGGTTGGAGCGATAGAAAGTTGCCCATTGCGGCGCCTGCCCGATGAGCCTGTCGATGCGTCGCCGGGCCTTCGACACGATGGGCCGAGCGGCCGCGCGGAGCGTCGTCGCAAGTTCCGCCTGCGATTGACATGCCCTCACGCCGATTCCTTTGGAAGCCATGAGTGCGCCCGGCTTTCGCGCACGAGCCGCTTTCAGCAGCGCTTCGATCATGCGCGTGAGCACGCTCTCGGCACTCGCGCGGAGACGCTCGGGCATTTCGAGAGCCGGCCGGCCGACGTCGATCGTGCCCAGTTGTCCGGCGGTGATCGACAGGTGCGGCGCGTGTCCCTCGAGGAGCGCATTCCAGAGTCCTGCCTCGCCTCGCACTCCGTCGAATTGCGGGATCAGGACAGGGCAGCCGGTCTCGACGCTTGTTCCTGCGGTCAGGTCGATGGCGCATGTGGCGTCGCGGGCTGCGCCGAAAGGGCCTTGCCATTGAACCCGGTCACACGCTTCGGACGCGGGTCCGTGAAGCACGGCATCCAAAGAAAGAAGAAGTGCCAGGCTCGCGGGCCGTCCCTCCGGCGCTACGGCGGCCTCGTCGTTCATCACGGTCGAGGCGGGACCGAGAGCGTCGATCAGGGACCGGTGCCAGCCGAGAACACTGCGGCGGTCGATGATGACGAGGATGGTCATGGTTCGGGGTAGCCGCTTTCGTCGGGTCGCGCTGGGTCGTCACACATCTTGCCACATGGGGAAGAGCGCAAACGGCGTGCCGCGTCGGGTTTCAGACGCAATTCTCACCGCAATATGTCGTCGTGTGCCGGTTTGAGACGGCATGGGCGTCGCAGGGGCCTATTGGCCGCGCTGAAACCGGCATGGATCTGGCTTAAGGAGGTCCGGCCGTCGCGCGGGTCTTCCGCGGGCCGGAAAGGACGCCGGGAACCGGCCCGAACATGCTGTTTCGTCAAACACTTCTTTATCTGCCGGCGCAGGTGCTGGGGCCTCTGTTTCAATTCATCTCGATCGTTGCGTGGACGCACGCGCTTTCGCCGATCGAGATGGGCGTGTTCGCGCTCGTCGTCGCGGTGCAGGAGTTTGCCTATACCGCAACGACCTTCTGGTTTTCGCTCTATACGCAGCGCTATCACGACCCTGGTGCTGATGCGGAGACGCGCCGGCGCTTTCTCGATACCGAACTCGGTGTGCTCGCCTGTGCGTCGCTCGCGACCGCGGCGGTGGTGCTGCTTCTGCCGGTCGTCACCAGTGTCGTGTGGACGTGGCCGCTGGCGCTCGCGACAGTGGCTTACGCCGTCTCTCGCGGGCTCGTGACGCACCTCTCGGACCGGGCGCGGACGGAGCACGACACGCTCACCTACTCGGTCCTCCAGATCACCTGGCCGGTGCTCGGCCTCATCTCGGGCTGGATGCTGGCGCAGCTCGTATCGCCGACGGCGGATATGGTTCTGGCCGGCTATGCGCTGGCCCAGTTCGTGTCACTCGGTGCGCCGCTCCTCCGCCTCGACTTCGGGCGCGATCCATTCGCCTATTCTCGTGAGGCGATTGCGACGGCGCTTCGGTATGGGCTTCCGCTGCTCGCGGGCGGGCTTTTCGTCTGGGTCGCCGGCAATGGACTCCGGTTCGTCGTCGAGTATCGTGAAAGCGCGGCGGCCGTCGGCCTCATCACGGTCGGCTGGGGGCTCGGCCTCAGGGTTGCGGGCTTCGCGTCGATGCTGGTGACGGCCGCGGCCTTTCCCGTCGCGATGCGCCGCGCCCGCGACGAGGGCATGGCCGCAGGGCAGGCGCAACTCGAACGCAACGGCATTCTCCTGCTTGCGATCCTCGCGCCCGCGTGCGTCGGGCTCTTTGCGATTTCCGAGCCATTCGTTCGCCTTGTCGTCGCGCAAGAATTCCAGGCGATGACGATCGCCGTGCTGCCGCTCGCGATCGCGGCCGGCGCGTTCCGGAATTTCCGCATCCATTTCGGTGAGCAGGTGTTCCTGCTGCACGAGCGGCCGGGTATTCCGCTCTGGAACGACGCGATCGATGCCGTGACAAGTCTTGTCGGCGGCGCGCTGGGACTACTCTGGGGCGGATTGCCGGGTGCGGTCGCAGGCGCGGCTCTCGGATCATTCATCAGTCTTGTCGTGACGCTGGCATCGGGCTGGGTTGCCTATCGGTTCGCGTTCCCGGTTCCAGCACTTCTTCGGATCGGGCTCGCGACGCTCGCCATGTGGCTGGTCGTCAGCAGCCTCCACGTGCTGCCCGGCGCCTTCTCCGTCGCGATCGCCGTCGCCATTGGCGCGGTCGTCTATGGCGGCGTCCTGATGCTCATTTTTCCGGAACTCGCGCGGAAGATCGCCGGGCTTCTGGCGCGAAATCGGAGTGCTACCGAAAGTGTGACGTGACGAGGCATTGAGACGAGACGGCGCTCGCCGTGACGATTACCCATGCTGGCACGAAGATTGGGTGGCGACAGATGCACAATGCGCCGAACTGGACCCGAGGAACCATCCGCCCATGACCTATCGCCTTTGCGTTCTTCATTCCTTCGATCCGCGCGGGGCCAAGGTCGGCGGCCTCGAAACGTTCATTCGCGACATGATCGCGTTTCTGCCCGAGGATTTCTCGTTCCTCATGATCGGCGTCGATGCCGTCGGCGATCTCGAGATCGGCAAAGTCGCGAAGGCGCAGTTTCGCGGGCGATCGTTCGATTTTCTTCCCGTTCTGAGTTACCCAGACAGCGCCGCGCGCGAGGCTGCAACGAGCATCCGCAAATCGTTGACGTTCCAGTTCATGCAGGGGCTTCTGGCGCATATCGGGACCGTCCGCCGCGTGCTGAGGGAGGTTCCGACCAGCGTCGATCTCGAGCGGGTCGAGTTCGCGCCCGTCGTCAAAGCGCTGGGCGTTCCGTTCATTCAGATGTTGCATGGCGAGGGCGCGCCGCGGCTGCAGATGGATTCACTCCTCAAGAACTATCGGTTCGTCCACAACGTCAACGAGCGGCTGGCGGTGATGGCGGCCGACAAGTTCCTGTGTGTCAATCCGATCATCACGGAACGCATCCGCGCGACCTACCCGCGCCAGGCGCACAAGATCGACACGCTTTCCACGTGGGTCGATACGCGCACGTTCCATCCGCGGCCGTTCCCCGCAGGTGCGCCATTCCGCATCGCCTTCGCCGGCAGGCTCGATCTCTTCAAGCAGCCGCCGTTGATGTTCAAGACGGTCGAAGCGCTTCGCCGGAAGCTTGGGGGCGGGGTTGAATTCCACTACATGGGCACGAGCGATCCCTATCGCTTCGAGGACTTCAAGCTCATCGAAGACATCACGGTGTTGCACGGCTTCAAATCGGCGGCGGGTGTCTCGGAGGTGCTCGGCAACTGTCATGCCGGCATTCTGACGTCCGAGTTCGAGGGGATGCCGTTCTCGGTTCTCGAGACGATCGGGTGCGGACGTCCCATGTGTGCGATCCATCTGCCGCAATTGGAATCCGTCGTCCACGAAGGGACCAGCGGCATTCTCGTGCCGCGGTCCGACAGTCTCGACGGCATGGCGCGCCGGCTTGCAGATGCGTTCGATGTCGTTCGACAGGACATTGCGGCCGGGCGGATTACGCCTGAGGGCGTGGCCTCCGCGATCGTCGACTTCACGCCGGAGCGTCAACTCGCCAAGTGTTACGAAAACCACCGCCAGATCCAGCGCCGGCGCTGGGGCGGCACCAATGGCGTCGCGGCCTAATCTCAGTCCGCCTGGGCGACGGGCAATGTGCGCGGTGGCATCGCCTGCAGTGCCTCGGCGATCTCGTGCCAGGCTCGCTTCTTTTCGAACCTTGCGTCGTAGGGGAGCGGGCGCGGCCGGCGGGCCGCGTTGGGATTTTCGCTGACATCATCGTAGTAGAGCCAGCTCGTGTGATCCGCGAGTTGCCACAGCGTGAGCGACCTGACAGCATCCACCGGCAGAACCGCCGACAGAAAGTCGCGATAGATCCCGGCCACGGCCTTGTCGCGCGCGGCGATGTCAGCGGGCAGCGCGCGGTCGTTGACATCGAGTTCGGTGATCGCGATGCCGTAGCCCATGTTGGCAATTTCGGCGAGGTACGCTGCGAAGCGCGGAAAGTCATAAGGACGCTGCGTGTCGATGTGGCATTGCAGGCCGATCGTATCGATCGGTGTGCCGCGGTCGTGGAGCCGTTTCAGAAGCGCCATGAAGCTTTCGCGAAAGACCTGCCCGTTCTCGTCGGCGCTTTCGGTCTGGGCTTCGTTGAGGACAAGGTCGGCTTTTGGGGCGATGCGGCGCGCGACTTCGAAGCTCTTCGCGATGTAGTCCTCGCCCATGGCGGAAAGGAAGGCGCCCTTGCGCAGATTTCCGGGCAGTCGGTCCCACGGCGCGATCGGCTCGTTGACGACATCCCAGGAAGGGATATCCGGATAGCGGTCTATCACGGTCTCGATGTGCGCTTCGAGGAGATAGGCAATCTCGCCGGGACCGAGGCGCGAAATCCAGTCGGGGAGATTGTCGTTCCAGATGAGAGTATGCCCGCGCACGGTCTTTCCGTTTTCGCGCGCGAATGCCATGAGGCGATCCGCGCCTGAGAAGTCGAGCGTGTCTGCGGCCGGGCGGAGGATGAGCATTTTCAGTTCGAGTTCGGCGGTCAGGACCGCGGCGTCGCGCTCATAGATGCGCGCGTAGTCGTCGCCGTAGGGGCGGTCCAGTTCCGCTGTCGAGAATGATGCGCCGAAGCGGAGCCCTCTCGCCGCCGCCAGCGACGACAATGACGGCGCGGTCGCGGCGTGTAGAACCGGCAGGGTTCCGAGCGGGGCCGCCGCTAGCGTGGCCGCCGCGCCTTTCAGTATCGCGCGGCGCGACGGAGCGGGGATCATCCGGTGCGGATCGCTCATGTCATGCCGCCTTGCAGGCTGCGGCTGTGGCGAGTGTCGCACCGAGCGGGCCCTCAAAAAGCCGGCGCACGCGATCGAGGTCCTCGCCCGCGCTCCTGTTCCAGGCTTCGACGTTGTGCAATGATCTCCGGCTGGCGTCGGCCATGGACTCCCTGTCGGCTGCGAGAGCGGCGATCGTTCTGGCCGCGGCCTCCGCGTCGGATGGGTCGATGAAAATGCCGGAATGACCAAGCGCTTCGCGGAAGATCGGCTGGTCCGGCGCGACGACGGGCAGGCCGGCGAACTGGACTTCGAGCAGCGGCAATCCCAGTCCTTCGTCATGAGAGGTGCAGAGAAAGAGATCGCCATCTTCTATGACATCGCGTGCCGCCGCGAGGTCGAGGTATCCGTGAAGGATTGCGCCGGGCGTCTTCTCGATCTCCGCCTTGGTGCCGCCCCAGCCTTCGCGCCCAATGATGTGGAGTTCGGCGGAGGGGTCGTCGGTTCGGCGCAGCGCGGCCAGGATCTCCATGGCGGCGCGATAGTTCTTCCGGGGCTCGAGCGTGCCGAGCATCACGATCTTGAGTTTCGCCGGTGGCGCGCTTCCGGGCGGCCGGCGCGCCGGATCGAGCCCGAACAGGTTCTGAACCGAGGGCCGATAGAGTGCGATCGCGCTGTCGCTCGGGGCGTGAGCTTGCAGTTCCGCGCGGGTCTTCGCCGAGTTTGTCAGGAAATATTTGAGATGGCGGACAGCCCTGGCGAACGGCCAGGCCATGTAGAGACGTGCCTTGCGGCTGAGGTCCGCCTTGCGCGTCATCAAGAAGAGGTCGTGGACATAGAAGACTACGCGCTCGCGGAAGAAGCGGAACAGGGGGGACGGAGGGAACCCGGGAAACACGAAGATCGCCTGGCGGTCCATGAGCGCCAGGAGCGGAAGCCAGATTTGCTGCTTCAACAGCAGATCGGCGAGGCCTTTGGAGCGGATCGCTTCGACATCGGCGCCGGCAAAGGTGACCTTTTCGAATTGCTCGATCGAAATGCGTTCGATGCCGGTGACATGCCGGCCGAGATGTGTGAGGTCGAGATAGACCTTCTGCCGAACTGGCTGCCGGGAGGCCAACGGACCCTCCTCAGCTGTGTCGCCGGACATTGGCCGCCAACGCCCCTTCGGCCGCGCCGATACGGCGCTCGCGGCGGGTCTTTTCGGCGAGAACGTCTCGGATCAAGGCTTCATAAAGCGGAACGCGAGCCTCGAAGCTGAATTCGTCGGCGCGTTCGCGGCGCGACTGGGGATCGCCCGTGTTATCCAGTGTGGCTTCGATGGCGCGTGCCATCTGGATCTCGTTGCGCAATCCGACAATGCGGCCGTGCGTTCCGTGGAGCAGAATTTCATGTGGTCCGGCGCAGGCCGTCGCCACGACCGGCAGGCCATGGGCAAGCGCCTCGACGACGACGTTGCCAAACGGCTCGGAGACGGAGGACGAGACGAAGCATTTCGCCGTTCGATAGGCCTGCCAAGGCTCGCGGGCATATCCAGGCATGGAAACCCGCTCCTCGATGCCGAGTCTGCGGACCTCCGCCTTGACGCGATCCATCTGGGGACCTTTGCCGAGGATCAGGAGGCGGGCGGAGCGGCGGTTCATGCGCGCGAAGGCGCGCACGAGCGTCACGAAGTCCTTTTCGACCACGAAACGGCCGACCGACAGAATGACGTCCTCGCGGGCGGCGAGTTCTCCCGGTGTAGGGACGGGTGCGTTCTCGGGGAAAAAGACGGGATTGTAAATGCAGGCGATGTTTCTGGGATCGGCGCCCCATCGCGTGACGAGCGTCTGTTCGAGGCCTTCGGAGACGGCGATCGTTTTCGGCGCGATGCGGCTGATGATGGGCAGTCCGATGTATGACAAGTAACTCAGGATGCCCGACCGGTACTCGCATTCGCCGTGGTAGGAAATGATCGGCGTGGTCGGGCGTCCGGCCAGTAGATTTGCCGCGAGGAGCTTGATGTTGGAGCCGCCGATCGCTGCGAGCGTGATGTCCGGCCTTTCCTCTCGCAAGAGCTTAGCGAGCCGCATGACGGCGCCGATATGCCCCTTGCCGAGGACGTGAAGCGGGATATCGGGGTGGAGATTGTGCCGGTTGTCTTCGGCTTCGAAATCGACGACCACGCCGACGTCGTAGCCGCGGTCCTTGAACGCCGTCGCAAGACAGGCCCACAGTCGCTCGCCGCCGCCGTCCACGAGGCCGTGCGTATAAAAGAGTATCTTCAATCTAGAGCGGTCCTGCGTGGTGTTCGCGGGCATGCGTGAACTCTCTTTAATGGTGCCGACGGGACGGTTGCCCATATCCGGTGGCGACAGGTCAATAGATCGATCCTGGTTTGATGCGGCGTTTCAGGGGCTCGATAACCGCGATGCGGATGAGGTGGATGGCGCACAGCGCGTAGCGCTTCGCGAGGCGGCGGGGGTCCGACAGAAGACGCCACAGCCATTCCGCGCCGGCATTCTGAACGAGGAGCGGCGCGCGGACTTGCTTGCCAGCGATGAAATCGAGGCTCGCGCCAATGCAGATGAAGCCGCACCGGGCGCCGCGCGCGACGGCGCGGGCGGCGAAGAGTTCCTGCTTCGGTGCGCCGAGCGCTACGAAACAGAGACGCGCGCCCGACGCGTCGATGGCGTCGATGTAGGCGTCCGCCTCGGCACTCTCCGGATCGAAGCCAGGAGGTGGTGAGGCGGAGCCGGCGATGTCGAGCCGACCTTCCGAATTGTCTGAGAGGCGCCGGCCGGCTTCACCCAGAACCTCGGCTGAAGTGCCGAAGAGATAAACCGGAAGGCCTGCCTCCGCTGCTGCGAGTGCAAGCGGGATCAGAAGATCGGCCCCCGTCGTGCGGACAATGCGGCTGTCCTGCGCTCTGGCAAGTGCTGCAACGGGCATCCCATCGGCGGTCACGAATGTCGCCTGATGATACGCGTTTCGAAACGATGCGGTGTCGCGCAGCTTGACGAGGTGATCGAGGTTCAGGGTGAACAGCGTGAACCCGGCGCCACGGGACGCGGTTTCGATCGCGGCGGAAATCGCGGCGTCGCTGTTCGCGATATTGATCGTCCAGCCGTCCACAACGGCGTGGGATAGATTTGGAGCTCGACTCATGACCGCTCCATTGCGCACGTCGAGGCCCGGTCGATCCGAGCTAAGCCTCACGTTGCTGATATCGCAGGTGCGAGACGCTTTCAAATCCGACGTTGTCTCAGGCCGCGCCAGACGGTCGTGGTATGCGGTCGCACTCTTGGACATCGGAAACGCTCTTCACTTCGGATTTTCGGGTGCGGAAACTCACGCTTTCGATCATGGCGATGTCGAGACATCGCGTTGATGACGATGAGCGGCCGGGCCGTCGGCGAGGACGCCCATCCGTCAGGCATGATTGAGCAATCCGCGTGCCATACTTGGCGCTTTTGGGTGGGTGTCGCCGTTTTCGAACGCGGTTCACAATGCAGGTTGAGCGCGCCCGACCACGACGTGCCGGATCTCTCCGCCCCCGATCGTCTGCCGGAGTACTTCGAGTGCTGTGCTGTCGGCGCGTTCCGTTCGCGAGGTGAGGAGCGCTACGTCTGCTGCTGTTGCTAGGCTTCGGGCCGCTTCGTCATTGGCGACGTCGCCGGCGTCGATGAGCACGAGATCGAAATCGGTTGCGAGTGACGACAGTCCCGACACCAGCCGGCGCCGCTGTGGCGCTTTCAAGTGCCGCAAATCCGCAAGCGCAATCGGCAGGAACGTCAGGCCTGATCGGGCGTCGCGGGTCGTGATGGCTTTCAGATCGTCGCGGTTGTCGAGCACGGTCACGCTGGTCGCTGTGAACGACTTGGCGAAGACATCCGAAAGTGCGGTGTCGCCGGATGTCGCGTCGACCAGAAGCACGCGCTCGCCGTCGAGTGCCGCGGTATAGGCGAGGGCGAGCGCCGTCGACGAAGCCCCGGCGCCCAACCGATCACCGGCGATCAGCACGATGCGGGGTTTTCCTTCTTCGGCGCCGGCCCGGACTGCATCAAGCAGGCGCGTGACGGCACGCTTGTAAGTCTTGACAGTGGCGGACACTGCCGAAGCCGATGAGACGGCCGCCAGAACATCCGCAAATCCGGAATGAACCGCAGCACCTTTGACGAGGATGCCCGCAATGCGATCCGACATCGAAGGTGTCGACAGTGCCGGGAGGGCAAAGGGTTGCGAGGCGGCGGGGTGCGCGGCGCCCGGCTCGGCGGATTTCATTGCGTCCATGCGATCCGTCGGATCTCTCAAGGCGTCGGCGATGAGCGCGCGTGCGAGACCCGCGCCGAGACCCCCCAACAGTCCGAGTGTCAGAATGAGAAGGGGAATGGGGTGATTGGGCCGTGTCGGAAGCGTCGCCTCGGAAATGACCCGCGCCTCCGGCGTCGACAATGAGACTTGCTCCTGCGTTTCCTTGGCGCGCGCCAGGAAGGCACCGAGCAATTCGCGGCTCAAGGCGACTTCCTGCTCGAGTTCGCGCAGCTTGATCTGGGCCGTCGCTGTCCTCGACACCTCCTCCTTGGCGGTGTCGATTGCGCGCACGAGCTCCCGTTCACGCGCTTCGGCGATGCGTTGTTCGCTCAGTGCGGCGAGCGCCACGCGCTCGAGTTCGCTGTCGATCTGGTTCTGCAGATCGGCGAGTTGGGATTTGACGTCGATGAGGGTGGGGTGGCGGTCGCGGAGCTGGGCGGAGAGCGCGGCTGCTCGCCGCGAGACCTGGGCGTACTGATCGCGAAGCCGCTGCAAGAGGCCTGATTTCAGCGCTTCGGGCAGGGTATCGGCGGTGTCGGTCCGGGCGGCGGCCTTGACCTGATTGAAGCGCGCACGTGCTTCGGCGGCGACCGCGCGCGC
The DNA here is from genome assembly GCA_033765145.1 of Hyphomicrobium sp. Taxonomy (GTDB): domain Bacteria; phylum Pseudomonadota; class Alphaproteobacteria; order Rhizobiales; family Hyphomicrobiaceae; genus JAGVSR01. Next base: position 14,841 of record JANRIH010000002.1, on the reverse strand, counting down.
GGTCGCGAGTTCGGCGTTCAATTTGCCGAGCTGCTGCTCGGATAAGAACCCGCCCTCGGACGTCAGGATCTTGTTGGCCTTTTTGAACTCGTCGACGCGCGTTTCGGATCTCCGGACCTGCTCGCGCAGTTCGTCGAGGCGCGCGTCGATGAGAGTGTTCGCGCGCCGGGCTTCCTCTGCTTTCGCTTCGGTCTGGTCGAGCGTGTAGGCCGCAAGGATCGCATTGGCGAGGCGTGCTGCCTTTTCGGGGGAACCGGCCGCGACCGAGACGCCGATAACGTAGGATTTCTGCGCGCGGTCGACGCTGACCGACCGGGCGAGGTTCTCGACAGCGAGAATTTCAGGATCGACGGCGGGGCGGGGCCCGCGGACGATGGCCTTGATATCGGCGAGGAAGCCGGTTTGCGGTTCGGGCGCGAACTCGGGGTCTCCGGCCAGTTTTTCGGCCGTGACGACGCGTTTCAGCACGCTTTCCGAGGTGATGATCGCGACCTGGCTCTCGACGAGGGCGGCGTCGGCGCCCAATCCGCCCTGGATCACGTCCTCGGTGACGATCTTACGGGATCGCGGATCGACGAAGACGGCGCCGGAGGCCACGTAGACGGGACTGATGAAACTCAACGCGATGAAGGCCGTCGCGAGCCCGAGCAGCGCCGCGGCAAGAATAGACCACTTATAGTTGAGCAAGATCGCAAGGAATCCGCCGAGATCTGTTCGCCGCCCGGCCATGGACGGCATCGCGGACGACGAATTGCTTCGCCAGTTCATCGGCTTCGCTCGAGGGTCGCCGGAGGCGGCGGTCAGCATTGCGGCAACTCCCTTTGGCGCGCACCGGTTGGTTGGTTAACGCCACGAATTGGCGATAGTGAGAGCATCTTTGGCGCGCGGAATTGTGCCGACGCGCAAAGTTATGCCATCAGGAAGGGTGCAATTCGCGTGCCTACCGGGTTCGAAGCGCCATCGCGAGCCGCAAAGACTGTTTCGCCGTGCTGCGGGGCTCCCTATCCAGATCAATTTCCGGCATTGCTCTTGAGAGTAACCATTCATGGGCGACCCGGCGCGTGTCGCAACTTGTTAACTTCGAGTTCGCGCCAACATCTGGCGGGGTCACGGACTTGGCATGAATACTGAGACAGAGGGAGGGTTTGTCTCGGGACTGTCGTGCTTCCTCATTATCGAGTGCGGCGCGACGACGACGCACAGGGTCACTGTGCCAACGCGAGCCTAGACTTCATCTCGTACCTCAGTGGATTGCGTATCGTGACGATCAGAGCTGAACGGATTCAGGACGTCCTTCACCACGGGCGTGTTCGATTTCATCTCAGTGGCTTCGGCTTCACTCTCGTCAGTCTGGCCCTGGATGTGGCGGCGATTCTGTCGGCCGCCGTTCTGACCGGCCTTGGCTGGCATCTCTGGGCCTATGGCGAGGCCGGAGAAATCGGCAACTACGTGACGGTCGGGGGCCTTGGCGCCCTCTTCTACGTGCTGCCCTTCATTTTCCGGAACGAGTATCGCGTCCAGGATTACATCGACGGCCATCGCGACATCGCGCGGACGTTCTTCGTGTGGAACTGCGCGTTCCTCTGCCTCGGTGTCATCGGCTTCCTGACGAAGACGACGGGGATCGTCTCGCGCGGCGGCCTCACGCTGTTCTACATCGCCGGCTTTCTCCTGGCCGCCGCTGCGTCGTCCTCACTCACGATGCTTCTCGACCGGCTTATTTCATCGGGTCGCGTTTCGGCGCGGCGGATCATGCTAGTCGGGCCGGCGGACGAGATCGAACGGGTCGCCAAGGATTTCGAGCCCGTGCGGTCCGGCGTTCGTGTGATCGGTTCGCAAGTTCTGCCGGATATCTGCAAGGCTGAGACCGGCGGCGCGGTGCTGAAGTCGGCTCTCGAAGAGGCTGTCGCGAAGGCCCGGGCTCTCGGGGTCGACGATATTATCGTGCTCGTCGAGTGGTCACGCGACAGTCTCATGCACGAAATCGTCGAAGCATTCCGGGTTCTGCCGGTTTCGATCCATCTCGGCGCGTCGCGTCAGCTCGGACGGTTTTCAGATGCGCGTGTGTCGCGCTTTTCCAGCGTGACCGCGTTGTCGCTCACGGAGCCACCGCTTGGGCCCGCGCAGGAGGCGACGAAGCGGATGTTCGACATCATCGTCGCCGGGATTGCGCTCGTGCTTCTGGCGCCCGTGTTCGCGGTGATCGGCCTACTCATCAAGGCGACGAGCGAGGGTCCGGTCTTCTTCCGGCAGCGCCGTCGCGGGTTCAACGGGCGGGAATTCCGGATCTGGAAGTTCCGGACGATGACCACGATGGACGACGGCAACCACGTTGTTCAGGCCCGTCCGAACGATCTCAGGGTGACGTGGATCGGGCGGCATCTCCGCCGGACCAACCTCGACGAGCTACCACAATTATTGAACGTGCTCATGGGCCAGATGTCGCTCGTGGGTCCGCGCCCGCATGCCGTCGCGCACGATATGCACTATGAGAACCGCATCGTGTCCTATCCGCGCCGCTTGAATATGAAGCCGGGGATCACGGGCTGGGCTCAGGTCAACGGCTTCCGTGGACGAACCGAGACCGACGATGCGATGCGGAGCCGAGTCGAGCACGATCTCTATTACATCGACAACTGGTCGATCCTGTTCGACCTGTACATTTTGGTGCTCACGGTGGTTTCGCCGAAAGCGCGGCGCAACGCATACTGAGCCTGAATTCGCTCGTAAGTGCGCGGTATGCGGCGCGGCAGGGCGAGACGTGAAAGCTGGCCGTCTCAGCTTTCGCGGAACGCCCGGCTCAGCATGTCGGTGATCGGCTTCATGAGATAGCTCAGGATCGAGCGACTCTTCGTTTCGATGAAGACTTCGGCGGGCATTCCAGGGACCAGTGAATGGTCGCGGCCGAGGCGCGCGATCTCGGTCGGCGGGACTTCGATCTCGGCCGTGAAGTAGGTGCTGCCTTCGCTATTCTGGACTTCGGCCGGCGACACCTTGCGAACCGTGCCTTCGAGGCGCGGGGTGGTGTGGGCGTCGAAGGCCGGGAAGCGGACCTCAGCGGCCTGGCCCTTATGAACTTTGTCGATCGATTGCGGTGCGATCTCGGCGGCGACAACGAGGGCCGCGTCGGCGGGGATGATCTGCATGATCGGGCTCGCGGCCGTGACGACGCCGCCTTCCGTGTGCGCGGTCAGCGCATGGACGATGCCGGCAACGGGCGCGCGGATCTCCGTCCGAGCCACGCGGTCGGCAAGGGCGCGCTCAGTCTCGGTCTGTTCGGCGAGTGTCCGTTCCACCTGGCGCAGTTCGTCGGCGACCTGGGACTGATATTCCTTCTCGACCTGTGCGATCTGGAGATCGGTTTCTCCGATGCCGTTCTTGACCCGCGCGATCTCGGCTTTGAGGCGGCCGACTTCGCCTTCGAGCCGGGCGGCTTCGCGTTCGAGGGGCGCGATGCGCTGCTGGTTGACGAAGCCTTTCTCGAAGAGAGGCAGCACCGTCTTCAATTCGCGGTCGTTGATCTCGCGCTGGCGGGACGTGGACGTCAATTGGGACGTGAGACCGCCGATCTCGTCGTCGAGTTGGGATTTGCGCTGGGCGAGAACCGAGCGCTGCCCAAGCTGGCGCGTTCTGCGAGCATTGAAGAGCTGCGTCTGGGCCGCAGCGATGGCGGCAGCTTCGGCGCCCTCGGCAGGCGGCGGCGTGAACTCCGCCCTGTCGTCACGCTCGGCTTCGAGGCGCGCTTTCTGAATGGAGAGGTCGATGACCCGGCCGCGCGCGACGGCGAGGCTCGCGGCGAGTTGCGTTTTGTCGAGATCGATGAGGACGTCGCCCTCGGCGACCCGGTCTCCGTTCTTGACGTGGATCTTCGCGACGATCCCGCCGTCGAGATGCTGGATCGTTTTATAGTTGCCTTCGACATTGACGCGGCCCGTCGCGATGACGGCGCCGGAGACGGAGAGAACGGTGATTAGGACGAGCGCGCCGCCGAGGCCCCACGTCACGAGGCGGTGGCCGTAAATCACCCAGGGTTCGGTGTCGAGCCAGCCAGCGGGCTGAGAGGTGGTTCCTTTGCCCGTGCCAGGCTTCTTGTCGAATAGTGAGATCATGACTTGGACGCTCCCTCGCCGGTTGGATTGGAGGGGCCTTGGAACATGCGCATGACTTCCTGACGCGGTCCGAAGGCACGCTGGGCACCACGTTCGAGGAACAGCAGGAGGTCGGCCTTGCCGATGGCCTGGACGCGATGAGATACGAGAACGACCACCTGCCCTCGTGCGCGCATGCCGTCGATGGCGGAGGAGAGGGCCTCGTCGCCGGTCCTGTCCAGGTTCGCATTAGGCTCGTCGAGCACGACGAGTGCGGGGTCGCGGAACAGGGCTCGGGCAAGGGCGATGCGCTGGCGCTGGCCGGCAGAAAGATACGCGCCATAGGCGCCGAGTTCGGTCTGGTAGCCGTGCGGAAGCTGGAGGATCAGCTCGTGCGCGTGAGCCTGACGCGCGGCGGCGATCACCTCGTCGTCGGTTGCGTCGCTCGTGAAGCGTGCGATGTTCTCGCGCACCGTTCCGGCGAATAGCCCCACATTCTGGGGCAAGTAGCCGATGTGTCGGCCGAGAGCTTCCGCGTCCCATTGATCGAGGCGCGCGCTGTCGAGCCGGATCGTTCCTGAGGCCGGGTGCCAAAGATTGACGAGCGACCGCGCGAGCGTCGATTTTCCCGAAGCGCTCGGCCCGATGACCGCCAGCATCTGGCCGGGATCGACGGCGAACGACACGCCATTCAAGATCATCGCGCGACGGTCCGGCGTCATGACGCGGAGGTCGCGCACTTCGAGGCGGCCACGGGGGGCGGGCAGCGTCGTCTTGGCGGGGGGCTCGGGCGAATTCGCGAGCAGTGCTGCGAGCGTTTGGTAGCTCTCGCGTGCCTTCAGGAAGCTGCGCCATTGGCCGATGGCCTGTTCGACCGGCGCGATCGCGCGTCCGAAGATGATCGTCGCGGCGATGATTGATCCCGATGTGATGAGACCGGCCAATGCCAGAGCCGCTCCGATCGCCAGCATCAGGGACTGAAGCAGGAGGCGGATGGCCTTCGACAGCGATGATGTCGAGCCGACGCTGTCCGCGGCGCGGACCTGCCAATCGACGGCGTTCGCATTCGCTTTCTGCCAGCGGGTCCGGTAGGCGGCCGTCATGCCCATCGACAGGAGGGCCTCGGAGTTCCGCTGTCCGGTATCGGCGATGTCGAGGCTGGCCGAGGCCGCGCGGGAGGCCTCGGAGAGATGCGGGCGTGACTTCACTTCGCTGATCCACGCCATGGCTAGAAGGAGGGCCGCGCCGAGCGTCGCGGCAACACCCAACGTCCAGTTGACCATAAAGATCACGAGCAGATAGACGGGCGTCCACGGCGCGTCGAAAAACGTCAGGGGGCCCTGTCCGCCGACGAACTGGCGGATGTTGTCGAGTTCGCGAAGAGGCGCCAGCGACTGCGGGCCGCCTGTGATGCCGAGCCTCACGGCGGCGTTGAAGACGCGATCGGAGAGGCGGCTCTCGATCTCGGCGCCGATGCGCACGATGATGCGCGTGCGAATAAGCTCGAGCACGCCGACAACGGCGTAGAGGATCGTCGCGAGAGCGGTCAGCACGATCAGCGTCGGCATGCTGCCGGAGGTCATGACGCGGTCGTAGACCTGCAACATGAAAATCGGGCCGGTCAGCATCAGCAGATTGATCACGAGGCTGAAGACGGCGGTCGCCACGAAGGCGCGGCGGCTCCCCTCGATCGCGGAACGCAATTCATCCCTCTCGCGGTGCGATTTGGGCTGCGAGCGGGCGTCGGGCTTCGGCGGTGAGGGGCGTGCGGCCTCGGACGCGGGTTCGGTCCGCGCAACGGAGGGCTTCGGGGCCTTCGGTGCTTCGATGTGCGGCGGGGCCGCTGGGGTTGGCGCTTTCGCGTCGGCGCCTGGCGTGGGCGCGTGGTCCTGTTCGTGCCGCGCGTCCGATTTCACGATGCGCGACGTGCGGGCCGCAGCGCGCGACGGTCCCGTCGGGTCCGGCTCGGCCTTTTCGTCGGTTGCGGCGGCGAACGGTTCGAGCGTCGCAAACGGCGGGCGCTCGTTGTCCGTGCCGACGGGCGTGATCGTGATGCCGGGCCCCGGATCGCGCAGCAACTCTTCGAGACGGCGGATCGCCGCCTCCTGACGTTGGCGCTCGGTATCTTTGGCTCGGGGCTTGGGACGCAGCACGGATTTCTGCACTCTGATTGCCGTTCGGCGCCGATCAACGGCCGCGCGCGGGATCGCGCGCCGCCGGCCCGGGCCAGGACGTGGCGCGATTTCAAACGATTAGGGTGAGGATTGAATTAACTCGGAGGGCGTGTGCCGCTATGGTACGGGCGGGCGGGGATCGGCAACCAAAATCGTGCGCTGGGTTAAGCGTGGATTATCCATTCCAGGCAACAGTTTACAGGGCTTCAAATTTGTCCGACGTCCCTGTGGTTGGGACGCGGTTCATTGTCGAGGAGACGCGTATGCGTAAGTTGCTCATCATCATGCTCGCCGCAATTCTGGCCTCGTTCGTCGTGCCGTCTTCGTCGGCCGAGGCCGGGCATCGCCGTCACATCTCCGGCTATGCTCACGAGCGGGTTGTTGTTCACTACGGCTACTATCCGCGGTATCGGCACGTCTACGTGACCCACCCGGCGACCGACCCCTATGCCTACCGCTACGAGCCGCGCGGTTACTATCCCTATTACAACTCGGGTTACTGGGTGCCGGCACACAAGATGCGCGGCAAGCGCCGCCATTACGTCCAACCGCCCTACTACAGCGCATGGGGCACCGAACATTGCTGCTATCAGCATCGCAAGTGGCATCGTGCTCATCATGGATATATCCGTCGCGGGCATTGGTGAGCCCTGACAACGGTTTGCGTCATGAAAGCGGCCTGAACAGTTCGTGTTCAGGCCGCATTCATATGAGATCGCGTTCTCTCACATGCAGATCGTGGGCTTCGTGCCCACGCCGCGAATGCGAGCCGGAGTTCGGCTCATGCGGAGACTGAGAGGACTGCTCATGCTGAAGAAATTGATGGCACCGCTGCTGGTACTGACCCTCGCATTCGGCGCGGTTGCGACGAGCTATCAGCCGGCGGAAGCCGGGCGAGGGGGACGCATCGCCGCCGGGGTCGCTGCCGGTATTATCGGTCTCGGCATTCTCGGCGCCTACGCGCATGCACGCGACAGGCACGACCATTATCGGGAGTACGAGCCCGCCTGCTACAAGGGTCCGAAAGAGTGCGGCTGGGTCGGTCGTCGCTGCTTCGAGAACTCCTGGGGCGATACGGTCTGCCGTGGCGGCCGCTGGACCTGCTGGCGCGATACGATCTGCGATTGATCTCGTTCGGCGCCCGGTGGCGGTCGAATTGACCCACGAGCGATGATCGGAGTTGTGGCGTCCGGGACACCGGGCGCCATTCACGTCATCGCTCCGGTGGACAATTGCCCGGTTTGAGTGGCGTTCCCTGCCGCCGACTGATAACCGAATCATTGTGCAATGGCCGGTCTGCCGAGCCATTTTGGCACCCACTGCTCGATAAGGACACCGAATGAAGTTCGTTCGCACCACGCTGCTCGTTGCCGCTTTCGCTGGCGTTTTGGCTGCACCGGCCGGTGCGAACGAATTGCCCGCGATCTGGACCGGCTTCTATGTCGGTGCGCACGGCGGGTACGGTGAGGCCAACGACGAGCCCGCGCCGTTCGATGTCGGCGGCGGCCTCATCGGCATGCATGCGGGCTACAACCATCAGATGGGCGCCATGGTCCTCGGTGTCGAAGGCGACTACGACTGGACCTATCTCGAGGATACGCAGACGGCAGGTGCCGCGCGCGTCACGTTGGATGTTGATCAGTTGGCCAGCATCCGCGCGCGTCTCGGATACGCCTGGGGTCAAGCGCTCCTCTACGGAACGGTCGGCTATGCCTGGGGCGAGGCCGGCACGGCGGGTGACTTCGGCGGCTTGCTTGTCTCACGCTCGACGGACTTCGACGGCCTCGTCGCGGGCGGCGGTCTCGAATACAAGTTCGCGCCCGATTGGAGCGCGCGTGTCGAAGGCCTGCAGTACTGGCTCGAGCCCGATAGCAGCCAGGACGTGGACGATCTCGACGTGACCGTCGTTCGCGCGGGCGTCTCCTGGCACTTCAATACCCGGTAGACGCAGCCGTTGCCGGGCTCGATGGCGGTCGCACCGTCGCTTTACCTCATGAGTTGGAATTGTCCCCGGATTGCGCGGAAGCGCAAGTCCGGGGGTTCAATTTTTCTCCGTCATCCTGGCTTTCGCCAGGATGACGACATCTGATTGATCGCCGCTCTCGCGCCGTCCGGGAACCCAGTTTGTGTTAGGATGCGCGCAGCTGCCGACCCTCACGCCTTACGATTTCGGGCCAGAAGTGAGGCGTGAAGTGAGACCGCTGCGGCATTCGACACGTTGAGACTGCGCAGGGTGTCGGCGGTCGTGATGCGGACGCGCGCGTCGCAGGTTTCGGCTGTCAGCTGTCGGAGACCCTTGCCCTCCGCACCGAGGACGAGTGCCACAGGGCCGGCAAGGTTCTCATCCTCGATCGCGATCGTCGCGGCGCCGTCGAGGCCCAATAGGCGCACGCCATGTTCGCGCAGTTCCTCGAGGGCGCGCGCGAGGTTCTGGACCAATGCGATCGGCACGAGTTCGAGTGCGCCGGAGGCTGATTTTGCGAGCGTGCCGTTCAGCGGCGCGCTGTGCCGCCTGGTCATGACGATGCCTGCCGAGCCGAATGCCGCGGCGGAGCGGAGGATCGCGCCGACGTTGTGGGGATCGGTCACCTGGTCGAGCACGATCAGGGGGCCCGCTGTCGCCGCACTAACGGCCAAGTCTTGGAGATCGGGCTCGGGCAGCGGTTCGGCCTCGAGCATCAGACCCTGATGAACGGCATCCGCGCCGAGGATCCGATCGAGGTCGCGCGGCGAGCACGGCTCCGGCGTGACGTGACGCTGCGCGATAGCGTCGGCGAGGCGTCGCGCGGCGTTGTCGGTTGCGAAAAGTTTCTTGATCTTGCGTTTGGGGTTGGCGAGTGCCGCTTCGACCGGATGGACACCGAAGAGGCGGATGATGTCGTCGTCCGTGGCGGGCGGCGCGGGGTCCTTGGCAGCTCGGCTCCAGGTACGCGGTCGCTTCTGCCAGCCGCCTTTGAAGGGGCGTGATTTCTCGGGGCGGGACGGTCGCGGGGACCTCGGGGGCTTCATGGCGTGACGGGCTCGGGGTTTGCGGGTGGGCTTTGCAAAGGAGACATCCGGCGGATGTTGGACAACCCGGTAGAAGCCGGAAAGGGCGACGGCTTAGCATGGCCCGCCCCTTCTTTTCCAATTGACAGCCGAGAAGTGCGCATGGATAAGCATTCTCCCGCCCCGGCGATCAGTTCGTCGGGGCGGTTCCCATTGAAATGCTTGAGTTTTTTCTCTCGAGCGGGTGGGGCGTGGAAGGGTGCCCGAGTGGCTAAAGGGGACGGACTGTAAATCCGTTGGCTTCGCCTACGCTGGTTCGAATCCAGCCCCTTCCACCAAATCACATTCCGGTTTGCGACCCGACCACCTTGCCTTGTGGCTACTTGGTCCAAGGATAGTTTTTCAATAGGGTCTATGCGGGGTCAGTTGGGAAGTGTATACGTGACGTACCGGCCGCTAGTCCGCGTGTTGTGTTGCAGTCGTTCAACGCAGCGCGGAATGCTTAGGGCAAAATGACCTAGTAGGCCTGTCCAGTGCGCCTATTAGGCGTCGAATCGCATAGTCTGCGACTCAAGACATAAAGAGCCGGGAATGTCCGAAGTCCCGGTCAGACGAGGGAAAGCGCGCCATGAAGACCGATCCGCCGGTTAACGTCTGTTTAACCAGACTCGCAGCAGCTTCGAGCCTGCGCTGGACCATTATGGTCTGATCTGCAACAACTCAGGTTCACGTGGTGTGGAGCCGGTGGGAATCGAACCCACGCGCTCAGGTTCCAGAGGCCGTTACGCGCACCAGCCGGCCCCACTTCTCGTGAACAGGACGCAACGGGCACTTGTGAGCAGCGAGTGCCAAAGCTGGATCGATTCGAGCGTGGCGAGAAGGGTCAAAGAGGCAACAGACGCAGGCGAGCCGGCGTCGGATCGGGTGTTTGTCGAGACCGTTCGCAGGATGCTCGAAGCGCCACCGAAGGCGCATGTCGAAATGAAGAAGGGCGCACCGCGCAAGCGGAACGCCCCAGCTTCTGGGAAGGGCTCGAAGTCTTAGCGTGGTAGCGGGGCTTCGAGTTCTTCCGGTCTTTAGCGGTTCTTAACCGGCGCATTCCAAGCTAATTTCACGAGATCGATTGCGGCGTCGCAGTCGGCTTCGTTGAAATAGCCCTCACCCGAGTTGGCGATCTTGTACCCATTGGCAGCTGCCAGATACCAACGCCATTGGTTGTTTGTATCTCTGTACTTCCAAAACGTCATGGTTGCTCCTTTCGAGCTTTGAGATGGAAAAACAGTACGCAACGCACCTGTTCACCTACCGCCACAAGGGCGGCGAGTGGATACTCGCAATCAAGGCTACTGACGCGGACGACGCGCGGGCTCGCATAGGCAAGCTGGCGTACGCAACGTATGACGGCGTCGCCGTTGCGCAGTCGCCAGCGGTGATGGTTCCCATCGGAATAATCTCCGTATGGGTGCGAAACGCCGCAACCTATCTCGTATCTCGATTCGACCGCTGGCGCCGCTGATTCTGTCGCCAGAGCAAGAGTCTGCGCGCCTTATGTCGCAACGTCTTAGGTTTCACCAACTGGCCTGTACGTGAGCCGCTTTCCGCCGATGCCCTTCAAGGCTTCGTTGGCCCGCTCGGCATCGAAGATGCGGAGCGCCGATCGGTGGTTCCACTTGAACGCCGCCTCTGAAACGTAGCGCTGCAAGTGCTGTTCGCTGACCGCGTGATGGGTGCCGTACATCTGGCGCTTCAAGATCGCGAAGAAGCTCTCGGCTGTGTTGACGTGGCTCTTGCCGTCCTTTGAGACGTATTCGCCCTTCGAGTGGTTGACGCTCTCGTGTGAGCGAAACTCGCGGCCAAGCCAATAGTAGGCGAGGCTGTCGTCGGTTTTCAGGTAGCTCTTGCGGCTCGCCTGAGTGACCAGTACGCCGCGCAAAGTCTTCGCCGTCACGTCGGCGACGTGCTTCGCGCGAAGTTCGCCGCCGCGTTCGACTAGCGCCACCACGGGCCGCTTCGGCGGGATCGGCTTGCCCTTGTGGACGTTCTTCGCCTTGCCGCCGACGAACGTCTCGTCAGCCTCGATCGTCTTGCCAGCGCCGCCAATTGGGCCCTGCGTCCTTGGGGCTGGGGTCATCGCTTCGCGAATGCGCTGGCACATGAACCATGCGGTCTTGTAGGTCACGCCCAACTGACGATGGATCTGATGCGCGCTGATGCCTTTCTTCGATCCGGTCATCAGGAACGTCGCCAGAAGCCACTTGTTGAGCGGGACTTTCGAGCGCTCATACACCGTGCCGACGGTGACGGTGTAGGGTTGCTCGCAAGCCTTGCACTTGTAGAGGCCGGGGCGCGTGCTCTTGCCCTCGAGTTTGGTCGCTTGATGCTTGGCGCCGCAATGCGGGCACACCGGGCCTTCAGGCCAGCGCTGGCCTTCGAGATATTCGCGAGCCTTCTCGGCATCGTGGAAAATGGGATTGGTCAGGTCGATCATGGGAATGCCCCGTTGATTGCTTGATCGATATGTAAGTCAGAGTACGCGGTATGTCAAGTATACAGTTCCCGGTCAGTTGATTTCGATCTGTTGATTTATTATCGTGCGCCTTTCGACGCCGTTGGCTGTGACACAAGTAAGTAAAATGCCTATCACAATTATAAAACATATAGACCACATGTAGAATCGGTGAATTTTTTGCTCAGCGGTCGTAATTTTTGTCTCACGTCCGAGTTTGCTTCTGGTTTCGTCTGACCTGCTATACTCTGAAATTGATTCCGCGAGCCCAATACTCGTGAGCATGATTTGTGATCTAAGGCACTTCTCCTCAAGCTCCATTGTGAATGCAACGCTGCCTCTAAGCATCCGGTGGTACAACTTCACGTCAAGATGGCGCGTCACGAATAGCCCGATGGCAGATGCTGCTATTATTGGACCGCCGAGGTGAATGTCGTATCCCCAGTTGCCCCAAAAAAGTGGCAAACGAGCTGTGGGATACTGTGAAAGCAGTGTGATGGCCAAAGCGAACGCTGCAACAACAAAGGTCAGTCCAAGTTGCCGTGTTCGAACGGCCATTTCGGTAAAGTGCTTGGAACTCGAAATTGCCTCTTTCCACAACTCTATCTGAAGCTTCAATCGTTCGATATCGCCTTCCTGGAATTCGGCCATGATGGCTCCATTGGCTCTATTCTAGAATCCCCACGGATCTAGGGCAGTCGAATGACTACATGTTGAAAGGTAATATGGCAAGCTGACGCGTGCGGAGGCTACGTAATTGCCTGCGGATTTTGTAGTTTTTGGCCCCACCTTTCGCGTGAGTACTTCCCCGCTAATTGGAACCTAGTTTTAACAATATACGTACTTACAACCTCGTCGAATTGAATTTTCATTCGGGAGCCAGATGGTCGCATCGGCGGAATTTCGTTCTGCCGTGATCAATGCAACCTCGGTGCAATAGGGCGGTCGGGTTCGACGTGTGTCATCCCGGTCTCTACCGCTCTGACGCGGCCGTCCTCCAGCCACACGATGTCGTTGGCGAGGCGGGCCACCTCGTCCAGGTTGTGGCTCACGTAGACGATCGGCACTTTCATCTCGTCGCGCACGCGCTCGAAGACCGGCAGAATGCGCTGGCGGCGGTCGGCGTCGAGCGCGGCCATCGGCTCGTCGAGCAGCAAGAGGCGCGGGCGCGCCATCAACGCGCGGCCGATGGCGACACGCTGTTTTTCTCCGCCCGAGAGCGTCGCGGGGCGCTGGTCGAGCAGATGCTCGATCCCGAGGAGCCGCGCCATCTCGGCTGAGCCCATGGCGCCTTTGGCGTCTGTCCGGAACCACGTTCCGAATGCCAGGTTCTGGCGGACAGACAGATGGGGAAAGAGGGCGCCGTCCTGGAAGACGGAGCCGATCCCGCGCCGGTGCGGCGGTACGAAGCGTCCCGCGGCGGTATCGACGAATGTCTCATTGCCGAGTGTCACGCGGGCCGACGCGGGCCGCAACAGGCCCGAAATGGCATTGACGACACTCGTCTTGCCCGCTCCCGACGGCCCGCAGAGAGCGACGACCGGCCCCTTGGCCTCAAATGAGATTTCGAGGTCGAACGCCCGGCCGCCTTGCGGCGCGGAACCGAACGCGGTGTCGGGGGCATAGCGGTGATGGATTTCGACGCGCAACATCGTCAGGTTCCGGAACGAGAGGGCAGGCGGCGGGAAATCAACTCCGATGCCAGGAGCGCGGCCATGGATATCGCAACCGCGATGATCGACAGGCGCAACGCGGCGTCTTCTCCGCCCGGTGTCTGCAAATAGCCGTAGATGGTCGCGGGCACCGTGCGCGTCTCGCCCGGAATGGCCGAGACGAACGTGATCGTGGCGCCGAATTCTCCGAGCGCCTTTGCGAAGCCGAGGACGCTGCCTGCGAGAAGCCCGGGAAGGGCCAAGGGGAGCGTGATCAGAAGAAAGACCATGATCGGATTAGCACCCAGCGTCGCGCCGGCATGCTCGTAGCGACGATCGACGGCCTCGATGGACAGCCGTATGGCCCGGACCATCAGTGGGAAACTCATGATCGCGGCGGCCAGTGCGGCCCCGGTCCATCGGAACGAGACCACGATACCAAACCAGCTTTCAAGGAATTGGCCGACGGGTCCCTGCCGCCCGAACGTCAGGAGGAGCAGATAGCCGGTGACGACCGGCGGCAGCACGAGCGGCAGGTGCACGAGGGCGTCGAGAGCGCTGCGGCCGGGAAATCGCCAGCGCGCGAGCGCATAAGAGACGAGAACGGCCAGCGGCAAACTGGCGACCGTCGCCCAGAACGCGACTTTGATGCTGAGCGCCAAAGCCTCCCATTCGTCAGGGGTCAAGTCGAGCATGTGGGGCGTCCGCGTGTCCGTCTGAGGGGGCCGTGGGTCCGTCGGATGCCGGAACGCACGCGATTGCGGCGCCCGAGGCTCTCGAAATTTAGTTCAGAATTCGATGTGCGGTAGGGGCCTTGTGCCGTAAGCGCCCGGGGCTGTGTAGTAATTTTTCTCGCGCTCCTTGCCGTTTGGTCACGGGCGACTACCTGGCAAAGTCGGCTACGGTCCAACCACTGCAGGCTTACGATCGGCGTCATGTTCGGGGGCATAATGTTCGGCAGATCCGATCACAGGGCGGCTTCAACGGGCCCCTTCACAGGGGAGGTCGAACCGTCTATCAGAGCCGTCCGTGGCGTACAGCGCGCGGGTGTAGCTCAATGGTAGAGCAGCAGCCTTCCAAGCTGAATACGTGGGTTCGATTCCCATCACCCGCTCCACGATTGCCGGAAATGGAGCTTTTTCGCGCTGCCCGTGCCTCAGCCGAGGGGCGGGCCGTCGCGATTTGACGCTTGCCACATAGGGGAAAGCCCCCTATCCGAACGCCCCGAGTGCTGCCGGCCGCTGGTGTGGTCCCGGGTCAGCGCCGCGCAACAGTCATTTCGAGGCACCACTCCCATGGCGAAGGCAAAATTCGAGCGCAACAAGCCGCACTGCAACGTCGGCACGATTGGTCACGTTGACCACGGGAAGACGACGTTGACGGCTGCTTTGACGAAGGTTTCGGCGGACCGTGGCTGGACGCAGACGGCGATC
>JANRIH010000055.1:0-27785 GCA_033765145.1 Hyphomicrobium sp. | reverse complement strand
ACATCGACTTTAGCCCGGTGTCCGAAAGCGTCGCTGCGGTACCCGGCACGGAGCATTTGATGGAACAGCCCATCATCGCCCCCGTACAGTCGCCTTTGCAGCAGTCGGCCTCGCCGCCTTGATCATGCATGGGGCAAGGCTTCGCAAAAGCCTGTTCAGTTGCTGAGGCAGCGGCAACCATCGACCCAAGGGCAACGCCTAGGGCCAGAAAAAAAACTGCGATGGTCCGTGACAGCTTCATACTTCCAGCCGGTAGAGACGATTCAGCTCAAATCCACGATAGCACATATGCGCCAAATCAAGTGTTACTAGGATGTCTACAAAGCCAATCCGTTGCGCGTTGCCGAGCATTTCGGCCAGTGAACCCCTTGATTTCTCGCCGATTTCGCAAACATTTGTGTGTGGCAGCCGGAATTATAGGCTCTTGCTGCCGCGCCGAAATCGCCCGCCATTAGTTCGCTTTCTCGATCTTTGTGATGCTGATCTGGCCGTTGACCTTGTCAGCGGTGAACATGATCTTGTCGCCGGGTTTCAGATCTTTCAGCATTGCCGGGTCGCTGGCTTTGAAGCCCATTGTCATCGCGCCCATGTCGAGATTGGTGATGGCGTCGTGCTTGATCGTCACTTTGCCGCCAGTGCTATCGACCTTGGTCACCTCGCCGTTAATCATCGGCAAGGTATTGGCATCATCTGCGAACACAGCAGCGCCTAAGGCGAAGCTTCCCGAGACAATCGCCGCAATGACAGATTTATGAGTTGTCATGTGAAGTTTCCCTTTGTTTTCCTGTTGATGTTCCAGCTTCTTGGCGGTCTGCGCCAGTTCGACGTCCGCGAAGGTTGAGACCGCGTTTGGGGGTCGACAAGATCGAGGAGCCACCTTGAGTAATTCGGGAGCTGCCGCTTTCCGGTTACAGGCGAGGGGCACGTTTCTTTGGCAGCAATCAAAAGCCCTTGCGTCCGAGCAGAGGCCGATTTTTTGACGCTGGGATGTAACCGAAGCGGCACAATAAACGGATTAGGAGTAACAGGGAGCGCAGATGCAAGCCGATGAACCCGAGTTGAAAACGCTCATGACGGCTGCCCAATCAGGGGACGCGGCTGCCTATCGCACGCTTCTCAATCATTTGAGCGGGCGTTTGCGCGGCTACTACAAATCGAAGCTGGTCAGATATGGTCGCAGTTCCGCCGACGCCGAAGATCTGGTGCAGGACGTAATTTTAGCGCTTCACACCCGTCGTCATACCTACAGTACTGACGAGCTCTTTACGCCATGGGTGCATGCGATTGCGCGATACAAACTGATCGATTATTTGCGACGCCGCAATACAGGGTTTGCAGACATGCCACTCGACAGCATGGCTCTAGAGATTGAGGCACACGACGACCGAAATGCCGTCGAGAGCGGTTATGATCTTCAGAGGCTGCTCGCCAAACTTCCAGAAAAAATGCAGCAGGCAATTCGGCAGGTCAAAATTGAAGGTTTGAGTGTTGCAGAGGCCGCAGTGCGCTCTGACATGTCGGAATCAGCCGTCAAAGTCAGCATTCACCGCGGCCTAAAGAAACTGGCGGACATGATTGCGGACGAGGTGAAATCGTGAAAACGGAAGAGTTGATTTCTGTACTGAGCACAAACGTCGAGCCCATCGATCGCCGGCAACTCTCACGAGAAATCATTGCTGCGGTGGTTGTCGGTACTGTAGCTGCCATCGGTACAGCATTGATCTTGCCTGGAATGCGCGCAGACCTCAGCACTGAATATGCTCTGGCCTATTTCTGTGCCAAGATGATTTTCGCGGCCGCAGTGATCGTTGTGGGGACAATCTATCTGTTGCGGTTGGCTCGACCTGGCGCAGTTCCGCAATCACGGGTTTTAGCGGTAACATGGCCCCCGGTGGCTGTCGGCGCCTTCGCCGCACTCAGCCTCATATCCGCGCCCCTCTGGCACTGGCACACGATGGCAATGGGTGACGGCTGGCTTGAGTGCCTTGTCTCCATACCCCTGATTGCAGTTGTGCCTTTCGTGGCTGTTGTCTTGGCAGTCCGGAGAATGGCGCCGACGGATTTAGTGCGGACCGGCGCGCTTGCCGGTTTCGTGGCCGGCGGGATGAGCGCTGCCGGCTATGCGCTCCACTGCACCGACGATTCGTTGCCGTTCATCGCGCTTTGGTACGGTGGGGCCGTTTTATTGTGTGCCTTGGCTGGCGCTCTGCTTGGACCGCGCCTGCTGCGTTGGTGACAACGGTCAGTCGCTGGACCAACACTATGCCACCATCTGAGTGCCAATCGCCCACCCGTTTGGGCACGCGTTAAAAGAATCGGCCCGACGAATGAATGTATTTGTCGAACACGACCTTGCCATCGACATGCCGGTGCGGACGGCTTACGGACCACGACGTGCGTTTCATGCACGGGCCTTTTTCGAGCGCTATCGCAAGGAGGTCAAGCGTCTTGTACGATGGGCACAGGCGAACCCAGCTGATTACGGCTACGTGGTTTTCTGTGAGAAGGCGAAAGCCGCCGGTTGCGCAGGTTATTTCGTCTCTTTCTCGGGGCGCCGCGTTCTCTATTTTGGACGTACAGCCGAAACCCATATCGAGCACTTTCCATCGTGATGCGCTAGCGTTTGATCCTCGCGGTTTGCGAAATAGCTATTCCCTATATGGCTCAATCAAATCTCTCAGGTCGCGTCGAGATATTGATTTCGGCTAACGGTCAATAGCGCCATTTCGTTGCGCGCTGATCGCAGACCGCTTGCCGCCCGGAACCGGCCACACCTTTTCTTAACTGAGGCTCGATCTCTAAGGGCTTACAGCGAATACATGTCTCGACTTCTGCCGAAAAGCACGCATTGGTGTGGTACCGGCTGACGGCGCGACGACTGCGGTCAGCGGTAAGGCTCGCCTCGCGACTTGCGGGGCTTTGGGTGGTGCGAGTGTCAACTACGACGACGCTAACCACTGGAGCCCAAGATCATGCCTACAATTTCACTTGAGACTTCCTCGAAGTCAAAGCGCTCGCTAGCCCCCACGGAAGTGGCCATTGCAAAATCGGCGCAATCCAGAAAGCCGACTTCTCGCACGTCATCTGGGGTACACCCGAAATATGCACCAAATAGTTCGGGCGTCACGAAGCATGAACGGCTTTTGACACTTCTCGGCCAGCCAAATGGCGCCAGCATCGAAGAACTAATGCGGGCGACGAATTGGCAGCAGCACAGCGTTCGGGCATTTCTGGCTGGGACCGTCAAAAAGAAACTTGGCCTCGATCTGACGTCATCCAAGTCCGACGGCGACGTCAGGCGATATCGGATCGTGACGCGTCGAGGCCGGTAACATGGTCAAGGCCGTTCTAGATGTTGCAGTTGAAATTGCGCGGCTTGAGATTTTCAAAATCGATGAGCTGCGCGAAGAATGGCGGCGTCTACACCAGACGCCGCCACCAAAGCGGTTGAGTCTCGATATGCTGCTGCGCGGGGTCACCTACAAGCTGCAGGAGAACGCATTTGGGGGCTTTTCGAAAGGCACACTTCGCAAACTTCACGGCTCGATTGCTGGTGGCATAACTGAGAAATCTCGACCGCGTGTGTCGTTCAAGCCTGGCACCCGGCTCGTGCGCGAATGGCACGGTGTCACGCACACGGTTGTCATCCTGAACGACGGTGTCGAGTGGCGTGGCCAGCGCTATCGGTCTCTATCAGTCGTCGCACAAGAAATTACCGGAGCGCACTGGTCAGGGCCACGATTCTTCGGTTTGAAAACGAGGGCAGCGCTCGAATGAACCGTATCGCTTGCGCCATTCACACCCGCAAGTCGTCCGAGGAAGGACTCGAGAAAGAGTTCAACTCGCTCGATGCCCAACGGGAGGCTTGCGAGGCGTTCATAAAGAGCCAGAAGCACGCCGGTTGGGTCGCCGTCCACGATCTCTATAATGACGGAGGTTTATCAGGCGGCACTTTGGAGCGACCGGCTTTGCAGCGACTGCTCGCCGACATCAAGTCCGGCAAGGTTCAGATCGTGGTCGTTTACAAAGTAGATCGGTTGACGCGTTCGCTAGCCGATTTCGCCAAGATCGTCGACGTGCTCGATGCCCACAACGCCTCATTCGTATCCGTGACGCAGTCGTTCAACACGACGACCTCGATGGGCCGACTGACGCTCAACATGCTCCTCTCGTTTGCCCAGTTCGAGCGAGAGATTGCCGGCGAGCGGATCCGGGACAAGATTGCTGCGTAGAAGGCAAAGGGCATGTGGATGGGCGGCACAATTCCGCTCGGCTACGACGTTAAAGAGCGAAAGCTCGTCTTAAACGTGGTCGAGGCCACACTGGTTCGCCACATATTTACACGATATGCAGAGCTCGGCTCAGGGACATTGCTGCAGGCGGAGCTCGACGCCGACGGACATCGCAGCAAACACCGCGAAGGTGCAGGTGGCCTGATCGCCGGGGGCCGACCCTTCTCGCGCGGGATCCTGTATCTCATTCTTCAGAACCGGCTCTATCGGGGCGAAGTCAAGCACAACGACAATGTCTATCCCGGCCAGCATGAAGCTATCGTGGAGGCTGAGCTTTGGACGATCGTTCAGGCAAAGCTTAGTTCCAGCCGTCGGGACCGCAAGCTCTCAACCGGCGCCGAAGCGCCAAGCCTCTTGGCCGGCTTGATCTTCGATGCCGACAACAATCGGATGACGCCGACGCACGCCAACAAGCGCGGGCGCCGGTATCGTTACTATATTTCCAGTTCCCTACCCGACCGCAAAAAGTCTGGAGCGAACTCCATGCGCGTGCCGGCGAGCGAGGTCGACGGTCTTGTCCTCGATCGCCTACGGCAGCTGATGGCATCACGCGCGGAAATTGCGGGAACGTTCGCATCGCTATGCCTCGAAGCGCGGGAACTTGATGCTGCACTGGCAGGTGCCAACACGCTCGGCGAGCAGTGGATGACCATGCCACCAGAAGAGTTACGTGCTCTGACGCGCAGTATCATCGTGAGTGTGACGCTCGCGGTCGATCGGATTGAAATCACGATCGGAGTTTCGCAACTCGCACGTGCGCTCGGCGTCGGGGTCAAGTCCGACGGCGCGAAGGGGGACACAATTAAGTTATCGATTACTGCGGTGCTGCGTCGATCTGGTCAGGGCAAGCGCCTTGTCATCGGCGAGCCGAACGTAAGCACAAGCGACGTCAGCTTGGTTGACTTCCTCAAAGAAGCGTTTGCTACCCGGCAGAAGCTCCTGGCTGACACGAGTGAGACACTGAACGAGATCACCGCGCGCACGACGAAGAGCAAAGGACGAATGACGGCGCTCATGCGCGTGTCGTATCTTGCGCCCGACATAGTAACCGAAATCCTCGAAGGACGTCAGCCGCCTGAACTCAGTGTGAAGCGGCTGGTGCCCACGTCACAAAGTCTGCCTCTCGATCGGGGCAGTCAACGCGCCTTTCTGGGCATGAACTGACGATATCAGTCTCACAGTTCGCGAAGAGTTCCGTATCCGCCCGCCCGGGCAGACGCCATTTGAGACGGTTGCCCTGAATCGTCGGCAACCGTCGCAATTTGCGTCTCTGAGTAGCTGCGAAGCGATCGCGTCGCGGCTAACGCGCGGAACTTGCGGACTGTTTTGCCCGCACGCAGAAACCAGAAATATCATTGTATTTCAACAAGTTAGATGGCTGAGCAATTAGGATTCGAACCTAAGCAGGCACTTCCAGAGCATTCAATCTAAACCATTGTAATCACTGCGGTATCTACGTTGCCCGGCATGTGCGCGTCAATGCTTCGAAACAGGCTCGCCGGAAATGGCGCCGACGAGGCCCTCCTCGGCGACGCTTCGCAGGAACTCGGCCTTCGCTGCGGCGGCCGTTTCGAACTGGTCATCCCACACGGTCGATGTGCCCTCGCCGTCGACGACCTCCAGTGTCCACTGGGTGTCGCCAAGCCGATAGATCTGGACGTCGACGGTCACGTCACCTTCGGTGAAGGGCCCGCTGAGCGGCGACGTAATGAGTTTCGGATCAGCCATAAGCGGTTCTCCAGCAGGTGTCGCGGCGCACTATAGTGCCGTCGCGAGGCCGTGTTAACCGACACGTCGCGGCCCGGTTTCTGCAGCGAAATCAACCCTCGACTTCTGCCGCAAAGGACGCATTGGTGGTGAGACAGGCGGCGGTTGGCCGGCCGCCGATTTCTCTGGGCTCGCCTCGCGGAACGCGGGGCTTTGGGTGGTGGGAGCGCCAATGGGGCGCGCCCATTAACCCTCGGAGCCCACCATGACGACGATCGAAACCCACCACACGACCCCGGCCAAACGAACCAAGCCAGCGAAGACCGCCAAGGGCGAGAAGCCGAAGGCCGCCGGAAAGCCTGCGTCGGCGCACGCCGCCCCGAGCAAGTCGGGTCCCAGCGACGACGTCTACCCCGCGCGCGTCACGAAGCACGATCGCATCCTGACGCTGCTCAGCCGTCGCGACGGCACCACCATCCTGGAGATGATGGAGGCGTCCGGCTGGCAACAGCATAGCGTGCGTGGGTTCCTGGCCGGCACCGTCAAGAAGAAGCTGGGCTTCCCCCTCACCTCGTCGAAGGCCGAGGGCGAACTGCGTCGATATCGCATCGAAGCCAAGCGCGTTCGCTGACAATGACGCGAGCCTCGATTGAACGCCGTGCTGAAAGCGCGCGTCTTCGATACGACATCGCGGCCGAGTTGGTGCGGCTCGAAGGCCTCAGCAACTTCGAGCTGCGCGGCGAGTGGCGGCGGCTGCATCACATGCAGCCGCCAAAGAGCCTCTCCCGCGAACTCCTGCTGCGCGGCATCACCTACAAAATCCAGGAGAGGGCGTTCGGCGGCCTCTCCAAGTCGATCCTTCGAAAACTGTCCGGCACCGAGCCTGAAGTAACTTCGGCCAAGAACCGGAAAACTGCGCCCCGCACCACCGTGAAGCCGGGCACGCGAATTGTGCGCGAATGGAACGGCGACACGCACACGGTCCTCGTCCACGCGGACGGCGTCGAATGGCGCGGCCAGCGCTACCGGTCGCTCTCGGTCGTCGCCCGCGAAATCACCGGCGCACACTGGTCCGGTCCGCGGTTCTTCGGCCTGACCTCGAAGAAGGCGGCTGGCGATGATTGAAGCCAATCTCGATGGTGTTCGACTGGCGTTTGCAGATCTCACCGGCCTTTTCGAGGACGCGGCGCTGATCGCGTCGGAGGGTCAGTGCGTGGAGACCCTCGATGACGAGCGGCGTCGGTTCAAGCGCCTCTCGACAGCGATGCACCGCATCCGGAGGCGCCTCGTCATTCTGGAGGGGCGCCTGCAATGAAGCGACTGAACTGCGCCATCTACACCCGCAAGTCCTCCGACGAGGGGCTCGAGAAGGAGTTCAACTCGCTCGACGCGCAGCGCGAGGCCTGCGCCGCCTACATCCTCAGCCAGAAGCATGCAGGCTGGGTTCCACTTCCGGATCTCTATGACGACGGCGGCCTCTCGGGTGGCACGATGGAGAGGCCGGCCCTGCTGCGGCTACTCGCCGACATCAAGTCCGGCAAAGTGCAGATCGTGGTTGTCTACAAGGTCGACCGGTTGACGCGATCGCTCGCCGATTTCGCCAAGATCGTCGACGTTCTGGACGCGCACGGCGCCTCGTTCGTCTCGGTGACGCAGCAGTTCAACACGACGACCTCGATGGGTCGACTGACGCTCAACATGCTGCTCTCATTCGCCCAGTTCGAGCGCGAGATTGCCGGTGAGCGCATTCGCGACAAGATCGCGGCGTCGAAGGCGAAAGGCATGTGGATGGGCGGCAACGTGCCGATCGGCTACGACGTCAGGGAGCGCAAGCTGACCGTCAATGACGCCGAGGCCGACACGGTACGCATGATCTTCAACCGCTACGCGGAGCTGGGATCGGTCAGGCTGCTCGGCCACGAACTCGACCGGCTCGGCGTCGTCAGCAAGCGACGAGAAGGCGCCGGGGGCGTTCTCGCGGGCGGCAACCGCTTCTCTCGCGGCGCACTCTATACACTGCTGCAAAATCCGATCTACCGCGGCGAGATTCGTCACCAAGGCAAGGTCTACCCCGGCCAGCATGACGCGATCATCGATGCTGAACTTTGGCAGCGCGTCCAAGAGAAGCTGGCCGGCAACCGACAGGCCCGAACGCTCAGCGAGACCGCAAAGGCGCCGAGCTTGCTCGCCGGGCTGATCGTGGACGGCGACGGACAGCGCATGACGCCGACGCACGCCGTGAAGAAGGGGCGACGCTACCGTTACTACGTCTCGGCGCAACTCGTATCCGGCAAGCGGTCCGACCATGCGAAGGGCTGGCGCATCCCCGCGGGCGATATCGAGATGCTGGTCCTCAATCGGCTTCGCGCTTTCCTAGCTTCCGAACGTGACCTCGGTGAAGCACTGTCATGCTTCGACCTCGACGCCTCGGCCGTCCGGTCGGCCTTGGCGAAGGCAAGCCAACTCGTCGAAAGCTGGGCGAGCCTGCCGTCGATCAAGCTCCGCGATCTGGTCCGCACAGTCGTCGAGACCGTCACAGTGGACGACGAGAAGGTGGTTGCGTCGCTTAAGCCGAGTGAGATTGCGACCATTCTGATGGGCGATACATGCAATCTTCCAGCGGCTCACCAGCCCGGCGTGATCGAGTTGACCATCGACGCCAAGCTGCGCCGTGCCGGGAAAGGGATCCGACTGATCGTCGGGGGAGGCGTGGCCGAGAAGCCCGACGGGCAGATGATCGCCCTGCTTCGCGATGCCCACGCGACTCGCGATGCGCTGATGTCGGGACGCGACGAGACCATCGATGCGATGGCGCTGCGGCTCGGCGTCAAGCGGGACATCCTGTCGGCGCAGATGCGGCTGACGTATCTCGCGCCGGACATCGTCCGCGCGCTCGTTCTCGGGCGGCCCGCCGAGGGGCTGACGCCGGCCGGTCTTCTCTCCGTGTGCAAAGACCTGCCGCACGACTGGCTGCTTCAGCGGACAGTCCTCGGTCTCGAGACGCGCTAGCGCCCCGGAAAGCCCCGAAAACAATGCGAGTCTGACCTGCCGAAAACGGCCCTCAGAGATAAATCAGGCTATCAGCCGCGGACCGTCATCGAGAGACGCCGCTGGATGCGCACACCTTCAAAATGCATGTCGGCAAGCCGCGGAAATCGCGGCGTCTTTCCGCCTACGGAAAATACAAAATATGCTGCGATATCAATGAGTTAGTCTGTGGCTGGGGAACTAGGATTCGAACCTAGACTGACGGAGTCAGAGTCCGCTGTCCTACCGTTAGACGATTCCCCAGCAGGACCTCGGGCGGCCCATACAGGCGCCCGGTCAGGAGAGCGGCGTATAGCAGGCGGTCAGTACGAGGGCAAGTCGCAACCCCGCTATGTCGCGACCTTTGAGCCGCAACTCCGAAAGGTGATTTCATCGGCCAAACCAATGACTTCGCAACTGCGCCACGATCTAATGCCCATTTGAGCGCCAGGTCGATCCCGAGGCCGAGCGCCGCCCGGCCTCATTCACATCCATGGAACAACGGTAGAGGCTCGCCTGGCGCCTCACCGGGTCCCGCCCGCTATAATCGGCTCGCGCACGTCATTCCACGCCCCCTGACGCGCGTCCCTATTCTCTCCCGCAACTCTACCCCGCCCGAATCCGCTCTGCGCATTGTCTCCTGCCTGCTGCCTGCTGCCTGCTGCCTACTGCACCTCATAGTCAACCTGCGCCAGATAGAGCCCCGCGGCCGGCGCAACGGGTCCGCATCGCGTCCGGTCCCGCGCCACGAGCGCCGCCGCAAGATCGTCCGCCGTCCACCGACCTTCGCCGACCAGCTTCAGGCTGCCGACCATCGAGCGGACCTGATTGTGCAGAAACGACCGCGCCGACGCCTCGATGACCACCTCGTCGCCCGATGCGGTGACGGCGAGCCGATCGAGCGTTCTGATCGCTGACTTCGCCTGGCATTGGAGCGCACGAAACGTCGTGAAGTCGTGCCGCCCGACGAGCACGCGCGCTGCTTCCGCCATCGCGGGTACGTCGAGCCGCCGATGCAGCCACCAGACGCGGTTCTCGTCGAGCACCGGTCGCGCGCGCCGCGTCAGGATCCGATAGCGGTAGTGCCGCGCGACAGCGCTGAAGCGCGCGTCGAAGTCCTCTGACGCAACCTCCGACGTCAGCACAGCGACGGGATGCGGCTTCATGTGGAAGTTCATCGCATCACGGACAACCTCAGGCGCCCAATCGCGCGCGAAGTCGACGTGGGCGACCTGCCCGAGCGCATGGACGCCGGCATCCGTGCGTCCCGCTCCGCGAACGCTGACGCACTCGCCCGAGAAGCGTCGCGCTGCCTCTTCGAGCGTACCTTGCACGGATGGCCCGTGCGCCTGCACCTGCCAGCCGACGAACGGCGTGCCGTCGTATTCGATCGTCAATCGGTAGCGCGGCATGGGATTGAGCTGCGGCCTCGGGAGCGTCGCGATGGACGCCACCTGTAATGCCTTTCCGCCCGCGATGGAACGAGTAGACCATGGCCACGGGATCGCACCCGCGCAATCCGGGAACCAGATCTTCGCCCGCGATCCCGATCCGCCTCAGTCGAATCCGCCGACGGCCGGAATGAACGAGCGGATGTAGCGGTTGTGCGGATAGCGGTGCACATGCCGGTGATAATTGTTCGCGGTCGAATACTGCGTGACCCGCGTCTCGTTGATCGAGAGGTTGAGCGGCGTCATGCCGCCCGGATTGACGATGACGTACTTCTCGGGCGGCAGCGGACGATAGACGCGCACGCCTTCTTCGATCGTGATCGTCGCACCCTGAACGGGACGCGGCTCGATCCGGATCGTGGCGCTCTCGTCAGCGAATGCGGGAATAGCAGCGGCACCCGAAGTGAGCGCAACGCCTAGAGCGAGAGACATGAGAACGCGGAAACGCATGGATCACTCCTTCAACACAACGGCGGCGCGACAGGCCGCACGATGCGTGAGGTTAGCCTGCCGAGGCGAGCGCTCCCAAGCACGACCGCATGATCGACCGTGAAATATTAAGCGCTAGCGTTAACGAGCGTGCCAACCCCGAGCGGGAAACCCTTGGCGAGTTCACCGAAAGGCATCGGCTTCTTTCCTGCGCGCTGGACGTCGAGGAGGCGGACAGCCCCCGCGCCGCACGCAATGGTCCCATGATTGTCGAGGAACGTGCCCGGCTCGCCCGAGAGGAGCACGGTCGCGACACTC
This sequence comes from Hyphomicrobium sp., assembly GCA_033765145.1. GTDB lineage: Bacteria > Pseudomonadota > Alphaproteobacteria > Rhizobiales > Hyphomicrobiaceae > JAGVSR01. The sequence continues at coordinate 16,561 of JANRIH010000055.1, read as the reverse complement.
AGAACCTTCAATCGTTCGGCCTTCCCGTCACGCCCGACGACCTCGAACCATGCCCCGGGAAACGGAGAAAGGCCGTGGATGTGCGCGCGAACCGCGTCCGCCGCCCGCGTAAAATCGATCCGCGCTGCTCCCTTGTCGATTTTGGCGGCATAAGTCACGCCCTCGGCCGGCTGCGGAACAAGGCTCAACGTCCCCGCTTCCAGCGCCGCCATGGCGTCGACGATGAGGCGCGCCCCGGCGTTTGAGAGGGCGTCGTGAAGCGCACCGGCCGTGGTTGAGGGCGAAATCGGAACGATCGTCGTCGCAGCGACGGGCCCGGTGTCGAGCCCCTCCTCCATCCGCATGATCATGACGGCGGTCTCGGTGTCCCCTGCCATGATCGCGCGCTGGATCGGCGCGGCGCCGCGCCAACGCGGCAGCTTAGAGGCATGAATGTTGAAGGCGCCGAGCGGAAACGCATCGAGCGCCGACTTCGGCAGAATGAGCCCGTAGGCGACGACGACCGCCGCGTCGGCGCCGAGCGCGCGGAGCGCCGCGATCTCGTCGGCGCCTTTGAGGCTTCGCGGTGTCCTGACGACGAGGCCTCGCACTTCGGCCGCCCGCTGCACGGGCGATTTCTGCTCCGCCATGCCGCGTCCCGCGGGACGCGGCGGCTGGGAATAGACGGCGACGATCTCATGGCCAGCGGCGAGCAGGGCTTCGAGCGGAGCCACCGAGAAATCCGGGGTTCCCATGAAAACGAGCTTCAACGGCATGGTGCGATGTCCCGGCGCGTGACGATCGGCAGACTTCGGAACGCGGGTCTCAGAGGTTCTGATCGATCTTGGCGAGCTTCCGGAACCGCTTGACGACCATGTCGCGTTTCAACTTGGACATGAAGTCGATGATGAGTTTGGCTTCGAGATGATCGACCTCGTGCTGGATGGCAGTTGCAAGAAGGCCCTCGGCCTCGATTTCACGCTTCTTCCCGTCTCGGTCGACATACCGCAACGTGAGCGTCGACGGCCGCTCGATGTCGATGCGGACATCGGGAATGGAAAGACAGCCTTCCTCGTAGACGCGTGTTTCGCTGCCGAGCCGCACGATCTCGGGATTGATGAGGACCATCGGCGCCTTCGGCTCACCCTCGGGCGCGCAGTCGAGCACGATGAGCCGGCGCGGAACATTGACTTGCACGGCCGCGAGCCCGACACCGGGCGCGTCGTACATCGTCTCCAGCATATCGTCGGCGAGCTTCAGAAGCTCGGCGTCAATCCGCTCGACGGGTTGCGAGGACTGCCGGAGCACGGGATCCGGCAGCGTGATGATCGGAAGAATGGCCATGGTTTCCAGATAGGTGACGCGCGCCGAACGGTCAATCGCGCCCACGTTCGCGCCGGAGCGAAATGGCTAAAGTGCCGCCGCTCGCCCTCGTAGTCAGCACCAAATCCGAGTTGCCGGTCTCCGAGCATCCGGCCAGGGATAGAGACCCCGCGACCGCCCCCTCGCCCCAACCTTCTCCCAAATCCGCCGCGCCGTTACCCCCAACGAGGAGTTCGAGGTGCTCGGCCCCCATGCCCGGCCGCCGGCGGAGCGCGAACCCGCCGCCGTCGCATTCGACTTCACAGAACGCGACATCGTCTTGCCAGGACCGGCAACGCGCCCCAGCGGCTGCGTGGAGGCGTCCGCCGGACACGACCATGAGCCGCGCCTCGAAATGCGCGCGCCGGCGCTCGGTCTGCGTGTCGAGGTCACTTTCGAGCGCCGCAGCGGCGCCGTTGACCGCGATGAACTGCACGAGGAGATCGCTGACTGGCTGGCGCGCGGGCTGCGTTTCTCGCCGGTCGCCGGACATGACCGAAAGACTGCGCAACGCCTCGGCGGAGACAGGCCGAAATTCCACGGTTGGACTGTCGCCCGCACGGGTCTCCGCGGCAAGTAGGGGCACAGCCGCAATCGACGTCGCCAGCGCAATCGCCCGCCAATGGCCGCAGCGGAACAGCGCCCTCATGGCTCGAGCAGCGCCAGGAGTGTGTCGCCGACTTTCCGGGCGTCGAACGACCGCTCCGCCTTCGCCCGGCTGGCTTGGCATTGAATCGGAATGAGTTCCGGCCTCGCAATGAAGTGCCCCATCGCGCTCGCAATGGCGTCTGGCGTCACCGAACTGGCGAGACATCCGTTGACGCAATCGTCCACCGTTTCGCGCACGCCCGGCTGATCCAGGGTCAGGATCGCGCGGCCGAGACCCAAGGCTTCGATGAGGCGCGGAGAGAGGCCGTCTTCCTCCGTCAAATGCACGAGGACGTGCGCGCCGGCGACGACATCCGTCGGCGCACTTCCCGGTTCCGCGAGATCGACGCCGTCGATCATGATCGGCGCACCCTCGTCCGCGCCGAGCGGATCGAAGGCGACAACGGCCCGGAACCGCTTGCCGGCACGGCGCAGCGCCTTGGCCGCCGTTGTGAACGCGCTGACGACTTCGGGTCGCTTTCCGTCGATAACCATCGCGAGCACCGGCCCGTCATCGAGCGCCGGGATCGGAGGCGCGGGAACATCGAGCGCGGCACCGCCCCCGGGCAAACGCGTCAACACAGCGCGCGTGGACGAGAGCGCACCCGACCGTCGCAAAACCGCTTCATCCGATGTGTTGTGAACGATGACCGCGGTGCTCTTGCAGACGGCGCCCGCATAGGCCGAGGCCCGCTCATCTTCCTCCCTCCGCCCGTCGGCGCCGAGATCGGTCACCATCGTGACGATCCGCCCGACACCAGCCTGCCGGGCGGCCTGCGCACCCGCTTCCGCGAGTTCGTATCCCGACACGATGATCCCCGAAGGCCGCCACGAGCGAATGGCTTCCAGGAGATCCGATTTCAGCCGCCACGCTTCGACGAATGGGAGTGCGGACGGTCGCATCTCGAAGTGTGCGCGCTCGACGCCCAACGCCGCGAGGGCTGCGTCTTCGGCGCGGCTGGGCGGAGGCGTGACGACGAGGACTTTGTGCCCCAGAGCGAACGCCGAGCGGATCAGAAGCGCACGCGCATGCACGACGTCACGTGCCGACGCCGCAAGGATCGCCAGCCGTCGCGAGGCGCTCGGAATCTCGGCGTGACCGCTGATGACCGCCCCCGTCAGTGAATGGTTGTCGAACTCGAGTGGAGCCCGTGGTCGGGAACGAAATCGCTCGCCTGCGCAGGAGAAGTCGGCTTGTACCCTTCGACGGTACGCGACAGTACGGCTTCGATAGCGTCGCAGTTCCGCGACACGATCGCGTCCTGCAGGAGGTCGAGTTCTCGCCGCAAATCCGGGGCCGCGATGAACGGTTCGTTCGATCGCATGATTCGGGGATGCTCGGTCCCGGTCATGTCGGTTCCGATGAGCAGTTCCTCGTCGAGCTTCTCGCCAGGCCTGAGTCCCGTGTAGATGATTTCGACATCGCCGTCGGGATGCTGGTCGTCCCTGACTTGCAGACCGGAAAGATGGATCATGAGGCGCGCCAGATCGTCGATCCTGACAGGATCGCCCATCTGCAGCACGAAGACTTCGCCGCCCTTCGCCATGGCGCCGGCCTGGATGACGAGTTCCGCCGCTTCCGGGATCGACATGAAATAGCGAACGATCTCCTTGTGGGTGACCGTAACGGGCCCGCCGTCGGAGATTTGCTTGCGGAAACGCCGAACGACCGATCCCGAGCTGTCGAGCACATTGCCGAACCGGACCATGGAGAAGGTGGTCGGACCACCTTCCGCCGCCATCGCCTGGAGCACCAGTTCGGCCAGCCGCTTCGACGCCCCCATGAGGTTCGTCGGTCGCACGGCCTTGTCGGTCGAGATGAGAATGACCCGCTCGACCGCAAGCCGCCGCGCCGCTTCCGCGATCACCTGGCATCCGAACGTATTGTTCTGAAGCCCGACCGCCGCATTGTGCTGCACGATGGGCACGTGCTTGTAGGCGGCCGCATGGAAGATCGTCTTGACGCCATGCGTCGCGATCGTGTCGTGCACGAGTTGCCTGTCGAGGACGGAACCGAGAATGCCGTAGACCCTGGGACGCGGCTCGCCCTCGGGCCGACGTTGGATGGAGTCCGTGATCTCGGTCTCGATTTCGTAGAGCGCGGCTTCCGATACATCGAGCAGTACGAGCACGCTCGGCTGCTGCTGAACGATCTGGCGCACGAGTTCCGACCCGATAGAGCCCCCGGCGCCAGTCACGAGGATCGATTTCCCCTTGATCGAGCGCGCCAGGAGTTCGGGATCGGGCTGTACAGGATCGCGCCCAAGAAGATCGCTGACTTCGACTGGCCTCAAATCGCTGATACCAACATCGCCCGCCGCGACATCTTCATAGTCCGGCAGGATCTTGACGCTGACCGGCAGCCGTTCGAGTTCGCGAAGCACCTGTCGACGTTCGCGTCGTTGGCTATGCGGCAGCGCAACTAGAACCTCCTCGATACCGAGCCGCGAGATGACACGTGCCATCTTCTCCGGCCGGTAGACCTTGACCCCGCCGACGTACTGGCCCTTGAGCGACGGCGCGGGATCGAAGAATGCGATGACGTCGCGATCGCGCACCCGCCGGGCCGAATTGAGAAGGCCGACGCCCATGAGCCCCGCGCCATAGATGGCGACTTTCTTGCCCGGCCGACGGTGATCGAACGCGGCAATCCGAATGCCGGCCGACTTCAACAGCCAGCCCATGGTCGCCCGGCTCGCCGACACGAGACAGGCACTCAAGAACGCGAACGGCAGAATGATCGAACGCGGGAAGCCGAGCTGGCCCGACATGAAGACGATAAGCGACCAGATGAGGACGGCGAGCCCCATCAGCATGAAGATCTGCATCATGCCCTGCAACCCGATGAACCGGGTGACGAGGCGATAGAGCCCGAAGCTCGCGAATGTCGCGACGGCCGTCAGCGGGGCAAGCAGGAACAGAACAACCTGCTGCCAGATCTCCGGTCGCCAGTATTCGGCGAACCTGAGTGAGATCAGCACCCAGAGCACGAGCGAGATGATGACAAAATCGCCGGTCGCGAGCACGATCCGCTTTTGAAAGCGGGGCAGCTCAATCACGGCATTCCGCATTCGCGCGATCAGCGATGTGCCGTCTTCACTGCCGCTCAAGTGTCCTCACAGCCTGCTGTCCTCACTGCCGAGCCCTGCCCGACAGTCTCGAGCACAGGACTTTGCGCAAAGTGTGGGCCCGGAGCAAATTCGCCCGGTTGAGCTAAGTATCTTGCCCGATACGGTCCATCAAGCGGAAGCACAGCCAGACACCCAGCAATCCGAAGGCGATACCCCCGAGCATGTTGCCGCCAAGGACCCCCTCTGCGCCGCCCAACCGTGAGCCGGCCTCGACGAACGGGACCGTCCCGATCGTGGCCCGCGCCCAGTTCAGCATCGTCGAAAGCTGAGCTTTGCCAAGGGTGTTGAACGCCGCGTTGGCAACGAACAAGAAGCCAAGGAATAGGAAGAGCGGCGAGAGATACCGGCAAAAGACTGAGATGAGATGAGCGGTCTCGCCTTCGGCGTGAAACGCCGCCAGGATCGCGTGTTCGAGAACCAGGAGCGCGATCCACGCCGCGAACGTGAAGCCCGCCGTGACCCACAGCGACAGGGTAAACGCGCGCCGCATGCGGGCATTCTGCCCCGCGCCGAAATTCTGCCCGATGACGGGCCCGATGGCGCCGGAGAGAGCATAAATGGAACCGAACGCGACCGGCATGACACGACCGATGATGGCCCATGCCGCAACCGCGCTGTCGCCATGCACGGCAATTGCGGCCGTGACGTAGGCATTGCCAACCGGCGTCGCGATGTTCGTGAGCACCGCTGGGATCGCGACGGCGCCGAGCGGCGCGGCGTCCTCCACGACGGTCGCCGCCGAAGGTTCCCCGACGATGTCGTGCACGCGGATTGTCGCGTAGAGACCGTAAACCGCCATCGAGAGCCGTGCGAGTGACGACGCGATGGCCGCCCCTTCGATACCGAGCCCCAGTCCGAAGATCAGCACGGGGTCGAGCGCCAGGTTCGCGAACGCCCCGACCAGCGTCACATTCATCGCGCGCCGCGCGTCGCCGACTGACCTCAGGACCGCCGTCGTCGTCATCGCCAGCGCGAGTGGTGGTAGAAAGGGGACGAGGATCGAAAGATAGCTCGACGCCAGCGCATGAGTGCGTCCCGTCGCGCCAAGCAGCGTCAGCATCGGCCCGACCGTCAGCCAGACGGCAAGCGTCAACACGGCCGATGCTATGACCGTCAGCACCATCGCACTCGCCGCGTAGCGCCGCGCCTTGGCCCGATCTCCCGCGCCGACCCGGGGTGAGACGAGCGCCGTCGCCGCGATCGAAAGACCGATACCGATCGACGTTGTGAAAAACAGGATCGAACTTGCGTATCCGACCGCCGCGACCACCGCCTCGTCCTTCAGCCAGGAAAGGAAGAGAATGTTCGCGAGATCGCCGATGAAGATAGCGACGAGGCCGACGGCGCCCGTGCCCGTCATGACGAGGATATGCCTGAGAAGCGATCCCTCGACGAAGCGCGCCTTCTGAGCGGACCCCCGCGGGCCGGACGCCGTGTCGATCGTTTCCATTTGGTTGTCCTGGGGGGCCGTCAAAGCTTGCGTCGCGCCTTGACCGCGGCTGCCAGCGTCCCGTCATCGAGATAGTCGAGTTCGCCGCCGATCGGCACACCCTGAGCCAGACGCGAGACGGTTACGCCCAAGGGAGACAACCGATCGGACAGGTAGTGCGCCGTCGACTGGCCTTCAACCGTAGCATTGAGCGCGAGAAGGACTTCCGTCACTCCCCCCACCGAAACCCGGCTGATGAGGCTCTCGATGTTGAGTTTGTCGGGACCGATACCGTCGAGCGGGGACAGATGCCCGCCGAGCACATGGTAGGACGCCGCGACCACGCCCGCCCTCTCGAGCGCCCAGAGATCGCCGACCTCCTCGACAACGACGATCAGCGAGCGATCGCGGCGCGGATCGGCGCAGATCGTGCAAGGCGAAACCGTATCGAGGTTGCCGCACGACGGGCACGTCTCGATCCGCGCGACGGCGACCGCCATCGCTTCGGCGAGCGGCACCATAAGGTCCTGACGCCGCTTCAAGAGCCCGAGCGCCGCTTTGCGCGCCGACCGCGGACCTAGCCCCGGCACGCGGGCCAGGAGCTGGATCAGCCGTTCGATCTCGGGACCTGCAAGTTTCTTGGACATCGGCGGGGGTGGTAGCACGCGGCGAGCGTTCGGCGAAAGGTGATGGGTGAGCCCCTCAACTCATCGCCTGCGCGTCGAAGGGGCAGTGGGTCAGGGTGCGGGGCAGGAACGCGTGTGGCGCAGCCCAAAGCACACTGCCCGCTGCTCAAAAGAGCTTCAGTCCCGGCGGCAGCGGCAGACCGCCCGTCACCTCGGCCATCTTCGACTGCATCAGCTGCTCGACTTTGCCGCGCGCATCCTGGAATGCCGCGAGAATGAGGTCTTCGAGAATTTCCGCTTCGTCCGGCTTCATGAGCGAGGGATCGATTACGATCTTCCGCATGTCGCCCTTTCCCGTGAGCGTGACCTTGACGAGCCCCGCGCCAGACTGCCCCTCGACGTCCGCCGCTGCCAGTTCCTCCTGAACCTTCTGCATGCGGGCCTGCATCTGGCCCACCTGCTTCATCATGCCCATGATGTCTTTCATCTCGCTCCCTTTCGTGGACGACGCGCCGCTCTGCTTCGCGACGCCGTCGTTGCCGATCCCTACCCTGTCCCCGTCTCGTCGTCACGTTGGGGATCGGCCCCATCCTTGCCCAATTGGCGCACGGCGATTTTCGCGTCGGGAAACGCTTGCAGCACCGCGGACACCGCCGGATGCTGTTTCAAACGCGCGATCTCTTCGGCCTCCCGCTGCCGTCTCGTTTCGGCAATGGGCGGCTGCCCTGCCGCTTTCGACAGCGCCACCATCCAGCGCCGCCCGGTCCACTTGTTGAGTTTTTCTCGCAGTTCGTTGGCGATCTCGGGTGGCGCACCGGACAGAAGATAGAGCTCGATCGACGGCGCCGACGCATCGAACCGCACGAGACTGACGTGCTCCTCGATATGGACCTTGAGCCTCACATCGCGGCGCTCACCGATGAGGCGCACCACGTCCTCGAAATTGTTGAGCACACGCGTGTCAGGAGCGCCTGACGTCGGCGCGTCGTCTTCGTCGCCGAGCCCTTCGATCCCGCTGGCGTCCTGCCCACTGGCATCCTGGAAGAGATCGGGCCCCTCGCCGTAGCCCGCCGCCGCAAGCTCTTCATAAACTTCGAGCGGCGGCGCATCATCGAAAGGGCGAGCTTGAGACCCGGACACGCTTCCCGGCGACGGGCCCCGTTCTGCTTGCAGCGCCTCGGACGTGGCGCGCACTCCACGATCCCCGGCGTGGCTCTCGGGCCGCTTCTCTTGCGCCCCCGCTCCGCCGTTCCGCCGATCCGAGCGGCCGATGGCCTTGATGATCTCTTCGGGCGGCGGAAGATCCGCCATGTAGGCGATCCGGATCAGCACCATTTCGGCGGCGGCGTACCCATCCGGCGCCTTGCCAGCTTCATCGAGCCCCTTGAGCAGCATCTGCCAGAGGCGCGCGAGAAGTGCGAGCGACACCTCGCCCGCAAGCGATTGAGCCCGACGCCGTTCTTCCGCCGAGAGCCCTTCCCCGCTCGCCCCCGCGCCCATGACTTTGACGCGCGTGGCGATGTGCACACAGTCCGCGAGATCCGCGAGCAACTGAGTGGGCTCCCCACCGTCGCGATAGAGCCCCGCATAGAGCTTGAGGGCCTCTTGCGGTTTGCCACCGACGAGGGCCTCGAGAAGATCGAAGACGCGGCCCCGATCCGAGAACCCCATCATGTCGCGGACTTGACCGGACGTGACGGGGCCATCGCTCATCGCGATCGCCTGATCGAGGAGCGAAAGCCCGTCGCGCACGCTTCCCCCGGCCGCGCGTGCAATGAGCGTCACGGCGTCGGCTTCCGCGTCGACGCCCTCTAAGGCCGCGATCTTGACGAGGTGCTGGGAAAGCAGAGGGACGTCGACCCGCCTCAGATCGAACCGTTGGCACCGCGAGAGCACCGTGACCGGCACCTTGCGGATCTCGGTCGTCGCGAAAATGAACTTCACATGCTCGGGAGGCTCTTCGAGTGTCTTCAGGAGCGCGTTGAACGCACCCTTCGACAGCATGTGAACCTCGTCGATGATGAACACTTTCATCCGCGCGAGGATCGGCTTGTAGCGCGCATTTTCGATGATCTCGCGCATGTTGTCGACGCCGGTATGCGACGCCGCGTCCATCTCGATCACGTCGGCGTGCCGGCTCTCGATGATCTCCGCGCAATGCCGTCCGAGCAACGGCATGTCGACCGTCGGCGCATCGACCGTGTCCGTTTCGTAGTTGAGTGCGCGCGCCAGGATGCGCGCCGTCGTCGTCTTGCCGATGCCGCGCACGCCGGTCAGCATGTACCCCTGCGCGATCCGCCCCGACGCGAAGGCGTTCCGCAGTGTCTTGACCATCGCCTCCTGGCCGATGAGATCGTCGAACGATTGCGGACGGTATTTGCGGGCGAGAACGACGTAAGGCTTCGCGGGCCCATCGCCCGCGCCGCCTGCCGATCCCGTCATGTCCGATTTCTTTTTTGCCATTGGCACCCAGATCGGCCCGCAGTGCATGCGCCCGAAGGGCCGGGGAGCAAGGCGACCCGAGACAGAGTCGCGCCCCGGCGGAGGGCGCCGGATCGCGGAACGCGATCCGAACCGCGCCCGTGAGCGAAGTAGAGGCTGGCGGACGACCCGCGTCCTGATCGTTAGGGCTGCTTCGTTCCCGACCTGACCCGGTTGGCGAGGGATGCGTCCGCCGCCAGCCCAGGGCGGTTATGGGGCATCGAGGGTACGGGCGCAAGCCTGCGGCATTCCCGCATCCCAACCTCGAGCGTTGACGCGGGCCCGGGCGGGAAATAGGGCTCGTTGCCCACGAGCGACCGGCCATAACATGCACCCGACGTTGCGATCTTCGACCCTACTCGACCGCGCGGCCCACATCCGCGTCGACAGCGCAGCACTGCAGGCACTCGAAGTCAGTGAAAGCGCACGTTTCCTGATCGTCGCAGGCGGCCGGCCGGCCGTTGTCTCGAACGCGGATCGCTCCGACACGCGCGTCCGCTGGTTCACCCGGCGCGAACTCGAGAGCCAGATCACCGAGGACGCGGCGATACTCTTTCTCGGTCTCGATCGGCCGACCGGGGCCGCACGCTTCGCTGTGGCACTCCCCGAGCCTATGTCAGAAGCCGACGCGGCGAGATGGTCCCCGCTCGTCGATCTGCGCTCGCTCGCGACGCAAGGCACGATGTGCGCCGACGAACTCGCACTCCTCGGCAACGCGAAAGCGCTCGCGGACTGGCATTCCCGGCACGGCCACTGCGCGAACTGCGGCGCAGCATCGGTCATCGCCGACGGCGGCTGGCGCCGCCAATGCGCCGCTTGCGGAACCGGCGCTTACCCGCGCGTCGATCCCGTCGTCATCATGCTGCTGACCGATGGGGCGCGCATCGTCCTGACGCGCGAACCGCGCTTCCGCGAGGGCATGTATTCTTTGCCCGCGGGCTACGTCGAGCCCGGCGAGGACGTGGAGCACGCCGTCCGTCGAGAAACGAAGGAAGAGCTGGGCCTCGATGTCGGCGAGGTCGCCTACGCGCTCTCCCAGCCCTGGCCGTTTCCACATTCCTTGATGATCGGATGCGTCGCGGATGTCGCGTTCGCACCGCTCTCACCCGATCCCTTCGAAATCGAGGCGGCCCGCTGGGTCGAGCGTTCCGAAGTCGAGGCAATGCTTCGGGGCGAACACGCCGAAGGCTTGTTCCTGCCCGGCGATCAGGCAATCGCCAACGCTCTCGTCAAGCGCTGGCTCGCCAGCCGCGATTGAAGACGCCGGCTCAGTCGAACCCGAGCTTTTTCCGGTATCCAGCGTCGAACAGCCGGTAGTCACACGTGAGTTCCTCGCCAGCGGCGATGTCGCGCAGCGCCGTATCGTACCCCTCGACGCGCCCGCCCTCGTGATAACCGGCCGTATTCGGGTCGTCGGCGTGATTCATGAACCGCGCGTTGTCGATGCAGAATATGAAGAGCCCGCTCGCGGCATGCCGATAGGTGTAGGTCTCGAGTTGATGACGCGCAGCCGGCGGCAACCCCGCGATTTGGTCTTCTGTGAAAAGCTGGTCGAAACCGGGCGTGAACATCCACGTGCGCGTACCGGCTTTGATCGGTTCAAGTGCAAAGAGACCGATACCAGCGATAGGGCTCGGACCGACACGCGTTTCGACGAGAAGCATGGACGTCTGACCTCCTTGGGGGCCGTGGTGCTTGTGCGCGGCCAATGCCGCGCCTACGTGCATGGCGTCGCGGAAAAAGAACCGCAAGTGGGCAATGGAGTTGCCGGATGATCTCGACGCCTGGACCCACCGAACGATGACCAGTGCAGCCGATAATCGGCACATCCTGACATTGCCTGGAGACCGCCGCGTCTCCTATGCCATATTCGGCGACCCATCCGGCCGTCCCGTCCTCTGTCTCCACGGCGCGCCGTCGTCGCGGCTCATGTTCTCGATCGCCGACAGCGAAGCAAAGGCCGCAGGGCTCCGCCTCCTGGCCCCCGACCGCCCCGGTTGCGGCGAGACGCCGCCCATGGAGCCCGTCACACTGGCCGCGCGTGTTGCGTGGCTGGAAGAGGTCGTCGACGCTCTAGACCTCGAACGGTTTGCGATCCTCGCGATTTCCGGCGGCGGCCCCTATGCCGTGGCGCTCGCCGCCAAGCTCGGCCATCGCATCAACGGCCTGGCTCTTGTCTCACCGATGGGTCCAGTCGCTGACTATCTGGCGACACCCGAGAGCCGCAATCATCCGATTTCATGGTCCCAGCATCGGTTCTTTCTCGATGTTCCCCGCCAGCGCTGGCTGACACGACCCATCGCTGAAACCATCGGCTTCGTCTATCGCACCGTTCCGTGGGGCCTTGGCGGCCTCGTTCCGCGCCTCATCAGTCCGGCCGATAGAAACATTCTCTCCCGGCCGGCAGTTAAAACCGCGATGCACCGCATGACGGCCGAAAGCTTTCGCGTGAGCGGACGAGGCGGCACCGACGACCTCGAAATCTACAGCGCGCCGTGGGGCATTCGCTGGTCGGATGTCACGGCCCCGTCCGTACTCTGGCAAGGCACATCCGACCCGATCGTCCCAGTCGCGGCTGCGTTGTATTTGGCAGCAAAACTCCCCAACTGTCGCCTCGTGCGGCTCGACGGCAAGGGCCATTTCTGGATCTTCGACGACGTGCCGCGCGTTATCGCTGAATTGGCGGACATGGCTGGAACCAAGCCGTATTCGAACGATCACGACGTTATGCCACATCCGCCGTGAACTGCGGTTGCGAGAACAACGATAGCCGGCCGGACCGGCTAATCTGCAGGCGACAAGGGGATTGACGCGCATGACGGACTATCTGCCGCCGGCCATCATCGCGGCGCTCGTGATCGGAGCCGCTTCGACCGGCGCGCTCTTCACGCCCGGCCCCTGGTACGAACAGCTCGCCAAACCGTCTTGGACACCGCCAAACTGGCTCTTTCCCGTCGCCTGGACCGTTCTTTACGCCATGATCGCTTATGCTGGTTATCGCGTCTGGAGCATTGAGGGCATAGGCCCCGCGACGATCGTGTGGGCCATCGGCCTCGCATTCAATGCAGCGTGGTCATGGATCATGTTCGGCGAACACAAAATCGGCATGGCGCTCGCCGATCTCACCCTCATGTGGTTGTCCATAGCGGCATTCATCGTGCTCGCATGGCCGATCGACCGCACCGCCGCGTACCTGTTCATGCCCTACTTCGCATGGGCGACTTTCGCGGGCGCGCTCAATTACGAAGTCTGGCGTCTCAACTCTTGAGCACGAGGTACTGGAACGCCATCATCGCCGCGAACGACAAGGTCACAATGACACCGACAGCGTTCGGGGAAGTCGCCTTCCCGGCGTCCGGAATGAGTTCGGCGAAGATCATCCACATCATGGCTCCCGCCGCGACGCCGAGGCCGATCGGCAGAAGCGGCGCGAATGTCTCGACCGCCAGATAGGACGGCACCGCCGCGATCGGCTGCGGCAGGCTCGTGAAGATGCTCCAGAGCGCCGCCTGCCACACTGGCGTGCCGCGCGGCACCAGAACGAGACTGATCGCAAGGCCCTCGGGAATGTTGTGAATGGCGATCGCGGCCGTAATGAACGTCGCAAGCTCGTCCGAGCCGGCGAATGAAACACCGACGCCCACGCCCTCGGCAAATGAATGCGCGGTCATGACGCCGATGATGAGCAGCGCCTTCCGGGCGTTGAGACCGGCGAGCCCCGCGACAGTCGTCGATTGAACATCCCCGATGAGCCGGCTCGCGATGACGATGGCCGCGAGGCCCATCGCGAGGCCGGCGAGAAGCCGGGGCGCGCTGAGCGCCAAGCCCTCCGCGATGAGTCCGTAAGTCGCCGCCATCATCAGACCTGCGGCAGCGGCATTCGCGATCGAGATGCCCGAGGCCGAGATGCGCCGGAAGACGATGAGCGGCAGAGCGCCGAGACCGGTCGCGATGGCCGTCGCGAGGGCAGCGAGGAAGACGATCGCGACGTCATGGCCCAGCATCATACCCCAGCATCCAACATCCCTGTTCGACCGAGGGGCACGCTCCAGCGCCCCTGTCGCCTGATTATCCTGCCGGGCCGCTTCGAGAAAGTCTGAACGCCTGACATTAACATGTGGCCGCCGCAAGCTGCCGGCGCGACATTCCGGTAGTCGTGCAAGTGCTGGCTCCCGGGCCCGGCAAGGACTTCGCGGCTTGACGGTCCATCGGCCCGGTGGTCTACCGCCGAAGCGGCTCAGCCGCAGGTCCATGGAAAATCATCGTGCGCTCCCACGCCTCGTGTCCCGGAAGCTTCAGGAACCCATGACGCCCGACACTGTCCTCATCATCGATTTCGGCAGCCAGGTGACGCAGTTGATCGCCCGCCGTGTGCGCGAGACGGGCGTCTATTGCGAGATTCACCCCTTCCACAGCGCTGACGCGGCATTCCAAAAGCTGAAGCCGAAAGCCGTTATCCTATCGGGCGGTCCTGCCTCCGTGACGGAACACGGCTCACCACGTGCTCCATCCGCCATCTTCGACGCCGAAATACCGGTCTTCGGCATCTGCTATGGCCAACAGACGATGGCCGAGCAGCTGGGTGGCAAGGTCGAAAGCGGACATCATCGTGAGTTCGGCCGCGCCATGCTGTCGGTCGCGAAGCCGAGCCGCCTGTTCGACGGTGTCTGGTCCTTGGGCGAACGTCATCAAGTGTGGATGAGCCACGGCGATCGCGTGACACGGCTGCCCCACGGCTTCGAAGTCATCGCCACGAGTGACAACGCGCCCTATGCGGCAGTGGCAGACGAAGCGCGCCGGTTCTATGCGGTGCAATTCCATCCCGAGGTCGTTCATACCCCCGACGGCGCGAAACTCATCCAGAACTTCGTGCACAACATCGCGGGCCTCAAGTCCGATTGGACCATGGCCGCCTATCGCGCCGAGATGACCGCGAAGATCAAGGCTCAGGTCGGCAAGGGCCGCGTCATCTGCGGTCTATCGGGCGGCGTGGACAGCGCGGTCGCCGCGGTCCTGATCCACGAGGCGATCGGCGACCAGTTGACCTGCGTCTTCGTCGATCACGGCCTGATGCGGATGAACGAGGCCCGCGAAGTCGTCGGCCTGTTCCGAGACCACTACAATATCCCGCTTGTGCACGTGGATGCATCGGAGATGTTCCTGACGGCGCTTGCGGGCATCTCTGATCCCGAAACCAAACGCAAGACGATCGGCAAGCACTTCATCGACGTCTTCGAGGCCGAAGCCCGAAGAGTCGGCGGCGCCGAATTCCTGGCCCAGGGCACGCTCTATCCCGACGTCATCGAGAGCGTCTCGTTCTCCGGCGGCCCCTCGGTCACGATCAAGTCGCACCACAATGTGGGCGGACTCCCCGAGCGCATGAACATGAAGCTCGTCGAGCCGTTGCGCGAACTCTTCAAGGACGAGGTGCGTGCGTTGGGCCGCGAATTGGGGCTGCCCGACGCCTTCGTCGGCCGCCATCCGTTCCCAGGACCGGGGCTCGCCATCCGCATCCCGGGCGAGATCACGCGCGAGAAGCTCGACATCCTGCGCAAAGCCGACGCAGTCTACCTCGACGAAATTCACCAGGCCGGCCTCTACGACGCCATCTGGCAGGCTTTCGCCGTGCTCCTGCCCGTGCGCACGGTCGGCGTCATGGGCGACGGCCGTACCTATGACCACGTACTCGGCCTCCGCGCAGTCACCTCGGTCGACGGCATGACGGCGGATTTCTATCCCTTCGATATGGGGTTCTTGGGCCGCGTCGCGACCCGCATCATCAACGAGGTCAAGGGCGTCAATCGCGTTGTGTATGACGTGACCAGCAAGCCGCCGGGCACGATCGAGTGGGAATGATGAGACATCGGCTATGCGTGTGATGGTGCTGGTGAAGGCGACCGAAGACAGCGAAAAGGGCTTTGTCCGAACGCCCGAAAACCTCGCGATGCTCGAGGCGATGGGGAAATTTAACCAGGAACTGATCAGTGCCGGCATCATGCGTGCCGGCGATGGTCTCAAGCCCTCCTCGCAAGACAAGCGCGTCGCCTTCGACGGCCCCGGGCGCACGGTGATCGACGGGCCTTTTGCCGCCACCCGCGAGCTGGTCGCCGGCTTCTGGATATGGGAAGTGAGAGACATGGAAGAAGCGGTCGCCTGGGTGAAGCGCTGCCCCAATCCGATGCCCGGACCGAGCGAGATCGAAATCCGGCCGCTTTACGAGTTAGCTGATTTGCAGTGAGAAGCTGACGCGCCGGACGCACGAGAGCGAAAGCGAGCGCCATGAGCACCGCCCCGCATTTCGACATCGACATGCCTGCCTTCTGGCGCGATCCGTATCCGGCGCTCGCGAAACTGCGCAAGGATGCTCCGATCGCTTTCGTGCCGCAGTTGGGCGGGACCGTGTTCGCTTGCCGCGACGATATCTTCATCTGCGAGAAGAACATCGACGTCTTCAGCTCGCATCAGCCGCAAGGGCTGATGAATACGCTGATGGGCCAGAACATGATGCGCAAGGATGGTGATGCGCATATGGCCGAGCGTAAGGCCATCTTTCCATCGGTCTCGCCGAAGACCGTGAAGGCGCACTGGACCGCGCAATTCCAGGCGCATGCCGACCGTATTCTGGACGCGTTCGAGCCCGGCCGCGAGATCGATTTCTGCAAAGACTTCGCCATGCCATTTTCGGCCGAATGCCTGAAGTCGCTCACGGGTCTGACCAGCATGCGTTTTCAGGACATGGATGCGTGGTCGCAGGCCATGATCGACGGGATCGCAAATTACACTGGGAAGCCGGATGTCGAAGCGCGCTGCCATGCTGCCACCGCGGGTATCGATGCCGCGATCGACGACATGCTGCCGGTCGTCACCGAAGTGCCGGACCAGAGCCTGCTCAGCGTGATGCTGCA
>JANRIH010000050.1:0-9820 GCA_033765145.1 Hyphomicrobium sp. | reverse complement strand
CGCGGTCTCGTCGGTGCCGCCGTGGGCGGGGCGCTGATTGAGGAAGGTGTCGAGGATGACAGCGGTCTTGCCGGTCTGGCGGTCGCCGATGATCAGCTCGCGCTGGCCGCGGCCGATCGGGATCAGCGCGTCGATGGCCTTCAAGCCGGTCGCCATCGGCTCGTGCACCGACTTGCGCGGAAGAATGCCGGGTGCCTTGACATCGACGCGCATGCGCGTGTCGGACTTGATCGGGCCTTTGCCGTCGATCGGGTTGCCGAGCGCGTCGACCACTCGGCCCAGAAGGCCCTTGCCGACCGGCACGTCGACGATGGCGCCGGTGCGCTTGACGGTGTCGCCTTCGCGGATGCCGCGGTCGTCGCCGAAGATCACGACGCCGACGTTGTCCGCTTCGAGGTTCAGCGCCATGCCGCGAAGACCGCCGGGGAACTCGACCATCTCGCCGGCCTGGACATTGTCGAGACCGTAGACTCGGGCGATACCGTCACCGACCGAGAGCACCTGACCGATCTCGGAGACCTGGGCCTCCTTGCCGAAATTCTTGATCTGATCCTTCAGGATCGAGGTGATCTCTGCGGCCCGGATTTCCATCGACGTTGCCCCTTTGGCTTTTCGTTTGTCAGTTCGCGGTCAGCACTTCGTCCGCCGCATGTTCATTCAACGGAAAACCCGGCAAGCCGATGAGGCTGGCCGGGTTTCGAATTCTTAGGCGGCGCCCTTCAAGGCGAACCGCATCGTGTCGAGCTTGGTCTTCAGCGAGTTGTCGATCATGCGGCTGCCGATCTTGACGACGAGGCCGCCGAGGATAGACGGATCGACCTTCTGAGAGAGCGCGACCGACTTGCCGGCCTTCGACGCGAGAACGTCGCGAAGCTCGGTCAATTGCGCGTCGGTCAGCGGCGTCGCGGACGTGACTTCGGCCGAAATCTCACCGCGTGCCCGGGCTGCCAACGCGCGGAATGCCTTGGCGGCGTCGGTGGCGGCAAACAGACGGCGGTTTCGGGACAGAAGTTTGAAGAAGTTGATGGTCGTCGCGCCGATCCCGGCCTTCCGAAAGACGGCTTCGAGAGCGGTTGCCTGCTCGTCTGCCGGAATGACGGGGCTTTTCAGCATCCGCGCGAAATCGGGGCTTTCCGCGATCAGTGCTTCGAACGAAGCCAAATCCCCCTCGACGGCCGCGACCGAATTGCTGTCGCTCGCGAGTTCGAACAGCGCTGACGCGTATCGCCCAGCGACACTCGCCATCAAAGGTTCGTCAGATGCCACGTTCTGCGCTCTTCTGTGCTGGAACAGGGAGTATCCCGGGCTCAGAACGAGCCGGAAATCCCCGATTTTCGAAGGATTTAAGTACAAAAAGCGACCGCGACAGTCTTCCCCAACGCGGCGCCTTTCGATGCGCGCTCCCTCTAACATGCGCATTTCGCGGCAGCAACCGGCGGGGAGACGCCGGAATGACGCATCAAGTCGTCGCCGGGAGATCGCTCCAAAATCGTTGTTTCTTCAGACCGGGCGGCGCTTCCGCTTCGTTATCGCCGTGACCTTCGCCGACAGTGCAGGGCACACCCTCGTCTGCGATCCCGCGTCCCGATCCGGGTCAATCTTTCAGCGAACAGTATTGCCACCTGTAAGTGTGTCTTTGACAATTTGATGCAATCTCTGCGTGTTGTCATGGAGGCAGGGATGCACTTCGAGGCGTTGTTCCCGGAGGACGGGCAGAGGCAGGACATCGGTACGGCCCGGCTGCTCGCCCGGCTGCCCGCGGATGTTATTGCCTCGCTCAGCGCCAGGCAGATCGGCGCCATCGTGGAGGCGGCACGGCGCGATACGACGCGCCATCCGGTCGATGTCCGTGCGAGCCTCTGGGCACCATGGGGCCGGTTCTATGTCCGACTCATTATGGGACCGGAGCGGCGGAGCGAAGCGCGGCTCCGCGAGGAGGGGCAGCTCGATCTGTTCCCCTCGCTCATGGTGCTCGCGCTTTTCGCGTCCGTCGTCGTTGCCGCGCTCGTCGGCTATCTGGTCCTTGCCTACGTCGCGAAGTCCGCGCTCGGCATCAATCTCTCGGCCGGCCCGTCTCCGTTGCACGCCCTCTATGTCTATCTCTTCCGCGGCGGTCCGCTGCCCTGACGGTCAGAGGAAATTGTAGGGATCGACGTCAACGGCGAGGCGGAGATCGCCGCGCGGTTCCGGCGCGACTGCAAGCCACTCTCTCAGGTAGGCCTGAATGTCGGCGTCACGCGGCGCCTTGACGAGGAGGCGCCAGCGGTGCCGGCCGCGAACGACCGCAATCGGCGCTTCGGCGGGGCCCAGCACCGAAATGTGTTCGGCGGGCGGAGCACGGCGCGCCACTTCGCGGGCGTATCGTTCAGCCAACTCCTTCTCGCGCGCGGAGATAACGAGTGCCGCGAGACGGCCGTAGGGTGGAAGCAGACCGCGCTGGCGAAGTTCGATCTCGCGCGACAGGAATTCCTCGCGATCACCCGACAGGATGGCCTGCATCACGGGATGCTCGGGCATATGGGTCTGGATGAGCCCGCGCCCGGCCGCGAAGGCGCGTCCCGCGCGCCCCGTGACTTGATGCAGCAGCTGGAACGTCCGCTCGCCCGCGCGCGGGTCGGCGCCCATAGAGAGCCCGAGATCGCCATCAACCACGCCGACCAGTGTCAAGTTCGGAAAGTGGTGGCCCTTGGCGACGATCTGCGTGCCGATGATGATGTCGGTCTCGCCGGCCTCGATGCGCTGGATGGCGGCGCGCATTTCTGTCAGGCCCGGGATGAGGTCCGACGAAAGCAGCGCGACGCGCGCCTCGGGGAAGCGTTCGGCCACCTCCTCCGCCACACGCTCCACGCCCGGGCCACAGGCGACGAGTCCGCCTTCGGCCGCGCATTTCGGGCACTTCGGCGGGATCGACATCTGGAAGCCGCAGTGGTGACAATGCAGCTTCTGGCGAAAGCGATGCTCCACGAGCCAAGCGGTGCACTGGGGACATTCGATGCGATGGCCGCAACTCCGGCAGAGCGTCAACGGCGCGTAGCCGCGACGGTTCAGGAACAGCAGCGCCTGCTGTCCGTGGGCCAGCGTCTCTTTCAACGCGTCGACGGTCGGCGGCGCGAGCCAGCGGCCTTTTTCGGGGGCGGCGCGGCGGAGATCGATGGCTTCGATGTCGGGCAGATCAGCGCCCGCGTAGCGTGACGTGAGCGTCAAGTGCCGATAGCGGCCGGTGCGGGCGTTGACATGGCTCTCGATCGACGGGGTCGCGGACGCGAGCACCACGGGAAACCCGCCCAGATGCGCGCGTACGACGGCCATGTCGCGGCCCTGGTAGTGCACGCGATCGTCCTGCTTGAAGCCCTGATCGTGCTCCTCGTCGACGACGATCAGCCCGAGATCGCATAACGGGAGGAAGAGTGCCGAGCGTGCGCCGACGATGACGCGTGCCGTGCCGTTGGCGGCCGCTGTCCAGACCCGTCCCCGTTCGGCCGCGCCCAAAGCTGAGTGCCATTCGACCGGTCGGACGCCAAAGCGCCGTTCGAACCGTTCGAGGAACTGCGACGTCAGCGCGATCTCGGGCAACAGGATCAAGGCTTGACGGCCCTTCTCGAGTGCGGCTGCAACCGCCTCGAAATAGACTTCCGTCTTGCCTGACCCGGTGACGCCGTCGAGAAGGGAAACGGAGAACGCGTTCGCGTCGACTGCTGACATCAAGGCGTGAACAGCCGCAGCTTGATCGCCTTCGAACTCGACCTTGGCGCGATGGGGATCAGGCGCGCGAGGCACCTCAGGTGCAATGTCGATCTCGACAAGTGTGCCTGTCTGAACGAGGCCGTCGATCACGGCGGACGAGCAACCCGCGGCGCGCGCAAGTTCCGCCTTGGACCTCACGAGGCCATCCGACGCGATTTCGAGCGCGCGGGCGCGCGCGGGCGTCATCCGCTGAGGAACGGCCGCGTCCACCACACGCCTCACGCCGATGCGGCTTCGCGGCGGGTCGAAGGCCGACCCGGCGCTCATCATCATGCGGACGACCATGCCGAGCGGCGCCAGCGTGTATTTGGCGATCCACTCGGCAAAGCGGAGCGAGACGGGCGGCAGGGCCGGGACGTCGAGCACGGCGTCGATCGCCTTGATCTTCTTCGGGTCGACGGGTTTCGCGTCGCCGCCGAGCGGCCGGTCCCACACGACACCGAGACGCATCTGCGATCCGAACGGGACGAGCACGAATGCTCCTGGCTCGAACACCGCTCCGGCCGGCCTTCGGTAGTCGTAGGTCTGGTCGAGTGCAACGGGCAGCAGGACCGGTACCGTGCCGCCGCCGTCCTCCCCTTCGATCCCGAGCTTTTCGAGCAGACTTTCCAAACGCCCCACCGACAGATTAGAAGGTTCGCGAACCGCCGGGGGTGCCGGGCTCTCGCCCTGGCCCGCGGCCGACGTCGATCGTTATCACCCGACGGCCTCGAAGGCTCGCGGGCAGAACTGGAACCCAGATGAAATTCTTCGTCGATACCGCAGATGTGGGCGAGATCAAGGAACTGGCCGCGTCAGGGCTCCTCGACGGGGTCACGACAAACCCTTCGCTCATCGCGAAAAGCGGTCGCGATTTCAAGCAGACGATCGCAGAGATTTGCGCGATCGTTCCGGGACCCGTCTCCGCCGAAGTGGCCGCGACCGACTACGACGGCATGATGCGGGAAGCGCGCATTCTCTCGAAGATCGCCAAGAACGTCACCATCAAGGTGCCGCTGACGATGGACGGCCTCAGGGCCTGCAAAGCGCTCTCGGGCGACGGCACGATGGTCAACGTCACTTTGTGCTTTTCGGCCAATCAGGCACTGCTCGCTGCCAAGGCCGGCGCGACATTCGTGTCGCCCTTCATCGGGCGGCTCGACGACATCGGCCTCAACGGCATGGATCTCATTCGCGAGATCCGTACGATCTATGACAACTATCAGGACCTCGCGACGGACATCCTGGCGGCCTCGATCCGGACCGTGAACCACGTCAAAGAAGCCGCGATGATCGGCGCGGACGTGGCGACAATTCCCCCATCCATCCTCAAGGCGCTCGTCAAGCATCCGCTAACTGACGCAGGGCTCGCGACGTTCGTCGCGGACTGGAAAAAGACCGGACAGTCGATCGTCTGAGAAAAAAGAAAGGCCCGCGCGTTGCGCGGGCCCTGGTCTTTTCAACCGCGAGGAGCGCCGATCAGACGGCTTCCTTCAGTTCCTTGGCGGCGCGGAAGGCGACCTTCTTCGAGGCCTTGATCTTGATCTGCTCGCCGGTCGCGGGGTTGCGGCCCATGCGTGCCGGACGCTTCCGGACCTGAAGAACGCCAAGACCGCCGATGCGGATGCGCTCGCCCTTCTTCAGATGCTTGGTGATGTGAGCCACGAGGTCTTCGAGCAGCAACAGGGTCTGCTTCTTGGACAGCTCGTGCTTCTCCGACAGCGTGGCGCCGAGCTGGCGGAGCGTGACGGTCGCGGCTTTTGCCACAGGTGCTTTGGCCATTTTTTTGGATCCCTCAGTCTGATCAGAAGCCGGTCGATGGACGCGCGACAGAAGATGATGCAAGCCCAAAATCACCCGAAAATCGGATGTTCCGGCAACGCTCGTGAGTTCGAGAAACGCCTGCGCCACCAACGGCCGTCGACGGCTGGCAGCCGTTCGCCGGTGCCGCCAACGTACTTGTGTCGCGACCGATTGCAACGGGAGACATGGAAAAACACCCCGAAAACCCATGAAAAATGCGGGTTTCCGTGCTCGGTATGTCGAAATAGGTCCATAAACAGCGGGAATCTGACACATTGCGGCGCAAGATCGTGCCTCTTCGAGCCATCCAGAGCTGCCCGCTCCGCATTTACACTTCGTTGGTGATTCGATATCGAAGCTTCGGCCCGCGGCGCCATTCCGGCACTTTGGCAGGCTCGTCGACGGGCTAATTCACCGGCCTGCCTTCTGCCGCGACTCGACGGAGTTCCCATGCCTAAGCGAGCGCCGAACCCGAAAGGATTGCCGGTCCCAACCTTACCGCTCGATCAAGACCTCGACCGGGCCGCTGCGCACTGGCTGGCGCATCTCGAAGACAATCTCAACCGCTCGCCGGACACGATCTCGGCCTATGCCCGGGACGTGCGGCAGCTCCTCGATTTCCTGGAGCGCCGACTCGGCTATCGTGCGTGTCTTGCCGATCTCGACCGGCTCGACACGAAGACTATTCGTGCGTTTCTCGCGGACCGTCGCCGGACGGGTGTCGAGAGCCGCTCGCTCGCGCGCACGCTTTCGGCTCTCAGGACGTTCTTCCGCTGGCTCGACGTGTCCGGCCTCGTCTCGAACGGGGCTGTCGGGCGCATCAAGAGCCCGAAGGTCGGACATTGCATTCCGAAGCCGCTGACGGTCGAGGGCGCCGCGGCGGTCATCGGCGTGGCGGAGGATGATCGAGCCGACTGGATCGGGGCGCGCGATACGGCCGTGCTGCTGTTGCTCTACGGCTCAGGACTGCGCATTTCAGAAGCGCTCGGCATCGCGGTGCGCGATGCGCCTCTGCCAGGCCGCGACGTGCTGCGCATCCGGGGAAAGGGTGACAAGGAGCGCATGGTGCCGGTTCTTCCCGTCACGCAACGGGCCGTGGCGCGCTACCTCGACCTCGTCCCGTTCGTACTCGCGCCCGAAGACGCTCTGTTCCGCGGTGAAAAAGGCGGCGCACTTTCCCCGCGTCTCATCCAGCTCGCGATGCAGCACTTGCGCGACGCGCTCCAGCTGCCCGACACGGCGACGCCCCACGCGCTCCGACATTCCTTCGCCACGCATCTGCTGGCAGCGGGGGCCGATCTGCGTCAAATTCAAGAGCTTCTCGGGCACGCCTCGCTTTCGACCACTCAGGTCTATACCGAAGTCGACCGAGAGCGGCTGCTGGCCGTCTACGATGCCGCGCATCCGCGCGCTTGAACGGCAGGGAGTGTCGTCATGGGCCATGAAATGATGGGTCAGGAATCCTTGCCGAGGCGTATCGGCGTCGTCGTTGCAGCCTGCCTATTTGCGATCCTCTCAGTCACGCGCGCCGACGCGCAGGTCGGCTTTTCACTGCCTGACGAGAACACTCCGACGAAACAACTGCCGTCAGCGTCACAGTGCGGCGGGCGCGATCTCATCGAAGATCTGAAGAGCACCGATCCGACCCTGCATGAGAAGATCGTCTCGGAGGCTGAGACAGTCGCCAACGACGACGCCATTCTCTGGCGCGTCGAGAAGCCGGGCGTCGCGCCCTCACACCTCTTCGGCACGATCCACCTCACGGACGCGCGCATCACGACGCTCAGCCCCGCGATCCATTCCGCACTCGGCGAAAGCCGGACCGTACTCCTGGAAGTCGCCGACATCACACCGAACGGTGCGGCATCGGCGATGCTCGAAGCGCGACACCTCGCCTTCTTCGCGGATGGCCGGCGTCTCAACGAACTTGTCGGCGCGGACGACTATGCCCAGCTCGAAGGCCTGCTGATGCGGGCTGGCATTCCGCCGACGTTCGCCCCGATGATGCGGCCGTGGCTCGTGACGTTGATGCTGGCCAGCAGCGAGTGCGAACGGGCGGCGGCGGAAAAGGGTCAGCCCGTCCTCGACATGGCGATCGCGAACGCCGCCAAGGCCCGCGGCCTCGAGATCGAAGGGCTCGAAACCGTGAAGAGCCAGCTCGAAGCGATGGCTAACATTCCCGAGTCGCAGCAAATCGAGATGCTGAAGGCTGCCGTTCGATCGGCGCCGCAGATCAACGACTATCTCGAAACAATGGTACGGCTCTATCTCGACCGGCGGATCGGCGCGACTTGGCCGCTCCAGATTGCGATGGCCGCGCGGCACGGCATCGAAGCCTCGGCGTTCGATGGGTTCAAATCCGACATCGTGTCGAAACGAAATCACGGGATGCACGAAGCGGCCGGACCCTATGTCGCCAAGGGCGGCGCATTCATAGCCGTCGGCGCGCTGCATCTCGTCGGAGACGATGGTCTCGTCGCGCTCCTGAGGCGGGACGGATTCACGGTCTCCGCAGTCGAATGAACCGGCGTCAGGTCAGCTTCATGACAGCGGCCGTGCCGGCGGCGGCGGAGATACTCGTCAGGATCGTGCCCCAGGCGATGTCGATCATCGCCAACCGCCATGGGAAATCCCGGATGACAGCAAGACCCGTCAGGTCGTAGGTCGCGTAGCAGAAGAAGCCGAACATCGCGCCCATCAGCGCCGCCTTGCCGATGCTGTTCCCTTCGAGCCCGGGGTTCACCGCGAAGATCACGATACCGACCACATAGAGGGCATAGAATGCGACGGCGGCCGGCACGTTAATCGGATCGGCCAGAATGCCGCCCATCTCGGACTTGTAGAGAGCCGCAGCGATGTACCCGAGCCAGATGACGTCGAGCACGACCATCGCGGCGGCCGTTGCCAGATAGGCGATGATGTATTTTGTCACGAGGTACCTTCCTCAGGCCGGCAATTCAAGTTTCGGGCGCATCGGAGACTACGCGCCGGACCGGCCAGCGGTTCCCTCGCCATTCACATATGGATCGCGCGCTTCGCAACGGCGAGTGCGGCTTCCTTGACGGCTTCCGTCAGGGTCGGATGGGCGTGGCACGTCCGCGCGAGATCCTCGGCCGAGCCGCCGAACTCCATCAGCACGGCGGCCTCCGCGATCATCTCGCCCGCGTGGGGTCCGATGATGTGGACGCCGAGCACGCGGTCCGTTTCAGCATCCGCGAGCACTTTGACAAAGCCGTCAGTCGTCTTGTTGACCTTGGCGCGGCCGTTCGCGGTAAATGGAAATTTCCCGGCAACGTAGGCGGCGCCCTCGGATTTCAGCTCATCCTCGGTCTTTCCGACGCTCGCGACTTCGGGAGCCGTGTAGATGACCGAAGGGATGACGGCATAGTTCACATGACCCATCTGGCCAGCGAGAATCTCGGCCACCGCGATGCCCTCGTCCTCGGCCTTATGCGCCAGCATCGGGCCCGCGATCACATCGCCGATCGCATAGATGCCGGGGATGTTCGTCTCGAAATGGGGGCCGGTGATGATGCGTCCGCGCGGATCGGTTGCGATGCCGACTTCGGCGAGGCCCAATCCTTCGGTGTAGGGCGCGCGGCCGATGGCCACGAGGATCGCGTCCGCTTCGATCTCGGACGCTTCGCCGCCCGCCGACGGTTCGACCGTCGCGATCAGGGCTTTTCCTTTTTCGGTCACGGACGTCAGTTTCGTGCCAAGCGCGAATGTCACGCCCTGCTTCTCGAGGATGCGCTGGAATGCGCGCGCAACGTCGCTGTCCATTCCCGGGAGAATACGGTCGAGGTACTCGACGACCGTCACCTTCGCGCCGAGGCGGCGCCAGACCGAACCGAGTTCGAGGCCGATGACACCCGCGCCGACGACAAGCAAGTGTCCCGGCACGCGCTCGAAGGAAAGCGCTCCCGTCGACGAAACGACTCGCTTCTCGTCGATGTCGATGCCGGGGAGACGCGCAACGTCCGATCCGGTGGCGATGACGATCGCGCGCGTTTCCAGTGTTTTCGTTTCACCATCCGCGAGTGCGACTTCGACAGTGCCGGCGGCGACGATTCGGCCAGTGCCGTGCACAGTGTCGATCTTGTTCTTCTTCATGAGATAGGCGACGCCGTCGACATTGCCTTTGACGCCCTCGTCCTTGAACGTGAGCATGCGGGCGAGATCGAGTTTCGGGGACGCCTTGATCCCCATGGCCGCGAAACCATGACCGGCCTCCTCGAACATCTCGGATGCGTGGAGCAGCGCCTTCGACGGAATGCAGCCGACGTTGAGGCAC
>JANRIH010000015.1:0-220542 GCA_033765145.1 Hyphomicrobium sp. | reverse complement strand
CGCCGTGCCCGACGCGTTCGATTTGAACGCCGCCGCACTGAGAGCACCCGCCGCCAAGAGCGTGAAGAGTCCAGCGCCCGTGTTCTCGAGATGCATGACATCGTTCTGCCCGGCATTCGAGAAGTCGGAGATCGTGTCGCGGTTTGTCGCACTGAGGGCCGTGTTGAAGACGAAGGCGTCGTTGCCGCTGCCGCCCGCGAGCGTGTCGTTCCCCGTCCCGCCCCTCAGCGTATCGTGGCCTCCCGAACCGTTGAGGCTGTTGGCCGCCGTATTGCCCTGCAGCACGTTGTTGAGCGTATTGCCCGTTCCGTTGATCGCCGCCGTGCCCGTGAGTGTGAGGTTCTCGACATTGGCCGCAAGTGCCGAGATCGTCGCGCTCGATTGCAGAAGGTCGGTTCCTGCGTTCAAGAGTTCCGTGATCGTGTCGCCGCCATCCGTCGTGTAGGTATCGTTCCCGATGCTCCCGATCAGCGTATCGGCACCCGTCGTTCCGTTGAGATTGTTGGCCAGCGTGTTGCCCGTGATGCTGTTGTTGAGGCTGTTGCCAGTGCCCGTCGTGCCACCCTGAAGCACGAGGTTTTCGAGGTTGGCGCCGAGTGTGTAACTGAGCGTGCTCTGGACCGTGTCCGCGCCCGCATTCAGAAGCTCAGTGATGGTGTCCCCGCCATCGGTCGTGTAGGTGTCGCTGCCTGCACCACCCGCCATCGTATCGGCACCACCGCCGCCGACGATGCCATTGCTGCCACTGTTGCCCATCAGCACGTTGTTCGCGCCGTCGCCCGTGATTGAGAGATCGGCGCTTCCGTTGAGCTGCGCATTTTCGATGTTGGAGAAGAACAAAAGATTGAGCCCGATCACGCTCGACGTCACGGTATCCGTTCCCGAGCTGTCGTCGATCGTCTCACTTCCATCGGTAATGTCGTAGGTGTCGTTGCCCGCGCCACCCGTCATCTCGTCGGCGCCACCACCGCCGATGATGAGGTTGTTGCCGGAATTGCCCTCCAGGCTGTTGGCGTTCGCGTTTCCGGTGAGGCCGATATCGAGCGTGCCGAGCGCCCGAGCATTCTCGATGCCGGAATAGAAGTTGAGATTGAGAAAGAAGTTCGCGGACGCGACGGTATCGGTACCCGTTGTGCCCGTTTCGGTGATCGTTTCAATTCCATAGACGATGTAGGTATCCGAGCCCTCGCCGCCGATCAGCGTGTCGGATACGGCGTCGTTGCCGCCGTCGAGCACGTTGTTTCCGGCGTTGCCGGTCAGGATGTTGGCGCCGGAATCGCCCGTGAGGTTCAGGCTGAGCGAACCGGTCAGGGTCAGGTTTTCGATGAAGCGGTAGTCGGCGAGGCTGAGGCTCATGACGCCCGAGCGCACGGTGTCGCCGGTTCCGCCCGTCGACAATTCGGTCACCACATCGTCGATGACGTCAACGTCGAACGTGTCATTGCCCGCGCCGCCAATCATGGTGTCGACGCCAGTTCCTCCGATCAGAAGGTTGTTGCCGGTGTTACCTGTGAGGCGGTTGTCGTTCCCGTCGCCGGTGAGGCTAAGCCCTGCGCTGCCGGTGGCGGCCAGGTTCTCGATGTTCGTGTAGTTCGAGAGCGACAGGTTGATGTTGGCGGACTGGACCGTGTCGGTGCCATGCTCGAAAAGCTCTGTGACGGTGTCGCCTGCGACGTTGACATCGTAGGTGTCGTTGCCGCGCCCGCCCTCCATGATGTCAAGGTCGCCGCCCCCCACGATGAGGTTGTCGCCCGCGTTGCCGAGGAGCCAGTTGACGCCGCTCGTGCCGGCGATGGTCAGGTCGCCGCTGCCGATGAGCTCTCCGTTCTCGATGCCCGAGTAGAGTTCGAGCAAAACGTTGTTCGTTTCGGAGCGGACCCAGTCCGTCCCGCTGGTGTCCGTAATGGAATCATCTGGGATAAAGCCCTCTACGACATACGTGTCGTTGCCCGCGCTGCCCTCAAGCGTATCCGCTCCGCCGCCGCCGATGATGAGGTTATTGCCGCCGTTGCCCGAAAGAATGTTGCTGTTCTCGTCGCCGGTGAGATTGAGGTTGCCGGCGCCGAGCAGGGCCGCGTGCTCGATGTTGGTGAAGTTCCGGAGATCGACATGCATGGCCGACGAGGCGACCACGTCGCCGGTGCCTTCGGCCGCGCCCTCGACCACGCTGTCGCCCTGGACGTCGACCACGAACGTATCGTTACCTGCCCCGCCGAAGAGGACGTCGACACCGCCCGCGCCGTCGAGTGTGTTGTTGCCCGAGTTTCCGGTCAGGACGTTACTGCCGCCGTTCCCGTTGAGGATGAGGGAGGCGCTGCCGGTCGCTGTGAGGTTTTCGACGTTGGCGAAGCTCGTCAGGAAGAGATTGATCGTCGCCGAGGAGATCGTATCGATCCCTTCGCCGCTCGCTTCCGTGACGAAGTCGCTGACGGAATCGACGACATAGCTGTCGTCGCCCATGCCGCCGCTGAGGCTGTCGTTGCCCGCCCCGCCGTCGAGCGTATCCGCGCCCGCGTAACCCAGAATCGTGTCGTTGCCGCCGGCCCCGTTGAACGTATCGCCAAAATCGCTGCCATGCGTCGTCTGCGCCTGGTTCGAGCCGACGAACGCGATCGCCGCATCGGGTCGGTGACCGAAGATGACGTAGCTCGCGCCGGATTGGCTGCCGTTCGGATCGGCGTCTGAAGCGCCGACAACGATATCGTCGAAGCCGTCGCCGTTGACGTCGCCCGCCGAGGCGACGGAACGGCCGCTGTAGTCGGATACTATCTCGCCATGGATCTGGAACCCATTCGCGCCGTCGAGGGCATTGAGGTTGAGGTCCGCCGCAAAGCCCGAGGCCTTGCCGAACACCACGTAACTGGCGCCGGAGTTGCTACCGTTTGGATCAGCGAAACGGGCCCCGACGATGAGATCATCAAATCCGTCACCATTGACGTCGCCCGCCGAAGCGACAGAGGACCCGCTGAACACGTTTGGTGCGGGACCGTTGATACTGAAGCCGTTCGTGCCGTCGAGCGACGTCAAATCAAGATTGGCGGCGAACGCCGAGGCCTTGCCGAACACCACGTAGCTGGCGCCGGCGTTGTATCCCCCGGCCTGCCGTGCCCCGACGATGATGTCGGCAAATCCGTCGCCGTTGATGTCGCCCGCCGAGGCGACCGAGGTCCCACTGAAATCATATGCTGCCTCTCCGCTGATCTGGAAGCCATTGGTGCCATTGAGGCTGGTCAAGTCCAGGTTGGCGGAAAATCCCGAGGGCTTGCCAAACACCACGTAGCTCGCACCGGAACCGCTACCGTTCGGGGCGGCGAAATTTGCTCCGATGATGATATCGCCGAAGCCGTCTCCGTTGACGTCGCCGGCCGAAGCGACCGATTTGCCGCTGGATTCACCTGGCGCCTCACCGGTAATCTGGAACCCTGTCGTGCCGTTGAGGGCCGAGAGTTCGAGTGTGGCAGCAAAAAACAATGGGTCACCGAATACCACGTAGCTGGCGCCGGTATAACCATTGGCGCCGTGGGCCCCGATGATGAGATCATCAAACCCGTCGCCATCGACGTCACCGGCCGACGCAACCGAAACGCCACTCTGGTCGGACACGCCCTCCCCGCTCAGTTGAAAGCCGTTGCTGCCGTTGAGGCCCGACAGTTCGAGGTTGGCACTGAAGCCGGTGGCCTTTCCAAAGACAATATAACTGGCTCCAGACTGAGAGCCATTCGGCGTTGCACCGACCGCGCCGACGACAACATCGTCGAAGCCGTCTCCGTTGAGGTCACCGGCGGCGGCGACCGAACAGCCGGCGAGATCGCCGAAATCCTCGCCATTGATCTGAAAGCCGTTCGTGCCATCGAGCGTCGAAAGCGTCAGCGTGCCCGTGAAACCGCCCGCTTGACCGAAGACGACATAGCTGGTGCCGGAGGACACTCCATTTGGGTCGGCAAACAGGGCGCCGACGATGATGTCATCGAAGCCGTCGCCATTGACGTCGCCCGCCGAGGCGACCGAGTAGCCACTCTGATCTCCCGCCGCCTCGCCGTTGATCTGGAACCCGTTCAAGCCGTTGAGCGACGACAACTGAATGACGGCGGGAAACTGCGGCATGGAACCGATCCTTCTCACATTGGAAATATCTGCCCGCCCGCGAGCGGCGCTCGGTCGAACGGCGAACGACAATGAACAGGTCCGGCGCCGTTGACCGGCGACCAGGATGCGACCGGTCGCAAGGAAACCATGAACTCGGTGTACGCCGCATCATCAAATTTGATGACAATCCACGAGCGCCCACTTAGCGTTCCACAGAGTGTGCACTCATGACGGCAATGGCCGGGACTCGGGGCTGCAAGCTACCCAATTCGACCGCGAAAGTCCGTGCTCACAGCACCAGGGCAATCTGCAAAAACGAGAACGAATCCGAGCCCCTGGCGAAGGCACTTTTCTTGGTTCCGCGGGTTCAAGCGTGTCGAGGGATGTCGTGACCAACGATCTGCGCGAGGCCATGATCGGCGGAATTTACGATGTCGCCGTCGATCCGAGCCGCCTCGAGGAACTTGTCACAATCTGGTCGGACATGTTCGACGGCGCGCGAGGTCCGCTCAATTTCGCGAGCCCCGAACTCGTCACTCATGTCGAGCGGGCAGCGGCCATTCTCGAAAAATCCCAGTCACTTCCATCCGACACAAGCAAGTCTCCGGCACAATGGACGACCGCCTTCAGAAACGCGGCGTTCGTCGTCAACGGGATCGGTCTCGTCGTCGCCTCGAACGAGGCGGCCGCGCGGAAACTTCAAATCTCGCCGGGGTCTTCGCTCGATGCGTTGCCGCTCGAGTCCGAGGACGTCGAGAGGCTGCATACATACCTTTCAGCCCCACAGCGCGCCCGCGCTAACAACGCGACGCTGCTCATGCGGTCGAGATCCAGCGACGCGACCGTCGTCCTCCAGATCACGCCCACTCTAAATGGCCACAAGGACTTGACCGGCGTCTCGACGAGTTTTCATGTCTGGCCGGAGAACCTCAGCGCCTTGCTCGCGTCCGCCTTCAATCTGACAGTCTCGGAAACAGAGGTGTTGAAGGACCTGACGTTCGGTTACCCGGTCAAGGAAATCGCAGCGCGCCGCAATCGCCTCGAAACGACCGTCCGCACCCAGGTCCGCCGGCTGCTGGAACGGACCTCGACCCGCAACCAGGTCGAACTTGTGCGCATGACTATGGTCTTGATGGACCTTGCTCATACGGTCGACGACAACAAGCCGAAGCCGGGCACGGCACGACGTGCCGCCAAGCAACGAGACCGCTCCGGCCTCGCCGAGACGTGCTCATTGAAGGTCGGCCAGGGCAGAAAGCTCGAATATCTCAGCATCGGCGCACCCGACGGCGACGCATTCGTCATGCTGCCAACCGATGGCGGCTTCACTCGGCTGACCGAGAGCGCCGAGACGTGGATTTCCCGTCAGCATCTCAAGATGATCGTTCCCATCCGCGCCGGATACGGCAACAGTGATTTCGCGCCGGCCGGGGAAAACGCCCTTCGCGTCCTGGTCGAGGACATCATCGCGATCGCAGACAGTCTCGGTATCGCGCGTTGTCCTATCCTGGCATTCACCGACGATTTTCACACCGCCGTCGAACTCGCCGCCACCGAGCCCAACCGCTTCACCGCCATAGTGGGAGTGGGTGCCGTGATGCCAGCCTCCGAACCCCGCCACTTGAAGCGGATGCCGGCATGGACCCGCTTCGTCATCCACAATGCCCGTTTTGCGCCGAGAACGATGCCCTTTGTCGGGCTCGCCATCATCGGCTTCGTCAGGAGCCTTGGTCCCAGACACTTTCTGGAATCGGCCCTCGGCTCCTCTCCGGCCGACATCCAGGCTCTGCAGGACGTCGAGGTCCAAGCCGCCCTATTGCGCGGCGACAACGTCGCGCTTCAGTCCAAGAGCTTTCACAGGGCATGGGCAGCCTGGGCCGTCGCGAACTATGGCGAGGATTGGCAACATAAATTGCTGGCCTGCAAGGTTCCCATCACCCTCTTCGCCGGCGTGCAGGACCCGTTCTCGCCGATCGAGACCGTCCGCGAGTTTGCCGAACGGAAGCCCGATCTCAAGCTGATCGAGTACGCCGACTGCGGACAGCTTCTGTATCGCCACTGGCCAGAGTTCCTGGGCGAAATTCGACAGGCGTTGTTGGCCGAACCCTGCTGAGCAAGTCATCGACACTGTAACGATACGGCTTGTGAGAGATGATCCGATGCGACGCACATGAATGAGAGCTCGTCACATTCGCCGGAAGCGCGTAAGCTGCCCAGGCAAGCACGCGAGCATACTTGATCTCATGGCCTTCCCAATTGAATCTAAATCCCCAGAAACATTCGCTCTGACGACATCGCGCGGTTTCACGTCCTGGATGGCGAGAAGCGGCGGATCTCTCGCGTTCACGACGTATCAGGCCGGCAAGGTGTTCTTTCTGGGCCTGAAACCCGATGGCAGCCAGTGGGTTCACGAGCGCACGTTCGCGCGCTCCATGGGGATGGCGGTGAGCCCGGATGCGCGCACGCTTCTGATGGCGACGCATTATCAGCTCTACCGCTTCGAGAATGTTCTGCCAGATGGTCAACGCGCCGCCGATCGATCGGACGCCGTTTACGTCCCGCGGCTCTCGTGGATCACGGGCGACCTCGACATCCACGACGTTGCATTCGATACGACTGGCCGCCCGATCTTCGTCAACACGCTCTTCGGCTGCATCGCTGCTGCGAGCGACGGCGCGAGTTTCCGCCCGCTCTGGAAGCCGTCATTCCTTTCGAAGCTCGCGGCCGAGGACCGCTGCCATCTGAACGGCATGGCGGTCGAAAACGGCGTGCCACGCTATGCAACGGCCGTCTCACAATCGGATGTCGCCGACGGCTGGCGGGATAAGCGCACCAACGGCGGTATCGTGATGGAAGTGCCGTCGGGCGCGATCGTCGCCGACGGGCTCTCCATGCCCCACTCGCCTCGCCTCCATAACGGCGTCCTCTGGGTCCTGAATTCCGGCACCGGTGAACTCGGATGGATCGACACGGCCGCGCGCCGCTTCGTGCCGTTCGCATTCGTGCCCGGATACGCGCGCGGCCTCGCGTTCGCCAACAACTGCGCGATCGTCGGATTGTCGCTCCCGCGCGACAACCGCACATTCCAGGGTCTGCCGCTCGACGCGGCGCTTCAGTCCAAGGGCACGGAGCCGCGCTGCGGTCTCGTCATGATTGATCTCTCGACGGGTGACACGGTCGGCTGGGTCCGGCTCGAAGGCGTCGTTCGCGAACTCTACGACGTCGCGTTCCTGCCCGGCATCCGCCAGCCGTCCGCGATCGGCTTCAAGACCGACGAAATCACACGCCTCGTCTCGATCGACGAGGACACGAACTGATAAGGCATGGATCGCGTGTTGCGAGAGAACGGAAAGCAATCGCGCGCGCCGGAATAAAAATCGGGCGGGTGCCAGAAGCACCCACCCGACCCCCCCGACGAAACGGCGGACTGCCGACGGCGTCAGACGATGACGATGTCGTCAAAGTCGAGCCGCGGCCGGCTGGTCAGCGTGCAGACGAGTGAGAGCCCGCCCGCTCCGGTGCCGTTGGCGTCGAAGTAGAGATTGCCGGTCGAGGTGTTGTAGACGAACTCGGCATTGCCCGTGGTCGCCGCGTTCGAGGCATGCGCCACGAAGTCGATGTCGTCGAGCTGCCCGGTTGGAACGAGGTTGCTCAGAGCCGATCGCGCGATCTCGAGCTTGTCGCTCTGGTCGGGCACGAAGTCCGTGATCCGGTCGGCGCCCGAGGCAAACTCGCGGAAAACGAAGGTATCCGCGCCTTCGCCGCCGGTCAGCGTGTCGATCTGCGTGCCGCCGCTGATGCGGTCGTCGCCTTCGCCACCCGTGATCGTGTCGGAGCCGGCATCGCCCGAGAGCACGTCATTGCCTTCGCGGCCGTGCATGACGTCATTGCCCGCGCCACCGCTGACCGTGTCGTTGCCTTCGCCGGCATCGCCGAAGTCGTTGCCGAGACCGAGAAGGCCGAGGTCGTTGCCCGACCCGAGGAACACGGTATCGTTTCCGTTGCCCGCATCGACGGTGTCGTTGCCCTGGCCGGCCACGATGCGGTCGTTGCCATCGCCGCCGAAGCCCCGGTCGTTGCCTTGTCCAAGATCGACGTTGTCGTTGCCAGCGCCCGCATAGACCGTATCATCCTCGCCGCCGGCATTGATGCGGTCGTCGCCGTTGCCGCCAAAAATGCGATCGGCGCCGCCTTCACCGTTGATCGTATCGTTGCCGTCGCCGCCATCGAGGTAGTCATCGCCCGAGTCGCCGACGAGCAAATCATTGCCGCCGAGCCCATAGAGAAAATCCGCGTCGTCGGTGCCAATGAGGCGATCGTTGAGGTTCGTTCCGCGCTTGGTGACCATCTTGCTCTCCTGTCGAACAGTTTTCTCACTCGGAAGCGTCTTGGCTGTTTGTTGCTCTTCGTGACGCTTCTGCGCAGGGGAACGCTGGTCTCCGCAGACTATTCCTCAAAAAAGCGTGTCGACGGGCATCAAAAAAATACGCCCGGCCGCACTGACTGCGCGGCCGGGAGAAATGCCATGATGTTCTGGGAAACATTCCCTCAGAACGCGCGATGCTGGGTCGATGAGTGGGCGAGATGGTTAAAACCGGATACGGCTGCCGAGCAGGAACATGTCGGCATCTTCGAGCGGAGCATCGATACGATTACCGTTCGACTCGAGACCTGACACGTCGGCGCTGAAATGCCGCCAAGAAGCATACAGTTCCATCGCACTGGCATTGACCTGTTGGACGATGCCCGCGCCATACACGTCCATAGAACTCGACGTGACATAGTCGATATCGCCACCGCCCGCGGAACGCACCGAAACATTGAGGCCAGAGATCGAATCCGACGAGTGGCCATACTCGCCATATATCGACGTCGCGCCGATCGGTAGCCACTTCCGCCGCAATCCGGCATTCACCCAGTAGTAGTCGGTATCAGGGCGGTTGCCGCAAGCGATGCCGAGTGCGCGGATGTCAGCGGCATCACCCGAATTGAAGCACGCGAACGTCAGCACGCCGAGATCGCTACCGCTGAACTCACGATGGAAGTAGGCGCCCGAGACAAAAATGCCGGACGGTTTGTGCAAAAGGCTGACTGACCCTTTGACTTCGCGAATGACTGTGTTGCCGCCATTCGGCTCGTTGTCGCCACCACGCGGCCAGCCGAACGTGCTCTCGTCCTCGTTCAGGTTCTCGAAGTAGCCGACGCCAAACGCCAGCCTGACATCGTCGTTTTCGTAGGCGTACCGCCCTGCGACGTCCCAGAAGTCGTCCCCGCCCCAAGCCGCGGAGGCAGAGAAGCCCATGATGATCGGTGTGTCATACCGCACTAGATTTGAGGATGGCGTATCCAGCCGGTCCGCAAACCGGCGCCAGCGCAGAGGAATCGTATTGCCGGACGAGCGAGAATTGAGCGCGGTCGGCCCATTGAGCGAAGAGTCGCGAAGGAACATGCTCCCGCCGACCTGCGAGACATTGGACGACGCGGCGACGCTCGTGCCGCCGAGATTGTAGTCCATGATGTCGTCGGAGGCCGGCGACGCAAGACCGAGCGAAACCGCGCCAAGAGAGCGGCTGTCCAAGTACCACAGCGACTGGCGGACCTGCGGGTCGGGCTCACCGCCGACTTCACGCTGATCGATGGTCGAGGTCGATGCGAGCTTCACGCCAAATTCGAGGAAGTAGCCGGCGCGCAGGTCCTGCGAGATTTTCGCAGCGCCATCGAAGCGGAAGCGATCACGCGAATTCCCGTTCGTCACCTGATTGACGTCGCTGATCTCGCCGTCATCCCAGAAGAGGAGCGCCTGATTGACCTGCCCAGAGATGTCGAGGGTCAACTTGCGATTGCCTTTGCGGACCGTCGTCGCCTCGAGTTCGGCGATCCGTTCCTCAAGATCGGCACAGCAGTCGCCGCCGAAGTCGGCAGCCATCGCACCGGACCATGACAGCACCGCAACGCCAGCCGTGGCCGTCAGGATGAGAATTTTGGAATGAGTGCGCGAGACCATCATTTGCAGATCTCCGGCACCTGAACGAGACCCCAGCCGAACACCGGATCGCGACCGGGTTTGCCGAGGTCCGCGGCGGACGACTGCAGTCTGGTCATGAGGACATCGATCGAAGACGAGGGATCAATAGTCCGCTTAACGGCGAGAGCCGCGGCGACGAACGGGCTTGCGAACGATGTGCCCGACTTGAACGATGTCGCAACCGGAGCTGACACCACTTGGATATCCACGCCGGGCGCGGCGAAGTCGATGAAGCTGCCCCGGTTTGCGCCTCGATAGATGCGCAGGTCTTCCCCGACCGCGGTGACGGCGACAACCTTCTCGTAGCCTGCGGGATAGACGACCGGTCCGGTCGGCCCGAGGTTGCCCGCGGCCGCAACAAGCGTCACGCCCTTGGCACCGGCGTACCGCACCGTCTCGGCGAGCACGCGATTGTTGGGGCCCGTGAAGCTGAGGTTCACGACCGGGATGTTGCGCGCGACGGCCGTGTCGATCGCAGTCGCGATGTCGAATGTGTCGGCGATGTCCTCACCGGTCTCGCTGACATGGAACGCTTCGATAACGGTTAGCCGGCCCTTCGGCAGCAGGCCCGGAAGTGTGGCACCCGTCCGCCCGACCAAGAGGCCGGCGATCGCGGTACCGTGGCTCGAGCCCGCCCGCGTGCGCCCGGCCGACACGCCGTCGATGATCTCTACGGCCTGCCCGGAAAGTGCCGGGTTGGCGCGGTCGACCGAGGTGTCGATCATGCCGAGGCTCGCCTCGACCGTGCATTCCTCGGGGGGCTGCGGCCACCGGATGGAGCGCCGCTGGCGGCACGCGAGCGTATCGCACAGCTCGGCTGTTTGCGCCGGCCGATAGACGTGATTGAAATCGACGATCGCACCCGGCGCCAAACTGCGCGCAAGTTCCATCGCTTCGGCGGTAGAGAGCCCTGGCGGCACTTCGAACCGGATAAGCTCGCCGGCACCGAGCGGGCCCGCGGAGCGCGACAGCACGACGAACCCGCGCGCTTCGAGCGCTGAAACCTCGGCATTGGCAAGCCGCAGCGTCGTAATCTCGCGTGGCAGCGCATTGGGCGGCTCCGGCGACGGGACGACCGCAGGAGGACCGACCGGCGTACCGGGCGTGAAGACGGGAGTAACTGGCGGCGTCACGCGCGGTGCCGGCGGCGGACGATCATCACAGACCCGAAGCCAAGCCGGCCTAAGGATCGCCTGCTCGAAACAATCATCGTTCTTGCTCGGGCTATCGCCATCCTCGATGGGATCCGGCACCTCACCCGTTACGCCTGGAGGGTCGTCGGGATTGTCGGGGTCATCCGGATCGACGGGGTCGACCGGGTCCACCGGGTCGTCCGGACCGGGGTCGGTCGGGTCGTCATCGTCGCCGGGACCGTCGTCATCGCCGGGACCGTCGTCATCATCGCCGCCGTCGTCGTCGCCCCCATCCTGGGCGTATGCAACGTCCCCGACCGTCGAACCGATCCGTGTACCGAACAGCCCGGACGCGAGGAGGCCGTGCCCCACGACGAGGGCGGCCAACACCACGACGATGCCTGTTACTTTTTGCAAACCGGTCTGCAAGATGCCGTCCAAGTTATGTGCTAATCGTTGATGTGGCTGCCCGTTGCATCGAGAAGCACCGGACGATCAGTGCGTCCAAAGATGACTATCCTTGCTTTGCGATCCCGAGGTCCAGTCGAGTTTCACGGTTCGGCTGCAATCCCGCGAGCCCGTTGCCGGCTCGACACGCTTCCGGACCCTGATCGTCCTTACTTCCCGGACCAATCGGGAACTTTTCCCGATTTCGGGTTAGGTCGACGATCTCAGCAGTAGACCAGTCGGAGCAATTCCGGCCCGGACTGTCCTCCGAAATGACGAGGGCAATGTCCTTGACTTGGTCCAGCGCCATGATCTCTCGCCAGAGGGCGACGTTCTCGGGGCCGAGAAGCGGCTCGTCGATCAGGACGATGCAGGGGCTCGACGCCAGCGCCATCATCAGTCTCAGCCGCGCATCCATGATCTGACCGAGAGAGGATCGGCCATCGCGAACGGTCTCCGCCAGGAGAGCCGCGAGGTCTTGCCCATTGTCGGGGAGACCGCACGCCCGCGCGAGCGCGATCGCGCGCCCGGACGACATGTCGGACAGGCCCGCCTTGCGGAGATTGCCGCCAACCGTCCCGGCGAGAAGCGGGATGTCGGCCGCGACGAGACGCACGAGCCGACGGTAGCGTCCGGACGAGATGGCTGCCTCGACCGGCGTTCCATCGACAAGCAGCCGGCCGCCAGGAGGCTTGTCCAGCCGGGCAAGCACGCGCAGCATCGCGTGGCGCGTGGCCCGTGTCGCGCCGATCAGCAAGATGCGGTCCCCGGCGCAGATTTCGAGATCGAACGCCGGACCGTCAGGAGCGACCGACACATCCTGTGCGGTCAGGCATTTGAAGGTTGTCGAAAATGCGGGGTCATTCGCCGGCTGGATGGGTTCGCTCGGGACCGATCGTTCGAGGAGGCGACCGATCCGCTCGCGGGCCGGCACGAAACTGACGTAGTAGTCCATGGCACGCACGACATCCTGCAGGGAGTTCAGCGCAAAGCTCAGAACGAAGATCCATGCGATCCCGCCTTCATTCCCACCGGGCATGATCGATCCTTCGACGGCCGCATAAATCAGAAGCGTCAGTGGAAAGGCCGCAAGGGCGGTCGCTCGCATGGCGCCACTCCTGAGCCCACGTTCGGTCAGCGTGGTCGAAAGCGTCCGGGACATGGCCGAAACCTTCTTGAGTTCGACCTCGGTTCGGCCGAGAGCCTGGAGCGTCGGCCGGCCCTGAAACCTGTCCGCCAAGGCGCGCGCCAATCGGCCGCGCTGGCGGCGCGCCTCGCGGACCTTCTGATCGAGCGACTCGGCCAATGCTCCGCAACACGCGAGCGAAAACGCGATTCCGCAAAATGCGGAGAACGCGAGATGCGGTGAATTCTGCGCAATGAAAATCAGGGCACCGGCGATGGTGATGACGGCGATCGTCACGTCCGCGATGCCGTACCCGAGCCAATTCTTGATCGCGAGAAGATCATTCGTGAGCCGCGTCAGCATAGGCCCGAGCGACGGCACGTTCGCGTTGTCGTCGACGGTCAGCGCGCGCTGCACGGCCGCAATTCTGAGATCGTGGACGTAGGACAGGCCGAAGGCTTCGGCATCCCGCCGCTGCCAGGCCTTCAGCACGATGACGGTCGCTGCGGTGGCGGCGAGAATGAGCAGCGCTGAATGGCTTGCGCGCGGCCCAGTCCGCGCGCTCTCGATCATCCAGTCCACGGCAACGGCAAATCCCACGCCTGCCGCCGACTGCACCACCCCATTGACGACGAGGCGGGCAAACAGCCCCCCTCGGCCGCCATCAAGCACAGATGGCATCATGTTGCATCTCCGCGGATCGTGCACGGGCCACGCGATCGTCAAAGAATGGGAAAAGCCGTTCGAGAACGCGGGCATCCAGGAATTCGGCGAGCCGCGTGACGGGAAGGCCCGTGGCGTCGGCCGCCTCCCGCGCAGCGAGCGGAGAATTCGTCATGACGCCCGCCAGCGTGACGAGATCATAACCAAGTCCGCGGATCCAATCCGCGCCAGCGACAGCACCCATCGAATCGACGGAAGAGAACACCACCGCCGACGTCATTCGGCGCATGGCGGGACGCGCGAGAAGCTGACGCGTTTCCTGCTGCAGCAGGCCGTCGGCCACTTCGACGACGGCAATCTCGGCGCCCGAGCGCTCGAGCTCGCCGACGAGGCTCATTGCCCCGGCTTCGACGTCCTCGACAGCTTCCATGTAGGTCGTGGCAAAACCGGCATCGTTGAAATCCAGGACGCGAACGGCGCCTGAATCGTGCATGAGCCAGGTGTCCTTGCCGGCACTCGTACCGGTGACCTTCGCCGCACCGACACGGTACCCGGCGCGCGAAAGTCCCTTGATGATGCGCGCGGCGGACGTCGTCTTGCCCGAATTCATCGAGGTCCCGATCGACAGAATGACCGGGATATGAGGCGCCGCGGCCGGGGCGGGAATGCGGAAATCGCGAATGTTCAGGACTTTGCCGGTGGCATCGGCCACGAGTCCGATTGGCGTAATCTCAGTTGGCGGACGCATGCTCGTATGCCAAGTCAGCGCCTTTGCGGCGAGGCCGCCCGCGGCGACAAGATGGCAGGGTCCTAGATTCTGCGGTACGACGGCTTCGAACTGGTCCGGTGCGTAACGGTTGCCATAGCAAACGAGGATTTCATCACCCGGATAGATCGTCGCGCGGCGCCCCCAGGGGTCCTCGACGCCATCGTGATGCCCGGCTCGATCCACGCGAGCAAGGACCAGATCTCCGGCGCGCGGTTCATGGCCGCCGGATACGAGAGTGCACCCCTTGCCAAGATCGATCCGGCGGGTTGAGTTAGCTCTCTTGGCCGCGCTCAACCTATTGCTCGTCACGGATAACATGGTTCGTCGCTCCCTACTTTTCGCTGCTTGACGGGTTCAGCCGTCTGGGCAGGGAAACGCCGGAGTCGAACAGCTATTCCGTCCGCGCCTCGAACGGTCAGCGGCATTTCTCTGGCGGTTTAAACTCCGCCGGCGGGCGGCGACGATTTGCGTACGTGCGTCCTATGGCTCTGACACTCGTTCCATGCGCGTTAACGATCTGGCGTAAACATACAGTCATGGACGGCCGGTCTCTCGCCGATGAAGACACTATTGTCCGAAATGGCGCGGAATAGACTCGGGGAGCCGACGTTCCCCCGCCAACAAGAAGAACTGGGGCGACGTTGGTTATGGGCGCGGATGTCAGAGATGAGCTGGTATCGCTATTGCCGCGATTGCGGCGCTTCGCACATGCCCTATCGGGCTCGCGTGACGAGGCAGAGGATATCGTCCAGAGCGCGGTCGAAAAGGCGCTCGGACGGCTCGATCAGTTTGAGTTGGGAACCCGGCTCGACAGCTGGATGTTCCAGATCGTCCGGACGACGTGGATCGACCGGCACCGCCGGGCATCGCGCCGCCCGCAAGCGGCCGGCGACGGCGAGATCGACAACGTGTCGTTCGACGCAAGAATTCATGAGCAGGCCGAGGCCAGAATGTCGCTTGAGATCATCAGAACCGAGATGACCAAGTTGCCGGAAGAGCAACGAGAGATTCTCGCCCTCGTGACCGTCGACGGCATGTCCTATCAGGAGGCCGCATCCTCCCTCGGCATCCCGATCGGAACCGTCATGAGCAGGCTGGCTCGTGCGCGCCGCAAGCTCGCCGACGCCATCGACAGGCCCCCCACACGACATTCGCCTTCGGGCGCCGGCAATGGAGTTCACAAATGACCCGGCATTCGGACGAAACCCTGATGGCGTTCGCGGATGGTGAACTAGATCGCCGGGAGCGCGAACGGTTGTCGCGCGCTCTGGCCAGTGACGATCAGGCTCGACGCAGCGTCTACATCCTGAGGCTCTCGCGGCTCTGCGTCGAATGGCTGTTCGACGATGCGTTGAAGCTCGCGCCGCCGCCGATCGGCGCCGCGGCGGGCGCCAGCGCGGCACCGGCCAAGCGCTGTCACTGGAACGTTTCTCAGACCGCGGCGACCGTACTCCTCTATGGCGCACCCGGCGTCGCGATCGGCGCGCTCGGAGGCTTTCTCCTTCACTTCGCAATCGTGTCCCACAACTACGGGCCCGGGGCATCGACGTTGCTCGGACCGATCCCCAAGGAAAGCGTCATTTCGGACGCCTTGAGCTTCAGCGGGACGGGCGGCGGGACGTGGCTCACGCGCGATGGCGGCCGGATCGTCATGTCGCAGAAGTTCCGCGACCAGTACGGCAACCGGTGCCGCGAAGTAGAGGTTTTCACGACACGGCCCGACGGAGTACCGAACGAGGTCATCATCGCGTGCCGGGTCCGCAACGGAGGCTGGGCGGCGGTTGCCGCGGTCGCGACCAGATCCAAGGGTCGGCGGACCGACGCGCTCTATTCGACATCGGGCGCAGAAGTCCGATCCGCCGTCGACGGGGTTCTCGCCATGATCGGCGCAACACCGTCGTCAGCCACCACCAATCGGGAAAGTTCGACACAATGAGCGAGAGCAGCGACATCGAAATCAGCGACGAGATGCTGGTCGCCTACGTCGACGGCACGCTGAGCGACGAGGAAGCTCGCATCGTCGAGGCGGCCATCGCGGCGAGGCCGGAACTCCGCAAGTTGGTCCGGGCTCTGGCGCACTCGGGGCAACTGGCGCGCGATGCCTACGTCTTGCCCGAGACGGCAGAGGATGACGCCATCGCGGCCATGATAAAGGACAGCGCGCCGCGAGCCGCATCGACGGCAGGATCGCCGAACGTGATCTCCATCAGCGCCGCACGGAAGGCGAAGCAGGGCAGCATCAGCCGCTATGCTCTACCGATGGCGGCGGCGATCGTGCTCATCTGCGGCGCGGGCGTGGCCCTCATGACGCTCGATCAGCCGGGCAAGCCCGTTGCCATCGCCGAGGGGCCCGTGGCGGAAGGAACGACGCTCGCGGAACTGCTCGAGACCAAACCGTCGGGAAGCCACGCGGCGATCGAGTCGTCCGCTGGCGGCAACGTCTTTGACGCATCCGTCGTCGCGACGTATCGGGGCGCCGATGATCGGCTGTGCCGTGAGGTTGAGTTCGGTCACGAGGATCCGGAGAACAGCGCGCTGACGATCGCCCTCGCTTGCCGGTCACCCGACGCCAAATGGACGATCCTCGGCACGGTCGAGATTGCAGAAGCGGCGGACGTCGCACCGGACTTCAAGCCGTCGGAGGGCGAAAGCGACAACCCCGTCGAGAAGCTCCTTCGCGGACAAGGTCTGTCGTCGGCCGTGTCGGCCGTCGAGGAGCGCCGTCTTATCGAAGGCCAATGGCGCTAAGCGAAGACCATTCGCGCTGAGCGCCGGCGATCGGGCAAAGCGGGTTGCCCGATCCGTCCGCCTTTGCTCCTCGCTGCCGTCATACGTGTGACGATGGCGTTCGCATCGGGCAACCAGATGCGTGCAGTCATCGTCCCGCATCGTCGCGGTCTTGACGCGGCATCTCAATACCGCCCGACGATGACATGGTTGTCCCAGGCGACCGAGGCGCAGTGCCGGCTGATCTCGCGGATACCGTCCTCAACAATCTCGATCTCGGCGATGATCCCGAGGCCGGTTGTCACCATGAACCGGCGCGGTGCCTCGAGTGCCGCGACGCCGCAGAGATCGACCGCATCGTAGGTCCAGCTTCGCTGCAATCGCCCGTCTCGATGAAGATCGCCCGTCCGCCGCGCGGCGCGGTCGCACAGAGGACCGTGCCCGAACTGTCGATCCCGACCGATCCGATGTAGCCGTTGAGGCCGAGCCAATCGACGTCGTCGCGTTCGACGGCTTATGGTGCCGCGGAGCCGGCAAAACGCACGAGCAGTGGCCGCCCCGCTTCGAAATCCCCCTGCTCCTGGCATCCGACCATGAGACTTCCATCCGGAAGCTCTGCCATATGCCGGAGCGAGAGCGACGCGATATCACCCGCAACCGGCCATTTGTCTGCGATCCGACCCGAGAGATCGAGTCTCACGAGCGAGCTTCCGATCGGGCCCTCGCTGAGAATCTGCCGTCCGTTGTCCGGGTGAAGATCGATGCCGTGGTTAACGATCGAAAGGCTCTGGCCGTCGCGCCCGAGAATGAGTTCGTGCGGATCGCGCCGGTCCGAAGTCCATTCTGTCGATCGGCATCGAACCCGGACCTCCAGCATCGATCTCACCCGCACCGGCTCCACGTCACAGTTCCTGTCGGCCAATTTCAGTGGCCGGCAGGCTCGCGGAGTTGGAGTTGACACGTTGCATGAGTTCGCCGCGGCTGCAGGCAGGCTTCGAATGAACAGCATGCTAGGCAAAGGCTATGTGCCAATGTCCA
Organism: Hyphomicrobium sp.; assembly: GCA_033765145.1. GTDB lineage: Bacteria > Pseudomonadota > Alphaproteobacteria > Rhizobiales > Hyphomicrobiaceae > JAGVSR01. The sequence goes on along the minus strand of JANRIH010000015.1, from coordinate 202,528 downwards.
TGGGGCAGGGCTGGCAAATCCCCCCACCCAGCAAGCAATTGAACGCGGAACTGAGCGGCGAAAACTAAAACAAATTCAATATAATGGCGCTCCCTACGGGAGTCGAACCCGTCTTTCAAGATTGAAAATCTCGCGTCCTAACCGATAGACGAAGGGAGCGTCGCCGCCGGTATAGGGACGTTTGGAAGTGGGCGCAAGCCGGGCCGCGGACCCGATCCACTGGGAGGGCGAGGCCCAATGTCACGGCTCAAGCTTAGAGCCGCAAGACATTGGCCCGACGCAGCCCTGATGCGGGGCGCAACGAGCTTCAAGAACGGCGCGGATCGGCCGCGTCCTCGATCGTCAACTCGATCTTTTCGCGCCCGCCCCAGTTGTCTTTCTTCACCGTGCCGGCCACGTGGATCGGCATCCCGTTGGTCCCGGTGAGGAGATCGCCCAGCGGCTGACCGACGGCACGGAACGCAACACCCTCGATCCGTGATCCGTCCGTCGCTTCGAGGACCAGGCGCAGGTGCGCGTCGCCGACCGGCTTGACGAACTTGACCCTGACGGACGGAAACGCGAATCGCGGCTGCGGATTGCCCTGGCCGTATGGTCCCGCCTGCTCGACGAGCGCAACGAGTGCGGCGTTGACCGACGAAGGCGTCAAGGCCCCATCGATGTCGAGCCCCGCCGCCTGCCGCGCCGTCCGCGCGTCAGCAGCCGTCTCCGCGGACAAATGCCTGATGAGATCTGCGAGCGACTCCCGCGCGACCGTGAGGCCCGCCGCCATCGCGTGACCGCCGCCCTTCTTGAGAACGCCCGACTGAACCGCCGAACGCACCGCGGCTCCGATGTCCACGCCGCCGACCGAACGCAGTGAGCCCGTGCCGGTCCACTGCCCCGAGCCGCCGTCCTTCTCCCAGGCGATGACACACGCCGGCCGGCCGAAGCGCTCGACGAGCCGGCTCGCGACGAGACCGACGACCCCCTTGTGCCAAGTCTCCGATGCGACCACGACGATCGGCTGATCGGGGTTATCGGTCACCGCGCGATCCCCGTCCGCCATCGCTTCTTCGAGCATCTGCGTCTCGATCGCCTTGCGTTCCTTGTTGAGCTTGTCGAGAAGCGCCGCAATCCGAGCCGCCTCAGTCTCGTCATCCGTGGTGAGGAGGCGCGCGCCCAATGCGGCATCCCCGATCCGCCCGCCGGCATTGATCCGCGGACCAAGGATGAAGCCGAGATGGTAGGGCGTCGGTGCCTGGTTGAGACCGGCCGCGTCGAAGAGCGCGCGGAGTCCGACATTGTCTCGCCCGTGCATGACTTGCAGGCCCTTGCGGACGTAGGCGCGGTTGAGCCCCCTCAACGGCACCACGTCGGCGACGGTCGCGAGCGCGACGAGATCGAGGTCGGCAAGCAGGTTTGGAGCCGCCACGCCCGCGCCGTAGAACCCCCGCTCACGAAGAACGCGCGTCACTTGGGCGAGCACCAGAAACACCACGCCAGCAGCGCAAAGATGACCCTGTCCCGAAACGTCGTCCTGCCGGTTGGGATTGACGAGCGCGTGCACGTCGGGCAGCTCCGCGTCGGCCTGATGGTGGTCGATGACGACGATATCGACGCCGTTCTCGCGCGCCTTCGCCATGGCCTCGAAGCTCGTCGTGCCGCAATCGACGGTGACGATGAGTTTCGCGCCCTCGTCCGCAAGCTGCTTCAAGGCCGTCGGATTGGGACCGTAGCCCTCGAAAATTCGGTCGGGAATATAGATGCGGGACGAGACGCCGTGATGGGAGAGGAACCGGGAAACGAGCGCCGACGAGCACGCGCCATCAACGTCGTAGTCGCCGAAGATCGCAACCGGTTCGCGCCGCATGACCGCGTCCGCAATCCGCTCGGACGCGCGCGCCATTCCCGTGAGAGACAGGGGATCAGGCATCAGCGCCTTGATGGTCGGGTCCATGAAGACGGGCACGTCGGCGAGCCCCACACTGCGCGCGGCGAGAATGCGCCCCAGGAGTTCGGGCAGATCGTGCTGCTGGCTGATCGCCAGCGCCAGATTGCGCGTGTCGGGCGAAAGGCGGTCGCGCCAAACGAACCCGCGCGCCGACGCCGATACGCCGAGGAAAGCCGGAGTTCCAGCGTTCGCCCGCCCCTGGGATCCCGAGTGCGCTTCCGTGTCAGCGCCCGCTTCCGACTTGAGCTTCCGCGCTGCCCCCGCCATGCCGCCCTCCGCATCGAATCACTGGCGTAAGTTGATCATCGGACGGTGTCGAGATCGAGGAGACGTCGGGTCTTCTGAACAATCTCTCGAATGCCGGAATGCGGGTGCCTTGCTTGACCCGGCGAAGGGCGGTTCGATAGAACGGGCCGGCGGCATCGCGACGCGCGCTGCCCCACCCGAGGCATGAACGCTATGGCACTGGCCGATCAGACATTTTCCGGCCGCGTGGACGCACTGATGGCACGCGAACGCGAGCTTTACGTGTCCCGCACGCCGCGCTCCGAGGCGCTGTCGAAAAAAACCGCCGCCCACTGGATGAACGGCGTACCGATGCACTGGATGGTGGACTGGGGCACGCCCTATCCGCTGTTCGTCACGGACGCACATGGCACCAAGCTGCGCGATGCGGATGGCCACGACTACGTGGACTTCTGCCTCGGCGACACGGGCGCCATGTTCGGCCATTCCCCGCCGGCTGTTGCCGCCGCGATCCGCGCGCAGGTGACCCGGGGGCTGACGACCATGCTGCCGAGCCCCGATGCCGCGATCGTGGGCCAGCTTCTCGCCCGCCGCTTCGGACTGTCCTTCTGGCAAGTGACGGCGACGGCGTCCGATGCCAACCGCTCCGTCATCCGCTGGGCCCGCGCCGCCACGGGACGGAAGAAGATCCTCGTCTTCAACGGCTGCTATCACGGCGCGGTCGATGACACCTTCGTCACGCTCGAGAACGGAAAAGCGCGCAATCGGCCCGGCCTCGTCGGCGAGGTGCGCGACATCACCGAGACGACCGAGGTCGTGGAGTTCAACGACATCCCCGCACTCGAACGCGCGCTCGCCTCGAACGAGATCGCGCTTGTCTTGACTGAGCCCGTCATGACGAACTGCGGCATGGTGCTGCCGGAAGACGGCTTCCACGCCACGCTTCGCGCGTTGACGCGGAAGCACGGCACACTCCTCTGCATCGACGAGACGCATACGATCAGCTCGGGCCCCGGCGGCTATACCGCGACCCATGGCCTGGAACCCGACTTCTTCGTTTTGGGGAAGCCCATCGCGGGCGGCATCCCGGCCGCCGTCTACGGCTGGACGTCGGCGGTCGACACGATGATCAAACGCGCGCTCGAAAGCCGCGAGGCCGGCTACAGCGGCATCGGTACGACGCTGTCCGGCAACGCTCTCCAATTGGCCGCCATGCGCGCGGTCCTGGAAACGATCCTGACCGAGGACGTCTACGCGCATGCCTTGCCACTTGCGGTCCATCTCGAACGCGGGATCGCCGATTTGATCACCCACCACGCCCTTCCCTGGCATGTCGTCCGCGTCGGCTTGCGCGCCGAGATCGTCGCGGCCGAACGCCACCCGAAGAACGGCACGGAGGCCTTACTCTTCGCTCACAGCGCCGCAGAGCACGCGATCCATCTCCATTGCCTCAACCGCGGTGTCGTCATCACGCCGTTCCACAACATGATGCTCGTCTGCCCGAAAACGAGCGAAAGCGACGTCACAAAACTTCTGGCCGCACTCGATACCGGCATGGCGGCCCTGAGCGACCGCCCGCCGCGCCACACCGCATGAACCTACTCGAACTCCGCGAGTCCAAATGATCGCCCCGCCTGACAAGACCAAGCTGGCCGCAGAAGCCAAGGCCTTCCTCGACGCCAATCCCGATATCAAGCGCATCGCGCTCGTTTATACCGACCTCGTCGGCGTGCAACGCGGCAAGCTGCTGACCCGCGCCGAACTGATGCCGGCATTCGAGAACGGCCGCTTCCTCGCCTGCTCGGCGATGTCCATGGACGTCACCGGCCGCGATGTCGAAGAGACGGGCATGATCTGGCATACGGGTGATGCCGATCGCAATTTGTGGCCCGTGCCCGGCACGCTGAAGCGGATGCCCTGGTCGCCGGAACCCGAAGCCCAGTATCTCGGCTCTTTCCATGAACTCGACGGCGAAGGCTCCGTCGCCGAACCGCGTCATGCGCTCGCGCGCGTCGTCGAGCGCTTCCGCGAGTTGGGCGTCTCGCCCGTCGCGGCGGTCGAACTCGAATTCTATCTCCTCGATCGCGACAGCGCGCTCGCCGGCAAGCCGAAGCCGCCGAAGGGTCTAGCGGTCCCCGCCGAGCAGCGCCACTATCAGGGCTACTACCTCCAGGACCTCGACGACTTCCGTCCGTTCTTCGCCGATCTCTACGCCGCGGCCGAAGTGCAGGAGTTGCCGCTCGAGGCGCTGCTGTCGGAATACTCCGCCGGCCAGATGGAAATCGGCCTCAAATACCGCCGCGATGCGCTCCAGGCCTGCGACGAGGCCATCCAATTCAAGCGTCTCGTGAAAGGCATCGCCGAGAAGCACGGCCTCGTCGCGAGCTTCATGGCCAAGCCCTATTCCCAGTGGACCGGCTGCGGCATGCACCTGCACGTGAGCCTCGCCGACGACAAGGGCTTCAACATCTTCTCGACCGGCGAGCCGACCACCAACCCGCATCTGCGTCACGCCATCGGCGGCATGAAGGCGACCATGGCCGACGGCATGGCCATCTTCGCGCCGAACGGCAATTCTTACCGACGGTTCCGCAAGGCGAGCTACGCACCCATCGCGCCCAACTGGGGCGTCAACAACCGCACCGTGTCGCTCCGCATCCCGGCCGGTGGCGGCCAGGCGCGCCACGTCGAGCATCGGGCGTCGGGCGCGGATGCCAACCCCTATCTGGCCATGGCCGCCGTGCTCGCGGGCGTGCATCACGGCGTCGCGAACAAGATCGATCCGGGTCCACCCATCGAAGGGAACGGCTACGAACAGCCCTCCGATCCGATGCCGACGAACTGGTTCGCGGCCCTCGCGGCCTTGCGAAAGTCGGAGATGATGAAGAGCTACTTCGGCGAGCGCTTCATCGACATCTTCTGCACCATCAAGGAAATCGAGGCCGACCGCTTCTTCGCTGAACCCCAGCCGATCGATTTCGAGTATTATTTGAGGACGGTGTAAGGGAACCCCCCGCTGTCATCCCCGCATTAATTGCCGGGAACCATGCGGCCGCGCGCGTGCTGTCAAACGCCGCGCAACGGATCGCGGATGGCGTATCAGCCCTTTTTTTGCGCGTTGGTCCCAGGCCGAGCGGACGCGATGAGCCGGGGTCTTCACCCGTTGGACCTCATCATTGCCGGAGCCCACTTTCGAAAGGTGAATATCCCGGACTTGCGCTGCCGCGCAATCCGGGGACCAACCTTTAGGCGACGGCCGACTGGCTGTTTTCTGGAAGCATTCTTACACCCCCAACCCCCTCAAATTCCGGTACATCGCCGCCGAGACCGCGAGCACTTCGGGCATTGCCGAGCGCGCTTCAGCGATGAACGCGTCGAGCGCACCCTCGCCCTGATGCGCCGCCTGCCATTCGCAGAAGTCCGGGAGTTCGGCCCAGCGCGTAATCGTGTCGGGCTGAGCTTCCACGTGCGCCTGCCAGCCCCAGACCTTGTCTCCGTATCGCGCCGCCTGATGCCGGCAGCCCGCCGATGACGCGAGCGAGACAGCGCCGTCCGGCAATTGCGCCACGCGCACGCCATGGGCCTGCACGGTTTTGAACGACGACGGCAAACCTGAGAGCAGCGGATCGGATCGCGCCGCATCGTTCAAAGCGACATCGACCATGCCGATCTCGGCGGTCTTCATGGGCCCGCACGTCCCCCCAAGCGCATCAGCGATCAACTGATTACCAAGACAGAGGCCAAAGACCGGGCGGTCGGGACGCTCGGCGATCCAGCGCCGGATCGCCACCTTCTCATCGACGAGCCAAGGGTGCTCGTCCACGTCCCAGACATCCATGACCCCGCCCATGATCCAGAGCTGGTCATATCGGCGGAAGTCGGGCAGCGCCGTACGCCGCTCGAAGAACACCGTATCGAGCGTGCCCCCGTCCTCCCGCAACGCGGTCTCGAAACTCCCCGGGCCTTCCTCGTCGTGATGCTGGAAAACGAGAACGCGCATCATGGCTCCTGATCAGGCGGGAAACCGGGCCCCGATGTCTCTGAGCTTGGTCTTGATCCGCCGGACGGTGCCGGTCTTCGAGCGCATGACGACCGTTTCGGTCTCCGCGAAATCGCCTCGGAAATGGACGCCGTAGAGCAGCGAACCATCGGTGACGCCGGTCGCCGAGAAGATCACGTCACCCGACGCCATGTCCTCGAGATTGAATTTGCGGTTGATATCCTTGATGCCCATGGCCGCGGCGCGAATGCGCTCGTCGTCGTTCGAGGGCTTCAATCGTCCCTGGATCTGGCCCCCGACGCACAGCATGGCCGCCGCCGCGAGCACACCTTCGGGCGCGCCCCCCGAACCCATGTAGATGTCGATGCCGGTCTCGCGCGCATCTGTCGTCCAGATGACACCCGCGATATCCCCGTCCGGAATGAGCCGGACCGCGGCTCCCGCCTCGCGCACGGCCTTGATGAGTTCGGCATGTCGCGGACGGTCGAGAATGCAGGCCGTAATTTCGGACACGGGAACGCCCTTGGCCTTGGCGACGTCCGTGATGTTTTCGGCCGGGCTCTTGTCGAGATCGACGATACCGTCCGGGTAGCCGGGCCCCACCGCGATCTTGTCCATGTACATGTCGGGCGCGTTGAGAAGCTTGCCCTTCTCCGAGATCGCGAGTACCGCGAGCGCGTTCGGCATCGACTTGGCGCAGATCGTGGTGCCCTCGAGAGGATCGACGGCGATATCGACCTCGGGTCCTTCGCCCGAACCCACGACCTCGCCGATGTAGAGCATCGGCGCCTCGTCCATCTCACCTTCACCGATGACGACGGTGCCGCGGATCGCGAGCTTCGCGAGTTCCCGGCGCATGGCATCGACCGCTGCCTTGTCGGCCGCCTTCTCATTGCCCCGTCCCCGGAGCCGCGCGGCAGCGATCGCCGCCGCTTCGGTGACGCGCGCCACCTCGAGCACGAGCACACGGTCGAGACCGGTGAGCTTGTCCTTCGCCATTTCGATTGCTCCTTCCGCCCCCGACTTGTGGAGCGCCGCCTTCTCTAAAGTTCGTCGATCCGAATGACCTGCGGTCGCCCGGAAATTCTGCCGTCCCCCTCGATCCCGTCGAGCGCCTTCCGGAGATCTTTCTCCGTCGTTTCATGCGTAATCAAGATGACAGTCGCGAGTGCGCCCTGCCCGCCCGGCTGGTGCGGCACTTTTCGCTGCACGATGCTTTCGAGCGAGACGCCCTCGTCGCCCATTCGCTTGGTGATGGTCGCCATCGCACCCGGTTGGTCGACGACCGAGAGCCTGAGATAGTACGAGCCGCGGTGCCCCTCGAGTTTCGAACGCGGGAAGGGCGCCAGTTGCGCGACGGGCTTCAGGAACGGCGGCAGCACCGCCTCGCGCGCGACGTCGATGATGTCGCTCGCGACCGCCGATGCGGTCGGCCTCGCGCCGGCACCGGGACCGACAAGCAGCACGGACCCCGAATAGTCGCCCTCGATCGCCACGCAGTTCGTGACGCCCGCCACCTGCGCGATCGTTGCGTCCTCGGGAACGAACGCGGGGTGTACACGCGCCTCGATCCCGCCGGCGGTGCGTTCCGCGACGCCGAGGAGTTTGATCCGGTAGCCGAGTTCGCGTGCCGCCTCGATGTCCGCCGCCGTGATGTTTTCGATTCCCTCAACATGGATTTCGTCGGTCGGGATGCGCGTGCCGAACGCGAGACTCGTGAGGAGCGCGAGCTTGTGCGCGGCATCGAACCCGCCGATGTCGAACGTCGGATCGGCTTCGGCGTAGCCCTTGTCCTGCGCGTCCTTCAACACGTCATTGAACGCGAGATGCTCATCCTGCATCTTGGTCAGGATGTAGTTGCATGTCCCGTTGAGAATGCCGTAGACCCGCCGGACCTCGTTGGCCGCAAGCGCCTCGCGCAGCGTCTTTATGATCGGGATGCCGCCCGCGACCGCCGCTTCGAAATTGAGCGCGACCCCGCGCTCTTCCGCTATCGTGGCGAGCGCCAGCCCATGCTTGGCGAGCAGCGCCTTGTTGGCCGTGACGACGTGCTTGCCGGCACGGAGCGCCGCTTCGACCGCCGCCCGCGCGACACCTTCATCCCCGCCGATCAGTTCCACGAAACAGTCGATGCCGGGATCGGTCGCGAGTTTCACGGGATCATCGAACCAGCGTGCGCCGCCATAGCCCGCCCCGCGCGCCCGGCCCTTGTTGCGCGCCGAAACACCCGCGACCTGGATGTCCCGCCCGAGCGTCTCAGCGAGGCGCGCGCCATGGGCATGGATCAAATCGAGGAGGCCGGTGCCGACGGTACCGAGGCCCGCGACGCCAATTCTGAGAGGCTCTTGCATGGATGTCTGCGTTACCGGCTGGCCTTGCTGGGAAGGGGAACGACGTTGTCGGCGGCATCGCCGGCATGACCGAAGAACTTCTTCACGTTCCGCGCCGCCTGCCGGATCCGGTGCTCGTTTTCCACGAGTGCGATGCGGACGAAACCCTCCCCGTATTCGCCGAAGCCGAGGCCAGGTGATACGGCGAGATCGGCCTTCTCGATGAGAAGTTTCGCGAACTCGACCGATCCGAGGCTCCGATAGGGCTCCGGGATGGGGCACCACGCGAACATGGTCGCGGGCGGCGGAGGGATGTCCCAGCCCGCGCGCGCGAAGCTCTCGACGAGGCAATCGCGCCGGCTCTGATAGATGGAGCGGATCTCTTCGACACAGTCCTGCGGCCCGTTGAGCGCGGCCGCCGCCGCGACCTGGATCGGCGTGAACGCGCCATAGTCGAGATACGATTTAACCCGCGCCAGAGCGCCGATCAGCCGCTCGTTGCCGACCGCGAATCCCATCCGCCAGCCGGGCATGTTGTAGGTCTTCGAGAGCGACGTGAACTCGACCGTGACGTCCATGGCACCCGGCACCTGGAGCACCGACGGCGGCGGATTGCCGTCGAAATAGAGCTCGGAGTAGGCGATGTCGGACAGAATGATGATGCCGAACTTCTTCGCGAGGGCGACCGCATCTTTGTAGAAGTCGAGCGTCGCGACCATGGCGGTCGGGTTCGAGGGATAGGAAAGGATCATCCCGATCGGCTTCGGGATCGAGTGCTTGATCGCATGCTCGACGCCGCGCAGGAAATCCGCGCCCGCGTCGGCCTTCACATGGCGCACGCTGGCGCCCGCGATGATGAAGCCGAACTCGTGGATCGGATAGGTCGGGTTCGGGGCCACGATGATGTCCCCCGGCGCGCTGATCGCCTGGGCCATGTTCGCGAAACCCTCCTTCGACCCGAGCGTCGCAACGATCTGGGTCTCGGGGTCGAGCTTCACGCCGAAGCGGCGCTCGTAGTAGCCGGCCTGTGCACGGCGCAGCCCCGGAATGCCCTTGGACGCCGAATACCGGTGTGTCCGGGGTTTCGCGACCGTCTCGACGAGTTTGGCCACGATATGAGGCGGCGTCGGCATGTCGGGGTTGCCCATGCCAAGATCGACGATGTCCGCCCCCCGCGCGCGTGCCGCGGCCTTCAGGCGGTTGACCTCCGCGAACACATAAGGCGGCAGCCGCTTGATGCGGTGAAAATCCTCGATCACGTCCGATGCTCGCTCGATGTTGCTCGGGGGTATGCGTCGCCGGACCCGCCCGCTCAGAAGGTGTTGTTGTTTAAGCTCCTGCCGGGGGGTCGTCCAGAGCCGCCGGACCCCGCGGGCCCCGAGACCCTGGCGTGAATGGACGCATCGAGCCGCGCAAATCCGCCGCGGACAGAGAAAAATCCGATCTCGACGGGAGATCGAGAGGGCACGAATGGCGGCTGCGACCGACAGTCCTGCCGGGAGGCCCTTGTTCGGCCTGGAACCGTTGTCATCGCACTGCGATATGCAAGTGGTCGAATCGGGTCGTTGTCGGTCGCGTTTGCGAACTGCCCAATTCCCATTTGGAACAATCGACAGAATGCAACGCCCGCCCTAGACGGTGCTATGGTGGGTTCGAAGTAAGCGGAAGACCGAGGGTCATGAACAAACACGCCGCCAAGCCCGAAGAACACCCGACCTATCGCATCGCGGACCCGGAGGAATTCACACGCAACGTGCTGAAGGCCTACGAGGACGGCGGCAGGGCGATCGCCCAGATGCTCGAGCGCTCGGATACCTCTGCAAATTCGGCTTTTTCGACGGCCAGCGAATTGACCCGCGCCATGGACACCTGGGGCGAGATCACGAGCCGGTGGATGTCCGATCCCACCTCCTTTGCCACCGCCCAGGCCGAACTCGTGACGCAGTACGCCGAACTCTACAATCGTACGTTCTTGAAGATGATGGGCGAAACACAAGAGCCCGTCATCGAGCCCGCCCCGACCGACAACCGCTTCCGCGACCCCGAATGGTCGAATAACCCCTACTTCGACTTCATCAAGCAGGCCTATCTGCTGACGACCAAGTGGGCGGAGGACAATCTCGCGCGGACCGAACTCGAAGCCGCCGAGCGTCACAAGGCGGAATTCTACCTGCGCCAGCTCTCGAGCGCGTTCTCGCCCTCTAATTTTCCGATGACCAATCCCGAGGTCGTCCGCGAGATGTGCCAGACGAATGCGCGGAACCTCGTCGAGGGGATGCACCAGCTGCTCGGCGACATGGAGCGGTCGGGCGACCTCATGCGCATCACCCAGACCGATGCGACCGCATTCGAGGTCGGAAAAAACCTCGCGACGACCCCTGGAAAGGTCGTGTTCCAGAACGAGCTGTTGCAGCTCATTCAGTATTCGCCGTCGACCGATAAGGTGCGTGAGATCCCGATCCTCGTCACTCCACCCTGGATCAACAAGTACTATGTGCTCGATCTGACGCCCCAGAAGAGCCTCATGAAGTGGATCGTCGACCAGGGCTACACGGTCTTCGTGATCAGTTGGGTCAACCCCGACGCCAGCATGGCAAACCGCACCTTCGAGGACTACATGCTCGAAGGCCTGCTGGCCGCCGCCGATGCGGTCTGCCGCGAAACGAAGGTTCCTCAGTGCAACGTGCTCGGCTACTGCGTCGGCGGCACGATGGTCGGCACAACGCTCGCCTGGCTGGCCGCCCGCGGAGAAACGCCCTTCAAGTCCGTGACATTTCTGACGACGCAGGTCGATTTCTCGCGCGCCGGAGACCTCCTGCTCTTCACCGAAGATGAGCAGCTCGCCAATCTCGAAGAGGTCATGAAGGAACGCGGCTATCTCGACGGCTCACGCATGGCGAACGTGTTCAACATGATGCGCCCGCGCGATCTCATCTGGCCGTACGTCGTCAACAACTACCTGCTCGGACGCAAACCGTTTCCGTTCGACCTTCTCTACTGGAACCAGGATTCGACGCGCATCGCCGCCGCCTGCCATGCCTTCTACCTGCGCGAGTATTACAACGAGAATAAACTCGCCAAGGGCCAGATGAAGTTCGGCGGCGTGAAGCTCGACCTCGGCAAGATCGCGCTGCCGATCTTCCACCTGGCGACGCGCGACGACCATATCGCTCCGGCCGAGTCCGTCTACATCGGCGCTCGAATGATGAAGGGTCCGATCGAGTTCGTGCTCGCGGGGTCGGGCCACATCGCCGGCGTCATCAACCCGCCCGACAAGATCAAGTACCAGTACTGGACTAACCCCGACCTTTCCCCGCCGCACCTCGCGCAATGGATTGAAAAAGCCGAGGAGCACCCGGGCTCCTGGTGGCCCTACTGGAACGAGTGGCTGGCCCGCCAATCCGGCGAGTGGACCCTACCGCGCGAGCCCGGAGAAACGATAGGCGTCATCGAGGATGCGCCCGGCAGCTACGTCAAGGTCATGAACTGAGCGCCGCCGCGCCCGCGGACGAATGCACGCGTCAAGATCAATAAAATTGCGACGACATTCTCAACTGGCGCGCAACGCGATCACGGTAAAATTCGCATTCATTGTTGCGAAGCCGGGCCGCTGGATCATGACGAACTCGCGCCGATCGATCGACACCACGATTGGACATCCGATCGAATGGACACCGCTCGGAGCTCAGGGCTCCCAATCGTCGATCGCGCATTCTGCAGCGCCGTTCGATTGTCCGATCGGTCTGACCGTCGATCTGATGCCCGACACGCCAGCTCCGAGCCTGCGGACTACCGCCGCCGATCCACTCTCCGCCGCACTCTCGAACGCCGACTATCGCTACTGCCTTTACACGACGGCCGTCGTGCTGGCGGCATTCGTCGCGGCGGCAGCACTTCTGACGTTCGGCTGGGGCATCGTCGCCGTCGTCATTGGCGGGGACTACGCGACGCCCCCGTCCTTCTATCCGGGTTTTATCGAACGCTGACATCCGGCGGCGCGTTGCCTTCAGGCGACAGAAAACTCGCCCTCGTAATCCGCCGGCCAGAGAACGGTGAAATCGTCGTCCTCCCCTTTCCGATAGGCGGTCGCGATGAGGACGAGATCGTCCTCCGCCGCCTTCTCGACCATCCGCTCGATCTTGTCCCAGAGTGCCACCGGGTCCTTGGCCAAGATCGTGATGTAAACGCCCTCTTCGCCGACGGAATGCCCATCGACCTCAGCAAACCCGTCGAGAGCGTCGATGAGACGATCCTCGAGCGCCATCAGGCTTTCGATCGTCGAAGGACCGTCGTCCTCGAATTGAAGAACGACCTCGTAATTCATTTGCAGAAACCCCCGCTGCTGCTGGAATGGATGAAATTCAGGCCATTGTATCGCCTGCGCGATCGTTGCCCCTGCGGAAGGCGCGATGACGCCGGTCGTCGCATGGGACCTGCCCGCGCTCAGAGCTACCATTGTCAAGTTTGAGGGAGATTCCGAAGTCCGCCAACCGGCCGAGCCGCGGCATCGTGGCAGACTTCGGACAACAATCGTCACGCGATCTGTGCCAGACCCTGATCGAGATCGGCGATGAGATCGTCCGGTTCCTCGAGCCCGACCGACAGGCGCACGACGTCAGGGCCTGCGCCCGCCGACAAGCGCTGTTCGTCGGTCAGCTGACGGTGGGTCGTCGAGGCCGGGTGGATGACGAGGCTCCGCGTGTCACCGATGTTGGCGAGATGCGAGAAGAGCTTGAGGCCCGACACGAGCTTCACGCCGGCCTCGTAACCGCCCTTCAATCCGAACGTGAAGACGGCACCCGCGCCGTTCGGGCAGATTTTCTTCGCCAGCGCGTGATTCTTGGACGATGGGAGCCCCGCGTAGTTGACCCAGGCGACGGCCTTGTGCCCTTCGAGGTGCTTGGCGACGGCGAGCGCGCTCGCCGAATGCCGTGCCATCCTGAGCGGCAGCGTCTCGATACCGGTTAGAATCAGGAACGCATTGAGCGGCGCGATCGCCGGCCCGATGTCTCTGAGACCCATGACACGCGCGGCGATCGCAAAGGCCATGGATCCGAAAACCTCACCCAGCACCATCCCGTTGTAGGAGGGATTGGGCTCGACCAGCGTCTTGTACCGCTTCTTCGCCTTGACCCAGTCGAAGGTGCCGCAGTCGACCAGCACGCCGCCGATCGAATTGCCGTGTCCACCCATGAATTTCGTGAGCGAATGCACGATGATGTCGGCGCCGTGCTCCTTTGGGCGGCAGAGGTAGGGCGTCGCCAGCGTGTTGTCGACGATGAGCGGCACGCCGGCTTTCTTGGCGACCGCCGAAATCGCCGGGAGATCGATGACGATCCCGCCCGGATTGGCGATGCTCTCGACGAAGATGGCTTTCGTCTTGGGCGTGATGGCCGCCGCGATGGACTTGGGGTCGGTGGCGTCCGCCCAGATAACGTTCCAATCGAACTTCTTGAACGAGTGGTTGAACTGGTTGACGGACCCGCCGTAGAGCTGCCGCCCGGCGACGAATTCGTCGCCCGGCTCGAGCAGCGTGTGGAAGGTCAGGAACTGGGCCGCGTGCCCGGAAGCGACCGCGAGCGCCGCCGAACCGCCTTCGAGCGCCGCCACGCGACCCTCGAGCACCCCTTGCGTGGGGTTCATGATCCGGGTGTAGATGTTGCCGAATTCCTGCAGGCCGAAGAGATTGGCCGCATGGTCCGCGTCGCGGAAGACGAAGCTCGTCGTCTGATAAATGGGTGTGACGCGCGCGCCCGTGGCAGGATCGGGAGCGGCACCGGCATGAATGGCTTGAGTGGCGAAGCCTGGCGCCTTGGTCCCCGTCATCAATGTCCTCCCGAGGTCTTTTTTGGACCCCGAGGGGAAGCGCGATCGATGCCGCCTGTCAACACCTGGGAAAAGCTAAGCTTTGCCCATTTGCGGCATTGGCACCCTGCCGACGCGGAACGAGGCAGGGGCTGCCGGGCGTGTCAGTCGATCAGGCCTTGGCGAAACGGCCGGCACGCTGGCACGTCCAGCGCTTCAGCGCATATTCGGGATGTATCTCGATCCACTTGGCAATTTCAGCCTGGGCACCCATCATGCATTGCATCGGCGTCAGACCTTCCTCGGCATAGGCAAGGCTGACTTCACGGCAGCGTGACGGCTCGTTTACGAGGCAGACCGAAACAAGAAGCTCCAACATGAGGCACCCTTTGCATAACGAGGGCCCCGAAATCCGGGACCGGTTGCAGATAGGGCGCTTTCCCTCATGTAGCCTTTTTATTGAAGGAAAGGATATGTCACGAAGGTGAAACACGCAAGATTAGAATAACGGCACCATTGCCTGTGAATTAAACAGACAGGGCAACAACGAAACAAAGGCCCTAAATCAAAGCAATGATTGCATGTTTTTTCGAGGCGCTTTTTGCGCTGCAGCACTTGTCGCAGACTGAAAGCGCGCCGTTTGCCTAACGAGTGGCCGAAGACGGCGCGGATTCGGGACCGATTGATTCTCCGCTCGACAGCGTCCCGAGAAATGCAACGAGCGCGGCCCGTTCCCGCGCGTCGAGTTTCAGTCCGCGCACGATATTGGGCGAGAGAGAGGCCCTGAATCGGACTTTCCCGGCGTAGTGCGAAACAACGTCGTCGAGCGTCGACAGGGATCCATCGTGCATGTAGGGCGCGGTCCGGGCGAGTTCCCGCAGCGTTGGCGTTTTGAACGCTGGCAGGCCTGAGATCGTAGGATCGACGCCGCCGCGTCCCGGGTCGGAACTCTCGAGGCCGATATCATGGAAGGCGTCGTCCGTAAACCGCCACCCGCCATGGCAGGACACGCACCCGCCCTTGCCGACGAAGATGGCAAAACCCTGCCGCTCTTCAGAATTGAGCGCGCCGTCGTCGCCATCGACCCAGGCATCGAACCGCGTTCGCGGCGAAACGAGCGTCCGCTCATAGGCGGCCAGTGCGGCGAGAATGTTTGCTTCCGAGACGTCCGGCGCGTCGGGGAATGCCGTGGCAAATCCGCGGCGCATCTCGGCGTCGGCGTCGAAGCGCGCCACAACGGTCGCAAAATCGCCGCCGAGTTCGTTCGGCGCCAGAATGGGGACACGCGCCTGAGCTTCGAGAGTTGGCATCCGGCCGTCCCAGTAGAACGACGTCCCCCACCGCGCGTTGAGGAGTGTCGGCGTGTTTCGCTTGAGCAAAGTGCCGTCGAGCCCCGCGCCCTTGGGCAGTCCGTCCGTGAAGCCAAGTTCGGGCTGATGGCAACTGGCGCAACTGCGCGTCGTCGCACCGGAAAGGCGCGGATCACGGAAAAGACGCGCCCCGAGACCCGCTCTGGGATCGGCTTCGCGTCCCGCGCGATCCGGCGACGCATCGGCCGGGCGGGCGAAGATGGACCTCCACAGCGCGTCCCGCCCATCGTCGGCACGACAGGCGACCGACGCAAGAAGCGCGACTGCCACGAGCGCGACAACGCGGATGACCAGTGCACTAGCCGTCTGCACCACCGGTCGCACGGGGCCTGCCAGGGTCCGCGCGACCTCCCTCGACACTCTGTTCTTCATGAAAGCCGTCATCGCGTGGGAGTCTAGGGCTTCGACCCCGATCCTGGGAAGCAGCCGTGTCAATTGAACTACCAAGTCGAAGCCTCCAGTTGCAGCGCCCCCGTGCAGCGCCCCGGCGCAGCGCGATGTCCAGACCGGCCCCAGGCATGGGGATATCGGGGACAGCCGGTGCACATCCCCCCGGCCAGGCCCGGCCGGCGGTCCGAATCGCAGCAGCGTCCTCCCATCAGGTAGGCGGGCTCCACGATCCGGCGGCTCACACCGCGCCCCCTGCCGCGTCAGTGCTTCGCTCGTGATTGTCCGACCGGCCGCCGATCGGCCTGTACTGTCACCGAGCGACCCAACGTGAGAGGGTCATGTCCATGGTTGGCGTCCGCGCCGAAACGTCTGCCGCCCCGCGAGCCGTGCGGCACATCCTCATTCCGACGGCCGCGGCCCTCATGTGCACGGCCTGCGCGCAGAACGGCCTCGAAATGGCGGCGAACCCCTTGAACACGCCCCAATCGAACGCGGCCGAAACCGCTCCGACCGGTGAAATCACCACGTCCGCCCTGCCGCCGGTCACTTCCGGCGCGAGGCAGACGGCATCGACTGCCGCCCCCGCCCCGGCGAGTGAGATCGCGGTATCGCCGGCAACGGCCGCCGCCATTCGCGCGGCGCGCGCGGCCCGCGAAAGCGGCAAGAAGGCCGAGGCCCTCGCCGGTCTCGACAAATCGGATGGCGCCACGACCGACCCGGCACTTCTCTCGGAACGCGGCATGCTGGCGCTGGAACTCGGCCAGACCGCGAAGGCCGAGCAGCTCTTGAAGGACGCTATCACAAAGGGTGCAACCGACTGGCGGGTGAGATCGGCACACGGCGCGGCCCTCTCCGCCAACGGCAACCAGGGCGCCGCCCAGGCTGAACTCGGAAAGGCCCTCGAAGCCGCGCCGAACGAGCCCGCCGTCCTCAACAATCTGGCCCTGAGCTACGCCCTCGATGGCAAGCACGGCGAGGCCGAGCGTCTGCTGCGACAGGCCGCGGACCGAACGACGAACCCGCAGGCGAGCCAGAACCTCGCGCTGATCCTCGGCCTCAACGGCAAGGTCGGCGAAGCGAAGGCCATTGCCGAACGCAGTCTCCCGCCAGACAGCGCCGCTGCGAACGTGGCCTACTTCCAAAACCTGCAAGCGCGCGGCGGAGCGGGAGGCGCGTCGGTATCGCGCACCGGCGCGGCCTCGGACGGACCTTCGCCCTTCCGCTCGGCGAATGCGGACACGTCAACCGAACCCATCATGCGGCTCGGCCCGCCGGAGTAACCCGATCAAGCGACTCTGATCAGCCCCTCGACCCAAAGTCATGTCACGGCCGGGCGTCTGAAGCACCCGGCCGTTTCTCGTTGGAGCGATGCTCGTCGTCATGTTCTCCGAGCGCGGCCTCGACAACCTCACGCGCCGCATCGAGATTCATGAGCGCGATCCCGAGCCCGACGACGACGTCAGGCCAGAATGATCCAGTGGCGGCCACGGCCAGCCCGGCCCCGATGATCGCAATATTGGCCGCTACGTCGTTGCGCGCGGAGAGAAAGGCCGCCTTCGTTAGCGAGCCGCCTGCATTACTGACCCGCGCGAGCAGCAGCGCGGCCGTTGCATTGACGGCCAGCGCGCCGAGCCCCGTGAGCGTCAGGAGAACGGCATCGGGCGCTGCTCCATCACCCGTGAGCCTCTGGTAGACCGTCCACAGGGCGGCCGCGCCCGGCACGAGGATGAGTGCGGCGAGCCCGAGTCCAACGATCCGCCGCGATCCGGCGCTCCAGCCGAGCGCCATGAGGATCAGGAGATTGATCGCAGCATCTTCGAGAAAATCGACGCTGTCGGCGAAGAGCGCGACCGAGCCGATCGCGGTTGCGACCGAGGCCTCGACGAAGAAGTAGCCGAGATTGAGGGCCGCCACGAGCGCGACCGTGCGCCGGATCGCTCGGTCATGCTCGCCGACACGAAGCCCGTTTTCGGAAAGTTCATCACTCACCCGTCTTCCCCGCTCCGGTCGGCGGCGCTCTCGATCCATACGCCGTAGCCGCGCGAGGCACGACTACGACACCCCTCCATTGAATGGCAAGAGCGGCCTCCAATCGCGATGGCAGGAGAGAAACGGAGACAGCAGTTCGCCACCGAAGAACTCACCCCTCGAAGTCAGGCGCTGGTGAAGCCAAACAGCTCCACGTGAAGACCCCGGTCTTGCGCGTTCCGCGCAAACCGGGGACCAATCACTTTCAACAAGTCGGGCATTCTAAATACAGAAGGTTCCCGGATGGCGCGAGAGCGCCGACCAAACAACTATTGCACCGCGGGCGTCGGCTGCATGGCACCGCTCGACGCCGGTGCTGCCGGCGAGGTCGACGAGTTCGAAGAACCTGTATACTCGCCCCAGGCCTTGCTGCGTCGTTCCGACGACCGCGGCGTCTCATCCTGCGACTGGCGGAGGTCCCGCGCGTTGGCAACCGTGAGTGCGAGGTTGCGCTGCGTCGCGCAGCCGAAGTCGTTGTAGGGCAGACGCTCCCGGTTCTCGCCGAGATTGCTGCCCCAGTCGCGGCATTCGGGCGGCACCGCGATCGGCTTCTCGTAGGCGATACGGACCTCCGGAGCGCCGCGACCGCCGCCCCCACCCTGCGCCACCACGACGTCCGAAGGATCGACACCAACCTCCGCGACGATCGACTGGACTTCGCGCAGTGACCGCGACGCCGCGATGTACCCCCCGGTGCTTCTGGGACCCGCGATGTGCAACGGTCCCGTACTCTCCTTGCGATAGCTGTCGACAAATCGCCAGACGTCAGCGCGCTGGTTGGGTGTGAGCCCACGCCCTTCAGGCGCCAGCTCCACGATAAGCGCCTTGGTCTCGGGATAGGCCCCGATCGGATGCCGCGTCTTGGGTTCCGAGAGTTCGACGGCCGTCACATTGTCGAGCCGCTCGCAGGCCCCGAGGAGCGGACCGATCACGATTGCGATCGCCACCCACGCCGGCGCTCCGGTGCGAAGCTGACCGAGCCCCTGGCACCGATGTCCATTCGCCGTCGTCATCCCTTCACCCCCGGATATTCGATGATGTAGCCGTAGTCGCCGCGATACCGATGATTGGCCGGATCGCCGCCGTGGCCGTAAACGCGATTGATGTGCCCGAAGAAGAGTTCCTTGAGTTCGCTCTCGGGCGCGAAGCCGTCGCCGGGGCGCGCGAGCTCGTCAGGCTCGGAATGTGTCGCAAGGAACGGCGTCACGAGGATCACGAGTTCCGTCTCGCGCTTGCGGAAATCGTTGGAGCGGAACAGTGCGCCGAGCACTGGAAGATTCTTCAAGGCTGGGACACCCTCGACGCTCTGCCGCGTTTCGTCAGACAGCAGACCCGCCATCGCAAGCGTCGCCCCGCTCGGCATCTCGAGCGTCGTCTCCGCGCGCCGGACCTTGAGGCCCGGAAGCGAGATCGACCCGAGCGAGATCGAGCCTTCGACCGCAAGTTCGCTCACTTCCGCCGAGATCGTGAGGCTGATCCGCCCCTCGGTCATGACGACGGGCTTGAACGATACGTTGACGCCGAACTGCTTCCAGTCGACCGTGATCGTGTTCTCGTTCTGCGCCACCGGCACGGGGAACTCGCCGCCCGCAAGGAATTTCGCCGTCTCGCCCGACATCGCCGTCAGTGTAGGCTCGGCGAGTGTCCGGAGAACGCCCGACCGTTCGAGCGCCTGGATCATCGCCGTGACCGATTGATCGCCTGCCTGCCACGACGGCGCGAACGCCGATCCGGCCGCAACGCGGGGAATGGCGCCGGGTGCGGCCAATGCCGCCGCTGGAACGACCGGGCTCGTCACCGGAAAACCGTTCTGAATGACCTTGGTGAATGTGAAACTGCCCGCGTTGACCGCCATGCCCGGCAGATCGACACCGATGCGACGGAGCCCGTCGCGATGCATTTCCGCCACCTGCACCTTGAGCAGAACCTGCTCTTTGGCGTCCGTCGCCAGCATGTTGACGACCTTGTCGCGCGACTTGACCAGGCGGCCCGCGAGTTCGGCGGCACGGTTGGCATCCGCGGGGCTCGCGACAGAGCCCGCGAGGACGACCGTATCGCCCATCATCTCCGCGCGGATCTTGGCGCCGGGAAACAGCCGCAACAGCGTGTCGTTGAGTTCGGTGAGATCGCGCTTCACCGAGATTTCGAGGAGCGCAATGCGCCGTCCGTCGGGCGCGATGAGAAAGGCGTTGGCGTCCCCGACGGTCTTCGCGAGAAAATAGACCTGCCGCGACGTCTGCACGACGGCATCCACGATGTCGGGATTGGAGACGAGCACGTTTTGCAGGTCTTCCGGCGACTCGACAAGCACCGACTTGTCGAGACCGATCGTAATGCGCTTGACCGAACCGCTCTCGCTCGGATTGAGCGTGATCTCGGATCGGTGCACGGGATCGTGGCGCGGCTCGGGCCGTCCGGCACCTTGCGCCGCCGCTACGCCCGACGCGAGCACGGCGCCGCACGCCGCAAGCGCGAAGCAACGGACAGCGTAGCGCGCGCGCTTTAACGCGAATTCGATCGACAAACGAAACATGACACCTGCCTGTTCGGCCGCGTAGGGCAGCGAGGGATCTCTGAGGGATCGGCCTCGCGCACTCGAAGCGGCGCGGATGACGCAAACGCGCACGAAAACGCCGAACACGACCGTGGAGAAACTGACGGAGTTACACGGCGGAACAATCCCGTGTTTTGCCAGCCGTCGCTACTCCGACGCGCGGGCGTGTGTGGCACCTCTGCCGACGATTGACAGCATGTCCACAGCTTGCGCAGGCCGTCCGCAAGCCCGGCGCCGTCAGAACAGTGTCGAACCACGACGCGAGAGTGCGAAGATTTTCAGAGGCTTCAGGTCCGCCGCTCGCAGAAGGCCGAGGGCCGAATGCGTGCTCGGGCGTCGCACGCTGCATCCCTTGTGAAAAAGGACGGACGATGGCGCACGAGGGAACGGACCGACGTGGTTCAGCTCGCCACCCTGAGCTTCGCGATTTCGCGACCGATCTGCTGGAAGGCCTGGATGAGCGCGGTTTCGTCCCGCGCGAGGAACGCGTGGTCCTTCGACTGCGCGCACGATCTCAGGAGACTGAGACCTGTCGAGGAGATCTCGGTTCCAAACGCCACCGTATACACGGTGATCCCCTGGGCCTTGGCGTTCGAGCAGGCCGCGAGCGTCTTGGAATTGAGCTGCGTGTTGAAGCTCGCGTTCGTATAGGTCGTCCCAAGCCGGTTCTGCGAGCCCATGCCGTACGCGGCATAGACCGAGCGGTTATGCTGTGACTTCGCACTGTGCACGTTGTCGCCGTCGGTCATGACGATCAGCACCTTGCGGTTTTCCTGATCGTCATAGGAGCGGCCCTCCGGGAACGGCAAGCCCGGCGAGATTGTGCGCCACGCCCACATCGTGCCTTCGGAAATATTCGTGTTCCCACTGGCGACCATGTTCGTGATGGCGTCGTCGATCGCGCCACGATTGCCGGTCAACGGCAGAATGGGCGGCGTCGTGCAGAGAGCATTAGGACCAGGCGCAGCCCCCTCGAACGTCGACGGCGTCGCACTCTGATACTTGCAGCTCCGCGACTGCGCCTCCGCAACCGGGATCGGAACGGGCCCATAAGTACGGCAGGTCCGGACACCGTTCGTCGTGCGCCAGCGGATACACTGCTGTTCGGGCGTCGGGCACACGCCGCCGAAATCGGGGATGTAATTGTTATTGTAGCCGTTAGAATCTCCGCCGTCGGTCGAATACCCCGCATTCGAGGCATTGCCGTCGTCGGGTTCGTCAGGCGCGAACATCGGCACGAACATCGTCGCAACCGTGTTTTGGTCCGGAGCGGTATCGCTCGTGTCGTACGGCGCCGCGCGAGCTTCGACGCACCCGCCCCAGGACCGGCCCATCTGTGAAAGGATATCGAACCGCGACGAACTCCCCGTGAAGAGCGGCGATGAGAGACCCGATTCCGGACCCTGGTAGATCCAGCCCTGATCGACCTGATCGGCACCGACGTTGACGCTCGCCGCGAACGGCACGAGCGCCACCTTCACGTCGTTGTCCTGATCTGCACCCGCGAACACGATGCCGACGAGATCGTGCGCCGCATCCTTGAGAGCCTCGATCTTCGTCCCCGACATGGAGCCGGAGTTATCGAGCGCCATCGCGACTTCGATCGTGCCGGTGCCCTTGACGATGAGCGTCCTGGCGCCGATCGGCATCGTGTCGCGCGCGACGGAGCCTTGCGCCGCGGCCGCAATCAGCGTGGTCTTGAAATCGTTGCGCGCCTGCGCTGTGACGGTCCCTGCCGAGCCGTCGAGATCGACATCGATCTCCGCCGTCGAGCCGGGCTCCATGTTGGCCTTGAAGAACCGCCGGGCGACCTCCTCACCGACTTCGTCCTCGTTGCCGAGACCGAGATAGTGCGATGCGGCAAGAGCAGCCGCATCCACCGCAGCCTGTTCGCGTTGATATTCCTGAAGCGCGCGCGAATAGTCGATGACGACGGCCGCCATCAGGAACAGGACCGTGAATAGAATGCCGAAGATGACAGCCGTCAGGCCACGCTCGTCCCGCTCAAATCGAACGATGAGCCGAACGAGGCCATCCAGCATCTGCCGGTTGGACAATGAGGAAGTATGAGGGCTCGGACGCACGCGCGAAGCTCCCTTAACGGACCGTTTCAGGAGCTTAACGAAATTTTACTGAGCGACGGTCAATGGCGGCATTGCAATTTTATGCAATCTCGATGCATCGCAGCACGTCCATCGCGCCCGCTGTCGAGTTGCAACCCCGTCCAGTTCCGCTAGAGGTGATCGAAGCCGACCTCCCTCACCGCTACGGCCCGCCCGATGCAGTCCTTCAACATAGCATTGACCGAAACGACGCTCTTCGGGGCCCTGACCCGTGCCGCCCGGCGGCATGGAGCGGGCAAGGAGATCCTCGAGGATGCCGAGCGGCAGAACCTCACTTACGAGCGCGTGATCCTCGGCGCGCTGGTTCTTGGCAAGAAGCTCTCGGATGCGACGCCTGATGGCTTTACCGCGGGCGTGATGCTGCCGAACGTCAACGCACTCGTCGTGACCGTGTTCGGCTTAAACGCCTGGGGCCGCAAGGCCGGCCTCCTGAACTTCACGGCTGGCGCGCGAAACCTCGCCTCGGCCGCCCGCACCGGCCCGCTGCCCGTCGTCATCACATCGCGACGCTTCATTGACACGGCGAAACTGGACGACGTTGTCGCGGCTTTGGCCGAGACTGAATGGGCGCCGGGCCGCCGGGTCGAGATCATCTACCTCGAAGATGTCCGCAAGAGCATCGGCACCCTCGACAAGATCACCGGCGCCATCCGCGCCTGGATGCCCGCATTCCACAAGCGACGCGCCCGCATGGCCCCTGACGACGTCGCCGTCATCCTGTTCACGTCCGGTACCGAAGGCGCGCCCAAGGGCGTCGCGCTGACGAACCGCAATCTGGTCGCCAACGCGGGCCAAATCTTCGCGCACGCGGGCGGCATTCTTTCGCCCGCCGACACGTTCTTGAACCCGCTGCCGATGTTCCATTCCTTCGGGCTGACCGCCGGGATGCTGATGCCGCTTCTGAACGGCATCAAAGTCGTGCTTTACCCCAGTCCTCTGCACTACAAGCAGGTCCCGAAGCTGATCCACGACACGCGCGCGACCTTCCTCGTCGCGACCGACACCTTTCTGCAGGGATACGCGCGCGCCGCGGACCCGGGCGATACCGACAGTCTTCGCTTCGTCGTCGCCGGCGCCGAGCGCGTGAAGGACAGCACACGCGCACTCTGGAGCAAATCGGGCACGATCATTCTCGAAGGCTACGGCGCGACGGAGTGTTCGCCCGTGATCTCGTGCAACCTGCCCGACGACAACCGGTTCGGAACGGTTGGTCGCGCGCTTCCCGCCGTCGCCACGCGCCTCGAGCCGGTCGAAGGCATCGCGACCGGCGGACGGCTCTACGTGAAGGGCCCGAACGTGATGGCGGGGTACATCTACCCCGATCGGCCGGGCCACATCGTCCCGCCCCCTGCGGGTTGGCACGACACCGGAGACATCGTCGAGATCGAGGACGGGTTTATCGCAATCCGAGGACGCGCCAAGCGCTTCGCGAAGATCGGCGGCGAGATGGTGTCGCTCGCCGCTGTCGAAGCGCTCGCTTCGCGGCTCTGGCCCGACAACACCCACGTCGTCGTCAGCATTCCAGATCCGAAAAAAGGTGAGAGCCTGGTGCTCGTGACCGACAAGCCTGACGCCGACAAGGCGACACTCTTGGAGTTCGCGCGCCGCGAGGCATTCGCGGAACTCTGGGTGCCGAAGGCGATCCTCGTGACCGGTCAAATCCCGGTCCTCGGCTCCGGCAAGGTCGATTACCCCCAGACGACCGAAATGGCGCGCCAAGCCCGCGCTCTTCTCTAGCCCCCGTGAGATAATCGACATCGATGACAACCGAGACGGCGCCTGAAAGCCCGGCCAACACGCTTCGCGAGCAGCTGGAACGAATGCTGCTCGCGCCCGTGCGCGCCTTCCGTATTCAGTATCTCCCGCTGCTCATGGTCTACTTCGCTTACGGCGCCATGGGTCTCGTGGCGGTCGCGGACAGCTTCTGGGTCAGAAAGGAACTGACCCTCTCACCAGCCGCGCTCGCGCAGTTGGGCGTCTGGCTGACGCTGCCCTGGGCCGTGAAGATGATCTTCGGCGAACTCGTTGATACCGTCGCGCTGGCCGGTTCTCGTCGGCGCGGGTACGTCTTCCTAGGCGCGGGCATGGTCGCGGCGGGATTGGTGCTTCTGGCCGGCGCGGCCGGCAAATGGCTGACATTCGCGGCCCCGGAAACGCTCTACATAGCGGCTCAGCTGTTGACCGTACTCGGTGTCGTTCTGCAGGACGTCGTCGCCGACGCGATGAGCACCGAGGTCGTGCCGCGTACGACACCGGATGGCACGCCCCGCCCGCAGCCCGACATCGACCACGATCTCGGCATGGTGCAGATCCTGGGACGTCTCGCGCTATCTATCGGCGCTGTATCCGTGGCCGGTCTTTCGGGCTGGCTCGCCGCACATCTGCCTTACGAGACGGTGTTCCTTTTGGGCCTCGCGATCCCCGCGATTTCCGCCAGCGGCGCGCTGATTGTGAAACTCGAAAGCAGTGAAAGCCGGCCGACGGACTGGCGCATCCTGGGCGGAGGATTGGCCTTCGGCGCGTTTGTGCTCGGGATCTCTATATTCGATCTGCCCTACGCGCAGGAATTGACGTTTGCGGTTTCGCTCGCCGTCGTCGTCGCCATGCTCGCGCGCGTAACCGCGGACATCGCGCCCGAAACCAAACTGCGCATCCTCTATGCCGCGCTGATCATCTTCTTCTTCCGCGCGACACCCGGCGTCGGTGAAGGCTATCGATGGTTCACGATCGATGTGTTGGGCTTCGACGAGGCGTTTTACGGCGTGCTCAATCAGATCGGAGCGTTGATCGCCCTCGCCGCCGCGTGGTTCCTCTCCGACGTCATCACCCGCATGCCCGTCGCGCGTGTGCTGCTCTGGTTGACGCTTTTGGGCACCGCGTTGTCCGTCCCGACGCTGCTTCTCGTCAACCGTGGCGACCTTTGGACGTCCACCCACCTCGGCCTCGATGCGCGCGGTATTGCCATCATCGATGCGGCCGCCGCCTCGCCCCTCGCACAGCTGAGCATGGTCCCGCTGTTGACGCTGATCGCGATCTACGCACCGCCGTCCCGGCGCGCCGTATGGTTCGCCCTGATGGCATCCTTCCTCAATCTGGCTCTAGTGGCAGGCCAGCTCGCGACGAAGTACCTCAATATGATCTTCGTCATCGAGCGCGGGAATTACGCCGAGTTGCCGGCCCTGGTCTGGACAGCCACGATTCTCGGCTTCCTCGTCCCGTTGGCGGCCATTCTGGCCTTCGGCGGACGGCTTCGACCTAACACGACGCCTCCGCCACAACCCAGTCGGGAAAAAGTGGCAGATGAGCCCCGGACAAACGATCCCTGAGTGGCACCCCAATCACGCCGCGACGGGAGAATAGCTGTTCTGCCCGATGCTGGCTTGACCCGGCGAGCCGGCTCGCCCATCAATCGGTTGAAGAGTTCGAGTACGCCCGGCGGTGGCGATGCGAGGGGAAGCATCGCTCGTCAGGTGACTGCAGCCGCGCGCTGCATGGGGGAAAAGAACAATCATGCCGACCGCCATGTCCGAGCGCGCCGACGGCGCGTCTGTCCCTGCTGCGAATCGCCTGAGCGCGAGCTATCTCTTGAAGCGGATCTTGATCGCGGTGCTCATCCTGACGATCGGCGTCGGCAGTCTCGCTTGGCTGACTTACGCATCCATTGACCAGACTGCGGACCTCGCGAGCCGCAATGAGACGGGTAGCCTCCCGTGACGGTCGGCGGGCCGGCTAGGCTTTGACGTCAGGGCCTGGACGCGACGTGCGGCGGCTTCTTCCTCCGCGCGCGGCAAACGGTTAGACTTCTCCGGCTGAGCCGCAGAAAGTCCGCCCATGACCCTCGATGCCTTGCTCCCTTTGCTCCTCGTCGCCGCCATTGCGGGATATTTCGGCTACCGGCTGGGCTACGCCTCGGCCAAGTCTGAATTGGCGCCCCATGCTGTCGAAGGATCGGAACGACCTGTAGTGGCCGCCGACGCCGGGACCATGACCCGCCCGACCACGCCGACCGAGCGCCGCGGCGCGCCCCCTCCAGCATCTGCCGGAGGCGGTGCAGCGGCCGACACCGCGCGTACCGGTCAGCCTCCACGACGCACGTCGAAGCCGCCGCCGGCCGCTGCAGGCCTGATGGGCGGCGAAGGGAAATGAGGCGGAAGCGTCTTGCGATCTTAACCACCGCTCGCGTAACCTGACCCATCGGCGTGGGCGGTTCGATGTTTCCTGAGTGCCGCGATTTGGTGCCGAGTTGAGCACGGAGTGAGCCCGGAAGCGGGATTGCGATTGGACCCGCCGGAGACCGTCATTGATGACCGAGCAGCGCAAGAGCTTTCCCGAGTTCTACGTGACCGCGGCCCAACCCTGCCCTTACCTGGAGGGCCGGCTCGAACGGAAGCTTTTCACCCATCTGACGCATGAGAAGCCGCAAGCGCTGATCGACAATCTCCTCCGCGGCGGTTTTCGTCGCAGCCAGAACATCGCCTACATGCCCTACTGCGACGGCTGTCAGGCGTGCATATCCGTGCGCGTGATCGTCGATCAATTCGAGCCGACGCGGTCCATGCGCCGGGTGCTCCTGGAGAACCAGGACGTCGTTGCCGAGCGGGTCACGCCGAATCCCACCAGCGAGCAGTATTCGATGTTCCGCCGCTATATCGAAGCCCGGCACGGCGAAGGCGGCATGGCCGACATGACGGCACTCGATTTCGCCCTCATGGTCGAGGAGAGCGTCATCCAGACGACGCTGACCGAGTATCGCCGGAAGCCGGTGGATAACCCCCTCGAAACACCCCGGGAGCGGTGGCCGCTCATCGGCGTGGCGCTCTGCGATCGGCTTTCGGACGGCATATCGATGGTCTACTCGTTCTATGATCCGAGAGAGCCCGATCGCAGCTTCGGCACCTACATGATCCTTGAGACGATCGCGCAAGCGCGCGCCGAAGGACTGCCCTTCGTGTATCTCGGGTACTGGATCGAAGGCTCTCGCAAGATGAACTATAAGACCCGCTTCGCACCCCAGGAGCATCTGGGCCCGAACGGATGGGTCCGGTCCTGAGCTTCGCAATTCGGCCGGATATTGTGGGATTTGGCCGCGAAATCTTCCGCTACTTCGCCAGTTCCGCGTCGATTTTCTGGAACATGTAGGCCCATTTGGCGTTCTGCGTCTCGACCAGGGCCGCCATATGCCCCTGCAGCGTCGCGAGCATCGTGCAGTCCGGGCTCGCCGAGGCCGACCCTTCCTCGCCCATGGCCGTGATGAGGCTCAGGAGATCGCTGGTCTTCTTGTCGAACGCGTCGATCTCGGCATCCTTGGCGAACGGCGCCGCTTCCTTGAGGAACTGATCTGGCGACCAGCCGCGCTTGTCCTTGAGGTGACGCAGCTTGTCCTGGAACTGCGGCTTGTTCTTCTGGTTCAATTCGCGCAGCGTCTCGGCGGCCCCATCGACCGCCACTTCGAAATCGGTTTTAGCACATGTGCCGCCGGCGGAAGGCACGGGCCCCGAACCCGCCCCTGAAGGCTCGGTCGGCGTCGCATCTCCGATAGGCGCGTCCATCTGGTCAGCGATCTGGGCTGCGAGTTGTGCGCCGCCGGCCATGAAGGCACAGGCGACCATGACAAGTAAGATCGTCGAAATGAGAGCGCCACGTCGGAATACCATGATGCTTTCGTAACGGGGGGCATCAGGCATGGCAAGTACGCGGACGCCCGTGAAGAGACCGGCGCACGGTTGCGAGCCGAAAACGAGCCTTTCGTGAGATCCAGACTCTAGAACGACGGCCCGAACTTGTTGGAACGCGGAAAGCCTTTCGGGACGACCCGTCCGGCCTGCGCGCGCTGCCCAGCCCACTCCTTGAGGTCCGACCAGCCGAGCGTAAACGTCCGCCCCGCGCTGTCGAGCCACGTGAGGCCCTCCTTCTTCGCGAAGGTGCGCACATCCGAAAGTCCGCCGTCCTGATACTTCTGCAGGATCGTCCCGCGCCCTCGGGTCATTTCGTTGACATCGTCGAGCGGGAACACGAGCATCTTCCTGTTCTCGCCGACACACGCGACCATGTCGCCCTCGACCGGCACGACGACGGCCGCCTCCTCATCGTCGGGCACGTTGAGGATCTGCTTGCCCTTCCGCGTCGAGGCGGCAACTTCCTCCTCCGCCACGACAAAGCCGTACCCGCCGCTCGACGCGACCAGAAGCTTCCGCGACGGGTCGTGCACGAAGAGTTCGAGAAACTCGTGGTTTTCCTCGAGATCGACCATTAGCCGAACCGGCTCACCGTGACCTCGCCCGCCCGGCAGTTGTGACGCTTCGAGCGTGAAGAATTTCCCGTTGGTCGCAAAGAGCAGGAACGTGTCGGTCGTCTGCGCGTGAACCGCTTGCTTCAAGCCGTCGCCCTGCTTGAAGTCGAGCTTGGATGTGTCCTCGAGGTGCCCTTTCATCGAGCGAATCCAGCCCTTCTCGGAGAGGATGACCGTAATCGGCTCCTTCTCCGTCAGCGCCTCCTCGAGATCGACGGTGATTTCAGGGGCATCGGCAAACGTCGTCCGCCGCCGGCCGAGTGCCGTCTTCTTGGAATAGCGCTCCCGCGTGGCCTTCACTTCATCCGATATGCGTTCCCATTGCAGGTCCTCGGACTTTAAAAGGGCCTGGATCTCGCGCCGCTCCTTCGAAAGCTTTTCGTGTTCGGCCCGTATCTCGACTTCCTCGAGTCTCGAAAGGCTCTTCAAGCGCAGATTGAGAATCGCTTCGGCCTGCACGTCCGTGAGCTTGAAGCGGGCAATGAGCTTTTGTTTCGGCTCGTCCTCGAAGCGGACTATGCGAATGACCTCGTCGATGTTGAGGTAGGCGATGAGATAGCCGTCGAGAACTTCGAGCCGGTGCTCGATCTTCTTGAGCCGGAATTCGCTCCGCCGGACGAGAACGTCCACGCGATGCTCGAGCCACTGCTTCAAGACGTCCCGGAGCCCGAGCACGTTCGGAACCTGGCCCGCCGACAGCACGTTCATGTTGAGGCCGAACCGCACTTCGAGTTCGGTCGCGCGGAACATGCTCTCCATGAGCAGCAGGGGCTCGACCGTGCGGCTCTTCGGCTCAAGTACGAGACGGACTTCTTCCGCACTTTCGTCGCGGACGTCGCCTAGGAGAGGCAGCTTCTTCTCGACCATCAACTCGGCGATCTTCTCGACGAGCTTCGCCTTCTGCACCTGATAGGGAATTTCGGTGATGACGATCTGATAGCCGCCGCGGCCGGTCTCTTCCTTCTCCCATTTGGCGCGCAGGCGGAACCCGCCGCGCCCCGTTCGATAGGCTTCGAGGATGTCGGCCCTGGGCTCGACGATCACGCCGCCGGTCGGGAAATCCGGTCCCGGCACGAACTCGACGAGCTTCTCCACCGTTGCATTCGGGTGCTTAATGAGATGGAGGAGTGCGGCGCACAGCTCGTCCGCATTGTGTGGCGGAATGTTCGTCGCCATGCCGACCGCGATGCCGGCCGATCCGTTCGCGAGCAGGTTCGGAAACGCGGCCGGCAGCACCGACGGTTCGATTTCGCGGCCATCGTAGTTGGGGCGAAACTCGACCGTATCCTCGTCGATCCCATCGAGCAGATCGGCAGCGACCGAGGTCAGCCGCGCTTCCGTGTAACGATCGGCCGCCGGATTGTCGCCGTCGATATTGCCGAAGTTCCCCTGGCCGTCGACCAACGGATAGCGGACGGCGAAATCCTGCGCGAGTCGTGCGAGCGCATCGTAGATCGCCTGGTTGCCGTGCGGATGGAAGTTGCCCATCGTCTCGCCGACGATCTTGGCGCACTTGCGGTAGCCACCCTCGGGGTCGAGCCCCAGTTGCCGCATCGCGTACAGGATGCGGCGATGAACGGGCTTCAGCCCGTCGCGCACGTCCGGCAGCGCGCGATGCATGATGGTCGAGAGCGCATAGGCGAGGTAGCGCTCTTCGAGGGCGTCTTTGAGAGTGACGGGCTCGATCGGCCCGTCGCCTTGGGGAGGAATCGACTGTTTGCTCATGGGAAGGGGTTAGTGGAGCTGCGGCAGGCCCTCAAGTGCCCTGACGCAACACTCCGCCGACACCCTTGTCATGGCTGCCGGATTTCCTCCAACATCCACGATTAACCGCCTGGAAATGTGGCCCCTGAAGTCCCTGCCCCATCAAATCCATGGCGCCAACGTACCGATCTACCCCGACCGAGCGAGCCGATGCCCGTCCCTCTGCCCGAACCCCCCGCTGTCGAAATGGCCGTTGTAGAGATGACGAATGCGTTCCGCCGCGAGAACAAACTCGCCGACGTCCAACCCAACGCGGACCTGTCCGAAGTTGCCCGGAGTTACGCGGCTTATATCGCCAAGTCGGGCACGTTCTCTCACACGGCCGACGGCCGCGAGATCGGGGATCGCGTGACGTCCGGCGGCTACGCCTGGTGTTCGGTGGCGGAGAACCTCGCGATGCACCTGGACAGCCGCGGTTTCGAAAGCCGGGCGCTGGCCAAAAAGTCCGTCGAAGGCTGGATCAACTCGCCCTCCCACCGTGAGGCCATGCTCGCGCCGTTTGCAACCGAGACCGGCGTCGGCGTCGCGCGGATGCCTGACAACAACCCGAAATACGTGACCGTGCAGATATTCGCGCGTCCCCAGTCGCTCGCCTACGAGTTCCAGATCTCGAACGCGACACCGCGAACGGTCTCCTACGTCTTCGCGAGCGAGCGCCACACGATCGAACCGAAAACCGGCGTCACCCACAACGCCTGCGCGCCGGGAAGCCTCGAATTCGAAACTCCCGGTGACATTGCATCCGCACGCTACGAAGCGAGCGATGGCATGGTCTATGAACTCGCCATCGATGGCAAATCGGCCATGACCGTGACCGCGCGCCCGAAAGTCCGGATCGACTGATCAGCCCCCGCCGAGCAGATGCGCGATCCTGAGCCGCGGCTCGGGGATATCCTTTTCGCGCGGACGGAAGATGCGGCTTTCGAGAAAATACCCCGTGAGCTTCAATCCCGCCGCCACATCCGCGCGCGTCGGCGCTTCCGGCCTTCCCGGCGTCAGGAATTGCGGCAACGGAAGCAAGCGATCACGATATGGCTCGCCGGCTGACGCCGAAACCGCGCGCCCCGTCTTCGGCGAAACGTAGATGAGATTGTCGTTCGTGCCGGTTGCGGCGCAATGCGCGAGATCGAGGCCATAGCCGAGTTCCTCGAGCAGCGTCAGTTCCCAGCGCACGTAGAGCGCGGGCCAGACGTCGTCATCATCGAGGAAGCCGAGAACGAAGAGCGTGACCTCGTAGAGCGCGGGATGCGGATCGCGCTCGGGCAGCGCATGCATCAGCGCGCACATGGACGTCAACGCCGCGAGTGCGCCCGGGCGCTCCATCGCTGAGGCAGCAAAGCCGCGCCGAAGCTCGATGGCCACATGGCCCAGTTGATCAGCGAGCCGCGCCTTCCACGTCGCGCTCACGTGATTGCCGCTCATGAGCACGGGACGCGATTTCCGCGATCGTCCGCCATGGACGAGCCCCATGTGCCGGCCGTGCTGGCGCGTCAGAAGCTCGACGACGGCGGCTGTCTCTCCGTGCGGCTTCACCGATAAGACGATCGCTTCGTCGGACCACTCCACGCCGAACGCCCTCAGATCTCGCGCCTGGGGCCGGTCTGTCGCGAGCCCGGCGGCGCATTCTTGATGGTGCAGGCGCGCGCGCGAGCGACGCACTCGAATCCGTCCGTGACAGGAAGGCAGACAAAGACTTTGTCGGCGGCAATGCGCCACGCGGGATGCTCGATGCCTGCGGCTTTAGCCGCATCAACCCAGGAGCTGAGCGCGGCCTTCCGTGCCTCACGCTCGGTCGGCATCTTCGTGACCGGGCTCGATACGGGCTCCGTGCAAACGCGAACCGCCGCCTCGGCGGACATTCCAAACGACAAAGAAAACGCGAGGGAACCGGCCGCGACGACGGATCTCGTAGTACCGGACCCGACCATGGCGCGCCTCATTCCTTGGGAAATTCCAGACCCATTTCACGATACCGTTCGGGATCGAGATCCCAGCCCTCCCGGACCTTGACGAACAGAAAGAGGTGGACCTCCTTCTCGATCATCTCCGAAAGTTCCTTACGCGTCGCCTGCGAAATCCTCTTGATCGTCTGCCCGCCCTTGCCGAGCACGATCTTCCGCTGGCTTTCGCGCGCGACGAAAATCGTCTGCTCGATCCTGACCGAACCGTTCTTGAAATTCTTCCAGTCAGTCGTCTCGACGGTCGTCGCATAGGGCAATTCGTCGTGCAGCCAGTGGTAGATCTTCTCCCGCGTTAGTTCGGCCGCGAGAAGCCGGAGCGGCGCATCCGAAATTTCGTCCTCGGGATAGTGCCACGGCCCCGGCGGCACGATATCCGCGAGATGGCGCTTCAAATCTTCGACACCGCGCCCGTCGAGCGCCGAGATCATGAACACGCGCTCAAATGCCCGACCGGCGCTGAGCGTGGCGACGAGCGGCAACAGCGCCGCCTTGTCCTCGAGCTTGTCCACCTTGTTGAGGACGAGGAATTTGCGGGATGCCCCCTGGTCGAGCTTCTTGAGGATGCCTTCGACATCCTCATCTACGCCCCTCACCGCATCGACGAGCAGAACGACGGCATCGGCATCGCCCGCACCCGTCCAGGCCGCATCCACCATCGCCCGGTCGAGCCTTCGCTTGGGCCTGAAGATACCCGGCGTATCGATGAGCACGAGTTGGCTTGCCCCCTCGATCGCGATGCCGCGGATCGGCATCCGCGTCGTCTGGACCTTGTGCGAAACGATCGTGACTTTGGAACCGACGAGCGCGTTGACGAGCGTCGATTTCCCGGCATTCGGCGCGCCGATGATCGCGACGAAACCGCACCGCGTCGTGGGCGCATCGCGCTTCGGCTCGTGTTCGCCGTCAGTCATGTTCCGAGCCCTTCAAGACACCTTCGCGAATGAGCAGCGCCGCGGCCGCGGCCTGCTCGGCTTCGCGCTTCGACGAGCCTTCGCCGGGGGCCGGCGCAAGATTTGCGATCCGCACTTCGGCAGTGAAGTGCGGCGCATGATCCGGCCCTTTGCGTTCCAGCACCCGATACTGCGGGAGAGCCAGGCCGCGGCCCTGAGCCCACTCCTGCAACCGGGACTTCGAATCTGCGGCGACACGCGGATGCTCGGCGTCGGTGAAAGGCTGCCACAGCCTCAGCACGACCACCGAGGCCCGATCGAAACCCGCCTCGGTATAGATCGCTCCGAGGATCGCCTCCACGGCGTCCGCCAGGATCGTCTCCTTGTCCCGGCCGCCGCTCTGCGCTTCCGCATCCGACAGCACGAGATCCGGACCAAGCTCGAGCGCGCGCCCGACATTGGCGCAGGTTCGGCCACAGACGAGCTTGTTGAGGCGCCGGGCGAGTTCCCCCTCCTTGGCTTCCGGAAAGCTCTCGTCGAGAAGACCGGCAACTGCGAGCCCGAGAACGCGGTCGCCCAGGAACTCGAGCCGCTCGTTGTCTTGCGGAGCCGCCTTGCCGCCCCGGACGCTCGCGTGCGTCAACGCGCGCTGCAGAAGGGCCTGGCTCTTGAACTTATAGCCGAGCTTCGCTTCGAGTTTCCGGTACTTGCGTGTCCTCGCCGTCGTCACGTGCTAGCGAACCAGTTTGAAGAAGCGGCTCCACCGGATGTCGAACGGCCACGTCCAGGGCGTATACCAGCGAAATGCGCCCGGCTCGTCCGTCGCCGCCGAGAAGAAGATGACTTCTGCTCTTCCGACAAGGTTTTCGAACGGCACGTAGCCGACCTGGAACAGCACGCGGCTGTCCGTCGAGTTGTCCCGGTTGTCGCCCATCATGAAGTAGTGTCCGGGCGGAACCTTGTAGACCTCGGTATTGTCGAGCGAACCCCTCGGATTTGCATCGAGAACCGTATAGGCGACGCCGTTCGGCAGCGTTTCCGTGAACGACGGGATCTCGCGCACGCCGCCGCGGTCCTCGTCGAACGTCTTGAAGGATCCATTGGGGACCTTGGGCACGGCCGTGCCATTGATGAAGAGATGCCCGTCGCGCATCTGGATTTCATCCCCCGGCAGCCCGATCACGCGCTTGATGTAGTCCGTCGTATTGTCCCGCGGCAGCTTGAAGACCACAACGTCTCCGCGCTTGGGTTCAGCAGAGAACACCCGCCCTTCGAACGGGAACAACTCCTCGCCGAACCAGAACGACATCGAATATTTGCTGTAGCCGTAGGACAACTTCGAGACGAACAGATAGTCTCCGACCAGCAGCGTTTCTTTCATCGAGCCCGACGGGATATTGAATGGCTGGTAGAAGAAGACGCGAATGAAGAATGCGATCGCGAGCGCCTGAACGACGACGACGGCGATATCCCACCAGCTGTCGCCCTTAGCCTTCTCGGTCTTGATATTGGAACTCATGTCCACTCCTGGCGCGACGCCTGAGCCCCGCCCCCGGGGAAGCCGGGACCGGGCGTCTTGACCCGCCCGCTATACCGGTTTGGCCGACACGGCGCAAACAACGCCAGCCCCTCCCGGGCCGTCAGAAGGTCGCGACCGCGCCCGGGCCGGCTGCGGCACTGCCGCCTTCACACGGCCGGACCCGATTTGACCGCGACCGCCGAAATGACGACGAACGCCTCCGCAATCGGAAATTCATCCGTCAGTGTAAGGTCGATGCGGGCGTCGTGGCCCTCGGGCAGGAGCCGTTTCAGGACATCGAGCGCGCCCCCCGTCAGCACGATCGTCGGCCGGCCTCCGGGCGCATTGATGACGCCGATGTCGCGCCAGTAGACGCCCTGCCGTATGCCGGTACCGAGCGCCTTGGCGCACGCCTCCTTGGCTGCGAAACGCTTGGCGTAGGTCGCGGCCCGTAGTCGGCGCCGGTCCGCTTTCCGCCGCTCCGTCTCGGTGAATATGCGCGAAACGAACCGATCGCCGAACCGGTCGAGCGTCGCCTCGATGCGGCGGATGTCGATGAGATCGTTGCCAATGCCGATGATCACGGCCCCGTTCCGATCCCAGCCCCTTCACGCCCCCGTTCCGACCGCCGCAACTCGTCCCGTGCGCCGTCCATGAGCGCCCGCATGTGCCGAATTGCGGAATGCATCCCCCCGAAGATCGCTTCGCCGATCAGAAAGTGCCCGATGTTGAGCTCGACGATCTCCGGCATCCGCGCGACGGCCGCGACGGTATTGTACGTGAGACCGTGCCCGGCATGCACCTCGAGTCCGGCCATTTCCGCGACGTTCGCAGCCGTCGCCAGACGCGCGACCTCACGCGCCACGCCCTTGGCGTCATCCTCGAGTGCGCGTTCGCAATATGCGCCCGTATGCAGCTCAACGATGTCCGCTCCGATCTCCGCCGAGGCCAGGATTGCGCGCTCGTCGGCTTCGATGAACAGGGACACGCGGACACCCGCATCCTTGAGCTGCCCGACGGTCTTTCGCAGCGCCGCGCCGCCCCGGACGACATCGAGGCCGCCTTCCGTCGTCCGCTCCTCGCGCCGCTCGGGCACGAGGCAGCAGGCATTGGGCACATGCCGCAACGCGATTGCGAGCATTTCCTCCGTCGCAGCCATTTCGAGATTGAGCGGACGGGTCAGCTCCTCTTTGAGCCGCGCGATGTCGCGGTCCGAGATATGCCGCCTGTCCTCGCGCAGATGCGCCGTGATGCCGTCCGCGCCGGCTTCGACCGCGAGATGGGCGGCTCTCAACGGATCGGGATGCCGCCCGCCGCGCGCATTGCGGATCGTTGCGACGTGATCGATATTGACCCCGAGCCTCAGGTGCGCGGCACGGCTTCCACGGGCTGACATGCGCTTCTGTCCCTTGTTCTGAAGTGCGCCACGCGGCAGCTATTCGAAGACACGCTCGACCTTCTCGACCACGCGCTTGTTCTTGAGCCCGCCGATGATCCTGTTGAGATGCGCAAGATCGAAGACTTCGATCTCGATCCGCATCTCTGTGAAATCCGACGCTCGGCGCGTCATCTTGATATTGTCGATATTGCCCTCGGCCTGGCCGATGACTTCGGCGATTTCCGCAAGCGCACCGGGCTTGTTCTGACCCGTCAGTGCGAGTTTGGCCGGAAACCGCTCGTGCTTCTCCGGAGCGATATCCCAGGTCATGTCGATCCAGCGCTGATGCTCGAATTCTTTAAGCCGCGGGGAGTGGATCTGGAAGATGCGGATGCCCGAACCCGGCTCGAGGACGCCCACGATCCGGTCTCCGGGAACCGCGCCGCCCGGCTCGAAAATGACCGGGACGTCATCCTTAAGGCCGCGCAGGGAAATGCCCCCCGCTGCAGCCTGCACTGACCCCGTCGCCACCTGGCCGGCAACCTGGGGCTTGAGCTTCAGCCCGGCGAATTGTGCAAGACCAAGCCAGCCTTTGAGCTGGTTCTCGTTCGACGCTGCGGCGACGTTCTGTGTCACCGCTTCGGGCGCGACGGCTTTCAGGACATCACCGGGCAGGATCTCGCCCCGCGCCACCGCCGCCAGAACTTCCTCCAGCGACTTCTGCTGAAATTTCGACAGCACTCGTTTTGCCTGCTCGTCGGCATATGTTTGACCGGCGGCTTCGAAAGCGGCGACGGTCAATCTGCGGCCAAGTTCCACGTACTGCCGGCGCACGGCTTCGCGCGCCGCCCTCCGGATGGCGCTCTGCGCGCGGCCCGTGACGCAAAGGCTCTCCCACGCCGCCGGGGGCACGTGCCCCTTCGCGGTGCGGATCTCGACCTCGTCCCCGTTCCTGAGCCGCGTGTCGATCGGGACGTGCCGTCCGTTGACGTAGGCCCCGACCGCCGAATTGCCGACGTCGGTGTGCACCGAGTACGCGAAATCGAGCGGCGTCGCGCCGCGCGGAAGCGCGATGAGCCGGCCCTTCGGCGTGAAGCAGAACACTTGATCCTGGAAGAGTTCGAGCTTGGTGTGCTCGAGAAATTCCTCCGGATTAGACCCTTCGAGCAGCGTTTCGACAAGACGCCTCAACCAAACGTAGGGCCCGCTATCCTTATCGTAGACGGACGGCACGCCATGCCCGTTGCTCGCGTCCTTGTAGACCGAGTGCGCCGCGACGCCATATTCGGCAACGTCGTGCATGAGCCGCGTCCGGATCTGCAGCTCGACGCGTTGATGCCGGGGCCCAACGACCGTCGTGTGAATGGACTGGTAGTTGTTCTGCTTCGGCGTCGAGATGTAATCCTTGAAGCGGCCCGGCACCGCGCGCCAGGTCGAATGAACGACGCCGAGCACGCGGTAGCAGTCGTCGATGCTCGCGACGACCACACGGAAGGCATAGATGTCAGACAGCTGCTCAAGGCTGATCTGCCGGTTGCTCATCTTGCTCCAAATCGAATAGGGCTTCTTCTCGCGGCCATAGACCTCGGCCGCAATTCCGGCTGCCAAAAGCTTGGACTTCAAGGCCTCTTCGATCTCGTCGACGAGCCCGCCGTTGTTGTCACGCAGTTCCGTGAGCTTTGCCGCGACCGTCTGGTAGGCTTCGGGATTGAGCCAGCGAAACGCATGATCCTCGAGTTCGTCGCGCAGCGCCTGCATCCCCATGCGGCCGGCGAGCGGCGCATAGATGTCGATCGTTTCCTCGGAGATCCGCTTCCGGCTCTCGGGCTTCATGTGCTCGAGCGTTCTCATATTGTGAAGCCGGTCGGCGAGCTTCACGAGAAGGACGCGGATGTCGGTCGAAATCGCGATGAGGAGCTTGCGGAAATTCTCCGCCTGCTCAGTCTTTTTCGAGACGAGATCGAGCCGCTTGATCTTGGTCAGGCCGTCGACGAGCGCTCCGATCTCGGGTCCGAACAACTGATCGATTTCGGCGCGCGTCGCATCCGTGTCCTCGATCACGTCGTGGAGGAGCGCGGTCGCAACGGTCGCGTCGTCGAGCTTCAGCTCGGTCAGGATCGCGGCCACTTCCAGCGGGTGCGAGAAATAGGGATCGCCTGAAGCGCGCTTCTGGTGCCCGTGCGCCTTCATGGCGTACACGTAGGCACGGTTCAGCAAGGCCTCGTCGGCCTTGGGATCGTAACTCTGGACGCGCTCGACGAGCTCGTACTGACGCATCATGACCGGATGACCGGGGCCCGCTTTGCGGCGGAGATTGAACGCATGCACATTCCAGGTTCGACAAAGATTCGACCTAGAAAAGAAGACGGGCGGCACGATGTCCAGACCCGTCGCAACAGAACCTGAATGGCCTTCGCCGGGCACCCCGCGAATTGGCCGTCGCCCGATCCATTCGGCCCGAGATCGATAGCAAAATGAGCCCGCCCGCCGCCACGCGTCAGCCCCGATGAGCTTGCCCGACCCGCGATCTAGCGGCCGCGCTCGCGCGGATTGGCCGGTCCCGTGCCACTCGCCGACGGCTCGGACGGCGTCATGCTTTCGAGGCCGCGCAGAAGCTGCTCCTCGGTCAGCATATCGACCTGCGTGTCGCTCGATTGGTCGTCGCGGCCGAGGATCGGTTGGCGGCGCTCGACGGCGAGAACCGGCGCGGCAACGGCTTCCGGCTCGTCGACCTCGACGTTCTTCTGGATCGAGTGGATGAGGCTCTCGCGCATATCCGCAGGGGGAATGGCCTTCTCGGCGATTTCGCGCAGCGCAATGACCGGGTTCTTGTCGTTGTCGGGATCGATCGTGACCTGATTGCCGTTCGCGATGGAACGCGCGCGATGCGCAGCGAGCAGGACGAGTTCGAAGCGGTTGGGAACTTTGTCGACGCAATCCTCGACGGTAACGCGGGCCATGCTGGGAGCACCTCGGTTGAAAGGCAGGGACGTTTGTGCCGGTTCGCTTCCGGTCGGCAGTGACCGCCAGCAGGGAACTGCGCGGTCGAGACAATCAGGAACGCACAAAACAAAGCGGGGCCTGATGGCTTCCCATCAGTCCCAACCCCGTCGCTATAAAGCTAATGCCATGCAATCGGCACCCTGGCAAGGCCTCGGCCTGACGTTCGACGCAGACATGGCGGAGCACCCCGGCCCAAGCCAGAACCGGCGCATGACGACCTTTCACCGCGTCATTATGACTCTGTCGTTTCTCCTCAAGAATAAATATGCCTTCGCGCTCGTTACAGGTACGCAAGCAAGCCGTTTTGCGATATGATGTCTTGCTGCGGCACCTTGAATGGACAGACCAACGCGTGACAGGTCCGTCCGATCGGCAGCCAACGCGATTGCAAAGCGTAAAGGCCGACCGGATTTCACTGCCAAGTTTTTTGGCTGGCCGATGTAGTCAGATTGTAGACATCAAAATCACAAGAGAGCGGGACCCGAGCCGCCCGAGGAGTAGCCATGCACTTTTATCCCAACGAGCGCGTCGCCCTGTTCATCGACGGCGCCAACCTGTACGCGACATCCAAGTCGCTAGGTTTTGATATTGATTACAAACGCTTGCTGGCTCATTTCCGGCAGAAATGCCATCTGGTCCGGGCGCTTTACTACACGGCGCTTGCCGAGGATCAGGAGTATTCGTCCATCCGCCCGCTTATCGACTGGCTGGACTACAACGGCTACACGATGGTCACCAAGCCGACGAAAGAGTTCACCGACGCAACCGGACGCAGAAAAATAAAGGGAAACATGGACATAGAGCTGGCTGTGGATGCCATGCGTCTGTCCGATAACCTGGACCACATTGTTCTCTTCTCAGGCGATGGCGATTTCCGCCCCCTTGTCCACGCCCTCCAGCAGCGCGGTAAGCGCGTGAGCGTCGTTTCAACCCTCCACACTCAGCCGCCGATGGTCTCTGACGATCTCCGCCGCCAGGCCGATCAGTTCATTGACCTCGCCGACTTTGAATCGATCGTCGGTCGCGATCCGGCCCAGCGCATGACGCGTGAGCCACGCGAACGTCTACACCGCGGCAACTATGTGTCGCCGTCCGGCCGCGAGGCCGTCGCCACGCCGGCGACGTTTGACGACGACCTCGCCGAGGACGACGAAGTATAAGCAACGGCGGAAGCGTTGGCCGCGGCTCGACCCCCGAAAAAGCATGCGCCGTCTCGTGGCAGCGGCCGCCGCGACGCCGCGCCTGCCCCTGTCTCGACCGGACATGAGCCGCCCAACGATTGCCCGGCGTGTCCGAGGCTCGTCGCATTCCGGAATACGTGGCGCGCGGCCGAACCGACGTGGTTCAACGCGCCGGTCCCATCCTTCGGAGACAGGAACGCGCGCCTTTTGATCGTCGGCCTCGCACCGGGATTGCGCGGAGCCAACCGAACCGGACGCCCCTTCACCGGCGACTTCGCGGGTGAACTCCTCTACGCAACGCTCCTCGGGACTGGATTCGCGAAAGGAACGTACTGCGCCGACCCCGACGACGGGCTCGAACTCCGCGATTGCCTCATAACGAATGCGGTGCGCTGCGTACCGCCCGAGAACAAACCAGAGCCGTCCGAGATCCTGTCTTGCCGGCCCTATCTCGTTACCAAACTGAGATTGCTCCCTCGGCTGACGCACATCCTCGCCCTCGGCCGCATTGCCCACGATCAGACGCTCGCAGCGCTCGGCGAACGAAAGACGGCATACCCTTTCGCCCACGGCGCCCGCCATGAGCTTCCAGCGCGAAACGACCTTCCGAAGCTGACGCTTTTCGATAGCTTCCACTGCTCGCGCTACAACACCCAGACCGGTCGGCTGACAGCAGAAATGTTTCGAGAGGTCTTGGCGCGCATTCGATCCGAACTCGGATGACGTGAGGTCGCCTGCGCCGGCAGACGATCCATTCGGCCCGTGTTACAGTCTCATCGAGAGGGTTCCCTCGGTGGATGAGCGAGCCATGACACGGCCATGACACGGACTGTCGAGGATGCACCGCGGCGCGAACTCGGGATCGCCCCCGAAAAGATCGCGCATGTCATCGTGAAATCGCGCGAGTTGGGCGCCAAGGTCGGCGCCTGGAATGGCACGCCCGAGGAAGGTGACGCGGACGAAGACCCTGCGGCGATCCTCGAAGACTTCGCGGGCGATCAGACACGCGATGAACTCGCCGGCTTCATCGATGCCTTGAATGACGACGAGCAGGCGGCCCTTGTCGCAGTGGCCTGGGTCGGCCGCGGCACCTACGAACCCGAGGAACTGGCCGACGCGTTCGAGACCGCCGCGAACGAGCACAACGGCAATACCGGCACGTATCTCCTCGGCATGTCGCTTCTTCCGGACTATCTCGAAGAAGGGTTGGAAAAGCTCGGCTACTCGGCCGAGGACATCGTGAGCGACGTGCTCTGATCCAATGCCGTGCTGCGCTATGCGCGTCTTGCGTGCGCAATGTCCGCGAACACGTCGGACGCATGCCGTTCGGGTGGATGCACGGGATAGAAAACGCGCTCGATGATGCCATCCGCGACGAGCATCGTGAGACGCTTCAAGTAGACCACACCACCCGTCTCGAAAACCGGCAGATGGAGCGCACGACGGATGCGGCCGTCGATATCCGAGAGAAGCGGATAGGAAAGTCCGGCCCGCGCCGCGAACGCCGATTGATCGGCCGGGGTTTGCCCGCTCAGTCCGACGATCTGCCAGCCGTGCGCGGCAAAGTCGCTCTGGAGATCGCGAAAGCCAAGCGCTTCCGGCGTCGATCCATGCGCGCCCGGTATGTTGTCCCATCCCGGCGGATTGGGCTGCCCCGGCGCGCCCGTGTAAGGGTAGACGAACACGACCGCCCGCCCCGCCACCTGCGCCAGAGAGACCGCGCCGCCCGTCGTCGCCGGAAGGGGTACGTCCGGCAAGGCTAGGCCTGGAACGAGATGCGCCGCCCCGTCATCGTCTGTCGGCGGCGGCCAGGGCCAGTCGCTCACAAGCTCAGCCCTTCTCGCGCATGATCCGCGCCTTCTGCCGCTGCCAGTCGCGCTTCGCCGCATCCTGCCGCTTGTCGGTCAGCTTCTTGCCTTCCGCGAGCGCGAGCTTCAGTTTCGCGCGACCCTTGTCGTTGAAATAGAGCTCGACCGGCACGAGCGTCATGCCCTTGCGCTCGATGGCGTTGAACATCTTCGCGAGTTCGGCCTTGTGCAGAAGCAGCTTCCGCTTGCGGCGCGGCTCATGCTGGAAGAAGCGGCCTGCGCCCTGGTACTCCGGCACATAGGAATTGATGAGGAACAGACCGTTCTCCTCGAACGACGCATAGCTCTCTGCGATATTTGCCTGTCCCTTGCGCAACGACTTGACCTCGGTCCCGGTCAACTGAATGCCGGCCTCCCAGGTATCGGTCAGAAAGTATTCGTGCCGCGCCTTCCGGTTCTCGGCGACGACTTTCTTTCCATCGATTTTTTCGGCTGCCATGACCCGCCACGCCCCAAACGTGCGCTCGATCGAGCGCACCGTCGGAAACTCACTCCGCCGCCCGCGCCTGGATGAGCCCGGCCTTGGCGAGAGCGGCATCGACGACGGCTTTCGTCGCATCCGTGACCGGCACCATCGGCAGGCGCATTTCAGCCGAACAGAGGCCGAGCCGCGAGGCCGCATACTTCACAGGCCCCGGATTGGTCTCCACGAACATTGCGTCGTGCAGCGGCATCAGGCGGTCCTGCAGTGCAAGCGCCGTGCGGAAATCACCCGCAAGACAAGCGTTCTGGAACTCGGCCGAAAGCCGCGGCGCAATATTCGAAACGACCGAAATGCAACCATGTCCGCCGTGCGCCATGAACGCGAGCGCCGTCGCGTCCTCGCCCGAGAACTGCAGGAAGCCCGGGCCCATCGCCGCGCGCTGCTGCGAAACACGCGCGAGGTTCGCGGTCGCATCCTTGACACCCACGATGTTGGGGATGCCCGCGAGCCGCGCCATCGTCGCGACCGACATGTCGACGACCGACCGGCCAGGGATGTTGTAGATGAAGATCGGCAGTCGCACGGCCTGAGCGATGGCCTTGAAGTGCTGATAGAGCCCTTCCTGCGTCGGCTTGTTGTAGTAGGGCGTCACGACGAGGAGTGCATCGGCGCCGGCCTTCTCGGCGTGCTGGGAGAGCTCGATCGCCTCTTCGGTCGAATTCGAGCCCGTGCCGGCCATGACCGGAACCCGCTTCCGCGCGGTCGCGATGGTAATTTCAACAACGCGCTTGTGTTCGTCGTAGTCGAGCGTCGGGCTCTCGCCGGTCGTGCCGGTTGGCACCAATCCGTGCGTACCCTCTGAAATCTGCCAGTCGACGAACCGGCCGAGTGCCTCTTCATCGACCGCGCCGTTCTTGAACGGCGTAATGAGCGCCGTGTAAGAGCCCTTGAACATCATCCCACCCTGATTGCGGATCGGTCTTGGAAGCGCGACATGCGGAACCGCCGGACCGCATGTTCGCCCTTCCGATCGGCCGCCGCCCGATTGCGTCCCATCGGCTGCAATCGCGGCGAAATCCCGGCCGGTTGTCGGCCCGACGAGCCCGCACCTGGCGTCCGGGAGGCTGCCTTGATGCGCCCCAGACCGCTTGTTACGGTACACCGATAAGAGGAACGGGGAGAGCACCCTGTCGCTCAGGCGAACGGCCGCGACATTAGGCGGTCGGCATCACGACTGCAAGGCACCACGCCTGCGGTCCGAATGAAAGGAGCAGACGTGGCTCATCCTCACCCTGACGGACCGTCTGTCCTCGTTGTCGGCCCCATTGGCGTGGCCAGACGCCGCAATTCGGTCGGACGCCCGTTCGCATTTGCAGCAGTCCTGGTGCTCGCTCTTGCGGGCCAAGCCGCTTTCGCCG
Source organism: Hyphomicrobium sp. (assembly GCA_033765145.1). Lineage (GTDB taxonomy): Bacteria > Pseudomonadota > Alphaproteobacteria > Rhizobiales > Hyphomicrobiaceae > JAGVSR01. The sequence continues at coordinate 158,054 of JANRIH010000015.1, read as the reverse complement.
GCGCCACCGAGACAAGTTCGGATCAGGCCGCGGCCGGAAAGTCCGCGAAACCGCTCATCGCGAAGCCCCACGATCCGACACCCGAGGAAACAGCCTATAAGGCCAAGGCCGACGCGGCGATTGCGGGCACTCTGGCATTCCGTCTCACGCCTGATGACGAGAAGAACCTTAAGGATGCCGCGACCCTATTCGCAGCTCAGAAGCGCGACGCCGGTATCGCCGCCATCTCGGCCCTGCGCGATCCGATCGCCGTGAAGCTCGCCACCTGGTTGAAATTGAGGGCCGGCTATGGGCTGGCGTCCGAATACCGCGCCTTCCTCGACGCAGAACCCAACTGGCCCGAACGACCGCTACTCGTCCGGCGGCTTGAGGAGGCGCTCTTCACGCAAGGCGGATCGTCGACCGAGATCCGCAATCACTTCAAGTCAGGCGGCCCCGATAACGGCGTCGGCTTCGCCGCCCTCGCGTCGTCCTATCTCGCGGAAGGCAAGAACGACGAAGCACGCAAGTATGCCGTCGACGCCTGGACGAAGATGTCCATTCCATCGACGCTCGAAACAGGCTTCCTCGAGCGCTTCGGCGATCTCCTGACGCCCACCGACCACAAGCGCCGCCTCGACCATCTCATCATCGACGAAATTCGCTGGAACGGGGAACGCAATGCGCGCGCGGCCGTGGCACGCCGCGTGATCGCGCTCCTGCCCGACGCCGAGAAGGCGGCTGCCAACGCCCGACTCGCGGTGTTCCTGCAGCAGAAGGGCGCAAAAGGACAGATCGACGCGATCCCGGTTCCCGAAGCGAAGGATTGGGGCCTTGCATTCCACCGCATCCAGGCGACACGCCGCGCGGGTGATGTCGAAGGCGCGGCGCGTGCGATGCTGGACATACCCCTCGACAGCGGAGACCTCCCCAATCCGGACGAATGGTGGGCCGAGCGCCGCACGCTCGCCTATGCCGCGCTCCGCGTCGGCAAACCGAAGCTCGCTTATGAACTCGCCCGTCAGTCGACGGGGCTGTCGGTCAATCCCGTCAAAGAACAGTCGTTCATGGCCGGATGGATCGCGATGCGGAAACTCCGCGATCTCGATGCGGCCGAGCCGCACTTCCGCGAGTTCGCGAAGGCGGCCGACGGGCCGCTGAGCCGCGCTAAGGCGAACTACTGGCTCGGCCGCCTCGCGGAAGCACGGCAGTCCGCCGACTCCGCCCGGACATTCTACGAAGCCGCGGCCAAGGAGCCCGACACGTTCCATGGCCAGCTGGCCATGGAGAAGCTGCCGGGACGCGCCGCCATCTCGGTTCCGCTGCCGCAGACGCCGTCGTCGGAAGAACAGGCCCGCATCGATGGTCTCGACACCTTGAAGGCGGCAGTCGCGGCCGATCGCGCGGGTCTGAAGCGCGAAATCGCGCGCTCGCTTCTGACCCAAGCGCGGATGACGTTGAAAACAGAGGCTGAACGCGCCGTCATCGCACATTTGGCCGAAGCCCTGGGCGACACGCAGTTGGCGGTCAGGATCGGCAAGTCCGCCGTGGGAGACCGGCAGGCGCTGTTCCACTACGCCTATCCCGTCCATCCCTTCCCGTCCTACACGGCCTTGAGAAATCCACCCGAAACAGCGTTCCTGCTTGCCATCGCGCGCCAGGAAACGGAGTTCAACACCGAGATCGTCTCGGGCGCCGGCGCAAAGGGGCTGTTGCAGGTAATGACGATCACCGCCAAACACGTTTGCCGCGATTACAAGATCAAGTGCGAGATCGGCCGGCTGCTGTCCGACCCCTCGTACAACGCGATGATGGCCTCGGCCTACATCGCCGACCGCATGGAGGAATTTCGCGGCTCCTATGTTCTGACCCTCGCGGGTTACAACGCCGGACCCGGGCGCGCGCGTCAGTGGATTCGCGAATTCGGCGATCCGCGCGAACCCGGTGTCGATGTGATCGACTGGATCGAACGCATTCCGTTCCAGGAAACGCGTGAGTATGTCGCGAAAGTCCTCTCGAACATTCAGGTCTATCGCGCTCGTATCGCTGGCAACCGCGCCGATTTGGCTCTGGCGGAAGACTTGGAGCGGGCTCGCAATACGCGTGCGGGCGCGACCGACGCCGACCGTGCGTCCGATCGCGCCGACGCATCCGGGAATTGAGCCAGCCGCTCTTTCACAACCCACATTCGAGTCGCTTTGCGTTCGCGATGGATTCGGCCGGCCGAACTCTTCCCACATGGCAAGAAGGAGACTAGACCTGCCCCAGATTGAACGAGGGCAGTCTAATGACAACGGCGGGCGGACAACGCTTCGACGACATCTATTTTATCCAGCGCAACGGCCTGAGGCTCTACGGACGGCGCTATGCGGCCGAAGGCGGCACGAGCCCCGGACGCCGACCGGTCCTTTGTCTCGCGGGGCTTACCCGCAACAGCCGCGACTTCCACGAGTTGGCCCTTGCCCTATCGAGCGGCCCAGTCGGGCGCCACGTCTACACGTTGGACACGCGCGGCCGCGGGCAATCCGAATACGACAGCGACTGGCGGAACTATGTCGTGCCGATCGAAATGCACGACGTCATCGATTTCATGCAGATGCAGGCGCTCGCCGATTGCGGCATCGTCGGCACCTCGCGCGGCGGGCTCATAACCATGCTCCTCGCCGCCGCCCAGCCGGGACTGTTGGGTCCGGTCGTACTCAACGACATCGGACCCGTGATCGAAACGAAGGGCCTCGGACGCATCGCGTCCTATGTCGGACGGACGCCCGTGCCGCGCGACTGGGCCGAAGCCCTGAAGCTCGTCCGCGAGTTGTTCGGCCGGTCATTCCCCGAGGTATCCGACACGGAATGGGCCGCCGTCGCGCGCCAGCTTTTCAATGAAAAAAACGGGCGCCCGGCACCGGGATACGACCCCTCGCTCGGGCGCGCCATGAGTGTTCTCGACGGGCCGATTCCTGCGATATGGCCGCAGTTCGACGCGCTTGCGCGAAATCCCGTCCTCGTCATTCGTGGAGAGAACTCGGATCTGCTGTCGCCCGAAACAGTCGCCGAGATGCAGCGCCGTCATCCGGCATTGACGAGCATCGTCGTGCCCGCCGAGGGTCACGCACCGCTGCTGCGCGACGCACCAACGATCACGGCCGTGGCTGAATTCTTCCGCGCGACGGACGGCGGGCACCGGGGCGGTTGGGCCTGATCGAAAGTTGATGATGGGCCCGAACCTTTCGGCGCGGGCACACATTCCTTTGGATCAGCCATCCTTGCTGCTGTCGACTTCCCCGCGATCGAAGCGCCGCGAAAACTCGGTCTGACCGCCCGACGCGAGAATGCGCGCCTGCTCGATCCAATTCTCGCGTTCGATCCGCCCCTTGAACTCGAGCATCTGGCTGATGCGGTCGATATCCGCACCGGACCAGTTCGCGACCTGCTCGTAGGTATGCACGCCGATCGAATTGAGCCGACGCTCGATGAGAACGCCCACACCTCGAATTCGTTTGAGATCGTCGATCCGGTCTCCGGAAATCGGCTGATCGCCGCGCAACGCTTCCGATTTGACCGAGCGCAAGCCTGCGAGTTCGGGCCGCGGCCCGCCGCCGCCAGACCCCGGGCCTGCAGCAGCACCCGCCGCCGGGACCCGCGTCGCTGGTCCGGCTTCGCGCGTCTCGCGGATGGCATCCTGAAGCTTGGCCGGACGAACCGCACCCGCGTCCCCGTCACCCGAATAGCGCGCCAGAACGCGCGCCTGCTCGATCCAGTTGTCGAGCCCGATGCGGCCCGGGAGATTGAGCGCTTTTTCGACTTTCTCGATATCGGCCGACGCCCAGCGAGCGATGTCCTGATAGCGCTCGACCCCCATCTCGATGAGCGCTTTTTCGATCCCGGCATCGATGCCGATGATGCGCATGAGCTTGTCGGGTCCCGCAATCCGCTGCGCGACGACGCTCGCGGCGGCGGCGGCGGCAGCAGCCGCGACACCGACTGTGGTTGTCGGCGGCGGACCGTCGACCAGCTGCTGTGGAGGCGGCGGGGGCGGCGCCGGCTTCGGAGCGGGCGCGACCGCAGCGGGCTTGGGTGCTGGAGGCGGTGGCGGAGGCGGCGGCACGTCGACAATGCCGAGACGCCGGCGGCGAGCGAATTCCGTCTCCCCGCCGCGCGCGAGGATCTGCGCCTGCTCGATCCAGTTCTCCTGCTCGATCCGGCCGACAAAGCCGAGAACCTGGTTCATGCGGACCACATCATCCGCACCCCACGAGGCAATCTGCTGGAACCGCGAGATACCGGCCGCGTTGAGGCGCGATTGCAACGGACCATCGATGCTTCGGATGCGCTGCAGATCATCGGCCGGCTGCGACGCCGGACTGGCCTGCGGCGACGCGGTCGCCGGGGCGGGCGGCGCGGGGGCCTTGGCCACTGCCGCGGCTGCAGCCGCAGCGGCTGCTAGGGCTGCAGCCGTCATCGGCGTCGACGTTTCAGCCGCTGTCGGCTTTGGTGGCGCGGCAGGTCCGGCGGGCGACTGCGGACGGACATCGACCGGACGCACGTCGACAGGACGGGCCGGCATCGGTGCGGGACCGACGGCCGGCGCGGTCACGGGCTTCAGGACGAGCCCGGGCGCAAGGGCGGGAGCCGCGGGTGCTGTTGCCGGCACAGCGGAAGGAGCAGGCGGCGCGGCGGGAACAGACGCCACGGGCCGCACGTCGACAGGACGTGCCGGCATCGGCGCGGGCGTCACTGGCGGCGGAGGCGCGGCCTTCGGCGGCTGCGGAGCGGCCGGAGCGACCTGGACGGGCGCCGGAGCGACCGATGCCGGTGCCACCGATGGCTGAACCGACGGTGCCGCCGGAGCGGGAGCAGGTTGCGTTGCGACGGTGGGAGCGTCAGCCGGCGCGGCCTTGCGCACTTCAACGGTCGTGACGGGCGCTGTGGTACTCCGCGCTACAGTCTGTGGCGCCGATTGGGCGCCGCTCGTCAAGGCGCGCTCGAAGCGTTCCGAACCCGGCGAAGCCGGCTTCACGACGACGCTCGATCCCTGCCCGGCTGCGCCGGCGGCTGCGAGCTCTCGTTCGACGTCCTTGAGATCGCGGTCGTAAAACGCGCGGCGCAAGAGGCAGCCGAGCACGCACCCGATCAGGAACGCTGCAAAAAGCAGAAGAAAAATCTGCAGTGCCAAGGTGGCCATTCGTCTTTACTCCATCACCAGCACGCCGCGAGACCGCCGGCGATCACTCTTCCACCTCGCCACAGGATACCCACCCGACCAGCAGGCCCACGGCGAACGCCGCGAGCACATACCAGAACAATTTGAACAGCAGATAATCCATCGCCCATTTCTCCCCGAGCCCGAACCTCGCGCGAGGTCCGGGTCCACATTTATTCGTCTACGATGACCTTGAATTCGATGCGCCGGTTCTTCGCCCGCCCCTCGGGCGTCTCATTGTCCGCGATCGGCTTCTCCGCGCCATAGCCAATCGAACGCAACCGGTCCGACACGACGCCGGCCCCGACGAGATAGTCGTGAACCGCTTTGGCGCGGCGCTCGGACAGCGGCTGGTTGCGCTCGGGAATGCCTTCCGAATCCGTATGGCCTTCGATCCGGACCGCGAAGCCCGGGCACTCGTTCACGATCCTGGCCAGGCGATCGAGCGTCGGCCCGCTGACGGCATCGAGTTCGGCCTCGGCGCGACGAAAGTTGATGACGCCCTGTGCGGCAGCATCCGCCAGCGTCTTCTCGCAGCGCTGAGCTTCAGCGAGCCGTGCGGCGACCTTGGCGTCTTCCTCGGCCTTTTTCCTGGCTTCGGCTTCGGCCGCGGCAGCCCGCTGGCGAGCCTCCTCATCCGCCTTGCGCTTGGCGTCCGCCTCCGCCGCCAGACGTGCATCTTCGTAGGCTTTGCGCTTCTGATCGGCCTGCACCCGACCCGTGCTCGTGACCGCGACGCGCGCCTCGCAACCCGAAGGCACACCTGCCTTCACGCCATCCGTCACCGCCGCAGCGATCGTGTCGTCGTCCGTCTCGCCCGTGAGGTCGAGAACCGGACCGGTCAGCGTCAGCGAACCGCGCGCCAAACGGCCGAGCCCTTTGAGGCCCGCTTCGAAACAGGCAGGCCAAACCGCGTCCGCACCCGCCTTGACCGTCATCGCATCCTCGATCGAGAGATCGGGGAATGCGGCGCGGAACTGCGCGACGAGACGTGCCCGCGCTTCGTCGGATGGCGCGACGCCCTTGAGGACGATTTTTCCGCCCTCGATGGCGGCCGTCGAAACATAGGGACCCGAAGGCGTCGGACCCTCGGGCACGATCGTGACAGCCGGAGCCGCTGCTGCCTTAGGAGCCGCGATCTCAGCCTTGGCCGCGACAGGCTTCGGGATGCCCTCGACAAACGTCTTCTCCACGCGCGTCGCGATCGCCATGTCCGTCGCCTTGCCCTTGAGCAGGATCGACGCGCCGTTGAGTTCTGCCGTGCCTTGGAGCAGTCCGCCGAGCGCTTCGAGGCTCGTCATCGCGAGCTTTTGGAAATCGCCGGGAGCGCCGCCACCGAGTTCCATCCGATCGACGATCGCATAGCGGGGGAAGCGCGACTTCGCGGCGGAGAAGATGGCCTCGCGATCCTTGTCGTCGGGCGCGTAACCCGAGAGCACGACCTGATTCCCGCCGAGTGTCGCCGACCACTGGTAAGGCGAGACCACGGGACCGCGGATCCGCGCATCGGCAAGCGTGATGCCGGGCGGCAGCCCCTTCCCGGCGTCGTTGCGAAGTGCCTTGAACGTTGGGTAATCGGGTGCATCGCCGTCGATTGTGAGCGCGGTGCCGTTGAGATCGACGCGGCCAGTCTTGAGCCGTGCGAGTTTTCTGAGGCTGTGGTCGACACCTCGAAGAAAGACGTCCCGCTCGGGCGCGCCGCGCGCGAGGTCCATCCGGTCTTCGATGATCGCCCCCGGGAAGGCGTTCTGCGCCGCCGCGACGACGGCGCGGCGCGTTTGCTCAGACGGGACGTAACCCGAAAGTGTGATCCCGCCGCTCGCTGCGCGCTGCGCCGACCATGTGTAAGGATCGAGCGTGGTGATCAGGTCCGTTTTGGCATCGACAACGCGCACGCCCCAGACGCGGCGGGCAACGTCGTAGGCTTTGCGCGGCTCGCCCTCTCCGCTCGCCTTGCCCTTGAGAACGACGTCACGGCCCGAAAGCTCGGTGCTGGCCCATCCGAGACCCGCCTTTTCGAGGGCCTCCGCCGTCCGGGACGAAAGGTCCGCCTCGATCGGTCCCCGTTCGAGATGGAGCGTGATCCAACACAGCATGGCGAGTGGGATGAGCCCCCAGAGCCAACGCCAGGGATTACATCTCATGCGCTCGACCTCCCCAATTCCCACAACCCGGCGCTCACCGGGGCGATCGGAAGCTATCCGATCGTCCGCGCCGTCGCCTTATGACTTTCTGCGCCACCCAACGCTGCCGCGGCTGGTCCCGCTCACCAAGCCGCATCCCCCGGGGGTCTAGAGCGCGGCAAAACTATAGTTGAGGGACTTGCGCTTTCCAAGCCACACCAAAGGTCCGGGTGGGCACCCTAGGCCGTTGATCGCGCGCCCCAAAACTAACAAGGCGGCATGTTCCGCCTGCAACCGTCGGGTTGGGTTGACCCTGACATGGCCCATTCTTCGGGTTCGGCAACGCCCGGCCCTACCCCGCGCGGAACGCACCACGCGCTCCGAAACAACCTCGACCCGCCACCGCGACGGGCCCTGCGCGCGATCCCGTCGTCTTTACTCCAGTGCAAAGGCTTTTTGACACTCTTGCGAACCGTTCGTAGACATAGACGAAAGAGCAACGCGCCAAGCGTTCCTGTGGGGAAGAGACAGAATGTCCGAGAGCTTCCTGGTCGTGGACGACCACCCGTTGTTCCGTGAGGCACTACAGCTCGCGATTGCATCGTCCTATCCGAACGCCATGGTCAGCGAGGCCTCGTCCATCACCGCCGCCAAGGAATCCATGAGTTCGACCCAGCGCTACGATCTGGTGCTCCTCGATCTCGCGATGCCAGGCGTCACGGGGTTCGAAGGTTTTCTCGAACTCCGCGCTCATGACCCCAAGCAGCCGATCGTCATCATCTCGGCGTTGGAAGACCCCCGCATCGTCCAGGAGGCGATCGCGCTCGGAGCCGCCGGCTTCATTTCGAAGTCCGTGAAACGCGCCGCTCTCGCCGAAGCGATCCGGACGGTCATGCTCGGCAATCTCGCCGTGCCCGAAGGCTTCGTGCCCATGACCCAAGCGAGCGGCTCGTCGTCGGACCTCGCGAACAGGCTCTCGACGTTGACGCCCCAGCAGCTCCGCGTCCTCGCGATGTTGCGCCAGGGCCTGCTCAACAAGCAGATCGCGCACGAGTTGGGCGTCGGAGAGACGACGGTCAAGGCCCATGTCTCCGAGATCCTGCGCAAGCTCGACGTCGCCTCGCGCACGCAGGCGGTGATCGAAGTGAGCCGCATCGACTTCGACAAGCTCGCCACGCACTGAATGTTCAGTCCGGCGTCACTGCAAACCGGCGGCCGTCTCAGCGGGCTGGGCCTGCGAGATGCAGCATCAGCGCCCTGAGTTCGGCTGGCTTTACGGGCTTCCGCAAGAGGTCGACGTCCCCGCTTTGCAGCAGCGGATGCGGCGCCAGCGTCTGAACCGCCGAAACAAGGATCGCAGGCAGCCGGGCCCCGAACCGGGACTTGAGATCGACGATGAGATCGAGCCCGTTCTTGCCATCCCCGAGGTGATAGTCCGCGAGAACGATGTCCGGCTTGTACGCAGGCCTCGCGCCGAGGACTTCGGCCAGTTCGCGCTCGTTGGCGGCCGTCTCGACGATGCATCCCCATCGCGCCAATAGCGCTTGCATGGCCGCGACGATCGTCGGCTCGTTCTCGATGACGAGGACCGACAGCGCCGGAAATCCGCTGACGGACGGCTGGGAGCCGGCCTGCGCCGCCAAGTCGTCCGAGGCGCCGGCGAAGGGCGCCGTCACCGAAAAGCAAGTTCCCCGGCCCTCGCGCGAGCAGAGCGAAACCTTGTGGTCGAGCGCTTCCGACATCCTCTGCACGATCGACAGCCCGAGACCGAAACCGACGACGCGCGACGTTTCCGACGAAGACCCACGCTGGAATTCCTCGAAAATCCGCTCGCTCTCGGCCGGCGGAATGCCGAGGCCGGTATCCCAGACTTCGATCCGGACACTGCCGCCACGCCGTCGTGACGCCAGGAGAACACGTCCGCGCCGTGTGTAGTTGACCGCGTTGGCGACGAGGTTTTGCAGAATGCGCCTCAGCATCAAGGGATCGGAATCGACAGCCACCCGCGATGGCCGGTAGTCGAGTGCGAGGCCTCGGGCACTCGCGATCGGTTTCAGATCCTGCACGATCCCGCGAAACAGGTCCTCGAGCGCGGTCGGCCGGCGGTTGGGCTTGATCGAACCCTGCTCGAGCTTCGACAGGTCGAGGATGGTTCGGAGCATCTCTTCGATCGTCGAGAGCGCATGATCGATCTGCTGTGCCAGCGGCTGGGGCATGTCGGGGCCGGACCTGACAGCTGGCGCGGGAGCCTCGCTCATGGCGGATAGCGTCAGACGGGCCGCGTGAAGCGGCTGCAGGAGATCGTGCCCAACGGCCGTGAAGAAGCGCGTTTTGAACCGATTGGCGAGTTCGGCCGCGTCGCGCGCCGCGACAAGCTCGCTGTTGGCACGTTCCAGCCGCGCGAGTGCACTCTTCAATTCGTCGGTTCTGACGCGAACCTGAGATTCGAGCGCGATGGCCGTGTTGAAGAGCGAGAAAGCCGTTGCCTGTCGCTCCATGGAGCGCTCCACGCGGTCCATCAGGGCGGCATTGATGCGTGCAAGTTTCGCGACGCGCCGCTCGAGTTCCGCCAGATATGTGCTCTGCTTTCCGGCGGGATCGTATCCGCCGATGGGGTCGCGATCCATTATTTCAACTGCCTTGGCATGTCGCACCACGCGCCGAACGCGATACCGGTCAGCGTCTGATTGAGGTGCATGGCATTGAACTGCTCGCCGTAGGTGTGGAAACCGACGACGCCATAGCGCTTGTAGAGGTCCTCCATTTGATGCCGGATTTGCCGGTTTTCGGCGTCGAGACGGCGGAGCACGCAGTCGAAGCCGATCACGGTATCGACGGTGCCGATCTCACGTTCGATCGCTTCGAGCGTGCCACGCGTCGCCTTGAGCATATCCTGCGGCCGGGCAACCGTGAACACGATCCCCTCGTCGATCGCGCAGAAGAACGTGAGGCTGCCATCGTCGTTGAGGTTGCGGATGGAACGGCAGTAGTAGTCGTCGCCGACCTTCACGACCAGCGGATAGGACGCGAAGCTGAACGGTCCGAGATCATCGGGCAAGAGCCCGATCGCCGCCGCATACTCGCGCGCGGCCGGCTCGGCGTTGAGCTCGTAGACGATCCTGTTTTCCGTGTCGGCCGCCGTCACGACGAGCTTGATCGGCGTCGGCTCGAAATTCTGTGTCTTGAACACGCGGAAGGGATGCTGGGTCTCGACCACGAACAGGATGGCGGCATCGTCGAGCACCCGCCCTTCGTAGAGGATCGCCGCGCGGCGGAACGAAAGGCCGTCACCCGCCGAGCCCCCGATCAGCGGAACATCTTCGATGGCCCAATGAACTGCGGCGACGATCTGCTCCTCGACCTTCGACAACCCGTCGACGAGAAGGATCGCAAAGCTCCCCGGATGCGGCACCTGCATGGAAGAGGGAAGCCGGTTCTTCAAGCGGCGCGTGAGATCGGTCGCCCGCTCGACACCGAACCGGCTCACGTCCTCGATCAGGCCCGAATGGACGACAAAACCGTCCTCGGGAAAGGCGACGAGCAGCACGCCCGCCGCGGTCATCCCGTCGGGCGCGATCTGACCCGCCGTCGAGCATCCCGAAATCGCGGTGTCGGGAAAGGCGAACGACAGCGCGCCGCTCAACTGCTCGATATCGTAGTCGCCGGAAAAAAACGCCAGAATGTGCTGGAACTGGCCGTGCCCGAGCCCCTGCTTCAGTTCGACCACGAGGTCGGTCAGGTTGTCTCGACTGCTTGCAGCCGATCGGATGCCCGAATTGCTGCCGAGCGCCGATTGCGATCCGCCCACGAGACCTCCCTTGTCACCTGAACGAGGATTCTGCCGCCGGGCGGAACGAAGCGCAAGCCAGTGCAATGGGTCGGCCGCGGGCGCGGTTGCGGAAAGAGCGATCCTATCTGGACGAAGTTTGAACCCCGATCGAAGCCCGAAGGGCTCGGGAGCAAGGCGACCCGCGGCAAGCCGCGCCCTCGCGGAGCGCCTTCGGCGCGTGAGCGGGAATATGGCGGAGACGGAGGGATTCGAACCCTCGATACGCCTTTTGAGCGTATAACGCTTTAGCAAAGCGCCGCCTTCAGCCTCTCGGCCACGTCTCCGTCGGAAGCCGCAACCGTATAGAGGGCGGTCCCCCCCTTGGCAAGACGACCGATGTCAACGAATTGTCGGTTTCCGACGGCATAGGCCGTATGGTCAATGTTCGTTGCCCTGGGGTAAGGACAGCGCCATCGACGAGCGGGAAGGGAACCGGTGCGTGAGTAAGGTCGGCGGACACGACTTGCGACGAGCCAACCGGCGGGCGACCCGATACGCCCGATCGGCATCCGGATGTGCCGCGGGCCTTGCCGCGATCGTCGCAGCGTCCGGTGCTGACGCCGAAGGCTATTGCATCGCCTGTGAAGCGCCCGATGCCATCTACCGCTGCGTCGTTGCCGGAACGCCGGCCGGTTCGCCGCCGGACCCGCGCAATCAAATCCTGTGTGTCAAGGAACTCGCGAAAGCCGGCGCCCACGCCCGTTGCAGTGTCGAGCGGTTCACGACCGAAAACTGCAAAGGTGAGGTGCGCACTATCGCCAACGCGGCGGAGAGCAACCCCACGGTCGTCGGCACGCCGACGCCACCGGCCGGCACGAATGGCGAGGGCGCCGACCTGCCGCTCGAAGCGCCATCGGGTGGCGGCGGAACGGCCGTTCGAGTCGATCCTGATCTTACGGCGGCGACGGACGGCGCGTCCGAGGGTCAAGCCGAGCAGAAGGTAGAAGAGAAGAAGCCGGCGACCGTCGTTGATATCGCCAAGGAAACGGCGGAAGCAACCAAGGAAGGGATCGACGGCACCGGCAAAGCAATCGGGGATGCCGCGAAGAAGACGTGGGACTGCCTGAAATCGCTGTTCGGCGACTGCTGAAGGAAAGCCCCTCAGTGCGTCGCGAGCCACTCGCGTGCGCGCCGCTGAGCTTCGGCGATTTCCGGCTTGGACATCTCGACCGCGAGTTCCACCCGGTGGCGCTTGGCGTCCTCGCTCCCGCGCACGGCCGCGATGTTGAACCACTTGTGCGCTTCGACGAGATTGACGGGCACGTCCCGCCCCGTCGCATACATGAGCCCGAGCGCCAGAAGTGCATCCGGGGCCCCTGCCGGCGCTTCGCCGCCGGTCACCGTATCGGACGCATACTCGTAAAATGCCATGACGGCTTCTCCACGTACTGTCTGCCTTCCTTTTCGAGGCGATCCTCCGAGGGATACGTTCTGGCGCGTGACCGCCGGCCCCGAATTCACGGGCGCTCTCGATGCAGTAACTCTGTCTGTATCGCGAATAAAAACTGGTAAATCCGGCGTTTGCTGCTTCAACCTCTCGGCAAGACTTCACCGAGCGACTGCATCGAATTGATCCAGAACTCTCGATCTCGAACGATTTGCAAGGGAGCGGAAGGGGGTCTATCAATCCGATCCTAACCACACCAAATGATTGTTCGGCGTGCCAGCGTTCAGCCAGGGTTCAGGCAATCCGGGCTAGAAGCTGCTCCAGTGTCGCCACAAACCGACGACGCCCGGAACGGGGGTCCACGATGCGCGCAAAATTGATGATCGTTTCAGTGTCGGCCTTGCTCGCCGCCTGCGCGAGCGATGGCCCTGTGATCGGCGCGCCGACGCCGTCCTATCTCGGCATCTCCCCCACGAATGCGGCCGACGCCGCGTTCGGCGCCGCCGCCGACTACCGGATCTCGCCGAGCAAAGTGCTCTCCGCCAACGTCTTCGAACGCATCACGGGCCACGAGGTCGACCCAGCGCGCCTGATCGACCGCTGAACGCATCGACGACCGCGCAGGCTCCGCGAATGCCACCAACAGAATTCCGACCGCCGCCGGCTTATCGGCTCTGCGTCGCCGTGGGAGGCGGAACAACGGTGTGCGGCGCGATTTTCGCCAGGGCCTTTCCCGCCGCCATCCCTCGTCCGACAGCGTCGCGGGCACCGACACGTTCGAGCCATGCCCTGAGTTTGGGGTAGGCCTCGATGTCCTGCCCGAGCCCTTTCCAGAGACGCACCCACGGCCACGTCGCGATATCCGCGATCGAATAGGGACCCGCGATGAAGGCCCGCCCCTCGAGCTGCCGCTCGAGGACACCGAAGAGCCGCGTGACCTCGCTCGTATAGCGCTCGACGCCGTAGTCAATCTTCACCGGCGCCGCGTTTCGGAAGTGATTGGCCTGACCCGACATTGGTCCAAGTCCGCCAACTTGCCAGAAAAGCCATTCGTTGATCGCGATCCGCTCGACGGGCGTTTCGCCGATAAACTTGCCCGTCTTGTCACCGAGGTAGGAGAGGATCGCGCCGCTCTCGAAGATGCTGACGGGTTTGCCGCCAGGCCCATCGGGATCGACGATCGCCGGAATCTTGTTGTTGGGCGAAATCTCGAGAAATGCCGGCGCGAATTGCGCCCCCGCGTTGATGTCGACCGCGCGGAGTTCGTAAGGAAGTCCCACCTCCTCGAGCATGATCGAGATTTTCTGACCATTGGGCGTATTCCAGAAGTAGACGACGATGGGCTTTTTCTGTCTTGGCATCAGAACGGTCCAGATTGGGAACTCGAGCGCGGCGCTTGAGGACGAACGGTCATGATCGCGCTGCAGATAAGGGCGCTCAGGATCGAGACGTGCCCCATCACGGAATGAGCACGGTCGATCCTGTTGTGGCACGTGCCTCGAGGTCGCGGTGCGCTGTCGCCACATCCTTCAAGGGATAGCGCTGATGGACCGGCACGACGATCGCGCCTGATGCGAGCATCCGAAAAAGGTCGGCCGCGTTGGCCCTGAGGAGGTCCGTCGTCGCGACGTAGGGCATGAGCGAGGGACGTGTTGCGAACAGCGATCCTTTGAGCTCCGCCAGCGAGAACGGCGGGACAGGACCCGAAGCATTCCCGAAACTCACCCAGAGCCCCTTCGGCTTGAGGCACGCAAGTGAACGAGGAAACGTATCTTTGCCGATCGAATCGTAGACGACGTCGACGCCGCGGCCTTCCGTGATCTCCATGACACGCTGGACGAAATCTTCTCGCCGGTAATTGATGACGTGCGCAGCACCGTGGCGCCGCGCGAGGTCGGCCTTTTCGTCCGAACCGACAGTGCCGATCATCGTCGCGCCGAGGGCACGCGCCCACTGGCAGGCGATGAGCCCGATTCCCCCGGCCGCGGCGTGGAACAGCATTGTCGTCTCGGGTCCGACGGCGAATGTCTCGCGGAAGAGATAGCGCACGGTCATGCCGCGCAGCATGGAGGCCGCCGCGGTCTCGTATGAAATGGCATCGGGCAGCTTCACCACCCGGTTGGCAAGGATGAGCCTTTCTTCCGCATATCCGCCGAGTTCCGTGCCGTAGGCGATGCGGTCACCGATTTCGAGGTCGTGGACGCCGGCGCCAAGCGCCACCACCTCGCCCGCTCCCTCCATGCCGAGAACAGCCGGCAACTTTGCCAGCGGGTAGAGTCCCGTCCGCTGGTAGGTGTCGATGTAATTGACCCCGATGGCATGATGCCGGACGCGCACCTCGCCCGGACCCGGCTGACCCGGATCGACAGTCTCGAAAACAAAGCCCTCGGGTCCACCCACTCGATGAAGTCGTTGTGCCAGAACCATTTATCGCTCCTGTTCCTGCTCCGGAGCCCGGGCTTGCCGGGCAATCGGCGAACCCGCACCCTGCCTGTCGCCACCGGATGCCTTGACCCTGCCACCGGCCGGACATATGGCGTGATCGAGCCGATGAACCAGGAGCGTCATGTCACGGACCGTCTTTGCCGCCCGCGCGGGGTTCATTGCCGCCCTCACCCTGTTGACCGTGGCATGCTCGACGGGGGAAGTGCCCGTCGTGTCGCCGCGCGCGGGCCTCGCCTGCGTCGATGACAGCTCGCATTGTATCGGCGAGAGGAAGTCGGCGCTCAAGGCGCTCGTGGACGATCCGAGCCGAGCGTGGGTCAAGGAAAAGCCCGACGCAGCCGCTTATGCCTCGGGCGTGCGCCTCTTCGCCTACAAGACGAAGAAAAAGGACTTGTCCTGTGCCGAACTCGAAGCCGGCCGCCGGGAGGCGGAACATGCGCCTGCCATCCTGAGGGCGCCCAACAGCGGACTATCGACGGCACAAGTCGCCCGTGGTGTGATCCTGGCGCACGAGATCAGCCGCGATCTGGCGCGCGAGCACGGACGCCGCTGCAAGAAGGCATGAGGCCGAGACCGATATGACGATTGATACGATCCCGGTGCTGGCTGCCGTGTCTGACCTCGCCATTCCCGCCGCGGGCGTTCTACGGACGACGATCGACGGGTTCGTCAACGCCGTCGTCGGCTTCGTCAATACGCACCGCGATTGGGCAGTACCGATCGCGTTTCTCGTCGCGTTCTTCGAGAGCTTCTGCTTCGTCTCCATCCTTTGGCCGGGCACGGCGATCATGGCCGGGATCACGGCACTACTCGCTGCCAGCGGCGCGGAGTCGAGCCTCGTCGTTCCATTGATCCTCGCCGCCACGGCCGGCGGAACGGTCGGCTACGCGCTCTCCTATTGGATCGGGCACTATTTCAAGGAAACAGTCCCGAACATCTGGCCGTTTCGAACGCGGCCGCAACTCATAAGGCACGGGGAGCAGTTCTTCGAACGCTACGGCGGCTGGGGCGTGTTCCTCGGACATTTCATCGGACCGGTGCGCGCCGTAATCCCCGTGGTCGCCGGCATGTTCAACATGCCTCACCTGAGGTTTCAGATCGCCAATGTCACGAGCGCGTCGCTCTGGGCCGCGGGTGTCATCGCGCCGAGCTTCTACGCCGTCGAGTATCGCGCCGAGATCGTGGCCTTTGTCGCCGAGCATCGCATGGCCGTTCTGGCCGTGCTGTTCCTGCTTGCGGCAGCCAACAGCATCCCGATGCCGATGATCGCGGTCGGCTCTCTCGTTCTCTTCGTGCTGCTCGGTGCGGCCTATCTCTTTGCCGACGGAAGCCCCGGGCTCGCGCTAGCTGCCGGAACGCTCGGCGCGCTCGCCGGCGATGTCGCCGGATATTGGACTGGCCATCGCCACGAGAAGGACCTGCACGAGATCTGGCCCAACAGCTTCAGTCCCGAAGCCGCCGATCAGGCCGAGGCCATGATCGAAAAGCAGGGCATCATGTGCCTCATCCGTTCCAAGTTCCACACCACCCTGCGATCGTTCATCCCCTTGGCCGCAGGGGCCAAGGGCGTGGCCGTCGCCCCGTTTGCAGGAGGGGCTGCACTGTCGTCCCTCATCTGGTCGGCCGTTCTCCTGGCCCCAATGCCGCTGGCACGGGCTTTATTCAATTTTTGACACGCCCGAAGCCGGGCTCACCGCCAGAACGTCGCGGCAACCCCGCCCACCCCCCGCGCTGGCCTCTCCCGCGCTTGCATCGGACGGCCGGTTCGCCTAGACGGATGCCTTTCCTTCGCCGCGCCGAGACGCGCGCCGCCAACCATCCCGGAGTAAGACCCATGCCTGCGTCCAAGAGCGCCCGCAGCGACCGTAACGTCGAGACCCGCAAGAAGAAGGCCCGCCGCGCCATTCCGCGCGCCAAGGTCACGCGCAATCAGGGCAACACGGCCGCCGTCCGCAAGCGCCTGAAGAAAGAGGCCGGCAAGGCCCGCGCTGCCAAGGCCTAAGCGGCGCCAAGGCCGTTCGCTCGGTTTCGCATTCCTGCGAACCAAGTTCTGCGCAACGGACTGCGGCCAGATTGCTCCACCATCGCAAGTCCCCCCGTCATCCTGGCGAAAGCCAGGACCCAGATAGCAGTCGACACGGGGAACATCGCGGAGTGCGCGAGCGTCGATCGACACGTCGCACGACATCACAGCCGTAGGACCAGCCGGGCGCGCGTTACCGCTCTTGCCGGTGTATTGGGGTCAGGGACAGTCGCACCACGCCCTCAAGTCACGATGGCCGACGCCACGTCTGCCACGCGTTCACCCATGAGCTTGCGCACGTCCGCCTCATCGAGAATTTCGCCGTCTGAGCCGGCCGCGGGCGTGCGGGCGTCGTCGTCCATGTGCTGAGACGTATCGAGCGCTTTCGCGATGCGCGCCCAGACGTCGGCGTCCATGCTGCCGCCCTGGCTCCAAATGCCCGACAGGATGTATCGGAACTTAGCGCTGCGGCGGGCGATTGCCTCCACGCGATCGATAAGTTGCGGGCCATGCTTGACCATCGCACTCTCGATGAAGCCCGCCGCGATGTAGGCGGCGTCATCCCCCGTTTCGCAGGCATCCATCTCGGCGACGATCAACGGCAGCACGAGATCGGGATGGTCGTGCAGTAGATCGAATTCGCAGTCGACCGCCCAGTCATTGGGATATTCGATGTCGTGATCGACGAGCTCTGCCCCGGCCCGCGCGCGGTAAGCTTCCGCGATGCTCCGGCCGCGCTCGACGATAGCGCGCGCCACCTTCTCGAAGTCAAAACGTCCGTCCGCCGTGCGGCACGGAAATTCCTGTCCGCCGTACTTGCAGGCGAAGCATTGGGGCAGGTTCGGACTGGTCATTGTGCGGCACTCATGGCGTGGGCCCTGTGGCACTGAATTCGCTTTGATCGCATGACGCACGGTCACCGTCGGCCTCTACGAGACAACGCGACGGCACTGTCTAACATCACACACGTCATACCGAAACGAGCCAATGGTTCAGACAGGCGACGAGACTAGCCCGCCGTCCTCGAACGTTCGAGATCGCACGACTTGACACGGATGAAATTGGGATGATCCGGAAGCTTGTCGCCCGTCATGCAGGCGGGAAGTCCAGCCTTGCGCGCGCCATCGACGAAGAGTTCTGCCTCTTTGTCAGGGTAACCTCCGCCTTCGCTGAGATAGCGCTCCGCATTCCATGCGGGATCAAGCCCTGCAACCTTCTGAGCCGCCGACTGCGCATTCGGTTCGCGTCCGAGATAGGCGTAGGACATGGCGAGGAACGCGTAGTCGAGAGCCAGAGGTTCCTTGACGAGGAGCCGATACTTGATCGCTTTGTCGAATTGCCCGCCGAAAAAATAAGCGAAACTCAGCCCCTGATTGTACCAATCCGGATGGTGCGGATTGAGCACAAGGGCCCGATCCGCCAACCGCGCGCCGCGATCGGATTGCCCGAGCAAGGGCAGTGACCACGCGATACACAAGAGCGTGTCCGCATCAGAGGGCGCTAGGCTCTCGGCCCGGTCGAATTCCGCGGCGGCCTGTTCCGCGTTGCCCTTGTAGAGATTTGCGAGCCCCAGAGAGGCATGAGCCTTGCCGTCGTTCGGATCGAGCGTCGCGGCCATCTCCGCGGAATGAATGAGCTTCGAGACGGCCTCCTCGACCGATGGCGCAAGCCCGAGATCGATGAGATAGAATTGCGTATCGACCAGCGCCACGTGCGCACGGGCCAGTTGCGGATCGAGTTCGAGCGCACGTCGAAACAGGCGTTCCGCTTCGAAGAGGCTTTCCTTCGTGACCTTGTGCTTCGCTTCAATGCCGAGGAGATAGGTATCGAATGCCGTGAGACTGGAGGGCGGCTTGCGCCGTATGACGCGGCGCTCGGCTTCGGCGACGGCGCCGCCGTACCCCCCGAGCGTCGCCGCGATCCGTTGTGTCAACTCGCTCTGGACGGAAAAGAGATCGACGGCTGGCCGGTCGAACCGCTCAGACCACACGTGATTGCCGGAGCCGGCCTCGATCAACTGAGCCGTCACGCGGATCCGCTCGTCCATCGATTGAATGCTGCCCTCGAGCACATACGCGACGCCGAGACTACGGCCGACCTGCCGGACATCGACCGGCTTCCCCTTGAAGGTCGCGGTTGAATTGCGCGCGATGACGTCGAGATTCCGGAAGTGCGCGAGATCGGTGATGATGTCTTCGGTGATGCCGTCCGCGAACCGTTGCCAGCGGGCATCCCCGCCGAGATTGTCGAACGGCAAAACCGCAATCGACGGCCGTTCCGAGGGACGTGACGCTTCCGGCGCACTGAAGAAGACCCGGAACACGACGGCCGCCAATACGAGACCGCAAACTGACAGCGCCGCAAGCTGCTTCCAGTCGATAGCGGCGAGATCGTAGCGCGGTACGTGCGCCACGGCGGCCATAACAGGCCCCGCAGCGTCGTTTGCGTTCGCAACTCCACGATCAACAAGACCGGAATGGACGTCACGGAACATGATCTGCGGCGTGTAGCTGCCCTTCGGCAGATCAATCCTGACCGCGTCGTCACGGCCCGCGCCGTCGTAATACTCGCGGAGCTTGTCGCGCAGCCGCCCGGCCTCGATGCGCACCAGGGGATCAACTTGAGGATCGAACGACGCCGGACGGTCGAAGACTTCGAGCGCGATCGCATAGGCCTTGATGCGATCTCCACGCCCGGCCAGAGCCTCACTCACCACGAACTCGAGGAAGCGCTGCCGCCGCCGGGACTGCTGAAACGGACTGCTCATGAGGATACGATCGAGTTCCGCGCGGATCGCGGCCTCGTCACTTTCGGACCAACTCGGGTTCGATAATGCGGTCACGTCGGAACCTCAACACAGGCGGAAATCGAAATTGACCTGCCGGCTCAAGGACGTTGGCAACCGTAACATACTAGGCCCCAGAGCCCGCGGTTGTCACCGTCCGAAGCGTTGATGGCCGACGTCGAAACGGGTTGCTGCCACGACGCCCGTCGAACGACGTCAGACGTCGCGCGAGAGCCCCGCCCCACAAGGAGGACCCGACATGTTCACCGCCATGAAACACTCCTGCATTGCGATTTCCGCAGCCGTCGTTGCGATATCGAGCGCCCCGGCCATCGCCGGCACGGCCGTCGAGGAGACGGGCGTCATCGTCTGCGTCAGCGACAAATGGGATGAGAAGGAAATTGCGAAGGACCACAAGAAGGTCGACTACGCCGGGCGCTGCGTGAAGGTTCCCGACGATGCGTCGGCCACGAAGACCACCGAGGCCTGCGCCGGGACCTACGAGTACATGCCCGACGGCAGCTGGAAAGCGAGCGGCACCTGCACGGCCACGCAAAAGCCCGGCGATACGTTGTCGGCCACCTGGGAGGAAGGCTCGACGCTTGCAGCCAATCCCTACAAAATCACTGGCGGCACGGGCAAGTTCAAGGGCGCGGCCGGCGGCGGAACGTACAAATACGATCAGTTGACCGATACGCTCTTTGGCGGGCGCTACAGCGGCAAGATCGAGCTGCCGTAAGGGCAGAGAGCGGGTACCGGGCCAATCCGGGCACGCGCGGCCGCGTGGGGCAGGTGGCTCCCCGCGCGGCTGCAAGTCCGGGAGCGGCGATTGATTTCCGGCGTGATCCAGAAGGCTGAGCCCGATCCGCAATGGAGCACGAGCGGCGGCGGCCCCTACTCCAACCCAAGCTTCCGCTTCAAGATCTCATTGACCGCGGCCGGGTTGGCCTTGCCGCCCGACGCCTTCATCACCTGGCCGACGAACCAACCGGCCAAATTCGGCTTGGCCTTGGCCTGCTCGGCCTTCTCGGGATTGGCGGCGATGATCTCGTCGACGGCCTTTTCGATCGCACCCAAGTCTGTGACCTGCTTCATGCCGCGCGCTTCGACGATGGCCGCGGGATCGCCGCCCTCGGTCCAGAGGATCTCAAACAGATCCTTCGCGATCTTGCCCGAGATCGTGCCGTCGGTGATGAGGGTCACGAGCCCGCCGAGCTGCGCCGCCGAGACCGGCGAATGCTGGATATCCTTGCCCTCTTTGTTCAATCGCCCGAACAGCTCGTTGATCACCCAGTTCGCGGCGAGCTTTCCGTCCCGCCCCTTGGCGACTGCCTCGAAGTAATCCGCACTCTCGCGCTCGGCCACGAGCACACCCGCATCGTAAGCCGTGAGGCCGTAGTCTGCCATGAACCGTGCCCGCTTCTCGTCAGGCAGCTCGGGTAGATCCTTCGCCAGACCGTCGACCCATGCCTGCTCGAATTCGAGCGGAAGGAGATCGGGATCGGGGAAATAGCGATAGTCGTGCGCCTCTTCCTTTGAGCGCATGGACCGCGTCTCGCCCTTGTTCGGATCGAAGAGCCGGGTCTCCTGGTCGATCTTTCCGCCCGCTTCGATGATGTCGATCTGCCGCCGCGCTTCGACCTCGATCGCCTGTCCGATGAAGCGGATGGAATTGACGTTCTTGATCTCACACCGCGTGCCGAGCTTGTCGCCGGGCTTGCGGACCGAGACGTTGACGTCCGCGCGCAGATTCCCCTTCTCCATGTCACCGTCCGACGTGCCGAGATAGCGCAGGATCGTCCTGAGCTTCGAGACATAGGCCTGCGCCTGCTTCGCCGAGCGCATGTCGGGCTTCGAGACGATCTCCATGAGCGCCACGCCCGACCGGTTGAGATCGACGTAGGAGTATTCCGGGTGCTGATCGTGGATCGATTTGCCGGCGTCCTGCTCGAGGTGCAGCCGCTCGATGCCAACCGTCATGGTATCGCCGTCAGCCTCGATCTCAACCTGCCCTTCGCCGACGACCGGCTGCTTGTACTGGCTGATCTGGTAGCCCTGCGGCAGATCGGGATAGAAGTAGTTCTTGCGGTCGAACACGCTCCTGAGATTGATCTCGGCCTTGAGCCCGAGCCCCGTGCGCACGGCCTGCGCCACGCATTCCTTGTTGATGACCGGCAGCATGCCCGGCATCGCGGCGTCGACGAGCGAGACATTGGCGTTGGGGAGGGACCCGAAGGCCGTCGAGGCGCCCGAAAAGAGCTTGGACTTCGACGCCACCTGGGCATGGACTTCCATGCCGATCACGACTTCCCAGTCGCCGGTCGCGCCCGGAATGAGGTTCTTCGCCTTTGCCATGCTGGCTTGCATCTCTAATCCTCGAAAATGTCGGTCATCTGGTTAGCCTACTTGGCGCCTCGATCGCAACACGGCCCGACGAGATCGTGATCCTATCCCGCCGCCGATGCGTTAAGATTGGCGCGTTCCCCAATGGAGCCTTCCATGCGTCGTCTCGCCACCAAACTCTTCTCGCTGGCACTCCTCGCGACAGGACCAGCCGCCGTCAAAGCCGCGGACGGGCCCACGCCGACCGATAGCAAGACCGCTTACGACTTCAATTTCAATTCGATCGACGGCAAGCCGATGCCGCTCGCGGACTATCGCGGCAAGGCCCTGCTCATCGTCAACACGGCATCGTTCTGCGGGTTCACCCCGCAGTATCGCGCCCTTCAGGCGCTCCACGAGAAATACCAGAGTCAGGGTTTCGCGGTCATCGGCGTACCCTCGAACGATTTCGGCGGGCAGGAGCCGGGTTCTGCCGGGCAGATCAAGGAATTCTGCGAGGTCGAATTCGGGATCAACTTTCCGCTGACCGAGAAGGCCGTCGTTGTAGGCTCCGCCGCGCATCCGTTCTATGCTTGGGCCGCCGCGACGCTTGGGGCCGAGTCGGCGCCACGATGGAACTTTCACAAGTATCTCGTCGGCCGCGACGGTCGTCTCGTTCAGTCGTTTTATTCGGGAGCGGTACCCGACTCGAAGGACGTGACGAGCGCCGTCGAGGCCGCGCTCGCGAAGTCGCCGCCGACCTGAACTCAGGTCGCGGGAGTTCGTCGGAACATTAGATATCCTATCAAGGCCCAAACGAGCCCGACGCCGCATCCGATGAGGACCATCCCTGCTTCGCCGCCAAGCGCCGTGACCCGGAAGACGCCGACCTGCGCTGCAAGCCAGTAGAGGACGAATCCGGCAAGCGATGCCGCGAGTGCCGCGATGATGACCTTCTGCCATTGGTCCGCATGACGGCCCATGATGAAACCTGTGAGCGCCGTCGCCGGATTGAACACCGCGATCATCACGAGCGTCATCGGATCGAAGGCATGAATCTCGATCATGCCGGCTCCTCGCGATCGAGCGGTCCGTCGTTCGATGATCGCGAGACGCGCTCGTCGATTTCCTGCGTTTTTCGGAGCCGCTCCTCCTCGTACTGTATGAACCAGCCGATCATCTGCCGCCAGAGCGCCTCGCAGAGATCCGGAGACACGCCTTTCTCAGCCGCCTGCACGCGAACGCGGTCGATGACCTGCTGGATTCGCCAGGGCACCACCGCGCCTTCCGTGGAACCCATTTTGAGCTGCCACGCTCGGTCGACGTAGCCGAACCGCTCCGCGATGAGATCGACGAGCGCCCCGTCTATGCGGTCGATCTCGCGCCGCACTTCATTCATGTCCCCGCATTGCCAGGGTCGTTTGGGGTCCATCAGCCGCCGCCCTTCTTCTTGGACTTGGCCGCCGGCTTGGCTGCCGCGGGCGCCGGCTTCGCGCCGCCATCACCTCCCGACGGACCTGCGTTCGCCGCCCACCACCTGTCCGGCACGGCGAAGCGCCCAGCGGCATCCTCGATCGCCTGCCCGGCGCGGAACAGCGTCTCCTCATCGAACGGCTTGCCGATGACCTGCAAACCGAGCGGCGTGCCCTCGGACGAGAGCCCCGCCGGCACCGACATCCCCGGCAGCCCCGCCATGTTGACCGTCACCGTAAAGATGTCCTCGAGATACATCGCGAGCGGGTCGCCGGACTTTTCTCCAAACGCGAATGCGGGCGACGGGGTCGTCGGCGTCAGCACGAGATCGACCGTGTCCCACGCCCGGTCGAAATCCTGCTTGATGAGCGTGCGCACTTTCTGCGCCTTGAGGTAATAGGCGTCGTAGTAGCCGGCCGAGAGCACATAGGTTCCGATGAGCACGCGCCGCCGCACTTCCTTGCCGAAGCCCGCCGCACGCGTTTCCGAATACATGTCGACGATATCGCGTCCCGGCTTCCGGACCCCGTAACGCACGCCGTCGTAGCGGGCAAGATTGGACGATGCCTCCGCAGGCGCGACGATGTAATAGGCCGGCAACGCGTATTTCGTGTGCGGCAGACTGATCTCGTGGATGGTGGCGCCCGCTGCCTTCAGCCACGCGATGCCCTTCTCCCAGAGCGCATCGATCTCCGCGGACATGCCCTCGACGCGGTATTCCTTCGGCACGCCGACGCGCAGCCCCTTGACGCCCTTCGCCAGCGCCGCCTCGTAGTTCGGCACGGGACGGTCGACACTGGTCGTGTCCTTCGGATCGTGGCTCGCCATCGTGCCGAGCATGATCGCGGCATCGCGCACGGTCTTGGCGATGGGCCCGGCCTGATCGAGCGACGACGCGAACGCGACGATGCCCCACCGCGAGCAGCGGCCATACGTCGGTTTTATGCCGACGAGGCCGGTCAGCGCCGCAGGCTGGCGGATCGAGCCGCCGGTATCCGTCGCCGTCGCGGCGAGGCAGAGATCGGCCGAGACGGCCGCGGACGACCCGCCCGAAGAACCGCCCGGCACCAGGTTCGCGTTGCCGGCCAGGCCGTTCCTCATGCGCCGCCAGGGCGAGACCACGGGCCCGAATGCCGAGGTCTCGTTAGAAGAGCCCATGGCAAATTCGTCGTTGTTGAGCTTGCCGAGCATGACGGCGCCGGCGTCCCAGAGGTTCTGGCCAACGGTCGATTCATAAGTCGGGATGAAGTTGCCGATGATGTTCGAGCAGGCGGTCGTTCTGACACCGTTGGTACAGAAGAGGTCCTTGTGTCCGAGCGGCAGGCCTTCGAGCGCCCGGCCATCACCCTTTGCAAGCAGCTTATCACTCGCCTTGGCCTGCTCCCGCGCACGATCGAACGTCGTCAGCACGTAGGCATTGAGCGCGGGGTTGCCGGCCTCGATGGCGGCGATGAACGCTTCCGTGATCTCGGTCGCGGTGAAGGCCTTCTTGCGAAGGCCGTCGCGGGCCTCCGCGAGTGTCAGCTTGGTCAGATCGGTCAATTCTTGGGTTCCTTTCCGCTGTCGCAGCGGACGTATGTCGTGCGCTCGCCCTCGACCGCGCGATCGTCAACGACGACCGTGATCGTGCCCTGTTCCGGATCGAACGAGAACGTATCCGTCTCTTCCCATTCTTCAGGCCCTTCGTGGCAGTCCATGCGCGCGCGCCACAGTCGGCCGGGCGAAATTTCGTTCACGTCGTCGAACGTGCAGCCACCTTCCCACGACTGGAACCCGTCGCGCGTCAGCGTTTCAGGCACAGTCGAGACATTCCTATCGCCGCCCGCTTGAAGCGCCGCAAGCGCCGGACATCGACCTTCGATCACATACGTTCCCGAAATGAAGTCAGCGGTCTCGGCAGCTCGCGTCGCCGACGGATGGACGGCGGCAACGAGCGCCAGCGCTGCGAGCAAGATGCGGACGACGGTCACGAGCGGCCGTTCCTCTCGTTCTCGCGCTTCCGTTCGAGATAGGTCCGCCGCGAGTAGTAAAGGCTCATGAGGCCGAATAGGATCGAGAGCGGCGCATTGACTTGCTGGGCCACGTCGCGGACGACAGCGAACGTGCCTTCCTCCATCGGTCCGAGCGATGGGCCGGGCACGGCCTCGATCAGCGGGCCCAAGAGAACGATCGCGCCCACCGCGATAAGGGCGATGGCCAGAACGAAAAACAGCTTGCTCATGGTTCGACCCTCCCGATTGCATGCATGTCCCGAGGACTACTCCACGACTTTCGGCACGACGAAGTAATTGTCTTCGCTGTTCGGCGCGTTCTTCGTCACATCGTCGGCGATGCCCCCGTCGGTCACTGCGTCCTCACGCATCTTGAGCGCGATCGGCACGACACGGGTCATCGGTTCGACGTTGGACGTGTCCACCTCGTCGAGTTGTTTCACCCAATCGAGAATTCCGGACAATTCGCCTTCCAGCGCTTTTGCTTCATCCGGCGTCACCTTGATGCGCGCCAGACGCGCGATGCGCCGCACCGTGGCCTCATCGACCTGCATTGAAATTCCTTGCGTTTTCCGGACTGAGCCCATCGGCATCCGGCGTACCTGGCACTCTTAGAGCCATTGGCAGGGCAAGCGCAACAAGGCGCTCGCGACCCTCCGATCACGGGACGGCCAGATTGGACCGAGGTTATTCGCCAAGACGGCGCGCCTACCAGCCGTAATGGCGCCGGAGAGCCGACAGGATGTCGGAATAGTCGTCCGTCCAGGCCGGCACGGTGGCCGATGCGACGACCTCGGTGTCCCGCCACTCCCGGAAAGCACTGAAGACGGCCGGGCTCTTCGTCACAATGACGACGATCGACCCCATGTCCTCGGGCATGGCACCCGCATCCATGCTGCGCACGATCGCCACCTGAGCACCATCATGCGCCTTGGCCGCCGCCGCAGCGACGGGCGCGAGATCGAGATGACGGTTGGAGACGTGAACCGCGAGCACGCCGTCTCTAGAAAGCTTGTCGAGATAGAGCCCTATCGCCTCGACGGTCAGGAGATGCGTCGGCACCGAATCCGACGAAAAAGCGTCGATCTGGAGATAGTCGAAGCTCGCGCCAGCTTCTTTCGCAACCGTCAGCCGCGCGTCCCCGAGAACGATGTCGGGGTTCGGCTGGCAGGTCGACAAGAAACGGAACCGCTTTGGGTTGGTCGCGATGTCGACGACGGCCTGATCGATCTCGAAGAACCGCCAGACCTCGCGCTCTTTGGCGTAGCAGGCCATCGACCCGATCCCGAGCCCGACAATTCCAGCGCGGAAAACGCGCTGTCCATCGTGGTTCTCGCGGGCGACATCCACAGCCTTCGCCATCGGCGAGAACGGATGATAGTAGGTCGCGGGCACCGGTCGCGAGACCGGCCGCCCGTCGAGGCCGATCAAGCGCTCCGCGCCGTGGCTCGTCGTGCCATGCGCGAGGCGGCGGATTTGCCCATCAGGCGTCTCGATGATCCGGTGGACGCCGAAGAAGCTCCGGACCGGTTCACCCCGATTGAGCATCGAAGGCAGCATCACGACGACCGCCACGAGCACGGCGACGACAGCCGCTTGCGACCGTGCATCATGACGCCAGAGAAGCAGCGGCACCGCAGCGAAGGGCATGATGATATTGGCCAGCATCCACGCGAATTCGCGCTTGCCGGATGCCATGAGGCCGAACCCAGTCAAGAGTATTAGACCGCCGACCGTGGCAACGAGCGCGAGGCGACGAAGGACCGGCTTGTCGATCGGCGCCATTGCGCCCGGCCGGCACATCATGCCGGCGATAAGGAGCAGGGGAAGTTCGTAGGTCGCATTGAAGACCTGCGGCGCGACGATCGCGGCGAAGAGACCTCCCAACATGCCCCCGAACGACATCCAGAGATAGAATCCCGTCAGGTGGCGCGCATCCGGACGCTCGTCGTAGAGGCGGCGATGCGCGACGAGCGTCGTCAATAGAAAGGCGGCGAACGTCACGATGCTCGCGTGCCACCATTCGAACCGGACGGAGACGAGGCTCATGAGGGCCAGGAGGACCGCCGCCGGCTGCAGGAGTGTCACCGATCCCATCGGAACGAGGGCGCGCTCGCGGAAGACGACGACGAACGTCGCCAGGAAAATAGCGAGAGGTATGACCCACAGGAACGGCGCGGCCGCGATGTCGGTCGAAAGATGCGTCGTGAAGGCGACGAGCAGTCCCGAGGGGACGGCCGCGTAGAAGATCCAGGAGAGGACCCGCCCCACGGTCGGCGTCTCTCCCGAAAAGTCGCGTGCGACGAGACTAGTCGCAGAAACTCTGGCAGGCGCGAAGTTGAGCATCACAAGTGCCGATGCCGCGATCGACACCGCGAGCAGGAAAAAGCCCGTTGTCCACAGAGACGCCTGAACCTGAAGTCCGATCACGGGCTCGATGGCGATCGGATAGGCAAGGAGCGCGAGGAGGCTGCCGAGGTTTGACGCACCGTAGAGAAAATAAGGGTCCGCCGCATGCTGCGATCCCGTCCGGCTGAACCAGGCCTGCAGCAACGGAGCATTGGCCGACACGGCAAAGAAAGGTAGCCCGACGCCAATAGCGAGCACGCCGATGAGCCAAGCAGCAGCACCCTCTGACGGCGGATCGGAGAGACCGCCCGGCAGCGCGATCGGGAGCGCCATGAAGGCCGCCACGAGGACGGCAAGATGGACGCCGGGCGCGAGCCGCCAGTCGACGAACCGGTTGAGAACATGCGCGTAGCAGTATCCAGCGAGCAGCACCGCCTGGAAGAAGCAGGTCGACACGGCCCAGACCGACGGCGAGCCGCCGAGTTGCGGCAACACCATTTTTGCGAACATCGGCTGCACGGAAAAGAGTAACAGCGCCGACAGGAAAAGCGTGCCCGAGAACACCGCGAGAAGCCCGGCGTCCATGGTCAAAACCCGGTGACGGCCAGCCGCGCCGTCAGTCTTGGTCCCCGCACCCACGCTGCCCGAACTCATGCCGAAGTCACTCCGCGCCCATATCCGAGCGCGAGCCTAGGCAGGATTGGTTGAGCATGAATGAAGGATTGCACCGATTCCGGGCTGCGGTTCACGGGCGATGGCCCAGACGGCCTCCCCGCGCGGGGTCAGCCGATCGGACCCCAGCCCGTTCAGACGACAACAGCCTCCCCGACCTTCGGCACCCGGACAACCGTCCCGCCCAATTCGGCGACGAATTTGTCCGCGCTCTGGTCGATGATCGGAAACGTGCCGTAGTGGCAGGGCAGCACCGTCTCGAACGAAAAGTATTTCTTGCAGGCGAGCGCGGCCGTCCTGGCGCCCATCGTAAACCGGTCGCCGATCGGCACGATCCCGATCTGAGGCCGGTAGATCTCGTTGATGAGGGCCATGCCGGGGAAGATGTCCGTATCCCCCATGTGCAGGAGCGTCTTATCCGCCGCGGTCGCAAGCACCACGCCGCATGGATTGCCGAGATAGACGCCTTTGGAAGACGATGAATGCTTGGCGTCGACCAGACTGACCGTGAAATCGGTCGATGCCACCGTGCCGCCGGTGTTCATATATTCGACGTTGTTGACGCCCTGCCCTGCGAGATAGGCCGCGAGTTCGTAGACGGCGAAAAGAACGGCACCCGTCGCCGCGCATATTTCGGCCGCGTCACCGAGGTGGTCATCGTGACCATGCGTGAGTGCCACGTGCGTGACGCCGCCCGTCGCCTCGTCGAACGAAATTCCCGACGCTTCGAATGTCGGATTGCCTTTGAGGAACGGATCGAAGAGAACGATGCTGCTGCCGGTCTCGACCCGAAAGCATGAATGCCCAAACCACGTGATCTTCATGGCTGTTCCCCCATCGAGTCGAACTTCGCAGTGTGACGTCCGCGCGCCCGCTATCTATAGCGCCGCGATATGAATGCAAGATCGCATGTTCAAATTGCGCCGGGAGGCCGCGTGACCGTTGCCGCTGATGATCAAAACGTGACCGGGACAACGCTCGAGGACCCGATCGCGTTCCGCGCGCTCTTGCCCCCCGGCAAGCGCCTCATCGGCATCGACGCAGGAACGAAGACGTGGGGACTTGCCCTGTCGGATATCGGCCGCACGGTCGCATCGGGGTTCGAGACGATACGCCGGACGAAATTCACGCCCGACGCCGAACGCCTCTTCGGACACATCGCGGAGCACGGTGTCGGCGGCCTCGTGCTCGGCCTTCCAAAAAACCTCGACGGGACCGAAGGGCCGCGTTGCCAGGCGACACGCGCCCTCGCCCGCAATCTCAACAAGCTCTCGCCACTACCCATTCTGCTCTGGGACGAGCGCCTGACGACGGCCGAAGCCGAGCGGATGCTGATCGCAGCGGATGCGACGCGAAAGCGCCGGGCGGAAGTGATCGACAAACTCGCAGCGACCCTCATCCTCCAGGGCGCCCTCGACCGGATGCGGAATTGAGGTCTGGGGCTACCTGTGCGCACATCGCGGATGTAAGCCTGACTCTGCTCCGCTTACCTGCGGTTCGGGCTCGCGCGCGCGACGATCGCCTTCAAATCGGTCCCCTCGAGTCCCTGGCCGTAGGTCTGCCGCGTCGTCCCGCCGAGCCGCGTCGAAATGAAGGCCTCCGCCACCGCCGGCGGCGCGGCCGCCCGCAAGATCGTCGCCGCCGCGAGAACACCCAACGCCTCGACGAGCGCGCGTCCCCTGAGATCGAGAAGCCTCGGCTCCGTCAGCATCGTTTCCAATCGCTGGAACGCCGCCTTCAGTCGCGGCTCGCCCTGCGACGCGCCGCGCAATTCGTCCGTGACGATTTCGGCAACGTCCGGCTCCTTCTGCAGGACGCGCAGCACATCGAGCGCCATCACGTTGCCGGTGCCTTCCCAGATCGCATTGACCGGCGCCTCGCGATAGTGCCGCGCCAACGGCCAGTCCTCGGTGTAGCCATTGCCGCCGAGGCACTCCATCGCCTCCCCAACGACGCCAGGCGCGACTTTGGTCACCCAGTATTTCGTGACAGGTGTCATGATCCGCCGCCACGCCGCCGCCCGCGGGTCCTTGGCGCGATCGAAGGCGCGCGCCAGCCGGAACGACAAGGCGACGGCGGCCTCCACGTCGAGCACGAGATCGGCGAGCACGTGCATCATGAGCGGCTGTTCGATGAGTGTCCGCCCGTTCGCGGTCCGATGCTCGGCATGATGGAGCGCATGGGCGACGGCCGAGCGCATGAGCGCGGCGGACGCCAGTGCGCAGTCGAGCCGGCAATGCGTCACCATATCGATGATGGTTGCGACACCTCGGCCTTCCTCACCGATCCGCCACGCGAGGGCGCCGTCCAACTGAGCCTCGGCAGACGCATTCGACCGGTTGCCGAGTTTGTCCTTGAGGCGCACGAGCGCCATGGCGTTGACGCGACCGTCCGGCAGGTAGCGCGGCATCAGAAAGCAGGAGAGACCGCCCGAAGCCTGCGCCAGAACGAGAAACGCATCCGACATGGGCGCGGAGAGGAACCATTTCTGGCCCATGAGCCGATAGGCGCCGTCTCCGGTCTCTTCCGCCACCGTGCGAATCTGCCGGACGTCCGATCCGCCCTGGTTTTCGGTCATGCCCATGCCGATCGTGACCGCCGACTTTTCGGCCGCCGGCACGAACCGCGGATCGTAGCTGCGCGACACCATGAGTGGCAGCCAATCCGCCGCGAGAGTCGCGTTCTGCAGAACAACGGGCGCGGCGGCGTGCGTCATCGTCACCGGACAGCAATGTCCGGATTCCATCTGGGCCGCGATGAAGAAGGCCGCGGCCCGTTCCGCGTGCGCGTTCGCGCGCTCCGCCCCCTGAGGCAAATGGTGCGCGAACGAGGAGCCGTTGAGCCCCTCGCCGAACGACAGCCGCATGAGATCGTGATAGGCGGGATGGTATTCGACGAGATCGATCCGCCGTCCGGTCCGATCGTGCGTCTGGAGCCGCGGCGGGTTTGCGTTCGCCTTTCGAGCGAGATCGAAGGCTTCCGCAGAGCCCGCCACGAGCCCGAACGAAACGAGCGCCCGCTGAGCCTGCCCACCACCCTCACGAACGACCGCTTCCATGAGCGCCACGTCCGACGTGTAGAGGTTGACATCCTCGAATGGGGGCGACTGGTTCAAAACCTCATGCGCCGGAAAGGGATCGTGCATCGCCCGCCTCGTGAGGGAATCAAAGAAACATTAAGCACATCGCGCGGACCCCGTCCTCGACCCTGGGGACAGCCGTCAGGGACCGCTTGCCCATCGCGCGACTTGCCCCTATAGAAGCGGCTTTAATGACCAACGTCGCACAGAAGCTTCGACCGAGCTTCCCGCACCGCCATCTGCTCTCGACCGAGGCACTGACGGCGAGTGAGATTAATTTCATTCTCGATCTGGCGGACGTCAACGCCGATCGCCAGCACCATCCCGAGCGCAAGCGGGAGGTTCTGCACGCCAAAACGCTGATCAACCTGTTCTTCGAAAGCTCGACGCGCACGCAATCCTCGTTCGAGCTGGCGGCGAAGCGGCTTGGCGCCGACGTCATGAACATGAACGTCGCGACCTCGTCAGTGACAAAGGGCGAGACCCTGATCGACACGGCGATCACCTTGAATGCCATGCGCCCCGACATCATCGTCGTGCGCCACCACGCGGCCGGCGCGGTGGAACTTCTGTCGCAGAAGGTCGACTGCTCCGTCATCAACGCCGGCGACGGCGCCCATCAGCACCCGACGCAAGCCCTGCTGGACGCGCTGACCATCCGCCGGGCTAAAGGCCGGGTTTCGGGCCTCATCGTCGCAATCTGCGGAGACATTCTTCACAGTCGCGTCGCGCGCTCGAACATCAACGTCTTGAACACGCTCGGCGCCCGCGTCCGCATCGTCGCGCCCTCGACACTTCTGCCGGCCGAGCCTCACAGGCTCGGCGCGGAGGTGTTCACCGACATGTGGAAGGGCATCGACGGCGCCGACGTCGTGATGATGCTGCGCCTGCAGCGTGAGCGCATGGAAAGCTCCTACGTGCCCTCGACGCGCGAGTACTTTCACTTCTTCGGTCTCGATCACGAGAAGCTCGAGCGCGCGAAGCCGGATGCGCTCGTCATGCATCCCGGCCCCATGAACCGCGGTGTCGAGATCGCCTCGTCCATAGCCGACGATCCACGGAGCGTGATCCGCGAGCAAGTTGAAATGGGTGTCGCGGTCCGCATGGCCGTGCTCGAGGCGCTCGCGACCAACCTCCCCGGCCGCTCGGCCGTGAAGCGATGAGCAACCGCGACATGAGCGCCAAGCTGACGACGCCGCGCCGCGAGAAGGAGCCTTCGGCAACCTCCGCCACCGTCTATATCAACGCACGTCTGTTGGACCCGGCCAGCGGACGAGACGAGCCCGGCGGACTTCTGGAGAAAGACGGGCTCATCGCCGATCTCGGACCGCACCTCAGACGCAATGCGCCGGAAGGGGTGAAGGTCGTCGACTGCAAGGGCCGGCTCCTCTGTCCGGGCCTCATCGACGCCCAGGTTTTCACGGGCGAGCCGGGCTACGAACACCGCGAGACCTTGAAGACGGCCAGTTTCTCCGCGGCCGCCGGCGGCGTCACGACTATGATCGTGATGCCCGACACGAACCCCGTGATCGACCAAGTCTCGCTCGTCGACTTCATCCAGCGCCGCGCCGCCGCGAACGCCCGGGTCCATGTCCGCACCATGGCCGCCATGACGAAGGGCCTCAAGGGCGAGGAGATGACAGAGATCGGTCTCCTGCAACGCGCGGGTGCCATCGCCTTCTCGAACGGAAAGTCGAGCGTCGCGAACACGCGCGTCATGCGCAACGTGCTGCTCTACGCACGCGACTTCGATGCGCTCATCGTTCACCACACCGAAGACCCCTTCCTATGCGGGTCCGGGTCCATGAACTCGGGCGAAGTCGCAACGCGCCTCGGGCTCGCCGGTATCCCCCGCATGGGAGAGGTCATTACGCTCGAACGTGACGTGCGCTTGGTCGAGATGACGGGCGGACGCTATCACGCCGCGACCATCAGCTGCGCCGCGAGCCTCGCCGTCGTGAACGCGGCCAAGGCACGCGGTCTCCCCGTCACTTGCGGTGTTTCGATCAACCACCTGACGCTCAACGAGAACGACATCGGCTCCTATCGCACTTTCCTCAAGGTGCGCCCCCCACTCCGCCGCGAAGAGGATCGCCAAGCCATGGTCCGAGCCCTCGCGGCTGGCGAAATCGATGTGGTCGTCTCGAGCCACGACCCGCAGGATGCGGAGGTGAAGCGGCGCCCGTTCGCCGAAGCCGCCGATGGTGCTGCGGGCCTCGAAACTCTCCTCGCTGCGGCGCTCCGGCTCTACCATTCCGGTGACGTCGATCTGCCGGCGCTCCTTCGACCGATGACTTCGAACCCCGCCAAGCTCTTCAATCTGCCCGCGGGCCGTCTCGAAAAGGGCCTTCCGGCCGATCTCATCGTCGTCGATCTCGACGAACCTTGGGTCTTGAACAAGGACCACCTGAGTTCACGTTCGAAGAACTCGCCGTTCGACGAAGCGAAGCTCCAGGGCCGCGTGAAGCTGACGGTCGTGGCCGGCGAGCCGGTCTATCCCTCGCCCGCGTGACCCTGACCGACCTCCGTGAGCCGCGCTGGCCCCAGCACCATACCCAGATTGCGCCGGTGAACCGCCTCGTAGGGCTCGAAGTAGTGGACCCATCCCGCATCGAGCGGCCCCGCGATCAACTCACGGAGCGGCCGAGACGCGTGGCCCGGCTCATCCCGGCAGCGCAGCAGCGCGCGAATGTATTGCTGCGTCGCTCGGACGAAGGCCTTCGAGTACCCGCCCGCCTGAATGACCGTATCCTTTCCATGATTTGGCAAGATGCGCTCGGGGCGCAATTCCCAGAGCCGATCGAGATGCAGGAGATGCCGCTCCAAGGCGTCCGGTTCCGCGACGTAGGTGACGGTGTCCTCCATGGTGTCGCCTGCCAGGAGCGTGCCGGTGTCGGGCAGCCAGAGGACGGTTCCGTCGTCGCTGTGAATGTCCGCCCAAATGAGTTCGACTGCGCGTGACCCGACCGAAATCGTCGTTCGCGCCTCGAATGTCGTCGTGGGAAGAACGAGCGGACGTATGGCCGGAGGCCCGTCTTCTGTACCGGCTTCGATCGCCGCCTTCTTCCTGGCGAGGTGTTCTGCAGTCCGCGTATTGGCGATGATCTCACAATCGGCGAAGACCTCGTTGCCAGCGACGTGATCGAGGTGCCAGTGGCTGAGGACGACCCGCATCCGCCGGACCCCGCGCGCTTCGAGCGCATAACGGATCGCGGCCGCATGACGGGTCGAGATGTGCGTGTCGTAGACGAGGGCATCGGAGCCGGAAACGAGCGCGTAGCTCGCAATTCCGAGCGAAAGGGCCCCGTCGTCGACCCAATTCGGCCCATCCGCGAAGCGCTGTCCTGCGATCCGGCCGTCATAGAAGGCGAGAATGCCGGGGAGGGGTTCGAGAATGCGCATGAGACGGTCTGGCTCGCTGATGGACAAATTTTGTTTTGTTGCGACGACGGATTGTACGGGGTCGCCCGTTTACCGATCCAGGTGGGCGCCTGAAGGACGCCAGATGGGTGGAAGTGAGGGAAGCGCGACACGTGGGTTACGGCACGCTACGTTGACGCTTGCCGTCAAGCGACCTGGTGTTCAGAATAGGCAGGTTGACATGGCTGAGACACTCGAAAAGCGCGTGACAGACGTGGAATACATCATCGCTCACTTGCCGGAAGATTTGAACGCCCGTTTCGCTGGCGTCGACGTCAAGTTCGCCGCCGTCCGCGAAACCCAAGCGCTGCATACCCAGCGCTTCACGGTCATCGAACGAAAGTTCGACGTGCTGGAGGGGCGTATCACGCGCCTCGAGAACCGGATGGATAGTCTCGAGAACCGGATGGACGGTCTTGAAGCCAGGATGGACAGGCTCGAAGCCAGGATGGAGGGTCTCGAGACCCGCATGGATGCCATCGAAGCGAAAATGTCCTTGGTCATGTCCAAGCTGGACCTGATCATCGAAAGACTTCCGCGCAACTGATCGCAGCCGCACTTGGGAACTCTCAGCCGATGGACCCGATCTTCTCATGGCCGGCGCTCGCGGCACTCGGCCTCGGCTACCTCCTCGGCTCGATACCGTTCGGTCTCCTGCTGACCAGTCTGGCGGGGCTCGGTGACATTCGCAAGATCGGTTCCGGCAACATCGGCGCGACGAACGTTCTCCGCACAGGAAATAAGGCCCTCGCGGCAGCCACGCTCTTCCTCGACGGCATAAAGGGAACGATCGCCGTCTACCTCGGCCATGCGCTCGGCGCCGAATTCGGGCTCGCGATCGCGGCATCCCTGATCGCCGGCCTCGGCGCATTTCTCGGTCATCTTTTTCCAGTCTGGCTCGGGTTCAAGGGCGGCAAGGGCGTCGCGACGTACATTGGCGTACTCGTCGGCGTCTTCCTGCCGGCCGCGCTCGTCTTTTGCGGTGTTTGGCTCGCGACCGCGATCATCACGCGTTACTCGTCGCTGTCCGCACTTCTCGCCAGCATCGCGGCGCCCGCTTTCATGCTGTACGCCGACTATCGGGCAGAGATGCTGCTCGGAATCATCATGAGCGCGCTGCTCATCTGGAAGCATGACGCCAATATCCGGCGGCTTATGCGCGGCGAGGAGTCGAAGATCGGTGCCAAAGCCTGAGCGCATACGCGAGCTGTTCACGCCGGCGCCCCTGCCGGTTTCAGTCCTCGACGACAAGGCTCGGCTCGCGTGCCTGCGATTGATCCGATCCGAGAACGTCGGCCCGGTGACATTTCGCGAATTGATCAATCAGTTCGGAGGTGCGGAACGCGCTCTCGACGCTCTACCCGAATTGGCCCGACGCGGTGGCCGAACAATCAGAATTTGCTCACGAGACCGCGCCATGGCCGAACTCGAGCGCGCATCCGCTCTCGGCGCACGACCGCTATTCACCATTGAGCCGGGCTATCCGGCTCTCTTGGCCCATCTCGATGTCCCCCCACCACTGGTCTACGCGAAAGGTGACATCGGACGATTGCAGCGTCCGGC
Source organism: Hyphomicrobium sp. (assembly GCA_033765145.1). GTDB lineage: Bacteria > Pseudomonadota > Alphaproteobacteria > Rhizobiales > Hyphomicrobiaceae > JAGVSR01. The sequence continues at coordinate 121,414 of JANRIH010000015.1, read as the reverse complement.
GATCGCCATCGTCGGGTCCCGCCTCGCCTCCGCCGCGGGGCTGGCATTCGCGCGTCGCGTGGCGGTCGACCTCGCGGCTGCCGGCTATGTGACCGTCTCTGGTCTCGCCCGCGGCATCGATGCCGCCGTCCACGACGCAACCCTCGAAACGGGAACCATAGCCGTCCTCGCGGGCGGTATCGACTTCATCTATCCGCCCGAGAACGCGCGGCTTCATGAGGAGATCGGACGGCGCGGCTGCCTCTTGACGGAAATGCCGCCGGGCTTCGAGCCGCGCGCACGGGACTTCCCGAGGCGGAACCGTCTCATATCGGGCCTTTCCCGCGGCGTCGTCGTGGTGGAAGCCGCCGAACGGTCAGGCACGCTCGTGACGGCGCGCATGGCCGCCGAACAGGGCCGTGAAGTCTTTGCGGTCCCGGGTCATCCTCTCGATCCGCGCGCGGCCGGCACGAACAATCTCATCCGGAACGGTGCGACGTTGGTCATGTCGGCCGATGATATCCTCGCCGAGCTGGCACCGATCGTTGGGGCTGGGCACGGTGCGCACGAAGCACCCGACCGATACGCGACCGGAGTTACGTCCGTGCCTGAAGATCGAGCCGTGGACCTGACCCCGCCGCCATTGCCGCCAGCTGCTCCGACGGACGGGGATCGAAACGAGATTCTGCGGCTACTCGGCCCAAGCCCCATTACGACCGACGATCTTGCCCGCGCCGCCAAGATCGACGCGCGACAGTTGCGGGCTGTTCTCATGGAACTCGATCTCGCGGGCCGCATCGAACGTCATGGTCTTGGCCTTGTGTCGTTGCGCTTGACCTCACCCGCGACACTGCAAGACGCACATCGGACCTGATCAAAAAAAAGCTCGCGCCGCATTCCAGGGCGATCGCAATTCTCTCGTCCGAGCAATCGCCGCAAACTTTGACTTTGGTCAACACAGCAATCAGCCTGGCGGCGTTAGCATCCTTCGAAACCCCGGAGGGCATGACATGAGCCGAACCCTAGCATCATCCCCTGAAGCCCGGCTGCGCCACATCCATCTGTTGCTGGCCCGCGAACCTGGCCATCCCGACGGCAGCAGCCGGGAGGGCTACGAGTTGATCGCGCCGCTCGACGCAGAAGGCCATCTCGACGAGACGGCATGGCGATCCCTCAAGGACAAATGCCGCGTCAAGCGCTTTGCCGAACAAGAGGCCGACCAGATCGGTCATATCGTGCGGAAGCCCGGTGGTCACTGGGCGTTCCACTATGACATTCACGGCAGTATCGAGAACGACGAGACCGGCTACCGGCTGGCGAGCCATCGCTTCGTTCCCGGCGAGTATGTATCGATCAAGGAGAGGGACGGGGAACTCAAGACGTTCCGCGTCGCCGCCGTCCTGGAACTCGAATGAACGAACGTCCGCAACTGATCGCCAGTGGAGTTCCCCGATGTACAAATGCATCCTGATCGCGGTCGACGGGTCCGAGGTCGCCGCTGTCGCGGTGCGCCATGGCGTTGCGCTCGCCAAGGCCTTCGGCGCCAAAGCCATCTTCGTCAATGTCTCCCCGCCTTGGGAGAGTCTCGTCGTCGGCGATGCCGTCGTAATGTTTCCCCCGGCCGATTACGAGGAGAGCATGGCGAAGGCCGCCAGCAAGGTCCTCGATACGGCGGCAGGCGCGGCGCGTCTCGAAGGTGTCCCGTGCGACACCGTTCACCTTGTCGACGCTCAGATCCACGCCGCATTGATCGATACCGCCCGCAAGAACGGGTGCGACCTGATCGTCATGGGCTCGCACGGCCGCCATGGCCTCGAAGGCCTTCTCCTCGGCAGCGTCGCGACAAAAACGGTCACGTCTGCCCATATCCCCGTTCTCATTTGCCGGAACTGAGGGTCGACTCCGGATGACGGCCTCGCCCCGGCAAGGCAGACGCCGGCCGGGCGATCGTCACCGCATGCGGCGGCGCTGCAGGGTTTCGAGGTGCGCCAACGACAGCAGGCCGGCCAGCGTGACGTGGCCGTCGCGTTTCGCCATGTCAGTCAGTTCGAGGATCATGTCCGCGAGGTAGCCGAGACGCTCGGCTTTGTGCGGATCGAGCGGGTCAGCGAGCTGTTTCGAACCCGCCGTTTGTCCTCTTTCCGCCTCCCGATGGCGTCGCGCGCTATCGTCGGACCCCGGCATGTTGGCCTCATGGCATGCGATTGTATAAGTCGTTTAATACCACCACAGATTGTACATGACAACTCTGGCACGGGACTTGAGGCGACGGTCCGGCGGCCATTGGACCGGCCGGTGGGGGGACCGCGCCGGGCAACCAACGGGAGATTTTTGAACGGTGCGAATGCTTGACATCCCCCATGGCCGACACCTACATGCACGGTGTTTGGCACTCTTCCTTTCGTAGTGCTAACAGCCGCCGTCGCGCTGTCGGCAGGCGGCCAATAAAGCCCCACATCAATCGGAGCCCCGATTCCATGAAGTTCCGTCCCCTCCACGACCGCGTGGTCGTCAAGCGTGCCGACGCCGAGACGAAGTCCGCCGGCGGCATCATCATTCCCGACACGGCTGGCGAGAAGCCCCAGCAGGGCGAGATCATCGCCGTCGGACCGGGCGCCCGCGACGAGTCCGGCAAGGTCGTGCCGCTCGACGTCAAGAAAGGCGACAAGGTGCTCTTCGGCAAGTGGTCCGGCACCGAAGTGAAGATCGACGGTCAGGACCTCCTGATCATGAAGGAAAGCGACATCATGGGCGTGCTCGACAGGTAAGCCCTGTCATTCGCTCCCGACTACCCCCCCCAAATACCAACCATTCTGAGGATAGAGCCCCATGGCCGCCAAAGACGTCAAATTCGCTGCCGATGCCCGTGAGCGCATGCTCCGCGGCGTCGATATTCTCGCCAACGCCGTGAAAGTCACGCTCGGCCCGAAGGGTCGCAACGTCATCATCGAAAAGTCGTTCGGTGCGCCGCGCACCACCAAGGATGGCGTCACCGTCGCCAAGGAGATCGAACTCGACGACAAGTTCGAGAACATGGGCGCGCAGATGGTCCGCGAGGTCGCCTCGAAGACCAATGACGTCGCCGGCGACGGCACGACGACGGCAACCGTTCTGGCCCAGGCGATCGTCCGCGAAGGCCTGAAGGCTGTTGCCGCCGGCATGAACCCGATGGATCTGAAGCGCGGCATCGAGAAGGCCGTCGGTCAGGTCGTCGAGGAGATCGGCAAGAAGTCGAAGAAGGTCAAGAACAGCCAGGAAATCGCCCAGGTCGGCACCATCTCGGCCAACGGCGAGAAGTCGATCGGCGACATGATCGCCGAAGCCATGCAGAAGGTCGGCAACGAGGGCGTGATCACGGTCGAGGAAGCCAAGAGCCTCGATAGCGAACTCGATGTCGTCGAAGGCATGCAGTTCGACCGCGGCTATCTCTCGCCCTCCTTCATCACCAACGCCGACAAGATGATCGCCGAGTTGGATGACCCCTACATCCTCATCCACGAGAAGAAGCTCTCGGGCCTCCAGCCTCTGCTTCCGGTTCTCGAGGCTGTCGTGCAGACCGGCCGTCCGCTCCTCATCATCGCCGAGGAAGTCGAGGGCGAGGCTCTCGCCACGCTCGTCGTCAACAAGCTCCGCGGCGGCCTCAAGGTTGCAGCCGTCAAGGCGCCGGGCTTCGGCGATCGCCGCAAGGCGATGCTCGAGGACATCGCCATCCTGACCGGTGGTCAAACGATCTCCGAGGACCTCGGCATCAAGCTCGAGACCGTGACCGTCCAGATGCTTGGCAAGGCTAAGCGCGTCACGATCACCAAGGACGACACCACGATCGTCGATGGCGCTGGCAAGAAGAAGGACATCGAAGCCCGCGTCGGCCAGATCAAGGCCCAGATCGAAGAGACGACGTCCGACTACGACCGTGAGAAGCTCCAGGAGCGTCTCGCGAAGCTCGCAGGCGGCGTTGCCGTGATCAAGGTCGGCGGCGCAACCGAGGTCGAAGTGAAGGAGCGCAAGGACCGCGTCGATGACGCCCTGAACGCAACCCGCGCCGCAGTCGAAGAGGGCGTGGTTCCGGGCGGCGGCGTGATGCTCTTGAAGGCTTCGGCCGCGATCACCGTCAAGGGTGAGAACGACGACCAGGAAGCCGGCATCCAGATCATCCGCCGCGCGCTCCAGGCCCCGATCCGCCAGATCGCCGAGAATGCCGGCGTCGAAGGCTCGATCGTGGTCGGCAAGGTCCTCGAGCAGAAGGGCGCGACCTTCGGCTACGACGCCCAGGCCGGCGAATACGGCGACATGCTCGAAAAGGGCATCATCGATCCGGCCAAGGTCGTCCGCACGGCCCTTCAGGACGCCGCCTCGATCGCTGGCCTCATGATCACCACCGAAGCAGCGGTCGCCGACCGTCCGAAGAAGGACTCGGGCGGCGGCATGCCGGGTGGCATGGGCGGAATGGGCGGTATGGGCGACATGATGTAATCGCCCGCCTTTCCCGACCAGAAATCTCGACGCCCGCGGCGGCAACGTCGCGGGCGCTTGTTATGTAACAACTCCGGGACACGAAAAAGACCGGCAGAAGCAAGTCCGCTCTGCCGGTCTTCGTTCGAATTTACAACGCGGGTGTTCCGCCTTACTCGACCTTGAACTCGTTCTGAAGCGGGACCTTGTCCCAGACCGGCTTGTCAGCACCCGGCGTAAAGCCTTCCTTGCCATCCTTGTCCTTGTAAAGCGACGCCCAGAGCGTCGATCCAGCGGCCGGCGGCGACTTCAGTTCGACCTTGATGTCCATATGGCTGCCCGCCTTCAACTCGGCATGACCGAGCGGCTCGCCAGTCTTGCCGCCTTTGCCATCGCCGGCGTAGACGACGACATAGCCGTTAGTCGGCAGGTTGGCGTAGTCGATCGAAATCGCGTTGCCTGCAGGCTTCTGGTTAAACACCAGAACGGACGGGGGCGCGTTCGCGACGGCGGCGTTGACGGACTGGATCCCACCGGCCATGGCGATTACTGCGATGGCGGGCAGCGCGATGCGAGACTTCTGGGAGTTCATGTCAGGGTTTCCTCTCTAGTACCGTTTTCAGCTTATTGACCTTAGGGACAGACAAAGACCTGCCACTAAGCGAATTCCGGCAGCCCAATACGAGAGAGCCACCGTCATCGTGACGAGGACTTGGATCGCCCGAGGCAAGCGTTCAATGATTTGCCGCCTCGCGAAAGTTCACATCGGCGACAGGCCGCTGCCACCTGTCATCACGAAGCGAAAATTCAAGACGGGCGTGATCGCAACTTCCGATGGACACGTTCGGAAGTTGCCGAATGTCGCCCCGCGCGAGCGGAACGCGCGGGGTATCGCGGGGATCACTCTGCCTCCGGCATAAGTGTTGGACTGGCGGGATTGCCGACCTCTTCGCCGAGGAGGTGCCGTCATGCCCCGGTCACGAATTCAGGCTACCCGCGCGGCGTGGCCGCCAGCAGGTGGCGCCGCAACAACGAGAATTGGGAGCAACAACGATGTTCATGCCCGCCGATTGGACCTGGCTCGAGCCGGTCCTCGTCGCCGCCGCGATCGTGTTCGTGATCGACCTCATCGGCAACATGCTGCACTTTTCGAACCGCGTCGTGAACGCCCTCGTGACCTCAATCGTGTTCGCCGTCGTATTCGGCACGATCTCGTTCTATCTCGTGAACGGCGGCAAATGGCCGACGTCTCCGACGAGCGCCCCGATCGCGGCGCCCGACAAGGTGTAATCGCACAATCTCTGCCCAAAAATTGAAAGGCCCGCCCGTCAGCCTGACGGGCGGGCCGCGTCATGTGTCGCTCGACCCTGAAGCGCCGGACGATGGGGCGCCTGACGACGAGCCGGTGGCTCGGGACCCTATTGCTGAAACCAGAGCTTCATCGGCGGGCTGGTCGGCGAGTAGTAGGTCTTCTTCGGCGGCTTGAAATTCGCGCCAAGGCTCGACTTCGAGTAGGTCTTGATGCCCTTCGGCGGGCCCGGCGGCAGCGGCTGGCCGAACATCGAAACGAAAACCGGCTGCTGCGGCAAGCCGTCGATCACCTTCGGACGCAACGGCCCGATTGCCGCGATGTTCTTCCTCAGATCCTCGTTTTCGCGCTGAAGCGCGAGCGCCGGATCGCGCGCGGCAATGACCTTGAACGGCTTTCCGGCCAATGCATCGCCGATCCGCGCATCGTGGCTGTAGACGTCGCGGAAGTCGACGATCGAGCCGTCCGCGTTCACCCACATCGTGAAGTAGGTGTTGTGAACCGGAATGCGGTGCTTCAGGCGAACGCGCATCGTGTCTTTGGTATTCTTGAGAACCCTGGCGACGTCCTGCACGCTCCAGCGCTCGACTTCGCCGAGGATGACTTCCGCGAATCGCTGCGGGTTCCGCACACGAATGCAGCCATGGCTGAAGGTGCGCTCGCTCGAATCGAAGAGATACTTGTCCGGCGTATCGTGCATGTAGACGGAGTGCCCGTTCGGGAACATGAACTTGACCCGCCCGAGCGGGTTGCCGGGACCGGGGCCCTGGACAATCGGCACCATTCGAATGTCCTGCTTCGCCCAGCGGATGCGCTTGGGATCGCGGATCGTGCCGTCGTCGTATTTGATGCGCATGTTACGGCGTGCGAGCACGCCCGTGTCGCCGCCACGAAGACGCGGCAGCAACTGGCGGATCTTGATCGATTCCGGCACGCCCCATTCCGGATTGAAATCGATGTGGCTCATCTCGTCGGAGAACACGGGCGTTTGCGTGTTGGGCTTACCGATGATGATGCGCTCTTGATGGATGACCTCGCCGGCCTTGACGACGCGGGTCTGAAACTCGGGCAGATTGTTCCAGACATAGAGCGCGCCCATGTCCTCCGGCATCAGGCGCCAGCGCTCCATGTTGACGAGCAGCTTGTTGATACGCGCGCGGTTTCCGGAATAGCGGACAGGCTCGGGCCGGTTGAGCGCCTGACGCACACTGTCGTCGATGCGACGCGCGCGGCCATATCCGCCCTCCGACATGAACCGCTGGATGGCCCGCATCAGGCCGCGGTCGAGGAGATCGCTGTCGGCCGGGTCGGATGCCGGCTTCTCTAAACGGGCGCGAATGAGCGCGACGTCCGCGTGCCGCTCGCCGACTGCGACGTCTGGTCCTTCCGGGATCGTTGCGAAGGCGTTCCGGGCAATGACCCCGCGTTCCGCGAGATAGGCCCGGCGCAGCCGCTCGAACTGCGGATGCTGCGGGTGGAAGGATCGGAGACCCGCAACCGGATCACCCGCCATATCGATCGCGCGGAAGACGTCGGACACGTAGAGCCCACGCGGGCGCTGGTCGAGCCAGAAAGAAAGTTGCGAAGGATCGACACGCCCGCCGCGGGCGTGATCGGCATAGAGGACGGCGCTGAAAGCGAGGCTGGCCTCGGCGTCGGACAGCACCGCCTCGGACGCACCGTCAAGCGGCGTCTCGGGCAGATCAAGGCGGGAGGGATCGAGACCAAAGGCATCGGCGGATTGGAGTTCACCGAGGAGCGCGCGGCCATTGGGCGTCAAGCCGTTGGCATCGACCCAGTGCAGCGTCGCGCCGAACGCCCGGTAGTGCCCGGCGAGCTGCGAAAGTTGCGCACGCATCTTGGGATCCTTGGCGCGCTCCATGCGGGCTTCGAGGTCGCGGATTACACTTTCATGCAGCGCCGAGCGGACGGGAGCCACGTACCCGTCGCCGTAAACCGCAGAAGAGACACTTGCGGGGACTGTGGGTACACGTTCGGCTGTTGCGGACTGTTCGGCCGAGGCAGGGCCGGAGACGAGCAAAAGGGCCAAACCAATCGTCTGCGCACCGATCAAACGCGCAATACTCATACTGTGTCTCCCCCGACCCGGACGCGACAAAAAACCAAACGTCTCAACGGACCACTTCCGTCAAAATCTCGCGAAGATGTATATCGCCAGAGCCAGCAGTTAAGGCTGGCACGGTTGAAACATGATAAACGACCAGATCATTTTCTGCGAGACCATTCAGCGGATTAACAGTTTTCCGTGAGAACGCCAAAGGCACAGACGAGCACTCGTCCGCAGTGTGACGATCTTGCGACGCCGATCGTCAGATTTGCCACACCCAGAGAACGACCGGACGAAGCCGATTGGGGGTAGCCCCGAGCCTTCCCGCGAGGCCGATATTCCGGCGAAGCAGCCCCAGCAGAACCTGTGGCTAAGGATGTTCTGCGCGCCAGGGCGCGCCCGCCGCGCGGAAGAATCGGTCTAACCCTCGATGGAACTCAGAACGCGATCCGGATGTCGGAAGCCGATCTCCCGCTGCCGGTCAGCAATCGCCTCAGCGGATCTGGCGAAGACGCCACAAAGAGAAAGCCTCGAGCAAGCCGTGCCAGCCGCCGCGTCTCGCCCTCAAATCCGAGAACGATCGCCCGGCAATGGTGCAACCCTGGCCGAAGCCCAGGCCGTACTGGAACGGGTCTTCGGCTACAAGCAGTTCCGCCTGCATCAGTCCCGCGTTGTCGAAACGCTGCTCGCCGGACAAGATGCCCTCGTCCTGATGCCGACGGGCGGCGGCAAGTCGCTCTGCTACCAGATCCCCGCGATCGTCCGGCCCGGCACCGGCATCGTCGTCTCACCCCTGATTGCGCTGATGCAGGATCAGGTGGACGCCTTGAACGAGGCCGGCGTTGCTGCGGCGGCCCTGAATTCGACACTAACCGGAGCCGAACAAGCCGCCGTCGAGCGCCGAGTCGCAGCCGGCGCGCTTGACCTCCTCTACGTGGCCCCCGAACGCCTCTTGCAGGAACGGACACTCGGCCTCCTCGCGGGGCTCGACATCGCGCTCTTCGCGATCGACGAGGCGCACTGCGTCTCCCAATGGGGCCACGACTTCCGGCCCGAGTACCGACAGCTCCGCGCCCTCGCCGAACGTTTCCCGGCCGTGCCGCGCATCGCATTGACCGCGACGGCGGACGAACGGACCCGCGAGGAGATCGTCTCGGAACTGCGGCTCGAAAATGCCGAGCGGTTCGTCGCGAGCTTCGACCGCCCGAACATCCGCTACACGATCGCCGAAATGGGCTCGGTCGGGGCCCGCGAGCGCCTCTGGCAGTTCATTGAAGGCGAGCATCCTGAGGACGCCGGGATCGTCTATTGCCTGTCGCGCAAGTCGGTCGAGGAGACCGCCGCATGGCTCTCCGCAAAGGGCCGCACCGCGCTGGCCTACCACGCCGGCCTCGACGCGCAGGTGCGCCGTCGCGCCCAGGAGCGATTCCTCAATGAGGATGGCCTCGTGATCGTCGCGACGATCGCATTCGGGATGGGGATCGACAAACCCGACGTCCGCTTCGTCGCGCATTTGAATATGCCGAAATCGATCGAGGCCTACTACCAGGAGACAGGCCGCGCCGGTCGCGACGGCGAACCCGCGAACGCCTGGCTCGCCTACGGCATGAACGACCTCATGCAGTTGCGCCAATGGATCCAGCAGTCCGACGGGTCCGACGCCTTCAAGCACATCCAGCGCCAGAAGCTCGACGCCCTGATCGGCCTCGCGGAAATGCCCGGCTGCCGCCGTCAGGCGCTCCTCGCCTACTTCGGCGAACGCGGCTCGAAACCCTGCGGAAACTGCGACAACTGCCTGACCCCTCCCGCGACGGAGGACGGAACTGTCCTCGCACAGAAGGCGCTCTCGACCGTCTACAGGACGGGGCAGCGTTTTGGGGTCGGCTACCTCGTCGACGTGCTCCAGGGCAAAGCCTACGAGCGCGTCATCCGCGCGAGCCACGACAAGCTCACAGTCTTCGGCATCGGAAAAGACGTCGATCCCAATCAGTGGCGCGGGCTCTATCGCCAGCTCGTCGCGCGCGGCTATCTCGCCGGCGACGACGAAGGCCACGGAACGCTGCAACTGACCGAAAGCGCGCGGCCCTTGCTCCGCGGCGACGCAAAATTCCTGATGCGCGTGACACGTCCGTCCGCCGATCGTTCGGGCAAGCAGCGACGTGGCGCCAAGTCGAGCGCCGCGACGTCAGTCACGGCCGAGCACCAGCCGCTCTTTTCAGCGCTTCGAACGCTCCGCGCGCAATTGGCCGCCGACGCGAAGTTGCCGCCCTACGTCATCTGCCACGATCGCACGCTCGCAGAACTCGCCGAGAAAAAGCCCGCGACACTCGAAGCACTCGCCGACATCACCGGGCTTGGCACGAGCAAGATCAAGCGCTACGGCGCACGCATCATCGAAACGATCGTGGCCCACCGCGCTGTCGCGGGTCACCCCTTGCTCAAGAACAAGCTGTCGGCGAGCGTCAACGAGACCCTCGCCCTCCATCTCGCCGGCCTCGACGCTGAAAGTATCGCCGCGCGCCGCCGAATCGACGTCTCGACGGTCTATGGCCACTTCGCCGAAGCCATCGAGGCCGGGCTTTTGACGTCGGATGCCATCCTCCCCCTCGACGCCGCCGACCTCGACGAGATCCACGCCGCATTCGAGCGCTTGGCCACGCTCGAGACCGGCAAGCTCGGCCCCGCCCACGCGGCTTTGGGCGGCCGCTTCGACTACGGCCTGCTCAAATGCGTGCTGGCGGAGTTGGGGTAGGGACGCGCACGCTACAAACCATTACACACTCAACAGCAGATGCTCCCGCTCCCACGGGCTGATGACGCGCATGAATTCCTCGAACTCGCTCCGCTTGATCGCCGCGTAGGCGTGGCAGAACCGGGGGCCTAGCATCTCGTGCAGGTCGCGGCTCTCATCGAAGTCGTAGAGCGCCTCGAGAAGCCCTCGCGGTAATTGGTGATCGTTGCGGTAGGCGTTGCCGACGATCGCCGCGCGCGGATCGAGCGCCTTCACCATGCCGAGATACCCGCACGCAAGGCTGGCCGCGATCGCGAGATAGGGATTGCTGTCCGAGCCCGGCAGCCGGTTCTCGACACGCCGCGCCGCATCGCTCGAGATCGGCACCCGCAAGCCCGCCGAGCGATTGTCGATGCCCCACTCGACGTTGATCGGCGCGGCCCCATTGGGCACGAGCCGGCGATACGAGTTGACGTAAGGCGCCAAGAGGCAGAGCGCGGCCGGCAGATAGGTCTGCTGCCCGGCGATGAAATTGAAGAAGTGCTTGCTCGGCTGTCCGTTCTCTTCCGTGAAGATGTTCCGCCCCGTCTTGAGATCGACGACACTCTGATGGATGTGCATGGCGCTGCCCGGCTCGTTCTCGAGCGGCTTGGCCATGAACGTCGCGTAGCATTCGTGCTTGAACGCGGCTTCGCGGATCGTTCGCTTGAACAGGAACACCTGATCCGCGAGATCGACGGGATGCCCGTGCAGGAGATTGATCTCGAGCTGGGCCGCGCCGCCTTCCTGGATGATGGTGTCGATCTTGAGGTACTGAAGCTCAGCGAACTCGTAGATGTCGTCGACGATCTTGTCGTATTCGTCGACCGCACCGAGGCTGTAGGCCTGCCGTCCGGTTCCCTTGCGGCCCGAACGCCCCTTGGGCGGCTGCAAGGGATAGTCGGGATCGGTGTTCTTGTTCGTCAGATAGAATTCGAGCTCGGGCGCAACGACCGGCATCCAGCCTTTCGCCTTGTAAAGCTCGACCACCCGCTTCAGCACGTTGCGCGGCGCGATCTCGACCGGTTCACCGTTTTGCCACGTCGCGTCGTGGATGACCTGAGCGGTCGGGCTCGACGCCCAGGGGGCGGGACGGATCGTCGAGAGGTCGGGCAGGATCTTGAGATCACTCTCCGCGTAGAGCTGCTGCCCGTCCTCCTCAAACCCGACATAGTCGCCCGTAATCGTCTGGTAGAAGATCGAGATCGGCAGATGCACGGCGTCGAGCTTCACGAGCTTCTCGACCGGCATCGTCTTGCCACGCGCCACACCCGCGATGTCGGGGACCGCGCAGTCGACTTCCTCGATCCGATGCACGCGCACCCACTTCTGCAGGTTCTCGACCTTGGTCCCGGCACCGAAGTGCTCGATCTCGGATGCCGCGCCGTGCTTGGTCGCCATGATCACACCATTGGATAAGATCGAACCCTGCCGCCGTCGAACGGAGAGGGTGTGCCGAGCACCGCAAACCGGCCGCTCGAAAGACGTCCCGAACAGTCCTAAGCGTATCGATTGAAGTCATTTTCCGCCCGGGCGCGGCAAAAGGAAAGGTGCCTCGGGGCCGATACGGACGGAGGCATCGTCGGCCATCGAAACCGCGCATCACCCCAATTGTGATCACAAAGTCGGGACATTGACAAGGTGCCGCCGGACCGGAGGCCGAAAGGTTTGAAACCGTAGACCGCTCATGCCCGGGGCGAAAGCACCGCCTCGCCGATATAACGCATGCCCTGCCCGATATCCGCATCGATCGCAGTACGCAGGGCAGCGCCGTCCCCCGTCCGTATCGCGGCAAGAGCCTGGGCGTGATTGTCCTCGATGTCCTCGATGCGCGAGGTGCCGATCCGGCCATAAGCCATCCGCATGAACGGGCCGAACTGCAGCCAGATGCTGTCGACGAGACCGAGCAGCGTCGGCGCGTCAGCGTGGCGATAGAGTGCAAAATGAAAGTAATAGTTCGCGCGCATGTAGCCTTCCGTGTCGCCCTCGAACATCGCGCGGTTGACATCCTCGTCGATGGCTTCGATCTCGGCAATCTTTGATGGATCGAGGTTCGCGAGCGCGCGCACAGCCAACTCCGGCTCGATCGCGCGCCGCGCAAAGAGGATCTGCTCGAACTTCTCTGCCGTCATCGGCGCGACGCGCACGCGCCGGTTGTCCTGCATGGCAAGCGCCCGTTCGGCGATGAGACGCCGGACCGCCTCACGAACTGGCATCGGACTGACACCGAGATCATCCGCGATCCCGCGGAGCGTCAGCGCGGAACCCGGCCGGATGCCGCCGAAAAGAATGAGTTCTCTCAGCTGGCGATAGACGCCCTCATGTGCGGGCACGCCAAACCCGACCAGCGGGCTGTCGGCAGGTTCCGTCGCGAGGCCAGCCTTGTCGCTGTCGGCCGCTAGACGATTGGATTCCATCACTTTCATGGCCGCCTCCCGACTGTCGGCGCCCTGTCCTGCCACCCCGCGCGCAATACCAGGTGACCGTCCGACACGAGGACCGGTCGCCCAAGCGATCGGCATGTTGTCGAAATGATAGTCTTGTAGCCCGAGAAATTTGTGATCACAATGGAAGCATCGTCGGCGGTCGCTAAAACGGCCCTCGCGACACGGCCGTGGTCGCACCGATCGGTCGTAATAATCCATGAGTTCTTTCGACGGAGAACGTCTCAATGACCCATCGAATGAGTTCGAGACTTTCGACGATCAGCGCCGCTGCGGTGGCGATCGTCGCATTGGTCTCGCCGGCCGCGGCAGAGAAGGAAGTCCGCGTTTACAATTGGTCGGACTACATCGACGAGAGCATTCTCGAGGATTTCACGAAAGAGACGGGCATCAAGGTCGTCTACGACGTGTTCGACTCGAACGAAGTCCTCGAGACGAAACTCCTCGCCGGCAAGACGGGCTACGACATCGTCGTCCCAACCGGGTCGTTCCTCTCGCGCCAGATCAAGGCGGGCGTTTTCCAGAAGCTCGACAAGGCCAAAATCCCGAACATCAAGAACCTGTGGCCCGAGGTGTCTGACCGCGTCGCAATCTACGATCCCGGCAACGAGTACGCCATTACGTACATGTGGGGCACCACTGGCGTTGGCTACAACGAGGGCAAGATCAAGGAGCGCATGCCCGACGCGCCCGTCAAATCTCTGAAAATGATCTTCGACCCCGCGGTTGCGGAAAAATTCAAGGATTGCGGCATCTACGTGCTCGACAGCCCGGAGGACATCGTGCCCCCGGTTCTCAATTTCCTGGGCCTCGATCCGAACACGACCAAACCCGAGGACTTCAAGAAGGCCGAAGAGCTGTTGATGAAGATTCGTCCCTTCATCAAGAAGTTCCATTCGTCTGAATACATCGACGCCATGGCGAATGGCGACGCATGCATGGCGCTCGGCTGGTCGGGCGACCTCTTGCAGGCCCGCACGCGCGCCGAAGAAGCGAAGAACGGCCACGTCATCAGCTACAACATCCCCGAAGAGGGAACGCAGATGTGGTTCGACATGATGGCGATTCCGAAGGATGCGCCGCACGTCGAGGAAGCACTCATCTTCCTCAACTACCTGCATCGTCCGGAGGTGATCGCGAAGGCCTCAAACTACGTCGCGTACGCGAACGGCAATCTCGCCTCTCAGGAATTCCTCGACGAGGCGGTGAAGTCGAACCCCGCAGTCTACCCCGATGCGGCGACGATGAAGAAGCTGTACGTCAAGACAGCGTGGGACGACAAAACACAGCGGCTCGTGACCCGCATGTGGACACGCATCAAGACAGGCCAGTAACGAAACTTGAACCGCGCCGAAGCCTCTTCGGCGCGGTTTTCCTATGACGACCTGCATTTCGTATTCGCGTACGACGCAATTTGAAGGGCGTTCCCATGACGGCTAGTAACAGTGTGGAAGCCAAGCCATCCGCAAACGGCACGGGTGAGCGGCGCAAGGGCCCCCGCTCCGCAGCTCCCCAGTCGGGCTTCGCACCTTGGAAGGACCCCGCGAAGAAACCGATCGTGCGCTTCGAGAACGTCACGAAACGCTTCGGCGATTTCGTCGCCGTCGACAATGTGACCCTCGACATCTACGAGCGCGAGTTCTTTGCGCTTCTCGGACCCTCGGGGTGCGGAAAGACGACACTCCTGCGCATGCTCGCGGGCTTCGAGAAGCCGACCAGCGGTCGCATCCTCGTCGACGGCCAGGACATCACGAGCCTCGCGCCCTACGAACGCTCGAACATCAACATGATGTTCCAGTCCTACGCGCTCTTCCCGCACATGACGGTCGAGAAGAACATCGGCTTCGGTCTACGGCAGGAAGGCATGGAAGCCGCCCTGATCGACGAGCGTGTGAAGGAAGCCATGGCCTTGGTCGAACTTGGCAAGTTCGCCGCGCGCAAGCCCCATCAATTGTCGGGCGGACAGCAGCAGCGTGTCGCCCTCGCCCGCGCCATCGCAAAAAAGCCACGCATCATGCTTCTCGACGAACCCTTGGGCGCGCTCGACAAGAAGCTCCGCAATCAGGCGCAGTTCGAATTGATGCGCATCCAGGAAACGACCGGCACGACCTTCATCATCGTGACCCACGACCAGGAAGAAGCGATGACGGTCGCAAGCCGCATTGCGGTGATGAACCACGGCATTCTTGTCCATGTCGCGACGCCCGGTGACATCTACGAGGCGCCGAACTGCCGGTACGTTGCCGAGTTCATCGGTGAGGTGAACATTCTGCCGGGCAAGATCGCGGCACTGAATGGCGTATCCGCCGAAGTCGAGGCCACGGGCGGCGGCGCACGGTTCAAGGCGGCCGCTCCCGAAGGCGGCAAGGTCGGTCAGGAGGTGTTTGTCGCGGTCCGGCCCGAGAAAATTCGCATCGGTTTCGACAAGCCAGCCGCGACTATGAACGTCATTTCGGGCAAGGTTTCCGATGTCGGCTATCTGGGCTCCATTTCGCACTATCACGTGGAAGTGCCGGGCGGCGCGCGCGTGACAGCCCTTCGCGCCAACGCCGCCAACACGATCGAGCGGCCGATCTCCTGGGAAGATCAGGTCTGGCTCGACTGGCCCGAGGAAGCCGGCATCATCCTCTGCAAGTAGGACCACCATTCGCCCGCGCATCGTCGCGGACCACGCTGAACGTTCGGAGCCCATGTCATGCGCCGCTGGCTCGTCATCGCAGTCCCCTACCTCTGGCTATTCTTATTCTTCCTCGTCCCGTTCTTCATTGTCTTCCGGCTGTCGCTTTCCGACGTCGCGACCGCGATCCCGCCCTACACGCCCGTGATCGATCTTTCGCAGGGCCTCAAGGGCATCACCGACGCCATTGGCCAATGGGACTTCGAGAATTACGCCTTCATTTTCTCCGACAACCTCTACATCAACGCCTACTGGTCGAGCATACAGATCGCAGCGCTCTCGACCTTCCTGACGCTCCTCATCGCCTACCCGATGGCCTACGGCATGGCACGCGCGCCGAAGGAATGGCAGGCGACGCTCGTGATGCTCATCATCCTGCCGTTCTGGACTTCGTTCCTGATCCGCGTCTACGCCTGGATCGGAATTTTGAAGCCCGAAGGGCTGCTCAATCTCCTGCTCATGAACCTCGGGCTCATCAGCGAGCCTCTGCAGATCATGAACACGCCGACCGCCGTCTACATCGGCATCGTCTATTCCTACCTGCCGTTCATGGTGCTGCCACTCTACGCCAGTCTCGAGAAGATCGACGGGCGCCTTCTCGAAGCGGCCGAGGATCTCGGCTGCCCGCCGTGGAAAGCCTTCTGGCAGGTGACGTTCCCGCTCTCGATCCCGGGCATCGTCGCCGGCTGCTTCCTCGTCTTCATCCCGGCGGTCGGCGAGTTCGTCATTCCCGACCTTCTCGGCGGCTCCAATACGCTGATGATCGGCAAGACGCTCTGGAGCGAGTTCTTCAACAATCGTGACTGGCCGCTGTCGTCCGCCGTGGCCGTCCTGCTGCTGCTGGTGCTGATCGTTCCGATCGTCATCTTCCAGTGGCAGCAACAGCGTCAAAGGGAGGCTCAGTGATGTCGAGCCGCTTCTCCTGGTTCAATGCAACTTCGATCGCGTTGGGCTTCGCGTTCCTTTACATCCCGATCCTGATCCTGGTGATCTACAGCTTCAACGAATCGAAGCTCGTCACCGTCTGGGGCGGGTTCTCGACCCGCTGGTACGGCGAGATGATCCGCAATCAGCAGCTGATGGACGCGGCCTGGGTCACCCTCCGCGTCGCAATCATCTCCTCGACGATGGCGACGATACTCGGAACGATGGCCGCCGTCGTCCTCGTGCGCATGGGCCGCTTCCCCGGCCGCACGCTCTTTTCCGGCATGATCTTCGCGCCGCTCGTCATGCCCGAAGTAATTACTGGCCTGTCGCTCCTGCTCTTGTTCGTCGCGATCAACTTCGACCGCGGATTCTGGACGCTCGTCATCGCACACGCGACGTTCACGATGTGCTTTGCCGCCGTCGTCGTGCAGGCGCGCCTCGTGGACTTCGACCAGCGCGTCGAGGAAGCCGCCATGGACCTCGGCGCGACACCGCTCGCGACCTTTTTCCAGATCACGCTCCCGATCATCGCGCCGTCCGTCGTGTCCGCCTGGCTGCTCGCATTCACGCTGTCGATCGACGACCTCGTCATCTCGAGCTTCACGACGGGCCCCGGTGCAACGAGCCTGCCGATGAAGATCTATAGCCAGGTCCGCCTCGGCGTGACGCCTGAGATCAACGCCGTCTCGACCGTCCTCATCGCCATCGTCACCATCGGCGTCGTGACGGCCTCGTATCTCACCAAATTCCAGGCCATGCAGGCCGAGCGGGACCGCCGAGCCGCCTTGAAATAGGATTTCAGCGGACGGGCTATCCTGAGCGACTTGTGATCACAAACTGAGCTGTGCTAGGGTTCGATGACCCATTTAGGCGCAGTTCTGAGAATTTTCGGGCTGTTCCCCTCCGAACATGCCCGCGATTTCGTGATCACATCGCGAGGACGAATGGCCGAAGACCATGTCGGCTCCTATTACGCCGCAACTCTCAACGACAAGACGCGATACCCCGCTCTCGACGGAGACACCCGCGTCGACGTGGCGATCGTCGGCGGCGGATTTTCAGGCATCGCGACCGCCCTGACGTTCGCCGAGCGCGGCCGCAGCGTCGCGCTCGTCGAAATGAACCGCATCGGCTGGGGCGCATCGGGCCGCAATGGCGGCCAATTGATCGCCGGCATCAGTGGGGAAGGCGAGTTCGCACGGCAGGCGGGCGTCATCGGTCGCCATGTTCTCGATCAAATCCGATACCTCGGGCACGACATCATCGAGGGCCGCATCGCCCGATACGGCATCGACTGCGATCTGAAGCACGGATGGATGGAGGTCGCGGCACGGCCCTCGCACATGAAGGGCATTCGCGCCCATGTCGCGGAAATGCAGGAGAAGGGCTACGGCAGCCATCATCAGATCGTCGAGCCCGACGACCTCCCCGCCATCATCGGCACAGAAAAGTACTATGGCGGCTTCATCGATCGCCGCAGCGGGCATCTCCACCCCCTGAACCTCTGCCTCGGAGAGGCGCGGGCCGCCGCGTCACTCGGCGCGAGAATCTTCGAGGAAACGAAAGCGATCGAGATCACGGGCGGAAAGGAACCGTTGATCCGGACGGATCGCGGCACGATCCGTGCCGATGCCGTCGTGCTCGCGGGCGACACAGCCCACCAGTTCGATCGCGGGCGCTTGAACGGCCTGCACTTCCCGACAGGCACCTACATCATCGCGACCGAACCCCTGTCGGAGACCGAAGTCGCCGCGATCAATCCGCAGGACCTCGCCATTTGCGATACCAATACGGTGCTCGACTACTATCGCCTGTCCGCTGACCGGCGGATGCTCTTCGGCGGCCGCTGCAATTACACCAACCGCGATCCCGCCGACATCGCAGGCACAATGAAGGCGCGCCTGACCGAGATTTTCCCGCAGCTCTCAGAGAAGCGCGTCGATTACGTCTGGAGCGGGCGCATCGGGATCGTCCTGACGCGCGTGCCCGCCATCGGCCGGCTCGAGCCGAACCTCTATTACATGCAGGGCTATTGCGGACACGGCGTCAACGCCACCCACATCGCCGCCGAGATCGTCGCCGACGCCATCCAGGGCACGACCGACCGCTTCGACGTATTCGACAAGATCCGCCAGGTCCGCCTGCCGATCGGGCAATGGGCCGGCAATCAGCTCCTAGCTCTCGGCATGACGTACTACAGACTTCGCGACATGCTCTGATGCGGGAACCGTGGTGACGCTCTCCGCGCCACCGCGGTCGCTACCGGCCTCACCGCCCGTCGTAATCCTCCTCGCGCTCGCTTTCCGCGAGAAGCGGCGTGATACGGCGCACGGTGATGCGCCGATTGCGCCGGTCGGGCTCGGACGTCCCGATCTTGAGGTACTGCTCGCCGTAGCCTTGCGTGACAATGTTTTCCGGCGGCACGTCGAATTCCGCCGAGAGGATTTCCGCGACGCTCTGCGCGCGACGGTCCGACAGACTGAGATTGTCCTCTTCCGATCCGACCGCGTCCGTGTGCCCCTCGATCAAGAACACTTCGTCCGGATTGCCGTCGATCACGCGATTGATGCCGCGTGCGATGCGCTCGAGCGCCGGGTACTGCTCCGGGCCCACGTCCCACGAGCCGAAGTCGAACGTGACGGTATCGACGTCCACGCGGCGCATGCGCTGACGCAGGCTGTCGCTGTAGCGCACTTCCTCGAGAGAATAGCGCCGTTCGATGACCTCGACGGGCGGCGATGAGAACGCCTCGTAGATGTCGTCGTCCGACGCATGGTCGTAGTCGACGATGTATTTGTCCTGCGGGATCGCGACGGCGGGCGGCGCGAGTGCGACGATCGCCGCGCCGATGAGAATGCCCGCGCCGATACCGAGCGCGATGTCGCGTCCGTAGTTGTCGCGACGACGGTGCCGCTTCCAGTAGCCACGGTTGTCGATGATCGTGATGCGATCGCCGTTCGGCAGCACCTTGTAGCGATGCACGATCCGGCCGTAGCGGTCCGTCACGTCGACGACGCGCACCCCGTTCGGCCGCACGATGACGGTCTCGCGGTTGCCGTCGCGAATGATGTTGGTCTTGGAGCCCTTCGACAGCCGCCTCAGCCGGTCCGACTGGTCGTTCTGGATGACGAGACGTCCCTTGTCCTTGACGATGATACGCTTGTCGGGCTCGCGGATGACGACGAGATTGCCGCCTGCCCCGATCTGCTTTTTCCGGTTCTTCTGCAGATCGTCGAGTTTCTTCTTGGTCGTCGCCGGGCGGACGTAGGCGTTCCCCGGAACACGCCGCACGCCGGGCTCGATCCCCTTGTTGTCGGGGCCGACGATCTTCGGAGCAACGCGCTTATCTGGATCGATCTTCTGGACGGGCTTGGTCTCGAACTTGTTCTGCGGCGGAACAACTTTGCGATCGTTTTCAATGACCTTCGGCTTCGGGCTGATCGAAGGCACGTAGGGGTTCGACTTGCGATTTTGATCCCCCTTCGGCTGCGTGACCGGCTTGGTGACGGGCTTCACATTAAGCGGGTTGGCCTTCTTCGGAGCATCGTCCTGCTTCCGGATAACCTTCTGCTGCGGCTGGATGGCCGGCTGAACCTTCTGCTTGGGCTTCTGTGGCTGGTTGGTGTTCTTTTGCGGTACGATGCCGAGCTGCGGCTGCTTCTTCGGCTTCTGGTTGTTTTCGCCGCCACCGTTGTTGCCGCCGTTGTTCGAGTTCTTGTTCTTGCCCTGCTCGCCGTTGTTCCGCTGCGGAGCGATGCCGACCTGCGCGAGTTCGATCGGGCGAACGCCGTCGCCCTGGGCCTCGGAGGGCCCAGCCGACGCCACCAGGAACGACCCCGCAGCCAAGCCCACGACTGCGAAAAGTCGAGCGCCGATCAGTGACACATTCATGGATGAGGAACCCGTTTTTCGACCGCCCGCGGCCCGCCGCATTGCCGGTCCATGCTGAGAATCCCGCGGTGCGACGGAAATCGTCCACGGAACACGTTGACTGGTTGTCGAGTTAGGCCGCGAACATGGCAGTATCGTGAGCGCGCCGCCGCTGCCGACTTCGACAGTAGAAACCCGCGACCAGCATTCGGTGCTGATACATGCCGAGCTGGGAGACACGCAATTTCATGATATCATTGGCAAAAAGTATTGACCCACCACGAATTGAATACACATCACGATTGCGCTTGGCAGGTATGCTGACCGAGATCGTGACAATTGAGCCCGAGGGCCCATATCACCTTGTCGTTGTTATCTACCCGAACAGTGCCATGACCCAGCGAGGCCCCACCCTATGACCCCCCGCATGATCCGGTTGGCCGCCATCGCGATCGGTCTCCTCGTGATCGCCAGCGTCTCCATGTGGATCTCGCCCGGCACCATTAGTGACTGGCAGCGTGCAGGTGCAGACGGACTGAAGAGTGCCACTGAGCGCCTCGGCCTCTCCAAGGCGGCAAGCAAAGAGCCCCGCTCTGCCGACGGCCGCCTCCAACGCTTCCCGGTCGAAACGTCAGTGAGCCGTTTGGCGATGACCTCGACCGACATCCGCGCGGTCGGCTCGCTGCAGTCTGACGAAGCCGTCGCCGTGGCCCCCGAGATCGCCGGACGCATTTCCGAGATCTTGTTCACCGAAGGCCAGCCGGTCAAAGCGGGCGACGTCATCGCCAAGCTCGACAGTTCCCTCATCACGGCCGAAATCACCGATGCGGACGCGCGTCTGAAACTTGCCGAAGCGAACTTCGATCGCGCCAAGACCCTGGCCAAGACCGGCAGCGCGACGGAACGCTCCCGCGACGAAGCGACGTTCGCGCTCGAAAGCGCCAAGGCCGCGCTGGAACTCGCCAAGACAAGGCTCGACAAGCACACCGTCCGCGCGCCGTTCAACGGCATTGCTGGAGTTCGCTCCATCTCGGTCGGTGCGTTCGTGACCGCCGGCACGCGGATCGTGAACATTGAAAAGATCGATCGCATCAAGGTCGACTTCAAAGTCCCCCAGCGCTACCTCCAGCGCATCGCGCTCGGTCAGACGGTTGCAATCGAGGTCGACGCGTTGACGGGCCGGACATTCGAGGGACAGATCTACGCCATCGACCCGCTGATCGACGTCAACGGCCGCGCCTTGCAGATCCGCGCGCGCCTCGAGAATGCCGATCTCGCCCTTCGTCCCGGCCTCTTCGCCCGCGTGGTGATCAAGGGCCTCGCCGAACGCGAAGTTGTTCTGATCCCCGAAAGCGCGATCGTTCCCCGAAGCGGGGAATCGTATGTGTTCAAGGTCGAGGGTGGTCGCGCGATCGAGCGCCGCGTGAAGCTCGGCGAGCGCCATGACGCGGAAGTCGAGATCGTCGAAGGCATCGAGGCCGGTGCGACCATCGTGGTCGCTGGACAGCAACAGTTGCGAAACGGCGCGGAGGTCGACGTCGTCACACCGAAAATCGACGCCGTGAGCCCGACGTCAGGCACATCGATGGCGCCCGCCGCGCAAGATCGCAGCTGAGGCCCGGAGCGGATGGATTTCTTCTCCTTCTTCATCACGCGCCCCGTCTTCGCCACGGTGACGAGCCTCATCTTGGTTCTCGTCGGCGTCGTCGCGTTCGACCGCCTCTCCGTGCGCGAATATCCGAACGTCGACGAGCCGACCGTCTCCGTCAACACGCGCTATCCCGGCGCCTCCCCTTCGATCATCGAGACACAGATCACGCAGATCCTCGAAGGTTCGATCGCCGGCATCGAAGGCATCGACGTGCTCGACAGCACGAGCCGGTCGGAAGAAAGCCGCATCACCGTCCGGTTCCGTCAGAACGTCGACCCTGACGTAGCCGCAAGCGACGTGCGAGACCGAGTGGCCCGTGTCCGCGGGCGCCTCCCCGATGAGATCGACGAACCCATCGTCGCCAAGGTCGAGGCGGACGCGCAGCCCGTCATGATCCTGGTGTTCACGAGCCCCAAACTCTCCGTACTCGAGATCACCGACGTCATCGATCGTTTCGTCGTCGACCGGTTCAAGAACCTCTCAGGCGTCGCAGACGTCACGATCTTCGGCGAGCGCCGCTACGCCATGCGCATTTGGATCGACCGCGAGCGTCTGGCGGGATACGGCCTGACCGTCCAGGACGTCGAGGCCGCACTCCGCGCCCAGAACGCCGAAATCCCCTCCGGCCGCATCGAAAGCACCGACCGCGAATTCTCGATCCTGTCCCGGACCGGCCTGACGACCGCCGAACAGTTCCGCAACATCGTCGTCAAGGTTGCGGGCGGCCATCAGGTCACCATGGGTGACATCGCAAAGGTGGAACTCGGGCCCGTCGACGAGCGGCGCATCTCGACCTTCGACGGCCGGCCTGCGATCGCCGTCGGCATCGTGCGCCAGTCGACCGCCAACCCCCTCGATATCTCCCGCGCCGTGCGCGAAGTGCTGCCCGACGTCTCAGCCTCCCTTCCGGGCGAAATCTCGACCGCGATTGCACTCGACGACGCGATCTTCATCGAGCGGTCCATCTCGGCCGTCTATACGACGATCCTCGAGGCGATCGGATGCGTCGTTCTCGTGATTCTGTTCTTCCTGCGCTCTGTCCGCGCCTCCATCATCCCGATCGTCACGATTCCGGTCTCTCTCGTCACGACGTTCGCGATCATGTACTGGAGCGGCTTCACCATCAACACGCTGACGCTGCTGGCGTTCGTGCTGGCCGTCGGCCTCGTCGTCGACGACGCGATCGTCGTCGTCGAGAATATCTACCGCAACATCGAAAAAGGTCTGCCCCCCGTCGAGGCCGCCATTACCGGCACACGCGAAATCGGCTTCGCTGTCATCGCGATGACGCTGACGCTCGCAGCCGTCTATGCGCCGATCGCCTTCGCACCCGGAAAGACCGGACGACTCTTCCTCGAATTCGCACTGACGCTCGCAGGCGCCGTGATCATCTCGGGCATCGTAGCGCTGACGCTGACGCCGATGATGTCGGCGAAGCTGCTTCGCCACAACGAGAACCCCGGAATTGTCTTCCGCACCCTCGAAAACCTGTTCCTGGCGCTCGAACGGTTCTATCGCTGGACCCTCGGCATCGCGTTGACCCTGCGCCCGCTCGTCGTTCTCGGCGCGGTGCTCGTCGCCGGAACAAGCGTCCTCCTCTTCCAGTCGCTGAAGTCCGAACTGACCCCTCTCGAGGATCGCGGCATCCTCCGCCTACGCGCAACGGCGCCGGAAGGCGCCACGGTCAACTACACGTATCGCTACGTCGAGCAGATGGACAAGACGCTCGATGACGTGCCCGAGAGCCCCAATCGTCTCGCGATCGCCGGCACGCCCGAAGTCTCGCGCGGCCTCGTCGTCGCCCCACTCGTCGACTGGAGCGAGCGCACCCGCTCGCAGCAGGAGATCACGGCCAAGATCTCGCCTGCGTTGAAGCGCATTGCGGGCGTGCAGGCCGTCGTCGAGCGGCCGGCGGCATTCGGCCAGCGCAGTCAGGGCCGCCCCGTCGAGTTCGTCATTCAGACCTCGGGAACCTACGAGCAATTGCAGGAGTACTCCGAGAAGATCCTCGAGCGCGCCCGCGAGAACCCTGGCCTCGAAAGCCTCGACACCGACCTGAAACTCAATTCGCCCGAACTCCGCATCGACATCGACCGCGCCAAAGTCGCCGACCTCGGACTGGACGTCACGACCGTCGGCCGCACGCTCGAAACGCTGCTCGGCGGACGCCAGGTCACGCGCTTCGAGCAGAACGGCGAGCAGTACGACGTCTATATCCAGATGACACCCGCCGATCGCTCCTCCCCCGATGCACTCTCGACGATCTTTCTGCGCAATCCCTCGGGCGAGATGATCCAGCTCTCGAACATCTCCGACATTGAGGAATCGGTCGCGCCCAAGGAATTGAAGCGGTTCAACCAGATGCGCTCGGTCACGATCCAGGCCAATCTGGCGCCCGGCTATACCGTCGGCGAGGCACTCACGTTTCTCGAGGACGCCGCCAAGGATGTCCTGCCACCCGAGGTCCGGACCGACTACAGCGGCCAGAGCCGTGATTTCCGCCAGTCGGCCGACAGCCTCCTCATGGTCTTCGTTCTGGCGCTCGCGTTCATCTATCTAGTGCTCGCCGCCCAGTTCGAAAGCTTCCGCGATCCGTTCATTATTCTTCTGACCGTGCCGCTGTCCATGACCGGCGCGCTCGCAGCCTTGAACATGACCGGCGGCACGTTGAACGTCTTTTCGCAGATCGGTCTCGTAACGTTGATCGGCCTCATCACGAAGCACGGCATCCTGATCGTCGAATTCGCGAACCAGCGCCAGGAGGAGGGTCTCGACCGCCGGTCGGCTGTCGTCGAGGCCGCGGTCCTGCGCCTGCGTCCGATCCTGATGACGACAGGAGCCATGGTCCTCGGCGCCTTGCCGCTCGCCCTTGCCCACGGTGCCGGGTCTGAAACGCGCCAGCAGATCGGCTGGGTCATCGTCGGCGGCATGTCGGTCGGCACATTCCTGACCTTGGTCGTCGTTCCCGCTGCCTACACTTATCTCGGACGTCGGCATCGGAAGGGAGAAGGGGTCGCCGAACCCGCGCCGCATCCCGTTCCGGCCGAATAGTTGGAGACCCCGTCGTTGTGCCCGATCACAGTCCCGATCGCGGGTCAGTCTCTAATGATCCGTACATAGATGTTATGCGCACGTCATGGCTTGTGCCGGCATCTCCACGAGGTATTTACCAGGAGACCGAGCTAAGCTGGATATTCCGGACGAAACAGCCTAATGAACCGCCCACGTCCTATTGCGGTTCGCCACGTCCACCGGCCAAGTGCACCGGATTGAAAGCAGTTCAGTTTAGGCAAGCGCGCTGAGATTTCGAGTTCTGTCATGCAGCGACTGCCCTTCGAGCGCCATGTTGAGGCACAGCGTATTGCCGCCTACGTGTTCGGCAATGCCGCGATCGTCGTGCTCATCGGACAATTGGGACTCGTCCTGGCAGGCCTCGGCTCGGCACTGGTCGACGACTTGTCGCCGCAGGCACCGCAGATCGCCTCACGCGTCGACGAAGTTCTGGCACTCGTCGAGAAGGAACGTGCTCACAGGCCGATGAAGGTCCGCCCCGACATTGTCGTCGATACACAGCCCGACGTGCCGGTCGCGAGCCTTGCAGCCGCTCTCGACGAGGCCGAGCGGTTCACACCGATTGAAGCCTTGGCCGCTGCTGACGAAATCCAGGTTTCGGCGGAAGGCGCGGCCGTTGCGGCCTACCACCTTGCAACCTCCGCCGCATCGCATACCCCCGACGTAATGCCCCAGATCGCCTCGCCTGAAATCGGACCGATCACAGGCGCGCTGCCGAGCGATATTCTGATGGACCTCCCAATTTCGGAGGTCCTCGCGACGCTCGACGAGTCGCAAGCCGTCAGAACATCGCCGCGCAAGAAATCGGCGAAGCGTGCCCACGTCGATAAAGGCGCCGAAGACGATACCAGACGCATCATGGCCTCAGCCGGCGTCTTGGGCTCTCCGAACGCCGTGACGGCGTCCCAGGATCTGGGTGCCCTCGGTCTCGGCGCGCCGGTCAAGAAGCGCAAAGGGAAGCGCGAATCCACCCACGACATCCTGAGCCGCAACTTGAACGCCTACGCGATGGCGACGCTCACGCCCTGACGCGGACCTGCGCGCGGCGCCCAATCACGCCCCGACCGGCTCCCGGCCGACGCTGTAATACGTGAAGCCACGCCGGCGCATGTCCTCTGGCCGGTAGATGTTGCGCAGATCGACGATCACCGGGGCTTTGAGGAGCGACTTGATCCGGCCGAGGTCGAGCGCCCGGAACGCTTCCCATTCCGTCACGATGCAAAGGACGTCCGCGCCCTCCATACAGTCATAGGCGTTGGCGGCATATGTGATGTCGGGCAACTCGGCCTTGGCTGCTTCCATGCCCTTGGGATCGTAGGCGCGAATTTCCGCGCCGTTGTCGCGCAAGAAGCGGCAGATCGCGAGCGACGGTGCATCGCGCATGTCGTCGGTGTTGGGCTTGAACGTGAGACCGAGCAAAGCGATCGTCTTTCCCCGCACGGAACCGCCGCACGCCGCCATCACTTTACGCGCGACACCCCTCTTTCGCGCCTCGTTGACCGCGATGACGCTCTCGACGATGCGGAGTGGCACGCCGTAGTCCTGCGCCGTCTTGGCGAGCGCATTTGTGTCCTTCGGGAAGCAAGAGCCGCCATAGCCCGGCCCCGCGTGAAGGAATTTTGTGCCGATCCGGTTGTCGAGCCCCATGCCGCGCGCAACGTCCTGGACGTTGACGCCGACTTCCTCGCAGAGATCGGCCATCTCGTTGATGAACGTAATCTTGGTCGCAAGGAAAGCATTCGCGGCATACTTGATAAGTTCAGCTGCACGCCGCGCCGTGAACATGACTGGCGCCTGATTGATGAAGAGAGGCCGATAGAGTTCCGACATCACTTCCTCGGCGCGCGCGTCCGAGACGCCGACAACGATCCGATCCGGTCTCTTGAAGTCCCCGATCGCAGCGCCTTCGCGCAGAAACTCGGGATTTGACGCGACTGAAAATTCCCCTTCCGGGCGGACCTCCCGGATAATGCGTTCGATCTCGTCGCCCGTGCCGACAGGAACCGTCGACTTCGTGCAGACGACGGTGAACCCGGTCATGGCCGCCGCGATGTCCCGTGCCGCCTGCTAGACATAGACAAGGTCGGCATGATTGTCGCCGCGCCGCGACGGTGTGCCGACAGCGATGAAGACGACCTCGGCCCCCTTGACGCCTTCGGCGAGATCAGTCGTGAAGCTCAATCGGCCCTCACGCACGTTGTTCGCGACGAGACCGTCGAGCCCCGGTTCATAGATCGGGATTTCGCCGCGCTTCAGGGCCTCAATCTTGCTCGCGTCCTTGTCGATGCACGTCACGGTATGTCCGAAGTCCGCAAAACAGGCGCCCGAGACAAGCCCTACATACCCCGAGCCGATCATGGCGACGCGCATCGTGGGTTCTCCTTGCCGGATTGAGAATGAGGAGGCGCGAACGGTCCTGCGACAGGCGACCCGTCCGCGATTCGCCGCCGCGGCGGCGACGCGAACCCTTAAAGCGCCGCCCGCGTTCCACGGTAAATGCTACACGGTAACGCGGCCGTCCCGCCCCGTACGAGGACGTTGTCAACGGTGTCGGGACTTTGCCGACGCACCGTCAGTCCCGGATGGCGTAAGCCCCCGGGCCGTTGGCCGACAGGAGCAGCAGCCCCCCGGCGATCGCGAGGTTCTTCAAGAACATGATGAGTTGCACCGGGTCGGCGAAGTTCGAGTGGAAGACGAGCCCGGCAACGACGGTGAAGAAGGCGAGTGCGAGTGCGGCATAACGCGAGAAGACGCCGAACAGGATCATGAGCCCGCCGACGAGTTCGAGCGCGATGACACCCGGCAACAGAATGCCCGGCACGCCGAAGCTTTCCATATACTGCGCCGTGCCCTGGTAGCCGGTAATCTTCTCGAACCCAGCCAGAATGAAGATGATCGAGATCAGCAGACGCCCGAAGAGGCTTGCGGCGGCATGGGAGGCGTGCATGGGAAGCTCCGAAGTATGAGGCGCAGTCGACGATAGCCGGCGATTGTTACGCCCGATTAGCGCCGCCCGCCAGCTTGTCCCGTCCGAGCGCGGAAAGCGCGGTCGAGACGATCGCACTGGCGTTGAGTCCGGCCGCCTCGTACATCTTCTGCGGTTGGTCGTGCTCGATGAAAACGTCCGGAAGGACCATCGGCCTGACCTTCAATCCCCGGTCGATGAAGCCGCCGAGCGCCAGAACCTGGAGGACATGACTGCCGAACCCCCCGACCGAGCCTTCCTCGATCGTGATGAGGACTTCGTGCTCCGTCGCGAGCCTTCCGATGAGCTCTTCGTCGAGCGGCTTCATGAACCGCGCGTCCGCAACCGTCGCCGGCAGTCCCATGGCCGCAAGCTGATCCGCGGCCTTCAAAGCCTCTTGCAGCCGCGTGCCGAGTGAAAGGATCGCGATCGCAGACCCCTCCCGGACGATCCGCCCCTTGCCGATCTCGAGCACCTGCCCCTCGCGCGGCAATTCAATCCCGACACCCTCGCCGCGCGGATACCGGATCGCCGAAGGCCGGTCGTCGATGGCCGCACTCGTGGCGACCATGTGCATGAGTTCCGCCTCGTCCGCCGCCGCCATGACGACGAACCCCGGCAGGCAACCGAGGTAGGCCAGATCGAAACTCCCCGCGTGCGTCGGCCCGTCCGCGCCGACGAGCCCCGCACGGTCGATGGCGAACCGCACCGGCAGGCTCTGGATCGCAACATCGTGGACGACCTGGTCGTAGCCCCGCTGCAGGAACGTCGAATAAATCGCTGCGAAGGGCTTGAAGCCCTCCGCGGCCATCCCCGCCGCGAACGTGACCGCGTGCTGTTCGGCGATCGCGACGTCGAACATCCGATCTGGAAATTCCTTGCCGAAGACATCGAGGCCGGTCCCATCCGGCATCGCGGCCGTGATCGCAACGATCTTCTCGTCCTTCCGCGCTTCCGCGATGAGCGCGTCTGCGAAGACACGCGTGTAACTCGGGGCATTGGCCTTGGGCTTGATCTGCGCGCCCGTCACGACGTTGAACTTCGCGACACCATGATAACGGTCGTCGGATTCCTCAGCCGGCGCGTAACCCTTGCCCTTCTTCGTGACGACGTGAACGAGAATGGGCCCGTGCTTGGCGTCGCGCACGTTCTTGAGAATCGGCAGCAGCGCATTGAGGTCGTGTCCGTCGATTGGCCCCACGTAGTAGAAGCCAAGCTCCTCGAACCACATGCCGCCTTGCCAGAGGTGGCGGGTGTACTCCTCGACCCGCGCCGCGCGCCGCTCCCAGCTCTTGGGCAGACGCTTTGCAAGCTGTTTCGCGACGTCACGCCAATAAAGATACGTTCCGCTCGACGTGATCCGCGCGAGGTAGTGCGAGAGCGCGCCTGTCGGAGGCGCGATCGACATGTCGTTGTCGTTGAGAACGACGATCAGCCGCTCGTCCCGCGCGCCGGCATTGTTCATGGCCTCGTAAGCCATGCCGGCGCTCATTGCGCCGTCACCGATGACTGCGACGACGTTGTTCGAACCATGATTGAGATCGCGCGCGACGGCCATGCCGAGCGCGGCCGAAATCGACGTCGAGGAATGCGCTGCGCCGAAGGGGTCGTATTCGCTTTCGCTGCGCTTCGTGAAGCCCGAAAGACCGCCGCCCTGCCTCAACGTGCGGATCCGGTCCCGTCGCCCGGTCAAGATCTTGTGCGGATAGGTCTGATGGCCGACGTCCCAGATGAGCCGGTCGCGTGGCGTATCGAAGACCCAGTGGAGCGCGACGGTTAATTCGATGACGCCGAGCCCCGCGCCGAGATGTCCGCCCGTCACGGAGACGGCATCGATGGTCTCGAGCCGCAACTCTTCGGCAATCTTCGGCAGCTCTGATTCCGGAAGTCGCCGGAGATCTTCCGGCGTCCGGATCTTGTCGAGGTGCGGCGTCTTGCTCACGATGGCCCTGGTCCCCGGAGACATAGTCCTTGGCGGACGGCAGCGATGCCGTGCCGGCCCGAGGGGTACTATTGGTTGGTCGAGCGCTGAGATTAGCGGCCGCTGCGGGAAACTCAAAGGGTGAGGATCGGCCAATCGCCGCACCGCTCCGCCCCGGTGCCGCATCGGATGTGGGGAATTGTACGCGGGCGTGCGGAGTGGCGACGTCGACGCGGCCCCCGATCGGGCCACGCCTAATCAGGATCGAGCGGTTCGGTCCCCTTGGGCGATCCGTCCGCGGCGAGCGTCAACTTCTCCACCTTCGCCTCGGCCTGTCGCAAGAGCCGGTCGCAGTGGTCTTTCAACTGCTCGCCCCGCTCGTAGATCGCGATGCTCTCCTCGAGTTCCACGTCGCCGCGTTCGAGCCGCGCGACGATGGCTTCTAGCTCCTTCAAGGCGCGCTCGAACGTCATATCGCGGATATCCGCATGTTTCTGGGCCGGCTTGTTCATGGCGCCTCTGCAAAGGATCGTCCGGGGCCCCGGACGGCCCCGCTTCGCTGAGTTACCCCGTCCCCGGCGCCGCGCACAACCCGCTTTCCACAACCTGGACGTCCGGCGGAGGACTTCAGCCCGGAGGCGGCCGATGAAACGGTCGCCCCTTCACGCCCCGACGTCCATGAGCGTCCTGACGTGAACGCCGACGGAGCGCGCCAGCGCCTCGAGATCGTATCCACCTTCGAGCAGGGACACGATCCGCCGCCCCGAATGGGTGTCGGCCTGCTTCCCGAGTTCTTCCGTCGCCCACATGTAGTCGGCCTCGACCAGCCTCAGTCCGCCCAGCGGGTCGCGCTTGTGGGCGTCGAAGCCCGCGGAAATGATCACGATATCAGGACCGAAGTTGTGCAGCGGATCGAGAATGCGCGACCGGAAAGCTTCGCGGAACTGCACCCCGTCGTCGCCCTCGCGCAAGGGCGCGTTGAAGATGTTGCCGACGCCGGTTTCGCCGAGTGCGCCTGTTCCGGGGAACAGCGGCATCTGATGCGTCGAACCGTAGAACAGGTTCTTGTCCGCCCAGAAGACGTCCTGCGTCCCGTTGCCGTGATGCACATCGAAATCGACGACGGCGATCCGCTCGGCGCCGTGCCGCTTGCGTGCATAGAGACCCGCGATCGCCGCGTTCGAGAAGAAGCAGAACCCCATCGCGCGCTCGGTCTCGGCATGATGCCCCGGCGGACGGCACTGCACGAAGGCGTTCTGGACCTCCCCCGCGAAGACTTTGTCGACGGCCTCGAGCGCGCCCCCGATCGCAAGGACGCAGGCATCCCACGTTCCGGGCGACATGACCGTGTCGCCGTCGATCCTCAAGAGCCGATGCTCCTGCTGGGACTGCTCCGCCGCGCGCCGCACGAGTTCGAGGTGCGATTTGGGATGAGCGAGTAGGATCGCGTTCTCGACATCCGCCCGTTCCGACGCATCGGCGCGGATGAGCGTGCTGAACGTTTCGTGTTCCAGGACCTTGTCGATTTCGCGCATCCGATCCGGCCGCTCGGGATGACCGAAGCCCGTATCGTGCTCGACGAATTGCCGGTGCGTGACCAACAATGTTGACATGCTTGATGAAGTCCTCCCCCGGGCACCGAAGCGCCAGACTTTTTCTGGAGTTTAACCGAGGCGCGGCCGCCCGCCACTGGAGTTTGCCATCCACTCACGAATTGGTTGACGCTGAGGGCGGCGCGAACCTCGGGATGGAATCGTGGAAGAAGAAGCGGCGGAATGTCAGGCCGAGAACGCCATTTTGACGACATTGACGCCCGGCGGCGGCGTTGCATCGTCGGGAACGAAGAAATCAGCCACCAGCGGCTGGCTCGGATCGACGCGATAGCGCTCGAAATCCGTGACGCCCGCCTCCTCGAAGAGAAGCGTATCGTCGATTAGGAAGCGGCCCGTGAAAGCGCGCGCCGGCTTCGTCAGGATGGCGTGCGCCGCGTCCGCCACGATCTCGGGCGTCCGGCTCATCGAGACGAGCTTATCTCCGCCAAGCACGTTCTTGACGGCCGCCGTCGCGATCGCCGTTCGCGGCCAGAGCGCGTTGACCGCGATCCCGTCCTTGCCGAACTCCGCCGCCATGCCGAGGACGCAGAGGCTCATGCCATACTTGGCGATAGAATAGGCGACATGCCCGCGGAACCACTTGGCCTTCATGTCGAGCGGCGGCGACAGCATCAGCACGTGCGGATTGCTCGATTTTCGAAGGTGCGGGAGGCACATCTTGGTGACGAGGAACGTACCGCGCGTATTGATCCCGTGCATGAGATCATAGCGCTTCATGTCCGTCGCCTCGGTTGAGGAGAGCGAGATGGCCGAGGCGTTGTTGACGCAAACGTCGATGCCGCCGAAGCGCGCCACCGCCGCCTCGACCGCCGCCGACACCTGATCCTCGAAGCGAATGTCGCAGACGACGGGCAGGACCTTGCCCCCGGCGCGCTCGATCTCCTCAGCCGCCGTGTAGATCGTTCCCGGCAATTTCGGATTGGGCTCGGTGCTCTTGGCGGCGATGACGATGTTGGCGCCGTCGCGCGCAGCCCGCATCGCGATCGCAAGGCCGATGCCCCGGCTCGCGCCCGTGATGAAGAGTGTCCGGCCGGCAAGCGTCGTCATTGCGTCACGGCTCCTATGTTACCCGCGGCGAAAATCGCGCTCGAACCCATGTCACGAACCTAGCTGGCCAGGAGATGACCGACCAGACCTGCAACGCGAGGAACCGCAGGGCGATCGGAACCCCGGCAAGCGGGAGAAAGATGAACAGAAAGACCATGATACGCACCGCCCGCGCAGCCAGGAAGCCGGCGACATTGCCGTACTCTCCCCGCCTTTCCGCCGGCCAGATCCCGCTCCACCACCGCCATGCCGTCACCGGCCCCAAGAGCGAGAGCGCCGCAAGCACCACGTAGCCCCACTGCACGGCAGCCGGCACACCTGGGATGATGCGGCTGTCGAGTTCCTGCTGGCGGTCTTCGTCGCGCAGGTCGGCCTCGACACCCGCCACGGCGATCCGACCAATGACCTCTCCTGAAAACATATCGAGCCACTCACTGACCGTCTCCGACATCGGGACCGGGACCGACGCGGAAGGCACGACATCGACGACGACGCGGCCATGTCCGTCGAGCCGCGCGGTCGCGGTCAAACCCGTTTCCCGGCCCGCCAGCGTCGACAGGAAATCCCCAAACGTCGCCTGCTTCATCGCGTCGGTCATGCCGGGAACAGCCACTGTCTGCCACAGCCAGTTTCGCCCACCCGGCTGCCGAGCGCTTCCCGCCCGGACGATGACGAGATTGACGTCGGCGGCACGGGCAGCCTCGCGCAACCGCGCGATCGGCATCATTCCGCTCGATCCATCCGACGCCGTGAACGCCAGTTGACCATCCGCGACTTTGCCGGAAACGACGACGGTTTGCCCTGGCACACCCGCAAGAGCCGCCGGCAGGCTCCCCGGATCGACCCGGTCCACGAGCGCGGTCTTGGTCGCGGGATCGAAGCGTGGAATGGCCGTGAGTGCGTCGGCGCCTTTTGGTTCGAGGGCAACGACGCGAACGCTCGACGGCGCAATCCGCCGGCCCATCTGAAACATCGCTTCTTCAAGCGTCGAGGCGTCCGGGGCTTCGAGCGTCATTTGCCTTGAGAACGTGATTCGTGGCGCAGCGGCATCGCCCGGCATGATCACCGGCCGCGCGCCACCGGATTTCGTCACGACGTAGAGTTCGGATTGTGCCGGAAGGGCCCCTAGCATTGCGCGATCGGCAAAGAGCGCATCGGGTGTCAGATAAATCGCAACGGGTCCCGCGTGCCCCGGGGAAAGCACATCGACGGCGCGCGCCAGTTCGGCTTCGCTCGCAGCCGTGAATGTCTCACCCGTTCGGTTGACGAGTTTCAGATGGCCTGCAGTGCTGGCGTCGACCGCAAGCGCGAGAGTTCCGGGTTTCTCCGGCAGGCTTTCGAGATGGCGGAACGCACGTCCGAGATCGGCGTCGAACGAACGGGCCGCTTTCGACGCGACGCTACCGCCCGCTTCACCCAATTCCCCCGCTAGTCGCGTCAGCCAGTTGGCCTGAACGATCGAAGTGCAGGGCATCATGAGCGCCAGCATGGCTGCAAGGATGCGACCCCCGAGCAGCCAGCCACCAAGGCCGCAATTGCGAGGCGCCGCGGGGGCTGTCAATCGTCGGCCATTCAACCGCAAGCGCGTTCTCTCACTTAGATCGTCCCTGAGCCCCGAAACTTCGCGAAGTCCGGCTTTCGCTTTTCGAGAAAAGCCTGGAACGCCTCGCGGGCCTCAAGCGAGACGAGACATGACCGGAAAAGTTCGCTCTCCTCCCGCATGCGTGCCATCGTCTCGGCGCTCTCTCCCCTGAGGAGCCGCCGCGCCGTCGCGAGTGCCGAAGGCGGTTTCTGAGCCAGCCGATCGGCGGTCGCGAGCACGACCGCTTCGAGATCCTCCGGCGCCACGATCCGATTGACGAGACCGGCCTCCCGCGCGCGTTCCGCCTCGAACGGCTCGCCGAGAACGAGCATTTCGAACGCACGCACATGCCCCACGCGTCGAGGCAGCAGCAGACTGGAACCCGCTTCGGGCACCAGCCCGAGGTCGAGAAACGGCGTCGAAAGCACGGTGCGCGGCGTCACATAAACGAGATCGCAATGGAGGAGGAGCGTCGCGCCGACGCCGACCGCAAGACCATCTGCACCCGCGACGAGCGGCTTCGAAACGGCGGGCAGAAGTTCGATGAACCGCACGACGTCGCGCGGCAGCGCACCGGCACCTCCCGCTTGCGCAAGGAAATCACCGATGTCGTTCCCGGCGGAAAAAATCCCGGGCTGGCCGAACAGTACATGGACCGCGACGCTGCCGTCTGCCTCTCCCGTTTCGATGGCGTCGGCGAGCGCCCTGTACATGGCCTGCGTCAGCGCGTTCTTCTTCTCAGGCCGCACGATCCTCAGAACCTGCGCCGCACCCGACCGCGAAATCTCGATGGCATCTGTCATTGGGAGGCGACCGGAAGCAAATTCTTGAGGCGCTGGACCAAGTCGTCTAAATCGCAGCGCGGGCGGTTCATGGCGTCGAGGACCTCCGTAGTCGGTCGGAATAATAGGCTGCCAGACGTTCGAACGCAAAATGAGGCCTCTCCAGTCGCCTGAGTCCGAATTGTACCCCCGATGACCGCAAACACCAGGATTCTACGGCCCGATCACGACGGTGTTGCCGAAGCCGCGCGCTTCATCCGTGCGGGCCAACTCGTCGCGATGCCGACGGAGACTGTCTACGGCCTGGCCGCCGACGCGACCGATGGGGAAGCCGTCGCACGAATTTTCGCGGCCAAGGGACGGCCGAGCTTCAATCCCTTGATCGTGCACGTGCCCGATCTCGCCGCCGCTTCGGAACTCGGCGGCTTTGACGATACCGCGCGCAGGCTGGCCGAGAGGTTTTGGCCCGGTCCACTGACCCTCGTCGTCCCGCGCGCACCCGGTTGCCCGGTCACGGAACTCGCCACCGCCGGCCTGGATACGATCGCGCTCCGCGCCCCCTCGCATCCCGTCGCCCGAGCCCTCCTCGCCGCCGCCGGCCGGCCTCTCGCCGCACCTTCGGCCAATCGCTCGGGTCACGTCAGCGCGACGACGGCCACCCACGTCGCGGCGGACCTCGAGGGCCGCGTTGCAGCCATTCTCGATGGTGGAGTGGCCCCGCACGGCATCGAATCGACCATTGTCGGCTTCGACGGCGATGACGTCGTCCTCCTCCGTCCCGGCGCCATCTCGGTCGAAGTGATCGAAGCCATCGTGGAACATCCGCTCCGGCGCCGCAGCACTGGCGAGTCCCGGCCAAACGCACCGGGGCAGTTGACGAGCCACTACGCACCACGCGCCAGTCTGCGGCTCCACGCGACACACGCCGAACCCGGCGAAGCGCTCCTTGCGTTCGGCCCCGCGTGCCACTCGACTGGAATGATCGTCAATCTCTCGCCCGCCGGCAATCTCGTGGCGGCCGCTGCCAATCTGTTTTCGTCACTCCGCTGCCTCGATGCCGCGGGGGTCGAACGCGTTGCGGTGATGCCGATCCCGGCCGAGGGACTCGGCACGGCCATCAACGACCGCCTGCATCGCGCCGCAGCTCCCAAATCGATCGAATAGCCTGAAGGACTAGCAGCGGCTCGGGCAGCTTAAACGGCAGACTTGCCTCTGGCGCGTACACTGCGAAACATTGAGCCCCTGACAGCTCGAACGGTCGCAGCGCATCTGGCAGCGCAGGCGGCATTGCCCGTCTCGATCGGTGAGGCTACCCGGCAACGGCGAGGGAAGCGGCGTCACGAGGGGGCGCGGCTTTGCAACACCAGGGGCCGGTCTCTGAATGCCGTTCCCGACGTGCGGAACAGGCTTCAATTTGCTGCCCGACGCCGCCACGGCCGGGGCCAGAGCGCCGAATACGATCGCCGCCACACAGAGAAGAACGGTCGAAGGGAATTGGAACATTCGTCCGAGTTGTCCTTACTTCAGCGCGGCGATGGCAGAGCTGCGACCCAAATGCTAAAGCAGCGCCGGCATTCGAAAACAAAGCGTCGTGCGACCACACACTCTGACCACCACAAGCATGAGATGGCCATGACCGCGCGCCTGCACAACCCCGACCGGACCCGATGCCGCTGAGCGAGCCGCACGTCTTGAACGAACCGTCCGCGGACCTTGTCGACCGCCTCGCCGCGATCGTCGGGCCCGCGAATGCCATCCGCGATCCGGCCGTGCAACATCCCTACCTCGTCGAATGGCGCGACCGCTATCACGGCGCCACGCCCGTCGTGCTGCGTCCGGGCACCACCGACGAAGTCGCGAGGATCATGGCGCTCTGCAACGAGGCGCGCGTCGGTGTCGTGCCGCAGGCCGGGAACACCGGCCTCGTCGGCGGACAGATTCCGAACGCCCGAGGCACCGAGATCGTCTTGTCCGTCACGCGCCTCGACAGCATCCGCGCCGTCGATCCCTCGGGCATGTCGCTGACAGCCGAAGCGGGCGTCACGCTCGCCCGCGCACAGTCCGCCGCGCAGGAGGTTGGACGGCTATTGCCGCTTTCCATGGCCTCGGAAGGCAGTTGCTGCGTCGGCGGCAATCTCGCGACGAACGCTGGCGGAATCGCGGTCCTGGCCCACGGCACAGCGCGGAGGCAGGCTCTCGGGCTTGAAGTGGTTCTCGCGGACGGGCGCATCTGGAACGGGCTCGGAAACCTCGCCAAGGACAACACGGGCTACGATATTCGCGACCTGTTCATCGGCTCAGAAGGGACCCTCGGCGTCATCACTGCCGCGACGCTGAGGCTCGTCCCCGCGCCAAGGGAAACTGCGACGGCCTTCGCCGGCCTGGACCGCGCCGCCGATCTCATCCCGCTCTTTCGCCTGGCCGAGGATCGGCTCGGTACCGGATTGACGGCCTTCGAGTTCATGACCGACCGCGCGCTCGAATTCGTTCTGCGCCACGGATCACGGGTTCGCGCGCCCCTGGCCTCGACCATTCCCGTATTCGTGCTTCTCGAAGTTTCGAGCGGGCGCGAGGGTCATGCAGGACCCAATCTTCAAGACTTCCTGCACGAGGCCAACTCTCGAGGTCTCGTACGCGACATCGTGCTCGCGTCGAGCGCGGCCCAGCAGGCGGACCTGTGGCGTCTCCGCGAACAGATGTCGGAAGTCCAGAAGCACGAAGGCGGCTCGATCAAGCACGACATCGCGCTGCCCGTCGCAACAATCCCCGAGTTCCTCGACCGCGCCGCCGGCATCGTGGAGCGGATCGTGCCTGGTGCCCGTCCGGTGCCGTTCGGCCATCTCGGCGACGGCAACATTCACTACAACGTGTCCCAGCCCGCAGACGCGGACAAGGCAGTGTTCCTCGCCAATTGGGCACGGCTTTCCAGTGCGATCCACGATCTCGTGGCCGAAATGGACGGCTCGATTTCGGCCGAGCACGGCATAGGCCAGATGAAGCGGCAAGAGCTTGCGCGATTGAAGGACCCTGTGGCGCTCGATCTCATGCGGCGGATCAAGGCGACGCTCGATCCCAATGGCATTCTCAATCCCGGCAAAGTGCTCTGATCGGATGCGGCCAGCGGCTCACCAGACGCCCTTTGTGAGACCGTTGGAGAGATAGCGCCAGAGCGTCGGCGGGAAATACTGCCGCGACGGCAGAGCGACGGCGCGCGGCTTCAAACGGCCCTGAAGCGCATCGTTGATCGCGCGAGCGAAGAGAGGCAGCGCATGTGCGGCCTGCACGTGCTGATACGAGGCGATGGTATCGTCCTCGCCGAACAGCACCCGCGCCTGATAGAGCACCGCGCCTGTGTCGACACCCTGGTCGACGAGATGAATCGTGACGCCGGCGTTGTCCTCGTCGCCTTCCGCGAGCGCCCAATAGCCCGGATGCTGACCGCGATACTTGGGATTGATGCCCGCATGATAATTGATGAACGGCGCATCGACCGACAAGAGCGTCGCCCGCTTCAGGATGCGAGTGCCGTAGACAGCGACGACGGCCGGCCGCAGCTCCCGCAGCAGCGCACGGCACTCGAGCGAATTGACCGATGGAACGCGATGGATCGTCACCGCATGGGGCGAGCGAGGATCGAGCCCGTAGCTCGACCAGATTCGATGGATGCGTCGCGTGTTGGGCCAAAGCGCCCGCTGCACGAGACCGAAAGCGAGTTGTCCCAGCGCAGGTACGATGCCGAGAATCTTGATACGGCGTTTGACGACCTTGAGCTTGCCCTCCGGCTCTTCGGCGATGACTGTCAGGGGACCCGAGCGGTCAGCCAGACGTTCCGACAACCCGTTGACGATGATGTTCGCAAGCGCCCCGTCGGCCACGAGAACGACCACTCCGCCGTTGGCCTGTCCTGAAACCTGCGCGCCGTTAACCGTCTCGGACATCCCGTGTGCTCCTGTTCGACCCGACCGCTGCGTCGTGCCGTGAGCTGGAGCAAGGACCGTGCCCGAAATGCAAGGTTAACGCCGGGTCTCCTGTCCCCGGACAGACTTCAATTCATCGGTGATGCGTTGCGCCTGGGACGGCCAGGACGCCGCGACCCAGTCGTCGGTCCCGAACAGCCAGTACCAGAACCTGTTGCGGCGGTAGTAGCGCTCGACCGTGACGCGGTGCATCCGGTCGACAGTGCCCGACATCGCTTCCATCATGCCGGCGGCCCGTGACGCGTTACCCTCAACCGAGGCGAAGCGGTCCGCGAAAGTCGCCAGCTGCGGCGTCACCGTCCGGATTTCGCCGGAAAGCGCGGAGAGGGTCTGGCGGGCTTCACCGCGCCACAGCTCGATGGCCTGCGCAAGCGTATGCTGGTTGGCGTTGAGCTTCATGAGGGCCTCGTGCATCTCCTTGAGATCGGCGCGCGAAGCTTCCTGAAGTTCCTGTGTCCGCGCCTGATACCCACCGAAGATCTCGCTCGACCTGACGGCCAGTTCCTCGATTCGCGCGGCAAGCTGATTGGTTTGCCCCTCGGCCTTCGCCGCGAACTCGGCAACAATCTTCTCGGAGCGGAGCGAGTAGTCTCCGAACAGCTCCTCGCTTCTCGCCGGCAGAGCATCGACACGGTCGACGAGACGCGCCAGCGCTTCTGCCTGCCGGCTGTCCTGCGCCGCGAGGTAGTCCTTCATGCCGTCCGCGACGGGCTGCACCACCGCCGTTGCGATCTCGGCGTGATGGCGCGCGAGACCTTCCGAAAGCGCGCCGATCTCGCCTCGGAGCGCGGCCCCGGCCTCTGCGTTGCGCGTCCGATCCAATGCAAGGCTCGCCTCGATTGCGCCCACACGCTGCGCGACGTCCGCGAGGGTCCGCTCCCCCTCGATCGAGAGCACGGCCTCCTCGATGAGTTCGAGCCGCTTCGACATCTGCTCGAGTGTCGCCGGACTGAGTCCTGATTGGCGCGATTCGACATCGCGCACGGTATCGAGGAGCCGCTCGACACCCGATGAAACCGCGCGGTCGATCTGCGCGATGCGTTCGTCCAAGAGGCCCTGTATTCGATCGGACAAATCCCTCTCGACGGCCTGCGCAATGCCCGCGATGGCCTTGCGCTCGGCTGCGACGTCCGCGCTGAGCGCCCGGACCAATTGCTCGATCGAATCGAGACGTGACGCCGACGGTGCGTCGCCGTACCCGCTGCCATATCTCGCGCGCGCCGGACGCGGCGCGTCCGCGTAGGTCGAGGGTGCGGGACGGGCACGCTCCGGAGTTTCGGCGTACCTCGGATCTGGCAAGACATAGCCGCCACGCGCATAGTCCTGCGGCTCCGCCACATGCTGCGGGCGTTGCAGCGCGCCAGCGAGAAGAGCAAGTCCGGGAAGATCGCGTTCGACGTCGAGGATCACATGGACGATGTCGCCCAGGCCGGCCGCCTGATCGCGCCGCCCCGCGATGCCGCTCGCGACCCGCAAGACGTGCTCGAGTTCGTGCGAACGCTGCGGCTGCGCGCGCCCGTTGGAGAAGCCGGTCGGGATTTCGCTCGCGATCGCCGTTGCCGTCTCCCGCCGCAACAGGCTGACACGCACGCCGCGCTGCTCGAGCTCGTCCGCCGCTGGTTCGATCCGCGTCAGTGCGTGCAAAAGATGTTCGAGCCTCACTTCCGGAGATCGGTGCGCCAATGCCACATCGAAGGCGTGGTTGACACAGGAGAGAACCATTTCGTCGACATAGATCGGACCAGCGGACACGGGGATCCGCGGCCGGACCTGTTCCGCTTCGTAAGTCGGGTCCGGGGCTTTCGGCGCCGTGACCCGCGGTGTCCTGAGATCGAGATCACCGCCTCTGTACGCCATACGCTTTACTCCTCGTGAGACGTGTCGCGTGTTGCCGGCGCCTCTCGGCAACGCGCCGGGCACTTGCATTCTGAATGTGGCCGGTACCACGACGGTCCGCATGTTGAACCCGGAGCGAGGATAGCCGCTCGGCGGACCGGCCGCGAGGGTCCCGGCGCCCGTTCAATCGATATTGGTGAATACCAGCAGCTTGCGGCCGTTCAATGACTTGCCCGGACGCGCTCAGGCGGAACGAACCCGTCCCTGCTATTCGAGGAGGGACCGGCCGCTCTCGGTCCAAGGCACCTGGAGATCGGGACCTTCATGTCTCGGATTGTTGAGCTTGGGATTGACCGGAATGATTTCGAGCAGGCCCTCGGGAGCCGGTTCGAGGAGCCCCTCGACCGGAGCCGCGCGGCCGGCCCGCGTGTCGAGCCAGAAATCGAAGTGTTCTGGTGCTAGAATGACCGGCATCCGATCGTGGATCGTCGACATGAGCCGGTTGGCCGCCGTCGTCAGGATGGCCATCGTCTCGACCTCGCTCCCGTCCGCGCCGAGCCAGTGCTCGAAAAGCCCGGCCATCGCCATGAGCCCACCACCTTTGGGCCGGATGAGTTGGGGTCGCTTCGCGCCGGCGGGCCCAGTCCACTCGTAAAAGCCCGTCGTCGGCACGAGGCAGCGCCGATGCCGCATCGCCCCCCGGAAGGAGGGCTTTTCCGCGGCCGTTTCACTCCGCGCGTTGATGAGCGTCGAAAACGTCCGCGGGTCCTTGACCCACGACGGGATCAGTCCCCAGCGCACGAGCGTCAACGTGCGCCGACCGCCGTTGTCGAGATGCACGATCGGAACGGGCTGCGTCGGCGCGATATTGTAGCGAGGCGGAAACGGCTCGAATGGTGGCACGTCGAAATATGCGCGGACGGCCTCAGGCGGCGACGTCAGGCTGTACCGCGAACACATATCGGCTCCTGCCGGGATGCGAGGACGCGCCGAAGATGGTAAAAGCGCGCCGGTCGGGTCGATCGGACAGAGGATAGATGGCGGGCCACAGAACGACAATGACGCGATGTTGCCTGAAGGCATGGCGCGCCGCTCTCCTCGTCGCGATGGCGTTGGCCTGCGTTCCCAGTTCTACTGAGGCGGCGCCGGACACGAAACCCTATGACGACAAGCTCAACCGCTTGGCTGAAATCCTTGGTGCGGTTCACTATCTGAGAGAACTCTGCAGCGCTGACGACGGTCAGAAATGGCGCGAGCACATGCGCCAATTGCTCGATGCGGAAGGCGCGACGGCGTTGAGAAAAGCCCGCCTCGCCCGCAGTTTTAATCAGGGTTATCGGAGCTACAGCCGGACCTATACGACATGCACGCCACTCGCACAGACTCAGATCGAGCGCTTTCTGGCGGAAGGCGTGGAGTTGTCCGAGGGCCTCGCTAAGCGCGCGCCGTGAGTGCGGCCGTCGGAGCATCGCAGGGTTGCTCCGCAGTTTACTCTGAATTGCTGCTACAGCTGCATTCGCCGATCCACGTGTTATGCGTGTGACTCGATGGTCCGTCGAGTTCTCGGACAGTGGCCATCCGCGCGGGGGGACATGAGACGCGCGATCGATCGGACACATGAGACGGGGCTCAGAAAAAATGCAAGACGCGACCAAAGACGCCATCTCACAATTGGCCGAAAGCGACGACGCGAGTTTCCGCGCGCTGAGCCTCATTCTGGCGGCCTGGGACGAAGGCGCCGAAACCGGCGTCGCTCCCGAGCAGATGGCCTATGCGGCACTCTTCACGGCGCTGACCGATCTCGTGACACTGTTCGGCGAGGACGCGGTCGTGAAACTCGCGCGGAGTCTTGAGACACGCATCAGCTCGGGAGAGTTCACGCTCGATCGCGTCGTCCAGTAAACAAGCATCGCGACGGCGGGATCGCAATCAACGTGCGGCGGCCGCAAGGGTGAGGCACACCTCGGCCAGAAGAAACGCTCCAAAACCGATGAGTAGGACTCCCGCGACCCGGTTGACGTTCTGCAATCGTGCGAGATCGATGCGGCTTCTGTAGTGACCGACGATCCAAGAGAGGGCGATCCACCACGCCAGGCTCCCCGTGATGATTGCGACCACCATCGCGAACACGTCTGCTACCGACGTCAACTTCATGACCGCCGTCGTTCCGCCGAGTGTTGCGAACATGAAGAGCACAGCACCCGGATTGGAGACGGTCAGGAAGAACGTCTTCGGGATGTCCGATAGCATCGCCAGGAAACTCGTGCCGTCGCTTTCGGCGACCTGAGGCAGTTCGCGCGGACGCGCGAAGTAGAGATTGGTCCCGACGACGACGAGGACGAGACCGCCGACGACTTGAATGAGGCTTCTGTGTTCGGTGACCGCTGCCGCAATCCAGCTGACACCCAACGCGGCGAGAAGCGCTAGCAGTCCGTCTCCGATCAGGGCACCGAAGCCAGCGGCCAATCCGCCATAGAATCCTCTTTCGATCGCCCGCTGGATACAGATGATATTGACCGGACCGACCGGTGCCGCGACCAGCAGTCCGATCGCCAAACCGACAGGTATGACGAGGGGATTGGGGACGAGACTGGCGACGCTCATGGCTCGATGGCTTCTCGCGTCGATCGGCGCGTGATTGCGATCCTCGAACGCAAACCTAGGGTGTCGCGGACGCAGGTGGGAAGTCCCCCACACGGCTCGCGCCGCAGCACGTCCGCCCGGAACGCTCCAGATCAACCTCAACGTGCCGAACTAAGTCCTTCTCGAGAGTGTATAATTTGCCCCTCTATCGTGCGGTCATTTGGCCCTTGCGGCGGAACGGTTAATTTTTAACAACCAACGACAGCGAGACGTCGAAGCCTTCGAGCGAGGGGCGGCGTCCCGCGGTCAATGACGCGCCGCCAGATCGCGCACGCCGGCGCTGCATGTTCCGAGTTCGAGACGCGAGGATAGATCATGAAGTTCTGGAGCCTGATCGTCGCCGGCGGCGTGCTGCTGTCGGTCACCCTGCCCGCATCGGCCGAAATACCGGGCGCCTACGGCATGTGGAGCGACCTGCCGAAGAAATCGAAGCCCGTCACGGGCAGCTTGTTCGGCAACGCTCCGAAGCCGTTGTCGGCGATGTCGGCCAACCCGCAATTAAAGCAGAAGCCGGAGAAGCCCGGGAAGGCCAAAGCCCTTCTCCAGGGCGGCAGCAAGCCTCAGATTGCGGCCGCGACACCGTCGGTCGTCGCGTATGGCAGCGGCTTCAAGAAAGGCACTGTCGTCGTCGATCAGAGCCAGAAGAAACTCTATTACGTCCTCGGTGACGGCAAAGCCTATGCCTACCCGGTCGCCGTCGGAAAGAAGGGCTTCAAGTGGAGCGGCACGCAGAAGGTTTCGCGCGTTCAGTCTTGGCCTGATTGGGTGCCGCCCGAAGAGATGCGCCAGCGGAAGCCCAACTTGCCGCTGCGCATGACGGGCGGTGTCAACAATCCGCTCGGCGCGCGCGCGATCTATCTCGGGTCCTCGCTCTACCGCATTCACGGCACGAACGATGCGTCCTCGATCGGGACGGAAGCGTCGTCGGGTTGCATCCGCATGCACAACGGCCATGTCGTGCATTTGGCAGGACTGGTCGGCAAGGGCACCACGGTCAAGGTCGTCAACTGATCCCGACCTTCCCGACCGCGTGGCCGGGACTGGTCAAGAAACGAACGAAGGCGCTCCCGGAACGGGGCGCCTTTTTTTTCGGGACCGAGAGGCGCGGGCTCGATGCGGCCCGTTCAGCGGACGAAATGATAAAGGAGGTCGTGTAGCGGCGAATGCCACGGCAGGATATTGATGCCGGCAGCCGACTTGGCCATGTAAAGGCCCGCAATCGCGGCGCAGGCACCTGTGGCCTGAGCGGCCCAGAGGAGGGCAGCACCGAAACCCTGGACGAGGTTTTCCGCGGCCGAAAAGAGCATCGAATTGAGCATGGCGGGTGTCATGGTGGTCACTAAGCAAGCCCGATGCCAACCGCCATCGC
Organism: Hyphomicrobium sp.; assembly: GCA_033765145.1. GTDB lineage: Bacteria > Pseudomonadota > Alphaproteobacteria > Rhizobiales > Hyphomicrobiaceae > JAGVSR01. The sequence continues at coordinate 76,460 of JANRIH010000015.1, read as the reverse complement.
CGAACCCCGAAAGACCATTCAGAACCCCTCGTAGAAGCGGACCGGCTCACCCGGCGCCGCCGAGGCGAGTTCGCCTTCCCACATGACCCGCCGGCCGCGCACGAAAGTCCCGATCGGCCAGCCGGTGACCGAGACCCCGTCATACGGTGTCCAGCCGGGACGGCTTTCGATCCATGAATGTGTGATGGTCTGGCGGCGCTTGAGATCGACCACAGTAAAATCGGCATCGTAGCCGACCGCGATCCGCCCTTTGCCGCGGATGCCGAATAGCCGCTGCGGGCCGTGGCTAGTGAGGTCGACGAAACGCGCGAGCGAGAGCCGCCCGGTGTTCACGTGATCAAGCATGATGGGAACGAGTGTCTGGACGCCAGTCATGCCCGAATGCGAACCGGGATAGGCGTGATCCTTTTCCTCGCGCGTATGCGGTGCGTGATCCGAGCCGAGCACGTCGACGACCCCGTCCGCAACGGCCTGCCAGATCCGCTGCCGATGACGCGCATCGCGCACGGGCGGATTCATCTGCGCATAGGTTCCAAGCCGCTCGTAACAATCCGGCGCTTCGAGCGTCAGATGATGCGGCGTCACTTCCACCGTCGCCCACTCTTTGTGATCGGCGAGGAAATCCATCTCTTCCCCCGTCGAGACGTGGAGCACGTGGACCCGGCGCTGATGCCGTTCCGCGAGCGCCACGAGCCGCCGGGTCGCGAGGAGTGCCGCTTCTTCGTCCCGCCAGACGGGATGCGAAGACGGATCGCCCGGCACGCGCAGCCCCATCCGCTCCTTGAGCCGCGCTTCGTCCTCGGCATGAAACGACGCGCGACGGCTGAGGCGCGCGATGATGCGGTCGAGCGAACCATCGTCATCGACGAGGAGATTGCCCGTCGACGACCCCATGAAGACCTTGATGCCTGCCGATGCCTCGAGCTTCTCGAGCAGGGGAATGTCGTCGATGTTCTCCCTCGTGCCACCGACGAAGAACGCGAAATCGCACAGCATGCGATGGCGCGCGCGGCGAACCTTGTCTGCGAGCGTTTCGGCAGACGTCGTCAGCGGGCTGGTGTTCGGCATTTCGAATACAGCCGTAACGCCGCCCGCGACAGCCGCGCGGCTCCCGGTATAGAGGTCTTCCTTGTGCTCGAGCCCCGGCTCGCGGAAATGAACTTGCGTGTCGATCACGCCGGGCAGAATGTGCAACCCTTTGGCGTCGATGACATTGGCAGTCCGCGCCGAGCCGAGCTGTCCGATCGCCGAAATCCGTCCGTCCCGGACCGCGATGTCGCGGATACCTTCGCCGTCGTGATTGACGACCGTCGCACCACGAAGAATGAGATCGTAGGTCTCGGACATGTCGGGGTGCCTCCTTCGAAGCTCGCACGCCGGGAGCGCTTGCGCGTGTGAGTGGACCCGCATACGTAAATCGGCCGGCTCTTGCAACTAGCCGGGACCTGACACCTCGAAGCTCTAGGCGGCTGCCCCTGTGGATCGTCACCCGTCACGACATGCGATCACACCGCTCGACGACCGCGCCATCATCGAGGTCCGGGGCGCCGACGCCCGCCGGTTCCTGCATGGGCTTCTGACAAACGATATCGCGAAACTCGAGGATGGCCGCGCGGCATACGCAGCCCTCCTGTCCCCGCAGGGCAAGATCCAGTTCGTGATGTTCGTCGTCTCGGATGGCGACCGCTTTCTGATCGACGTCGCCCTGTCGAGCGCAGCAGCCCTCGTCAAACGACTAGCGCTGTATAAGCTGCGCGCCGACGTCACGATCACGGACGTGTCGGCTCGACTTCGCGTCTTGGCAGAGTGGGGCGGATCACCAGGCGATGAGGACCAAGGAACCCGTCCGACGGGCCATTCGTTTACCGACCCGCGCCACCAATCCCTCGGCAGGCGCATCCTCGTGGAACGGAATACAGCGCTTCCCGCCAGACCGATCGATGTTGCCGCCTATGTCGCGCATCGCATCTCGCTTGGCGTTCCCGACGCCGAGGTCGATTTCCCCCTCGGCGACACCTATCCGCATGACGCCAACTTCGATCTCCAAAACGGCGTATCGTTCACGAAGGGATGCTACGTCGGCCAGGAAATCGTCGCCCGCATGCAGCACAAGTCCGTCGTTCGGAAGCGCATCGTCCGCGTCACGGGCAGCCGCGACCTGCCCGCGGATCAGCCTGAAATTGCCGGAGGCGGCGTCCCGATCGGACGGCTCGGTTCCGTTTCGGGCCAGCGAGGGCTCGCGCTCCTCCGCCTCGATCGTGTCGCGGAATTCCGCGCGAAGGGTGTGGCGCTCGAGGCCGACGGCATTCTGATCACCATCGAACCCGGCGACGAGTCCCTGGTCGCGGCGGCGGCAAAACCCGAAGAAAGGCCGGCAGGCTGATGGCGAAGGAATCCGTCAGATGTCCCTGGGCCGCGAGCGGCGACGTGCTCTACGCACGCTATCACGACGAGGAATGGGGCGTCCCCCACGCGCATGACCGGCGCTTGTTCGAAAAGCTCGTACTCGAAGGCTTCCAGGCGGGTCTTGCATGGATCACGATCCTCCGCAAACGCGAAGCCTTCCGAGCAGCGTTTGACCACTTCGATCCAGAGCGCGTCGCGCGCTATGGCGATAAAGACGTCGCCCGGTTGATGGCCGATCCCGGCATCGTCCGCAGCCGCGCCAAGATCGACGCCGCGATCGCGAACGCACGCGCGTACATCTCACTGTCGGACCGCGAAACACTCGCGGCCTTTCTCTGGCGCCACATGCCGGATGGCCCAGAAATCAACCGCCGTACGGCCATGTCGGACGTGCCCGCGGCGACACCGACCTCGGCCGCGATCGCGAAGTCTCTGAAAGCGGAAGGCTTCCGCTTCATAGGCCCGACGACGGCCTATGCGTTCATGCAATCCGTCGGCATGGTCAACGATCACCTTGTCTCCTGTCATCGTCACGCCCCCTGCGCGAAGTTGCAGCGGGCGTTCACTGTTCCCGAGTGAAGGGTCCGGCATGGCTCGCGATCGACAGGGTGCTGGGGAACGCGATCAGATGACGACGGAGAAACCGCGCGCGTGGCAGCGGATGCTGTCGGGCCGTCGCCTGGATCTCCTCGATCCCGATCCGCGCGACATCGAAATCGAAGACATCGCGCACGGCCTGGCGCGCGTCGCCCGCTGGAACGGTCAGACGTCTGGCCCGCACGCGTTCTCGGTCGCGCAGCATTCCCTCCTCGTCGAAACGATTGTCGGAGATCTCGCCACTGAACCGCGCCGTGAAGTAGCCCTCGCGGCCTTGCTGCATGATGCGCCCGAATACGTGATCGGCGACCTCATTAGTCCGTTCAAGACGGCGATCGGCCTCGACTACAAATCGTTCGAGTTGAAGCTTCTCGATGCGATCCATGTCCGCTTCGGTCTAGCAGGCAGGATCACGCCGCACGACGCCGGTCTCATCAAGAACGCCGATCGCATCGCGGCATACCATGAAGCGACCGAACTCGCGGGGTTCTCTTCCGAGGAAGCAGTCCTCTACTTCGGCACGCCCCAAGGCATTTCAATCGCTCTCGATGGAGCGCTCGAGCCCTGGCCCGTCGGCGCAGTCGAGGAAAAATTCCTGACCCGCTTCGCGGACCTCGCTCAAATTTAAAGGGCGTGTGAGGGAATAAACCTGTTCGCACGCATCGTGGAATAACCAAAACAGGGAACCCGTTCTCACCCCGTATGTTCAACCGGGAGGAAAAGTACTTCTTCCCAAAAACGCCATTATGTCGCCGTAGCCGGCGCAGGATCAAACGGGAGTTGCCCTATGGCTGAAGCCAATGTTCGTCGGTTCCCCCGCGAGGCTCAGACGTCCTTCAGGCCCGAGGTTCGCATGGAAACCGACAAGGCGAGCCTCGAGATCGGCCTCAACGCTGCTATCGTCGCCGTCCTCGACAACGAGCCCGTCGTACTGATCGTTCGCGAAGACGACGAAAAGAATGCGCAATCCATGGGCCAGCAGGATGGTTTGCCGTTCGGACCATTCTCGCCCGTCGCCCATCGCACGCTCGAATCCGGACTTCGCGCCTGGGTCGCGGAACAGGCCGGTCTCGATCTCGGTTATGTCGAACAGCTCTACTCGTTCGGCGACCGCGGTCGCCACGCAGAACTCGGCGATGTCGGTCCTCATGTCGTATCGATCGGGTATCTGGCGCTCAGCGGCGCGCATCAGATCGACGAGACGAAGCAGGGGTCGTGGCGGAGCTGGTATCATTACTTTCCGTGGGAAGATTGGCGCAAGGGCCGCCCTGAAATCCTGACGTCCGAGATCGAACCTCGGCTGCGCAAATGGGCCGCTGAAACCTCCGCCGCGCCCAACCCCAATAGACCCATCGCCCGTTACGACCGCGCAAAGATGTGCTTCGGGCTCGATGGCGCCGCCTGGGACGAAGAGAAAGTCCTCGACCGTTATGAACTGCTCTACGAAGCCGGCCTCGTGGATGAAGCGCGCCGCGATGGTCGCGAGGCCGCCGGCCAGTGGCCGCAATTCCCCCGACTGGGCGCGCCGATGCGCTTCGATCACCGCCGCATCCTCGCGACCGCAATCGGCCGCGTGCGCGCCAAGATCAAGTACCGCCCGGTCATCTTCGAATTGATGCCGCCCGAATTCACGCTGTTCGAGTTGCAGCGGACGGTGGAGGCGATCCTGGGCCCACATCTCCACAAGCAGAATTTCCGCCGCCTCGTCGAAGGCGCCGGACTCGTGGAACCGACCGGCGAAGTCAAGACCAGAACTGGCGGGCGGCCCGCCAAACTCTACCGGTTCCGCAAGGAAGTGCTTCTCGAGCGTCCGGCACCGGGCGTGCGCGTGAAACCGGGTCGCGTCTGAGACGTTTGACCTCTCGTCGGCCTTTCCGCCGACGAGCGCGAATGCATTGCAATAAAAACTGTCGCGCATGAGAGTTCGGGCGCTGGATTTCCAGCGTCCGATCCCTTACATTAAGCAGAAGAATGCTCTGAGTGAGCATATAGGTTCCAAGCCGGCATCAGCCGGATAACTTCATGCCCCTATAATGCTCAGATAGAGCATAAATGGGGCATGCGGGAAGGATGAGGAAGGCATGGTCCAGATCACGCTGCCGTTGAGCCCTGCGAAAGCGCGTCAGGCGACGAGCCCGGGCGCCCTTCTGCCGAAATTCGACATGACGCCGGACGTCGCCGAGCGGACCGCACCGCTCTACGAGCGCATGCGCACGGTCGTGACACCCATGGAATGGCGCCAGCATGCGCCGCTCATCGATGCCATCAACACGCTCAAGAAGGAACGGAACGCCGTCATCCTGGCGCACAATTACATGACGCCGGAGATCTTTTTTGGCGTCGCCGACTTCCGGGGTGACAGCCTCGCGCTGGCCAAAGAGGCTGCGAAGACGAGCGCGAAGGTCATCGTCCAGGCCGGCGTGCACTTCATGGCCGAAACGTCGAAGCTCCTGTCGCCGGAGAAAACCGTCCTGATCCCGAGCCTCGAGGCTGGCTGCTCGCTCGCGTCGTCCATCACGGCCGACGATGTGCGCCTTCTGCGCCAAGCCTACCCCGGCGTGCCGATCGTCACCTACGTCAACACTTCGGCCGCCGTGAAGGCCGAGTGTGACATCACCTGCACGTCCGCGAATGCGGTCAAGGTCGTCGAAAGCCTCGGCGCGCCGCGCGTTCTACTCATTCCGGACGAGTATCTCTCGAAGTACGTCCAGACGCAGACGAAAGTCGAGATCATTGCCTGGCGCGGCCACTGCGAGGTCCACGAGCGGTTCACGGCCGAGGAACTCGAAGCCTACCGAGATGCCAATCCCGGCGTGAAGATCATCGCGCACCCCGAATGTCCGCCAGACGTGATCGGCGTCGCCGACTTCACGGGCTCAACATCGGGCATGATCAACTGGGTCAAGACGAACCGCCCGAAAAAGGCGCTGCTCGTCACCGAATGTTCGATGGCTTCGAACGTCGCCGCGGAAACGCCCGACGTGGAGTTCGTGCGGCCCTGCAATCTCTGCCCGCACATGAAGCGCATCTCCCTAGAAGCGATCTACGAGAGCCTGCGCGACATGAAGCACGAAGTCACCGTCGACCCAGAGGTGGCCGAGCGGGCCCGCCGAGCGGTCGAACGCATGGTGGCTCTGAAGATTTGATGTCGGGCTTCCGCGAGGAGGCGAGTTCGGAGGTGCCCATGGCACGGCCCAAATCGACGGCAAGGAAATCCACGGAGAGCCCGAACCGCCGACGCGCTGAACCGCGCGCGTTTCGGCCGTTCGAGACGCCTGGCGCGAAGTTCGGTCCCGGCGACGTCGTCGTCATCGGCGCGGGGCTTGCGGGCCTCTACACGGCGCTGAAACTCGCCCCGCTCCCGGTGACGGTGGTGACGGCCGCGCCGTTGGGAGAAGGCGCGTCGAGCGTCTGGGCGCAAGGCGGCATCGCGGCGGCCGTCGGTGAAGGGGATACGCCCGCCGCTCATGCGGCCGACACGATCGCGGCCGGCGCCGGCATCGTCGATCCTGACGTCGCATTGATCGTCGCGCGCGAAGCCGCGGACCGCGTCGCTGACCTCTTGCGCTATGGCGTGCCGTTCGACCGTGATCTCGAAGGCCACTACGTGCTGTCGCGCGAGGCCGCGCACACGGAACATCGCATCGTGCGGGTCTCGGGCGACAGAGCCGGCGCGGCAATCATGCAGGCGCTGATCGCTAAAGTGAAGCGCACGGCCTCCATCCGCGTGCTCGCCGGCTATGAGGCCGAGGACCTGATCCTTGACCAGGGCCGCGTGGTGGGCGTTCGCCTCGCGCGCGGCGCCGAACGCGGCAGCGGGACATACGCACTCCTCCCCGCGTCCGCCGTCGTCCTCGCTACCGGCGGAATCGGCGGCCTCTATGCGGTGACCACCAACCCCGCCTACGCACGCGGGGAATCGATCGCGTTTGCGGCCCGCGCCGGCGCCGTCATTGCTGACCCCGAGTTCGTGCAGTTCCATCCGACCGCCCTCGACGTCGGGCTCGACCCCGCGCCGCTCGCGACCGAGGCGCTCCGAGGAGAAGGCGCGCTCCTCGTCAACCGGCAGGGTCGGCGCTTCATGACGCGCCTTCATCCCGATGCGGAACTAGCGCCACGCGACATCGTCGCCCGCGGCGTGCATTCGGAAATTGCCACAGGTCGCGGTGCCTACCTCGATTGCCGCAACGCCATCGGCGCCGCCTTCGAAGCGCGCTTCCCGACCGTCTTTGGTCATTGTCGTGCCGCCGGCCTTGATCCCACGCGCGACGTCCTGCCAGTTGCGCCAGCCGCGCACTACCACATGGGCGGCGTCGCAACGGATTTGCGCGGACGGACGAGCGTCGAAGGTCTTTGGGCCGCTGGCGAGGTCGCTTCGACCGGCCTCCACGGCGCAAACCGCCTCGCGTCGAACTCGCTGCTGGAAGCGGTCGTACTCGGCGCGCGCGTCGCCGCCGACGTCGCCGGTCTTGCCGATCATGCGCGGATGTTGCCGCGCGCTGAGCCGCGCCGCGTCGATGGCCCGAAGACAATCGACCGGGAACACCGCGCCGAGGCCATCCGTGTCCTCAGACGAACCATGGCGGAGAACGCCGGTGTCGTCCGCAACCGCAAGAGCCTGGTCCGCGCGCTCGTGACGCTTCGGGCACTCGACGAGGATTGCGGCGACGATCCGATGCTCGCGAACATGACGCTCGCGGCAAGGTTCGTCGCGGCGGCGGCTTTAGACCGTCGCGAAAGCCGGGGAGGCCACTTCCGGTCGGATTACCCGCGCGCCGAGCCGCGCCGCCAGCACCGTACATTCATGACTCTGGAAGACCTCGCCGAGATCGAGCAATCCTCCGTGGCCGATCCGGTGTCGCCTTCGGCGCACGTAAGCGAGACCGCCCTTCGATGAGCCGAGAAACCTTGGGCCGGCTGCCCGCGATCCTGATCGAAGGCGCCGTTAAGGCGGCGCTGGCGGAAGACTTGGGGCTGTCGGGCGATCTCACCACCGACGCGACGATACCAACGTCGGCACGCGCAACCGCTGACTTCGTTGCGCGCAAGCCCGGCGTCGTGTCGGGTCTCGACGTCGCGCGCTGCACGCTCCGGACCCTCGATGACGCCATCGAATTCAAGACGCATGTGCAAGACGGAGATGCGGTCGAGGCCGGCCAGAATATCGCGACCGTCCGCGGGCCCGCCCGCGCGATCCTGACCGGCGAGCGCGTCGCCTTGAACTTCATGGGACGCATGAGCGGCATCGCGACATTGACGCGTCGCTACGTCGAATCCGTCACCGGAACGGACGCCCGCATCGTCGACACGCGCAAGACGACACCCGGGCTTCGCGCCTTTGAAAAGTACGCAGTCCGCTGTGGCGGAGGGCACAACCACCGCACGGGTCTCTTCGACGCGATCTTGATCAAGGACAACCACATCGTCGCTGCCGGCGGCATTGCTGCGGCGATCGAAGCCGCACGGCGTCACGCGGGCCATATGGTCCGGATCGAGGTGGAAGTCGACAACTTCGATCAATTGACCGAAGCCCTGAAACACCCGATCGACGCGGTCCTCCTCGACAATATGAGCCCGGCGAAACTCACCGAAGCCGTCCGAATGGTTTCGGGTCGCGTCACCACCGAAGCCTCGGGCGGGGTCTCACTCGAAACCGTTCGCGCGATCGCCGAGAGCGGCGTTAACCTTATATCCGTTGGCGCTCTCACGCATTCCGCGCCGGTCCTCGACCTTGGGCTCGATTTCAGGGATTGATCGATCGTCGGCAGTGTTGAGAGCCCATTCCGCCCGCCGCTTGATTATGCCGCAATCTGAGCCCATCTCGTTGATGTGAGATCGAACGAAAGCCCAGGCGCCAACGACCTACAGGTTGTGCCAGGAGACTGAGTGATGGCTTACATCGTCTATTGGTTTGCCCTGTCGTTCAGCGCAGGGTTGCTGGCGTACTTTCTGGCCCGCGCGAAAAATCGAGACTATTCCTCATGGGCAGCGTGGTGCTTTCTCGTTCCTCCGCTCATTCTGGCGCTGATCCTGACACCGAAAAATGCCGGGCCCGCCCCCCAGCGCCGACGACTGAGTGACGACGGCGATCCGGAAACCTTCTGAGGCCGGAATCCCGATATTCGTCAGATTGTGAGCAAGAGCGGTTCCACGTCGTTGTTCCCCCGCCCTGCAAAGGAACCATGACACGGCAATATTTTGCCGATGTGCCCCCGCCGCTCTAGGCGGAAATGTTCCGTACCGTTAGGATTTCCACGAGTTTGACCGTTCCGTGGTGGGCGTCGTGGACAGCGTTGCGGGTAGGCAAAAACCCGGGTCCGGCTGGTTCTGGTTCGGCAGGCGCGCCAAGGCGCCTGTGCGGAAAGCGTTTCTGCTCGGCAACGGCGGCTATCACCACCTGAAAAAGCTCGAGAACCCCGCGCGCGACATCGCGGCCATCAAGGCCAAGCTCGAAAGCATCGGCTTCGATGTCGAGGCCCTGGTCGACCGCGACTGGAATAACTCATTCAGTGACTTCAAGACGTTCATCGCTGGCGCGACGAACTGCCAGGAGATGGTTCTCTACTATTGCGGCCACGGCGTTCAGCTCGATGGCAAAAACTACATCGTCCCCGTCGATTTCGACCCCTCTCGCATCCTAACAGCGGCCCCCGAGGCCGCTCTCGTCCCGATCGACGATCTGCTGGTGCAAATGAAGGCGGAACGGCGGATCGTCTTCCTCGACGCATGCCGCGACAGTGGCGGCCTCGAACGGATGCGCTTCATCCCGCTCGCCACACCGAAGGAAGCTGAAACAGCGGCAGCCGTGGCCGGCGCGCGCTCGCTCTATAAAACGTCAGAGAACGGCGTCGGTCGCATCAAACTCGACAAGAGTTCACAGACGCTCATTTGCTTCGCGACCGAACCTGGTTCCTTTGCGCTCGACGGGGACGTGAACGGCATGAGCCCGTTCTCGAAGGCGGTCTCGGAGCAGATCGACATCCGAGGCCTAGACGTCTTTCTTTTGAGCCAGCGCGTCGCGCGCAATGTGCGCGAGGCCACGGCGGGCGCGCAGTCCCCATGGACGAGCGCTCACTTGACGGACGAATTCTCGTTCCATCCCGCAACGGATGCGCCGGTAAAATTCCTGATGACGTGGGCGCTGCTTACGGGGTTTTTCGGCGCGATCTTGAGCTTCAACCTGTTTTCGAGCTACTTCCCGCCCGTTGCAGCCGACCCCTCCCTCATCAAATTCTCGGACTACTCCTACACGAAGTTCCTCCCGCTGCTGTTCGGTTCGGGCTTGGCGTTCGCCGCATACTGGTGGGGACGCCGACAATGGCACGTACCTCTGCAAGTCCTCGCGATCTACTGGCCGGTCGCTGTCTTCTGTCGATGGTGGCTATCCGTCTACGCGCCCTCGGACGCTGAGATATCGCGGCTCGAGTGTTTGACACTCGCCTACTTCTTCGAGCACGGATTTCCCATCGAACTGACGAAGACGCTGCTCATCTCAATTCTGGCAAGCGCGCTGGCCGGTGCGGCGACCGTCTTCTCCGGCGCGGCCTTCTCGCGCGAACTGGCCAATCCAACACGGATACTGTCTGGCGCCGCGATCGGCGCGTCCGGCGCAGCCCTTTTCGTCGCGTTCTTGTGGGGCCGAGAGTTCGTCAACGATCTACTCGGGAACGCGTACTCGGCCGGGATGCCGAAGCAGCACTTCCTCTGGGTCGAAGCCGTCGCGATCATCGCGCTGATCGTCGCTTGGGAAATGGCGCTTGCTTACAATGTCGGCCGAGCATACGCGAAACCGAAACATGATTGAGAGGGGCCTTCCAAACTGGGAATTCGGCGACGTGGATATGCTCGATCAGAATTGATGCACCGACCCCGGATGCAAAACTTGAAACGCAAGGCGTGAACCGACCGTGTAGGAGTTGCCGTCATGAGCCTCAGGATCTCTGCCCCCGCGAACGAGGACGACGGAAGAGTGCGCCGTGGTCCGGGCGAAGCCGCTGATGCGGGCGGTGACGCCTATCTCTCGCGCCTTGTGAAACTCATCCCTGGCGAGGCGGTTGTCGCGTATCCCTTCCTGCATTCGCGCGCCGAGCAGGTGATCGGCGAATTCAAGGGTCTCCCCCACGGCGAAACAAAGATTCACGTGTGGGACCAGGGTGGCGTCGGAGCCGACGCGCTCGGTACGTCCTACTATGCGACCGGGCCCGACCATTGGCTTCTGATCGCGATGGCGTGGCTCATTCTGGCGCTCGTTGTGCTGTTGCGCTGGCAGGCGACGCGCGGTCCGGGCGGGCCGCAGTGGGGTGCCGTGATCATCGCCGCCGTCTCGTTCATGCTCTGGGTGCCTGTTATGAACGGCAGCTTCGGCATCATGGACCTCTACTCGTCGCTAAGCGGCATCGCCGTCCCCGACCCGATCGAGCGCTTCATTCCGGAATTGCTGCTCGTACTTTGGACCATTCTCATTCCGGCATTCTATCGCCCGAGCTGATCACCTTTCGTCACGGCGGCGCTGAGGGAGGCTCGCGTCGCGCTGAATTCCGAGGTGCCCCATGTCGACGCGTCCAGTGATGCCAATCATTGCCGATCCGAACCTCGAGGCTCTGACGCCCGATCAGGATCGGCCGCCGCTCAGAGGGGCGAACCGACGTGCGCCGGGAACGACGCAAGAGATCGTTGCTCCCGATCATCTCGACGACGAGGAGGATTTCGAGTCCGTCCGGCGCGAGAACGAGGCGGAACGCAAGGGCCCAGGCCTCATGCCCAAATGGGCCGCCGATGAAGAGCAGCCCGACTACGCCCACCTCGTCGGGACGTCCGCGCTCGGCATCGCGCCGCAGAAGATCTTCCCTCTCACACCCGATGTGCTCGATCTGCTCTTCCGCGCCAACCTCTTCAATCCGGTCGAAGCCGACGATCTCGTCATCTTCGCGTTGCGTGGCGGACGGCAGACCAAGAGCGAAGTTCAATCCGATCAGGACCGCATCGAGATCGAGGACATCAATCCCGATCACATCGCGATGAAGTGCACGATCGGTTATTACGATCGCAAGCGCCGCAAGCTGACCGCCTACCCGTCATCGACCGTGCCGTGGCACGACTACATGCGCAAGTATCAGCGTAATCCGAACGGCGACTTTCAGGTGAACTGCCTGCCGACCGGCAACTATCTGTTCCGCGTGTCGGCACACAATATCTCGAAGCCCGCACGGCGCGTGGAGCCCGCGCTCCGCATGACCGAGCCCGGAACCGAGGCGACGGACGCGCAGATGACGGTGCTTCGGTCGCAGAACGACCTGATGTTCACGCACACGGATTTCTGGCACAAGACGACGCCGACCGACAATGTTCATTGCGCCTTCTCGAACAGCTCGTTTTCATCGGCCGGCTGTCTCGTGATCAAAGGCGGTAAAGACGACCGGTCGGCGCCCTGGGCCAAGTTCCAGAGCGTGCTCGGAAAGCTCGGCAAGGGGCGGCATATCGGTCTCGTGCTCCTCACGGGCCGTGACGCGGCCATCGCAGCCGAGATCATTCGCCAGGGCCGCCAGAACGACAAAGACCTCGTGTTCCGGGCGCTCGCACGATTGCGCGTCGGATCGGAAGGACCCGTCGTCTCCGAACTGCAGAAGCGCGTCATCCCGACCAGCAAAGGCTCGTCCTACTTCGGCGCCTCGACCCGTTTCGAACTCGTCAAGAAGGAGCGAGGCGCGAAGCTCGTCTCGGACAGCATCTATTCGCCCGACGACGACAAGGCGCTCGGTTGGAATCTTCTGACCCCCGATCTCTTCGTTGCCGGAGCGGCGACCGTTCCGACCGGGACCGGCACGAGCACCGCGCCCGACGCACCGATGCCCCCGGTCACTGGCCCATCGCCTGGCCCATCGCCTGGCCCAGCGCCCGGCCCGACACCTGGACCTGGACCGTCGCCCGCGCCCGTCGCGCGGTTCGACCCCGCGTCGCTCATTTTCGTCGGAGGCCCGGTCAACGCGGCGATCGCGAGCGGCGGCAAACGGCTGACCGTTCCTGGCGAAGGCGACTGGGCCGTCGACCCCGCGACCGGCCGCGTAACATTCACGCCGACGCCCGAATTCGCCGGACGCACGTCGACAGTCACGTATCAAGTCGCCGACACATTCGGCCAGACGACCACCGCGACGATTGCCGTCGATATCGCGTCTGCCAATCTGCCTCCGATGCTGGCCGCCGATGTCGCGCGCACGGCGGCGGGCCGGGCCGTCCTCATCCGCGTCCTCGACAATGACATGGACCCGGACGGAAAACTCGATCCCGCATCCGTCAAGATGCTGTCGCGGCTCGGTACGACATTGAGCCCGGACGGAAAGACGCTCACGGTCCCATCCGAGGGAACCTGGCGCGTCGCGACCGACGGCACGGTGACGTTCGAGCCTGCGCCGACGTTCCTCGGCGAAGCCCGCGCACGATACAGCGCAAGTGACAACCATGGCCTCCCAGGTGAGGCGGAAATCGCCGTCACGGTCTTTCCGGCAACGGCACCGCCCGTCGCCAAGGACGATACGGGCGCCGGCGCACACGGAAAGCCGGTCGTCCTCGATGTTCTGGCAAACGATGTCATCGGGCCGTCCACGTCGGATACACCCGTACCGCCACCTAGGCCCACGCCTCCCATTGCCGAGACCCCCGTCCCGCCGAAACCCGAGCCACCCGTCACCGGCACGGCTGGTATGGGCACGACGGCCCCGAAGCCCGATGCACCGAAGCCGTCCCCGCCGGTGACGGACGCCGCACCACCGCCCGGACTTGCTCTTACGCCAGAACTTCTGAAGCGCATTTCGTCGGACGCGAAGCCCGGTTACGTGCAGGCGCTCTCGACCATCGGCAATCGGCTCCTGACCGAGGCCGGGATCAACGCCAATCCGCTGCGACTCTGCCACTTCCTCGGCCAGATTGCGCACGAGTCGGGAGGCTTCACGATCAACGAAGAGAACATGCGCTATTCCGCGAAGCGCATCTGCGAAGTCTGGCCTTCCCGGTTCCGCAGCATCGCGGAGGCGATGCCCTATGCCGCCAATCCCGAAAAGCTCGCGAACAAGGTCTACGGCGGACGCCTCGGCAACAGCGCGACGAATGACGACGGATACCGTTACCGCGGTCGCGGCCTCGTGCAGATCACGGGCCGCGAGAGCTATCGTCTGATGGGCCGCGCGATCGGCGTCGATCTCGAAGGCAATCCCGATCTCGCATCCGAGCCCGAGACCGCTGTCCGCATCGCGGTCGCGACGTGGATGGGCAAGCGGCGCAACATGAACAAGCTCGCCGACGCCAACGCGATCAACGCCATCACGAAAATGATCAACGGTGGTCACATCGGCCTCGCCGATCGGATCAGGAAATTCGAGAAGGCGTGGTCGCTCTTGGGAAGTGGCGGCGCGCCCGTGGCAGTGGCATCGAGCGATGCGCCCCAGCGCGGGGATGACGGGCCCGAAGTCGCCAAGCTGCAACGGCTTCTGGTCAAAGTCGGCATGCTGCCGAAGAACGAGGAGATCGACGGCGAGTTCGGCCCAAAGACCGAGAAGGCGCTGATGCTGTTCCAGGCCCGCGCCAAGCTCAACGTCGACGGCATCGCCACCAAGGCGAGCATGGAGGCGCTCGAGAATGCCCCCGAAGCGCCCTATATCGGCGGCGACGCCGCCGCCGGTCCGGTGCGCAAAAACTGGACTGGATTCGATCGCCGAGATGGCGGAACGGAGCCGTCACGTCCCGGCGGCGGTTGGACTGACATCCTCGGCATTTCTGGCGTCTTGATCGCCCTGCTCGCGGCCGCGATTTTCACGATCGGCATCGCGTGGGGACCGAAAATCGGCCTCACCCGGCTGATGGTCGGGTTGGCGGGCGGTGGCGCGGCCGGTCTCGCACTCGTGCTAATGGGAAGTGCCGCGATCACAAGACGCCGACGCGCGACCGGCACGTCGTCCAGCCTCTCATCCGCGCCCGGAACGGCACACGACCCGAGCTGGCTCGATCAGTTGCCGCTTCCGGCCGGTACCCCGCAGATGGGGTTCGCGAAACCCAAGGAGCCCCCGCCCGCCGACCTCGGCGAACTCGAAAAGAAGCTGAAGCAATTAGGTTTCGACGACCGGCATTTCACCGACGAAGAGCCGATCCGAGGCGAACCAGGATTGCCCGAAGATCTGACCGACCCGACTTCGGTCCTTGAAGAACCGGCCGAACTCGTGCCCTCGACGGCCATCAATCCGCTCGACGCGGAAAAGCGCCGCGTCGCGGAAGGCGGCACATCGAACGTCGCGCCGTTCCCCATTACGTCGCCGAACCCGCCTTTCGCGATCCTCGCGATGTTCGGCGGGGACAACAATCTCTCAGGTCAGGTCCGCAAGGATCTCGAGGAAATGGCCGCCGGCACCATGCGGAACGGCGGCATATCCGTCCTCGCCCTCGCCGATACAGAAGACGGCCCCGGCATGGTCATCGAAGTGACGCCGCGGGGCGAAATTCGCACGATCGAGCGCCTCGCCGAGATCGACACCGGCGACCCCGAAACGCTCGCGACGTTTCTGGCACGCGCGCTTGCGACCTACCCGAACTCGCGCAAGGCCATCGGCTTCTGGGACCATGGAACGGGCGTTTTCGACGAGAATGACCCCGCAGAAATGATCCTGAAGCGCACGATGCCCCGCCGCGCCATGGAACGCCGCCCGGCCCGACGCCTTCTCGTTTCGGCGGCAAGTCGCGCGGCCATCAAGAAGGACCCTGGCAAACGGGCCATGCTGCACGACAACAGCGGCGGCGTCCTGACCAACATCGAGGCCGGCGCCATGTTGAAGGTCGCGTTCGACCGCTCGGGCACCCGCAACAAGGTGGACATCATCTATTCCGACACCTGCCTCAACGGCATGGTCGAGGTTGTGGAAGAACTGGGCGCGTTCGCACACTGCTTCGTCGCATCCTGCGACACCGAGCCGGCCATGGGCTGGGACTACACCGGCTGGTTCGATCGTATGCGCGCCGCACATCTGATGCCGCCTGAGGATTGGGCGCGTGACGCCGTGCTGTCGTTCGCCGACAGCTACCGCACCGCAACCAACCACTACCCGTGCACGCTATCCGCGTTCAAAGGTGACAACGAAATCACCGAAGCGTTCGCGCAACTCGTCTCGGTCGCGGAAGCGAAGGGCGTGGCCGGGTTCTCGCTCCTGAACCTCGCCCGCAGCAAATCGCAGCCCTACGACAATCGCGACAGCTACGATCTCGGCGACTTCGTGCGTGTCCTTGCACAGATCGCGGGGACGCGCGATCCCGACCTCGCCGCAGCTGCCAACGGGGTTGCAGAAGCCTTGCGGGCCGCGCGCATCGAGACCGTCGCGTTTGGCCCGATGGTGTCACGGTGTGAGGGACTTGCGTTCTGGTTCCCGGCCTCGGAACGCAGCCTCGCCTCCGACGTCAAGACCTACGAGCGGCTGAAATTCAGCCGCGACACCCGCTGGGCCGAATACCTCCAGAAAATGTACGGCTCAGAATTCAGCTGAAAGTCCTGCGATGAGCACCGCCCGGTCAGGAGGACGCTTTCGTCCGACCCGGCCCGCTTCGCTGCATTCCCAACGGCGCACGCCGTTTTCTGGCCCAACCATAGCCATTGTGAAACGAAATCATTCCAGCTCCGTATTGGGACTGAGGCAACGTCACTGCCAAAGTGGCGTCGCTCGGAAATGTGGCGCGCAACAGCACGCACACATCTGAGAATCAGCGGATAATGGCACTGAGCGGAGTTCGAGCATTGCTGGACAGATTTGGCGGCAGGCACACAACCGACAGCGCCGATGCGGTTGCAGCTCTCGAGAAGGCTGTTTTCGCAGTTGCAGCGCATCGACCGGTTGGGACGGCCCTCCAGGACGCGCTGGCCGCGGACCCCGACCTCATCGCGGGCCATGCACTGTATGGCCTCGCCAATGTAGTCCTCGCCCGCTCCGAGACGCTCGATGGCGCACGTCGGGTCTTGAACGAAGCCGAGGCAGCTTGCGCGCGCCGGAAAGAGGCGTCGCCGACAGAACGCGCCCTCGTTGAGGCTTTGAAGTCGTCCGCGGCGGGGCGGATGCGCGACGCGGCATCCTCCCTCGACCGCCATCTCACGCGCCACCCGGACGATTTTCTCGCGCTGAAGCTATCGCACGCGTTTCACTTCATGTCGGGCGAGACCGACGCCATGCTGGCGACGACGGAACGGGCACTTCCGGCTTGGTCGCCTGCGAATGCCGGCTACGGCTTCGTGCTCGGATGCCACGCCTTCGGTCTCGAAGAGCGGGGCCATTTCGCAATCGCCGAAAAGGTCGGCCGCATGGCCTATGATGCCGAGCCGGCAGATGCCTGGGGCCTCCATGCCGTCTCGCACGTCCTTGAAATGTCCCATCGTGTCGGGGAGGGCGCCGATCTCCTCGAAGCGGCGCGGCCGAACTGGACGCGATGCAACAATTTCAGCTTCCACATGGCGTGGCATCTGGCGTTGTTCCGCCTCGAGCAAGGCGAGACCGACGCCGTCCTCGAACTCTACGACCGGGACATCCGCGCAACCCCGACCGATGATTTCCGCGACATGGCAAACGCGGCCTCGATCCTCTGGCGCCTGGAACTTGACGGAGTCGGCGTCGGCGACCGTTGGCATGACCTTCGGGACATCGCGTTCCGCAGGCGGCGTGACATGTCCTATGTCTTCGCTACGCTGCATTACCTCCTCGTCCTCGTCGCCAATCGCGACGAAACCGGCGTGCGCGATCTGATGACCGCGCTCGAAAGCCAAGCCGCCGGCAGCACGGGCGACCAGTCCGAGGTGGCGCGCGAGATCGGCGTCCCGTTGGCCCGCCTGATCGAGAGCTTCGGCTCGGGCCCTGCCCGAGCATCGGACCTCGCGGCCATGGCCGAAAGACTGCCATCGATCGGCGGGAGCCATGCCCAGCGCGACGTCTTCCTGCGAACGCTCCTCGTTGCCGCCGACCGCCGCGGAGAGACCCGCGATCTCATGACGTTGACCCGAGTCCGCCACGCCGTCCGCAGTTGGGACCGCTTCATGACGCTTCTGCTGCGCCGTAAGGACGGCCGGACGCGAAACACTCTGGAGAGTAGGCAAATACCGATAGCGTCCTGACCGGTAGTGTGCTGCATCCCTTCCAGAATAAGTGCCGGCGCCATGCCGCGGCGGCACCTTGATCACATACCGGTTCCGCCACCTCGATGCGCATCGCCGACGTTCTTGCCCAAACCCTGAAAAGCCATGGCGTCAGACACGTGTTCGGAATGCCGGGCGGCGAGGTCCTGACGCTTCTCGACGGGTTCCGAAATTTCGGGCTGGAGTTCGTCCTGGCCCGCCACGAGACGGCCGCCGCGATCATGGCCGCCGGAGCCGCCACGGCAACCGGCGCTCCGGGTGTTGTCCTGACGACCCTCGGACCCGGCCTGACCAATGCCATCAACGGTATCGTCGATGCGAACCAGGAGCGTGTTCCACTGATTGTCATCGCGGCCGAGGTCGATCACGGCCTTCGCCACCGCTACACCCACCAGATCTTCGACCAGGCGACCCTGCTGCGCTCGGTCGTGAAAGCAACTTTCGAGATCGAGCCCGAGGGGGCGGGCGCCGTGATGGCGCGAGCGCTACGCCTGGCGATGACCCCCCCCATGGGCCCGGTCTATGTCGCGGTCTCGCCATCCACGGCAAAGGCCAAAGCCCAAGCGAACGATCGTCCGCACGATCCACAGGTCGCGAGACGGACGGCCGTCGGCGTCGACGACCCGGCGATTGCCGAAGTCAGAACAAAATTACATGCCGCCAAGCGGCCCTTGATCATCGCAGGCTGGGAAGCCGCGCGTTCCGGCGCATCTGAAGCCCTGACGAGCCTTTCGGAAAAAGCCAAGGCACCGGTCATCACAACGTACAAGGCCAAGGGCGTCATCCCGGAGAGTCATGCCCTGGCGCTCGGCGCCGCCGGTTTGTCCCCGCTGGCCGACCGCCATTTGCTTCCAGTCGTCGCCAATGCGGACGTCGTCCTGCTTGCCGGCTATGACCCGATCGAGATGCGTCCCGGATGGCTCGATCCCTTCGGCCCGAAGGCCGATGTCATCGAGATCACGGAACATCCGTCTGACCACGCCATGCATGACACGACATCGGCCGTGCTGGGCGCGGTCGGTCCCGTCTGCGACGCGCTGGCGGGCGGTATCGCCCCGCGATCGACAACGTGGACCGGAGGCGAAATCAGCGCCACGCAGGCGGCCCTGCGCGAGGCATTCCGCGACCGAGGCCGATGGGGACCGCACGCCATCTTTGCTGCGCTGCAACCGTTGACGGACGCGGGCGCGCTCATAACGGTCGACAGCGGCGCCCATAGGATCCTGTTGAGCCAGCAACTGGCGGTCAGCCGGCCCAAAGGACTGCAGCAGTCCGCGGGTTTCTGCACCATGGGCGCCGCGGTCCCGCTTGCGATCGGCGCGAAGGTCTCCGAGCCAAGCCGGCACGTCATTGCCGTACTCGGCGACGGCGGGCTCGAAATGGGCTTGGGCGAACTCGCGACATTGCGCGATGCGGGATTGGTGCTGACGATCGTCGTGTTGCAGGACGAAAGCCTGGCCCTGATCGAAATGAAGCAGCGCGAGCAAGAGTTCGCGACGGCCGGGGTGCGACTTGGCCGGACGAAGTTCGAGGACATCGCCGCCGCCATGGGAGGACGGGGTCTTCGCGTTGCGGATCGCAGCGCTCTCGATGCCGCGCTCGCGTCGGCACCCGATTGCGAGACGTTCACATTGATCGTATGCGAGATCGATGCAAGAGACTACGACGGCTCGATCTGACACCCCACGCACCGACGGCAGCCAGCCGATGAAGCGTCCACGCGACGTGCGGCTCGACTTTTTCCGCGGTCTCGGGATGTTCATCATCTTCATTGCGCACATCCCGCAAAACCCCTGGAACGATTGGATTCCCGCCCGGTTCGGCTTCTCGGACGCGACCGAGATTTTCGTGTTCTGCTCCGGCATGGCGTCCGCAATCGCCTTCGGGACAGTCTTTGAGCAGCGCGGATTCCTGATGGGGCTCGCGCGCATCCTGCATCGCTGCTGGCAGGTCTACTGGACGCACATCGGGCTCTTCATCTCCGCCGTTGCGATGATGGCCGGCTTCGACAAGCTGCTCGGCACCGGTTCGACATTCGTCCACTCGGTCAACTTCGGGCATTTCCTCGAGAAGGAGACGGCGTCGGGCTTCTTCGGCCTCCTCACCCTGACCTATGTGCCGAACTTGTTCGACATTCTGCCCATGTATCTCGTGATGCTCGCCATGATTCCCGTCATGATGGCGCTGTCGCGCGTCGGTCACTGGGCGCCGATAGCATTCTCAGTCGCGCTTTGGCTTGTCGGGACCGCAGGCTATCTGCAGTTCCCCGCCGAACCATGGAGCAATCGCCCGTGGTTCTTCCATCCGCTCGCATGGCAACTCGTCTTCTTCGCGGGCTTTGCGT
Source organism: Hyphomicrobium sp. (assembly GCA_033765145.1). Classification (GTDB taxonomy): domain Bacteria; phylum Pseudomonadota; class Alphaproteobacteria; order Rhizobiales; family Hyphomicrobiaceae; genus JAGVSR01. The sequence continues at coordinate 55,962 of JANRIH010000015.1, read as the reverse complement.
TCATCCGCGGCTGGATCCCTTCGCCGCCGATCGACCGGCGGCTTGTCACGCTATGCTCTGCCGTTCTGATTGTGAGCGCGCTGCTGACGACGAGCCTCGGCTCGATGATTGGCATCCCGCACGCCTGGGCCTTCTTGCCACCAGCGCTCATGGAGAAAGGCACCTTCGGCGCTTTGCGATTTGTTCATTTCCTGTCGCTTGCCTATCTCGCCTACGCCGCAGCGGGCCCGCGCGGTGAGCGTCTCAAGGGACCCATTGTCAACGTCTGCCGGAAAGTCGGACAGCAGGCCCTCGCGGTCTTTGCCGGCGGCATTCTCTTGTCGCTCGCGTCGAGCGTCGTCCTCCATGAGACGGGACGCGGCGCTCTTCCGTTGCTCGCCGTCCATCTCGTGAGCTTCGCCTGTCTCGTCGCGATCGCTTATGTCGTCGCCTGGTTCAAGAGCACGCCCTGGAAGACCCATGCACGACGAATCCCGACGCAACTTGACAACCGATCGTTCCCATCGACAAACTAATCGTCGGCGTTGTTCCGACGCCACCGGCATCGAAGGCGGCATGGCAATGAAAACGCGCTGGCTTGGAGCAATCGCTACAGCAGTGTTTTGCGCGGTGCTTTCGCCTGAGGCGGCACGAGCCGAGCGCATCAAAGTCAAGGGCGAGATCGTCGATACGTGGTGTTCGATCACCGGGATCATGTTCGCCCAAGGTACAGCGCATTTCCAATGCGCCGTATGGTGCGCGGTGGGCGGTATCCCAGTGAGCATCCGAACGGCAGACGACCAGTACTATGTCGTGTTGCGGATTGCAGACGACAACACGTCCGTTACGAACCCGACACTGGTCACGATCCAGGCCCACCATGTAACGGTCGACGGTGAGCTATTCGAGCGAGACGGCGTCAAGTATCTTTTCGTGTCCGAAGTGGCCGATGACAAAGGTATCGTCAACATCACGCACGAAGATTACGGCATCCAGCCATTCGGAAACTAGGCATCATGCGGAAGCTCTTCATTATTCTGAGTTCAGCAGCCGCACTCGTGAACGGGGACGTTGCGGCACGGGCAGCCGATAGTTGGGGGCTGCAGAACGAGACGGTGACCGAGATCGAAGCCAAGGTTGTCGATATTGCCTGTTCGCTCAAGGGCGATTGCCCAGCGAATTGCGGCGATGGAAGGCGGCAACTCGGTTTGCTGACAACGGACGGTAAGCTGAGATTGGCGGCTAAAGGCGCCACGAACTTCGCCGGTGCAGCTGAGGAATTGCTGCCCTACTGCGGACGCAAGGTGTTCGCCGACGGCCTGTTGATCGAAAACCCGGCCATGACAATCTTCATGGTTCAAAACCTACGCAGTGCCAAGTCCGAACCCTTGAAACCTGCCAACGCGTTCGAAGCCAATTGGAAGGCAAAGAATGGCGATGCGAAAGAGTGGTATAGAGAAGACCCGAGCGTCAAAAAGATAATCGGCCAAGTCGGCGTGCTCGGCATCAAGGGCCTAGCTCCCAAACCATGAACGCTCGACTTTCCGGGCATACTCTCTTACTCGTACGGTCGCTGGCCCTCCGGTTAGCATTCATCACTGCGATCGTCGCCGTCCAACATTCTTTGGTGGCCGGTTCGCCTGACAACCCGCTAGCATTGAAGTTCGGCGGCCCGTTCGCGCTCGTCGATCACGCCGGGAAAATGATCAGCGACCGAGATTTTCGTGGTCGCTTCATGTTGATCTATTTCGGCTATACCCACTGTCCCGACATCTGCCCCGTAGACCTATCTGTTTTGACAGAGGCTATCGACATCGCCGGCTCCGCGGGAGCCAAAGTGGACCCTGTCTTCATCACCCTCGATCCTGCTCGTGATACACCGGAGTTGTTGGCCAAGTACCGCAACAGCTTCCACCCGCGCCTTGTTGCACTGTCCGGCTCCGAAACTGCAATCGCGGCAGTGGCCAAGGCTTATCGCGTTCACCGCCGGAAGTACATTGTCGATCAAGCTCATCCCGAACGCTACGGCATTGATCACGGTTCCTTGAGTTATCTCATGGGGCCAGACGGAAAATTCCTGACGCTCATTCCGCGCGGCACGCCCGCCGGACGCATTGCCGAACTCATTCGAAAGTACACGAGCGCCCCGGCAACGCCCCTCGAGCAATTCCAAAAGCCATAGCCAACTCGCATCGAACCAGAAGCAACGCTGTATTTCAGAACGCCGGCCGCATTCGCGAGATTGCGAACGCCGGGCCTCCCTCCTGCCCGGTGCTTGGACAGGAGAAGACGTCATGCTGAACACAATGACCAAGATCGCCGCGGCGACCGCGATGATCACGTTGGCCGCCACCGCTGCCGAGGCCGGACAATGCCCGGCGGACAAGGCACTCACGTCCCCGCGCGAGATCGAGAACGCCCCAGACGTTGGGATCGAACGTCCGATCCTCCATCAGGTCGACCTGACCGGCTGGCGCAACATGGGAAACTTCTATTTGCGTATGCGCCGCCTCACCGTCGCGATCGACGGCATCGTCCCAACCCACGACCACGATGATCGGCCGTCGATCGTGCTCGTCCAGGACGGTGAGATCATCGAGCACAGCGCATTCTGCGCCGTCCCGATCGTTCACAGGACCGGCGACTCGACGCCAGAATTCGGCAAAGGACATCGGCACTGGTGGGAAAACAAGTCCGGCAAGCCCGTCATTCTGATTTCGACCGATGTCGTGCACTTCGACGCGCCGAAGAGCGACAAGATGCACGACATGCCCTGAGCGCAACGGTTCGAAAGCATGAGAACACGACGGCAGATGGGATCATCTGCCGTCATCGCGTTTATGGACGACTTTGTTCGGCCGGCTGTGGGGCCGGCAGGCTCAGGCGAATGTTCCGACAATTACGGTCGCTTGTCTTCCGTCGTGAAGAGCGCCGCGATGCGCCATCCCGTTTCGGTGCGCCGGCAGAGCACTTCGACGAGCCACTTGAGATGCGCGGGCTTGTCGTTCGAACCAAGAACCAGAACGAGCGGAATATGCAGGTATGCCGCATCGAGGCCGACCTCGATCACCTCGGACGACGCATAGTCAGGTTCGACCCGCCAGATCTCGGCCTCTTGAAAGCTCGCCATGCGCATCAGCATGGCCTCTCGGCCCCAGAAGGGCTTACCATCGCTGATCCAGAGAAACTGCGGCTGATCCCAGAGAAGCGCTCGAACAGCGTCGAGATCACGCGCGTTCTGGGCCGTCGCGAAGCGTCGGTAGAGATCCTCGACATCGCGTCCGGTATCTGCAGCGGCGGGATGGCCAGAAACGAGACTTGTCGCGACCAGCACGGCGAAGAGAACGCGAATGGACATGAGGCGGCGCATCTGGACATCCTCGGAAACGGAGCGGATCGTGTCCGGAATGGTGGAGCGTGCGCCCGGCGCGCGCCAGCCGTCGTGTGGCTAGAAGTTCGATAGCAACCGACTATCGCATCCGCGCTCGATGAGACCAGAAGTCGAGAGCGTCGAATCCAGCTTCATTTGACCTTATCGGCACGGCGACGCATCTTTCATCGCGAGCCGTCAAACGCGTTCGTCTCAATCTCGTCAGATGGGATCGCAACGACCACATCGAACGCAGCGCCACACCATTATGGTAACTGCGCACGGGCGCCGCGCCATCGATCGCGCCCCGGTTGCATTCGCGCTACTTTGGGTGCATGGCTTCTTCCTGCGCGGCGTGCGACGGGAACGACCGGACCGTCGGATCGGCGCATTCCTCATTGACCATTGATGGCGCAAAAAATGTTGAAGCATTTTGTTGCCTGGCTGCTCGTGATCGTCGCGATGGTGGCTATCACTGCCGGGCTCGGATTCTATAAGTACAATCAGATTCAGGCTGGCATCGCTGCTGGTGCGGCTTTTCCGGAGCCCGTTCAGGCGGTCGGATCCGCCGAAGTCCGCAAGGGCACTTGGTCGTTGACCACGCGAGCCATCGGAACGGTCGTCGCGATCCGTCAGGTCGAGATCCGCAACGAGCTCGCGGGCGTCATCAGTGAGATGGGTTTCCAGTCCGGCGCGCCTGTCAAGTCAGGACAACTTCTGGTCAAGTTCGACACGCGCCAAGAGGAAGCGTCTCTGGCCGCGGCCGAAGCCGAAGCACGCCTTGCGAAAACGATTCTCGAACGGCGCGAAAGTCTGCGCAACAGTCCGGCGTTTTCCGAACAGGAACTCGACCGCGCGCGAGAAGAACATATCGCCGCCGTGGCGCGCGCCAGGAGCCTCGCCGTCACGATCGACAAGAAGCGCATTCTGGCCCCGTTCGACGGCCAGATCGGCATCACCGACCTTCAGCCGGGAACTTATCTCGATGCCGGCACGCGCATCACGATGCTGCAAGGCACGAGCGAAGACGCCTATATCGACTTCTCGTTGCCACAAGACAGCGCGGCCTTGATCCGTCCGGGCACGAAAGTCGATCTCGTCAACGAAGCGATCCCCGGAGGACGGCTCACGGCCGGCATCGTCGCCGAAGACAATTCCGTCGACCGCAACAACCGTACGGTGCTCTTTCGCGCATCGGCCCCCGGGCTAGGCCGTCTGCTGCGCCCGGGCATGTTCATCGACGTCGTAGCCGTGACGGCGCCCCCGCGCGACGTGCTTCTCGTTCCGCTGACCGCATTGAGACGCTCAGCAACCGGCGCCCACGTGTTTCTGATTGCCGACGTCGACGGAAAGACCCGCGCTGAGGAACGGCGCGTCGAGATCGGCGCGGTTCAGAACGACGATGTCGTGATCCTCAACGGATTGGAACTCGGCCAGCGCGTCGCGACGGTCGGATCGTTCAAGCTGAGAGAAGGCGCGCTCGTGTCGACCGAACCCGCGGCAGCGGCAACACCCGAAACCGGCTCGACGGTCAACTGAGCCTTCGGAGCGGAACCCAATGCGCGCCATCGAGATCTTCGTCCGGCGGCCGGTGCTCGCCATCGTCGTCAACCTTGCGCTCGTCCTCATCGGGCTACGAGCCGCGTCTCAGTTGCCCGTGCAGCAGTACCCGCGGATCGAAAGCAGCTCGATCCAGATCACGACGGTCTACATCGGCGCATCCGCCGATATCATCCGCGGGTTCGTGACGACGCCGATCGAGCGCGCGGTATCCTCGATCAGCGGCATCGACTACGTCGAGTCGAGCAGCGTCGCCGGCTTGAGCACGGTGACCGCGCGCTTGAAGCTCAATCACCCGAGCACAGTGGCCTTGGCCGAAGTCGGCAACAGGCTCGACCAGATTCGCAGTGAGTTGCCCCAAGAAATCGAAAGTCCCGTCGTCGAGGTCCAGCGCGCCGACCGGCCCTATGCGACTTTCTACGTGAGCGTCGTGTCCGATGCGATGTCGCCGTCGGAACTGACAGACTACCTCACACGCAGCATCCAGCCGCGCTTGAGTACAATTCCCAACGTGCAGCGCGTCGGGCTCGAAGGCCCGCGGCCCCAAGCAATGCGGATCTGGCTCGATCAGGAGCGCATGGCCGCCTTCGGGGTCAGTGCCCTCGACATCGAATCCGCGCTCGCCAGAAACAACTTCCTCGCCGCCGTCGGCCGCGCCAAGGGCGGCCAGGTCCAGGTCGATCTGCTGGCCGACACGGACCTCCGCACACCTGAGGAATTCGAGCGGCTGATTGTCCGCGAGAGCGGAGATCGCATCATCCGCGTGTCCGACGTCGGTCGCGTGGAACTCGGCGCCGAAGAGGAGACGTCGAGCGTCCGCCACAACGGCAAGGACGCCGTCTACCTCTCAGTCTGGCCGCTCCCCGGCGCCAACGAGATCAGCATCGCGCACACGCTCCGCACCGAACTGGAGCGCATCAAGCCCGATCTCCCGAAAGGCACCGACATCGCGCTCGCCTTCGACGGCACCGTATATATGGAGAATTCGATCAAGGAGATCGGCACGACCTTCGTCGAGACTGTCGCGATCGTCGGGTTGATCGTCTTCCTGTTCCTCGGCTCCGCGCGAAGCGCGTTCGTACCCCTCGTCACGATCCCGATTTCCCTCATCGGCGCGGCCGCCGCCATGATGCTGATGGGGTTCTCGTTGAACCTCCTGACGCTCTTGGCCATCGTGCTGTCCGTCGGACTTGTCGTCGACGACGCCATCGTCGTTGTCGAGAATGTCTCGCGCTACATGCGAGAAGGCATGAGCCGCTTTGACGCCGCTCTCGTCAGCACGCGACAGCTTTTCGCCCCGATCGTCGCGATGACCATCACGCTCGCGGTCGTTTACGCCCCGATCGGCTTCCTGTCGGGCCTGACCGGCGTGCTGTTCAAGGAATTCGCGTTCACGCTTGCGACCGCGGTCATCGTATCAGGCTTCGTGGCCGTCACGCTCTCGCCGATCATGAGCGCGTACACCGCACCCGAACGCGGCAAGGAGAACGCCTACGCCCGCTTCGTCGGCCACATGCTCGACAGGCTCTCGGACGCCTACGGCCGCGCGCTCGACGTCACGCTCCGCTTCCGCACGCAGGTGATTGCATTCGGCGCATTCATCTGCGTGCTCGCCGTGCCGCTCTACATGTTTTCGGGGCAGGAACTGGCGCCCGTCGAGGACGAGGGCTTCATTTTCATGATCGTCAACTCGGCGCCCGATGCCTCGCTCGACTATACGAGCGGACACATGTCGAAGGTCCTCGACGTCGGCAAAGCACTGCCCGAGTTCGAGGCCATGTTCGAGATCGTGTTCCCGTCGAACGGCTTCGGCGGCTACCTGTTCAAGAACTGGCACGACCGGCAGCGGACCGCACATGAGATCCAGCCCCAGATTTTCGGCGCCGTGTCGGGCATCAAGGAATTGCAGATCTTCCCCGTCCTTCCACCGCCCCTGCCGGGCGCCGGGAATTTCGACGTCGAACTCGTTCTGAAAGGTCCCGGAACGCCCCAGCAGATGGCCGACTACGCGGGCCAGATGGTTGCCGCCGCCTTCCAGAGTGGAAAATTCCAATTCGCGGACACGGACCTCAAGATCGACCTCCCGCAAGTGAAGGTGAACGTCAATCGCGAGCGCGTCGCCGACCTCGGCCTCGACCTCGCCGACGTCGGCCGCCAGTTGGCCGTCCTTCTTGCCGGGAACTATATCAATCGCTTCACGCGCGACGGCCGCGCCTACAAGGTCATTCCGCAGGTCGGACGCAGTTCGCGCGCATCCGCCGATAACCTGCTCGACTTCAAGATCCGCGCACGCGACGGCGCACAGATTCCGGTCTCGGCGTTCGCGACGCTAGAAACATCGACCGCGCCTCGGACTCTGGCGCGCTTCCAACAATCCGACAGCTTCCGCGTATTCGGCGGCATCGTACCAGGCGTGACCAAGGCCGAAGCCCTCGAAGCCCTCGAGACCGCAGCCCGGGGCATCTTGCCGGCCGGATACACGATCGACTATGCGGGCGAATCCCGCCAGCTCCGCCAGGAAGGCACCACACTCACCGGAACGCTCGGCTTCGCGATCCTGCTCATCTACCTGGTGCTCGCCGCACAGTTCGGCAGCTTCCGCGATCCCTTGGTTGTGCTCGCGGGTTCCGTTCCCCTGGCATTGAGCGCCGCGCTGCTCTTCACCTACCTCGGCTTCACGACCATCAACATCTACAGCCAGATCGGGCTCATCACCCTGGTCGGTCTCATCGCCAAGAACGGTATTCTGATCGTCGCCTTTGCAAACGAACTCCAGGAGGAAGGCAAGTCGAAGCTAGAAGCCGTCAGGGGTGCTGCGATCACGCGCCTGCGGCCCATTCTCATGACCACCGCCGCGACGGTGTTCGGACACTTGCCGCTGGTCTTCGTGACAGGCGCTGGTGCGGAGGCGCGCAACAGCATCGGCATCATGCTCGTGAGCGGCATGGCGATCGGAACGCTCTTCACGCTCTTCATTCTGCCGGCGATCTACATGCTGGCCGCGTCCGAGCATAAGCCAAGCGCACTCGCGACGGACGGGGTGCCGGCCAGTGCGGAACCCGCTGCCACCTGAGCGGCCGTCATTCGGCGGCCGTCACCACATCACTCGACCTGCGCCGGGGCAGCGCCCGCTCACCCTTGAGAATGCCGTCGCTCAAAAGGTCCACCCACGCCCGCTCGATCATGTCGCCGAGCACGCGCTCGCCGCGAATGACCATCGGCACCGTGCGCAAAGCGATCTCGAGATCGAGCCCGAGCGAGGCGTTTCGCACGTACCAGACGTCGAGCACGGCCTTGTCTTCGGCGTTGATGTCCCGCCCGCCCGCTATCTGTGCCCATCCGGTAAGACCCGGACGCACCAGAAGTCGGCTGTTGAATTCCGGAGCCTGATCGCGCGGCAGCAACGGACGAGGCCCGACGAAGCTCATCTCGCCGCGCAGGATGTTCCAGAGTTGCGGCAGCTCATCAAGGCGAGTGCGCCTCAGAAACATCCCGACCAGACCAGAGCGGAATTCGTCGGAAATGCGATGTCCCGCGACATCGTAGGCTGGACCCATCGTGCGGAACTTGTAGACGCGGAACGGCATTCCAAACCGGCCCGGTCGCTGCTGCCAGAACGTGATCGGGAACCCAAACCTGATGGCGACCATCAGCCCGACGATGAGCATCACAGGCAGGATCAGAACGAGGATGGCGAGCGCGAAGGCAAAATCAGTCACGCGCTTGAACTTCCAATAGGGGCGAGCGAGCACACGCTGGATCTCGGCCTCGTCCATCTGCACATAGAGCTCAGCGGCTTCCGGATCCGTTGGCAGATCATCTCGCATCTCGCTATCTTTTGAAACGCCCAGCATCGGCGTCACAATATCGTCGACGAGAAGCATCAGTTGTGTCGATCCGCCGGCATCCACGCGCAGGAGCGCTTCCTTCGCCGTGTCCGACAGCGAATGAAACGGCACCGTCACCACGACGCGCTGGATCGTGACCCCATGCACGTCGAGATCCTTGAGCACGCGCTCGACATCGTCGGGAATGCCGAGCACGGGCGTTTCCGCGACGAGTTGCCCGACGTGCCGCGCACGTGCGCTCAACACACCGGCAACCTTGAGACGATCCGAAGCGAGTTCGGAAATCGAAGCGAGATACGCTTCCGTCATCTGGCTGAGGCCGACGACCAGAACGTGCTCTTTGGCGGGATCGGCCTTGGCGGTCTGATAACCCCGCCGAGCGAGCCGTCGCGCGCTCCGGCCGTCGTGATGAGCCCGGAACAGGACACGCGCACCGACGAGCGCCGCCGACATCAGCATCCAATGCAGGAAGGGAAGCGATCGCGCGACGCCTTCGAGGCGGTTATAGGCGAAGAGCGCGAGCAGCGTCCCGAACGTGATGAGGGCCGTTGCGAGAACGACGCGCGCATAGTCCCGACGCGTGCTGAGACGCCAGATCACTCGGTGCGTTTGCGTCAACGGAAGTACGAATACGGCAACGACCAGAGTGGCCGAAAAGTAAGGCCAGAACATTGCCAGCTTTTGCAGGGACGTTTCGAAATTGTCTCGAAGGAAGATGGCAGCGACAGCCGCCACGAGCACGAGGACAAGATCAAATCCGAATGTCTTCCAGCTACCCATGACCCTGCTCCGCAGGAGACTCGAGGCACGAATACGCAGGAACAACGATCGGGACACTAGGATGTGTTCAGTAGTCCACGCAAGCGCCAAGAGAAAACGATTTCGCCATTCGAGTGCTTGTGTCGAAGCGGTCACACGAACGCTCGGCCAAGGAACTTCGATTCCCGATCACAGAAGTTTGGCGCAATAGACTTCCAAATTCGAATCGCGCCGGAATTGACTGAAAGTACCTCGTCAACAGCTTTTCCACAGGCGTTCCACCATTCGCTGAGACGCACCCTCCATGATGCGAAGGCCCTACGCCGAAAATGACATGCGATGGGGAAACCGAACCAAAGAGCCGGAAAATCAAGAATTTCACGTGAATTATCTGATCGTCTGCAAAATGTCGCGAGCCCGATCCGACCGACTGGAAGTTCGGTCCACCGTCAATTGACGTCCGGCGAGAGCTGATACGGAGCGACCTGCACCCGCACCGGCCTGTTGAGAAGGCTCATCAGGAGCGTCACGCGGCGGCGCTCGTCCACTTGCACGATTTCGGCGACGTGCCCGGTGAGCGGTCCATCGCTGATCCGCACGTTGTCGCCCGCTTTGAAAACGGGCTCGGGCTGCGGGATCGCACCATCGACCTCGCGGTCCTTGAGTGCTGCGACGAACGCATCGTCCAAGAGGCTCGGCGCAGAACCGAAGCGCACGACGTTCCGCACGCCAATGGTCGACAGAATGGGGCGCCAGACCGGCACCTCGGGACTTCGGGCGACGAAAATGTATCCGGGAAACAGCGGCCTCGTGACCTGCTTCTCACGACGCGCATGGCGTACGGTCCGGCGGATGAGCGGGAGGTACACGGCGAAATCCTGCAACTCCAGGTTCTCGACCGCGATACGCTCGCGGTGAGGCTGCGTATTGACGACGATCCAGCCAGAGCCGACGAACTCCGGCGCCACGCCGAAGTCCGGCCGCCGAATGAAGTCCCTCGCTCTAGCAATCGCTGTCATCCCGCCCCCCAATCAGATGTCGAGCCAACGAGGTCGCCCACGGGAAACCTTCAGGATCGCTCGGAAGACCATCGGTAGGTCTTTTCCAGCAAGGCGCGGCAACATCGGGACGACAAATCGCATCAGCATCAAGTTACCCACAGCGCAATCCACAGTTTCGTTCACCACCGTCCGGCCTCAAGGTCGACGCAGCCGGCTCGGATCGGATCACGTGTGCGCTTTTCAGCTCATTCCTTGGGCATGAGCCAGGGCAAAACCTCGCCGTCTCCGGGCCTGGCGAGCGGAGCAGAAGACCCGACGTCATTCGAAGCGTCCACGTGCGGCGGCGGCTTCTTGAGCCGCTTGTAGAAGGCATCGTATTGCCGTTCGAGCTTCGCGGCCGCCGTATTGTAACGATCGAGATCGTGCGGACGCCGATCGTAGCAGAGCTCGCTCATGACCGGCTTCGCACCATCCATCGTCAGGAGATCGCCGACGCGCGCGAACGAGAAGCCTCTCGCTCTGAGTGCGTCGACGATCCTCGGCAACGCGTCTTCGGTGCGCCAGCCTCGGCCGTTGGCATGGAAGAGAACGATCGAGCCGCTCTTCACGTTCGACACGACATATTTGACCATGTTCTCGACCGTCTGGCCCTTCCACGGGTCGGCCGAAGAGACATCCCATTGAACAGGAACCAACCCCAGCCTTTCGACGGCACCGATCGCGGCGGCGGAGCAGGAACCGTAAGGAAAGCGGAGCAGGCGTTGCTCCGGGTTCGCAAGGTCATGGGCCGGGCTCTGACCATCGCGGGCCAGACATTGCCGGCGCGCAAGATTGTCGTAGGCGTTCTGGTAGGCGAGTTGTGCCGCCGCAATCTCGGTCAAAGTGGCTTCGGCCGACGTCATGGCGAGATTGCGATGTTCCCAGGTATGATTGCCGACCTCGAACAGCGGATCAGAGAGGAGCTGCTGCGCCCGCTCTTCATGCGTGACGATCCATTTGCCGCTCGCGAAAAACGTCGCCCGAATTCCGTTCTTGCGCAGATAGTCGACGATCTCGCCCTGATATCCGGTGATCTCGTGCGGCTGTTCGCAGAGGTCGAACGTCAGCGCGACGATTTTCTGATCACCGGGAAGCTCGAACCTTCGGATAACCGTGCCGGCTGGCGGACGGGGTAGCGCGGGAACGCGCAGCACGCCCGTGGGGACCGACCGATACGCGAGTGCGCTGCCGTGATTGCGGATCGACTGCTCTCCGGCTTTGCCGACGAGGTCCTCGGGCCGCCAGCACAGCGGGTCCGCCTTGGCGCCACCTGAGACGAGGAACAGTCCGGCGAAGGCGATCCGCAACGCGACATGGCGCCCTGGACTACGAGCGAAAGGCAGAGGCCGCGACAAGAGCATATTTTGGCCTCGCAGTTCTTTGGCGCTGCGCACCGGCCGATGGTCACCTGAGGTCCGGTATTCGTTTGACGAGGTTCGGGCCAGGGCACGGTACCGATGCGAGTTGCCCATGCCCGAAGATCAGCGTTCCATCGATCTTGTAGTCCCGCTTCAGCCAGCAGACGAGGCTCTTGAGGGACGCCACCTGAGCGTCCGAGGGCTCCTCGACATCGAAGTCGCCCTCGAGCACGATCTGGGCCTTACTCTGTGTTTGATAGTACCCGAGCGAGTCGCCCGCATAGTCGAGGCCGCGCCCCTCCGCGATCTGCCCGTCGATGCCGATGTAGAAGTGGTAAGGCACATCGCCCCAGGCCGGCTTTTTCAATCCACTGACACGGCCGGCAGACATGGCGTAGCTCTGCAGGTTCTGCATCTTCTCGGCAACCGGCAGGCCTGGATTGGATCGCGCGCGGGTGTCGTGCAGAACGATCGACGTCACGGTCTGGGTCTTCATGGCGTCTGTTCGAGCCGGCTTCGCGTTCCATCCGGCCCGGTCGATCATCGGCGGACGCCCGCACGCGGCCATCCCCTCTGACGGCGTCGCAGCGCCTGTCTCTTCGGCGACAGCCGGCGCCTTCAGTGACAAGAGCATCATCACCGCGAGAGCAACGCGGAAAGCATGGGACAGCGGATCGTTTGAGCGAAGCACGTCAAGCCTCTTGCATTGTTGGATGAGCGGATGATTAGGCTCCGCGCGCGCGGCCTCGCTATGGATGCACCGACCAGAGGTGACGTCGATGTCCCGCCATAACACCGCCCGTCTCACTGAGGATAGCCGAGATCGCGCCGCGCGCTCATTCGAAACAACAACGCCGCCGCGACAAGCCGCGCCCGTGCTTCCGAAGTCGCCGCGCCGAAGTGTCATGCGACCGTCTCCGGCCGGCCACTTTCGATCCCTCCAACCTGACCGTATAGCACAGCGCCACCGCACCCTCCGTCAGACCTTGGACCGACAGCAAGCGACACGGACAATGCGACCACGCAACATCCGGCGTCTGCCCTTGACACTGATCAGCGTTAACCATGAAAATTATGGAGTTTCAGAGCATTATCTGAGCAAAAATAATAAACCGACATGGGTCGAACTTTCGGACTTAGGTACCGTACCGGCCTCAGACAATAGTCCATGTACATCCGCGCTTTAACCACTGCATGGTGGCGCATACGACCACGGCTCCGCAGCATCCCCTTCATGGTGGGTGGTAAGCCGGGTCAAGCACGCTATTGACGGGAAGACCGTGCCGACCGGGCCGCGCCACTGGGCGCCCGATCCACCGACGGGGAATCCCGAAACCGCCACGAACCCAAGTCAAGCCCGCCCAACTCGGCCGGTCGCCCGGTCAGAGGCGGACCCATTGTAGCGGAAGCAGGGGACAGATGCGTAGCGATCGTACCGCCCTCGACATATGCGCACCGATCACCGAGTTGGCGAGCCTCTACCTGACACAGCGCTTCGATTGCGACGGCTATGCCGTCGGCTGCTTTGGCCCCGGTCCCGACATGTCGTGGCAGACGCTGATCAGTGACGGCATCGCATTCGATCCCGAGAGTCCGCGACTGAAGCAGCTAGCGGAGACAATGTCCGTCACGCATCCCGCCTCGATCGTCACACTCGGGAGAAACGAGATCGGTACCGGCAACCGCGCGCCGAGCCCAGTGCACATGAGCGTCGACGGGACCGATGATTCCGCCGTCGTGCTGCTGCTCGGCCGCACATCGGCCGGCGAGCGCTTCGTTATCGCGCTTCTGAAGCACACGACCATGGCAACTGACTATGCAGACTGGGTGTTGACCCAATTGAGATCGGGGATCACACCAGATGCGCTGGTCCACAGCCTCATGACGGCGGCCGGCATTCGCCGGCACGTCGAACTCCTGCAACGTGGATACGACAAGCTGCGGTTCGCTACGGTCTTCACCGACGACGAAGGCGGGATCCTGTTCTTGAACGACTGCGCCCACGCGATCCTGACGCGGGCATTTGGGCGGCCAAAGTCCGAAACGAGGCCGTTGACGAGATCATTGGTGAGCCCCGCCTGCGGGCACTTCATCTCCTCGATCCTCGCACAGTTGCCCGAGACCGACCTGGATCATTCCGAGGCCGGCGCCGAAACCATCTGGAAGCGATTGCCCGATCAGGATGAACGAACACCCTTCTATGTCGTTCGCCTGGCCTCCGGGGACAAAACCACGTGCGGCGCAACTTGCATCATCTTTCCTGACAAGTCCCAGCCGCTGCAGCCGGACCTGATCCTCGAAGGCCTTGGCCTGACCGCGTCGGAGTCGAGGCTCGCGGCCCACATCATCTCGGGGAAGTCCTTGAAGGTCGCCTCGCACGAAATGGCTCTATCGGAGGAATCGGCGCGGACCTATCTGAAGCGGGTCTTCTCGAAACTCGGCATCTCGCGGCAGGCAGAACTCGTATCCACGGTCGCGCAACTTTGCGGGCCGATTCGCACGCACGCTCCGGCCGATACTCGATCACGTGAGTCGCGCACGAACATTCGTGTACCCGCCCGCCGTCCTGATCGCCCCATCACCATCACGACACCGCGCTGCGACCCGTGAGGGCCTCGAATACGCGGCCATCGATGCGGAGATCGGTGAGGTTGTAGGCGAGCGGCCGGTCGAGATTCCACCGCGTGCGTTCGAGCCGCATGGGATCGATTATACGCCTGTGCTGGAGCCCCGGAGCCCCGTTGGCGACTGTGACGAACCCGAGCGAACGGCAATACGCGCGCAGGGGCTCCGAGAAATAGCGCCTCATGCCGTAAGGAAACGAGAAGTCGACGATCTCCTCGCCGAGGATGCTCTCGAGCGCGACTTTCGACGCCTGAATCTCACCGCCCCATTGCGCGCGGGAGAGTTTGGAAAGCACGAAGTGCGAATGAGAATGACATCCAATCCTGTGCCCCGCCGCCCGGATCTCGAGCAGTTCTGCTCTCGTCAGCGTCTTTCGTTCGCCGCGATGGTCGATCCGCCTGAAGTATTCGGCAATGGCCTCCTCCGGGCAGATATCGCGGAACGGAAGCGTGTTCACGTAGAACGTCGCCCTCACCCCGAGCGCATCGAGGAGATCGATCGAGCGGTGCCAGCTCGCGAAATTGTCGTCGAAGGAGACATAGACAAGGCGCGCCGCGCTCCGACACTCGGCCAGTTCGAGGCCGTCGCAGAACCGATATCCGGCCTCCGTCAGGAACTGCAAGGCCTCCCGGAACGCCGGATGCTGCCAGGGTTCGAGCTCGTGAAAGTAGATTGCGAGGCGGGAGGGGAGAGGTCTCGACGCGAGAAGGCGATGGCCGGCGCGAAGGCTGCTCGCTATCGCGCGCTTCGCACCTGACACATACGGCGCCGATCTCCGATCGTTGTTCATGGAAAGGCTACGACCTCGGGCAGGACATCGCACGACGGCGCCTCAATTTGGATCGGCCGCGCGCCGTCGAGCGCGGCATCGTAGATGGCCTTCAATTGCCGGTAATTGACCTCGGGACAGAGCTCCCGCTCGTAGGTAGCGCGCGCCACCCGGCCCATCTCAGCCATTTGTGCTGGATGGCCGTCCGCCCAGCGGACCGCTGCGCGCAACGCCTCGGCATCGCCTGGCTCGAAATGAAGTCCGGTTTCATGATCCTTCACGATGTCTGCGAGCGCGCCGATCCGAGCGACGACGGCAGGCAACCCTGATGCGAACGCCTCGGCCACCGAAACCGGAAAGTTCTCGAAGCACGTCGACGGCAGGATGAGAAACGCCGCACGGCGCATCTCCCTATTGATCGCCGACTTGTCGACCCTGCCGAGCACGCGGATATTGGACGATGCGTGCGCTCTGACCTCCGACATCAAGGGACCGTCTCCTGCGATCGTGAGCGGCACGTTGAGACCGTTCCAAGCCCGGATGAGATCGCGGACGCCCTTCTCCTCGCTGAGGCGCCCGACGAAGAGGCCCCCTCGGCGAATGCGCGCCTCGACGGGACCGGGATCGAACACCACATTGCCCTTGACCGAGACGAGCTCCTTCGGGAGCCCCGCGGCCACGAACTCGGCACGCGAGAAGTTCGAGAGTGCGATATAGCGGTCGACTTTCGCGAGCCAGGTGCCTTCGCGTCTGTGCCGGTCGATCATATGCGCGACGGCGGCCGAGCCGACGTAGGAGCCGCGATAGCAGGCATGGAGGGCCCCCTGGTAGGGCGTGCCGTCGACACACACTCGGCACGGGCTCCCATTGCGCATTAGCAGACCGTTGGCGCACATGATGCGATAGTTGTGCAGGGTCTGGACGACGGGCACGCGATGAGCCCGGCAGGCATCGTAGACCGACGGCGTCAGCAGCGGAAAGACGTTGTGGACATGGACGATGTCTGGCTTTTCGGAAGCGAGCCGCTCCGCGAGAGAGTTCCGGGAGCCGATGCTGTACGCGCAGTGACGGAGCGCCGAGACCTTGTCGCCGAACCCCTTGATCTCATCGTTCGAAACGACATGCATCCTGACATCGTGCCCATGGCCGGCGAGCAGCACGCTTTCGTTCGAGACGACCGCGTCCTCCCCGCCCGGCTGCTGATAGCGGTTATGCACGATGAGAATGCGCACGCCTCGCTCCCGCAATAGTCGTGTCGTCGCGGCCGCCGAGACAATCTCGGCCACAGTCCCTGATCGCCGCCCGCTGCGGAAAATGCGATCCCCATATGGGGATTGGTTCGCTGCCGCCATCGCAGGAGAAGAGGTTTCGCGGCATCGCCTGCAAGCCAGCCCGGAGATAGAGCACAGAGGAACCGCACGGGCTTTGGAGGATTGCATCTGATCGCAGCGCATCGGAACACGAATGGGCCCCGCCATGTCACGAACGACGCCAATGCTCCCTGCCGGTCCTCGACTGCTCGCCGTCACAGCCGTCATGCTGTCACTTTGCCTGTATGGCGTCGCGTCGCCGAGCGCGGCCGCCGAGGACAGTGCATATCGGCTGGCGCCGGGCGACCGGATCACCGTCGTCGTTCTCGGCCAAGCTGATCTCTCCGGCGACTATCCTGTCGACGGCAACGGCAGCATTATGTTGCCGATCGTCGGCGCTCTTGAATTGGGAAAACTGACAATAGCCGAGGCGCAGGCACGCATCGTGTCGGCCCTGGCAGATGGAATACTGAACGATCCATCCGTTTTCGTGAAGATCGGAGAAATGCGACCGATACAGATCCTGGGCGATGTGCGGACAGCGGGCAGCTTTCCGTTCCGATACGGCACCATGGTCAAGTCTGCTGTCGGTCTGGCCGGCGGATACGGCGCGGCGGGAGTCACCCCCAGCCAAGCTTTGACAGACTACCTCGCGGCAGACGAGCGGTTGCGGCTCCTCGAGGATCAGCAATGGCGCCTCTCGGTGCGCAAGGCCCGGCTCTTGGCCCAGATCGCGGGTGTGGACGTATTCGAGCCGCCGCCGACGCCCGCCGTCGTTACCAATGCCGAGGCCCAATCCACTTTGGCTGACGAACGGAGCCAGCTCAATGCGCGCCAGACCGAGACAGCGCGCCGGATCGCGCTGATCGAAGCCCAAAAGGGTCCGCTCGAAGCCGAGATTGCTGCGATCGGGTCGCAGATCGACGCCGAGAAACGACAGCTTCAGCTCATCTCAGAACATAGGCGCGAATATCAGAAGCTCCAGAAGAGCGGTCTCGCGCGCTTCGAGACGCTCATCCAGATCCAGCTCAACGCCGCCGCTAAGGAAGGGATCATCTGGCGCCTGGAAGGCGATCGTTCGCGCCTAGCGTCAGGCATTGGTGAAATCGCGATTCGCATCGACGATGCGAGAACCGCCGACACCCGGGCAAGCTCTGCCGACTTGGAGGCCGTGAAGCAGCGTTTGCGCGAGATCGAGATGGCCCTCCCTGCCGCGCGCGAGGTCCGTGCGTTGAAGCTCCGCGAGGCGGGAAGCACGGGCAACGTTACCGTCAAGCGTCAGTTCCTCGTCACGCGCATCGTCGACGCCAGAGCCGCGACGATCGAGGTATCGGACGACGCGATACTCCAGCCGGGCGATGTGCTCGACGTGCGAACACTGACAGCGCTCGAAAGGCCACCGCTCGCATCGTGGGAGGGCGGCGGCCTGGATAACAGACCGACATCGATCGCCGAGAACACCATCGAGTAGACTGACAACGGCAAAGACCATGATCCACAAAGTCCATTCGGCGAACTTCGAGATCGTGACTTCGCTGGCCGGGCGCACCGTCGCCCCGACTGAGCGCATCGCCAACAAGGCCAACGACTCCGATCCGCCGATTGAGCCGTCACTCATCAGGGCCACGGTGGAATTCGCGCTCATCGCGTGGCGGCGTCGCACGGCGATTGTCGCGATTGTCGTCGCGGCACTCGTCGCGGCTCTCGCCTACATGCTGTTGAGCGTTCCGAAATACACCGCCACGGCAACGATCGAACCGGAATTGCAGGCGCGCGCGATGTCGGGCCAGCCGGGAGTGACACCCGCCATCGACGCCACCGCGATTGTCGAGAGCGAGATGAGACTGTTGCGCGAGCCGCAGGTCGTCCATCGTGTCATCGAGCGACTCGTCGCCGAAGAATCGGTGGCAGGTTCCGCGGCCTCGTCCTTTCCGAGCATCTTCGGCCAGGGTCGTGTCGGAAGCGAGCCGCTGACACCGGCCGAAATCGACGCCGCGACCGCCCGTCTGGCGCGCGCGACGACGATCGCAACGGATGCACGCACCTATCTGATATCGGTGTCCTATAGCGCGCCCGACCCGGAGGAAGCCGCGTTCATTGTCAATCTTCTTGCCGCCCAGTACATCCACGACACCCGCTATCAGGCGCTAGCCGCAGCACATGGCGCTGCATCGAAGGCCGTCGCCGAGCTGGGGATCACCTATGGTCCAAAGCATCCGATCATGATCCGCGCCCGTCACGACTTGGCGCTCGCCAACCAAAGCCTCGAGACCCATAGAACGGCGCACCTAATGACCGCGGACGAGCTTCGTGACACAGGTCAGGTCACGCCGGCCCGCGCCCTTGCGGTGCCGGAAGGGCCAAGTACTTCAATGACAATGCTCGTGGCACTGCTCGCCGCTTTCGTGGCCTCACTGATCGCCATCCACGTGATGGAACGGCAGGCCCTGCGTGACTTGATACTCCGCCATATCGTACCCGGAACGATGCGTTAAGGCCGATGGTCATCTACACATGGCGCTGCCGGCGTGTGATATGGCTCGGAGCGATCCGCTCGCAGGACCGGGCCTTTCATTGTGTCGCGAAGACCCAGAAAGCACCGGCGGGTCCATAGCTGCCGTCCCAACGCCTGAGGACGCGGCTCGCCCGGCTCTGAAAATCCGATGACCGCCACTCGCGTAAAGAGCCGTTTTTTTCGGCTCTGATGACTAGTGCCTGCTGGGCCGCGGGGTCGATCCCTGTCGCCGCCACGACCGACAGGCGCGAGTCTCGCACGATGAACGCGGGAAGGTCCTGCGGAACATGGTCGGTCACCTGCAGCAAGGACCCGAGCACCTCGGTTCGTCCGCCGTTGATCGTCTCGACCATCGGCGCGACGCCCTCGGTCTTCATGCCGAGGACCCACACCTGACCGCCATCGTTGACAAGGTGTGCCGGCCCCGTTCCCTCGGGATTAAACTGCCGCAGCCAGGCGCGCTGTCCGCGTACGAGGACCCGATCGGCGGTAACGTCCTCGAAGAAGACGTCCCCCGACCCGGCGCCACCTGTGGCGTACCCACGGCGCGCTTTGAGATTGAGAGCGAGTTCCCTGAGGATCAGCGTGCGTCGCGCGTCATGTACGATGAAGTCGCCACGCATCTCGCCGTAGTCCGTTTCCATGCGTTCGAGTACGACGGCAGGGTGGGCACCGTCCAAGAGCCGGAAAGCCGGTTCCCCGCTCGATGCGAATGACCTTGTGAGCTGAAGCGTCGAGTTGAGGAAATCGAGCCGCCGGAGATTCCCACGCAAGACGATCGTGCGTCCGATCTGCCAGACCCCGTTCGGAAGATACACCGTCGTGGCCCCGCTATCGATGGCGGCCTGAATGGCCGCCGCATCGTCCCCACGCTCGGTCCAGGGCCCCTCATAGACCTCTTTGCCGCCATCGTTAGGCTTCGCACCACGCCTTGCCGCATTGGACCAATCTGAAATCGCATCGCACGGCACGTCCGGCGGTTCGGTCTCGGGAAGCCGCAGTGAACCTGACCCTTCGCCCTCGAATGATCCCGTTGTGTATTCTGCCAATCGCGGACCACTGATCCGACGCGGTCCATCATGAACGATGACACCGTAACCGGCCGACGAAATGTTTCTGAGATGTACGAAGCCGCCCGTCGATCTCACCGCCTCAGACTCGGGCGCTCCGCCCTCGAACGTGCCGCCGATGATCTGCACGAGACCCATCTCACCGCGATTGTCAACGACGGGGACGCTGTTCCGGCTCTTCAGATCGCGAATGGTCAGAGGGAACCGGTCGTTCCTGATCCCGGCAACACGCTGCCCGCTCAGCTGAAGGTGCTCGAAGACGGCATTGAAGTCGTCGTTTCGGGTCTCCAGTCCGATGTCGAAGCCGTACACCACGATTGTCTTGAAGAGGCCCGGCCCGACCATGGGCTGCGTGAGGCGGATGCCAACAGCGCCCCGCCGGGCGGGATCGGTCGTCCTAACGACCACGTTCCGCATGCCGCCGGTATTGTTGGTGATGAAATCGACGCCGATTGCACCCGGATTGAAGCGGCCTGCATCGATCGTGATGTCGTAAATCCCATTGCGGAATGAGTCGCGTAGATCGGGAGCACTGCGCCGCGTCGAGACGACCGCCCGCGGGCGCGACCTGTCTCCGAACCCCGGCGCTTTGTCGGCGAGCTTGATAATCGTCTTCGAGCGGCTCTGCCCCTGCAGGACGAGATACCGCTCATATGACGTGCGCCATTTGAGCGTATCCCTGACAAGGTAGGTCCCATCGGGCAGATAGACGATGCGCTGAACGCCACGCGGGCTGGCCCCCACCCCGGGCGGCATCGCGTTGGAGAGTGACCGCTGTATGGCAGCCGTATCGTCGGTGATGCCGTCGCCTTTGGCGCCGAAGCGCCGGACATCGACTACGCCCGCATCTGACGGAAATCCGACTGAGGCGCATGACGCCGCCGATGGCCCGATCCCGCCTAGGCAATGGACGATGGCCGCTAAGCCGCCCAACCATGTTCGGCCGGGGATTCTCACAAGACACTCCAACAACCGATCCTCAAAGAGGCGTTCCATCACGGCCCTCACCCCATCGGAGATAAGCGAGCATCACGGCGATCGGCAGTTGGAAGAAGACGTAGATGATCACGTTGTCCGTCATCATGACGATGGCCGATGTGATACCGAGGGCTACGGCCACTGCGCTCGTTGAAAAAACGAGCGTCATGCCGATGATCACCAGGATCGAGCCGGCAACACCGTAGTCGTAGCGGATCTTCAGCCAGTCGTTGTGCGGGAGATAGGCCGCACCGTTCTTCAGCCTGTCGCCGGCGAGCGATTCCGCAGCACCCGGACCCGACCCGAAAACCTGCACCAGGAGCGGCTTGACTTCGAGCGAACGGTTGATCTCGCGTGCGAGGTTGTGCCGCCCAAGCATGATCTCCTCGATCGGAACCTTGAGCCCTAGCGTGCGATGGAAGGTTTCCGCGATCTGGAGCATGTTGACCGATGCCGCATTGATGGCGGAGAGCGCGACGAGAAGAAGGACGATCCGAGATCTCGCCCGGTCGAGCCGCCTGACGCGACGCAAGGTGTAGAGCACGAGAAGTCCCGCGACGAGCGCCAGAAGGCCGATGCGCTTGCCGCCTATCACACTGATTGCAACGGCGGCGAGCGCGTAGAGCTGAGCGCCGACAGCATGGAAGAAGAGCGCAAAGAGCGGCGCAACCAGCCCCTCGTGGTTGCCATAGGCATCAACGAGGCCCGTCCCGGTGCCTGAAGAGAGAATTGCCAACAGCCGGATGCTGCCATGCGCAGAGAACATGAAAGACAGCGCCGAACAGACCAGGATCACCCAGAACATGAGCTCGATGTGCCGCCGCCCGGCCCTCGCATCCGGCACAAAGCCTAGGATCGCCAGCGGAATGAGTGTCGCATTGATCCAGAAGTTGTGCGCGACCTCTCCTCCGTTCACGACGAAAAAGATGAATGCGGACGCCGCATAGAGCACGAGCCCGCTCGTCGCAACCCGATTGACGCTCGATGCGTCCATGTAAAGGTGCGGCGCGATCAAGGCAAAAGGCGCAGCATAGATGAGATATCGGAGCTGCCCGAGAACACCTTCGAGATAGAGGCCCGGATAGCCGAGCGCGAAAAAGGCAACCGCTCCCGTGACACCCAATCGACTGAGTGCGCGATCGGCATCGGCATTGTGAGGCGCGCGAGGTGGGGCTATTCGCCGCTCAACAACGTCTCCGACCCGCATTGAGCCGACCATGACGGCAACGCTCTTCCGAAGCCTAGGCCGCCGCCTGCCGGCGTCCTTCTCTGAAGACTTACCTTGCCTGCCGCTCGACGCGTTCCGCATCCCCATTTGGGGATTGGTTCATGGGCGCTCCGCGGCAAATTAAAATTCATACGAGCACGTGCCGCATTATCATTTTTTGTTGTGAGCAGAGAGAGGTCCCGCCTGCGCGGGAGCATAGGTCATGAGTGGCAAAATTCGATCCGACCGCTCCCGGAGGATCGACCTTTCCGAGTTGTTGTCGAACCTCGGAACCAAAGAGCCGCTGTCCTCGTCGCCGGCCCATTCGCCCGCTCATGTCCTGACCGAAACCGCATCCGGCCGGGTTCTCGTCGACGCCGCCATCACCGGTGAAATCCTCGCCGTCGCGATCGCGGGCTTCGCCGTCAAGGGTCTCTATGTCGACATGCTGATCGGTCACGAGACCTTCGCCAGGTATCTCGTGCCTATACTTCTTGTGGGCCTCCTCCAGTACCAGATTTTCCTGTCGCGCGGGCTCTATTCCGCCCGGTCGATGCGCGTTTCCCCCGACATCGCAGCCGGCATCACGACCGCTCTCGCCCTCGCATTCCTGATCGTCATCGCGATCGGATATGTCACCGGCTTTGCCGACGACTATTCACGAGGATGGGTGCTCCTCTGGCTCCTGGCATCCGTCACAATCGTCCTCGCTTGCCGGACATACTTTGATTTCACGGCCCGCCACCGGGCCGCTTCGGGTTCAATGCGGGAAGCTGTTGCTCTCTGCGGTCCGGCCGAAACGCACTCCGCTG
Source organism: Hyphomicrobium sp. (assembly GCA_033765145.1). Taxonomy (GTDB): domain Bacteria; phylum Pseudomonadota; class Alphaproteobacteria; order Rhizobiales; family Hyphomicrobiaceae; genus JAGVSR01. Next base: position 32,762 of record JANRIH010000015.1, on the reverse strand, counting down.
CGCTCTCCAACCTGACAGAACGCAATAGGGAGATCGACGTCGTCGCCTTGTTTGATACCGACGGCAATCCGCTTCCCCTCCCCGGCACTGTCCTCGGCCGTGACGCTCTCGACATCGTGTCATTTCTCGATCGCAATGCCGTCGATCGGCTGATCCTGACGGGCAGCATAAGCGAAGCAGAACGAATGACCGGACTGTTCCCTAAGCTCGCCGAAATTCCATGTGAAATGCAGTTTCTTGTCGGCACAATGCCGGGCGGCATGGCCGAGACGACGCTTTCGCGCTGCGGAGGCCTCATCCTCGCGGAAATCAAGCGGCGCCCGATCGACGGCTGGAATGGCGTTGCGAAGTCGGCCCTCGACTACACAGTCGCCGGTATCTCGCTTCTCCTGCTCTCTCCACTACTGGCCGCCATCGCAATTGCGATCAAGATTGACAGTACCGGCCCCGTGTTCTTCCGCCAGCGCCGACACGGCTTCAACAACGCCGTATTCCAGGTCTGGAAGTTCCGCACCATGCACGTCCTTGAGGATGGACCCGTGATCAATCAGGCGATCCGCAACGATCAGCGAGTGACCCGCGTCGGCCGCTTCCTTCGCGTGACGAGCCTCGACGAGTTGCCCCAGCTCTTGAACGTGCTCTCGGGCGACATGTCGCTCGTCGGACCGAGGCCGCACGCCGTGGCGCACAACGAATTCTATGCCGAGATGTTCGCGACCTACATGCGCCGCCACAAGGTGAAGCCGGGCATCACCGGCTGGGCGCAGATCAACGGCTTCCGCGGACCGACGGCAGATCCCGAGCTCATGCGCCGGCGCGTCGAGCATGATCTCGAATACATCAGAAAGTGGTCGCTTTGGCTCGACATGAAGATCCTTTTCCTGACGCCGCTGTTTGGCTTCACGGGCCGCAACGCCGTCTGACCACCGCTCCGCAACGAGCTGGGGCTCGAGTGATCTCTGCGACATGCCGGTCCGAGGAACATGAGCGATCCTGAAAACCGCCACCCGGTACCAGAAAGCTCCGGTGGGATGTCCAAACGGCTCGCCGCGGTCCCCGACGTGTCCTGGGCGCTCCTGGACCAGGCCATAGTCAGCGGAGCGAGCTTCCTGACCGGCATTCTGATCGCCCGCTTCCTGGGCCTCGACGAACTCGGCCGCTTCGTACTTGCGTCAGTCGCCCTGTTCTTGGCACAGAACCTTCAAGGGGCGCTCGTCACCGGTCCCATGCTGACGGTCGGCTCAGCCTGGAACCCCGCGGAGCGGAACCGATATCTCGGAGCGGTTCTGATCCACCAGGGAGCATTCTCTCTGATCGCCTCCATCAGCGCCTGGCTCGCCCTGCATCTCCTTGATGCGCTCGATCCCGCCTGGGGTCTCTCCGATCTGGCCGCCCCCGTGGCATGGGTCGTCGGAGCTGGCACGGCGTCTGACATGCTGCGTCACTACTTTTATAGCGTAGGCCGGTCGCGCGCGAGTTTTCTCCTCGACCTGCTGCGTTACGGACTGCAGATCATCATCCTGCTGACACTCTTCGGCGCCGGCTGGATCGGCGTCGCCGGCACGCTCCATGTGATGGCGATGACTGCCACCGCGTCGTTCGCATTAGCGTGGATGGTGACACTCCGGCCTGACTACTGTCACCGAACGCTGGCCGATGTCGGCGAGAAGCATGCCGGTCTGGCACGCTGGATGTTCGCCACGGCCTCGGTCGGCGCCACCCGCGAGGCTGTCGTCAACATCGCCGTCGGCGCATGCCTCGGTCTTCAGGACCTGGGCCTCCTGCGTGCCGCCCAGCAGGTCGTGCTTGCTGTCAACGTCCCACTCCAAGGCCTCGGCAAGCTCGCCCAGGCTGGCGCTAGCCGAGCCTATGCCGAACAGTCATACTCCGGTCTCGACCGCTTCATGTGGAGTTTCGTCGCGCGCTATGCGTCGGCGATTGCGATCGTTCTCTGTCTTGTCTCGGTCGCGAGCGAGCCCCTGATCGTCGCCGTCTACGGCCCCGCGGCGATGTCGGGTGCCTGGGTGCTGTCGGCCTATGCTCTCGTCATGATCCTGCACACCGGACGCGAGGCGATAGGCATACGCCTCCGTGCCATGCGTCGGCCCGCGTTGGAGTTTTACGGCGGGATGTCAGGGGCGGTGGTCTCCATGATCGCCATCGTGCCTCTTATCACGGGGTTGGGCCTCGCCGGAATGCTCCTCGGCGAAGCGCTGTTCACCTCCACGGCCTTGGGCGTGACGCTCTATCTCGCCATGTCTAGGGCGACCGCTTCACGCGAGGCCGACGTCTCGGACGAGACTGCGGGCATGCGAGACAGCCGCCGCGCCACATCCTCGTAGAGCCCTGATACGACGAGAGGCCAGAGAAACTGCCGCGCCCGCTCGAGTGCGCCCCCGCTCAATCGATGCACGAGGCTCGCCGAGGATGCGAGGGCGCCGATCGCTCGCGCGAGTGCACTAACGCAATCTTCTTCGCCCCGTCCGCCGGTTCCGACGACGACGCCGCATTCGCCGGTGACGATGTCCCCTGGTCCACCGAGATCGAGGCAGATGACCGGCAGCCCGCGGGCGAGAGCCTCGAGGACGACATTCCCGCTCGAATCATGAAGGCTCGGATAGAGAAAGGCGTCATGCTCCTCATAGGCCGCCTTCATGGCCTGGAACGGTATCTGTCCGCGCCATTCGACGGCCTCGTCCAGCCCGAGATCCGAAGCGAGTCGGCGCCAGCGGTCGGCCTCCGGCCCGCTGCCAACCATCGTGAGGCGGATATCATGCCCCGACCGGCGGGCAGCCGCCACGGCGCGGAGTGCCAAATGACCGCCTTTCCAGTAGACGTGCTGGCCCGCGAACAGGAGCCTCAGTGCGGTCCCGGCCGGACGCGCCGGCCGCAATCCCTTGGCCACGCTCCAGATCCCGATTTCCCGCCGCACGTAAACTTCCGACGCTGCGACACTGAGAAGGGCATCGCGGCTGGCACTGGTCTTAGCGTAGATTGCAGCCGCGCGGCGGCATGCGTTTCGCGTGATCGGATCGAAACGCAGCGTCGCGGTGTGGAGGTCCCGCACGAGGTCCTTGATCCAGCCGCGCCACGGCATCGAAGTCCGGAGCGGCATGGGCGCCCGTTCGCCGCCGCCCAGTGGGCCGAGCACGAGCGGCGTATCGAGCCTTCCGAGCAAGGTCGGATGGCGGATGCCGCCAAATGTGATGTGATGTACGAAATCGAAGCCCCGATCGAGACCGCGCCGGCGCACATGCCCGAGAAGCGCGATCTGCCAGAGCGGGCTGACGAGTTGCCAGGTGATGGCCTCGAGCCCGGCGCGGCAGCCGCCATCGCGAAGGCGTGCCAGCCAAGGCGGCATGAAGAACTCGAACGTCAGTCCGTCCGGGAGACGTTTGGCGGCGATCTCGGTTTCGATCTCGCGCTTGTACTCGGTCTGCGTCAGGACATGAACGGTATGCCCCTGTCGCGCCGCTTCGAGCGCCCAGTTCCAGCCGATCCCTGGCTCTGATCCGACGTCCGGGCCGCAGGAGAACGCACTCATCAGGATTTTCATGTCGCCATCGCGTCGATCAGGACCCTCGTCACCGGTTTCCGTCCGCGACCCTCACCTGATGTCGGGCAAGTCCGCGGACGTGGAAGCGCAGATTGCGCCAGATATCGAGGGCTCTCGGATGGGCGCGGAGACGAACCTTGGCTGCCGACCAGACCATCGAAGGACCAACGGCTGCCCAGCCCGTGGCCTTGAGAACGATCCGCGTGTCGACAAGTGCGGTATCGGTCGGCTTCCAGAAATCCTTGTGGTCACCGGGACCGGGACCGAAATCATAGAATTCCGTACCATCAAGGCATGCGGCTCGGACCGAGTGCAGGGTATGAACGAGCCCGGGAGAGAAGCTCCGGAAGTTGCCGTCTCCAACGGTTTGATTGAAGCCGTAGTAGCGATCCTTGAACGTCATGCCCCATCGCATCGACGCTGTCTGATCGCCCACCATCTGCACCTCCATGTGTTGCTGGAAGCTCTTGGGCGTCCCTGCGGCAAGGAGATGGAGGAAGCGGACGACGGACGAATCAGCGAATGCGGATGGCGATCGGATCTTCTCAAGTTGCGTCAGTTTCAGGCGGAGGAAGCACTCGACGAAGCCGCGCCGCTCTTCCGTACTTCGAGCATCGAACAAGGAGATTTTTCCAAGCTCCTCGATCTTGCGCTGCTTGCGTTTGATATCGCGGCGACGCTGCGCACTGACCTGCGAACCGATGAGCGAATCCGCATCGGCCCCGAGGCTGATCTGGCGCGCGAAATCCCCGTTCGGGGCCCATCTATCCAACACAAGAGGATTTGGCACGGTTTCCCAGACCATCGGCTGATTGACGAGCTGAATGGCCACGACGCCGGGAAGCGAGTGAGCAATTGCAGAGAGTGCAGCACGGGCAAGGGTCGGATTACGCACCTCCGCGTTGAGATCGAAAATCCCCGTGTTGTAGCTGTTGATCGGCGTGCCGAGCCACGTCAGCAGCGAAAAACCGTTTCGGCGGACGACGGCCAGAGGCCAGATGAAATCGATGGCTCCTGACGCCCGTCGCCCGACAGCAATGACGGGTGCTTCGCCATGTGCGAGCGCACCGCTCTTGAGCCAGGCGTCGAGCCAGTCGTAGCTTTGAAAGAGGCTCGACACGGCGCGCTGCTCGAATTGCCGCCATTCGCTCTCGATCGCCGCCGGATCGTCGTAGAGCTCAACCGACAGGGGGCCCACGTCGAGCACCCGCCGTCCCGAACTGCTGCGGGGCTGCTCGATATCGACTGTGTGCGCCGTGGCGTAATCCGCGTGGCGCTCGAGAGCGTGTGCCCGCGTGCTCATGATCGACGTCTCCCGGACAAGGCCCCTGTGCGTCTCGCGTCTGGGTGCGATCCACCGATAGCAACGCATCGTTGCGAGATGGGAGGCGCAAAGGTCATCCCCAAATGGGAACACCCAATTGGGGACAGCGGACATCGCAGCAGACGTGGTGAGCTTCTCGTCCGACATCGGGACGAGCAGGTAGAAATCATGTCCGAAGATGCGCATGCGACTCCGATCCTCGGCGTGCCCGTCAGCAGTATCGATATGAGCGAAGCCGTCAGCCGCATCATCGGATGGGCCCGCCAGCGTCAAAGCCGCTACGTCTGCGCCTGCGACGTCCATAGCCTGATGCGCGCGCGTAGCGACACGACTCACTACGATGCGCTGAGACTTGCGGACATGATCACGCCCGACGGGCAGCCTCTCGTCTGGACCGCGCGCATGCGTGGCGACCGACGGATGGGGCGGGTATCGGGCCCGGACCTCATGCCGGCCGTCTGCGAGGCTTCAGCCGGACAGGGCTTGCGGCACTATTTCTATGGCGGCGCGGAGGGCGTTGCCGCGGCCGTCGCAGAGCGGCTGAAGACATCCTATCCGGCGCTCGAGATCGCCGGAGCGGAATCCCCCCCGTTCCGTCCACTGACACAACTGGAAGAACGATCACTCGAAGAGCGCCTCGCCGACGCTCGTGTCGACATTATCTGGATCGGTCTCGGTTGCCCCAAGCAGGAACGCTGGATGCTTGAACACGTGAGCCGAATTCGGGGCGTGGTGATGATCGGCGTCGGCGCCGCGTTCGATTTTCAGAGTGATCGGATCCGCCGTGCGCCCCTCTGGATGCGGAACCACGGTCTGGAATGGCTCCACCGCCTCTTCTCGGAACCGCGACGGCTTTGGCATCGGTATGTCGTGCTGGCGCCGATCTTCGCCATCCAGAGCGTGGCTGAAACCTTCCGTCTCGGGCTGCCGCGCCCGGAAAAACCGGCAGTGGAATAACCGTTCGGCAGACGTGAGACGACGCCAGAACGCATCCGATCCCCAGTCAACTCACTCCGTTCGCCGCCGCCGTTGGGCGTGCGTCCCGTCCCACGCTTCCTTGCCGATGAGCGGCACGAAGCGCACGTCGGCAATGTCCTCCTGATCGTACCTGTCCTGGGCAAGCCGCGTGATCCTCAAGAGCTGCTGGGACCGCTGCTCCCCGCCGACCGGCACCACCAACCGCCCGCCGATCTTCAATTGACGCATTAGGGATTGCGGTACGGCGGGAGCGCCTGCGGAAACGAGGATGGCGTCGAACGGCGCTTCCTCCGCCCAGCCTTCGGTACCGTCCGCATGCCGCATACGCACGTTCGTCGCGCCGGCGCGCTCGAGATTGGCCGCCGCGGTCTCGGCCAGCGGCCCGATCCGCTCGATGGTGAAGACCTGCCCTCCGATCTCGCCCAGCACCGCCGCCGCATACCCCGAACCGCCGCCGATCTCGAGCACCTTCTCGCCGCCCCTGAGGCCGAGCACCTCGATCATCAGGGCCACGATGTAAGGCTGTGAGATGGTCTGGCCATGGCCGATTGGAAGCGGACAATCCGAATAGGCGAACTCGCGCTGACTGTCCGGCACGAAGTTCTCCCGCGCCACCACTCTCATGGCGTCGAGAACCAGAGGATCGTCGATACCGCGCGCTGCGACCTGATCGTGCACGAACTTGATGCGCAACTTCTCCCAGTTGAGCATGACAGTCTCCCTGAGGCCATGCGCCGCCACAGCGGATCGAGTAATGCTGCTATGCCACGCCCGCGGCGTCCATGATCTCGATCATCTCGATGCAATCTCGGCCGCGCGACCAGGGGCAGCCGGATGACGGACAGCGCTCACTGTCCGCCAAAGGTCGTGCCTGCCCGGCGCGACACCCTCCACGACATACACCCGCGACATGCCGCCAAATTGAGCCGGACGCATAACTTCCAGGCAATGGCCCACGCGCCGCGCGTTCGATGCTTGACCGCGGCACCCGATGCGAGCCAGCGTTCCGGTAGCTGGTTGCACTCGGGTTGCGGAACGCGTGCAACCGGCCGTGCCATGCCATCGCAAACGGACCCCCAGAAGGACCCGATGCCCATCCTGACGAGCTTGCACCACGTCACGCGCTACACCTACGACCGCCCGGTAACTCTGGGGCCCCAACTCATCCGTCTGCGACCCGCGCCGCATAGTCGGACCCGTGTGCCGAGCTACGCCCTGAAAGTGGTGCCCGAGCAGCACTTCGTGAACTGGCAGCAGGACCCGCACGGGAACTGGATCGCACGCTATGTGTTCCCGGAAAAAACGACCGAGTTCTCGATCACGGTCGACCTCATCGCCGAAATGGCGGTCATCAACCCGTTCGACTTTTTCGTCGAGCCGGCAGCGGAGAAGTATCCGTTCGCCTACGACCCCGACCTTGCACGCGATCTGGCCGCGTATCTCGAACCCGATGACAAGAGCCCTTCTCTCCTGGCCTACATCGAAACGCTCGGCGTCCTCGATCAGCCGACGACCGTTGAGATGCTGGTCGCGCTCAACACGAAGCTCAGCGAAGACATCCGCTACGTCATTCGCATGGAGCCGGGCGTCCAAACGCCGGACGAAACGCTGTCGAAACGCTCGGGCTCCTGCCGCGACACGGGCTGGCTGTTGGTTCAGATCCTTCGCAACCTCGGCCTCGCTGCACGCTTTGTTTCAGGCTACCTCATCCAATTGAAACCCGATTTGAAGGCGCTCGACGGCCCTGCGGGGACCGATCACGACTTCACCGACCTCCACGCCTGGACGGAGGTCTACATCCCCGGCGCCGGCTGGGTCGGCCTCGACCCGACGTCCGGCCTCTTCGCCGGCGAGGGACATATTCCGCTGGCAGCGACGCCACACTACGCCTCCGCCGCGCCAATCACCGGCCTCGTCGATCCGGCATCGGTCGAATTCGGTTTCGAGATGAAGGTCGAGCGGATCGCCGAGCGTCCGCGCGTGACAAAGCCGTTCTCCGACGAGAGCTGGACACGGCTCGTCGCGGCGGGAGATGTCGTCGAACAGGATCTCGTGAAGCACGACGTGCGCCTCACCATGGGCGGCGAGCCCACGTTCGTTTCGATCGACGACTACCAGTCCGCGGAATGGAACACCGCCGCCGTCGGCCCGACCAAGCGCGCCATCGCCGACGATCTCGTGCGCCGCTTGCGAAACCGGTTCGCTCCGGGCGGAGTGCTGCACTACGGGCAGGGCAAGTGGTACCCCGGCGAAAGCCTCCCGCGCTGGAATTTCGCTCTCTACTGGCGTCGCGACGGAAAGCCGATCTGGCGCAATCCCGACGTGATCGCGAAAGAGCGCGACGACAAACCCGCCACGATCGAAGACGCAAAAGCTCTGGCCGAGACGTTTGCGCGGCGGCTCGGCATCGGCGCCCGCTATGTCATGCCGGCGTTCGAAGACCCCGCCCAGTGGATGCTGAAGGAAGGCGCGCTGCCCGAGAATGTCGACCCCCTCGACAACAAGCTGAGCGACCCCGAGGAACGGGCCCGATTCGTCCGTGTGTTCGAACGTGGCCTGACGACACCGACCGGCTTCGTCCTGCCGATCCAGCGCTGGAATTCCAAGCCGCGCAAGAGCTGGCTGAGCGAGGTCTGGAAACTACGCCGTGCACGCCTTTTCCTCGCGCCAGGCGACAGCCCGATGGGACTGCGCCTGCCGCTCTCTTCGCTGCCGTGGGTGCCACCCGTCAGTTATCCGCACGTCGTAGCGGCCGACCCGATGGCACCGAGCGCAGACCTCCCCGATCCCGACGAGATTCGTCAAACCTACCAGCGTGTCGCGCAACCGGGAGGTCAGGAGCAACTCGATCTGCAGGAAGACATCGAGGGCGCGACGGTCCGAACCGCCATGGCCGTCGAAGTCCGCGACGGACGGCTGTGCGTGTTCATGCCTCCCGTGACGTCGATCGAAGACTACATCGAGATATTGACGGCACTCGAATTGACCGCCGACGAGCAGCGGCTGCCAATTCACATCGAAGGCTATCCGCCGCCGCCCGATCCGCGCCTCAACGTGATCAAGGTGACGCCCGACCCCGGCGTCATCGAGGTCAACGTGCATCCGGCGTCGTCCTGGCGCGAGTGCGTTGCCATCACCGAGGGGCTCTACGAGGACGCGCGCCTCTCACGCCTCGGCACCGACAAGTTCATGATCGACGGCCGGCACACGGGGACGGGTGGCGGGAACCACGTTGTAGTCGGAGGTTCAAAGCCCGCCGACAGCCCGTTCCTGCGCCGTCCCGACGTGCTGAAAAGCCTCATTACCTACTGGCAGCGCCATCCGTCGCTCTCGTTCCTGTTCTCGGGTCTCTTCATCGGACCGACGAGCCAGGCGCCGCGCGTCGATGAAGCGAGACATGAAAGCCTCTACGAACTCGAGATTGCGCTCGCGCACATTCCGGACCCCACCAACGGCGAAGTGCCAACGCCGTGGCTCGTCGATAGGCTACTGAGAAATCTTCTGGTCGACTCGACCGGCAACACGCATCGCGCCGAGATCTGCATCGACAAGCTCTACTCGCCGGATTCCAGTTCGGGCCGCTTAGGACTCGTCGAGTTCCGCTCCTTCGAGATGCCGCCCGACGCCCGCATGAGTCTCGCCCAGCAATTGCTGCTCCGGGCGCTCATCGCGTGGTTCTGGCGCGAGCCCCAGTCCGGTCCGCTCGAACGATGGGGCACGGCGCTCCACGACCGGTTCATGCTTCCGCACTTCGTGTGGACCGACTTCCTCGGCGTCCTCGATGACTTGAAGGCGGCCGGCTACGCCATTGAACCGGAGTGGTTCGAGGCCCAGCGCGAGTTCCGTTTCCCGTTCTACGGTCGCGTCGAGCACGGCGGCGTCAAGCTCGAATTGCGTCAGGCGCTCGAACCCTGGCACGTTCTCGGCGAGGAGGGCGCGTCGGGCGGAACCGTTCGCTTCGTCGATTCGTCCGTCGAACGCTTGCAAGTCCACGTCGATGGCTACAATCCGCGCCGCCACATCGTTTGTTGCAACGGGCGGCGCCTGCCGCTCCTTTCGACCGGACGCTCGGGAGAGGCCGTCGCGGGCGTGCGCTATAAGGCCTGGCAACCGGTCTCGGGTCTGCACCCGACGATTCCCGTGCACGCGCCGTTAACCTTCGACATCCTCGACACATGGAGCCGCCGTTCGCTCGGCGGATGCGTCTATCATGTGGCGCACCCGGGCGGTCGCAACTACACTACCTTCCCGGTCAACGCCTACGAGGCCGAGGCACGACGGCTTGCTCGGTTCCAGGATCACGGCCATACGCCGGGCGCCTGGACGATCCCGCCTGTCGAGACGAACGACGAGTTCCCCGCAACGCTGGACCTGAGACGGCCGGCTGAAATCTGAGGATCGTGCCACGGCCATGACGGTGCCGCTCGATAGCCAGACCGGCCATGCGGGCGCCTATGCCCGTGAGTTGGTCGCAAGCTACCGAAGCATTCCCGGCGTATTCGACGAGATGGTCGACGAGGCGGGCCGCCTCCGCGATCACTGGCGTCCGCTCGTCGATGCGCTGGCCCGATTAGGACCCGGCGCCGTCGAGAAGCGCTTTGCACTCGCGGATCAGCACCTTGCAAGCTCCGGCGCGTTCTATCGCGTCTATGATGATGCGGACCGGCGCGAGCGGCCCTATCTCCTGTCGCACGTCCCACTCGTTCTGAGTGCATCCGACTGGGCGACGATCACGGCAGGCCTCGAGCAGCGCGCCACGATTCTCGAGGCATTGCTGTCGGACGCTTACGGCCCGAGAGACCTCGTCGCGTCGCGCAGCTTGCCCGCGGCCATGCTCGCGGGCAGCCCCGAATATCTACGGCCCCTCGTCGGTATCAACCCGCTGAACGGCCGCCACCTGTCGTTCTACGCAGCCGATATCGGCCGCGCGCCGGACGGACGATGGTGGGTGCTGCGCGACAGGACACAGGCGCCGTCCGGAAGCGGCTACGCGCTTCAGAACCGCATCGCGATGTCGCATGCGTTGGGAGAGATCACGGAAGCCTGCGCCGTCGAGCCGCTCGTCGGCTATTTCGATGACATTCGCGCGACGCTTTCGCGCTACAGAACGAGCGGCGACGCGGGCGTCGCGATCCTCACGCCCGGCTCGCTCAACGAAACGTATTTCGAGCACATCTACCTCTCCCGGCAGTTGGGTTTCCGCCTTGTCGAGGGGCAGGATCTCGTCGTCGAGAACAAACGGCTCTGGCTCCGCACAGTCGGCGGCCTCAGACCGATCAACGTTCTTCTCCGCAGAATAGACTCGGATTTCGCCGACCCTGTCGAACTCAACACCGGCTCCCGCCTCGGTATCCCTGGATTGATCGACGCACTGCGCGCTGGAACCGTGACGATCGCGAATGCCCTCGGAAGTGGTCTCGCGGAAGCGGCCGCCTTCATGAGTTTCATGCCGGCACTTGCCACACGCCAGCGCGGTGAAGAACTCCTCCTTCCGAACGTCGCGACATGGTGGTGCGGCCAACCCGCGGAACGTGAGTTCGTGCTCGACAATCTCGATCGGCTGAATATCGCGTCGGCCTTCGCCCCCGCAGCCCCCGATGCCTTCGACTACGCGACGGCCAAGAACACGGCGCCAAAAAGTAACGACGCCCGCATCGACCAACAGCGCACGTCACTTCGTCACGCGATTTCACGCCGTGGGATCGATTACGTGGCCCACGAACGCGTTCAGTTGTCGACGATGCCGATCTGGTCCGGCAGCAAGTTCGAGGCAAGGCCGTTCGTCCTCCGTGTCTATCTCGCCCAGACGAACGACGGGTGGCACGCGATGCCCGGCGGATTGGCGCTCGTCGGCGATGCGCGCGACACGGGCGCGCTGACCATGCAGCGGGGCGCTCACGCCGCCGACGTCTGGGTGACGGCGGGATCGACGCGAACGCCGGCCGATGCCTTCGCGTCGAAGCCGCCGGAGATGGGCGAAATACGCCGGTCGTCGGGCTCACTTCCGAGCCGTGCCGCGGACTGTCTCTTCTGGCTGGCGCGCTACCTCGAACGCGCCGAGGGGACCGTCCGAATCATTCGCGCGCTCGCCAACCGCGCGGCGGAAGCGCTGCCCTCGACACGGCCGGAGCGGGCGGCACTTATGGAATTGCTGTTCCAGTGGGGCGCAATTCCCGACCCGCAGAGCCCGCCTCGCGCGATCGCACTCGCTCTGACCGACCCCGCGAGTCCGGGCAGCGTTTCGTCCCTCGTCAGCAGCGCGTTGGCATCGGGTCAGGTGATCCGCAATCGCTTTCCGATCGATGCCTGGCGCGCGCTCCAGGAGACCGACATCATCCTCCGCACCGGAGCCGACGAGGCTTTGCCAGATGGCGGGTTGGAACGAGCGGTCGACACGACGTTGCGCAATCTCGCGGCCATCGCGGGTTTGCAGCTCGAGAGCATGAACCGCTTGTCGGGATGGCGCTTCATGAAACTCGGCGGACGGATAGAGCGTGCGATCCTCGTATCGCGCCTCGCGCGCAGTCTCGCCCTCGCAGCCCGATCGAATGGATGTCTGGACGCGCTGCTCGAGCTCAACGATTGCCAGATCACCTACCGCATGCGCTATGCGCACGGTGCGGTCTTGAAACCTGTTTTCGACCTCGTGCTTCTCGATGAAAGCAACCCGCGATCGCTCGCATTCTCGATCGAACGAATCGAGCACCACCTCGACAGTCTCGTCAGTGCCGGGGACATCGCACCGCACGAGAGCCCACGCGATGCGCAACGCGAACTCGCTGAAGCCTTCCGAGCCGTGGAACGCGATGACGTGGGGCCCGATCAACTGATCGCGATCGAGAACCGGCTGATGCGACTCTCGGACGAAATCACGGCACATTACTTCGACTTGAGCGGCGCTCCGCGCGACGGAGCCCGATGATCGTGCGCTATCTCATCCGCCAGACGAGCAGCTATGCCTATGAGGGGTCGGTCCCATTCGCTCGCCACCTCCTCCGGATGCTGCCCGCAGACCGGAGGCTGCAGAAAGTCATCCGCTCGGAACTCTCGATTTCACCCGAGCCGAGTGAGCTTGTCTCCGAGACAGACTTCTTCGGCAACAAGGTCGCCCACGTCGTCGTTCGCGAACCCCACCATGTTCTCGTCGTGGAACAGACGTCCGAGGTCGAACTCATCGACCGCGAGCCGACGGTCCCATCCACGACGCCGTCCGTCGCAACGATCCGGGCAATGGCCACGTCGAGCGCGCGGATCGATGGCAAAGGGCCCGCCCACCATCTCTATCCGAGCCGGATCGTGCGACTAGTGTTCGCCGCAACGGACTATGCCGCAACATCCTGCCCCGATGACCGGCCCATCCTCGAAGCGGCCATCGATCTCGCACGGCGTATCCACGACGATTTCGCCTACGATCCCATCGCGACCGACGTCTCGACGCCGATCGAGGAGGTGCTGGAAAACCGGCGCGGAGTTTGCCAGGACTTCGCGCACGTGATGATCGCGGGCCTTCGCGGCCTCGGCCTCCCCGCAGCCTACGTCAGCGGATATCTGAGAACCGAGCCCCCGATTGGCGAGGCGCGACTTGTCGGCGCGGACGCCATGCATGCCTGGGTCGCCGTCTGGTGCGGCGAGGGCGTCGGCTGGCGCGGTGTCGATCCGACGAACGCCATCGTGACGCTCCGCGATCACGTCGAGGTCGCTTTCGGTCGAGACTACGCCGATGTCTCTCCGCTCGACGGCATCATTCTGTCATCGGGACGCCAGAGCCTGTCCGTCGCGGTCGACGTCGCACCCCTCGAATGAAGTCGCTCGAACTGCCCAGTCATGTTCATGGTCGATTGAGCCAGTTCCGCCAGCCGCCGAAGCGAGTGATCTCGATCGCGCCTTCGGTCGCGTGGGATTCGCAGATGAAACCCTTGACCGATGACCCGTCCTCGAGCCTCAACGTCCCGATCCCGAGCGGCGCGGGGATGAGGGCCACGAATGAGCCGAACGCCGCTTGATCCATCTCCCAGATTTCGACCTCGATGAGTCCTTCGCCTTTTCCGTCGAATACAAGCCCCGGCTTCGCGGGTGTGGTGTTCGCTAGTGCATAGAAACGATACCCCTCGGCCGTGCGCGCGGCGCCGCAGTACCGCGCCTTTCGCTCGGTCAATTGCCAGTGGAGCGGCTGCCCCGTGAGGTGCGCTCCGACCACGGCGACCTTGATGCACTGAACGTTGTCTTCATGCGGCGCAACCGCCGGCAGCGACGCCAGGGCCGTCGTCGTCGCGCCGACGGTGACGTCGCCGAGAGCGCGGTGCAGTCGGTCCCCGATCTGAGCGAGCCGCGGATCATCGAACGCACGTCCGATGAGCGTCACGCCGAATGGAAGCCCATCTGCCCTGAACCCCTGCGGAACGGCGAGCGCGGAGAGATCCATCAGGTTCACGAAATTCGTGTAAGTCCCGAGATTGGAATTGAGCTGAATGGGATCGGCCAGAAGTTCATCGACCCTGTAGACTGTTCCGGACGTCGGCAGCATGAGAACGTCCATCTTTGACCATTCCGCCTCGGCCGCGCGCGTGAGTTCTGCCAGCCGATACAGGCCCTCGAATGCGCCGACAGCCGAAAGCTCCTTGGCGCCGAGGATGATCCTTCCGACGACGTCGTGCAGGGCATCCGGCACGCGCGTCGCGAAGTCCTTGATGGCGGCCAGCCGTTCCGCGACCCATGGTCCCGAATAAAGGAGCCGCGCCGCCTCGCAGAACGGCCGGAAATCAATCGGCACGATCTCAAAGCCCAGAGACGCCGCGCGCGCTGTGGCCTCGTCGAAGAGGCGCGCATACTCCTTGTCTCCGAAAAATTCGAGTTCACCCGCCGGGATTCCGATGCGGAGCTTACCAACGACGGGTGGCGAGCCGATGCCCGGGGCTGCGCGCGAAAAGGCGTCGTCCGTATCGAACCCGCCTGCAACCTCGAGAACGCGCGCCGCATCCGACGACGTCAACGCGAAAATCGAAACGACATCGAGCGAGCGGCACGCGGGTACGACGCCTCTCGTGCTCACGAGGCCCTTGGTCGGCTTCAATCCGACGAGATTGTTGAACCCTGCTGGCACCCGGCCCGAACCGGCTGTATCGGTGCCGAGCGCGAAAGAGACGAACCCCTTGGCGACGGCCACCGCGGAACCCGAACTCGACCCACCCGAGATGAAGTCGGGATCAAACGCGTTTCGCGGAATGCCGTAGGGCGACCGCGTGCCGACGAGCCCGGTCGCGAATTGATCGAGATTGGTTTTCCCGATGACGATCGCGCCGGCCGCCTCCAGACGCTCGACGACCGTGGCCGATCGAGCGGGAACATGCGCGAAGGCCGGACACGCGCACGTTGTCGGAAGCCCTGCCACATTGATGTTGTCCTTGACCGCGAAGGGAATGCCGTAGAGCGGGCCCCTCGGCGCGGAGCGCACACGCTCGACGGCGACTTCCTCCTCGACGATGCTGATCCAGACCGCCGACGAACTGTCTGCCTTTATCCGCTGGTAGACGTCACGGATGACGTCCGTGGCTGCATCGCCGGCCGCATAACGGGCAGCAAGGCTCGATAGATCGAATGAAGCGCTCATGCCGCCACCTCGCCGGCTCGGCCAGTCACGATCACGAGCGTCTGGCCGAGCGCCACCGGACGACCCTCTGCACATCTGATGTCAGTGACGACACCATCTTCGAGCGCCGTGACGGCCATTTCCATTTTCATGGATTCGACGATGACGAGCGTGTCGCCCGCGCGAATGGTCTGCCCCGGCTCCACGAGAATTTTCCAGACGTTGCCAGGTACAGGACTTTGCACGGCAGTCGCGCCATCCGGCAGCGGTGCGTTCGCTTCGTCCATGGCAATATCGATTGCAGCCTCTGCGGAGCCTTCCTGGTCCGCCGATTGCCAGCGCGCACGCTCGGCCTCGAACGCGGCTTGCTGCCGCGACTTGAACGCTGCAATCGACGGCGCCTCGCGTTCGAGGAACGCGCGATAGTCTGCCCATCGGAACGTCGTCTCCTCGATCTCGATCGTCGCCTGCCCCGTAAGCCAGCGGTCGCGAAACGCGAGCAGGTCATCGCTCGTGACAGGAAAGAACCGAATCTGATCGAAGAATCTTAGGAGCCAAGGCGCACCGCGCTCGAATGCGCCCGTGGTGTGGTACGTGTTCCAGACTTGGCAGGTCCGTCCGAAAAGCTGGTAACCGCCTGGCCCTTCCATGCCGTAGATGCACATGTAGGCGCCGCCGATCCCGACGACGTTGTCGGGTGTCCACGTGCGCGCCGGGTTGTATTTCGTTGTGACGAGCCGGTGGCGTGGATCGACCGGCGTGGCGACCGGCGCGCCGAGATAGACGTCCCCCAGCCCCAACACGAGATAGCTCGCGTCGAAGACGATGCGCTTCACGTCTTCGATGCTTTGGAGCCCGTTGATGCGCTGGATGAACTCGATATTGGACGGACACCACGGCGCGTCCGGTCGCACGGACTGCACATACTTATCGATGGTCTTCTGGACCGCAGGATCGTCCCACGAAAGCGGCAGATGAATGATCCGCGATGGCACGGAAACGTCGTCGATGCTCTCGAGGCCGTTCTCGATCTCGGCGAGGATGTCGAGCAGGTCCTTGAGTGCCAGGACCCGGCTTTCGAAATGAATTTGAAGCGACCTTATTCCGGGAGTGAGATCGACGATCCCTGGAATGTTTCGCATTTCGAGCGCCGACATCAAGGCATGCACACGGAAGCGGAGTGCAAGATCGAGGACGATCGGGCCATATTCCACGAGCAGATTGACATCGCCCTGTCGCCGATAGACGACACGCGGTATGCCAGGCCGTTTGTCCCGGGTTCCCACGATGCAATCGTCGCAGCCGAGCCGCTCAGGTGCGGCGGTTGCAACGTCTATCGCCGGAATGAGCCCGGCGATTTCAGCATCCTGCCGCGCAGCGAGATGCGCCGCCTCCAACGGAGTTACGCGCTTGAAGCGCACGCGGTCTCCCGGCCGGAGCTGGCCGACTTTCCAAAGTTCGGCCTCGACGATCGTCGCGGGACAAACGAAACCGCCGAGCGAGGGACCATCGGGACCGAGGATCACAGGCATATCGCCCGTGAAATCGATGGCCCCGATTGCATAAGCGTTGTCGTGGATGTTGCTGGGATGAAGTCCCGCTTCGCCACCATCCGGCCTGGCCCAAGAGGGCTTGGGGCCGATGAGCCGCACGCCCGTTCGGTTCGAATTGTAGTGGACCTCCCAATCCGCCGAAAAAATCGCAGCGATATCCACATCCGTGAAGAAGTCCGGTGCGCCATGCGGCCCATAGAGCACGCCGATTGTCCATGCGCGCGAGAGAGATGGTTTCAGCGCGGACGGAAGCTCGGCGGAGATATCGCCGCTGAGATCGCTCCCGATATGCAGAACATCACCCGGAGCGAGGACGCGCCCCCCGTGACCACCGAACTGGCCGAGCGTGAACGTCGCCTTGCTGCCGAGATATTCCGGGACATCCAGTCCCCCGCGAATGGCAAGATATGCGCGCGCGCCGGCGCCCGTGACGGCGCCGATTTTGAGCGTCTGCCCCGCCTGGACGTGGATCGCTGCATGAAAGGCAACCGGCTTGTCATCCAAGGCCGCGGCCATTTCGGCCCCAGTCAGCGCGACAACGGCGGCGGTGTTGAACTTGAGCGTCGGCCCCGAAAGCGTCAACTCAAGTCCCGCGGCCCGTGCCGCATTCCCGACGAGGCGGTTCGCGAGACGGAACGACAGGCCGTCCATAGGCCCCGACGGTGGAACGCCGACCGCCCAATACCTGAGCCGTCCCGGCCAATCCTGAACCGTCGTCTGCGTCCCGGGCGACAGCACTTCGATCATCGGCGCGCTGTAGGAGAACGATTGCAAAGAGCGCGTCGATATGCGGCCCGCGCGGAATTCTTCGGACGCCGCGAGCGCACGCAGATAGCAGAGATTGCTCTCGATACCGCCGATCGTCGTGTCGGCAAGCGCGTGATCGAGCTTGCCGATAGCGTCCTCGCGCGAGTTGGCTGTCACGATCACTTTCGCGATCATCGGGTCGTAGAAGGGCGAGACCGTCGTCCCGCTCTCGACCCAGGTCTCGATCCGCACATCGTCGGGCCACACGACTTTCGTCAGCAGACCGGAACTCGGCCGGAACTCGCGGCCAGGGTCTTCCGCGTAAAGTCGCACCTGGATCGATGCACCCTTGGGCTCGACATCGCTCTGCGCCCAAACCAACGGCTCGCCGGCCGCCTGACGAACCATCCATTCCACGAGATCGATCCCGAGCACTTCCTCCGTGACGCCATGTTCGACCTGCAGGCGCGTGTTGACTTCGAGGAAATAGAACGCTTCCGCGTCGTCGTCGTAGAGGAATTCGACCGTGCCGGCGTTCTCGTAGGATACCGCCTCGCCAAGCTTTATGGCTGTATCCCAGAGTGATTTGCGGGTCGCATCCGGCAATCGGGGCGCGGGTGTTTCCTCGATGACTTTCTGATTGCGCCGCTGAGCCGAGCAGTCCCGCTCACCGAGTGCGAGGACCGTTCCTTTCCCGTCGCCGAAGATTTGAACTTCGATGTGCCGTCCGCGGGCCACGAATTTTTCGAGAAAGAGACCCGCGTCCTTGAAGTTGTTCCGCGCTAGACGTTCGACACGCTCGTAAAGCGGCTTCAGCTCAGCTTCCGACACGACGAGTTGCAGGCCAATTCCGCCGCCGCCCGCCGTGCTCTTCAACATGACTGGATAGCCGATCCGCCTCGCCTCCTCCGCCGCGTGCTCGACGCTCCCGATGAGGCCCGACCCTGGCGCCAGCGGAACGCCGGCGGCCATCGCGAGCTGACGCGCCTCATGCTTCAGCCCGAACGCGCGCATGTGCTCGGGGCGTGGCCCGATGAACGCGATGCCCGCCGCCGCGCAGGCTTCCGCGAAATCCGGGTTTTCCGACAAGAAGCCATAGCCTGGATGGATGGCATCCGCGCCCGTCGCCTTCGCAACGGCGACGATCTTGGCGCCGTCGAGATAGCTCTGGGCCGCGGGCGCCGGCCCGATGGCGACGGCCTCGCTCGCGAGACGAACATGCCGCGAATGCCGGTCCGCTTCGGAATAGACGGCAACGCTCGCAATCCCCATGCGATCGAGCGTCCGGATGACGCGGCAGGCGATGGCGCCGCGATTGGCGATCAGGACCTTTTTGAACATGCCTTACGCCCCCGCCGGCCAGATCAGAACCTCGATCGGAGTCGGGTTGTAGGCGTTGCAAGGATTGTTGAGCTGCGGACAGTTCGAAATGAGAACGATCACGTTCATCTCCGCGCGCATCTCGACGTATTTTCCCGGCGCCGAAAGTCCGTCCTCGAACGTCAGGCCACCGTCCGGCGTGACCGGCACGTTCATGAAGAAGTTGATGTTGTGGGTGATGTGCCGTTTCGTGAGGCCGTACCGTGGGTTTTCAGCGACCGCCAGGAGATAGCTGTCGCGGCAGGCGTGCATGCTCTTCTTTTCGAGCGCGTAGCGGACAGTGTTGCTCTCGGTCGCGCACGCGCCCCCGAGCGTGTCATGCCGGCCAACCGTATCTGCGACGATCGTCAGCATCGCTCGCCCGAGATCGGATCGGATGATCGTCCCGGCCGTGAGATAGACGTTGCCCTGTCCGCGGATGGTGTCGGTCGCGGAGTACCGCTCGTCCGGATCGTCCGCATTGAAGAACAGCGTATCGGCCGCCTGATTGCCCTCGAGATCTTGGATACGAAAGTACTGCCCCTTTTCGACGACATGGATCCAGTAGTTCCCGGCGAGAACAGTCTCTCGATAGAGCGCGTCGGTCGACTGAAGCGAGCTTTCCTTGATCATGGTCTCACCTCAGCAGCCGCAACCGATATGGAAGATGCGATTGTTCTCGAACCCGCGCTCATTCTCCGGCCGCGACAGCCGGCAGGGATCATCGATTGCCGCCGGAGGGCCGTCGAAAAGCTCGTATCGCACGGGCTTGCGTGGATAGACCGGGCTCATGTCGAGCGGATGGGGACACGTGTGAAGGAGGACGAGCGTATCCATCTCGAACCTGAGCTCGACCATCGCCCCGGCCTTGGCGCTGCCCGGATCGAGCGTCAGGTCGCCGTCGGCGCTGACCGCGACTTTGGAGAACCAATTGACGTTGGCCGCGAGATCCGTGCGCCCGAGACCGTACTTCGCCGCCTCGACGAGAAAGCTGTCGTATCCGTTCTGCAGCCAGTCGTTCCGCGCGGATTGGTAGGTCGACTGACCCCAGCGCGACGCGACGAGCGACTTGTTGGTGTTCCCCGAGACCGTATCGTGCCAACCCGACGTATCGGCCACGATAGAGCAGAAGATGCGGCCCATGTCCGAATAGAGGCAGTGCCCGGCCGTGAGCTTGAAGGTATGCTGGCACTTCAACGTATCGGGCGCATTGTACCTCTCGAGAATGTTTGCCGGATTGTAGAATAGCATTCCGACATTCGCGCCGCCCTCGAGATCGATCATGCGCAGGCGCGTGTGCCGGCGCATCACCATCGACCAGTGCTTGCCGCCGGGCAGAATGTCGCCGTAACTCGGATCGTTCATGTCCATGCCCCCTCGGGCGGCCCGCGGGCCTGCCCAGGATCGTCCGGGTCGTCCCGGGATTGCATTCGCCCCCGGGGTCGTCCCCGGGCGCTCGTGGCGCAGTACGCTCTCAATGCGCAGCAGCGAAAGGAGCTTCGGACGGCGGCGCCGCGGCGCCGTTCCGCTGGCCCGCGACCTTCTTCGGCCAGACGTCGATGTCTTGCGTGATCACCGAGCCGTAGCGCGTCACCTCCTCTGGTCGCTTGCGAAGGCGATCCAACGCTATGACCCGCGTGCCGAGACGGAATGCTTCGGAGAGGTCGTGCGTGACCATGACGACGGTCAAATCCCCCGCATTCCAGATGTCGAGCATGAGCGCGTGGATATCGCCGCGAATGCCGGGATCGAGTGCGCCGAATGGCTCGTCCAGGAGAAGCAGGCGCGGCTTGCGGATGAGCGCCTGCGCGAGCGCGAGGCGCTGCTGCATGCCACCCGACAGCGCCGCGGGATACTTGTTCTCGTGACCCGTCAGACCGACACGCGCCAGGAGCGCGTTCGCCTTTTCGACGGCGGACGCACGCGCGGGACCGAACAAGCGGCCGGAAAATCGCGACGCCTCGAATTCGAGACCCACGATCACGTTACCGAGGACCGTCAGATGCGGAAAGACGGAATAGCGCTGGAACACGACTCCGCGATCGGAGTCGGGTTCGGGCTTGAGCGGTTTGCCGTCGATTACGATCGAGCCGCGCGTTGGCCGCTCTTCACCGAGCAGCATCCGGAGCATGGTAGTTTTCCCGCAGCCCGAAGGGCCGACGAGTGCCACGAACGATCCTGGCGCGATCTCCATCGAGATCCGTTCCAGCACGATGGAACTGCCATATTCCTTCCAGACCTTGTCGATCACGACGTGGCTCATCGCGATTTCTCCGGTTGATACCAGGGGAACAGGCGGCGCTGGAAGAAGACGAGCGTCAGATCCATGAGCCACGCGACGAGCGTGATCCAGGCAACATAGGGAAGGATCACGTCCATCGCGAGAAAGCGCCGGACGAGGAAGATGCGATAGCCGAGCCCGCTCGTCGCGGCGATCGCTTCGGCCGAGATGAGAAAGATCCAAGCCGGAATGAGCGCGAACCGGATTGCCGTGATGAGCTTCGGCAGAACTTGCGGAAGAACAACACGCAAGAGCATCTGCCAAGTCGAGGCGCCGAGCGTCTGCGCCTTGACGATCAATTCGCGCGGGATCTCCTCGACGGCGAGTGCCACCGCCCGCAGCATGACGGGAGCGGTGCCGATCACGATGAGACTGATCTTCGAAAGCTCTTCGAGCCCCACCACGATAAAGAGAATGGGCAGCACCGTGATCGGCGGGATGAGCGAGAAGGCCGCCACGAACGGCGCCAGCATCGCGCCGACGTAGGGAATGAACCCAGTCAGGACGCCGACGACGAGCGCGATCCCGACCGAAAGGCCGAGCCCCACACAGAGCCGCCAGAGACTGATCGCCGTATCGGACCAGAGCAGGTATTCACCCGTCCTCTTGTCAGGGCTGAGCGCATACTCGTACATCGTGTCCGCCATCTGCGTGATGGAGGGCAGGATCTTGTCCGCAGGATTGACCGATAGACGCGCGTGACTGCCGATCGCATACGCCACGATCAGAACGATGAACGGCAGCAACGCGAGGAGAATGGATGTCCCGCGCCCTGGGGTCCGGTTGATCAGGCGCATTTGAGATCCCCAGCGAGACGAGTTTCGAGCGGCGCGATGAGCGTGTCGGCCTCGCGGTCGAGCCACGCCAGTCGTTCTGCGGCGACGTCCGTCGAAAGCGGAAACGAGACTGGCCTCTCGTAGCTCTCGATCCGCCACTTCCGAGCGCGAACGTTCGGAGAATTCGCCACATCCTGGCGCAAAATGCCTGAGTTGCCCGTCAGCGAGAAGCCTTTGAGCCAGGCGGCCGGCTGGCCTTCCCGCCGCGGATCGGTTGCGAGGACCACGGTCGAGCCGCCCGCCCCGCGATGAGAATATTCGACGGCGCAATCGAGAACGCGCGCTGCGGCATCGACCGGCGACGGGTGGGCCATCACGAAGTCCTGAGCACGCGTCCCCTCCGGCAGTTCTTCGCGTCGCGCAATGGACAGGATCGCGTGATCTCCCGCGAGCACGAGCCCGCCCTGACGGCGCCGCTCGACGCCGTCTTCGTCAATCTCCGAGACGAGCGTCAAGCCGGCGAGCACACCGGGTGCGCTCGGCTGAAAGCGCCAGTCCTCGACGTAGATGCCCGACGGCGCGAACTCGATCATGCAATCGCCGATCCGCCGCATGACACCCGGCTCGGGGTATTTGTCGTACGGCTGGAATCCGATCCAATCCCGCCACGCCATGACCCCGTCAGCATAGGATGTACGCGCGACTCCGCCCTCGACGCTCGCGAGCCGAGCGAGCGTCGCGCGATCAAGAGCGGCGAGATCACATCCCGCGGGAACGGCTGGCCGGCCGGGATGAATGCGAATGTCACCGGTCATCCCGTGCGCTTGGACCCAGACGACTTGCGTCTCGTCGTCGGTGAAGCCTGTCGCGAACGTGATTGATTTCCGCCTGACCGTACCGAGCGCCCAGGCAGGCACGTGGATCGTTAGATCGCCGGCGCTATCGAGATCGAGGTCCTGAAGGTTCAAGGGTCAGCCGCCGAGTTGTTATGATTGGAACTTGTTTGTCGGCACCATGAGGAAGCTATCCGGCCTTCCGATTGCGCGCCTCTTGTCCGAAGCTCGACAGCGCGTGCGAATTGTCCGGCAGCTTGAACGAGCCATCCCCGATCCGCTGCTTGAGGTAGGCGAACGTCAACGCGGTCTGCGCGAGCAGGTGATCGCCCGCCACGAGCGTCGGATATTTTGCGGGTTTTCCGTCGCTGACGAACTGAGGCAGAGGTCCGACGACCGTGTGATAGTCACACGATGCGAAATAGGGGAACGAATACCGTTCCTCCTTCACCTTGCGCACCCGGTGCGACGTGGCCGCGAACGTCCCGTTAGTCCAGGTTTCCAGCATGTCGCCGATGTTAATGATGAAGGCATCCTCCATCGGCGGCGCGTCGATCCATTCCCCGTCCCCGTTCATCACTTCGAGACCCGGCGCCGTGGGCAGGAGGATGGTGAAGCACTCGTAGTCCGTATGCGCGCCGATGCCGGGTTCATCCGCCGGCGCTTCGGCATCGAAGGGATAATGAATGAGCCGCAATTGGCTCGCCGGCCGTTGAAGTCGCGGCTCGAACCAGTCCTCGGGGAGATCGAGCGCCAGCGCGAACCCCTGGAAGAGCGTGCGCGCGAGCGCCGCCACCTCCGCGTAGTAGGCGCTGGCCGCCGCTTTGAATGCGGGATCGTCGGGCCAGTTGATCGGCCCGAGCATGGGCGTCGCACCCGAGAGAACCTCGGGATCGTCGGCGGGAACGTCGAGCGGAATGTCGAACGCTTCCTTTCGATCCGGCTTCTGACCGTAGAAACTCTCCTCGCCGCGCGGAACATAGCCCGAGTGATTGCTCGAGAGTCCGATGTAGTACGGCATCTTCTGTTCGAGAGGGCGCGCGAAGAACGCTTTCGTCGCGGCGAGCAGACGCGCTCTCAAGTCCGCCCCGATTCGATGACCGACGACATAGAAGAAGCCCGAATCCCGAGCAGCGAGCCCAATCGCATCTGCGACGGCCTTGCGCGTCGCGACATCGTCCGCATAGAGACCTGAGATATCGATGACGGGCAGAGACTTGAACGACGAAGGCATGAAGAGCTCCGGCTGGGCGCTACTTGGGTAGACGTGACAGGGTCGCGGACCGGCACGACGTGCCATCAGACTGCCGGTCCGCGCCTCCAGTTCAGAGCTTGCCGTCGGCAGCCATCTTCTTGAAGCTCGCGTCGAACCTCAACTTGATGTTGTCCTTGGATCCCAGAACCGAGCCGTCCGGGAACTCGATGCCGATGTCATCAACGCTCTTGGCATTCTGCCCATAAAGACCCTTGTCGAACGAGAACTTCCGCACATAGTCGAATTTCGCCTTCTCCGCGGGATCGGTCGCGAACGCATAAGCGTCAGCCGGCGTATAGAAGAGCTTCGTCGCCGCAAGCTGCGCCTCGTAGCCCTTGAGATCCGTGCCAGACGCCTTGGCCATGCTCTCGAGCGCGGCCTTCGCCGCGTCGTCGCCCTTCGTCATGAGCGCCAACGTCTCGAACCAGGCACCCGTAATCGCCTTTCCGAATTCCGGATTGGCCTTCAGCATGGCCGTGTTGGTGATAAGCGCGTCAACGATTTCGCCCGGCAGCTTGGAGCTGTCGAACACGAGGTTCGCGTCGGACTCCGCGTCGATTTCCGCCAGCGCCGGGTTCCACGCGACAATCGCCGTGACATCTCCGCTCTTGTAGGCCGAAATCCAGTCCGCGTCCGTGGTGTTGACGATCGTGATATCCTTCTCGCTCAAACCGACGGTGCTGAGCGCGCGCGCCAGGAAGTAGTGCGAGACCGACAGTTCGAGCAGATGGACTTTCTGCCCCTTCACGTCCGCAAGATTCGTTTTGCCTTTGAGGATGATGCCATCGTTGCCGTTCGAATAGTCACCCGCGATGAGCACGGTGGTATCGACGCCACCGACCGACGGAATGGCGAGAGCGTCCATGGTCGTCGACGTGGCGGCGTCGAACTTGCCGGCCGTGAACTGGTTGATGCATTCGACGTAGTCGCCGACTTGTGTGACCTTGATGTCGATGCCGTACTTCTCGGCCCACTTTTTCACGATGCCGTTGTCGGCGGCATAACCCCACGGCATCCAGCCCGCGTAAAGCGTCCAGCAGACCGTGAATTCTTTCTTTTTGGCCTCGGCCAAAGCCGGTGACGACGGCACAACCGCCATGGCGCCGAACGCTCCAACGCCAAGCACCATGGCCCCGAGCGAAAGTCCAAGCGTTCTCAAGGATCGTGAGCGGACGAACATTCAAGTCTCCTTTGATCGACATCACTCGGCATGAAACCGAGGGCCGGGAACGGAAGACGGATGTGTGTCCTGGGTAGTCGGGACATGGAGGCCGTCCGTCCGAAAGCCTGAGCTCCTCGCGGTCCAACTCTCCCGGGCTTTTATCCCGCCGTGGCTCCGGTCAGCATCTCGCTGAGACCGGGAGCGCATCTCTTGGACCAGCACCGCCTCAAGCGATCGGAACCCTAGATGCATTATGAATTAAGCATTGCAGGCGTCGTGCCAGTTCGAAAAACACGAGAAAACAAGCCGATTTGCGCCGCAAGCCGCGCGGATGCGACAAGAAATTGGGCGGAGCGCACAAACTCTCGGCAGCATTGATCGCCGTCGATCTATCGAATCTTTTGGGCTCGGCTTCGGCCATCCATGATCGAACTTACCGAGCGATCGGCGCGGCAGAGATGTGCTCGCACGAACGTCTTGAGGCTCTTCAGCGCCGGCACGGGCTTGAAATCCTTGAGGATCATGACCCGCATGAAGACGCCGTCGAGATAGGTCGAAATGAATGTTGCCGTCTCGTCCGCATCGACCTTTCGGAACTCTCCCGAGGCCATACCGTTTGTGATGGCCTGTCGCAGCACCGCGCTCTCATCGTCGTAGAACTTCATGATGGCCCGATCGATCCCGGGCTTGCGCTCCGACCGGCTCGCGTAGTCGATCGAGAGCTTGATGAGCTTGGCGATCGTATCGAACTCGCGGATGTGCGTGTCGATCCAGCCGAGGATTTGCTGCTGGGGCCCATCCGACTCTCTGCGCGACAGTCGAAACGTTGCGAAGGCCCGCTCGACCGCCAGTGCCACAGATCGGCGGAACAGCTCCTCCTTGTTTCCGAAGTAGTAGTAGATGAGTGCGGTATTGAAGCCCGTCGCCTTGGCGATCTCGGAAGTCGTCACGCGATCGAAGCTGCGCTCGGCGAACAGATCGAGCGCCTTCTCCAGAATGACCGTCTCCGCTTCGACATCGAGGGTTCCGGCCTTCGGCCGGCCGACACGACTGACGCGGCGCCTCATGTCTGCATCCCCGATGGGCGATTGTTGTCGTCGATTGTTAGATATTTGTGCAGCTTCCGCAACAATCTAGTCTTCACTAACCTAATTAATTATGCGATTAATTAATAAGAGTGCGATGCTGCGTTCGGATCTGAGATCCGCAAGCACTCGCGGCCGGCCGCACTTCGACATGTCGGAGCACGGCCGTCGCAGATGCGCGCATCGCACGGCGCTGAAGTCAGAAGTCAACATGAGCGAAGGCAAGGAGACGACCATGGCCGCGCCCGCAAATCCCGAAGTCAAGGCGCTCTCCGAGCGACTCACCGCGGAGGGTGTCGGCTACATGTTCGCGAGCTACGTCGACATGCACGGCGTCTCGAAGGGCAAGGTCGTGCCGATCTCCCACCTCGACCGCATGATGTCGGGCTCGGAGCTGTGCACGGGCGCAGCCCTTGACGGCGTGCCCCAGGATGTGAGCGACGAAGAGGTGGCGGCACACCCCGATGCCGAGAGCTGCGTCGTGCTTCCCTGGCGCAAGGACGTCGCGTGGTTCGCGAGCGATCTCTGGTGCAAGGGCGCGCCTTTTGAAGCCTGCAGCCGCAACATCCTGAAGCGCGTCGCCGCGAAGGCCGCCGGCATGGGCTACGTGATGAACCTTGGCATGGAAGCCGAGTTCTTCGTGCTGAAAGATGACCCGAGCCATCCGCTGGGCTTTTCCCCGTTCTCGACGCGGAAGAATCTCGAAAAGCCCGCCTACGACGTCGCGCGCATGCTCGACAACATGGAGTGGATGAACGAGCTGGTCAGCGCCATGAACAGTCTCGGTTGGGATGTCTACAGCTTTGACCATGAAGACGGCATCGGCCAGTTCGAGATCGACTTCACCTATTTCGATGCCGTCTCGATGGCCGACCGCTACGTGTTTTTCCGCATGATGGCGCACGAAATTGCCCGCAAGCACGGCGCATTCGCGACCTTCATGCCGAAGCCCTACGCTGATCGCGCAGGCAGTGGCGCACACTTCAATATGTCCCTCGCCGACAAGAAGACCGGTGAGAACCTTTTCAAGGACCCCGCCGACCCGCGCGGCTGCGGCCTCTCGAAGCTCGGCTATCAATTCCTCGCCGGCGTTCTGAAACACTTGCCGGCGATCTGCGCTGTCGTCGCACCGACCGTCAACAGCTACAAGCGTCTGGTTCTGAGAGGCTCGATGTCGGGCTTTACATGGGCCCCGATCTGGGCCTGCTACGGCAACAACAACCGCACGAACACGCTGCGCATTCCGCTGGGCGGCGGCCGCGTGGAACTCAGAGCCGCGGACAGCTCATGCAATCCCTATCTCGGAGCCGCGATGGTTCTGGCAGCAGGCCTCGAGGGGATCGAAGCCGGCGCTGACCCGGGGGAGCCGCACACCGAGAACATGTACTTGAAGAGCGAGGACGAGTTGAAAACGCTCGGCATCAATCGTCTCCCGAGAACGCTCGGCGAGGCACTCGAGGCCTTCGCTGCCGACCCCTTGAGCGCCAAAGTCTTCGGCCCGGACATGCACAAGTCATGGCTCGACTACAAAGGCGACGAGTGGATCAGCTATTTGAACCACGTCTCCGATTGGGAACGCAGCCGATACCTCAAGTTCTTCTGACGCCCGGCAGATGAGAGGTTGCGATGCTCTGGTCGGAACGCACCTGGGACGAATTGCCGGCGGACATCTCGTCTGCCAGTGACGCCGCCATCCTTCCTGTCGGCGCGACGGAGCAGCACGGTCCCCATCTCGGAACCGGAATGGACTCCGTTCTCGCGGATAAGCTCTGCCGTGCCGTATCGGAGACAACGCGCGTACCGATGCTGCCGCTGCTGCCCTACGGCTGCTCGTTGGGTCACAGTCGCCGCTGGCCCGGCACCATCGCGCTTCAGCCGGCGACGCTGATCGGCATCGTCAAGGAAATAGGTGACTGGGCCTACGCGAGCGGCGTTCGAAGGCTCTTCATCGTCAACACGCATGTGACGAATGCCGCACCGCTTCGATGTGCGCTCGAAATGCTCCGCGCCGAGCACGACGACATGATGATCGCCGTCTTCAACACCGCCACGCTCTCCCCGAGGGTGAAAGCCGCGAGTTTCGCCGATGCCGAGGACTGGCACGCCAATGCCGCCGAAACAGCGCTCATGATGGCCGTCGCGCCCGAGATGACACGCCCCGAGAAGTTCGCGGACGCCGACGATCCCGACCGCACCTCGGGTCTCGTCTTCGCTCACCCGGTCAACAGAACGAGCCTCAATGGCGTAACAGGATTTCCGAGCCGCGCGACGCTCGCCGCAGGAGAAGAACTGTTCCGGTGGCTCGTCGAGGATCTTTCGGACCTGATCGAGCGCGGGAAGCGCGAACGCCCTCCGCTGCCGCATGGGTATGACAGCCGATTTGGCGAGACCTGACTGCAAGAATTTACATCTTGAGCCGACGATATGTACAATCGCCCACTCGTACCGCCGGATTTTCTCGTACCCGACCGCCTCGACTGCGGCACCTTCCATTTGCGCATGCTTGCGATCGGCGATTTCGAGAAGGACTACGCGGCGGTGATGGCGAGCGCGGAACGACTGACGGGTCTCCTCGATCCGGATAGTCCCTGGCCCGCTGGCCTCACTCTCGAAGAGGACATGATCGATCTCGCCTGGCATCAGCGCGAATTCACGCTCCGTCATTCGTTCGCCTACACCGTGATGTCGAACGACGGCATCGACTGCCTCGGCTGCTGCTACATTTTTCCAAGCAACGTGCCAGCCTACGACGCAACGGCCTTCTATTGGGTCCGCGAAGGATCGGACGCCCTAGAGCGTGACCGTGATCTCGGCAACGTGCTGCGCAACTGGTTGAAGGACGTGTGGCCGTTCCGCGCAGTTGCGTTCCCGGGCCGCGACATCACATGGCCGGTCTGGCGCCGGCACGAGGCACTCGCAGCAGAGACGATCTAGGCCGAGCGTGCGGCTATTGGAGCGCGACGCCAGGCGACGTCGGCCGAGTGCGAACGAGCGGCTCCCGCAATTCGGAAGCCGCTCGCTGCGTCAGCGGGTCCTCGGAAGTCGGCCGCCGCTCATGCGGCGAGATCGAACAGCAGAACTTCCGCATCATCGCCGGCATCGATCGTCAGTCGCCCCGCGGACTTGACCGCGATGCCATCACCAGCGTCGAGCCGCTCACCGTTGACGACGACCGATCCGCGCGCGACCTGCACCCACGCACTCCGACCTTGTCCGACGACGTGCGCGACCTCTTCGCCCGGCGCGAGAAGCGTCGCATAAAGATCGACATCCTGATGAATGACGACCGAGCCGTCGCGGCCATCCCTCGAGCCGATGAGTTTCAGAACTCCGCGCTTTTGGTCTGCGGAGAACGACTTCTGCTCGTAGCTCGGCACGATCCCCCGCGCATCCGGAATGATCCAGATTTGCAGGAAGTGCACCGGCTCCGTGCGCGACGCGTTGTATTCGCTGTGGCGTACCCCCGTGCCAGCGGACATCCGCTGCACGTCACCGGGGCGGATGACCGAACCCGTGCCAAGACTGTCGCGATGTTCGAGCCCACCCTCGAGGACATAGGAAATGATCTCCATGTCCGCGTGCGGATGGGTCGGGAACCCGCCTCCTGGCGCGACCCGATCCTCGTTGATCACGCGGAGCGCACCGAATCCCATGTGCGCCGGATCGAAGTAGTGCCCGAACGAAAAGCTGTGCCGGCTATCGAGCCAGCCGAAATTCGCCTTGCCGCGTTCGTCTGATTTCCTGAGTTCTGTCAGCATCTTGCGCTCTCCTTGCCAATTGTTGGCATCCTCTGGTTCGCCTAGCGCTGGATGTAGAAGCGCGCCGATTCTGAATCAATATGCTATTGAGGTTACAAATTGCATCCAATATGGAACCAATCACGTGGACAAGCTCGATGCGATGCAAGCCTTTGCCAAAGTCGTTTCACTCGGCAGCTACGCAGAGGCCGCACGCGCGCTCGGCCTCACGCGCTCAGCCGTCAGCAAGGCGGTCATGGAATTGGAACAGCTCCTCGGTGCGCGGCTTCTCGAAAGAACCACGCGCCGTGTCGGACCGACCGAAGCCGGTCGCGCCTATTACGAGCGCTGCGTCGATATCCTCGCCCGCGTGGAGGAGACCGAACTCCAGGTCTCGCGCCTCCACGACGAGCCGCGCGGCGTCCTGAAGATCAACGCGCCGATGACATTTGGCGCGCTCTATATGGGAGACGCCATCGCACGCTTCATGACGCGCTATCGCGATCTTCGCGTCGAACTCCTGCTGAACGACCGCTTCGTCGATCCGGTGGAGGAAGGCGTCGACGTCACCATCCGGATCGCACGTCTCTCGGATTCGAGCCTTGTCGCAAAGAAACTCGCACCCGCACGCCGCGTGCTCGCGGCATCACCCGAATATCTCGCGCGTCACGGCCAACCCGATCGTCTCGCCGATCTCGCGCACCACCAATGCCTCAACTACGGGCACTCGACGACGCTGCAAAGATGGGACCTGACCGACAACGGGGAGACGGTCTCCGTGCCGATCCGTTCGGCCCTCTGCTCGAACAACGGCGATGTGCTCCGCGCCGCAGCACTCGCGGGCCACGGCATCACACTGCTGCCGACCTTCATCCTCGGCAAGGACATCCGGGCCGGCCGGCTGATGACGATCCTCGCCGCCCATCCCCCGACGAGCCTCGACATCTTCGCACTCTATCTGCCGAACAAGTTTCTCGCCGCGAAGACGCGGCTTCTGATCGACCATCTCGCGGCAGAATTCGGTGGCGTGCCCGAATGGGACTGCTTCGATGACAAACGATGAGACCGGCGCGAGCCCGCCGACCCTCGAACCGGCGCTCAAGCCAGTAGATGCACGGACGGCTCCGCCTGCCGCACGACCTCGTGCAAGGCATGCGCCGGCAGGATTTCGTCGAATCCCGTGAGCCGTTCGGCGACCTTCGATGATCGGTCGACGAGTTCCGCACTCGGCTCACATCCGAGCAGCGTCATCGCGCAGGCTTGCAGCGCCGGACAGGCCTGGTGCTGGTAGGATGCGATGAGAGCCATCGCGACGCATTCGTCGC
The DNA here is from genome assembly GCA_033765145.1 of Hyphomicrobium sp. GTDB lineage: Bacteria > Pseudomonadota > Alphaproteobacteria > Rhizobiales > Hyphomicrobiaceae > JAGVSR01. Next base: position 1,205 of record JANRIH010000015.1, on the reverse strand, counting down.
GGCCGTATCGCGGCGCATTCGGCGCCAGCACTTCGAGGTCTCGCCGCGAGCGCTCGCCAAGAAGCCGCACCCAGCGCGAGAAATCCGTGCACACGATTTGCGCGCGCTCAGTGCCGAGCATGTCGACGGCGAAAGTGAAGGCGCGCTGCCAATGACGGACATCGCCCGTCTGGTAGCCGGCGAGCCAGTGACGGAAACTCGAGCCGACGATGATCTCGGCGCGAGCATGAATGACAGACCTCGCGCCGCGCGAGGAGCGACGCCGATCCAATGCCGGTGAACTGTTCGATTTTGCCTTCATGATGTGCCCCAATTGGTGGGGTTCAAGGCCCCAAAATCGGATGGCGGATCGAGCCGCCCGCGGACAGGAGACATTGGCCCCCTGCTGTTGTCAATCGTCCAAGCGAGCGCAGCAAAACATTGAAATTATTCTAGTTTGAAGTTGCGTCTGGAGTGGCGTATCCGCGGCGACGACGGCAGCGTCACAAGCTGGCCCGACGTTCGGCCAAGAGAGAGACCACAACCAGCCCGTCAATTCCTTACTTCCGCCAGTTGAGACCAACGCGAACAATATCGATATCGAGGTCGCCTTCGAACGTTGGATAGGCTCCAGGAATGGTGGCGGCCTCACCGTTGGCTTGCACGTCGCCGAACTCGGCGTGGATGTATTCGAGCCCGACGGACGGATTCGGCGCGAACGGCCATTCGACACCGCCGCCAACCACCCACCCCGACTTTGTGCCTTTTCCCGAAATCTGCATGATCCCGGGACCGATAACGCTGGCATCGTCGAATGCCGAAGTGGTGACCTCCGAGTCGGCGACCCCACCCGTGACATGCCAGAGGCCGCCACCTGCTCTGAGGCCCAATCGCGCGCGCAGCGTCGCCAACCAGTTCGCATCAAATGTCGCACGCGTATCTGCGGCAATCGCGGATCTGGCACCCGCCGATGCGTCGAGTGCCGAGATGTCTCCGACGATGCCGGCCACGATGACAGGTGCGACGTCGCCTGCGTCCTCGACGGCGATGCTTCTGTGGAGCCGAGAGACGGGCGTTGCCTGGCGCTACATCCAGCCGGGGAAGCCCGTGCAGAACGCTTTCGTCGAGAGCTTCAACGGGCGGCTGAGGGACGAACTCTTGAACGAGACGCTGTTCTCATCGCTCTCAGAGGCGCGAGAGCTGCTCGCTAATTGGAGGAACGACTA
>JANRIH010000051.1:0-3256 GCA_033765145.1 Hyphomicrobium sp. | reverse complement strand
CACGCCTGAGGGCTACGAAACCGCCCGCCAAGCGGAAAAGGAGGAGCTGGACCGCGAACGCATCCGGCTCTGGTATGTCGCAGCCACCCGCGCTCGCGAACTCCTCGTCCTTCCCCGGCTCGACGCCACACCGTCGAAATCAGCCTGGATCGGCCTCGTCGATCTGTCGCTCGCCGGCTTGCCCGGACTGGACGTCTCTCACCTGCCTGTCGGCCTCACGGCGGCGGGTGCTGGCGCGGGCAACACCCAAACGCGCGCTAGCTTCGCCGCCGAAGCCGAAGCCATCGCAGCCGCGCAGACGCGGTTGACCCGGCTTGCGCCCAGTCGCGATGAAAGCGCCGCCCAGACCGTCTTACGGGAAGAAGAAGGCGCGCTCTGGACGGGGGCGGCCGACGAGCAGCCTCCCGAAATGGAAGCCGCGACTCTCGTGCAGGGCGGCCGCGAACGTGGGCTGATCCTCCATAAGCTCGTGGAAGAGGTTCTGACCGGCGAAGTCCTTGAGACGGAGGCTGCCCTCATCGAACGGGCAGCCGAGCTTATCCGCGCTCTTGGCCATTCTCCGGTCGCCGACCCGGCGACGGGGCTGTCTGCTGAGGAACTTGCTGCCTGTGTCGCCCGGACCTTGGCCTTGCCAGACATCGTGGCCTTGCGGCCGGGTCTTCTGGCCGAATTTCCCGTTTATGCCGCACAAGCAGCCGACGGCGTGGAGGCCGTAACGGCCGGGATAGCCGATGCCCTGACCCTGACAGCCGAGGGTCGCCCTGCCGTCGTCGTCGACTGGAAAAGCGATGTGACGCCGGCACCGGAAGCGCTCGATCACTATCGCGCGCAAGTGCGGGCCTATCTCGGCATAACTGGCGCCGAGCGTGGACTGATCGTGCTGATGTCCTCCGGCACTGTCATTCCAGTCCTCCCGACGCAGCCGACCGCGAGCAAGGCGGCCTGAGCCCATGTCGTCTCTAGCTTGGATCGATTTCGATGAAGCCGAGCGGCAGCGGGCGCAGCGCATCATGGCGCTCTTTCAGGAGCGCGAGACCCGCGATGAGCTTGGGCTGGGAGCGATCCGCGATTCCATCGCCGATCATCTCTTTCCAGGTACGAGCACGATCCAGACACGCCTGCGATACATGCTGTTCATTCCCTGGCTCTATCGAGAGCTGGAAAAGCGCGAAGCCCCCGAGGCGCAGCTTCGCATCGAAGCACGCGACACTGAGATCCGCCTTGCCGACGCCCTGAAAGCGGGCGGTGAGTCTAACGGCATCATCGGCCGAGATGCAGGACCACGGCTCCAGCGATTGCCGAGTTCCGTCTATTGGGCCGGGCTGGGCGCGTGGGGCATCCGGGTTTTTCCTGGCTCGCTCGACAGCCTATTCGTCGCCTTGCGAGGCCGCGGCCGTTCGCGGAGAGCATCCAGCGGCGAAGACGCCCTAGCCGATGCCGAGGCACTTAGCGTCTGGAATCCGGCCTTGCCGCCGATGCCCGGCGACCTGCTCGAGCGCGCTGTCTTCCGCCTGACCACAGATGAGGCGCAATTCCTCATCGACCGTCTGGTCGCCAGCCAGCCCACCGCGCTGCTCACGATGCTCGCCCGCGAAGGGATCGACGCGGACTGCGACTATATCTGGACGCATCCCCATCTGTCGGCGTTCCCATCCGCCGCGCGCCGCCTCGTGCGACATGGCGAAATCTTCTCGCAAGTGATGCACGGTGCCGCGCTTCTCTACAACCTCGCGCTCAGCGAGCTGCGGCAGCGCGACGACTGGATCGACGAATATCGCGGTCGGCTCGAAGCGTGGAGCGACGAACTCGACGCCGGCGCGGTCCGAGCGTGGTCGCTCGATGACTTCTGGTATGTCGTAGAGCATCCGGCGCATGCTGTCCGACCCGCCGCCAAACGGTTCGTGAGCGAGTGGCGCGATCTGGTTCTGACCGGGACGGCGCAGCTGATCTCGGCGCCTGCGGCGCGGCGGCTGATCGAAGAACGCGAACGCCGGCTCAAGACCAGCCAATCACGCTACGCCAATCACGCTGTCCGCGACCGTTGGACCGGCGCATCGGGCGCTGATCGCCTCAGCTTCCGCTGGGCACAGGCCAAATCCCATCTGCGGGATCTCGCCCATGCTGAATAGACGCAGCCTCGACCCCGAACAGCGAACCCTCTACGGCGCGAATCTTCAGCCGCCGGCGGGATATGTCTTCGACGCGGCGGTCGCCACGACGTTCTCGCTCGACTTCGAGACCGCGCTCGCCGTCCCGGTCAGTCTGGCGCTCTTCGCTGCCGAGAACCGGGACGACATTCTCGCTCATCCTCTGGCACTGCTCGAGGGTGCCGAGCGCATCGCCGGCCGCCTCGTCATCTTCACCGACGCTGGCCATATCCAGGCGAGCGCCCGGCCGCATTCCCGCCTTTGCTCGCTACTCGAACGCATCATCGTCGAGGTCGCTGCCCCCCAAGGCGGGGCCTTCCACCCCAAAATGTGGGCGCTGCGCTTCACTCCACTACGGCCCGAAGACCCGGTCCGCCTGCGTCTGCTCATTCTCTCCCGAAACCTGACGCGCGACCGCTCGTGGGACATCGCCGCCACCCTCGACGGCGTGATCACCAGGCAGCCCAAAGCAGTCAATCGCCCGGTCGCCGACTTCCTTCGCCAGCTCCCCGACCTCGCGACCGTAGGTGTTCCCGACGGAACGAAGACGCTTGTCGATGACCTGGCCGAAGACATGCGCCGCGCCGAATGGAGCCTGCCGGAACCGTTCGAGAGCGTCTCCTTCGCGGTGAACGGCCTCGGCGGAAAGCCATGGCGCCCGGAACCCTGCGTTCGGCTGGGCGTCGTGTCGCCCTTCTGCGACGATCAAACCTTGTCGATGCTCGCCGGCCTGGCCAGCGCCGAAAAGCCCATCTTCATCGGGCGATCCGACGAACTCGCCCAGGTGCCCGGGGCCACGCTCGATGGCTTTGCCCGCGTGGCCGTGCTCGACGAGATGGCGGCCACGGAAGATGGTGAGGAAGAAGACGCAGCGGCCCTGCAAGGGCTCCATGCCAAGGCGTTCATCGCCGAACGCGGCTGGGACACTGAGATCACGGTCGGCTCAGGAAACGCGACGCGGCCGGCTTTGCTGACCGGCAGCAATGTCGAGATCTTCACGACCCTGACCGGCAAGCGGTCGCGGGTCGGAAGCGTCGAGGAAATCCTTGGCGACAAAGGATTCGGCCGGCTGACGCGGCCGTTCGTCCGCGACGAGACGAGCGCCGCCG
>JANRIH010000044.1:0-223180 GCA_033765145.1 Hyphomicrobium sp. | reverse complement strand
AAGACGCTCAAAGTCACTCCGGCCATGGCTGCGGGCCTGACCTCGAAGCTGATGACGATGGAAGACCTGTGCGCCATCATGGACGCAGCAGCCCCGAAGACTGGCCGCCCGAAGAAAATTCAAAACACCTGAGACACCACCCGGCGGCGGAGGCGGTTGACGTGGCCCATCCGATGGCCCCATTGGTGTCGTAAAGAAAAGAAACAAAACGTCCCAAGCGGGAGGACTTATGCGCGTCAACATTCCCTTTCTGACCGTCGCTGCGATGCTGGCGGGCTCGGCCCCGGCATTCGCCGTCGGTGATCCCAACAATCCGGACTGGCCCTGCGTCCAGAAGAAGGTGCTCGACCTCTCGCCGACCGCGATTTGGGATGGCCCGGCGCTCGACGCCCACAAGGACTGGTTCCAGGACAAGGAATTGTCGACCGTCGTCAAGAAGCTCGCCACGCGCCGCGTGCCCATCGAGAAGGCTGTGGCCGCTCTCGAGACCTACATCAAGGCTCAGCCCGAAGCCGACCGTGATGCCAAGCTGACCAAGGCGTTCGCTGGCCTCTTCAGCACCGTCAACACGCAGCGGCGCTCCGTCATCAGCGGCATCGAGAAATTCCAGCGCGCCCAAAAAGAGCGCGCCAAGGAACTCGAGCAGCAGGGCGTCGACATCGCGAAGCTCCAAGGCGATATCGTCGTCGACGACACCGCGGCCGTGCCGCCGAGCCCGGAAGAGGAAAAGCTCTACTGGGCCGGTCGCATCTTCCAGGAGCGTCAGGCGAACATTCCGATCGCATGCGAGCTTCCCGCAACCATTGAGGAGAGGCTGTTCGAACTCGCGCGCACCATCCGCGGGATGATGTCGAAGTAAACGGAAGCGCAAGGCTCTGCCGCGCGAACGACGGTCGCGTCATGAAGCCGGCATCAAGGCATGGGCTTTGCGGCAACAAGATCGTTACCGATCGCCTGCCAGCCGTCCGTGCCGGTCGGGAACCAGATGACCTGCGCGTAACCCCATTCGACCGCGCGCCTGGCCGCGTTCCAGGACATCCAGCAGTCCTTGAGACAGAAAAAGATCACCGGCCGCGCTCGGTCGCTCCCCGTCAGACTTTCAAGACGCGTCTTGAAATAGTCCTCGATCTCGGGAGCCAGCACGCCGTAGCCGACATTCGCCAGCCAGTGCGCGCCTTCGATCGTCGCGTGCGGCGGGTCTCGCCACACGGTTCCCGCCGGAAGATTGGGCGGCTTCGGAGGCCGTGGATAGACGTCGATGAAAATCGCCGTCTTGTCCTTGGCGAGAACCTCAGCTTCCTCGGCCGTGATAACCCGCGCGCCCTTGAGCGTTGCCGGAACAGGCGTCCGATAGGCATCCGTGCGGTAGCTGTCGGGTTCAGGCACGCCCGCCGGCTCGTCGAACGCCCCGGCATGGCCAGACCAGAGCGTCGACGCTACGCCGACGACGAGCAATGTGCGGCGAATGAAAGTGCCGGATGCGCGAACGCCGCCCGGAGCATGCACCCCGGCCGGCGTTAGCAATTTCGAGCAAACTGCGAATGCAGAAGACCGTCCCATGGGACCGATCAGGTACGCGGCTTCGTGACCGGCTTCAAGTCCTCGTCGAGTAGCGGAACCCCGTACTCGAGGAGCACCTTGTCGATGTCGCCCTGACGCTTCTTGATGATCTCGTTCAACTGCCGCTTCCAGTTGCTCTCGCCCTGCCTGACACCCATCGTGATGCGGTAGTCGACTTTGCCGGTGCCCGCCACGTTTTCGGTGATCGGCACGACCGTCACCTTGTCGAGATGCGGCTTCAGGAACCAGCCTGCGAACGGCCCCCAGAGAATGCCGACATCGATCTCGCCCTTGAGAACGTCGTCGATGATCTCTTGCTCGGGATTGAGATAGCGCCGATCCACGTTGACGAGATAGCTCTTCGCGTTGGGCATGTGGCCCGCCTTCGCAACCTGGTCGCCGATCGGGCCACCCTGGTTCGAGATGCGCTTGCCCTTCAATTTGGGATCGAAGAAGGACGTGACCCCCTCGAGGTCCGAGCCCTTCTTGTAAAACATGACGTAGGTCGTGTGGTAATAGTGGTTGGTGTTGAGCGTCGCGTCATCGGTCTGCACGGCGCCGAGCACGAGATCGCAGCGCTTCACGGCAAGCGTTCGGCGGACAAGGCCATAGCCGCCCGGATACCATGTGTATTCGATTGGGATTTTCAGTTCATCGGCGACGATCTGCGCGATCTTGTTCTCGAACCCCTCGCCCTTGTCGTTCGAATAGGGAAGGTTCTCCGGGATCGAGCAGACGCGCAGGACTTTCCGGTTGGTGGCGTCGGCAAGGTTGCCATCGGCAGCGTGAGCGGCTGGAAATCCAGCGAGCACGGCAAGGGCCATTACGGCCGTCGAAATGCGCTTCATGGGCCTCTCGAAGTTGTTCCTCGGACCCGCGTGCGACGCGGGTCAATTGCTTATTTTTCGTGACTGAGCCCTGGCTGGCCGATCAGCAGGGTCCCTGTAAGCTGCTGATATAGATACCGTGCGCCCGTGATGCACATGAAGTTCCTGTCATGCACGCCGAAAAATCCAGGAGTTCGCTGAAACGTGAACGGCGGCCACGTGGGCCGCCGTTTCGATTGTCGCCGGATGGGAAGGATAGAGGACCTTATCAGCTCCCCTCGCAGGCCTTCTCGGCCTCGGCCGTCGCTTTCGGCTTCTCGGCGCGTTGATCCGCACTGAGACGGCCACCGGGAAGAGCGTCGGTCGAGCGCGCCCGCAGATAGACGTAGATGTCCTCGATGTAGCACATGACGTTCTTGTTATCGCCGAGCGCCGGCATGATGTACTTCGTGCCCGCAACGTCACGCACCTGGCCGCTCGCGACAATCTCCAGGAACTTCGCGTAGTCCATCGTCTTGAGCGAATCCTTGAGCGCCGGCGCAAACGTCGAACCTTCCGCGTTCGGGCCATGGCACACATGGCACTCCGCGTGATAGCGGCGCCAACCGGAATACGTATTCCAGTCGACCTTCTTCACGATGTCCGTGTTGGCGGGATCCCGTTCGACATTGTAGGTCGGGCTGCCGTCGGGCAGCACCCACTTCGAGCCGTCCCACGTCTTGCCGTCTTGAGCGGCCTTGCTGAGCGTGGCATCGGGAATGGCGCTTTCGCCCTTCTTCTCCGTTATTTCGGGAGCGGCGGCCGGCGCCGGCTCCGCGGCCGCGGCGGGAGCAGGGGCAGCGGCGGGAGCCTCGGCGGCCGGAGAGGGCGCCGGAGTGGCAGGTGCCGCGGCCGCAGGCGCCGGAGCGGCAGGAGCCTCGGCCGCAGGTGCGGGTGCAGCGGGTGCCTCAGCCGCCGGAGCAGGAGCCGCCGGAGCTTCAGCCGCGGGAGCGGGAGCAGCCTCCGGTTGGGCGGCCGGAGCCGTCGCTTCTGCTGCCGGAGCAGGCGCCGCTTCGGGGGCCTTCGTCTCGGCCGCAGGCGGAGCTGCCGGCTCTTCTTTCTTGGCAGTGTTGTCGGCCTGATCACATCCCGCGATTCCAAACGCGAGCACAGCAATCAAACCAGACGTTACGCGTAATCTTTTATAGGCCGTCACGGCGTTGATCCTTTCCCTACGACACCCGCATGGGCGGATATAAGCACAAACAAAGGGACCCGGGCCAGTGCTCGGGTCCCTAATTCTGCGTGCGGCAAAACTGATAGCCGCAATCGAATGGCATCACCTGATCAGCCGCCTTCGCATGCCTTTTCGGCTTCGGCGATCTCTTTCGGCTTCTCCGCGCGCTGGTCGGCGCTCAAGCGGCCGCCGGGAAGCGCATCCGTCGAACGCGCGCGCAGATAGACGTAGATGTCGTCCACGTAGCACATGACGTTCTTGTTATCGCCGAGCGCCGGCATGATATACTTCGTGCCCGCGACGTCGCGAACCTGACCGCTCGAGACGATCGTCAGGAACTTCGTGTAGTCCATCGTCTTCAGCGAATCCTTGAGTGCCGGCGCGAAGGTCGAACCTTCCGCATTCGGGCCATGGCAGACGTGGCACTCAGCATGATACCGGCGCCAACCCGAATAGGTCTGCCAGTCAACCTTCTTGACGATGTCGGGATTGGCCTCGTCGCGAATGACGTCGTAGGTGACTTCGCCGTCGGGAAGCACCCAGCGGCCGTCCTCGAACTTCTTGCCGTCCTGATACTTCTTGTGAAGTGCAGGATCCGGCAGTGCGCTTTCGCCAGCCTGAGCCACACCAAGAGCCGCAAGCCCAACGCTCACAGCAGAAACCAATTGAATTCCAAGCCTGATCACGCGTTTCCCCTGTCGTTTTGTTCGCACGTCGGATCTCCGATTGTGGAACGCTAGAAATTCCACTCCGTCGACCGCTTTTGCACGCGCCTAGATACTCTGGATCATCGCGCTTGCATCATTAAAGCCGCGCCGTTTCGGCTGCGACATAGTGCTTTGGAACGCCCGCACGTTAAGGCGAAGCGGCGCCCCGAAAATGAGGAAAGCCGGCGCGGTTTCCCGCGCCGGCTCCCTTAGTCAATCGCAACCGGATTAGGGCAGCGAGTAGACCGTCAGCGTGCCACCGAGATCGGTGTACGACTTCAGGCCCGCGTAGTTGCCGACAGCGCCGAGACCATCGGTCGGCTTGTCGAGACCAGCAGCGAGACCGATGCCAGCCCAGCCACCGACGCCCGAGTAGAGGCCGATGTACTGCTTGCCACCCTGAGCGTAGGAGAAGACGTTACCGATCGAACCCGACGGCAGACGATGGCTGAAGAGCACCTTGCCATCCTTCTGGTCGCGGCAGCGGAGGAAGCCGTCCAGCGTACCGTGGCAGGCGAGGCCGCCAGCGGTCGTGAGAACGCCCGACCAGACCGAGAAGGGCTCATCATGCTGGTGAACGATCTTGCCAGCAGCGCCGTCCCAGATGGTGAAGTGACCGGTGTTCGTCTTGCCCTCCGGCGGGAACATCGAGAGCGTCGCGCCAACGTACGGCTGGCCAGGCGTGTACGAAACCTTGAAGGGCTCGTAGTCCATGCAGACGTTGTTGACGGGCACGTAGAACAGGTTCGTCAGCGGCGAGTAGGCAGCCGGCTGCTGATCCTTGAAGCCCAGAGCGGCCGGGCAGATGTTCTTCGTGTTGACGTCGGCGCCCTGAATGAACGTCGACTTCGCGTCGAGAACCTTCGGACGGCCGTAGTCAGGCGAACCCTTGTCGAGGTTCACGCCCGAAGACCAGTTGAGGTCTTCGTCGTAGGGCTGAGCAACGAGCGGCTCGCCGGTGAGGCGATCGATCGTGTAAGCGAAGCCGTTACGATCGAAGTGGGTGAGAACCTTACGGTCAGCGCCGCCGATCTTCTGCGTGGTGAGGATCGACTCGTTGACGCCGTCGTAGTCCCACTCATCGAACGGGGTCATCTGGTAGGCCCAGGCGGCTACGCCCGTGTCCATGTTGCGGGCGAAAATCGTCATCGACCACTTCTGGTCGATACGCTTGCCATCCGGTCCGGCGCGCTGTGCCGGGTTCCAGGTGGAGGGGTTGCCCGTTCCGTAGTACACGAGATTGGCTTCAGCGTCGTACGAGTAGAAGCCCCACGTGGAGCCGCCACCGATCTTCCACTGGTCGCCCGTCCAAGTCTTGAGCGAGCTGTCCTTGCCGACCGGCTTGCCGAGCGACAGGGTCTTGTCGGGATCGACGAGGATGTCGGCGTCCGGACCCATCGAGTAGGCGCGCCAGACGCGCTTGCCATCGGCGAGCGAGTAGGCGGTGACGTGGCAGCGAACGCCGAACTCGGCGCCCGAGGTACCCATCACGACCTTGTCGTTGGCGATGAGCAGGTTGCCGGTGTACGTCTCACCCTTCTTGGGATCGCCGTTGACCTGCTTCCACTTCTCTTTGCCGGTCGCCGTGTCGAGAGCGACGAGCGTCGTGTCGGCGAGACCCATGATCAGGGTGTTGCCGGCGACCTGCGGACCGCGGTTGACGGTATCGCAGCACATGACCGGGATGACCGACGGATCCTGCTTCGGCGCGTACTTCCAGAGGATCTTCGGGCCCGACGGGTCCGAGATGTCCAGCTTGAAGACGTTGTTCGGGAACGCCGAGTGGACGTACATGTCGTTGCCGATCACGATCGGCGAGCCTTCGTGACCGCGCAGAACGCCGGTCGAGAACTGCCAGGCAACCTTGAGGTCCTTGACGTTCTCGGTGTTGATCTGGTCAAGCCGAGAGTAACGCCAGCCTTCGTAGTTACCCTGCTGCATCGCCCAGTTGTTCGGGTCAGCGGTCGCCTTCTTGACGTCGTCGTTCGCCATAACCGGCGAGACGAGCGCGCAAGATGCGAGCAGGCCACATGCGAGTGCGTTTTTGCGCATCGCGCTTCCTCCTTGAGGTTCATGCCACGCTTGCTTCGTGAGAAAGCCTTAGTCGGATCCGGCATTTAACGGGCCAGGTTTCTCCCCATGCTCCGCGCCGAAAACCGATAGAGACTTTGGTCTTGCGACCAAAGGCCCCGGGGCCCTCCACGGCGCGCATCTAGACACTTTCGCGTGAAGACCGCAAGCCGATCCGAGAAATCAATTTTTTTGCAACACCCTTGGGTCAGGCACGCTGACCCACTTTTCTCATTTAAAAACAGGTAGATGATATTTGGCATCACGGGATTGTGCGGCGCACGTCAAGTTGGGGGTCAGAGAAATAGACCAAATGGGTCGTTGACCCCGCGGCGGAACTACTCATAATCTTTGCCCCCAGTACAATTTCATCCGCGCGTCTGATGCGTCCTGTTGACGCGATCGCGGCCAAAATTGCTGAGGCCCGTCAACGATGTCAGCCGCGGCCGTTCGACCTGGAATGCCTCATTGTTGAGCGCGCGCAGCGCATCCCCCGCTCGTGATTGGACGCTTCCGACGACGCACGCCATATGTTGGCTTGCCATGCCCCGAAAATGCGCGATCCCAACATCTCTGAACCGCCGCGACGTCCTTGCGGCGGCGCTTGCCGCCGCCGCTCTCCCGGCGCTCCGCATTCTCCCCGCCGCCGCCGGGACTTGGATCGCTGAGGTCGCACCGGGCGTATTCGTCCACCAGGGACGGCACGAGACGTTCAATCCGGCGAATGCGGGCGACATCTCGAACCCGGGCTTCGTCGTTGGCGAAAGCACCGTCGCCGTCATCGATACCGGCGGCAGCCCCGTGGTCGGCAAGAGCCTGCGCGAGGCGGTGCGGAGCGTCACCGCTTTGCCTATCCGCTACGTCGTCAACACCCACATGCACCCCGATCACGTGTTCGGGAATGTCGTACTCGAATCCGAGGGCGCGACCTTCGTGGCCCATCAGAAGATGGCACGGGGTTTGACGGCGCGGGCCGACCGCTATCTTGCCATCAACGCCGAGGCACTTGGTCCCGAGGCCTTTGCCGGCACCAAGATCGTCCTGCCGACAGTGGGTGTCGACGGGCGCCGGGAACTGGACCTTGGCGGACGCACCCTGCAACTCGTCGCACGCGCAACCGCCCACACCGACAACGATCTGACGGTCCTCGACACCAAGACCGGCACCATGTTCATGGGCGATCTCATCTTTTCGGGGCATGTCCCGACCATCGACGGGTCCCTACGAGGCTGGCAGCGCCTGCTGGACACGATCACGGCGGAGGCCCCCGCGCGCATCGTTCCCGGTCACGGACCCGCCGCGATGGCCTGGTCGGATGCTGCGACGCCGCTGAAGCGCTATCTGGCCGCCGTGGCCGACGATGTGAAGAAGGATATTTCTGCCGGCCGCACGCTCGCGCAATCGACGGAAACCGCGGGCCGTTCGGAAAAGGATGCATGGGTCTTATTCGATGAGTATCATAAAAGGAACGTGTCGGCGGCATTCGCCGAACTCGAATGGGAATAGCGCGGCGTGACGGGTGGCCCCTGGCGTGAGGGGCGACGCTCGACGCGGTACTGGCACTAAAGCGAGCGTGCCACGAACAAGGCGCGCCAATATAGAGAACGCGGGAGACGACGAGATATGGCCTATCTGACACCAGGGTTTCGCAGTGCATTGACTGCAGCCGCCGTCGCGATGGCAACGGCATTGACGGCAACCTTAGCGGTCTCCGCCGACGCGCCGAGCGGCAACGCGCTCATCGAGGCCGACATCTGGCCGACACTTCAGAAGGACGTGTTCGGCGACCGCGCGCCGGTCGAAAATCCGAAAGTCGTGACGATCGAGGCGCCGGGCCGCGCGGACGATGCGGCACTCGTACCCCTGACCGTCAGGATCGCGCCGGATGCTTCGGCATCGGTCAAGAAGCTGACCCTCATCGTGGACAAGAACCCGGCGCCCGTCGTCGGCGAGTTCGAATACGGGCCGGCAGCCGGCTCGGGCGAGCGCATGCTCTCGACCCGCGTGCGGGTCGACATGTACTCGAACGTCCGCGCGATCGTCGAAACGGCCGACGGCAAATTGCATATGGCAACCCAGTTTGTGAAAGCGGCCGGCGGCTGCTCAGCGCCCGCTTTGAAGGATACCGACGCCGCGCTCGCGGAAGCCGGCCGCATGCTGGTCAAGACGTTCGACGGCAGCGCCGCGGCCGCCACGCGCGAAGGCCAGTTGATGATCAAGCACCCGCAGTATTCGGGCCTGCAGTTGAACCAGGCGACCGGCTACTACATCCCGGCCAAGTTCATTCGCGAAATCGATGTCAAACGCGGCGGCGAGACGGTGTTCCGCATGACTGGCGGCATCTCGATCTCGGAGGACCCCAATATCCGCTTCACCTACGCGCCGGGCGGCGATGAAACGCTCGAGGTGGTCGCGAAGGATACCGACGGCAAGTCCTTCACCGGACGGGGCGGACCAAAGGGTTCGTGACGTCCTGACTGCGCCAGACGTCGCGCGAAGTCGGGCATGCCAAAACAAGAAGGGGAGCGGGCATCCGCTCCCCTTTTTCGTTTCGAACCTCGTCTGAGAGGTCCCGACGCGCGTTCGGCGGGACCGTCGAACGGCAGCAAGGGCTCAGAAACAGCGCATCTCGCCTTCGATCTGCGCCTGTTTCAGATCGTGAACGATCTTCTGCGAGGTCGGATTGTTCATGTAGGCGACGCTCTCACCGCCGCGCTGGCGCACGGCCATGATCGTCTCCGCTTCGCTGTATTTGGCAAAAGGCAAAATCGATGCGATGACGTCGATCGAGCACGAGCATCGCTCGAGCGCGAGCCGTGTGTTCCCGTTCACTTGCATGCAGCCGAAAATGTAGTCCGCCCGCGTCGCCGTCGGGTAGTCATTTGCTAGATCGGCGTCGAGTTCCGTTTCCTGCGCGAGCGCGGACGTCCCGGAGAGGCTCGACAAGATGGCAAGCCCAAGAAGTGCGCTTCTCATGGCCGCGCCCCCGAATCTACGAGTACCACGCGGTCGATGAGTTTTCCGAACGTGTTCTTCGTGCTCGAGTACGTGCTGTCGAGTTCGTAGAAATAGCCCGGAACGTCTTTGCTGACCGTGATCGTAAACTCGGAGCCCTCGTAGCCCTGCATCTTGGACGCGTTCGGATCTCCTTCATAAGGCTTCATCGCAATCTTGAAGCCATCGACCGACTTACCCGCGTAGTTGATCTTTACCGCCTCGATTTTGGCCTTGTCGACGAATGCCTCGCGGAATCGGCCCTTGAGATAGGGTTGGCTGCCACCCGCCATAAGCCGGTAGTTGTCGACCGCCCGGTCCAGGAACCAGATGAAGACGGGATTGATCGTCAGCGATTCATAATCCTGGATGGGCCTCTGCCGATCCCCGGTGAAGACCGTGATCTTCATATCCCGCCGGCCCTCTTCACCTGCATTTCCGACGTCGATCTTGATGTCGTCGGTAAAGGGCTGGCCGAGCAGCTTCTCGTCCGAGACCTTCCGCTCGAATTTGTAATTGACGGTCCCACCCTTCTCGAGCAGGTCGAGATGGCGGGTGTTGAAGATCGCGTCGACGGCACTGGGGTCGGCATGCGATGTGCCCGGCACCGTCGCGGCGAGCAGGAACGCCAGCGCCGTCAGGCCGGAAAGTCTGCGCAACATGAGTGATATCCTCCACACTTCAAGTGCTCCCTGTTGTCCGGGAGCTTCGAGCGGCCTTCCCTTAAGCGACAAGAACCGCGCTGTCCAACAACACCGCCGGAAAGAGGCCGGACCCCTTCCAAGCTTGCGGCGGACGCTATCCCATCAGTACGGCGGACGGCAGCCCCGATCCTTGAGATTGCTAAGATTTAAGGTTGCGCCGGACCTACCTGCCGCTGTCACCGCAGGAATTTGCCGAAGGCGCGGGGGCCTTCGCCGACCGGAATACGCTCCGTCACAGTGAGCGTGGCGGTGTCGATCCGCTCGAGCGTGTTGGCGTCCCAGCAGGCGATGTAAACCGCCAATCCGTCCCGCGATGCCTCGATGCCCTCAGGGTAACCGCCGGTCGGGATCGTCCTCAGCGGTTCGAGGGTTTTCGCATCGAAAACGCCGACGCTGGCCGCGTACTGATTGGTGACGAAGATCCGTCCGCGGGCCTCGACGACCGCATAGGGCCGGTGGCCGGCCTTCAGCCGCTTGATCTCGCGGTACCCGTCGAGATCGATCACGCTGACGTCGTCGGTTTTCACGTTCGCCGTATAGGCGCGCGTGCCCTCGGGACTGATCGAAACGCCGAACGGCCGCCCGCCGGTCCCGACAACGGCCAGCCGCTCATAGGTCTTGGCGTCGATGATCGAGATGGCGTCACTGTCGCGGTCGGCCGTCAGGATGCGAGACCCGTCGTGCGTGACGGCAACACCGGATGGCGATTGGCCGACCTCGACCTCCCGGATGACATCGAGCGTTGCAGGGTCGAGCACGAACAGGCGATGCCGATACCAGTCCGCGATGAAGATGCGACCGTCGAGGGGATGAACGGCGATGCCGAGCGGACCATCGCCAACCTCCTTCCGCCGCGTGACGGCCCGCGCCGCCGTGTCGATCTCGACCACTCCCTTGGCTTCCGGCGCCGTAACGTAAGCGTGTAAACCGTCCCGGGACAGCGCGATCCCGGCTGGGCGGCCGGGCACGACCACGGTCGCGACCGTCTTTGAACTCTCGAGATCAACAACGCTCACGCTGTCGCCAGGCTGATTGGTGACGAACGCCTCCCGGCTCTCGGGCCGCGATGTACTCGCAGCCGGCCTCTCCTCGGCCGCAAAGGCGGCACTCGCCGCCAAGGCAACGAGGATCAGAGCAGCGCGTCCGCTGGCGCCGAAACGAAACTGCCCGGCCCGCGAGGGCCGGGCAGAACTCACGACGACGTCGTCACCCGGATCGGGCACGCTCAGCCGCCTTCCATCTTCTTCTTCAAGGCGGCGAGGCCGCTCTCGAAGACCCCCGTGATCGCCTTGACAGCCGCCTCGTCCGAAAGCTCCGGCGGCGGATCGTTGTTGATGTAGCCCCGGTAGAACGCGCTACGCCACTCGACGATGGACTTTTCCGCCGTACCCGTGACGGTCATCTGCGCGCTGTAGTTCGTGACCGGCACGACTTTGACGTCGACCTCCGTGATCTCATAGGCGAGCGCGCGCAGTTCGGGGTCGTATTTCGAGAGTTTCTCGAAGATCTTCCCTCCGCCCTCGGCCACCGTCAGCGTACGCTTGGCGCCTGCGGCATTGCCGCCCTCGCCCTCGGTTTTCGAGAAGGCCGGATGCCAGCTCATGTCCTGCCAGTTGCCGACGACGGCCCAGACCTTGTCGACAGGCGCATTGATTTCGATTTTCGAGACGACCTTCTGTCGGGTCGGTCCATGGGCATGGACGGCCATCGGGATGAGAGCCACGAGTGCGGCCATCCACGCGAATTTTCTGAGCATTCAAGTCCTCCTGCTGAAGCGCGTGCTGTCGGGAAGCACTATCGCTGCGGGCGGCGACAATAAAGAGGCCGACTTCCTCGCGCAATCGATGTGCGCTTTCGCCGCCCGAGGGAGGCTGATCCGACCCTGTTGTGTTGGCAGGGCGTCCATGCTTTTGTGCGCCTCCAACTAAAGAATGAGACTGCCTTTACATGACGGTCCAGACCGACGCCGCTCCGGCGAGCCCTGGCACGGCTGACGTGGCCAGCCTGCCGAGTACCCCATGCCCGTTCTGCGGCATTCTCTGTGACGATCTCGAACTGAGCCGGACTGCCGGGCGCTTAAAGATTGTGCGCAATGGATGCGCGCGGGCGGTCGCGGGCTTCGAACGCAGCGTGACCGGCACCTCCCCGTCCGTCGGCGGCAAGCCAGTGAGCCTCGATGAAGCGGTCGCAGCCGCAATCACGATCCTCCGTGGCGCGAAACTGCCGCTCTACGGCGGGCTCGGAACAGACGTCGATGGAATGCGGGCCGTTATGTCCCTGGCCGACAAGTCGCGCGGCGTCGTCGATCATGCACTGTCCGAAGGCCAGTTTCGAAATTTCAAGGTTCTCCAGACGAGCGGCTGGTTTCTGACCACATTGACCGAATGCCGCAATCGCGCCGATCTGTTCGTCATCGTGGCGAGCGATGTCCACGCGCTCCATCCGCGTTTCTTCGAGCGCATTGTGACGCCCGCGATGAGCATGTTCGCGGATCCGGCACCGAAGCGTGACGTCGTGTTTCTGGGCCAGGGCCTCGACCAGAGCGGGGCCACGGGCCCCCGCATGGGAAATGTTGCGAGCCTCGATTGCCCGAACGATCGGACGGGCGAAATCATCGCAGCGCTCCGCGCCATCGTGAACGGAACGCCCCTCAAGACAGAGACCGTCGCCGGCATCCCGATGGCCGATATCCGAGCCCTCGCCGATCGCATCCGCGCCGCCAGCTACCCCGTTTTCGTCTGGGCACCCCCGAGCCTCGCGTTTCCGAGCGCCGATCTTCTCGTCCATGCGATCTGCGAACTCGTCAAGGACCTGAACAAGACCCAGCGCGCCGCGGGCTTGTCGCTCGGCGGCAACGAGGGCGCCGTCTCGGCGGGCGCCGTCTGCGCCTGGCAGAGCGGCTATCCGCTGCGCGTGAGCTACGCGTCCGGCAAGCCCGAGTACGATCCCCTCCGCTACGCCATTCGCACGATGCTCGAGGCCGGCGAAGGCGACTGCCTCGTCTGGCTCTCGACGTTCACGCCCGATCTCGCGCCGCCCCCCTCGAAAGTGCCGCTGATCCTGATCGGGACGCCCGGTACGCCCTCTCCCGCGACGCCCGCCGTCTTCATTCCAGTCGGCACCCCCGGCGCCGATCACGCCGGCCGCATCGTCCGCTGCGACAATGTCGTGTCGCTCCCTCTGCGCGATCTCGGCCGTTCGAAGCTGCCGCGCGCCGCTGACATCCTGTCCGCTATCGAAGCCGCACTCTGAGCCGCGAGACCCCGTTCCCATGCTGATCAAGTTCACAGGCGGCAAAGTCTACGACCCGATGCACGGCGTCGACGGCGTCGTGCGCGACATCTATGTGCGCGACGGCAAGATCGTGACACCCGCACCAGGCGACAAAGTCGGGCAGGAATACAATCTCGCCGGCCGCGTCGTCATGGCCGGCGCCATCGATCCCCATTCGCACATCGGCGGCGGCAAGGTCACGATCGCCCGCATGATGCTGCCGGAGGATCACAAGGGCCACGAAGTCGCGCGCGGGGACCTCACTCGCGCGGGCTGCGGCCATGCCACGCCGTCGACGCTGACGGCGGGTTATCGCTACGCCGAGATGGGCTACACCGCCGCATTCGAGCCCGCGATGCTGCCCGCGAACGCTCGCCAAGCCCACATGGAGATGGCCGACACGCCCATGATCGACAAGGGCGCGTTTGTGATGCTGGGGTCGGACGATTATTTCCTGCGCCAGCTCGCGACGGGCGCGCACCGCGAGGAGATCAAAGATTACATCGCCTGGACGATGCACGCCGCGCAGGCTCTTGCCGTCAAGATCGTCAATCCCGGCGGCATCAGCGCGTTCAAGTTCAACCAGAGAAAACTCGATCTCGACGAGAAGCACGCGCACTACGGAACGACGCCGCGCGAAATTCTGCTGACACTCGCGACATGCCTGCAGGAACTCGGCGTCCCCCATCCTCTGCACATCCACGGCTGCAATCTCGGCGTCCCCGGCAACAAGGAGACGACGGTCGCGACCATCAAGGCCGCGGAAGGCGTACCCATCCACCTGACGCACATCCAGTTCCATTCCTATGGAACGGAAGGCGACATGAAGTTCTCGTCCGGCGCGGCCGAAATCGCGGAACTCGTCAATCGGAACAAGAATGTTTCGGTCGACGTCGGCCAGGTGCTGTTCGGGCAGACCTGCACCGCATCCGGCGACAGCATGCGCCAGTACGGCAACACGAAGAGCGCGCACCCGAAAAAATGGGTCGTGATGGATATCGAATGCGATGCCGGCTGCGGCGTCGTGCCGATGAAGTACCGCGACAAGAGCTTCGTCAACGCGCTCCAGTGGGCGATCGGCCTCGAGATGTTTCTCCTGGTCGAGGACCCATGGCGGATGTTCCTGACGACCGATCATCCGAACGGCGCGCCGTTCACCACCTACCCGCACCTGATCCGCCTTCTGATGGACAAGACGTTCCGCAACGAAATGCTGAGGACGATCCACGCGGGCGCTCAGAAAGCGACGACGCTCGCGACCATCGAGCGCGAATACAGCCTCTACGAGATCGCAATTCTGACCCGAGCCGGGCCGGCCAAATCCTTGGGCCTCTCCGACCGCGGCCACCTGGGTCCGGGCGCTGTGGCGGACATCGTCGTCTACGAGGACGAACCCGACCGCGAGCGCATGTTCACGACGCCGCTTTTCGTCTTCAAGAACGGCGACCTCATCGTCCGAAACGGCAAGATCGTGAAGGTCGTCAACGGCGCGACCCACGTCGTGAGGCCGTCCTACGACAGAAAGCGCATCGAGAAGCCGCTGAAGAACTACTTCGATACATATCACACGGTGCAGATGGAGAACTTCCGCCTCTCCGACGACGAGATCTTCAACGCCGGCTGCGGCCACGCGCCGGGCACGTGCGGATGCCTCGTTATCCATCCGACGGGAGCGCGCCGATGAGCACGCCTGTCGCAAAAACCGTGAACGGCATCGTCGTCGACGATACCTTCGCCGAAGCCTTCGGCATGACCGGCACCGCGCTTGTCATCACCGCCGACACGCCGAAATGGGCGATGATTTCGGCAACGACGATGACCGGGTTCGGAACGTCGGTCATCGGCTGCGGCGCCGAATGCGGCATCGATCGCTTGATGGACCCGTCCGAAACGCCCGATGGACGCCCCGGCGTTCGCGTGCTCCTGTTCGGCTTCTCGCCCGACGCACTGCTTCCGCAATTGAAGAACCGCGTCGGCCAGTGCGTTCTGACGAGCCCCGGCTCGGCCTGTTACAACGGGCTCGAAAGCTCGGAAAAATTCGCCCTGTCCGCCGGTCCGCGCTTCTTCGGCGATGGCTGGCAGCTTTCGAAGAAGCTCGGATCGCGCCGCTATTGGCGCATACCCGTCATGGACGGCGAGTTCACGATCGAGGACAAGTGCGGCATGACCACGAACGCGGTCGGCGGCGGCAACTTCCTGCTGCTCGGTCGCGACCGCGCGGGCTTGCTCGAGACGACGGAAGCCGCCGTCGAGGCGATCGCGAAGGTCCCCGACGTCATCACGCCGTTCCCAGGCGGCATTGTGCGCTCGGGCTCCAAGGTCGGCTCGAAGTACAAAGGCGCTATCGCATCGACGAACGACGCATTCTGCCCGACGCTGCGCGGCGCCGTCAAAAGCGAGCTTGGCCCCGACATCATCGCCGTGCTCGAGATCGTCATCGACGGGCTGACGTCCGAAGCCGTCGCCAACGCCATGCGCGCGGGCCTCAAGGCTGCCCTCGAGGCCGGCGCCTCGCGCGGTCTCGCGCGCATCTCGGCCGGCAACTACGGCGGCAAGCTCGGTCCGCACCATTACCACTTGAAGGACTACCTCGCATGAGCGCCCTTCGCCTTCGCTTCAAGTCCGGCGGATCAGCCCCGATCGACTTGTCCGATCTGACGCCAGCGACGCTGGCCGGTCGCTCGCACTACGAGATCAACACGATCCCGGTGAGCGCGCAATCAACCGTCGGCGATCATTTCGACGTGTCGGGCGAGCCGGCCGAAACCCTCATCTTCGAAGGCACGACGAGCCTCTGCGATGGCATCGGTTCGGGACTTCGGAGCGGGACGATCGTCGTCGAGGGACACGTTGGCGCCTACGCGGCGCGCTTCATGAAAAGCGGACGCCTCGACATCCGCGGCAACGCCGGCGGCTTTCTCGCCGCCGGTATGAAGGGCGGAATCGTAACGCTCACAGGTTCGGCAGGCGATTTCGTCGGCGCGCTTCTGCCCGGCGAGAAGTTCGGCATGACCGGCGGAACGGTCCATATCGCGGGCGCAGCCGGTGACCGCATCGGCGACCGCATGCGGCGCGGCACCATCATCGTCAAAGGCAAGACCGGTGCGGTCGCGGGATCGCGAATGGTCGGCGGCACGATCTGGACGGAAACGGGCTTCGGCACGGACCCCGGCACGCTTCTGCGCCGTGGCACACTCATCGGCCCCGCGGTCGAACGGATGCTCCCGACATTCTCGGACTGCGGTCTCCACGATATGGTGTTCTTGCGCCTCATCTCCCGCCATATCGCTGAGATCCTGGGGCCGCTGGCGCCGAAGCCATTGCCCCCCAAAGTCCGACGGTTTGCCGGCGATCTCGCGACGATCGGCAAGGGCGAGCTGCTGCTCACAGCCTGAGCGTTGCCTGCATTACATTAGCGTAAGGACAGAACCGTCAGGCGGTCACGGGCGTAGCTGCATCGAATGAACTGTGGCTTGGATAACCGGCCCGCTCCCGGAGGACACCCCGATGCTGACGATCGTGATTTCGGCCTGCCTGATCTCCGATCCCGCGAGTTGCAAGGACTACAAGTTGCCGGTCGACGGCGACATGGACACTGTCCAGTGCTCGCTTCTCGCCCCCCCGTTCCTCGCCAATTGGCAGGAGAGCCACCCCGAGTGGACCGTGAAGCGCTGGAAGTGTGTCCCGGCGTCGATCAACGATACCTGATGCTGTGAGGAGCGGCAGGCCGCCAGCTTATCGCGTCGGCGTGCCCGCGTAGCGCGCGCCAGGATCGAGCCCGCTGATCTCGACCACGAACTTCTGCCGGATCGCCCGTCCGAAATCGCCGAAGCCGTCGGCCGGTAAAACGAACGCGCCCGTGCCGCCGACGACGTGATCGCGATACCAGCCCTCGAGTTGGTCTGCGTCTCCGCCTTCGAGAATGGGCAGTCCATTGATGATGACGCCCGCGCCGACCAGTTCGTCACGCACAACTTCAGTTGGCTCCTCAGCATTGCAGTTGTCTTTGCCGTCGCCCGACACATCGACGACGATCCGCAGCGGCTTGGCGGGAATTTGCGTGACGACCTTGTCCGACACGGTCCGCAACATGCCGGCGAGACACGTGAACTCCCCTCCCTCCCGCGGCTGCTTTCTCACCCGCGCGGCGAATGCCAGCGCGTCGTCCTTGGATGCGATCATCGTCCACGGTATTGCGATTTTCGGCTTGTCGGCCCACGTCACCATGGAAAGAACGATGCGTCCGTTCGGCCCGGTCAGGATCGCGTCGATCACGCTTTCATCTTCCAGCGCCGCTGCGATGCCTTCCATCTGAAGCTTGTAGCGCTCCGCATCGACCGAGTTCGAAACATCGACGGAGACGACGAGCGCGGTATCGACCGGCTCGAAATCGACGGCGCGGGTTTTCTGAAGAATGCCCGTAGAAAGCAAGAACGCCGCGATCACCGCGACGCTGTGAAAAACGACAGTCGATATGCGCATCGGGCCTACCCGCAAAATGTTCGGGCTTCTTCGACCACCGTATGCGACCGTAGGCCGTCAGCGGATCGCCCGTTCCAGGTTGAGAGCTAGGCCTAAACCCTTGACGGTTTCAAGACCCACGACGCCTCTCAAGTCGGCATCCGCAAGATCGGCGCGGGAGAGATCCGCACCGGTCAGATCGGCACCCCTGAGATCCGCGCGTGATAGATCGGTTCGCGTCAAACGCGCGCCCGCGAGATCGGCGCCCTGGAACGACGACATGCTGAGGCCCGCGTCGTCGAGATCGGCCCCTCTGAGGCGCGCCCGGTCGAATTTGCAGCCCTGGCAGAAGTTGCGCGGCAGGAACGAGATATCGGCGCGCGGCTCGTGCGGCGAGAAATTGAAGCCCGAAAGATCAGCTCCCATGAAAGAGGAGCCGTCGAAACGCCCTGTCAGTCGCGTCCCCCGAAGATTGGCACTGTCGAAGACGGGAGCTTCACGCCAATCGACCCTGAGATCCGAATAGATCGTCGGTCGCATCAACGTCGCGCCTTCGAGATTGGCGCCAGCAAAACGCGTGAACGTGAGCACAGTACGGTCGAGCCGGGCGCCCGCAAGGTCCGTCTTTTCCAGGTTCGAACGCGCGAGATTGGTCCCGAAAACGTCCGAACGCGCCAGCCTCGCACCCTTGAAGTCCAATTCTGACAGGTCGAGCGATTTGAGCCCCCGCCCGGAAAGATCCACCGGCTGCCCGTGATCGGCGCCGAAAAGCGCGGCGGTAACTTCACCGGCCGTCGTCTGGTTGGCCAGTCCCTCCGCGGCGCGGATTTCCCGCGTCGTCGGGTCATCGATGGCCGGATCGAACGCCGAAGCCGGCCCGATGAGCGCGGACAGTCCAAAGATCGCTGTGATCCAGCTCTGCACCCCGCCGCGCCAGCCTGTCATGCCGCCCTCCGGATCTACCTTTGAAGACAACGGCGGGAAGGCTCCCCCGGATCAGGGCCGCATGACAAGTTTGTAACGACACTGTTGCCATGCAGAGTCCCGGGGCGTCAGTTGAGCTTGACAGACCCGAACACGCGCACACTGGCACCGGGAAGCAGAACGTCCTCGCGTCGTTTGAACGAGGCATGATTGAGGACCTCGTCGTCGGCAAGATTTTCGCCTTTGAGGCCGATGGTAAAAGTCGGGCCATCGATGCCAACCCCTTCGAGCTTGGACGTGTAGGACAGTTCCGCCGAAACCAGCGTGTAGCCAGGCGTTGCAATCTCGTTCTCGCCGATCTCGTTCTGGTCGAATGCGTGCAGAACGCCCGTGCGCGCAAGCCAATGGGCGTCGCGATAGAAAAGGCCGCCGCCGAGCCGATGTGGCGGGATGCGCGGAACATTGTCGCCATTCTCGAATTCGGCAATCACAAAATCATACTGTCCTTCGACACCCCAAACCCCGCTCCAGATCGGGGCCACGTCGAATTGCGCGCCGACCTCGACGCCATAGAAGTGAGCATCGCGCTGCTCGAACAGAACCTGGTCGAGCGTCTCATCGGCATCCGGAGCGACGTTGCCACAGGAGCCGATCGTCGCCTCGCATACGAGCCCGGTCAGCCCTTTGAAGATGAACCCATCGTACTTCGTGAAAAACGCCGTGGTGTCAAACCGGAACGGCCCCTCCGCCCTCCGGAGACCGATCTCGATCGTCGCCGCTTTTTCAATGTCGAGATCGGCATTGCCGATTTCAAAGGTGCCGGTTGCTTCGTGGATGCCGCCCGAGAACAATTCGGCCGCGTCGGGCGCGCGCTCGACAAATTGGCCGTTGACCGACAAGGCTGTACCGGCTGGCAACTTCACGATGGCTCCAAGCGACCCGCTAATCGGAGTGAAATCGCGCGAGATGCCGACAACTGTGTCTGCGGGGTCCAGAGGGTCGAGACGCCCGGAGCCTGCGACGTCGGTGTGTTCAACGCGCAGCGCCGCCTGAACGGTCAGCTGCCGCGACAGGGCCAACTCCTCGAACCAGAACGCCGCGATGCTTCCGGTTTCAGCCGGCAGCAGAAGCGAATCTCCTTCGAAGCTCTGGCCTTGGGTGTCCCGTCGCGTCCCCTGCACGCCGATCGCACCGCGGAGTGCCCCGAGCGTCGTCACGATTTTCGCGTGCTGAACCTCGATGCGGCCCTCGAACTCTTCGTTCGTGAACCGCGAGCCGACTTCGTCGCCATCACCCTCATCCACGACTTCGTCGTGCGCATAGTCCGATCCGCCAAACCAAAGGCGCACAGCATCTATGGTGTTCGAACCGCCGCGCCATTCGCCTTTGACGAGCACTTTCTCTTGTTCGAGATCGATGCGCGGCCGGAGTTCGAGAGCCTCCTCACCAGGGATGCCGTAGAGACTGTCCACACGCGTGTAAGCCACACCGACAAAGCCCGACAGCCCGACCAACGACGCGCCGACGGCGAACCCTTCGCTATCGACGAACGTGTTGAACTGGCGTCCGCGTGGCGTGTCGTAGTCCTCGCTTTCGCGGCGGAACGCGTCGGCATGAACGACGACGCCACCAGCACCGGCTGTGGCCTGGAAAGCTCCGTCCGTGCCTTTGTCGACCGATGAGTATCCGCCCTTGATCTCGCCCGAGACCCCGCCCTTAGGGAGAGCCGTCGGGACACGCTGGTTTTCGATCGCCACGACACCGCCGATCGCCTGGCTGCCATAACGCAACGTGGCCGGGCCGCGCACGACCTCGACTTGGTCCGCTGCAAACGGGTCGATCGGAACCGCGTGGTCCTCCGACAAGGACGAGACGTCGCCACTCCCGATGCCGTTCTCCTGTACGCGCACGCGATACGTATCGAGGCCGCGGATGATGGGACGGTTGGAGCCAGACGAGAACGTCGAGCCGGTGATACCGGGCTTCGTCTCGAGAACGTCAGCGATGGTCGCCCCGTGTGTGGCCGCAATTTCACGTTCGGTCACGATCGTCACAGGCACGAACGCGTCGTCGACGACGATCAGCGTTCCGGCGAGAGGCGCGGTGAGTTCTGCCGGAGTTGCGGTTGCGGTATCGCCCGTTCCGGGTGCGACGACGGCCGGAAGGCTCGATGGTTCCGAAGCCTCAGCGGTCGTCGAAGCCGAAGCGGACTGTCCAACCTGCGGCAAGCCACCGCCCGATGGCACCGGTTTGGGCTTCGACTTTTTGACCGGCGTCGGCGACGTGACCACGACTTCTGGCAACTCGACCGCATCCGCCGTCTGAGCGACGGCCGGCGGCACGGCCAGCAGCGGCATCGAGAGCGCAGCGGCCCGGAACGCCGACGCTCTCCCGATCCCATTAACGCGGGGGCCACGCCATGACGGCTGGCCTGAACCCTCGCGGGATCTCTGGCTGGATTTCTGGCCGGATCGCTGGCCCGCCGCCCTATGAGGACCCCATCCCAGACCTGAGCACAGACCCGAGCCCAGCCCCCAGGCCAGACCCAAGGCCAGACCTCGCCTTGATCCCCAGCCGAGACCCGAGCAGTTCCGCGCCGATCGCAGCGCCCCGAAGTCGAGCGCATCAAGCCACCAACAACTGAACATACCTGCGCCCCGTTTGGATGTTATATAATACTATCCGGAACCATGAGCGGATATTATCCGATATTTCAAGGGGGCCAGAACGGTCGGATTGCCAAGATCAAATGCTCGTGTCGTGAATGCAACGGGCGTCAACCGGCAGAAGGGCTCGACCTCGAACGCCGCAAGCCGCATGTCGGACGCCCGCGGCAGAAGCCGAGCGGAAACTACGAAGGACGTCCGAGGCCCATCACGCCAGCGTCAATGAAAGCCGGCATTCTAACGCCCGTGAATGCCGGCGCCGTTGATTGAATAAGCCTACCGGACGGGTGTCGACCTGACCCGGCAGGATCGTCGCCGGGAGAACCGCGCGGAACTCTTTGAACGAAAGTCCCTGACCGCTTCGCTCGCAACGGTCAGGAAAAGCCGGCTTTCGATTTTGCTGGCGAGCAGTTCCGCGGAGCCGAACCGCTCACTGGTCTGCCGTCTCTTCTTCCGCTTCCGCCATGAACTGCTCACTGGCCGTCAGGAACCCGACGCGCTTGTTCTCGGCGCAATAGGTCCCGAGCTTCTTCGCGTCGTCGGCAAACTTCGTCATATCGATCAGCGTGTTGCTGTCGCTCGATGCGTGATAGCCGACGATCCACATGAGCATCTCGACCGTCCCCTTCTCATCCTCTTGCGCCATCGCGACGACCTGCTCGCAGGTCATGATCGCGACATCGACGGCCGACTTGCCGGGCGCGGGCTCGTTCTCGCCCATGAATTTCCCGGCTGCCGTCAGCACGCCGATATTCGGATGACCGGCACAGAATTCCTTGGTCTTGTCGAAGGCCGTCTTCATGACGTCGAAATCGACGACGGAGCCCTGCTCTTCGGTGCCGAGATAGGCGTGGATCCAATGCAAGATCGCGGTCGCGCCCATCTGGGCTTCGGCGTCTGCTGAGGCAGCGGCCTCGGTCAGTTCCTGGCAGCTAAAAGCCGCGGCGTCGAGCATCTCGGCCGAAGCGGAGGCGGGAAGAGAAAGAAGGGAAGCAAGGGCGACGAGCGCCGAGAGGCCGTGACGCTTGAACATGAAACCGAACTCCCGAAGACGCGCATGGGCTCATGCGCTGAAATCATCTCCGCCCGCGGTCGCCCGGGCGCTGGCCGGCGGACGCGAGACGTCTGCGGACACCGGGAGAAGAATTGCGCAATCTTGGTTAACGATGATTTACCGATGCCGAAATTTTCTGCGGTCTGAGGACAACCGTGGCTCCGGCGGCCGAAGTCCATAGACGATGTCTGACACCGCGTTGGCGCGATGGCCCTGCTCAGTCCGCATCGCGGCAGGAACGGCACGTTCCGCGCAATTCGAGCGTCATCTGTCGAACAGCGAAATCAGACGTCCCCGCCCATCGTTCAAGTGCGGCGACAGCCTCCGCCTCATCGAATTCGGCTACAGTCCCACACCGGTCGCAGATCGCGAAGATCGCCGTGCCGTCGTGGTGCGCGTGCCGGCAGGCGACGAACGCGTTGAGGCTTTCAAGACGATGCGCGGCGCCCGATGCGATGAGCCTGTCGAGCGAACGGTAGACTGTTTGTGGCGCGAGCAGCGCGCGATCCTTGAGGCTATCGATGATCTCGTAGGCGCTGACCGGCCGCCGCGCACCCTTGAGGGCGTCGGCCACCATCCGATCCTGCTCGGTCGCGGGACGCCGCTTCGTCGCTTTCTTGATCATGTCGCTTTGTCTGCCAATCGCGAGCCTCACGCAACTCCATGCCGGTCCTACGGTGCCGGTAGCGGAAAAACGGCGTGGTCACGACCTCGAGTTGCATAACCGCCGGGACTAGAGCGAGTCCCATTGCCCCCGCGGCAGTTCGCAGGTATAGACCCGCCATCTCAAGCAACCGCTGGAGAGACCGCACGGCACCCTTGGAGGCCGGCTGCGGGTATTTCTATTTTGGAGAACCGTCATGGCCAACGAGATCGTCGAGATCAAGGCCACGGCGCGCCCGCGTGCAGGCAAGGGGGCCGCACGCCATGCTCGTCGTGAAGGATCGATACCCGCCGTTATTTACGGCGACAAGCAGTCCCCTGAAATCATCACGCTCGATTACAACACGCTCTGGAAGCAGATCCTCAAGGGTCACTTCACGTCGACCGTGTTCGACATCGACATCGAGGGCAAATCGAAGATCCGTGCGATCCCGCGCGACGTCCAGCTCGATCCCGTCAAGGATACCCCCCTCCACGTGGACTTCCTGCGCATCGGCAAGGACGGCATCATCCGCGTTTCCGTACCCGTTCGCTTCGTCAACGACTCGGCGTCCCCGGGCCTCAAGCGCGGCGGCATCCTGAATATCGTGCGCCACGATGTCGAGATCTTCTGCCCCTACGACAAGATCCCGACCCACCTCGAAGCCGATCTCACTGGCATCGATATCGGCCGTTCGATCCACATCTCCGCGATCCCGCTGCCCGACGGCGTAAAGCCGACGATCCAGAACCGCGACTTCACAGTCGCGACGATCCAGGGCTCGAAGAAGGAAGAAGAGGCGTCTGCCGCCTCCGCCGCGGCGGCACCCGATGCCGGCGCTGCGAAGGCCGCTGCGCCCGCGAAGGGCGCGGCACCCGCCAAGGCCGCGGCACCCGCAGCCGGCGCCAAGCCTGCGGCAGCACCCGCCGCGAAGAAGAAGTAAGACGGCGAACGGGAGTGGACGGCGGTCGAGGCCGCCTGTCCGCTCCCGATTGAATTGCCCTTCGGTCGAAACGACCAGCCCAAAGAACGCCCCGAAAGTATGCCAGCGATGAAACTCTTCGTCGGGCTCGGCAATCCGGGCGACAAATATGCCGGCCATCGCCACAACATCGGCTTCATGGCCGTCGATCGGATCGCGTCCGAACACGGCTTCGGTCCCTGGCGGAAGAAGTTTCGCGGTCTCGTCTCGGAAGGCGATCTTGGCGGCGCGCGCGTCGTCCTCCTGAAGCCCGAAACCTACATGAACGAGAGCGGCCAGAGTGTCGGCGAGGCCGCCCGCTTTCTGAAAATCGAGGAAGGCAACGTCGTCATCTTCCACGACGAACTCGATCTGGCACCTGGCAAGATCAAGGTGAAGACCGGCGGCGGCAACGCCGGCCACAATGGTTTGCGGTCTATCTCTGCCCATCTCGGCAACGAAACGCAGCGCGTCCGGCTCGGCATCGGCCACCCCGGCCACAAGGACGCCGTGTCCCCCTTCGTCCTCTCCGATTTCGCCAAGGCTGACGCCGAATGGCTCGATGCACTTCTCACAGCCGTCGCAAAATCGGCCCCGCGCCTCGCGGCCGGCGACCCGACGCGGTTCCTGACCGATGTCGCGCGCCTCACGTCCTTAGAGGGCGATAAGAAGATTACGGCGGACACCGCCGACACCGCACGTCCCGCCAAGTCGTCGGATCCCGGCAGCAAAGACCCGCGTGGTGAGCGGCAGTCGAAAAGCGAACGCGCGCTGGCCGCGAATTTGGCGAAGTGGCTGAAGGCGCGCGACAAGTCCGATTGAGCGGATGCCGAACACGGCCGCAAACCCATCCCTCCGTCCCCCTTGGCGCGCCACGTTTCTGGGCTATAGGTTCATGAGCCGCGGCAAACAGCGGCCCAAATTTGCGGCTCCAGGGAGTGCCGATCGATGACCGAGAAGACCGAAGCCGAGAAGGCCCGCGAGCGCGAGGAGGACGACAAGAAGAAGCGCCGCGCGGCGCTGCTCCTCGCGTACCGCCGGCAGGATCGTGCACGCTGGCTATGGTGGCTCTTCAAGTCGCCGTCCGAGGGCGCACTCGTCACGACCATGGCCGGCGCCGTCGCCGCGACCGTCGGCTGGATCGGGATTGACCGCTACGAGGTCTGGGCCTTGAAGCGGGAACCTGCGGCCCAGGTCGAGGTCGTGCGCGAAACCCCCAACTCGACGGTCTTCGAGATCATCGGATTCGACAAAGCGGGCCGCCGCGGCGTGTTCGACGTCGTCGTCTTGAAGAAGGAATTCAAATGGGCCCACGCCAGCGACACCGAGGTCGAGCGCGAGGGCCGGCAGATCCCCGCCAACGCCCTCGTCGATGAAGCGTTCGACGCCGACGTGCGCGGCGCACTGGCCGAGGCGCTCGAGATCGTCGGTGTCGGCACCGCGTCCCAGGAAGGCGAAGGCACGCGCGAAACCGAGCGCGCGGGCCGGCGCGCGGCGCGCACCGCCGAGATCGCAAAAACCGCCAGCCTCGATCATGTCCCGCTCTGGACTTTGAACCTCGGCCAGTATCGCGAGCCGTGCGAAGCCTGCGAAACGACGGGCACGAGCTGGCAGCGGCCGTTCATCGTCGTCGCCGTCAAGGAATTGCAAAAGGACGCGAACCTCGGCGAAGCCTTGGCCGACGCCATGACGGGACGCGAAAGGCTGCCGAGCCCGACGGCCTATTCGGCGTTCGTGATGACGAAGCTCAGAGGCTGAGATGCGGAGCATCGGGCCGAACACCCATGGCCTCCGATCCAGGATCATGGCCCTTGGCATCGCCCTCACGCTGGCCGGCGCCACTGCCGCAATCGCCGCGGACGGCGCGGCCTGCGGCAGCCGTGGCCTCGCCGAATGCGGACAGGCCGAATTCTGCGACTATGAACCGGCAGCCATGTGTGGCGCAGCAGATCACCCTGGCACGTGCCGCACGAAGCCAGACGTCTGCACCCGCGAATACCGCCCGGTCTGCGGATGTGGCGACAAGACCTTCGCCAACGACTGCGAACGTCGGGCCGCGGGCGTCGGCAAATTGCACGACGGCGCGTGCAACTAGCATCGGACGTTGATTGAGCGGGCGCACGCCTGTCGCAATCGGCCGGCGCGGCGTCGAACCGCCACCCCATGGCCCGTTGAAGGCCCATTGAACCCGCGCGCCCGAACGTGTAGCCCAGCCCGAAAGAACACGCGCAGACGAACGAAGGATTATCCCCCGCATGGGCTTCAAGCTCGGTATCGTCGGCCTGCCGAACGTCGGCAAGTCGACGCTCTTCAACGCCTTGACACAGACGGCTGCTGCCGAGGCCGCGAATTATCCGTTCTGCACGATCGAGCCGAACGTCGGCGAGGTCGGCGTCCCCGATCCACGGCTCGACGCGCTGGCGAAGATCGCCAGTTCCGCCCAGATCATCCCGACCCGCCTGACGTTTGTCGATATCGCGGGCCTCGTGCGCGGCGCTTCGAAAGGCGAAGGGCTCGGCAACAAGTTCCTCTCACACATCCGCGAAGTCGACGCCGTGGCGTATGTCCTCCGCTGCTTCGAGGACGACGACATCACCCACGTCGAGAACCGCGTCGATCCTCTGGCCGACGCCGACGTCGTCGAGACGGAATTGATGCTCGCCGATCTCGAAAGCCTCGAGAAGCGTGTCGGTGCCATCGAGAAGAAGGCCAAGAGTGGCGACAAGGAAGCAAAGGCACAGCTCACTGTCATCGAGAAGGCTCTGGCGCCGCTCCGCGACGGCAAGCCCGCGCGCACCGCGGAGATCACGCCCGAGGAGCGGCCCGCGTTCGCCGCACTCCAACTCTTGACTTCGAAGCCCGTCGTCTACGTCTGCAACGTGGACGAAGCCTCGGCCGCAGAAGGTAACGCCTTTTCCGCGAAGGTCGCTGAACGGGCCAAATCGGAAGGCGCTGCCCTCGTCGTCATCTCGGCGAAGATCGAGAGCGAGTTCGCAGGATTGCCGGCCGACGAGCGCGCCGAGTTTCTCGCCTCCATGGGTCTTGAGGAACCAGGCCTCAATCGCCTCATCCGCGCGGGCTACGATCTTCTCCACCTCGTGACCTATTTCACCGTCGGCCCGAAGGAAGCCCGCGCCTGGACCATTGAGCGAGGCACGAAAGCGCCCCAGGCCGCGGGCGTCATCCACACCGACTTCGAAAAAGGCTTCATTCGCGCCGAGACGATCGCCTACGACGACTACGTGACGTTGGGCGGCGAAGCCGGCGCGCGCGACGCCGGCAAGATGCGCCTCGAAGGCAAGGAGTACGTCGTCAAGGACGGCGACGTCATGCACTTCCGCTTCGCCAACTGACGCGAGCCAACTGACGCGAGGGAGAAACCCGATGTCCGACGACAAGACGCCCGCGCCGAACCTGCCTGATCGGTTGTCGGTCGACCCCCGGAGCCCCCACTACAATGAGGCCGTTCTCGCCCGCGACGTCGGCATCCGATTCAACGGGCAGGAAAAGACGAACGTCGAGGAATACTGCGTCTCCGAGGGCTGGATCCGCGTTGCCGCCGGCAAAACCAAGGACCGCAACGGCAACGCCATCACCCTGAAGCTCAAGGGCACGGTGGAGCCGTTCTACAAGGGGTGAGATCGGGGACGCCGACGCGCGACGACCGCCATCCGAATTGAAAAGCCCCGCGGCGTGAGCCGCGGGGCTTCCGTTTTCTGCAACCGTCGCGTGACAGCAGCGGTGAAACTACTCCGCTGCTTCCGCCATGACCTTCACGCCCATGCGCTTCGCGACACCCGCGCCATAGGCCGGATCGCACTTGGCAAAATGCGCGACCTGCCGCTCGACGATATGCTGCGGCACGCCCTGCATCGCGGCCGCGATGTTGTCGAAGAGGCGCTCCTTCTGCTCCGCCGTGAACAGACGGAAGAGGTTGCCCGGCTGGGTATAGTCGTCGTTGCCGATGCGGTGATTGAAGCGATCCGCATCGCCGGAAATCTTGAGCGCCGGCTCGCGATACTGCGACGCCTCCTTCGGCCCACCGACCGAGTTCGGCTCGTAGTAGGCATCCGGGTTGCCGGTGTCGTTCCGGAAGAACCGCATCGAACCGTCCTTGTGGTAGTGATGCACCGGGCACTTCGGCGCGTTGACCGGCAGTGCCTCGTAGTGCGTGCCGAGCCGATAGCGGTGCGCATCGGCATAGGCGAAGATGCGCCCCTGCAGCATCTTGTCGGGCGAGAACCCGATGCCCGGCACGATGTTCGACGGCGAGAACGCGACCTGCTCGATCTCGGCAAAGTAGTTGTCCGCGTTGCGGTTGAGTTCCAGGATGCCGACCTCGATCAGCGGGTAATCCGCGTGCGGCCAGACCTTCGTCAGATCAAAGGGATTGTACGAGGTCTTCTCCGCGTCCGCCTCGGGCATAACCTGAATCATCATGCGCCACTTCGGGAACTGGCCCTTCTCGATCGAACCGAAAAGCGCCTCCTGATAGCTCTCGCGCGTCTTGCCGATCACCTGCTCGGCCTCGGCGTTCGTGTAGTGCTTGTGGCCCTGCAGCGTCTTGAAGTGGAACTTCACCCAGTGCCGCTCGCCCTTTGCGTTGATGAGCGAATAGGTGTGGCTGCCGTACCCGTTCATGTGCATCGGCGTCTGCGGGCAGCCGCGATCCGAGAAGAGGATCGTCAACTGATGCAGGCTCTCGGGTGACAGCGACCAGAAATCCCACATGGCCGTCGGCGAACGCAGGTTCGTCTTCGGATGACGCTTCTGGGTGCGAATGAAATCGGGAAACTTCACCGGATCGCGGATGAAGAACACGGGCGTGTTGTTGCCGACGAGATCCCAGTTGCCCTCGTCCGTGTAGAACTTGATCGCGAAACCGCGCACGTCCCGCTCGGCATCCGCCGCACCGAGTTCACCGGCGACAGTCGAAAAGCGCAGGATGAGATCGGTCGACTTGCCGACCTTCTCGAACACCTTCGCCGAGGAATATTTGCTGATGTCGTTCGTGATCGTGAGCGTGCCATGCGCACCCCAACCCTTCGCGTGCACGACCCGCTCCGGGATGCGCTCGCGGTTCTGGTGGGCAAGCTTTTCAATCAACTGATAGTCCTGCAGAAGCAGCGGTCCGCGCGGACCGGCGGACAGCGAATTCTGATTGTCGGCGACAGGCGCGCCGGCGGACGTCGTCAGGGTCGTCTTGGAGGTCATTGGGGCAGGGTCTCCTAGATGGACGGGTCACGAACTTTTGGATCAGAAACAACGATAAGGGCAATTGTATTTTTTGACGCGTCCCTATCGGTTTTTCTTATCGATATCAGTTCTGCGCATGATAGCGACGGCCAAGCCCCGTGTCGGGGCGCCGCCTAGCCAGTGCAATCCGTCCAACTGGCGGACAGGGTAGCACGAAGCCCCGCCCGCTGGCGACCACATCGGGCCGTCAGCGCTTCACATTCGCGCCGTAGGCTTTGAACTTCTCTAGGACGACAGCCATCTCCGCCTCCGGCAGAACGTGCTCGCGCCCGAGGAGCCGGACTTTCACGTACTGCTCTGCGAGGATCTCGACTTCGTGCGCCAGTTCCAGCGCGGCCGCGAGCGTGGGGCCGGCCGCGATCGTTCCGTGATTGGCCATGAGGCAGGCGTTGCGAGCAGCCAACCCGGCCGCGACGTGCCGCGCGAGCGCGTCCGTCCCGAACGTCGCGTAGGGAACAAGCGGGATATCCGCGCCACCCGCGATCGCGACCATGTAGTGGAACGCCGGGATCGGCAGGTGCGCGCAGGCGAGAACCGTTGCGTGCATCGAATGGGTGTGAACAACTGCGCCGATATCGACGCGTGCCCGGTAGGCCGCCAAGTGGAAATGCCACTCGCTCGAGGGCTTCCGCTGACCTGCCGCGACGGCGCCGTCCGGACCGACGCGGACGACATCCTCGGCCGTCATGCCGTCATAGGCGAGGCCCGACGGCGTGATGAGCATGCCATCGCCGCAACGCACCGAGACATTGCCCGACCGCCCCGGAGACAACCCCGCCGCCGACATGGCCCGCGCCGTTGCGACGACATCGGC
The DNA here is from genome assembly GCA_033765145.1 of Hyphomicrobium sp. Classification (GTDB taxonomy): domain Bacteria; phylum Pseudomonadota; class Alphaproteobacteria; order Rhizobiales; family Hyphomicrobiaceae; genus JAGVSR01. The sequence goes on along the minus strand of JANRIH010000044.1, from coordinate 193,050 downwards.
GCGGAGTTTCGCTTCCCCGTTGCGACCGCCGGCACGTTTCGACTTCGCCTCGCTGGGAGATTTCGCCATCAAGCCGCTCGCCGCTCGGGGTAGAGAGAAAGAAGGCCCTCACGCGTCGCCGGTGAGACGCCGCGCTCTGTGACGAAGCCCGTGACGAGCCGCGCAGGCGTGACGTCGAAGGCAGGATTGGCGGCGGGCGAACCCGGCGCCGCGATATCGACCGTCACCACGCCACCATCGGACGTCCGCCCCGTCATTTTCAGGACTTCGTCTCCCGACCTATCTTCGATTGGGATCGTCAATCCGTCCTCGATCGTCCAGTCGATCGTCGAATGAGGGAGCGCGACGTAGAACGGCACGCCGTTGTCATGCGCGGCGAGAGCCTTGAGGTACGTCCCGATCTTGTTTGCGACATCGCCGCGCGCCGTCACGCGGTCCGTCCCGACGATCACGAGATCGACCTCCCCGTGCTGCATGAGATGCCCGCCCGCATTGTCGACAATGAGCGTGTGCGGAACGCCGTGCGCGCCCAGTTCATAGGCCGTAAGGGCCGCACCCTGGTTCCGCGGCCGCGTTTCATCCACCCAGACGTGAAGCGGGATGCCCTTGTCGTGCGCCTGATAGATGGGCGAGGTCGCCGTACCCCAGTCGACACATGCGAGCCAGCCGGCGTTGCAGTGCGTGAGGACATTGACGCGTTGCCCGCGTCCCTTGCGCGCCGCGATCGCCTCGATCAGGCCGAGTCCGTGGACGCCGATCATCCGGCACGTCTCGACGTCTGCGTCCGCCATGCGCGCTGCCACTTCGTACGCCGCAGCCCGGCGACTCGACGGCGCGAGAGGCATCAGCGCGCGGCTCATCTCATCGAGCGCCCAGCGCAAATTGACGGCCGTCGGACGCTGCTCGGCGAGATACCCGACGGTCTCCTGAAGGCGCCGATCCGAGACATCCTCTGCCAACGCCAGCGCGACGCCATAGGCGGCTGTGACGCCGATGAGCGGCGCGCCACGCACCTGCATCGACTTGATCGCGTGCGCGGCCTGCTCGACCGTTTCGAGCCTGATCGTTTCGAAGCGGTGCGGAAGCCGTGTCTGATCGATAATCTCTACCGAGCGGTCATCCTCGGCCAGCCAGATGGTCCGATAGGCCTTGCCGCCGATTTTCATGATCGTGCTCTCCGTCGCGTTCCGTTCTGCCGCGTCGTCAGTCACCGAGACCCGGCACCGGTGCACCGAGCGGCAGAGTGATCATGGCCTCCAGTCCACATGTCGAACATGCGAGACGATACCATTCGGCGTGCGGGCGCGCGGAATGATCGCTGATGCGAAGACCCGCCGCGCCGCAGCGGACGCAAGCCAATTCCGAACCCGGCGCAACCCGCCAATGGCCGACCAAAGCAATTGCCGCCGCCATTTCCTCGGCCGACAGCGGCGCCCCGTTCCCCATCAGTGCCCCTCGAACGCCATCAGCGCATGGCTGTCGATCCCGTGCGCCTGAAGGCGCGCGACACCCCCGAGTTCCGGCAGATCGACGATGAAGGCGGCCGCGACGACGAGGCCCCCCGACCGTCGGACGAGTTTTGCGGCAGCTTCCGCCGTGCCGCCCGTGGCGATGAGATCGTCGACGATGAGAATGCGTTCGCCCGCCTTGATCGCGTCCTCATGGATTTCGATCACGTCAACACCGTACTCGAGCGCGTACTCCTCCCCGATCGTCTTCCAGGGGAGCTTGCCCTTCTTCCGGATCGGAATGAAGCCGCATCCGAGCCGGTCCGCGACCGCTCCGCCCAGAATGAACCCGCGTGCCTCAATCCCGGCGACGGCGTCAATCGGCTTTGTCCTGAAGGGCTCGGCCAGTTGCGCGATGGCGGCCTTGAACCCCTGCGCATCACCCAGGAGCGTCGTCACGTCCCGAAACATTATTCCAGGCTTCGGGTAGTCGGGTATCGTACGAATGAGGCTTTTGAGATCGGACAACAGACACCTCCCGGTCAAATTCGTGGCGCAAACTCACAATACCGATCTCGGATCGATAGAGAAGGCGTAGGCTGCGTGCGAATCGCCTCGCCGTCGATTATGCCTCTGTTGCAGAGGCCACATCCGTTCCGCGGCAAGAACGGCAGACGCGAAGGATCGAGACCATGAATTTCCCGCTCAATGCGGAGCACGATATGGACGACTTGCCGCGCACGCTCCGCCGCGAAAAGGAAGCGCGGGAGCGCGAGGCCCGCGAACGCGAGGCGCAAGCCTACGGGCAATCGTTCGGCCCAGCCGTCGCGCCCCCCGGGATGGCCCCGTCCATGGACGACACCTATCGCGCCGGGCCGGCCGAACCCGCCCCGGCCGTCGTGAAGGCGGTCCAGATCCCGTTCCTGAGCCTCATGGGATTCTTCATCAAGGCCGTATTTGCCGCGATCCCGGCATTGATCATTCTCGGCGTCCTGCTTTGGGGAGCAGGACAGGCGCTTCAGGCCTACTTCCCCGAACTCGTGAAGATGAAGATCCTGATCAGCTTTCCGAATTGATCGCGTGAAAGAGCCGTCACGGCAGAGTCGCGACGCGCCGTCCGTCAAACCGACTTCAGCACCCGTCCCGCGACGGCATCGAGCTTACGCACCATGTCCGGATCACGCGCCTCCGGCGCCGTGATGATCGCGACGCCGAGCGCCGTATCCGACCCAATCGGACATTTGGGGTGTTGGCGCGGGAAATCCCGCGCGAGACGCAGGATGAGCCGCTGCGCCTTCTCCGTATTGGACTTCATGACAGCGATGACGGACGCGACATCGACCGCTGCATGATCATCGTGCCAACAATCATAGTCCGTGACCATGGCGACCGTCGCGTAGCAGAGCTCCGCTTCCCGCGCGAGCTTCGCCTCGGGCATGTTCGTCATGCCTATGACATCGCAATTCCAGGAGCGGTAGAGGTTCGATTCCGCCCGCGTCGAGAACTGCGGGCCCTCCATGACGAGATAGGTCCCGCCACGCGTCATCGCGACGTTCTCGGCCTTGGCGGCCGCTGCGATCGCGTCAGCGAGGAGCGGGCTCACCGGATCGGCGACGGATACGTGGGCGACGAGGCCCGGACCGAAGAAGGACTTCTCGCGCGCAAACGTCCGGTCGATGAATTGATCGACGAGCACGAAATGGCCCGGCGCATAGGCTTCCTTGAGCGACCCGCACGCGGACACCGAGACCAGATCCGTGACGCCCGCGCGTTTCATGGCGTCGATATTCGCCCGGTAATTGATGGCCGATGGCGGGTTGCGATGGCCCCGCCCGTGCCGCGGCAGAAACCGGATCGGCAGCCCATCGATCTCAGCAAAAAGAATCTGATCTGACGGCATCCCCCAGGGCGTGTCGATCCGCTCCCAGCGCGCATTCTGCAGGCCCGGCAGATCGTAAAGCCCGCTGCCGCCGATGATGCCGAGAACACTTGCCGTCATGTCATTTCCCTTCGATGAACAAGCCGTCGCGCCAGGTGGGGTGGGGCGCCATTAAACGTTCCCATATCACACCCCATGCCGGCGTCGCGCACTTGCCGAGCCTGCACAAACGATAAGGGCCCCGCAATCACGGGGCCCCTGTCACGTCGTTGTAGCAGTGTGTCAGTGCGGGATCCGCGACCAGATCCTCTTCTTGGCGAGGAACAGCAGCACCGTTGTGATGAGCAGGTACAGCATCACCTGCCAGCCGATGGCCTTGCGCACGTTGAGATGCGGATCGGATGCCCAGGCCAGGAACGCGGAGATGTCCTTCGCATGCTGGTCGAGCGTCTCGGGTACGAGCGGCTTGCCGTCGGGACCGGTCTTGTACTTCACCGCGCCGTCCGCGAGGATCGCCGGCATCGCGATCTGATGGCCCGGGAAGTAGGCGTTGTAGTTCATGCCGTCCTGGAGAGCGACGCACACGTCGGGCTTGCCGTCTTCCCCACGCTGGACGGACGCGCACTGTTCGACCTTGGCGCCGGCGGGCACCGCGGCGTCCTTGGCCTCACCATGCCCCGCACCATGGGCGTCACCGCCGACCTTGTGCAGGTGGCCCTTATCGTCCCGCCAATAGGACGGGATGTCCGTGTAGCCCGTCAGGATCGCGTGGATGTAGTCCGGCCCGCCTTCTTGGTAGCCATTGAGGATGTCGCGACCCATGTGGATCGGGTGATACCACCAGGGACCCGTGTAGCTGGTCGAACGGCCCTTCGCGATGAGCGAGAGATCGAGCGGATAGGCGCCGTTCTGCGCGGCCCGTGCTTCCTTCTCGTTCTTGTACGGCCCACGGATCGGATCGGGCAGCCCGGCCGAACGCTCGATCATCTGCCCTTCGTCGTTGGGGCCGTCGGTGATCTTGTTCGGCCATTCGGCCGCGAGCGCCTTGACCGCGTCCTCGGGGAACTCGGGCCCGCCCGCTTCGACGAGGTTTCGCCAGTAGACACGTGAAAGGCCGTGGCAGTTCGAGCAGACCTCCTTGTAGACCTGGAACCCGCGCTGCAACTGCGCCTTATCGTAGGTCCCGGTCATACCGGAGAACGACCAGCCGACACGCGGGATCTCGACATGATCTCCCGCCGCCAGAGCCGCACTCGAGAGACCGGCCGAGACCAGGAGGCCGGCGACAACGGATTGGAATTTCATCGTGACTTCCATGGCTGAAATCCTCACCGCGTCTCGGGCCGCGCCGCAGCACCCTGCGGAAGCGACGCGCCGCCCGTCGACGTTCCGTTGCCGAGCACGGATTCCGAAATGGACCGCGGCAGCGGCTTCGGTGTCTCGATTAGACCGACGATCGGCAACACGAGGAGGAAGAAGGCGAAGTAGCAGAACGTGAACACCTGTGCCCAGAACACGTAGGGCTGTTCCGCGGGCATCGAGCCGAGCCAGCCGAGCGCCACGCACGTGAACACGAAGAACCAGAAGAACATTTTGAAGATCGGCCTGTATTTGGCGCTCTTCACGCGGCTCCAGTCGAGCCAGGGCACGAACAGCAGAATGAGCACCGCCGCGAACATCGCGATAACGCCGCCGAGCTTGCTCGGTATGGCACGGAGGATCGCGTAGAACGGCAGGAAGTACCATTCCGGCACGATGTGCGGGGGTGTCACGAGTGGATTCGCCGGGTTGTAGTTGTCCGCGTGACCGAGGTAGTCGGGCAAGAAGAACACGAACCAGGCGAAAAGGATCAGGAAGGCGAAGAGCCCGACCGCGTCTTTTGCAACCGCATAGGGGTACATCGGCACCGAATCCGACGGCGATTTGATCGCGATGCCGTCCGGGTTGTTTTGACCTGCGACGTGCAGCGCCCAGATGTGCAGGATGACAAGGCCGAAGATCACGAACGGAAGAAGGTAGTGGAGCGAGAAGAACCTGTTGAGCGTCACGCCCGTCACAGAGTATCCACCCCACAGCCATTGCGTGATGGCCGTACCGAGCCCCGGAACGACGCCATCGAGCGCCGAGAAGAGGTTCGTGATGACCGTGACGCCCCAGAAGCTCATCTGCCCCCAGGGAAGCGAATACCCAAGGAACGCCGTCGCCATCATCGCGAGGAAGATGAAGACGCCGAGGATCCACAGCACCTCCCGCGGCTCCTTATAGGAGCCGTAGTAGAGACCACGGAAGATGTGGATGTAGACCGCGAGGAAGAACATCGACGCGCCGACCGCATGCATCGATCGGATCATCCAGCCGTAGTTCACGTCGCGACGAATGTGCTCGATCGAGTCGAACGCGTGGTCCGCGCTCGGAAGGTAGTGCATCGCGAGGACGACCCCCGTCACGATCTGCGCGACGAGGCAAAACGTCAGGATCCCGCCGAAAGTCCAAGCGTAGTTGAGGTTGCGCGGCGTCGGGAACGCGACGAACTGGTCGTGCATGAGGCGCGGGAGCGGCAGGCGCTCATCCCACCATTTGCCCCAGCGCGTCGTGGGTTTGAAATCCGAGGAGTGTGCCGACATGGAAATATGCTCCCCTTAGCCGATCTTGATCATGGTGTCGGACACGAACTGGTAGGGCGGCACGTCCAGGTTGCGCGGCGCGGGCCCCTTTCGGATCCGCCCGGCCATATCGTAGTGCGACCCGTGGCAAGGACAGAACCAGCCGCCGAAATCACCCTTCGAGTCGCCGAGGGCCTGGCCCTTCGGAATGCAGCCGAGATGCGTGCAGATGCCGACGAGGATGAGCCACTGCTCGTGCCCGGCAAGCGTCCTGTTCGCGTCTGTCGCCGGCGTGCTCTCGGGCAGCGCGAGGTTTCGGGCGCTCGCGTCGGGAAGGCTCGCGCTGTCGTCGGCCTTGGCTTTGGCGACCTCATCCTTGGTCCGGTATCGGATGAAGATCGGCTTGCCGCGCCACATGGCCGTGATGGCCTGACCTTCCTTGACCGGAGCCAGATCGATTTCGACCGAGGCAAGCGCCTGCGCGCTGCGGTCTGGGTTCATCTGCTGGATGAACGGCCAGAGCGTGACAGCGCCCCCGACGGCCGCGAAGGCGGATGCCGCGACGACGAGAAAGTCCCGGCGTCCGGGCTCTTCGAGATTATCTGTTACGGAAGCCAAGGTGTCCCTCCAGAGAGCGGAGCGGCCCGGCGGGGCCTTCTCCAAGCGAGCGCGGTTGACGCCATCGCGTTGACGTGAACGGGATTCCGGCAGCCCATGTGCCGCAGTGCGTACCGGATTCGGTCGAAATCGACGTCCTTATACTGCCGCGAAGTGCGAAGCGGTTTGCGACCCGTCGGCTTGCAACGTTTGGCCGCACCCCGCCGGGCCGCCAATCGTGACGCGCGCGCCAGACGTCCCGCATGATCCGTGAGCCATCGGAGATGAGACATGCGGCTCGCCCTCTACCAGCCCGACATCCCCCAGAACACCGGCACCATCCTCCGGCTCGCGGCGTGCCTCGACGTGGCCGTGGATGTCATCGGTCCGACCGGCTTCGACATGTCCGACCGGGCCCTGAGGCGAGCCGGTCTCGACTATCTCGATCATGTCAACTTGTCGAGGCACCTCGACTGGGCGGCATTCGAAGCTGACCGCCGCGCCAAAATGCCGACGCCACGACTTGTGCTGCTGACGGCGCGCGCAAGGGAAGTGCATCACGCCTTCGACTTCCGCGCCGACGACGTGCTTCTGCTGGGACGTGAAAGCGCCGGCGCGCCCGACCTCGTACATCAGGCAGCGGATGCGCGCGTCCGCATCCCGATCCGCCAAGGACTGCGCTCGCTCAACATCGCCGTGGCCGCCGCCATCGTCCTCGGTGAAGCCCTGCGCCAAACGCAAAGCTATCCGCAGGGCTGCGGCAAGTAACGATGCGGCCGGCAGGGCCACACCGCCAACAACGCGCGCGCGGTCAGAACCCACCGCCCAAGTGCGAGAAGAAATTCGGCTGCTCCTCGGCGCGCCGCGCCGTCGCCGATGCCGTCGATGCGGCATCGACATCCCCGGGCCGGTAGACCTCGTAAGCGACGCGCGTTTCCCAGTTGAGAGCCGTTTCAGGCTGGGGAACCGGCCGTTCGGTCTCGGCAGCGGCCGGCCGCTGCGGTGCGGCCTCTGCCGGCGGCGCGACGGCCGCCGCATGACCGGCCCCGGCCTTCTGCGGCGTCTTCCAGCCCGAATTGCTCCAACCGCTCTCGGCCCAATCGGACTTCTTGGCCGAACTTTGCGACTTGGCGCCGGCCGCCGGTGGGCCCTGGATGACGAGAGCACTGTCGCCGCCCGTGCCCGACTTCATGGGTGCCGCAAAATCAGCTTCCCCGCCGACCGCGCCGCCCCCGGAGCGCACGAGGTCGAGTTCGTGTTTCAGCCGTAGGATCTCAAGTTCATAGAGCTTGGCGCAATCGAGACGCTTCGGCGTTTCCCCGAGCGGCATGATCACGCGGCCGTAGAACGTGCCGCCCTCGACGTCACCGTTGTAGCCCTGGCTCCCGAACGCGCCGAGATCGAGGTAGGCCGCATTGCTCGCCATGCTCGATCGGCACGACGTGCCGTCCGCGGCGCGAATTTCGTCCTGGCCGTTCGGCATCGGCACCTGCGGGAGGTTGAGCCCGTAGGAGTAGGTGTGATTCGAATAGTTGTAGGGATAGCCGTTGCCATACTGCGCGGCTGCGGGCAACGCAGACGCTATGGCAGCACCGGCAATTGTCAGCGCCAGCGTTAGCCGACGCGCCGACCCAAGAAGCGACCACATACCTGTGCCCTCACGCGTGTATTCTGGTTCTTGAACGGAACGGCTTCCGTGCAGATGCGCACGCGCCGCTCGGTCTTCCCGTCGAATGGAATGACGACCATGACGCTGCGATTGTCGTCCGGTCCGAGGACTGCACTCGCCGGACTGACTTGCGCGGCGACGGGCGCGAACGTCTCGTCGTAGACCTTGACCTCCACGACGACGCGATGCCCATAAGGATTCATCGGGAACACCCGGACAGCGAACCGGTCCGTAAAGCTCTTGATCTCGCCGCGCATGGGGGTCATGCCCTGCGCCGCCGCCGGCAGAACACCGGCGACGAGCGCGAACACCATGACCGCGATGCCCTGAGCGATAGTCGACGTCACTCGCATGTCACCACAACCTCGGCCGCGTAGGCGCCACCCGGGAACACGCCCGACGACTTGGATGCTGCGAGATTGACGGACATGTTCGTGAGGCCGAGCCCCAGCGTGCGCTGCGTCGATCCGGGCGTTGAGCCGAAGCTCGTCGCCCCCGAGCCCGAATAGGTGGTCGAGAACGTGACGCCGCTCGAAGCGCCGTCGGGCGCCAGAGTGAAATCGGAAGGTGCCGCAGCGCTGACGCGGAAGTTCGTGCCCGTGGCAAGCGCCGAGATCGTACCGGCGAGCCCGCCGGAGTTCGTCGAACTCAGCTGATCGAACGTCGCGTTGGGCGCGATGACACCGGGGATGCCGACCGTCAGCACGCACGAGGCGGTGACGAGGCCCGCGAACGGTACGTTGGCTGTCTGCGCCGAGGCCGGCAGAGCAGTGGCAACAAGACAAAGAACGGCAAAAGACGAACGGGACAACACGGCGAAACTCCATCCACTTTCTGATACACGTCAGACTTGGATGAGATACGGTTGCACGCAATACGATCGCGTTAAAATAGATTGCCAATCAGTCTGTTAGTTAGGCAACGGTTGGTCGTATGTATGCAAATTGATGTAAGTTGACGCCCACTCGAAATTGGCCGCCGTTCAATCGCCGCCCGCGAGAAATCCGCCCGACTGCCGCTTCCAGAGGTCCGCATAGAGACCGCCGCGCGCGAGGAGTTCCGCGTGGCTGCCGTCCTCGATGATGCGGCCCTTGTCCATCACGATGAGCCGGTCCATGGCCGCGATCGTCGAAAGCCGGTGCGCGATCGCGATGACCGTCTTGCCCGCCATCAATTCATTGAGGCTTTCCTGGATCGCGGCCTCCACCTCGCTGTCGAGTGCGCTCGTCGCTTCGTCGAGCACGAGGATCGGAGCATCCTTCAAGAAGACGCGCGCAATCGCAATACGCTGACGCTGCCCGCCCGAGAGCTTGACCCCGCGTTCGCCGACCATCGCCGCGAGCCCCGTCCGTCCCTCGCCGTCGACGAGACCGCCGACGAACCCGTCGGCAGCGGCGAGTGTGATCGATCGATCCACCTCCGCGTCGCTCGCTTCGGGCCGGCCGTAGCGGATATTCGCGCCGACCGAACGGTGCAGGAGCGCGGTATCCTGCGTGACGACGCCGATGGCGCGCCGGAGGCTGTCTTGTGTAACGTCGCTGATGTCCTGACCGTCGATGAGAACGCGGCCCCGCTCGGGTTCGAAGAACCGCAAAAGCAGGCTGACGAGCGTCGACTTACCTGCGCCAGATCGCCCGACGATCCCGATCTTCTCGCCGGCCGCGACGCGGAGATTGAGCCCCTCGATGACCCCCTTCCCCTTGCCATAGTGAAAAGTAACGTTCTCGAACACGATCTCGCCCGGTCCAGGCTTCAACTCGGAGGCGCCCGGCTTATCCTCGATCGCAACGGGCTTCGAGAGCGTTTTCGCGCCGTCGCGGACGACCCCGAGCGACTCGAACAGCCCCGCGACCTGCCACAGCACCCAGTCCGAAAGCCCATCGAGCCGGATCGCGAGGCTCGTTGCGACCGCAATCGCCCCGACCGTCACGAACCCGCCCTGCCACAGCATGGCCCCGACAATGACCGTCAGTGCGACGAGCAGATAGTTCATGAGCCGGAGCGCGATGTTGAACTGCGTCACGAGCCGCATCTGCCCGTAGACCGTCTGCATGAAGGCATCCATGCTCTCCCGCGCATAGCGATCCTCCGCCGAGGTGTGCGCGAAGAGCTTGACGGCCACGATGTTCGTGTAGCTGTCGATGACCCGGCCCGTCATGACCGACCGTGCGTCCGCCTGCGCCTCGGAGAACGACGACAGTTTCGGCAGGAAATAGGACGCGGCCCCGATATACGCCAGAACCCACGCGGCGAGCGGCAACGCGAGCAGCCAGTCCGAGGTGGCGAGGATCGCGATAGCGGTCACGACATAGACGATGGCGTAGACGATTGTGTTGATGCACCGCTCCACGGAATCGCGCACGGCGAGCGCGGTCTGCATGACCGTGTTGGCGATCCGTCCGGCGAGATCATCCTGGAAGAAGCCGAGCGACTGGCGCAGCACGTACCGGTGCGCCTGCCAGCGGATCATCATCGGGATGTTGCCCGCGTAGGTCTGGTGAAACAAAAGCTCCCACGCGATCGTCAAGACCGGCAGAACGACGACGGCAAGTATCATCATGCCCACGAGTTCCTGACCGTGGTCGGCAAGAAACGTCGCGCGGTTGGCCGTGCTCATGAGATCGACGATGCTGCCGACGTAGCTGATGAGCATGATCTCGAGCCACGCGACAATCGCGGTCAGGAGGCCGATCGCGAGCGGTATCGGCCAAACGGGCTTCAGATAGTGCCAGAAGAACGGCCAGAGGTCGGACGGTGGCGGCGCGATCGGAACACTCCGATAGGGATCGATGAGCCCCTCGAACGCCCCGAAGACACGCCGCTTCATATCCTCGGCGGCGCGCCCGATGCCGGTCTCAGCATCTTTTTCCATGTCCGGAACCAGCCTCACTCCGCCGCCTCCGTCGCCGTGCCGAGAAACCCGCCTGACTGCCGCTTCCAGAGGTTTGCGTAGACACCACCCCGCCGCAGAAGCTCGCTGTGCGAACCCTGCTCGACGATGCGGCCCTGATCCATGATGATGAGCCGGTCCATGGCTGCGATGGTCGAGAGCCGGTGCGCGATTGCGATGACCGTCTTTCCGGCCATGAGTTCGTTGAGGCTGTCCTGGATCGCGGCCTCCACCTCGCTGTCGAGTGCGCTCGTCGCTTCGTCGAGCACGAGGATTGGCGCGTTCTTGAGAAGAACCCGCGCAATCGCGACGCGCTGCCGCTGTCCGCCCGAGAGTTTGACGCCCCGCTCGCCCACGTGCGCCAGATAGCCCTGTCGCCCGGACAGGTCCTCGAGACCGTCGATGAACTCCGCCGCATGCGCGCGCGCAGCGGCCTCCTTCGCGGCAGCGATCCCCGCATCGGGCCGGCCGTAGAGGATATTGTCGATGACCGACCGGTGCAGAAGCGAGGTGTCCTGCGTGACGAGACCGATCTCGGCCCTGAGGCTTTCTTGCGTCGCCTCCGAGATGTCCTGTCCGTCGATCAGGATCCGCCCGCTCTCGAGGTCGTAGAAGCGCAAGAGCAGACTGACGAGCGTGGACTTGCCCGCTCCCGACCGTCCGACGAGTCCGACCTTCTCCCCGGCCGCGATTCTGAGCGACAGCCCGTCGATGATGCCGCCCTGCCGGCTGTCGTCGAGCGTGCGCGCCCGTCCATAACGGAACGTGACGTTTTCGTAGACGATCTCGCCCCGCTTGACCTCGATGGCGCGCGCGTCGGGATAGTCGACGACGCTCCATGGCCGCGACACCGTTTCCATGCTTTCGTGCGCGATGCCCAGATTCTCGAAAATGCCCGCGACCGTCCACATGATCCAGCCGGACATGTTGACGATCCGGATCGTGAGACCGATGACGAGTGCGATGGCGCCGATCGTGACGGCTTCCAGGCTCCAGAGCCAGATCGCGAGGCCAGACATCAGAACGAGCAGGACGCCGTTGATTGCGAACAGCGACGTTTCCATGAGTGTTGTCAGCCGAAGCTGCGCCGTGAGCTTGTCGAGCTGTTCGCGCATCGCGCTCCGCGCGTACTCGTCCTCGCGCTCCGTGTGGGCGAAGAGCTTGACCGTCAGGATGTTCGTGTAGCTGTCGACGATGCGACCCGTCAGCATGGAGCGCGCTTCGCTGGTCTCGATCGCCTTCGCCTTCAAGCGCGGAATGAAGTACCAGAGCACGCCCGCATAGAGCACAAACCAGAGGATGAGCGGGCCGATCAGCAGCGGGTCCGCGGCACCGAAGAGTGCCAGCGCCGTCAGCCAGTAGACGGCGACGAACCACACCGCATCGATCGAGGCGACGACGCTCTCGCGCACGGCCGGACCGGACTGCATGACCTTGTTGGCGACGCGACCCGCGAAATCGTTCTGGAAAAATCCGAGCGACTGCCGGAGCACATAAGCGTGCGACTGCCATCGGATGAGCGTCGTAAACGCGCCGCCGATCATCTGATGCTTGATGAGATCGTGCACGAACGACACGAGCGGTCGAATGACTGCCGCGACGACCGCCATCGCCGTCAATGTCCCCCAATGATCCTCGATGAACGTCGAAGGGCTCTTGGCCGCGCGCATCATGTCGACGAGCGATCCAACGAACGCAAACAGCGATGCCTCGATGACGGCCCCAATGAACCCGACGACGAGTAGCGCCACGAACCCCGGCCATGCCTGACGCACGAAATGCCAGTAGAACGCGCCGAGTTCACTGGGCGGACGCACGTTTCCCGACCCGGAGAACGGATCGATCTTATGTTCGAACCAGCGGAACACGGGTTCCACGACGATACCTTTCCGAAGCGAAAGCTCGCCGGACCCGCAATGCAGCTGACGACTGAGCTAATGATGTAACGGTGAGGCGACCGCTCATTACGGGTTGCAGAGACGCGTCATATCCGACACGCAAACCCGGCCGACGCCTCAGTGAGACAAAGGGATTGGGCTAGCCGGTATCCGCGCATCGTGCCAAAACGATGACAAGCATTGTCTACGACGGATGACACGAAATGGACGCGCCTGCCGCAGCATCGGACCCGACGGCCCTCCCCCTGGATCTCGATGAGCGGAAGGCCCGCGCAAAGTCATGGTTCGAGAGCCTCCGCGACGACATTTGCGTCGCATTCGAGAAGCTCGAAGCCGATCTCCCCGCCGGGACGCCCACCTCGGACGCCCCGGCCGGGAAATTCGAGCGCACCCCCTGGAAAAGAGCCGAGCACACCGGAACGGACGCGACCGCCGACCTCGGCGGCGGCGTCATGTCGATGATGCACGGCCGCGTGTTCGAAAAGGTCGGTGTCCATACCTCGACGGTCTACGGCGAATTCGCCCCCGAGTTCCGCAAGCAGATCCCCGGTGCCGACGTCGATCCGCGCTTCTGGGCGTCCGGCATCTCCCTCATTGCGCACTTGCAGAACCCCCATGTCCCGGCCGTGCACATGAACACGCGCATGGTCGTCACGTCGAAATGGTGGTTCGGCGGCGGGGCGGATTTGACACCCGTGCTGATGCGCCGGCGCTCCCAGACGGACACCGACAGTCTCGCCTTCCACGCGGCCATGATGGGCGCGTGCGAGGGCCATGCCGTCGCCGACTACAAGCGCTTCAAGGAATGGTGCGACGAGTATTTCTACCTGCCCCACCGCAAGGAGATGCGCGGAATCGGCGGCATCTTCTACGACTACCTGACGCCGTCCGAAGCTGACGGCGGTTGGGACGCGGCACTCGCTTTCACGCAGGATGTGGGCCGCGCGTTCCTGAAGGTCTACCCCATGCTCGTCCGCGGCAACTGGACGACGCCCTGGACCGACGCCGACCGCGAGGAACAGTTGATCCGTCGCGGGCGTTACGTCGAATACAATCTGCTGTACGACCGCGGCACGATGTTCGGTCTCAAGACCGGCGGGAACGTCGAGAGCATCCTCTCCTCGATGCCGCCCGTCGTGAAATGGCCCTGATCGGAAAGGACCAATCCGCTGATCCGCGACGCGGCGCGCGCAACATGACATTCAATGGAGTTTCGACCATGACGCACTTGGGACGCCGATCGTTCCTCGCCGGTGCCGCCGCGACCGCAACGGCGGCGCCGTTCGTCCGCATCTCGTTCGCTGAGACGCCGTCCGGTCCCTTCTCGCTGCCGCCACTGCCCTACCCAGCCAACGCACTCGAGCCCCATATCGACGCGCGCACGATGGAACTGCACCACGGCAAGCACCATGGCGCGCAGGTGACGAACCTCAATGCCGCGCTCAAGGATCACGGCGAGGCGGCCAAGCTCACGCTCGATCAACTGCTCGCCAAATTGCCAGAGCTTCCCGAAAACATCCGGACGGCCGTGCGCAACAACGCCGGCGGCCACGCCAACCACTCCATGTTCTGGCAGATCATGGGGCCCACCGGCGGCGCACCCGAAGGTGCCCTGAAGGACGCGATCGACCGCGATCTCGGCGGGCTCGAGAAATTCCAGGCGGACTTCAACACCGCCGGCACAAAGCTGTTCGGCTCGGGCTGGGTGTTCGTGGTCAAGGACGCCACCGGCAAGCTCGCTATTACGACCCGACCCAATCAGGACAATCCCATCATGGACGGCCTGAAGGTCGTCATGGGCAACGACGTCTGGGAGCACGCCTATTATCTCAATTACCAGAACCGCCGGGCCGATTACCTCAAGGCCTGGTGGAACGTCGTGAATTGGAAGGCCGTCGGTGAGCGCTACGCCGCCGCGTAAAGCTGGTTCGGGCGCCGGAGGATCGCGTGATCGACAACGCCTGATTGCGTCGACCCGAGACCCTTCACGGCGGCTCTCGATCGCGACATAATCCCACCCGTGGGAGGGTCCAACCCCGGGAGAACCAGATGAAAATAATCCAGAAGACCGTGCTCGTGTCGATCGCTCTGGCCGCCACGTCGGCACTGACGGCGACCTCGGCCACGGCCGGCAGCCATTGCGTCCGCGCCGGCGCGAGCGCAACCGCGATCACCAACGAAGTCGCGACACTCCTCGCGAAAGAGGCGCTCTACACGCAGAACGCGCTGGCCGGTCGCAAAGGGAAGGGTGCCATCGGCACCTCGTGCAAGTACCAGGGCGTCGTGACGACCTGCTGGGCCCGTCAAACAGCCTGCAAGTAGTCAAGCCCTTCCAGCCAGCTGCGGGCATGGCCTCCGGACCTTGAAAGCCGGGGGCCAGAGTCGCCAGGCAATATCCAATTTCGCAAGAGCCCGAACGGGGGACAGTGGCCGCTAACCCTCGCATGGCTTCGCCACGTCCCCATCGCGGCAAACGCATTCCGCGGGATCGTCCTTGCCCTGCTTGCGGCAGATTTCGCCGGCCTTCCGCCAATCTTCCTTCTTCATGCATTTGACGTCCGCGCCAAAGCGCACTTCGGGCATCGGCAGCTCGTCGGCGGCGCAGGGTGATGCGGGAACGGCCTCCTCGGCCAGACTCGCGCCCGACGCCAGACCAACGGCAGCGACGGCAATCGCGAGCACCAGAATGGTAGCGCCTCGCCACAATCGCCCCAAGGCCAATGCATGATCCAGACAATTAGGATGCCCATTCATCGCGCCGCCTGCCTTTCCCGCGCCACCTCGTCGAAGACTTCGGCGAACGTGATGGCACCCTGGTTCTTGATGTTGTCGTCCATGCGCTTGTCGAGCGCGACGAGCAGTTCTTCCGCCGTCTTTCCGCGCACGATCGTGTTCCGCCAGTAAGCCCCGCGCGCGAAGAAATTGGGGGTCGGCGCGCGGCGTCCGACGTCCGTCATCATTTCGAGCCCCGTCGCCGGCCCCGCGAGGTTCATGAGTTCGATCTCCGCCCCTGAGAGCCTCTCCCGGCCTTTCTTCGCGGCCAGTTCCCTGAGGCCGTCGAGCTTGATGACTTGCAGCCAGGGCCCGATGTCACCGTCGAGATTGATCGCATGAATACCGAGACCGCGTGCCGTCTTTGACCACGCGACGTGATTGTCCCATTCGTTCGGGATCGACTTGGCGCTCTTGAGCATCTTGGCGAGGATCTTCGCCTTCTGCTTGAGCCGCGCACGGTCTCGTTCGTCTGCCGCGCGGTCCGCCTTGGCCTCGAGCCGCGCAATGAAATCCGCGCCGTGCTTCACGAGTTCTGAGGTCGTATTGGCCGCGAGAAGCTGTGCGTACCCGATCGCGGACGAGATCGGCTTGCCCTTCTTCGTGATCGGATGAATACCCGCCACCATGTCCGCCGTGCCGAGACCGCTCGTTTCGAGCGCATAGACCCTGACCACCTGCTCCTTCGTGAGCCCCAGTCGCAGCGCCTCGTGGGCATACCGGCGCTTGAACTCCCGCTCGTCGATCCGCTCCGGGACGTAGCCATACTGCTCTTTGGCATGCGCCAGAAAATCCTGAAGCCCCGGCAGCGGTCGCGGCGCAGGCGGCGCCGTGCCGTCCTTTTCTCTCTGCGCGAGGAATGCGGCCCAGCGCTTGGCCAGTGCCTCGGGCAATTCCGGGCCCGAATAGGTCGGCGGGAACCGGTCGACATAGTCCTTGGACGTCATGGGCGTGTCCGATTTCCGCTTCGCCCGCCGGCCCTTTCGCTTTTCCTCGACGTCCGCCCAGTATTCGTCCGACATCAACTCGTGAAAGGCCTTCGCCGAGGTGTAGGACTCGAACGTCCGCCGATCCTTGGCGCTGAGCGTCGCGCCGAAAGCCCGCTCGGCCTCGTTCGCGAAAACGGCCGCCGGACTGCCCGCGCTGACGAGAAGAACGAGGATCGCCAGCCAGATCGACCAGCTTCGCGCGCCGCGACCATTCGAAAACGTTTGTCCGCCCATCACGGGGTTCCACATGCCCATCATTCGAAACAAATCAATAGCGTGATATCGATCCCTTCCACGACATGTCGCACGAAAATGCGGCGGCGAGCAAAATCGTCGTCCCCGCGCCGCGCGGGCATCGACAACCGGTGCTATGGTTGAGCCATGACATCGACAGACGACCAGTTCGCCGTCGGCTTGACCGCAGACGGCTTCCGCCTTCGCGCGCGAAACCTCTTTCCCCTGCCCGATCAATTCCCGGCCTCCAATCCGGCGCCCAAACCACCGAAACCGAGCGATTTCGACCTGAACCCGGACGCCCTCGCCGCGTGGCGCCGCCACGAGCCGGGTCGCCCCGCCGCGGTCCTCGTTCCGGTGATGCAGCGTCCACGCCTCACGATCCTGTTGACCGAGCGGACGCCCCACCTCAAGGCCCATGCCGGCCAGATCGCCTTCCCCGGCGGAAAGCCAGAGCCCGGCGATCCCGACCCGGCATTTACGGCGTTGCGCGAAGCCCACGAGGAGATCGGGCTCGACCCTCGCCTCGTCGAACCGCTGGGAACGCTGGCAACCTACACGACCGGCACCGGTTTCGCGGTTGTCCCCGTCGTGGCGCTTGTCACGCCGCCCGACGCGTGGCGACCTGATCCTGAGGAAGTTGCCGACGTGTTCGAAGTCCCTCTCGATTTCCTCATGCGGCCCGAGAATCACCGCGTTGATGTCAGAGCTATTGCAGGACGCGGCCGCAACTTCTACGCCATGCCGTACGGCGAACGTTACATCTGGGGCGCGACCGCCGGAATGCTGAAACACATGCAGGAGCTCATGTTCCCGACATGATCCGCATCGTCATCGAGAACCTACTGCTGTTCCTGCTGCCAACCGTGGCCTATGTCGGCTGGCTCCTCATTACGCGGCCGGACCATCTGGAGCGCGACGAGAACGGACGAATAAAGACTTCGATGCTCCTGAAGGACGCGCCCTTCTTCTGGCTGATCGCAGCGGGTACCGTGCTGCTCGTCGCGACCGTCATCGCGTTCGGCACGAGTTCCGGCGGCAAACCCGGCCAGACCTATAGCCCTCCCGTCTACAAGGATGGCCGCATCGAGCCGGGTCACATCGAATGAGTGACGAGACATTTCGCCCACGAGGACCGGAACTCCCCTCGCTCGCCGGGGCAGAATGGCTGTCCCGGCTCGAAACGCGCGTCGTGCTCGCAGCCTTCAATTTTGCGGGCGTTCCGGCACGCATTGTTGGAGGCGCGGTGCGCAACGCGCTCCTCGGCCGCGCTGTGAAGGACATCGACATCGCAACGCCGGCCCTTCCGGACCGCGTGTCGGAGATCGCGAAGAACGCCGGCCTCGACTGCATTCCGACGGGCATCGACCACGGAACCGTCACCATCATCGCGAACCACACACCCTTCGAGATCACGACCCTTCGACGCGATGTCGAGACCGACGGGCGTCGCGCGACGGTCGCCTTCACCGACGATTGGACCGAGGACGCGAGCCGCCGCGACTTCACAATCAACGCGCTCTACTGCGATGCCGATGGACAGATCTTCGACCCCTTGGACGGGTATCCCGACATCCTGGCGCGTCGCGTCCGCTTCATCGGACGTGCGGAGGATCGAATCCGCGAGGATTACCTCCGTATCCTTCGCTTTTTCCGCTTCACGGCCGAATACACCGACGGCCAGCCCGATGCCGCTGGCCTCGCCGCATCACGCGATCTCGCCGACGGCCTTTCGCGCGTCTCGGCCGAGCGCATCCGCGCCGAACTCCTGCGCCTCCTTGTTGCACCCGGCGCTGTGACCGCGATCCACGCCATGGATCGCGCCGGCATCCTCGGGAGAATCCTTGGCAAGACCCCGCGACCTGAATGCCTTGCCCGCCTTGCCGCGATCGAAGAAGCGCTGAAACTCGATCCCGATGCGCTGCGCCGCTTGGCTGTCCTCGCCGTCCGCATACCCGGCGCGGCGCTGAGCCTGCGTGATGCCCTGAAACTCTCGACTGCCGAATACGAGCGCATCGCACACATGTCCCTGCCCGAAAGAGCCTATGACCCCCAGAGCCCGGAAAGCGACGCCAAGGCGGCGATCTATCGCCACGACCCCGAGGGATATCGCGATGGTCTCCTCTACGCCTGGGCGACGGGGGAACTGAGGCACTCCGACCCTCGCATGCAGGACCGGTTACGACTCGCCGAACGGTGGTCGCCACCCGAGTTCCCGGTCCGCGGCCAGGACCTCCTGCATCTCGGCGTACCCTCCGGCCCCGAGGTCGGCCGCATTCTCCGAACCCTGGAAGACTGGTGGATCGGCGCGGGGTTCCCGACGGACCCAGCGATACTTGCCCGAAGGCTGAACGACCTCGTCAAGGTTAGCAGATCGTAAAGAAGGACTTTTCCAGACGGTTGCATTGCCGTACCATTGCAACTTGGTGAGGTCTGCTGTCGCGTATCGGCGATGGCCGTTTGTAATGCGTAGGCCACTTATGATCCGCGACGACGAGCGTACCGACGCACTCGAGAAATATGCGATCGAGGATCGCGCCATTATCGCCGCGGCGCGGCGCCGCTCCGAGGTCTTCGTCCAAACGCTGTTCGGATCCCTGAGCCTCACATTCGCGGCGCTGGCGATCGTCGCGCATCACGAGCCGCGCTGGCTCGCCATTCACGACCTCGACAGTGAAATGATCGCCTCGGCACTTCTGATCCTGAGTTCGAGCTACGTGCTTTTGATGATGGTCTGGGAAAGGATCTGGCGCGGTCGCGAACCCGTGTGATCACTCGTTGGCCCGCGAAGTCAAAAAAACGACAAAAGCCGCAGCACAAGGCTGCGGCTTTTGCGTTTGTAATGCTTCAATCCGGCTGAACCGCGCGCGGAAATCCCGCCCCGCAGGCCGCGGTCTCAAATCGCGAAATCTTCCACCTTGGCGCCCTTCTTGAGACGCGCGACGAGCCAGTTGGGCTTGCGGCCGCGGCCCGTCCACGTCTCAGCGCGGTTCTCGGGATTGGCATACTTCGCCGCCGACTTCGAACGCCCGCGACCACGGCCGGCGCCGACGTAGAGATCACTGATCGTGAAGCCGGACGTTTCGAGAATGCGATCAATCTTGTCCTTCACTTCAACCTTGGCGCGGTCGCGAGCCTGCGCCTTGGCTTTCATAAGGCGCGCTTCGAGATCGTTGATCTCCTTCAGCGACAGCTTTTCGATATTCGTGACAGCCATCATCGACTTCCTTTGATGCGAAACGGCGCATGCGCCGCTTTGTTGATCAGTTTAATTTCGGCAGGTTGGGAGGCTTATATCTCCCGCGCGCCGATTTCGCACGCCCTTTTTGCCGGAAGAATTGCGCAAAAAACGTTAATTATTGTCGCAACCGAAAAATCGGTTGCTACACGCTGTCAAGTATTCGCGCCCGGCAGACAAATTATTCCGCCCTGAGCGCATCAATCGGATTGAGGTGAGCCGCGCGGCGCGCCGGAAAGAATCCGAAAATCACGCCCGTCAATCCTGCCGCAGCGAGTGCGCCAGCAATCACAGGTGCACTGACGGCGACCGGCCATTGCGCCGCATAAGATACGGTGGCCGCTATTGCGACACCGAGGATCACGCCAATTAGCCCGCCGAGGAGGCAAAGCACCACCGCCTCAACGAGAAATTGCATCATGATGTCCTTTCGCCTGCCACCCACGGCCATTCGGAGCCCGATTTCGCGTGTGCGTTCAGTGACGGATACCAGCATGATGTTCATGATGCCTATTCCGCCGACGATGAGCGAGATCGCCGACGTGGCGCCGAGAAGATAGCTCATTGTCGTCAAGACTTCAGTTCTCGCACGAATGAATTCGGCAAGGTTCCGCACAGAGAACGAATCCTCCGAATTCGGCTTCGATTTCCTCCGCTGACGCAGGAGTTGCTCGATTTCCTCCTGCGCCGTGCGAAGATCGGTGCCGTCGGCTATTTTCACATAGACGCGGCCGACCTGATCGACCTGTACATCGCTTTTTCCGACGACCCGGCTGCGCGCGGTCGTGATCGGAACGAGCACGATATCGTCCTGATCGCGGCCCATCGACGATTGTCCCTTGGAACTGAGAACCCCGATGATTTCGAACGGGACGTTCTTTATCCGGATCTGCGCGCCGACCGACTCCTCGCCGGGAAACAATTGTTTCGCGACCGTCTGCCCGAGCACGGCAACGCGCGCGGAACTCCGAACGTCATTGGGTGAGATGCCGCGGCCCGAAACGACGGGCCAATCCCGGACATCGAGATACTCGGCGTGAACGCCACTGAGCGCGGTGGTCCAATTCTGGCTGCCTCGAACGACGGGACCCTGCTCGTCGAGTTGCCCCGAGGCCATGGTGACGCCGTAGACCTTGTCGCGGACAGCGGCGAGATCGCCTTCCGAAAGCGGGATCGCGGTTCCGGCCGCACTCGCCCGTCCCATCACCCGCATGGCATCGGGAAAGATGACGAGCATGTTCGTGCCGAGCGAATTGATCTGGCGGTCGACCTCGTGCGTGGCGGCCCGACCGACCGCGACGAGAATGATGACCGACGCAACACCGATGACGATGCCGAGTGTCGTCAGGACAGAGCGCAGCACATTCGCCCTGAGCGCCGTGAGTGCAATCCTGAAACTGTCGAGAAGCATTATTCAGCCGCCTCTCCGACCTGGGGGATCTGACGCCGGTCGTCGATGATCCGGCCGTCGCGGAACGTGATCCGGCGTTTGGCGGCGAGCGCGATGTCGGGTTCGTGCGTCACGAGAATGACCGTGATCCCGCGATCATTGAGATTCTGAAAGAGGCGCATGATCTCATTCGACGTGCGTGTGTCGAGCGCACCCGTCGGCTCGTCCGCAAGGAGGATCTTCGGATCGTTGACGAGCGCGCGCGCGATGGCGACCCGCTGCTGCTGTCCGCCTGAAAGCTGGCGCGGAAGGTGGTTGAGCCGGCCTTCGAGGCCGACCTCGATGAGCCGCTGGCGCGCGCGCGTCGCAGCGTCCGCGGGTCGCGGCCGTGCGTAGGACAGCGGCAGCATCACCTGATCGAGCGCCGTCGTCCGCGCCAGAAGATTGAATTGCTGGAACACGAAGCCGATCGTCCGGTTGCGGAGATCGGCCAGTTCGTCTTGGCTCATCGCGCCGATTTCGCGCCCGTCGATCTCGAGCGTGCCGCTGGTCGGACGATCGAGCGCGCCGATGAGGTTCATCATCGTCGACTTGCCCGAGCCCGAAGCGCCCATGATCGCAACGAAGTCCCCGGCAGCGATCTCAAGCGTTACGCCATCGAGTGCTGCCACCACCTCCTCACCCATGCGGTAGTGCTTTACAACATCGCGCGCGCGGATGATGGGGCGCCCGCCAGCCTCGGAACCCGTCACGGCCGCGCTTCGCGGGCGCGAACCACCACGCGATCCCCTTCCTTGAGATCTCCACCCGCGATTTCCGTGAATTGGTCGTCGGCAAGTCCGATGCGCACGCCCCGCCGCTCGGGCTGCCCGGAACCGTTTTGCACATAGACCGTCGCGAAGTGCGCCGCCTCCCGCCCACTCTTCCAGCGCTGCAGAAGCGGCCGCTGCTCGTCCGTGAGGAGCGGCTGGAGCACCTGCTCCACGCGCCCCGTGAGCTTCTGCCGGAAACTGTCGCCGTCGAAACCGCCGCCGCCCATGCTCATCTGGCGCGATTTCAGCGTCTCCGCCGCGACCTCGTTCAACTGCGTTTCGAGTGTGCTCTTCTGCTCCGCCGTCAGCCGCACTTCGTTGTCGAGACGCTCGATCATGCGCGCAATCCGCTCAGTCATGAGCTTGGCCGGATCCCCCGAGCGTTCCGCCTGCCCGCGTGGACGATAGCGCAGCGCGTCGTTCGGCAGTCTCAGAGCCCCTTCCCGCCGCGCACTTTCGATGACGGTATTGGCCGTCATGCCCGGAAAGAGCCGCCGGTCGTCATTGGAGGCTTCGATGATGACCGTGTACGTGACGACATTGTTGATCTCGGTGGCGGCGAGCCGGACCTGCGTGACGGTGCCTTGGAATTCCCGATCGGGATATGCATCGACCGTGAACGTCACCGGATTGCCCTCGCGGACAGCACCGACGTCCGCTTCATTGACCTGCGCCTCGATGCGGATGCGCGACAGGTCCTGCGCGATTTTGAAGAGCTCCGGGGCCTGCAGGCTTGCAGCGACGGTTTGCCCGGGATCGACCGTGCGCGAGATGACCGTGCCGGCGATCGGTGAGCGGATGTCGGTCCGTTCGAGATCGACGCGCGCCTGATCAAGCGCGGCCATCCGCTGCGCGATCGTCGCCTTCGCGCTCTCGATCTGCGCCTCGGCGACCGCGATGTCGGCCTCCGCGACGTCCCTGTCCCGCTCGGCGGCATCGAGTGCCGCCTGGGACGCGAACCCCTTCGAGGCCAGGGATTTCTGCCGCGCAATCGTCCGCTCCGCGACGCGCTTCACCGCGACCGCTTTCGTCTGCGATGCCTCTTGGTTGGCGAGCGCCGCCTTGGCTTGCGACAGATCGGCCTCCGCCTGCTGGGCGCGCGCCGCGAACGTCCGCTTGTCGAGTGTCGCGAGGACGTCGTTAGGCTTGACCTCGCTGTTGAAGTCCGCGTTGACAGCCTCGACTTGTCCCGAGAGCTGCGAACCGACGCTGACGGTCACGAGCGCGCGAACCGGACCCGACGTCGCAACGGTCTTGCGGATCATGCCGCGCGAGACCTCGACCGTGTCGTACGTCAAAGTTGTACGCGCCTCGCGCCCGAGATCGAGCACGTAGAACGCGCCGATCGCCAGAGCAGCAACGGGAAGGGCGAGTGTGAAGAGCGTACTGAGGCGCATGTCGGGGACTTCTATCAAATCCTTTGTCGGCCAGAGACAGATCTCCGGCACTGTCTGAACGCCGATCCGCCGCCGATCCGTCGCACGGGCGAGCCGGTCCGCGGGCCAAGCCCTGCCTCCGGTCCTAGTCTACGCGAGAACCCAAAGATTGGAGGCATGTGGCGCCTCGACATGGCAAAGATGCGAAAGCCTCGCTCAAGCCGCCCGAGGCGCCATCAGCGCCGGTTGTCCATGCGCCGAAGATGAATGGCGGCTGAACAGGGCGTTCAGAAGGAGTTCAAAGGCTGAAGCCGATGATCCTGGCACCCTGGTTCCCCAAATCCCGGCGTGATCCCCGGGGCGCATCGTTCAGGGTCGATGCGCCCCATCCCCCTGAGACCCGCATCGTCATCGGGTCGCCACGCGCCGGACGCCTCGACTGACCCAGGCGCAACCTCCATCCCAATATTCAGCTACGAAGTGCCGAGGCCACGGACGCGATTGCTCCCGGTCAGCGCGACGGCGTTCGGCAGGGCGGTTCTTGTTTCGTGCCGCCAGCGCGGTTAGGGTGCGCCGCTTTCGCGATCTGGCCCGTGACGAAACGAGAGCCCGGCCAGCCGCGTTCCCCCGGTTTCCGCTCGCCAGAACAGGCCTCCAAAGGAGAACCCCATGAGCTTCACGCTACCGCCGCTGCCGTACGCCTATGACGCGTTGCAGCCCTTTATGTCGAAAGAAACTCTGGAGTTTCATCACGATAAGCACCATCTGGCCTACGTCGACAACGGCAACAAGCTGATGGTCGGGTCGGGCCTCGAAGGCAAATCGATCGAAGCGATCTGCCAGGCTGCCTATGCTGGCAAGAACGCCGGCCTCGTGAATAATGTCGGCCAGCACTACAACCACAACCATTTCTGGCGCTGGATGAAACCCGCGGGCGGCGGGAAGAAGCTGCCCGGACGGCTTGAAAAGCTCGTCGGTGAGATCGGCGGCTTCGACAAGGTCCGCGCCGATTTCATCAACGCCGGTATGACCCAGTTCGGCTCGGGCTGGGCCTGGCTCGCGATCCGCGACGGCAAGCTAGAAGTCATGAAAACCCCGAACGGCGAGAACCCGTTGATGCACGGCGCTCAGCCGATCCTTGGCTGCGACGTCTGGGAGCACAGCTATTACATCGACTACCGCAACGCGCGTGCGAAGTACCTGGAAGCCTGGTTCGACAGCCTCGTGAACTGGGACTACGTCGATGAAATGATGGGCTGAAACCCGAAGTCGCGGCCCAAACACGGCCCGAGGCGCTCTGCCCGGCACAACACTGATCTCGGTTTCCGACGGCCGCCTCGAAGGCGGCCGTCGACCGTTCAGGCCGGCCGCTTAATGATTTTCCCATTCTTCGTGCTATGAGTTCACATCGGGAATGGTTCGGCTGACGGCCGGCCGGGGGATCGTCTTGCGTCGAACGCGCCAAATCGCGGCTGCTCTGCTCGCCCTGCTGATGGCAGGCTGCGCGGGTCCGTTCGAGCGCATGCCCGTCCCGACAGGCCTCGCCGAAGAACGCGCGAGCCTCGTCCACATCGAAGGCGGACGCTTCTGGGGCGACGAGCAGCCGAAGGACATTCGCGCGGAAATGGCGCGCCGTCTGCCCAACCTCGGCGAACTGGGACGAAGCGCCGACGTCGCCAACGGCCGCAAGCAGATCCAGGCGCTGGCCCTGTCCGGTGGCGGCCCGGACGGCGCGTTCGGCGCCGGGGTCCTAGCCGGCTGGACAAAGCGCGGCACACGCCCTGAGTTCGAGCATGTGACGGGCGTCTCTGCGGGCGCGATCATCGCGCCATTCGCGTATTTGGGACCTGAGTACGATTCCAAGCTCGAGGAAATCTGGACCGCCTACGGCACGACAGACCTCGTGACACCGCAATTCGTCGTCGGCCTCCTAGGCGGCGACGCATTGATCGACACGACGCCCTTGAAGAATTTGATCGCGAAGTATGTCGACCGCCAGTTCTTGAAAGAAGTTGCACGAGAATACCGCCGCGGCCGCGTCCTGATGATCGGCACAACGAACCTGGACGCGAAACGCCCTGTTGTCTGGAACATGGGCGAGATCGCAATTCACGACAGCCAGGAGGCTGTGGAACTCTTTCGCGACGTCATTCTAGCATCGGCTTCGATCCCCGGCCTCTTTCCTCCGGTTAACATCAAGGTCAAGGTCGACGGCAAGATCTACGATGAAATGCACGTCGACGGCGGCGTGACGCGGCAGATCTTTATAACTCCCGTAAATCTGCCTCTATCGGCATTCGATGCGCTCTACTCCAAGCCACCGGAACGCAAGCTCTACCTCGTCCAGAATAGCAAGATGAACGCGGAATATGCCCCTGTGAAGCAGACGACGTTCGAGATCGCCTCGTCGTCGATCCTGACGCTGCTGCAATCCCAGCATCGCGGCGACATCTATCGCATCTATCGCATGGCGCGCGACTCCAAGGCGGAATTTAATACCATCTCGGTGCCGGCGGAATTCCACTACGACGCTAAGGAGAAGTTCGACCTCGGCTATCAGCGGGCTCTGTTTGCAGAAGGCTTCCGCCTGGGTCAGGTAGGGGCATGGTCGAGGAAGCCAGCCGATGCACCCGACGGCCAAAAGCCCCGAGCACCGGACGCCCTGCCAGCGCCCCCCGAAGACCCCGGCGACGGCGGCGCGCCGCAAGGCCCGAACAAGCCCGCGGCACCCATGGCCTCGAACCGCTTGAGCGCGCTCTGAGGACCATCCGTCGGAATGCGTGAGCCGATCATTTCTGCCCGACGAAGAGCGCCGGATTGCCATGCGCGAGCGGGGCAACGTGCGACGCGCCGGCCGGCTGCAACAAAATGGCCGCCAAGGCGCCGGCAGCGATCGTGGACAAGAGGACTTTCATGGGGCTCTTCCCGTCTCGAGCTTCGATGACGGGAAGATGGGGGAGAGCGACTGAACGCCGGTTGAGCTCGACGTTCAGGAACTGTTCATCGACGGGCGAGCGCTCGATCCCCGCAGGCGCCACAGTTCGCGAGGCTCGGTCGGCGGCGTTTCGCCACGTCGATGCGGCCGTCGCTCGGGGCCACCGAAAAGTAGCCTAGACCACCAAATCGCCCGCGCTCACGGTTTTCAATCCCGTCAATTGAATGACAAGATCCGAATCTCGATCTCCATTGAGATCGCCGCCAATGACGGTGCGATCATTGAACGTGCCTGGATTGTCGACCCTCACGACGTGCAACTGGCCGGCGCGCCCGGTGTACGTCCCCGAGCCAATGTAACTGAACGACTGATTGCGAGAAATTCGCGCTTCACAGCGCCCCCGCTCTCCAGTCCTGAAGCTTGACGCGATCTATCTGATTACTCACCATCCACATTCGGCGCAGTGTCGCGCGCCGAACCCGCGGGAAGCTCGCCGCGCGCCTCGGCCAGGCTCGCAAGATAGGCCAGAAATCCCTCGACCTCCGGCACCGACAAGACGAACACGGGCATATCCGGATGGCCAGAGACGATGCCCTCGGCCAGCGCCTCGCCCAGATGCTCGCTCGGATAAATTTCGACGACGTCGCGGAACGGCGGCGCCTTCTCGTGCGGGCTCTTGTCGTCGAGGCCGAGCGCATGGCAGCGCGCGCACTTCTCCTCAGCGAGTGAGCGCCCGCGCGCGACGAGTTCGTCGTCCGCTGCATAAGACGAAGCGGCGATCATCCAGCTGCACGCGGCGACAAATACCGGAACGATTCGTCGAAACAAGGCTATGGCCGCGAACATGCCGCGCGTATCTCCAGGGCGATGGATTTCTGGATCCATAATGCAGCCCCGCAGCGCTCGAACCTTGATCACCGTCAAATACCGATCGGGATCAGCGCCGCCCGCCCTTGATCGCACCGACAATGATGTTCTTGATCGAGGTTGCGATCGAGCGTGACACTGTGCGCTGCAGTTCCTTGCCGACCTGCTCGGCCATGGTCTGAGTCTTCCGGCCGCCGGTCTTGCCCGTTCCGCCGGACGACGATCCGCCCCCGAAGATGACGTCGGTCCACGTACCGCCCTGACCGGAATTCGCCTCCTGGGCAGCTGCGTCCGTCCGCTTTGTCAGGATCTCGTGCGCGCTCTCCCGATCCACAGCCTCCTCGTACTTCCCGAAAATCGGGCTGTACTCGATCAGGCTCTGCCGCTCATCCGCCGTGACCGGACCGAGCCGCCCCTCGGGAGGCCGGATCAGAGTCCGCTGAACGATGGACGGCTCGCCCTTGTTCTCGAGCATCGAGACGAGCGCCTCGCCGACCTTCAATTCCATGATGACTTTTTCGGTATCAAGATCGGGATTCTTCCGGAACGTCGTCGCAGCGGCTTTGACGGCCTTCTGCTCTTGCGGCGTGAATGCGCGCAAAGCGTGCTGCACGCGATTGCCGAGTTGCGCCGAGACCGAGTTCGGCACGTCCATTGGGTTCTGCGTGATGAAATAAACGCCGACGCCCTTCGAGCGGATGAGCCGTGCCACCTGCTCGATGCGTTCGAGAAGCGCTTTCGGCGCCTCGTCGAAAAGCAGATGCGCCTCGTCGAAGAAAAAGACGAGCTTGGGCTTCGGCTGATCGCCGACTTCCGGTAGCGTCTGCCAGAGTTTCGTCAGCATCCAGAGCAGGAACGTTGCATAGAGCCGCGGGCTCTGCATCAGACGGTCGGCCGACAGGAGATTGATGACGCCGCGACCGTCGGGCGCAATGCGGAGGAAATCTTGCAGATCCAGCGCCGGCTCACCGAAGAACTGATTGGCGCCCTGCTCCTCGAGCACGAGGAACCGCCGCTGGATCGAGCCGATCGACGTTGTCGCCACGTTGCCGTACTTGGCGCCGATCTCCTTCGCGCGCTCCGCAATATTGTTCATGAGCGCCCGGAGATCCTTGAGATCGAGAAGCGGCATTTTCTCGTCTGCGGCGACTCGGAAGGCGATATTGAGCACACCTTCCTGCACCTCGTTGAGTTCGAGCAGCCGCGACAGCAGAAGCGGACCCATATCCTGAACGGTTGCGCGGATGGGGTGGCCCTGCTCGCCGAAGACGTCCCAGAGGATCGTCGGCGATGCGCGATTCTTATAGTCATCTCCGAGCCCGATTTCGGCCGCGCGCTTGACGAGAAAGTCCTTGGGTTCTCCGACGGCGGCGATCCCCGAAAGATCTCCCTTTATGTCGGCGGCAAAGACCGGAACGCCGACGGCCGAGAAGCCCTCGGCCAGAATTTGCAGCGTCACCGTCTTGCCGGTGCCCGTTGCGCCCGTAATGAGGCCATGGCGGTTCGCGAGCTTGAGATCGAGGTATTCCGGCTTGACGCTCTTGCCGACGAAGATCTTGCCATCCTGCAGCACCGACGTGGTCATGAGCGTCATTCTCCGTTCTCGACAGGCGAAATCCTGGTGGCCGGAAGCCGACTCGCCATACCTGCCCCTTTCGTTTGGCACGACGCCTGAGCCATTGCAAACCCGGTTGCATGGCTCACTCCACGGCCCAGCCGGCAGAGGAGTTTCACCGCTGCGAGCGGAATGCCGCACGACGAATTCTAGGCCCCGACATGGCGATGACGCGCCATTTTTTCACGTGCGGCAGCATCGTGTTGCCCCTATAGAGCGAGACTGTCCAATGCGCGCCTATCGCCCCGCTCCGACCGCTCTCGAAGGACCCTGCGAAACATGCCGCCCGGCGCCAACTCGCCCGCCCCCACGATGGATGCCCTCGGCGGCGGCTTCCCGCCCGCCAACCGCGACGCGTGGATGGCGCTCGTTGCCAAAGCGATCAAGGGCGCCGAGTTCGAGAAGAAGATGGTCTCGCGCACGGCCGATGGGCTCCGGGTCGAGCCGATCTATACCCGGGCGGATACAATCGCGCATGCCGCGGCAGGCGTCCCCGGACTGAAGCCCTTTACGCGTGGCGCACAGACCTCGCCCAACGGCCTTGGCTGGGACATCCGACAGTTCCACACGGGCACCGATCCTGAAGCCGTCAACAAGGCGGTCCTGGAAGATTTGGCAGGCGGCGCCAACTCCATCGCGCTGCATTTCGCGACGCTCGGCGGCTCGGGCCTCGTATTCTCCGAAAGCGCGCTCAAGAAAGCGCTCGACGGCGTGCTGCTCGACGTCTGCCCTATTGCATTGATCGCGGGCGAAAGAACCCCGGCAGTCGCCGACGCCCTCATGGCGCACTGGACACGTGAGGGGATCGCACCGGCCGATCGCCAAGGACATTTCAACGCCGATCCGATCGGTCTTCTGGCCGTGATGGGGCAACTTTCCGTGCCCCTGCCGAAAGCGATGTCGGACGCACTGAACCTGATTGGCGAGACAAGCAAAACGCCCCGCGTGACAGCCCTCATCGCTGACGGAAACGGTTACCATTGTGCTGGCGCGACCGAAGCCATGGAACTGGCGGCCATGCTCGCCACGTTCATCGCGTACCTGCGCGCCGCCGAGACGGCCGGCATTGCGCCGGAAATCGCCATCCCGAAGATCGCCGTGTCCTTGGCCGTCGACGCCGACGAATTCCTCGGGATCGCCAAGCTCCGCGCCGCGCGCCTCCTGCTCTGGCGGATCGCGGAAGCGTCCGGCGCCGGAGAGGCCGCCCGCGACATCCACATCACAGCCGTCACGTCTTGGCGGATGCTTGCCAAGCGGGACCCCTGGACGAACATCATCCGCAATACCATCGCGTGTGCCGCCGGGGCCCTCGGTGGCGCGGACGCCATCACAGTGCTGCCGTTCACCTATGCCCTGGGCGAGACCGACGCCTTCGCGCGCCGCGTCGCCCGCAACATTCAGATCGTCTGCCAGGAAGAATCCTCGCTCGGACGCGTTGTCGATCCGGCGGGCGGTTCCTGGTACGTGGAAAAATTGACCCAAGACCTCGCGGAGGCCGCCTGGACGGAGCTCAAGTCAATCGAGCAGGCGGGAGGCATGGTCGCGGCTCTGAAATCCGGTTTGGTCCAGGATCGCATCGCGAAGGCCGCTGCCGTCCGCGCGAAAGCCATCGCGACCGGCCGGCAGGAGTTGACCGGTGTTTCGGCGTTCCCGCTTCTGGGAGACGACGGTCTCACCGTGACGCCGTGGCGCGGAGGCGCATCACCGGCTCAGAACCCCGCCGAAACGGTCAAACCATTGAAGCTTTCCCGCCTGTCCGAACCCTTCGAAGCGCTCCGCGACGCCGCCGACGCACATGCGCAATCCGGCAAGCCGCTCGAAGTCTTTCTCGCGAGCCTCGGTCAGGTCGTCGACCACAACGTGCGCTCCACGTGGATCAAGAACTATCTCGCCGCCGGCGGAATAGCCGCCAACATGACGGATGGCTATGCAGGCGCCGAACCCGCGGCGGCGGCATTCCGCGCCTCGGGTCTCGACGCGGCTTGCATCTGCTCCTCCGACGCGGTGAATGCCGAACATGCCGAGGCGACGGCGCGGGCGCTGAAGGCCGCGGGCGCGCGCCTTGTGCTGATGGCGGGCCGCCCCGGCGACCGGGAAGATGCCCTTCGTGCTGCGGGCGTCGACCAGTTTCTCTTCGCGGGCGCCGATGCCATCGAAACGCTCGGGAGCCTCCAGCAACGTCTGGGACGCGCGTGAGTTGAACCGGAGGCACGATTGGTTGCAGCTCGAGGCGTCGAGCCCCAGGGGATCGGTCCTGCGCATTAACGAAAGCGTCGGCGGGGAACGGGAAAACTTGGCAATCGGCCCGGCCACGGCTAGGTAGAACCGGTGATCTGATCGGAGTCGCGCTATAAAGAGCGTCAGTCACAAGAACGGGCACGCGGTCAATCTCCCCAAGCGGGGATTCGACGCCGGCAAAATGGACGCCGCGAATAAGTTGGCCAACGCGATGACTGAGATCGACGCCGGCATCCGGGACATCTCGTGGCGAGAACTCATGGACCGGATCGAGGTCGTCCATGGCGTCGTCGATCCCGACCGCGCGACCGTCTACGCGATCGTCCACAACGAGATGTTCTTCCTGCCCGCGCTGCTCGAGCACTATCGCACGATCGGCGCCACACAGTTCCTGATCCTGGACGACAACTCGACGGACGGGACCAGTGCGTTCCTCGCGCGCCAGCCCGACTGCGTCATTCTGAAAACCGATCTCGGTTTCGGCGACAAGGTGCGCATCGCGTTCGACGGCAACGCGACCGCCATAGACCGGGCCAGCGTCTTCATGAAGAGCGCGATCCCGAAGAAATATCTCGCGGACCGATATGCCATCTATGTCGACGCCGACGAATTTCTCGTCCTGCCACCGGGTGTCGGTTCGCTCCAGGAGCTGTTCGCCGCGCTCGCCGCCAACGATATCGACTGCATCGCAGCATCGCTGGTGGACTTCTACCCCGCCAACGTGAGCGATCTCGATCGCGACGAGCACGGCCTTACGGCCAAGGACCTGTTCCAGCGATATCCCTATTTCGATGCGTGCGAAATCGTCGAGATGCGAAAGGGGCAGCCTCCGGCCCGCCGCCTTCACAAGGGCGCGTCGAACCGCCTTTTCCGCGAGTACGGCATCAAGAGCCCGCCGACATCGCTGATATTCCTGCCGAGCTGGCTCCTCGACGCGCTCCCGTTCAAATCGGCGCGTGGTGCTGTCCTGAAAACACCGATCGTCCGCTGGACGAATGAAATCTACTACCAGGACAGCCATCGCGCGAACGTTGCCCCGCCGAGTGACCGACTGCTGACCATCGCGCACTTCAAATTTACCAGCGATTTTCCGCGTCGCATCCGTCTCGCCCAGGTGCGCAAGACCTACGCTCGGGCCAGCCGGAAATACGTCTATTACGAGCGGCTCCTGAAGCGCATCAGCGCGAGAACCGGTTCGTTTCTCGGCCGTGAATCGGTGGCATTCTCGGACGGGAACGATTTCGTCGCCGCGGGCCTCATGAAATGGCCGGCTGAAACATCGAGACCCGAACGGGCCGCGTCCCCGATCGGAACCGCACCTCCCGCCACCGGCAATTCGAGCGAGAACAAGTCTCTCGATGTCGGCGCGACAGCCACGTCACGCCGACCGCCCTGGATCAGTTCTGCATTTTGAACGCACGGACGATGTCCCGCGCGAGCGCGAGTGTCGACGCCGGATCGTCATCTGCCGGGCGACGGACGCTTAGTGCCACCCACCGGTCGCCTGCGGTACTGAAACCAGTGACCGTCAGATGGGCGCGCATGTATTCATCGTCGCCGTCCGCAAGCCTCACGACGGCCAGATAGCAGACCTCGAGCTCCCGATCCTCGGCGACCACCCCGAGATAGACCGTCGGTCGTCGAGGCCCGAGTTCGGATCGCGCAGCAGCGACGAGATCGTCGAAGGCCGCGCCGGCGGCCGGCACAGGATGACCGAGTGAGGCGTCGCGCGCATCGCGGCACAGAAGCTCGACCGCGCCCGCCTTCCCGAGCGTCCGCTCATCGTCGCTCGGATAGCTGACGACATTCATTTCGACGGCCATCCACGCGTCGATCCTCAAGGGAACCTGGCCGCGGACGAGTTCAGCTTCCCAGCACGACGCATAAAGAGCGACCAGCGACATCCCGCTTGCGAGCCCCGGCTGGTAGCCGGTCACGACCGCGCCCCCTTCGAGGGTCTCGCTATCCAGCGCACAATATCCGGCCGGTGGGGCCGTTCGGATGTCGGGATGCCTGTCCGGGATCGCCTGTTCGCCATCAGGCGCCGCCCAGGCGATCTCACTCGCGAAGGCCGCCGTAAGGATTGCGCCGAAGAAGCCGATCCCTTTGAAATTCATGGTATGATCCAGACCATCATGCCCAATTGAGCGACGAAGCGGCGCCGGTCCGAGTTCAGCCGACTGAAGCGGCCGATTGGGGGCCCAAGCCGCATCGCCAAGGCCGGAATTGCCGTGCTACCTCTCCCCTACGACGGTCTCGACCACGAAAGATCAACATGACCAGGATTCCGGATTTCGCTTCGCTCGATTTGGGCCCTCTCCCGGCCAGCAACACCGGCGCCGCGCCGGCCGCCGCTGCCGAACCGTGGATGACCCCCGAAGGCATCCCGGTGAAGCCGGTCTATACGTCCGCCGATACCGAGGGCCTGGACTTCCTCGACACCTGGCCCGGCATCGCGCCCTACGTCCGCGGGCCCTACCCGACGATGTACGTCACCCAGCCCTGGACGATCCGCCAGTACGCGGGCTTCTCGACGGCCGAGGAGAGCAACGCCTTCTATCGCCGCAACATCGCCGCCGGCCAGAAGGGGCTCTCGATCGCCTTCGATCTCGCAACCCACCGCGGCTATGACAGCGACCACCCCCGCGTGCGCGGCGACGTCGGCATGGCCGGCGTCGCGATCGATAGCATCTACGACATGCGGACGTTGTTCGACGGCATCCCGCTCGAACAGATGACCGTGTCGATGACCATGAACGGCGCGGTGCTGCCGGTTCTGGCCCTCTTCATCATCGCGGGCGAGGAGCAGGGCGTGCCGCCCGAGAAGCTCGCGGGCACGATCCAGAACGACATCCTCAAAGAGTTCATGGTGCGGAACACCTACATCTATCCGCCCGCCCCCTCCATGCGGATCGTCTCCGACATCTTCGCCTACACCTCGGGCAAGATGCCGAAGTTCAACTCGATCTCGATCTCCGGCTACCATATGCAGGAGGCCGGCGCGACCGCGGACCTCGAACTCGCCTATACCCTCGCCGATGGCGTCGAGTATGTCCGCGCAGGCGTCGCGGCCGGCCTTGACATCGACGCGTTCGCGCCGCGCCTCTCGTTTTTCTGGGCGATCGGCATGAGCTACTTCATGGAGATCGCGAAGATGCGCGCCGCGCGTCTTCTCTGGGCCAAGCTCATCCGCGACGAGTTCAATCCGAAGGACGCCCGCTCGCTCTCGCTGCGCACGCATTCGCAGACCTCGGGCTGGTCGCTGACCGCGCAGGACGTCTTCAACAACGTGACGCGCACCTGCCTCGAAGCGATGGCGGCCACGCAGGGCCACACCCAGTCGCTCCACACCAACGGCCTCGACGAAGCGATCGCGCTGCCGACGGACTTCTCGGCCCGCATCGCGCGCAACACCCAGCTTCTTCTCCAGCAGGAGAGCGGCACGACCCGCGTGATCGATCCCTGGGGCGGCAGCCACTATGTCGAACGCCTGACCTACGAACTGGCCGGGAAGGCGTTGAAGCATATCGCCGAGGTCGAGGAACTGGGCGGGATGGCGAAAGCGATCGCGGCCGGCATTCCGAAAATGCGCATCGAGGAAGCTGCCGCCCGCACGCAGGCCCGCATCGACAGCGGCAGCCAGACGATCACCGGCGTTAACAAGTTCCGCATCACGGACGACGCCAAGATCAATCTTCTGAAGGTCGACAACAACGCCGTCCGCGAAGCCCAGGTCGCGAAGCTCGTCCGCCTCCGCGCCGAGCGCAACGAGGCGGAGACGCAAGCCGCACTGACGGCCCTGACGGAAGGCGCCAAGGGTACGGCGAACTTGCTCGACCTCTGCGTCAAGGCCGCGCGCGCAAAGGCGACGGTCGGCGAGATGTCCGAGGCGATGGAGAAGGTGTTCACACGCCACCGCGCGGAAATTCGCGCGATCTCGGGCGTCTACAGGGCGGAGGCGCGGATGTCGGGCGACGTGGAAAAGGCGATGAAGCTCGTCGAGGCGTTCGAGAAGAACGACGGCCGACGCCCGCGCATCCTGATCGCCAAGCTGGGACAAGACGGTCACGACCGAGGTCAGAAGGTCATCGCCACCGCATTCGCGGACTTGGGCTTCGACGTCGATATCGGGCCTCTCTTCGCAACCGCCGACGAGGCCGCGCGCCAGGCAGTCGAGAATGACGTCCACATCATCGGCGTCTCCTCGCTCGCCGCCGGCCACCTGACACTCGTGCCGGAACTCAAGGCGGCGCTCGCGAAGGAAGGCCGCGACGACATCATGATCGTCGTCGGCGGCGTCATCCCGCCGGGCGACTACGAGGCGCTGTTCGCATCCGGCGCCAAGGCCGTGTTCGGCCCCGGCACCAACATCCCCCAGGCCGCCGCGGACCTGATCCTGAAGCTCAACGAGGCCCTGGGCTATCAGAAGATGGCGGCGGAGTGAGAAACGTCTCCACTAGGGCTCAGGTATTGCAGGCGTCTCGCCCCGATCCCGAGCTAAAAGCCAGTTTCTCCAAGCCGCCGATTGGTATGGCCATTTCGGCCGCCAGGCCCCGCTCCCGTCGACGCGGCCTGTGATGCACCATCGCGGCGGCTCATCGGAAAGAAAATGGGTGCGTCGTTCGCTCTGAGTAAGGCATCTCGGTGTGCGTTCCTGAGCCAACGACACGAGCGCTTCGCCTCGTGGCAGTTTTGGCCAATATCGGATCGACCGATCGGAACTCACAGACAGTATCGCACCCGTTGGGTCCAAGAAGGAGGCCGCTTCAATTGCGCCTTTGTGGCCGCGCAGTCGAAACTGCTCCACACCTTCTGGCACCGACCATCCATGTAGAGTGAATGCCCGGTCTTCGAACGGATTTCCGCTGCCAATCAACAGTAGCGTGTCGGCTGCTGCCAGGATCTTTCCGCCATGGTGCTTAATCGAACCTAACCGCAACCCTTCCGGAACCGACCAGAAGTCCAATGAACCGTCTCGGCATCGTAGAACGACGGTGCGACTGTCCGGCGTGAATGCGGCTCCCGATAAAATATCCTTGCACTCGAAAGATCGAACCTTCTGCCCGGTCTTCAAATCCCAGAGTGCCGCCTGCCTGTTGCCATCGGCCGACAACAAATGCGCACCGTTGTTCGACACTTCAGCAACAAAAATCATGGCGTCGTCAGGTCGAAGTGTGTGTAATATATCAGCAGATGCTGCGGAGGCGACGACGATCTCATCAGCGGCTCTCGCGATAACTACTCGTTCTTCGTCAACAAAAATCGCATTCTGGTCAAGGAATGCAGGAGCCTCGGGCCTTTCGCTTTCAAAGACGGTCTTCGATGACACGATCTGCAGTTCGGCGTCGAGCAGGAAAAGCTCGACCCGCCCTCCACGGAAAAACACGATAACTCTGGTGCCGTCATCTGAGACGTCGATGCTTTCGATTTGCGTCCCTGGCTGCACGAGCGTTCGCAACACGCGTTCCGCGTTCACGTCCCAGACTTCAACGCCGTATTCCTCCGACCCGGCAACGACGCGCTGACCATGATGATCCAGAAACTTGGCAGCCCCGATGTAAGCCGCACTTTCCCACTCGCCTCTCTGAAGTCGCTTTGGGCTATTGGGTTCGGGGCCGAGATCCCAGACGATAGCAACTCCATCCATATCTCGGGTGAGCAGTCTTTTGCCGTCTTTGGACACTTCCATGGAATGAATTGCATCATCGTGCCCTGATACGATTGTTGCCCCAAGTCCTCGCTCCACCCCTGCAATCTCTTGATCAGGTAGCGACCACCACCGCACCGTACCATCAAACGAAAAACTGACCACCGTTTGATCGTTGTCCATGAACTGGACCACTGGGACATCGCTGCCGTGTCCTTTGAACACCGCTTCGATTTTGCCCGTTGGGAGCCCCCAAAGTCGCAAAGTTCCATCTTCGGAACCGGAAGCCAGCCAACGGCTATCGGACGACAGAGCGAGCGATTCCACTGCACGCGCGTGCTCCGTTCGCGTTGCCTTGAGGTCCCAGGTTTTGCTTTCTCTGTCGGGCCGTCGCCAAATACGGATGGATCCGCGATCCGATCCGGCAACAAGGGTGAGGGTGTCCGATGACAACAAGGCCTTCACGGCAGATCCCGAAGAAAAGCCAAGTTTCGCGATTTCCGTACCCAACGCCGTGTCAAGAATTCGGACACTGCGACCAAAACTGACTAACAGCTGGCCATCCTCTGAAAATTGCAGCCCTTCGCCGATCGTCTCCTGCCCTGGAAACTCACGCATGAGTTGCCCCGCCCCCATGTCCCAGAGAGAAACGGCATCGTGAGTTGCAATAGCAATCACATTTCCGCCAGGCTGAAATGCGATGCTGCTGACGAGTTTGGAACTCGCATCAATCGTTCGATGCAGCCGCCCTGTGTCGAGGCCGACGATGTGAACGTGCCCAGATTGCACAGCAAAAGCAGCAAGCGTGCTGTCGGAGGAAACAGCAGCGGAGTAGAGCGAGTAGTATCGATCCGTTCGGCCCGCCAAATGTTCCGTGATTTGCGCTAGCTCGATGCTCCGTTCGAGATCCCACACACCACATGACCCGTCCGAATAACAAACGAGAGCACGCGTTTCGTTGGGCGAGACTGCGATTTCTTGGACTGAGGTCGTTGGTTTCGAGAAGGCAGCTCCGACCCGCTGACCCTCGTAGTCCGTCAGCCAGGCATCTCCAAAAGCCTGACGCCAAAGAATCCGCCGTGATCGCATCAGCAATTGAACGGGCGAGCTGCCATAGATGCCTCCAACCACTCGATCTTCGACGAGTGAACGCATGGCATCCTCTAATGCGACGGCACTTTCAGGCCAAAGCGGTCGCGTATGCTCAATCTCGCGGGAAAGCCCACCGTCAGGCAGGCTTTCGAGAGCGATCAGGGCACCCGCCGCCGCGTTACCTTCCGCCGTAGCCTGAAGCGCACGCGGCGCGAGAAACTTTGATTGCGTAATGAGGGCTGCATCGCGCGCTTCGATTGCGCGTTCCGCATTCTTCTTCGCCTCCAGCCGCTGGAACTCGGCGGCCCGCCTCTGCCTGTCAGCCTCAAGTGCCTGCAAATAGGCCCACCCAGCCAAAAATAGCGCGCCGAGGGCAATGGCCATACTACCACCGAGCCACCATCGTTGCCTCACGATCGCAGCTTGCCGACTCGCTACTAGAAACGCGCGATGAGCGTCGGATGGATCGGGGGCCTTTGGTGGGCGCGTTGCGATCCAAGCCTCCGCGCTCGCCAATTCGCCGCCGCGCAAGAGCAATTCCGAAGCTCTGTCTCGCTGCGCCCAACGTGCCGCAAGAACACCTAGCCTCGTATGTTCGCGCACCCAGGGCAGGTGATTCTCGAGCACATTCACTAATTGGGTGACCGAACTCTCGAATTCGCCACTTATCCCTGACGGCGGATGAGGAATGAAAAAAATATAGTTTATTCTCGCCAAAGCATCCGGCACAGTCAGTGATGTGATGTCTTGCGCAACAATGGGTATAAGTCGCTTGTTCAGCGTCTCTGCGAATTCAATTTCTTTCTTGCATGTAGGAGAAATAATCGAATGCGGACTCAGGACGAAGACTATTGCATCCGCTTCAGAAATGAGCTGCACAATCCGGCTCCACCACGCCTCACCCGCTTCTATATCGCTGCGATCAACCTTCGCGTCAAAACCACGTTGAATCAATGCAGATTGCAGAGCATCCACAAAGTCTAAATTCTGCCGTGAGTACGAAATGAAGACACTTGAACCCGCCACCGGAGCGCTAGCTAATTCTGTCGTCACTGATACTAATTTGCTCATACGCCAGTATCCTGCACTAACGTCAACGCCAGAAGCTGCTGACATAAAATTTCGGCGGCACGCTGAATAAGGCCACACACAAACTTGAACAGAGTTAGAATTGGCGGGCTATCACGACCCTCAACGCAACTTATCCTGGCGACCTGTATCCAGATGAAACTCTTGGCGCGTCAGGCTCGATACTTAAACCTCCGACAGACGCTCATATTATAATATCAGTTAGTTTCGATCAGACAACGACCCCGGAGCTCCGCCGAATGTCCTGGCAACCCTGCGACGACCCCCGTCCCGGCGACGCACGCGCCTGCGATCAGATCGAGCAGGTGATCGTGCCCCGCGCCCACGACCTCGGCGGGTTCGAGGTGCGCCGCGCGCTCCCGGCCGCCGGCAAGCGCATGGTCGGGCCCTTCATTTTCTTCGATCAGATGGGCCCTGCCGAGTTTCTGCTCGGCCAGGGCATCGACGTCAGGCCCCATCCCCACATCGGCCTCGCGACGGTGACCTACCTGTTCGACGGCGAGATCATGCACCGTGACAGCCTCGGGACCGAACTCGCGATCCGCCCCGGCGCGTTGAACTTGATGACCGCGGGCCGCGGCATCGTCCATTCCGAACGCACCTCGCCCGAAGTGAAGGCGACGGGCCCGCGCCTTTTCGGCATCCAGGCCTGGGCCGCGCTACCAAAATCGCACGAGGAGGCTCCGCCCGCGTTCGCCCACGTGACCGAGAAGGACCTCCCCCGCATCGAAGGCGAAGGCAAGCGCGTGCGCGTCATCCTGGGTGCGCTATACGGCCAGCGCTCGCCGGCAGCGTTCCCCCATGAATGCATCTATGCCGAAGCGGTCCTCGCGCGCGGCGCCATCCTGCCCCTCGACCCCGACGTCGACGAACGTGCCGTCTACATCGTCTCGGGTGAGATCGACGTCGCGGGCGACACCTTCGGCCCGGGCCGCCTGCTCGTGTTCCGGCCCGGCGACCGCATTTCCATCCTCGCGCTCTCCGACGCCCGCCTCATGATCGTCGGCGGCGACCCCATGGACGGCCCGCGCCACATCTGGTGGAACTTCGTCTCGTCCTCGAAAGAGCGCATCGATCA
Organism: Hyphomicrobium sp.; assembly: GCA_033765145.1. Classification (GTDB taxonomy): domain Bacteria; phylum Pseudomonadota; class Alphaproteobacteria; order Rhizobiales; family Hyphomicrobiaceae; genus JAGVSR01. Next base: position 152,694 of record JANRIH010000044.1, on the reverse strand, counting down.
GGCCAAGGCCGACTGGAAGGCCGGCCGGTTCGATACCGTCCCCGGAGACGCGGCCGAGTTCATTCCGCTGCCGGATTAGAGCCGCCTGACCACACCCGAGCACGATGAAGGCCGCCATGCCCGCATCCGCGCCGAAGACACAGACAAGCCTCGGACGCGTGGGCACATGGCTCACACGAGAAGCGATTGCGCTGACGGGTGTCGTCGGCACGTCCCTGACCGTTCTCGCCCAGGTCGCGGGCGCGATCCCGATGGTGCCGGCCATCGCGGATCTCCTCCAATTCTGGCGTGAGACGACGGCCATCGCCATCGAGCCGCCGTTCCGCCTCGTCGGGATCGAGCCCCATCCCCATATCGCCGCCGCGCTGGCGTACGCCGTCTTCGTCGCCATGATCGGGCTCGGGGCGAATGTCGCCAACCGGCTCTCGGGCGGGCCACCCTTCGATCCGCATTGGCAAATGCTCGAGGGCGCGACGTGGCCGAGCGGCATCGCGTTCGCCGCGATGCTCACGGCATTCATTTTTGGCCACGATCCCACATCCGAATCCAAAGCGCTGCTGATCATGGGCAGTGAGGACGCCGGAAAGTATGCGTTCGCCTTGATCGCAACCGCCGGCTACATTGTCGGCGACGCCCTGGGCCAGCGCGTCTTCCACGCCCGGCTTCTTCGGACGGCCGCGCTGACGCTCGCGGTCATCGGGATAAATCAAGTCCTTATGTCGTGGCCGGGAGCCTGATCCTGCTCTGCCGGCCATCGGATCCCCGGCCCGTGCCTCACAGGCCACAGTTGCCAATTCCGCCCCCTTCGTGCGACCTCACTGCAAGACGCTTCCCCGAGATTCGGGCGTGCGCGCTGTTCTCCGTCCGCCGCCGGAAACGTGCCCTCTGCGATGAGGAGACCGGAGCATGGCCGGAAATGCCCGCGAGCTGCCGCAGCACGATCTCTTCGAGAGACTTGAGACCGCGATGACCGATAAAGCCGTGCGCCGGAAGGCGGGCGATGCCGCCGAAAGCTACACCGCCGCCGACATCGAGGTGCTGGAGGGGCTCGAACCCGTCCGCCGACGCCCCGGCATGTACATTGGCGGCACCGACGAGAAAGCTCTCCATCACCTCTTCGCCGAAGTGATCGACAATTCCATGGACGAGGCGGTCGCGGGGCACGCGACATTCATCGAGGTGCGGCTCGATGCGGACGGGTTCCTCTCCGTCACCGACAACGGCCGCGGCATTCCCGTCGACCCACATCCGAAGTTCCCGAAGAAGAGCGCGCTCGAAGTCATCATGTGCACGCTCCACGCGGGCGGCAAGTTCGACGGCAAGGCCTATCAGACCTCGGGCGGCCTGCATGGCGTCGGCGTCTCGGTCGTTAACGCGCTTTCCGAAACCTGCGAAGTCGAGGTTGCGCGCGACAAGCAGCTCTACCGCATGATCTTCTCGCGTGGGCTTCCCGAAACAAAGCTCGAGAAGCTCGGGCCCGTCATGAACCGCCGCGGCACGAAAGTCCGCTTCAAGCCCGACGCGATGATCTTCGGCAAGGGCGCGACCTTCAAGCCCGCGCGGCTCCTGAAGATGGCCCGCTCGAAGGCGTATCTCTTCGGCGGCGTCGAGATCCGCTGGAGCTGCGACCCCTCCCTCATCACCGACGACACGCCCGCCGAGGCCGTGTTCCACTTCCCCGGAGGCTTGAAGGATTATCTTCTCTCGGAGATCGACGGCCTGACACTCGTCACCAAGGATGTCTTCGCCGGCAATGTCGAGAAGGACGGCAAGCACGGCTCGGTCGAATGGGCCGTCTCGTGGATCGCCAATGAAGACGGCTTCTGCCGTTCCTATTGCAATACGATCCCGACCGGCGAAGGCGGCACGCACGAGAACGGTTTCCGCTCGGCACTCTCGAAGTCCCTGCGCGAATTCGGCGAACGCGTCGGCAACAAGAAGGCCCAGCAAGTGACGGCCGACGACGTGATGGGCACGGCTGCCGCGATGCTCTCCGTCTTCATCCGCGAGCCCGAGTTCCAGGGCCAGACGAAGGACAAGCTCGCGACCGTCGAAGCCGGACGCATCGTCGAGAATGCCGTCAAAGACGCCTTCGACCACTGGCTCGCGGATAGCCCTCAGCAGGCACAGAAGCTGCTCGAATGGGCGATCGAACAGGCCGAGGACCGCTTGAAGCGCAAGCGGGAGAAGGAAGTCTCCCGCCAGTCCGCGACGCGGAAACTCCGCCTCCCCGGCAAGCTCGCCGACTGCTCGATCCAGCAGGCAGCCGGCACGGAAATCTTCATCGTCGAAGGTGACAGCGCCGGCGGCTCCGCCAAGAGCGCGCGCGATCGCGAGACCCAGGCGATCCTGCCCTTGCGCGGAAAAATTCTGAACGTCGCCAACGCCTCGTCCGCCAAGCTCTCACAGAACCAGTTGCTGTCCGATCTCATTCAGGCGCTCGGCGTCGGGACGGGGTCGAAGTACCGCGACGAGGACCTCCGCTACGAGCGCGTGATCGTCATGACCGACGCGGACGTCGACGGCGCCCACATCGCTTCGCTGCTGATCACGTTTTTCTACCAGGAGATGCCGGAGCTCATCGAGAACGGGCACCTCTTCCTCGCCGTTCCCCCGCTCTACAAGGTCGCCCACAAGGCCGACGTCGCCTATGCGCGGAACGAGGCCGAACGCGACGACATCATCGCGACGCGCTTCAAGGGCAGGAAGCCCGAAGTCACGCGCTTCAAAGGCCTGGGCGAGATGGACTTCAAGGACCTGAAGCTCACGACCATGGACCCGCGCCGCCGGATGCTGCTGAAAGTCGAGATCGGCGAAGGCGACAAGAGCGCGCTCTCAGACACTGTGAACGCGCTCATGGGCTCGAAGCCCGAAGCCCGCTTCCGCTTCATCCAGGACCGCGCCGCGTTCGCGAAGGACTTGGATATTTGAAGCAAGTTCCGCGTCCGCGACGATCCATCCACCGCAAACGACCCACTTTCCCTTGCATTTCCAACCGGATCGTGTCACTCACCGCATGCTCGAGCGCAGGGGATCGATTCATTGATCCTTTTTCGAGCCTTAAGGCTCCGGCTTTTAGCCTGATTACCGGCACCTGAACTCCCCCTGCGCCTCGTTCGAACGCGAGCACTCGGTCCGCACTGCGGTCCGAGGCAACGCACGCGTGATCCCATGACGCATCCGGAGTGAGCATTTTTGGACACCAAACCCTTCGCTGAGCTTGGTCTCAGCCCCAAGGTTCTGGCCGCCGTCGAGGCAGCCGGATACACGACCGCGACTCCTATCCAGTCCGAGGCCATCCCCGTCGCGCTGACCGGCCTCGATGTCCTCGGCATCGCCCAGACCGGCACCGGCAAGACGGCGGCCTTCACGCTGCCGATGATCTGCCGGCTTGAGACGGGCCGCGCACGCGCACGAATGCCCCGATCGCTGATCCTGGCTCCGACGCGCGAACTGGCCGCCCAGGTCGCCCAGGCCTTCGAGAAGTACGGCGTCAATCACAAGCTCGACGTCGCGCTGCTGATCGGCGGCGTGTCGATGGATGATCAGGTCAAGAAGCTCGACCGCGGCGTCGACGTTCTCATAGCCACCCCTGGACGGCTGATCGATCACTTCCAGCGTGGACGCATCATGCTGATGGGCGTCGAGATCCTCGTCATCGACGAGGCCGACCGCATGCTCGACATGGGCTTCATTCCCGACATCGAAAAGATCTGCAAGCTTTTGCCGCCGAAGCGCCAGACGCTGTTCTTCTCGGCAACGATGCCCCCCGAGATTACGCGCCTCGTCGAGCAGTTCCTGCGCAACCCTGTACGGATCGAGGTCGCGAAGCCGGCCACGACTGCCAAGACGATCACGCAGATGTTCTGCTTCTGCCCGTCGAGCGAGGACTACGCCAAGCGCGAAACGCTACGCGACCTCATTCGCTCTCAGACGATCAAGAACGGCATCATATTCTGCAACCGGAAGCGCGACGTCGCCATTTTGCACAAGTCGCTTGTCAAGCACGGCTTCAATGCCGGCGCACTCCATGGTGACATGGATCAGAAGAGTCGGACAGAAACGCTCGACAAGTTCCGAGCTGGCGAGATCACGCTTCTCGCGGCGAGCGACGTCGCCGCCCGCGGCCTCGACATTCCCGAAGTCAGCCACGTCTTCAACTTCGATTTGCCCTGGCATTCCGAGGATTACGTCCACCGAATTGGCCGTACGGGCCGCGCTGGACGCGAGGGCAAAGCCTTTTCACTGGTCACCCACGAAGACCTCAAGAACGTCAAAGACATCGGCAAACTGACCGGCGACGTTCTGGAGTGGCTCGGCGATGCCCCGACCGAAGCGGATTGGGCCGATGCCGGCAAGCGCCGCCGGGGTCGTGGAGGCAGCAGTCGCGACGCCGGGCGTGATGGCGGTCGCCGCGGGGGCGACGATCGCCGCAATCGAGGTCACGAGAAGCGCGACGAGCGCCGCCCTCATGGCACAGCCCAGACCCGCCCTGACCAGAGCCGCCCTGACCAGAGCCGCCCGGCCGCGTCGAGCGAGCGTTCCAGCGAGGAACGACATCGTCCCGACCGCGACGCGCGCCCCGAACGCCGAGGCGACGCGCCCCGTCGCGAAGAGAGACAGGAGCGGCATCAGCAGCGGCCCGACTCTCGTCAGCCGTCACTTCAGCCCGGAGATGCGCCGCACCGCGCCGAAAGGGGCGACCATCCTCAAGGCCGCCCGCGTCAGGACAATGCTCGTCCCGCCGCAGACAACTCGAATGAGCATCGCCCCGCGTCCCAGCGCAGGCCCGACCAGCGCACGGGCGGCGAAGCTGGATCGGGAGCGAAGGGCGGCGCGGAGGGCGGTTTCGCGGAAAATGTGCCCGCATTCCTGATGCGCCCGGCACGGCCTCAGAAAGTCGCCAACGAATAGGCGCCCAGGTTCGCTCTGCGTCCATGGGAATGCGTGTCAAGGGCGGCGTGTCGGGCTAGCGCGCGTTGAGTCCGCGCCGGCCCGGCTGCCGCCGCGGACGGATCTTCGGCGCGGCTGAACGGATGGCCGCATCGAAGGCCCGCCGGGCCCAGAGGAGAGCTTCATCCGGGTCCTCGAAAACCCGCTCCGGCGCGCGGCGATAGGACATCGCGACCTGCCTTCCGTCCTTCTCGTAGACGAATGGCTCTAGGCCTTCCCCGGCGAAGTGCTCGGCCGTCTGGGTATCGAATTTGAGATAGAGCACGTCGTCGGCGACGAGCGCGAACATGAGCCCGTTGCGGTAGATGCCGGCTCCGCCGAACATGCGCCGGACGACGACGGAGCCCGACGGCCGGAGCACGTCCGCTACGAGTTCGAGATAGGCCGCGCTCGCGGTCATGATCACCTTCGGATGACGGCACGCCGAGCGCGACGCAGTCCTGAGCGCATACTACGGTCCCGACGTCTCGGTTGCTGTGACAGCCTTGGACGGAACAAGTTCCACGCTCTCGCCACACCCGCACGCGCTCTTCTGGTTCGGGTTGTGGAACACAAACTGGCTCGAGAGCTTGTCGGTCTTGAAGTCCATTTCCGTACCGATGAGGTAAAGAATGGCAGAGGGGTCGATGATGACCCGCGCGCCGTCCACCTCGACGACTTCGTCGAGCCGCCCGACGCTGTCAGTCCACGTCATGGTGTATTCCATGCCCGCGCAGCCGCCCTTCTTGACGCCGACCTTGAGCCCGCCCGCCACAACGCCTTTCTGAGCCATGAGCGCTTTGACGCGCGTGACGGCCGCGGGCGTCAGGGTGAGGACGGCAGGCTTGGGACGGCGGGGCGTCGTGGCATTCATCAGTGGTCGATCCTGGTTCAAAGCCGAGGGCGATTTGTGATAATATAGCAATGCTCGCGACTGGTTACGAGACCCATCCAAGAACGTGAATGCCCACGAGCCCATGACGGCCGACGACGGCGCAGTCGGGGACACCGCAAAATTCCAAAGCCGCTGTCTTGCGTGCCTTCCCTTCAGAACATGCCGATTGCGAGCCGCGCCTCGTCCGACATGCGGCTCTGGTCCCAGGGCGGATCGAAGGTGAGGTTGACCTTCGTACCCGAAACACCGGGAACCGAGTTGACGGCGTTCTCGACCCAAATCGGCATCTCCCCCGCGACCGGGCAACCGGGTGCGGTCAGCGTCATCTCGATCGTCACCTCGCGATTGTCAGAGATGTCGATCCGGTAGATGAGACCGAGTTCATAGATATCCGCTGGGATCTCAGGATCATAGACCGACTTCAGCGCCGAGACGATGTCGGCGGTCATGACGTCAAGTTCCTCCTGGGAGAGGAGCGATCCTTCGACGGGCGTACCGCCCTCCGCAAGCGTCGGAGGGGCGGGGCGAGGAGACAGGACGACATCGGCGGCAGCCACGTCAGCGCCGCCGTCGATCGCGCCGCTGTCCGTGTCCCTGGCCTTCACATCATCCATCGCATTTGCTCCACTAGCCCGTTGCGCGTTAGCGCTACCGATCACGCAAAGAGTGTCCGCGCCTTTTCGAGCGCAGCGAGAAGTGCATCGACTTCGGCCGTCGTGTTGTACATCGCGAAAGACGCGCGACACGTCGCCGACACGCCGAGCCGCGCCATCAAAGGCTGCGCGCAGTGATGCCCGGCCCGGATCGCGATGCCCGACCGGTCGATGATCGTCGAAACGTCGTGCGGATGCAGGCCCTCGACGTTGAACGACAGGATGGCGCCCTTGCCTGGGGCGCGGCCGTAGATCGTGATCCACGGCAGCTCGCTCATGCGGGCGTGCGCATAGTCGGAAACGATTTTTTCGTGCGCGGCGACGCGATCGCGGCCCACCTGCATCATGTATTGGAGCGCAGCGCCGAGGCCCACCGTCTCTACGATCGGCGGAGTTCCGGCCTCGAACTTGTGCGGTGTGGTCGCGTAGGTGATCCGATCGACGGCCACCGTCTCGATCATTTCGCCGCCGCCCTCGAACGGGGGCATTGCATCGAGATGCGCCTTCTTGGCATAGAGGAGGCCGATGCCCGACGGCCCGTAGAGCTTGTGACCGGTCGCCACGTAGAAGTCGCAGTCGAGGTCCCGGACATCGACCGCCTGATGCACCGCGGCCTGGCTCCCATCGACCAGAACCGCAATGCCACGCAGATGCGCGATCCGGCAGATCTCCTTGATCGGATTGATGGTGCCGAGCACGTTCGACATGTGCGTGACGGCGACGATCTTCGTCTTCGGTCCGAGCAGTCGCTCGAACTGATCCATCAGCAGCTCGCCCGAATCCGATATCGGAATCCACTTGAGCACTGCGCCCCGCCGCTCGCGGTGGAAGTGCCAGGGCACGATGTTCGAATGGTGCTCCATGAGCGACAGAACGATCTCGTCGCCCTCGCCGACGACCATTCCGCCGAACGACGACGCGACGAGATTGATCGCGTCCGTCGCGTTGCGCGTGAAGATGATCTCCTCGACGCGAGCGGCATTGAAGAAGCGCCGCGCGGTCTCGCGCGCATCCTCCATCCGGGCCGTGGCCGTGTTCGACAGATAGTGCAGGCCGCGATGCACGTTTGCGTACTCGAAGCGATACGCGTGATCCATCGCCTCGATGACAGGCAGAGGCTTCTGCGCGGAAGCGCCGTTGTCGAGATAGACGAGCGGCTTGCCGTAGACGTCTCTGAAGAGGATCGGAAAATCCGCCCTGAGCCGATCGACGTCAAAGGCGTCGGACGTTCCGCGTCGGGTGCTGTCAGATCGATCGAATGTGACGCTGGTCGTCATCTGTCCCGTCTTTCGAAAGCCTCGGCTGTCGAACCTTCTCAATCTACCACATTACGTGTCGGATCGGCGAAGGAGACCCATCGCACGCGCCATGACCCCAACACGCAGACCGTCATGGTCAATACGCTCGACCGCTTCGCCGATGAAGCTCTCGATCAGAAGGGCGCGGGCCTGCGCCTCGGGAATGCCGCGCGACCGGCAGTAGAAAATGAGATCGGGGTCGATCTCCGCCGAGGTGCTCCCGTGACCGCAGATGACGTCGTCCGCGTAGATCTCGAGCTCCGGCTTCGAATCGAATTCCGCCTCGCCCGAGAGCATGAGCGCCTGCGCCATCTGCTTGCCGTCGGTCTTCTGCGCGTCAGGACGGACGATCACCTTGCCCTGGAAGACCCCGCGCGCGGTGCCGTCGAGCACCGTCTTGTAAAGCTCTCGGCTCGTGCAATGGGGCACCTTGTGATCAACGACGAGCGTGGTGTCCTGGTGTCCCTCCCCGGCCGTCACGGACGCTGCGGAAAAATCGAAGGACCCATGCTGGCCATCGAACGTGATTGTGCCCTGCTGACGGAGAAGGCCCGCTCCCGACGTAAGCTGGAACGGCCGGTAGACCGCCGAAGCCCCGAGAGCGGCGATGATATTGCCGAGGTATGCGCTACCCTGGTCGGTTTCGATGAGGAAGAGGTGCTCGAGCGTCGCCCCGTCGGCGAGGTTTACGGTCGTCACCGCATTCTCGAACCTCTGCCCCTCGCCGCCCCCGACATGCGTTTCAACGACCGTCGCGCGCGACCCTGCGCCGACGTTTATGATATTCCGGACCGCGACCGCGCCGAGTCCGACGTGCACGATGTGGATCGGACGCGTCGTCGGCGTGCCGGGCGCGATCGTGACGACCGCGCCATCGGTCACCATCGCGGTGTTGAGAGCGAGTACGCTCTTTTGACCGTCGTCGAGCGTCGAGACGTCCGATAAACCGAGTACCGCCGGATCGTGGCGAACGCTATCCGCAAGCCGCTCGACGCGAACGCCCGGCTCGCCCTGTCCTTCGGGCCGTCCCACCATGCGGCCGTCGATCAGGATATAGGTGTCCGCGTCCACGCCTTCGAACCCGAGGCGCTGCGCGATCTCGAGCGCCTCGCGCGGTGTCGAGCCCTGATCGTTCCCGGCCTCTTTGAGCAAGTTGCGGAGATCGGAGAACTTCCACTCCTCGATCCGGCGGCTCGGCAACCCGCGCGTCTGGAACTCCGAGGACGCGGCTTCGCGGACGCGCTTCTCGGCCGGGGAAAGAGCGGAACTCGCCAAGAGCGATCCGATCCGAGCCGCGAGCGCCTGCTCCGCCTTCGTCTTGATGACCTGCACTGTCATGCTTCGCTGCCTTCAGTCATGTTGCCCGCGCGATCGCTGTCACGCGGCCTTGCCGGCATACTCGGCATAGCCCGACTTTTCGAGTTCGAGCGCCAATTCCTTGCCGCCCGTCCGCTGGATGCGGCCATGCGCGAGAACGTGCACCTTGTCTGGCACGATGTGATTGAGGAGCCGCTGGTAGTGCGTGATGACGAGCATCGCGCGATCCGGTCCGCGCAGTGCGTTGACGCCGTCCGACACGACTTTCAAGGCATCGATGTCGAGGCCAGAGTCCGTCTCGTCGAGCACGCAGAGCGACGGTTCCAGCATCGCCATCTGCAGGATCTCGGACCGCTTTTTCTCGCCGCCCGAAAAGCCGACGTTGACCGGCCGCTTCAGCATCTCGAAATCGATGTTGAGTGCCGCCGCCTTGGCCTTGACGAGCTTCATGAAGTCAGGCGTCGAAAGCTCGGCTTCGCCGCGCTTCTTGCGCACGGCGTTTGCCGCCGTTCTGAGGAACGTCAGCCCGGCGACGCCTGGGATCTCCATCGGGTACTGGAATGCGAGGAAGACACCCTTCGCGGCCCGCTCGTCCGGCTCCATCTCGAGGATGCTTTCGCCGTTCCAGAGGATGTCGCCGTCGATCACCTCGTAGTCCTCACGACCGGCGAGCACGTAGGCGAGCGTCGACTTCCCCGATCCGTTCGGACCCATGATCGCATGCACCTCGCCCTTCGGGACAACGAGGTCGAGGCCCTTGAGGATGACCTTGTCCTCATCCGCGAGCTTCACGTGCAGGTTCTTGATTTCGAGCATTTTCTGAACTTTCCACGGAATTGAATGGATTACCCGACCGAGCCTTCGAGGCTGATCCCGATGAGCTTCTGCGTCTCGGCCAGGAACTCCATGGGGAGCTGCTGCAGCACGTCGCGGACGAACCCGTTGACGACGAGTGCGACGGCCTCCTCCTGCGACAGCCCGCGCTGCATGCAGTAGAACAGCATGTCGTCCGAGATTTTCGACGTCGTCGCCTCATGCTCGAAGTGCGCGGTCTGGTTCTTGGCCTCGATGTAGGGCACCGTGTGCGCGCCGCACTTGTCGCCAATGAGAAGGGAATCGCAGTTCGTGAAGTTGCGAGCACCCGTCGCCTTGCGATGCGCCGACACGAGCCCGCGATAGGTGTTCTGCGAATGCCCCGCCGCGATGCCCTTGGAGATGATCCGGCTCGACGTGTTGCGGCCGAGATGGATCATCTTCGTGCCGCTGTCGACCTGCTGATACCCGTTCGACACCGCAATCGAATAGAACTCGCCGCGCGAGTTGTCGCCTCTGAGGATGCAGGACGGATATTTCCACGTGATCGCCGAGCCGGTCTCGACTTGCGTCCATGAAATCTTGGAATCACGGCCGCGGCAATCGCCTCGCTTGGTGACAAAGTTATAGATGCCGCCCTTGCCGTTCTTGTCGCCCGGATACCAGTTCTGAACGGTCGAATACTTGATCTCCGCATCGTCGAGCGCGATCAGTTCGACGACCGCAGCGTGAAGCTGGTTCTCGTCGCGCATCGGCGCCGTGCACCCTTCGAGATAGGAGACGTAAGCGCCCTTGTCCGCGATGATGAGCGTGCGCTCGAACTGGCCGGTCTCGCGTTCGTTGATGCGGAAATAGGTCGAAAGCTCCATGGGGCAGCGCACGCCCTCGGGCACGTAGACGAACGAGCCGTCCGAGAAGACGGCCGAGTTGAGCGCCGCGTAGAAATTATCCGACTGCGGCACGACCGAGCCGAGGTACTTCTTCACGAGGTCGGGATGCTCGCGGAGCGCCTCCGAGATCGAGCAGAAGATTACGCCGGCCTTTCTCAACTCGTCCTTGAAGGTCGTCACGACCGACACGCTATCGATGACGGCATCGACGGCGACTTTCGGCTTGTCGCTCTTGACGCCGGCGAGGATCTCCCGCTCCTTCAAAGGCACGCCGAGCTTTTCGTACATTTCGAGGATCGCAGGATCGACCTCGTCGAGCGACTTCGGGCCCTCGCTGCTCTTCGGCGCGGCGTAATAATAGAGATCTTCGAAGTCAATCTTCGGATAGTGGACCTTCGCCCAGGTGGGTTCGGTCATGGCCCTCCAGCGCCTGTAGGCGTCGAGCCGCCATGCGAGCATCCATTCGGGCTCACTCTTCCGTTCGGAGATGTAGCGGACGATGTCCTCATTGAGGCCCTTCGGCGCCTTGACGGTCTCGATGTTCGTCTCAAAACCGTACTTGTATTGATCGACGTCGATCTTACGGACCTGCTCGATCGTCTCTTGTACTGCGGGCATTCCATTCTCCTCGTGCGCTCGCGCGCACCCGTGATGTCAAATCATGCGATTGAACGTCGCTCGGCAGGCGCATGGATCGTGCGCCACGTTTCGAGAAACCGTTCGACGTCGTCTTCGGTCGAATTCCAGCCGAGGCTCACGCGGATGGCGTTGCCGGCCCGCGCACCGAGTCCCATCGCCGCGAGCACGTGACTGCGGCCGACTTTCCCCGACGAGCACGCCGAGCCGCTCGACACAGCGATCCCAGCGAGATCGAACCGGATGAGTGCCGTTTCGGCCGCCACCTCCGGCATCAGGAGCGCCGACGTATTTCCGAGCCGGGCCGCACCTTCACCCGCGATTTTGACGTCCGGAGTCAGCACCTTGGCGCGCCTCTCGAGGTCGTCGCGCAGCTCGCGAATATGGTCGAAGACGCCAAGGTCGCGAACGGCAGATCGCGCCGCAGCTCCAAAACCTGCGATACCCGCGACGTTCTCCGTGCCAGCGCGCCGGCGCTTCTCCTGGCCGCCCCCTTGGAGGAAAGGTGCCAGACGCCAATCCGGAGCTGAAACGATCGCGCCGACACCCTTGGGTCCACCGATCTTGTGCGCCGAAAGAGCCAGCGCATGGGCGCCGAGAGCACCGAACGAGATCGGCATTTTTCCGGCCGCCTGAACGGCATCGACAAAGACATCCGCCCCGGCGTCGCGCGCGATGGCCGCCGCCTCGGCAACTGGCTGAATGACGCCCGTTTCGTTGTTGGCGAGTTGCAGCGCAAGCAGCGCCCGCGCAGGCTTCGCATCGAGCCCCGAGAGCGCAGCGCTTAAGGACTCGAGGCTGATGACGCCGTGCCGGTCGACCGCGATCGTGACATGCCGCGAACGAGATGCAGCCTGAGCGGCGCGCACACAGTCGTGCTCGATGTCCGCCATTAGTACGACGTCGTACCCGTTCCGAACAACCGCATTGGCGGCCTCCGTGCCGCCGCTCGTGAAGGTCACATCCATCGCGCGCATGCCGACGAGCGCCGCGACGTCCTCTCGCGCCGCCTCGATCAACGCGCGCGCCGCGCGGCCCTCACGATGCACCGACGAGGGATTGCCTTCGAGATCGAGCGCCGCAACCATCGCCGCGCGCGCCTCATGCCGCAGCGGCGCCGACGCATTGTAGTCGAGATAGGTGCGCGCGCCCGTCATTCCGCCGCCGCCTCGATCGTGGGAGCCATGTTTCGCGTCGATCCGAATAGCGGGCGCCCCTCGATGACGTCGCTGAGCGAAACACTTTCGAAGAACGACCCGATATGCGCACCGAGCGCGTCCCAGAGATGATGCGTAATGCACCGATTTTCCCCGACGCAGCCTCGTCCGGAAGAGCAGCGCGTCATGCGTGTCCCTTCCTCGACGGCAATCAGGATCTCCGCGATCGAGACCTGGTCCGCGGGCTTGCCGAGCCGATAACCCCCCGTCCGGCCGCGGGCGCTCTCCAGAAGCCCGACACGCCTCAACCGCGCGATCAGCTGCTCTAGGTAGGCGAGAGAAAGCTGCTGCCGCTCGGCGACGCTCGACAGCGCAACCGGCATGTCCCGGCTATGGCGCGCGATATCCGCCATCGCCATGACCGCGTAACGCCCTCGGGTTGTCAGCTCCATGCCTCAACTCCTGACCATCCAAGATGCGTCTCGGGACCCCGCACCTTGGCAACCGTCAAACCAAAACAGATGCCCAGCGCCGTTCGCGCCGCTTGCATCGGCCCACCTGACTTGTGTTAAGAGACCCGCTCGCTCGCGCGCCCCTGCCACTCCGCTCTTTCGAATTGTTCTAAATCCAGACGGTATGTGAAATTTCCTAGCGCGGAAGTCAAGTAATCGTGCGGACACACCCGCGTGACCTGGGCAAAGGGCGAAACGAACTGGGCGCGAGCCTGAAACTTGAACGGATAGGGCGGTTCCGCCGCCCGCCGAGCACGATTGAAAGACCGACATGCCCGAATTGATCATGAACGGCCCAGCCGGCCGCCTCGAAGCCCGCTACCACCACGATCCGGCCAACGACAGCCCGATCGCGTTGATCCTCCACCCCCACCCGCAGTTCGGGGGCACGATGAACAACCAGGTGGTCTATTCGCTCTATTATACGTTCGCCGAGCGTGGGTTTTCGGTCCTGCGCTTCAACTTCCGCGGCGTCGGCCGCAGCCAGGGCTTTTGGGACGGCGGGCCAGGCGAACTGGCCGACGCGGCGAGCGCCCTCGACTGGCTCCAGATCGTCAATCCCGATGCCAAATATTGCTGGATCGCGGGTGTGTCGTTCGGCACCTGGATCGCCATGCAGCTCTTGATGCGCCGGCCGGAAATCGACGGCTTTATCTGCGTTGCGCCACCCTCGAACCTCTACGACTTCTCGTTCCTGGCGCCTTGCCCGTCGTCGGGTCTCATGGTCAACGGCGACAAGGACCGCGTCGTCCCGACGGCATCGGTCGCGGAACTGTCGACCAAGCTCAAGACCCAGCGCGGCATCAAGATCGATCACGAGGTCGTGCCTGGCGCGAACCACTTCTTCGAGAACAAACAGGAAGAACTACAAGCCCTCGTGGGCAGTTATCTCGACCGGCGGCTCGAGCAGGCGGCGCGCGACTACGAAAAGGACAAGGAACGCGAACTCCAGCGCGAGCGCGAACGCGAGAAGGAACGCGAGCGCGAGCGGCTCGAGGCCCCGAAGAACCTGCCGGCCGATGTCGACGACGAATGACAGATCGGCTCGGTAGCAGCCACGAATTCGTTACCACCTGAGGTATAGTCTGTCGCCATTTCGCAGTCCGCGAGCGCAATTTCAGCGCTTCGCCGCCGGACGGAAGGTGCCGATGTCACTCATACTTCAGATGCTGTCGGGCGTGGCCGTCATAGCCGCTATTCTGGCCGTCGCACTGACCGGCCTCGTTTGCTGGTCGGTCGTCTTCCCCCGTCAGCCCCTGACAACTCCGCTGCCCCCGCCGAACGCGACCCATTCCGCGCTCGCCGAACGGCTCTATGCCGATGTCGCGGCCATCGCGTCCGAACCCCACAGTCTCTCGACCCCCAAAAGGCTCGAAGCCGCCGCGCACCACATCGAGACCAAACTCGAAAAAATGGGCTACGCGCCCGAGCGGCAGGGATACGAAGTCGAAGGGCAGAACGTCCGCAACATCGAGGTCGTGATCGAACCGCGCGCCGGAAACTCCGCGACGCAGACCCTCGTCATTGGCGCACACTACGACAGCGCAGGCGACGCACCCGGCGCGCACGACAACGGCACGGGCGTCGCGGCAACACTCGCTCTGGCCGACCGCCTCCGCACGTTCGAGCCCGAAGGCTACCGACTGCGCCTCGTCTTCTGGGTCAACGAGGAACAGCCCTGGAGCAAAACGCTCGCCATGGGAAGTTGGCAACACGCACGGCGATTGCGGGAAAAAGGCGAGATCGTCATGGCCGCCATCTCGCTCGAAACGCTCGGATACTTTTCCGATGCGCCCGGCAGTCAGCGCTTTCCCTGGCCGTTCGGGCTCATCTATCCCGACACCGGCAACTTCGTCGCGTTCGTCGGACTTCCCCGCTCGCGCGCGGTGCTGCGCGAGATGCTCGCGGCCTTTCGTCGGCAGAAGGCGTTTCCCTCGATCGGCGGTGTCGCCCCCGGCTTCATCGACGGGATCGACCATTCCGACCACTGGGCTTACGACCGGGAGGGATTTCCCGCGTTCATGATCACGGATACCGCGCCGTTCCGGAACCCCTACTACCACTCTCGCCACGACAAGCCCGAGACGGTCGACTATCTGAGCCTCGCGCGCATCACGTTGGGCGTGGAGGCCATGATCCGCGAAGTTGCGGCGAAAGCGCCGTGAACGCACGCGCGTCCGTCATGCGACGACCTGAGGCGGTCGTGCAAAGCGCCCGCCGGTCAAGGGTTCCGGCACGCCTGTCGTGCCCGGGAACGTGATCGGCAGGCCTTCCAGCGATCGAACCGCCAGATAGGCCCACGCCTCGGCTTCGATCGCGTCCCCGTCGAGACCCGCGGCCTCCGCCGGAACAACGGCGTTCTCGACCGCGCCCGCGAGCCCCGTCATGATCGTGCGGTTCTTCCGACCCCCGCCGCAGATGATCCAGACCTCGGGCTGCTCGGGCATATGCTGGCGAGCCCGCGCGAGGCCTGCGACCGTCAGCGCGGTGAGCGTCGCCGCTCCGTCCTCGAGGCTCATCCAATCGACGATGTCCCAGATGAAGGCATTGCGGTCGAGCGACTTCGGCGGCGGCAGCGAGAAGAAAGAATGGCTGAGACAGAAGCGCAGGACGTCGTCGTGGACTTTTCCCTTTGCCGCCGTCGCGCCGTTCTCATCGAACGCGACGCCCACCCGCTTCTGCATCCAGTCATCAATGAGCGCCGAACCCGGACCCGTGTCGAACGCGATGAGCGTGCCGTCCCGCCCGATCCAGGTGACATTCGCCACGCCCCCGATATTGACGACGGCGAGCGGCCGCTCCATCCGATCGGCCGTCACCGCGCGGTGATAGACGGGGACCAGCGGCGCGCCTTGTCCCCCCGCAGCCATGTCGCGGCTTCTGAGATCGTAGACGACGGGTAGACCCGACAGCTCGGCCAGGAGCGCGCCGTCGCCGAGCTGCATCGTGAAGCCATCGTCGGGGCGGTGCAGCACGGTCTGGCCATGGAACCCGACCACGTCGATCTGGCTCCGCGGCATTCCCTGCTTGCGGAGGAACGCCGAGATTGCGGCCGCGTGCAGTTCCGTCAGGAGCCGTTCGGTGTCGGCCGTGGAGCCTGGCCGCTCGACCGGAGACTGAGAACCGCGAACGTCTGCCATCGCCCGCGCAATCGCCGAACGCTGCTCCGTGTTGTAGGCAAACGTCATCGCCGGTCCGCGCACGACGTGATCGCGCCCGTCGGTCTCGATGACGGCAACCGAAATGCCGTCCATCGACGTCCCGCTCATGAGGCCCAGAGCGCGCTTCATTGTCATGGCGTAGCCGTTCCTGTCCAAGACCCAGTTGTGCCCGAATGCGCGGTGTGCGATGTGCGAACCGACAAAACGCCGGCCCCTTTCGCGTTTGAGGCCGTGATTGCAAAGCACCGAACGATGACCAAAGTCAAAAGCGCCTTCCTGGAAACTTTGACAGAGCGCGGGTTCATTCACCAGAGCTCCGATCTCGCGGCCGTCGACGCGCTGGCAGCGAAGGGCGGCCTCGTCACGTACGTCGGCTACGACTGTACCGCGCCGTCTCTGCACGTCGGACATCTCCTGTCGATCATGATGCTCCACTGGATGCAGGCGACGGGCGCCGGCAAACCAATTGTCCTCATGGGCGGCGGGACGACCCGCGTCGGCGACCCCTCCGGCCGTGACGAAACGCGCCAGCTTCGCTCCATCGAGGAGATCGACGCCAATAAGGACAGCATCAAGACGGTGTTCTCGCGGATCGTGACATTCGGCTCCGGTCCCCATGATGCGATCATGGTTGACAACGCCGATTGGCTGGCCCCGCTCAATTACATCGCCTTCCTGCGCGATGTGGGGCGGCACTTCTCCGTCAATCGCATGCTCACGATGGATAGCGCGAAGCTCCGCCTCGAGCGCGAACAGGAACTGTCGTTCATCGAATTCAATTACATGCTTCTGCAGGCCTATGACTATGTCGAGCTGGCGCGCCGCTACGGCTGCAATTTGCAGATGGGCGGCTCGGACCAGTGGGGGAACATCGTCACCGGCATCGACCTCGCGCGCCGCATGGGCCACGAGAAGCAGCTCTACGCGCTGACGTGTCCGCTTCTGACGACGGCCTCCGGCGCCAAGATGGGGAAGACCGCGGCCGGCGCCGTCTGGCTCAACGACGCGCAGCTCTCCGCCTATGACTACTGGCAATACTGGCGTAACACCGAGGACGCCGATGTCGGCCGCTTCCTGAAGCTCTTCACCACGCTGCCGATGCCTGAGATCGCACGCCTCTCGGCGCTCGAAGGCGCAGGCATCAACGAGGCGAAGAAAGTTCTCGCGACCGAAGCGACCGCCCTCGTCCATGGCCGCGAGAAAGCCGAGGCGGCCGCCGAAACCGCGCGGCGGACGTTTGAGGAAGGACAGCTTGGCACCGGGCTTCCGACCGTCGAGGTCGCGCGGGCGGATCTGGAAAAAGGCCTTGGCGTCCTCGGCGCATTCGTGACGGCCGGGCTCGTCAAGTCGAACAGCGAGGCGAGGCGGCAAGTTCAGGGCGGTGGTCTTCGAGTGAACGACGCGGCCGTCGCTGACGAAAAAGCGGCTCTCGGGCTCGCGGATCTATCGTCCGCGGGTGTCATCAAGCTGTCGCTCGGCAAGAAGCGGCACGTGCTATTGAAGCCCGTCTGACGTCGATCGTCGAACCGCACCGGGCATTCCGTTGATAATCTCAGACGTGAACCGGCGCGCTATTCGGCTCGCGGCGGCACCACGGTATCCGAGGTCCATCCGTCCACCGTCGACTTTTCGCTGCCGCTCCCTGACGACGACGAGCGCACGCGTTTTTCGGACGGCTGCGTGCTGCTCCCGTCCGAACGCGGCTGGACCTGCGGATTGGGCGCCGTCATCTGGAACAGTTCGCGGAAGATGCCGGGCGCCAGCGGCGACAGCGGGTTCACCACGACCTGCGGCCGCGCCATCGACCCCTGGATCGCGAACGTGATGCCAAAGATACCTTCCTTGCGCGGGCCGCTCAGGAGATCGCCAATGACGGGAATGCCGCCGAGCGCATTGTTGAGGCCCTGCAACGGCACATACGTTCCCCCGAGATTGACCCTCTGCGAGACGTAGTCGAGCTTTCCGCGCAGCGTGGCGCCGAGAATGGGTCCCTTGAGATAACTATCTTCGAGCACGAACTGCCCGTGACCGACGGAGAACGGCGCTTTGAGGCGATCGAAATCGAACGACTCCCGGACGACGCGCTTCCGGCCCGAGCCATCCCCCGAAGCGGGGCCGTCTCCCGGCGCGCTCGAGAAGACCTCCGACACGACGGGGTCACCGAGGATCTTGAATTTTTCGACCCAGAGTGTGCCCGCCTTTTCAGCCGCACCGCGCGCATCGAGATCGATCTCGAGCTTCACGCGACCCCCCTGGATGTTCGAGTAGAAGCCGACAAGCTTCATCGCCTGACCTGCGTCCGGCGCCTCCGCAACGATGATCCGGCTTCCGCCACCCTCGGAGAGATTTGCGACGAGCGGCGCGCCGCCGTCGAGCGTGCCCCGCGCGTCGAGCGCCGTGAGCTTTCCGGCTTTTTTCGCGGTCCGCAACTTGAAGCGCCGGAGCGCCACACCGGAATGTCCGAGCACGTTTTCGATCTCGGCATTGAGCTCAACCCCAGGCGCCTTGGCGCTGTCCGGCTCGCTCGTCGGCCCTCCGAACGAAAGAAGCGACGTGAAAAAGTCCTTGGCGTCGTAACTGACGCCGCGCGCCGTCACAACCCAGTCGTCCTTCGAATTGCGGCGACCCTGGACTTCGAGCCGCGAGACGAGATTGAGCGAGAACTCGGGGAAGAAGAATTCCTTGAGCTTGTTCCCGTCCCCGAGCGCGACCCAGCCCTCGACCCCGATGTCGTCGCCCTCGATCTTGAAATTCTGCAACTCCGTCTTGTGCGTCTTGCCCTGAGCGAGATCGAACGACAGGTTGGCGCGCCGCCCCGGAGCTTTGCGCCAGGCGAGCGGCCGGATTGACAATTCAGCTGACGAGAGGTCCGCGCGGACCTGCACCTGGCCTTGCCGCCCCTGGCCTCCGATGACGACCTCCATCGGAACCTCGCCCTCGACGATCTGATCGAGTTCGAGGCCCAGTTGCCGCCGATCGGAATTGTCGAGCCGCGCACTGATCTTGAGTGGCGGCTGTTGCTGTGCCTCGACGTCGACCAGACGCTGCCAGTCGAGTTTTGCGAGAACGCCGTTGACGATCATTTCGCCTTTGGCGCTCGCCTGCTTCTCGTTCACGTCGATGTCGATCGTGCCGCTCTGCACCGAAAGCTCGCCGATCTTGTCCTTCGACTTGACGTCGACGACGCGGCCCTTGCCGACCACCTTGATATTGGCTGGCGCCAAGTCGGGCTGTAGGGGCATCGCGATTTCGAATTGCCCGTCGAGCTTGCCGTCGATGACGGCAGCCGGAATGGCGGATGCATCGAAACCGGCGAACGGCATGGCTTTCAGCGTCTCGAGCGCAGCTCCGAGGCCGGCCTGCGTCCGGAATGAAAGGTGGCTCTCCGGCAAGGTGGCCAGCACGTCGGCAATCATGAAGCGGCTCGACTTGAAAGCCACGCTCTGTCCGGGCAGAGGCGACATCGACGCATCGGGCATCGTGACTTCGAGCGCGTCGTTTTCCATCATGACGAGCATGCGCGGTCCTTCGACCGGCGGCGCGTCCCGGAGCGCATTGATGGCAACGCCCGTTGCCTCGACCGCGATCGAAATCCGTTCGCCGCTCTTCGCGAGCGGCTGTCCTGTCGCCGCGGCGTAGTCTCCGCTCGCATAGAAGAGACGCCCCGAAGTGACGAGACCCTTGGCGACATGCTGCCCGATCCAACGCCGTGTATCCGGCGCGACGAGCCGGGGCCACGTCGCTTTCAACGCGTCCGCAGTGATGCCGCCACCGGTAGCGCTGATTCGCGCGCTCGCGTTACGCCCGACACCGAGCGAAATGGCCCCCTCGAGTGCGATCTCTCCGCCATTGATCTTCAACCGCGCCGATGAGATGTCGATACGATCCGCGCCGGTATCGATGGCGCCTGCGACGGCGAGTGCCTCGATCGGCATCGGCGCGACCGACAGTTCCTCGGCCGCGATGACGCCGTCCTTCGACTGGATGTCGTACGTCCACCGATCGGGGCCGGCCTTGTCCTTCGCGCGATCGAGCTTGCCGGCGAGTGTGATCCGGCTGTCGCCCCATCGGAGTGTCGAGGGAGAAATCGTGATCTGATCACTCGTTGCGTCGTAGCTCGCCGTGATCAGGCCCGCGTCGATCATGAAGGGCGCATGGGCCGCTTCGCCGAAGTCGACCCGGCCTCGGCCGAGTTCGAGTGCCACGTTGACGGCGCCGATGTCCCCGTTCGACGTCGCAAGATCAATCGAGGCGTCGGCCGCGACGGGCAGATCGAACGCGCCGACGAGAGCGAGCGCCGGAACCGCGCGACCAAGCGAACTCGGCACGAGATCGCGCACGGACGATTTGACCGTGAGGCGACCCGTCCGTTCGGAATCTTCGGCGAGGAACGAAACGCGCCAGTCGCCGCGATCCGACGCCACCACGGCATGACCCGAGATCACGCTTCTGCGGGAATGATGCGCGAGATCGATGTCCATCTCGGGCACGAGGATTTCGCTCGTCCGCCCCGCTTCCTCGATCATCACGCGCGCATTTCGGAAGCCGATCTCCTTGAGCGCGGATGAGTTCGACGTACCTCGTCGCGCCGCTTGCGTGTAATCGGCAAGAAGCCGCGCGATGTCGATCCGCTTCAGTAGCGTCGGCGGACCCGAACGGCTCTCGGCCGAAAGCTGGGACCGTTGCTGCGACCCGGATGCCGCAGAGTCGGCGGAAGACGCGGCACCCGGAACTTCGGTCGGCGGCAGCGCCTCCGCTTCGGAGAATCGCAGTGTGAGCCCGCCATCCGCCGAATAGGCGAGCGCGAGACGCGGCTCGATCAATTCGACACGCTCAGGGACGACGCTGAACTGCGTGAAGCTTCTGTCACTGAGTTTCACAGATGCGATCGGTGCCGAGACGACCGGACTCCCGTCGGTTTCCGACAGCTTCAGATTGACGAGACGAATTTCCAGTCCGCCCGAAGGCGCGAGCGTGAGGATTGTATTGTCGACCGATGCGACGAGCCCGGCGAGTTCCGCGCTGATACCCTCGGCGATCGGCTTGTTGAGTTGGGGCAGAGAGACCGGGCCGTGCGCGAGGCGCACCCAGCCGACGACGATGGCGATCGAGGCAAGCAGGATGACCGGCGCGGACCAGATCGCGACGCGGCCGAGGATGCGGCCCGCGCGCCGCCAGCGGGATCGTCCGCCGATCGCGTCGCGCGAAAGCTGACCCTGGCCGAGCGTCCTGGCCCCGGTTTGTCCCCCCGGGGCCGCCGAAGCCGATGTCGGCCGGTCGCCAGGCCGCTGCGGTGCGCGGGAACGTGTTGGTGTCGTTCTATCCACGCGCTTTACCTGATGTCCCCGATCCGTCGGCAATTCCGACCACGTATTTCCCCGAAATCACTCCTGCTTGCAATGCCTTGACACCGCGGGTGCTCCGCAACACGTTCCCGCCGCCGCCCCACGGCTCTGTGGCCCGCGCAACCCAGAATTCGGCAACGCGAAGGCCCAGGAAAGGTCCATGAACTGCGCAGCAGATCCACGCGTAAGGCGCTTAGTGCGGCGTCAATAGCGACGAAAGAAAGGCAGGCTCCCGTGGTCAAGATCGGCGACATGGCACCGGACATCGAGCTCGTGGCGGACGATGGCGAGACGGTCCGTCTCTCCCGCCTCGTGGGCAAGCCCGTGGTGCTCTACTTCTATCCCAAAGACGACACCTCGGGATGCACCCTGGAAGCCCAGAATTTCACAAGCCTTGCCCGCGAGTTCGCGACTGCCGGCGTCGACGTTTTTGGTGTTTCTCCCGATAGCGTCGAAAGCCACTGCAAATTTCGCAACAAGCACGGCCTCAAGGTGCGCCTGCTTGCCGATCCCGAGAAGGTTGCATCGATCGCCTACGGTGTCTGGATCGAGAAATCGATGTATGGCCGGCGCTACATGGGTGTCGAGCGCTCGACATTCCTGATCGACAAATCGGGCCGCATCGCCGAAGCCTGGATCAAGGTGCAGGTTCCCGGGCACGCGGAAGAGGTATTGGAGGCCGCGCGCGCGGCGGGACGCCCGGCAGGGAAAACCGCGGCCGGCAAGCCAAGCGCGTCGCCCGAAGGGAAGGCCCGGACCGCAACGAAATCCGCGAAGGCTTCGAAAACACCCGTGAAAACCAAGCCCGGGAAAACTTCGGCCGCGCCGAAACCATCGGCGAAGAAAGCCGCGACGCCGGTCGCCAAGAAATCACCAAAGAAAATGCGATGAGATCGTTGTGAGCGTTTCGCTCCGTGGACACGGCGACGTTGTCGTGGCAGTCGCCGCGGTGCAACCGGGAATGAACGACACCTCCGGCGCGTGAAACATTTATCCTCACGCTTCGAACCAAAAAATGTCTAAAGCCTGTGCATCGATGCCATGAGACTTGGCAATATGCACATGTGCTACCGTCTGCCTCGTGACCCCCCCAGGGAAACGTGTTAGGCACCGCTCGAGAGGCGGCGTAGGGTGCGTCTCGCCTCGGTTGAATTGGTTTGGTGTAGCGGAGGTGTCTCCCCATGTTGCCTAACTTCAAGAAGCCCGAGAATGAAACGACACGATCGAGCTTCATGACAGCAACACCACCGCCCTTGGCCGCCGCACCCACAGCACCGCGGCCCGCATCTTCCGGCCTGCGCTCCGGAGAAAAAGGCATGCCGTCGATCATCGGCCCCGAACTGCAGATCATGGGCAATCTCGTATCGCGCGGGGAAGTGCAGGTCGAAGGCACCATTCACGGTGACATTCACGGCTCGCATGTTCTCGTCGGTGAGCGCGCCGAAATCACGGGCGGCATTGTCGGCGATGAGGTTGTCGTGCGCGGGCATGTCATGGGCTCGGTCCGCGGCAAGCGCGTGCTCCTCCAGGCGTCGAGCCACGTCGAGGGCGACATCTACCATTTGACACTCGCGATCGAGCAGGGCGCCTACTTCGAGGGCAAGTCGCGCCGCACCGAGGACCCGACCGCCGGCTTCGGCTCGCCCCAGCCGGTGACACTTCCGGGCTCGACCCCGCTGCCGACGTCGTCGTCTTAAGCACTACCGGTCGAACACCATCACCCGCACAAAAGCGGCGGCGCTCAATCCTCGGCGTCGCCGTTCCTGTTTCCAGCGACCCCGATGATGCGGTCGATCTCGAACGTCAGATCGCCGTGCGCGCGCTGGAGCACCTTGAGAAGCTCGCCGCGCCTCTTCCAGGTCGCCTGATGCGCGCGCTCTTCCTTGCGGTCGAGATCGATGAGTTCATCCGATTGCGTGTCGACCTGCTGCAAGAGCTGCTTGCATCGCTCTGAAATCATGA
This sequence comes from Hyphomicrobium sp., assembly GCA_033765145.1. GTDB lineage: Bacteria > Pseudomonadota > Alphaproteobacteria > Rhizobiales > Hyphomicrobiaceae > JAGVSR01. The sequence goes on along the minus strand of JANRIH010000044.1, from coordinate 129,123 downwards.
ACGCATAGAGCGCGTCGGTCTTCTGCGCGCGCGCCTCGTTGCTCGCCTTGAGCGTGAACATCTGGATGACCTGCTTGCGCAGCAGTTCAGCCATCGCCTGCACACGGCCCGGCGCGATGATCAACACGCCGTCCTGCAGATGAACCTCGCGCTTGCCGGCGGGAAACACCTTGCTGGCGAGCACGGCGTGATCAGCCTTCGCTTCGAGCTGATCGGCCCGGAGCTTGACGACATAATCGCTCCGCCACGCGCTGCGGTTCTTGCTGTCGTAGACGATCCGGCCCGCCATGCGCCCGTTGAGATAGACGTCGTGGATGACGTCGGCACCCGCCGCCCCCTTCTCGACGCGCGTGATCCGGTCCTCCGGGAAAGCTGATTTGAGCAGGTCGTAGAGGTCCGCCTCCGCGGGCTCCCCGATCTCCTGCGCGGTCTTGCTTTCAAGTTGCCGCTGAAGTTCCGCCGTCTTCGCCAGGAGCTTCTGCTTCTCTTCGAACGATTTGACCTGCTCGGCATGGACCGCCGCCGTCATCTCGCGCTGCAGGCGCTCCCGCTCCTCGGCGAGCCGCTGCTCCACGACCGCCTGGGACTGCCGCTCCAACTCCGCCTTGAGCTTCACGGCCTGATCGCGTGCGGCCTCCGCCTCGGCCAATCGCGCGCTGAGACCTCTTTCGGCCGAAGCGCGCGCCTCCGCAACAGCGCGTTCGATCGCGGCCGTCGAACCCGACTTCAACGCCTCAATCTCGGATTTCAATCGGGCTTCCGTTTCGCGCCGCTCGGCTTCGAGTTCAGCCCTCAATGCCGATTTCTCCTGCGCCGCACGCTCGGCGATGCGTCTCTGAACGAGCGGGGATGTCTCGTGCGGGATCGGCTGGTCGCACGTCGGACAACGCTCGAGCACGTCGGACGGCTGGGCTCCGGAACTCGACAGCTTGATGACGGACATGGGCCTGACCTTTTTCCAGACGACGGCGGGAAACGTTGGGCGTCCGATCTTCCATATCGGGCGATTCGGTCTCATACTTAGTTCTTAATTTGTTCTCAGCAAGGTCGCCGTGACGGACGTCCACAGCCACATTTCGCCCTCAGATCGCCGTCCGGCGCGGTGTCGCCTCCGTGCGGCACCCTTTCCACACCGCGGATCAGGTGGCTCGACGGCGAATGTCGACTGACGCCGACACCATCGTCATCGGGGCGGGTGCTGTGGGACTTGCCACGGCCCGGGAAATCGCCGCGCGCGGACGCGATGTGCTTGTTCTCGAAAAGAATGACAGAAGCGGGCAAGAGACGACGACCCGCAACAGCGAAGTTGTCCACGCGGGGCTCTACTACCGCCCTCACTCGTTGAAGGCGCGCCTGTGCCTCGCCGGCAATCGCATGCTGACCGGTTTCTGCCTCCGCTACGGCGTGCCGTTCGAGAACCGGAAGAAGCTCGTCGTCGCGACCAACGAGGCCGAACATCAAAAACTGACCGCGCTCCATGCCAATGCGATAGCTTCGGGCGCGACCGGTCTGGAACTCCTCGACGCCAATGCTGCCCGCGCACGCGAACCCCACCTCTCCTGCCAATCGGCCCTTCTCGCCCACCGCAGCAGCGTCCTCGACGCCTCGGCGTATGTCGCGACTCTCGAAGCCCTGATCGCCGAGGCGGGTGGCGCCGTCGTCCACCGCGCGACCGTCGATGCCATCCAATATGATCCTCCGCACGGCTACGTGCTCGACATCGACAGTCAGGGATCAAGAAGCAATCTGCGGTCCAAACGCCTCGTGATCGCGGCGGGACACGGGTCGACCGCACTCGCACGTTCCCTGATGCCAGAACGAGCGGACCGAATTCCCGAAACGTATCTCGCCAAGGGCCACTACTTCGCGCTCTCCGGGCCCGCGCCGTTCACGCATCTCATCTATCCATTGCCGGGCGCCGGATCTCTCGGCATCCACTACACTCTGACCGTCGCGGGCGAGGCGAAGTTCGGGCCCGACATCGAATGGGTCGACACGTTCGACTACCGTTTCGACGATCCTGACGGCCAACGCCTGCGCGCGTTCGAGACGAGCATTCGAAGCTATTGGCCTGAACTACCAGGGGGCGCTCTCCGACCGGCCTACACGGGGCTGCGTCCGAAGCTCACGCGCGCCGGCGACCCGGCAAGGGATTTCGAGATCGAAGGTCCTGACGCACATGGGATGCCGGGCCTCGTCGCGCTCTACGGCATTGAAAGCCCCGGCCTGACGTCGAGCCTCGCGATTGCGGCCCTCGTTGCCCGGATCATTGAGAGCGATACCCTAGAACGTCTGCCGATCGAAGCCCGAGCATGACGAGTTCGCGGCCGTTCCATTCCGCCGTGCCGACTTCGCGAAATCCGATCGCCTCGTAGAAGCGCTGATTGTCCATGCCGCGCGCAGTGATGGCGTGGAGCCCCAGTGCGCCGCGCCGGAAAACCTCCTCGGCCAGCGCGGACACGAGACGCTTGCCTATGCCCTGCCCGCGCCAAGAGGCAGCGAGATTGACATGCAGTTGTGCGGGATATGAGCGCGTCACGTCCGCGAGCGCCTGGAAGTATTCGAGGTCGGCGAAGCGCGGCGACTGCGCGGGATCCTCGAGACTGCCGACGATATACCCGACAAGCATTTCGTCCGCCGTCAGCGGCCGAGAGATGGCGACGAACGCGAGATCGGCATCGCCGTCGAGATAGCGTCCGAGCCAGCGATGGCGGAATGCATCCCGCGCTTCCGTGCTGTCGAAGTCCTTGGTGGCACTCGACGAAAAGAAGATGTCGTTGAGTTCTGCCCAGAATGCGGCTGTCCGCGGACGACCGAAAAGCGGTTCGATCCCGACGGTTGGGTCCGGCGATGCAACTTCGTCGGCAGGCGACATAAGGGCTCCGATCGGCGCGACGCTCCGATCTAGAGCGTCACCGCCAGCAGCGCCATCCGGAATGATCGCGCGCGCACTTGGGACCGTTGGGATTGGACGAGTACCGCAGTCCCGTCTCTTTGACCGGCTCCGGCACGACGCCTGCCTCCTCGGGCGACTGCGCGACCGGATAGCCGTCCTCATCGGCCACGTCGGCTAGTGTCGTCGAGGCCAGTGATTTGGAGTCCGGTGATTTCGAGGGGCGCGTCACATCAGGCCGCGGCGCACCGCTGGATCCCGCCCGTATCGGTTCGGAGGCCGAGACCGCCGCCCCCTGAGTCTCGACACCCTCGTCCTCGACGTCGATGTTTGCCTGGGTGACAGGAGCGGAGGCCAGCGCCCCGGGCGCGATCTTCCAGGAGAAGACCTGCGGAGCGGACATCGGTTTCGCCGCACACGCGGAAAGTGCGCAGGCAACGGCGATGGGCAGGACGACACGCAAAACATTCGCCGGCTGTGCCGCGGCGACGGCAGAACGCAACAAGGACATGGGTACGCTACTTCCTCGGATCAGAACGCGACGGCCAAACGATCGCACCGAGGTCTTAAGAGGCGGCTAACGGCTGGCTCGAAGCGGGACCATCGTGAAATCGCGGCGAACGCCAACGTCGGCGAACGCGGCGGCGCCGAGTGCGGTCACACTGGCAGCACTCGGACGAGTAGGCTGACAAAGCACTGAATTTTCACGACAAAATCACATTCTTGGCATTGCGTCGCGAAAGCCCTGACATATCATCGTCATACTGGAAATAAGGAGATTCGCGCATGCCCGACGCCGATTTTCGCCGCATGATCGAAGGCGCCAGCCTAACGACCGCGGAGATCATCTACCGTCTCCCCGACCACCCATCGATCCTGCAGAGCTATATCTGGCAGGAGTACGACGACCACCCCCGCTATCCGCGCTTGAAGTCATTCCTCGACTTTTGGATCCGCGAGATCGAAGGCCGGCTTGAGCGCGTCCTCGTCGCCCATTCCAAGCTGATCAAGCCCGCCGAACTGAAACTCGTCGGCTCCGAGTTCCGCCTCAATTGACAGCCGCAGGTGAGGTTGCGCGTCGGCGATCGATGAGTTGCCGGTCGTCAGGCCGCGGGCCGAGCTGCGAGCGGCCAACCCGCGCGCATGTATTTCACAAACCAGACCGTGAAGGCGTCGGGCGTCCGGTCCATATCCTGATCGAGCATCGCCGCACCGACCCAGCGCGTTTCCGAAACCTCGTTCGGATCGGGTGACGGATCGCCATCGAAAAAGCCGTGGAAGACGTGCACGTATTCGTTCTCCGTCATGCCCCGGTCGAGGCCGGCTCGGTATGTGATCGTACCGACTTCGTCGAGACGACACTCGAAGCCTAACTCTTCGCGAAGCCGCCGACGCGCGGCCGCGGCCACGCCCTCGCCTGGCCGCGGATGCCCGCAGCAGGCATTGGTCCAGAGCCCACCGGAATGATACTTCGAGAGCGCCCGCTTCTGCAGAAGCATCTCGCCCATGGTGTTCCAGACGATGATGGAGAAGGCGCGGTGCAGCTGCCCTCGGACATGGGCGTCGAGCTTGCCCGCGGTGCCGACCTCCCGATCTTGCTCATCGACCAGTATGACGTGCTCGGTCGTATCGTCCAAGTTGCCGCTCCATGACTTCCCATTTGATATTCCGTCCAAACAAGTGTCAACGCAAGTAGTCACTTCTGACGGTTGCGTGAGAATTCCAAGGCCGATTGGCGGTCAAGCCGCTATAGGTTCGAACTCCCGCACCGAGACCCTATCCCCATGATCGACAAGCTCGAGCTCCTGATCGCCCTGGCCCGCGAGCGCCATTTCGGCAAAGCGGCCGAGAGTTGCGGGATCAGCCAGCCGACTCTCTCCGCCGCCGTCAAAAGCATCGAGGAGCAGTTGGGCGTTCTGATCGTCGAGCGGGGATCGCGCTTCCGCGGCTTCACTCCGGAAGGTGAGCGCGTTCTCGATTGGGCCCGCCGCATCGTGGGCGACGTCCGCACGATGCGTCAGGAAATCAAGGGGCTCCGCCACGGACTGACCGGCACGCTGCGCCTCGGCGTCATCCCGACAGCGCTTCCGTTCGTGCCCGAATTGTCGATGCCGTTCATGGACCGCCATCCCGCCGTGCACCTCTCGATCGTCTCGCGTTCGACCGGCATGATCCTGTCCGCACTCGACAATCTCGAGATCGACATCGGCATAACCTACATCGATATCGAGCCTCTGCAGCGCTTCCAGACGCTCCGCCTTTACGCCGAGCGCTATGTGCTGCTCGTCGCGCCCGATCATCCGTTGGCCAAGCGCAAGACCATGACCTGGGCCGATGCCAACAAGGTCCCCTTGTGCCTCTTGACGACCGATATGCAGAACCGGCGGATCATCGACAGCCACCTGTCCGACGCTGGCGAATTGGTGCAGCCCGTGCTCGAATCGAATTCGATGACGATGCTGCACGTCCACGTTCAGTCCGGGCGGGTCGCAACGATTGCGGCGCTTGGCGAAGGCGAGCGCTTCGACCCGCCGTTCAACCTGACGGCTCTCCCGATGGTGGAGCCTGACGTCACCCACGAAATCGGTCTCGTCCTCAAGGCCCGCGAACCCCATCCCCCTCATGTTGCAGCATTTTTGGCCTATGCCCGGCGCCGCGCGCGTTAGTCGCCCGGAAATCGGACGGCACAAGCTATTCCCAAAAAGACATAGATGAGCCTGAGTGTTTGATAGGAATCTTCTATCGAAACACGATTTCCCTTTCTTGAAGCCGTTACGCGCTGCGGGCATGGTGCCATTCGCCGCACCCGGACCGCCAGGACCCGGTGGGCAGCGCGCGACCACTGTTCGCGGTCGCGCCGAATGCAGTGGCTTCGAGGCCGGGAAGAGCCGAAAAGCCAAGGAAAGCAGACAATCAGGGGACGGTATGGCCACGACGGGCATCGCCGCGCGCGACCGCGAGACACGCTCAATTCACCCCGGCTCCGGACGCCGGAAGGCGGCGCCGTTTCCCAAGGGCCGCCTCCTTCGCTCCGAAGAGACGGCAGAGGTCAAGGCTCTGATCGGCGACGGACCCTACGAGCGCCCCCTGCTGATCGAATATCTGCACAAGATCCAGGACGCCAAAGGCTGCCTGCCCGCCGGACTTCTCCATGCCCTGGGCGAACTCGTCCGCGTGCCCATGGCCGAAGTCTACGAGGTAGCGACCTTCTACGCCCATTTCGACGTCGTGGCCGATGGTGAGGACCCGCCGGCCCGGATCACCATCCGCGTCTGCGACAGCCTTTCGTGCATGATGGCCGGCGCTGAAAAGCTGATCGCGGCCCTCGGAGCCGAGGACCTCGAGGACGTCCGCATCGTGCGAGCACCCTGCGTCGGCGCCTGCGACGTCGCCCCTGCCGCCGAAGTCGGCCACCACCACGTCGCGAAGGCAACTGTCGCCAAGATCAAGAAGCTCGTCGCCAAGGACGAGACACACCCCGATATCCCGGACTACCAGACGTTCGAAGCCTACCGGAAGGAGGGCGGCTATAGCGTGCTCGCATCCTGCATCGACGGCACCCGCGCCGTCGATCAGGTGATCGCGGCACTCTCAGATGGCGGTCTGCGCGGCTTGGGCGGCGCGGGGTTCCCCACCGGCCGCAAGTGGACCTTCGTGCGGGCCGAGAAGGGCCCGCGCTACATGGCCGTCAACGGCGACGAGGGCGAACCCGGCACGTTCAAGGACCGCTATTATTTGGAGCGCCGTCCGCACCAGTTCCTGGAAGGCATGTTGATCGGCGCCTGGGCTGTCGAAGCCCAGGAAGTCTTCGTCTACATGCGCGACGAATACCCCGCCGTTCTCGAAATTCTCGACCGCGAGATCGCGAAGCTCGAAGCCGCGGGCCTCACCAAGCACACCAAGGTCTCGGTCCGTCGCGGCGCTGGCGCCTACATCTGCGGCGAAGAAAGCGCGATGATCGAGAGCATCGAGGGCAAGCGCGGGCTGCCGCGCCACCGTCCGCCTTATGTCGCTCAGGTCGGCATCTTCGACCGCCCGACGCTCGTCAACAACGTCGAGACGCTGTACTGGATTCCCCAGATCCTCGAGAAAGGCCCGGCGTGGTTCGCAGGTGAAGGCAAGAACGGCGCGAAGGGGCTCCGCTCCTATTCCGTCTCGGGCCGCGTCAAGAAGCCGGGCGTCGTGCTGACGGCTGCGGGCACGACAGCCAACGAGTTGATCGAACTCTGTGGCGGCATGGCATCCGGCCACAAGTTCAAGGGCTACCTGCCGGGCGGCGCGTCGGGCGGCATTCTGCCCGCGACCATGGCCGACATCCCGCTCGATTTCGGCCAGCTCGAAAAGCATGGCTGCTTCGTCGGCAGCCATGCGGTTGTCATTCTGTCCGACAAGGACGACATGAAGGATGTCGCGCTGAACCTCATGAAGTTTTTCGAGGACGAGAGCTGCGGCCAGTGCACGCCCTGCCGCAATGGCACGGAGAAGGCCGTGAAGCTCATGTCCGGCGGCAAATGGGACAAGGATCTTCTGGCCGATCTAGCGCAGGTGATGCGCGACGCCTCGATCTGCGGTCTCGGCCAGGCGGCGTCGAACCCGGTCATGTCGGTCGTCAAGTATTTCCCGGATGATTTGAAGTCCTGATCAACCGCTCCACACGCTGAGCATCCTCATCGGAGAAAATCGGTCCCATGGCGGCGAAGATCACATTCGAACTCGACGGCAAGACTGTCGAGGCCGAGGACGGCGAGACCATCTGGCAGGTCGCCGAACGGCACAAGAAGAAGATCCCGCATCTCTGCTGGCTGCCCGAGCCCGGCTATCGCGCGGACGGCAACTGCCGCGCCTGCATGGTCGAGGTCGAGGGCGAACGGACGCTCACGGCCTCCTGCCAGCGCAAGGTCGCGAACGGCATGAAGGTCAAGACGGCCTCCGAGCGCGCCGTGAAATCACGCGAGATGGTCTTCGAGCTTCTGCTCGCCGATCAGCCCGCCAAGAAGGATTGCCACGATCCGAATTCCAAGTTCTGGAATTGGGTCGGCGCGATGAAGATCAAGCCGAAGAGCCGCTTCCCGAAAGGCGACAAACCCGAGGCCGACTACACCCATTCCGCGATCGCGGTGAACCTCGACGCCTGCATCAATTGCGGGCTTTGCGTCCGCGCCTGTCGCGAGGTCCAGCACAACGACGTCATCGGCATGGCCTACAGAGGCCACGGCGCGAAGGTCGTGTTCGATTTCGACCAGGAGATGGGCAGCTCGACCTGTGTCGCGTGCGGCGAGTGTGTCCAGGCCTGCCCCACGGGCGCTCTCATGGAGCAGAACCTCATCGACAAGAAGTCGGGCGCGCGCGTCCACTTCGAGGAGAAGGCCGTCGACACGCTCTGTCCCTATTGCGGCGTCGGTTGCCAGACAAAGGCTTACGTCAAGGACAACAAGATCCTCTATGTCGATGGCCGCGACGGCCCCGCGAACCAGAACCGTCTCTGCGTCAAGGGCCGCTTCGGCTTCGACTACATCCACCATCCCGATCGCCTGACTGTTCCGCTCATTCGCCGCGACGACGCTCCGAAGCGTGGCGACGACCAGGTCGATCCCAAGAATCCCTGGACCCATTTCCGCAAGGCGACGTGGGAAGAGGCGCTCGACCGAGCCGCCTCGGGTCTCAAGACGATCATCGAGCGTGAGGGCGGAGACTCACTCGCGGGCTTCGGCTCGGCCAAGTGCTCCAACGAAGAAGCCTATCTTTTCCAGAAGCTCATCCGCCAGGGCTTCGGCACCAACAACGTCGACCACTGCACCCGTCTTTGCCATGCCTCCTCGGTCGCGGCCCTCATGGAAGGCCTGAACTCCGGCGCCGTCACGGCGCCCTTCATGGCCGCCAAGGATGCCGAATGCATCATCGTCATCGGCGCGCGCCCCTCCGAGAACCATCCCGTCGCCGCGACGTTCATCCGTGACGCCGCGATGAAGGGTGCCAAGCTCATCATCATGGACCCGCGCGGCCGCGCCGCCGGTGTCCAGCGCTACGCCTCGCATATTCTTCAGTTCAAGCCCGGCGCGGATGTGGCGCTCCTGAACGGCATGCTGCACACGATCGTCGAGGAGAAACTCTACGACCAGCAGTACATCCAGGCACACACCGAAGGCTTCGAAGCGCTGAAGAAGAAGGTCAAGGACTACGCGCCCGAGAAGATGGAAGCGGTCTGCGGGATTCCCGCCGCCACCGTCCGCGAGGTCGCGCGCATTTACGCCAAGTCGCGCACCTCGATCATCTTCTGGGGTATGGGCGTCTCCCAGCACGTCCACGGCACGGACAATTCCCGCTGCCTCATCGCGTTGGCCCTCGTCACCGGCCAGATCGGCCGCCCCGGCACGGGCCTTCACCCGCTGCGCGGCCAGAACAACGTGCAGGGTGCGTCCGACGCCGGCCTCATCCCGATGGTCTACCCCGACTACATTTCGGTCGAGGACCCGACGGCGCGCAAATTCTACGAAGAACTCTACGGACGCGAACTATCGCCGAACCGCGGTCTGACGGTCGTCGAGATCATGAAGTCGATCCTCGCAGGCGGCATCAAGGGCATGTACATCCAGGGTGAGAACCCGGCCATGTCCGACCCCGACGCGGCCCACGCGCGCGACGCACTCGCCAAGCTCGAGCATCTCGTCGTGCAGGACATCTTCCTGACCGAGACCGCCTGGCACGCGGATGTCGTGCTGCCGTCGTCGGCGCATGCCGAGAAATGGGGCACGTTCACGAATACGAACCGGCAGGTGCAGATGGCGCGCCCCGTCGTAGATCCGCCGGGCGAAGCGCGGCAGGACTGGGAGTTGATCCAGGAACTCGCAAATCGCATCGGCCTCGACTGGAACTACAAGCACCTGAGTGAAGTCTTCGCCGAGATGGCGGACTGCATGCCGTCTTTGAAGAACATCACGTGGGAGCGCGTTGATCGCGAGGAGAGCGTCACTTATCCGGTCGACGCGCCCGACAAGCCCGGCAACGAGATCATCTTCGGCGATCGTTTCCCCACGAAGTCAGGCCGAGCGAAGATCGTGCCAGCCGACGTCACGCCGCCGGCCGAGTTGCCCGATGCCGAATATCCGATGGTTCTGACGACCGGTCGTATGCTCGAGCACTGGCACACCGGCTCCATGACCCGCCGCGCGACGAACCTCGACCTCTTGGAGCCTGAACCGATCGTCGGCCTTAACCGGCACGACATGCGCCGGCTCGGCATCGAACCCGGCGAAATGGTGCGCGTCTCGACCCGGCGCGGTGAACTCGTCTTGAAGGCCCGGCAGAACCCCGAGGTTGCCGAAGGCATGCTGTTCATTCCGTTCTGCTTCGCGGAAGCCGCGGCCAACATGCTGACGAACCCGCAGGTTGACCCCTATGGCAAGATCCCCGAGTTCAAGTTCTGCGCAGCCAAACTCGAACGTTTGACCGAGCGCGCGGAAGCCGCCGAGTAAAACATCACCCTCGCCCCGCAAAGCGGGGAGAGGGTGGAGTGAGGGGCGGCATCCTCACTGGGGTCTGCGGCCGCCCCTCGCACGAGCCCGTCCCCTTTGCGGCAAAGCAACGGGGTAAGGGGACCAGGAGCCGCTATGGCCACGCTCGAAGAGTTTGCCGTACGTCCCACCCCCGACGACCCGCGTCTGTCGGTGATGGTGCCTGGCCTCGATCACGAAGGCCGCCGCGTTGAAACACCGGTCATCACCGAACGCCCGCTGACACTGTTTCTCAACGCACGCGAGATCGTGACGATGATGACCATCGGCGATCATCCCGAGTTGCTCGCAATCGGCTATCTGCTCAACCAGAATATGCTGAAATCCGGCGACGAACTCACGGGCGTCGACTACGACGCCGACATCGACACCGTCGTCGTTCGCACGAAGACCGCCACGGACTTCGAAGAAAAGCTCAAGAAGAAAGTCCAGACGTCGGGCTGCGCGCAAGGGACCGTCTTCGGCGATCTCATGGATGAGCTGGACAGCATCGCGCTGTCGCCGACAGCGCGCCTCAAGACATCCTGGCTCTACAGCCTGACACGAAAAATCAACACCGAACCGAGCCTTTATCTCAAGGCCGGCGCGATCCACGGCTGCGTGCTCTGCGAGGAGGACCGCCCGCTCGTCTACATGGAGGACGTCGGCCGCCACAACGCCGTCGACAAGATCGCCGGCTATATGTTCCAGAACCGCGTGACCGCGGACGATAAGATCTTCTACACGACCGGCCGCCTCACCTCCGAAATGGTGATCAAAACCGTCAAGATGGGCATCCCGATCCTCATCTCCCGTTCGGGTTTCACGGCCTGGGGCGTCGAACTCGCGCGGAAGACCGGCCTGACGCTCATCGGCCGCGCACGCGGCAAGCGCTTCGTCTGCCTGTCGGGCGAAGAACGGCTCGTCTTCGACGCCGACCTCGCCAAGGTCGACGAGGAGGACAGAAAACACGGGCGCAAGGGCGCCTTCGCCGAGGCGGGTGACTGACGTGGCTCTGCGACCGACAGGTGTGCTCCTCGCCGGCGGCCGATCCAGCCGGATGGCGGATGCGTTCGCCAGCGGTGCGGGCGACAAGGGCCTCCTCACGCTTGGCGATCGGCCCATGTTGACGCACGTCATCGAACGCCTGCGGCCCCAGGCCGGAAAGTTGGTTATAAATGCCAACGGTGATCCCGCCCGGTTCAAGGCTTTCGGCCTTCCAGTGGCCGCCGATAGCATCGAGGACTTCGCCGGGCCGCTGGCCGGAATTCTCGCCGGCATGCGATGGTCCATTGCCAACGCGCCGGAAGCGACCCACATATTGAGCGTCTCGACTGACGCGCCGTTTCTGCCGTCCGATCTCGCCCAGCGCTTGCAGGAGGCGCTGAGCGCAGCCCTCTCCCCGTCGCGGGCATCGCGCGTTACGCGCGACGGGGAGAGGGACCTTCCTCGGTCTACTGAGAGTGCGCCCAAGATCGCTCTGGCCTCGTCCGGCGGAGAGTTGCACCCCGTGATCGGTCTGTGGCCGGTGTCCTTGGCCGACGATCTTGATGCGGCGCTCAAATCCGGCACTCGCAAGGTGCTCGCCTGGACAGACCGGCACGGGACGAAGTCCGTGGAGTTTCCGTTTCTCTCGATCGCCGGACACACGGTCGATCCCTTCTTCAACGCCAACACGCCGGACGAGCTCGACGAGGCGCGACGCCTCCTTGCGTCGTAAGGCCGGCCCATGGCATCACCGATGAACGAAAGACGCGACGCATGAAAGCACGAGCGAAGACACCTGTGATCGGAATCGCCGGATGGAAGAAGTCCGGCAAGACCACGCTGACCGTGCGGCTCATCGCGGAACTGACGCGCCGGGGCCTCAAGGTCGCGAGCGTCAAGCACGCCCATCACGAGTTCCAGGTCGACGACGGCGAGACCGACAGCGCGCGGCACCGCCGCGCGGGCGCGTCCGAAGTCGCGGTCATCGGCGGCAAGAGATGGGCGATCGTCCATGAACTGCGCGAGGAGCCCGAGCCCAATCTCGAAGAGATCCTGTCCTGGCTCTCGCCCTCCGACATCGTGATCGTCGAAGGATACAAAACCGCCGCGATCCCCAAGATCGAAGCCCGACGGCAAGATCAGTTCGACCGTCGGCCCCTCGCGCCCGAGGACAAAACGGTCATGGCCATCGCCGCCGATCACGAGATAGAAGACACGGGCCTGCCGGTGTTCCACCTCGACGACATCTCAGCCATCGCGGACTTCATCGAGCGAAAAGTTCTCAGCCGTTCGCCCACCCGGCCCGATGACGAGCCCGACGACGTCGCACGCCACACGGCACATTCCCGCTGAGCGTCACTCCCCGCCCGCGCGCGCATTCGGAAAAAACGGCGGCTCGCCTTCGATCTTGAACGCCGCGATGGCGGATTGCCCTTCTTCGGAGATCATCCAGTCGACGAACGCCTGCGCGTCCGCCGCCTTGACGCGCGGATGCTTGCTCGGATTGACCGCGATCACTCCGTAAGGATTGAAGAGCCGTGTATCTCCTTCGATGAGCACGGCGAGATCGCCGCGGTTCTTGAAGGACGACCACGTCGCGCGATCGGCGAGCACGTAGGCGCCCATACCCGACGCAACGTTGAGCGTGGCGCCCATCCCCTGACCGGCCTCGCGATACCAGGTGCCCGATGCGGCTTTGGCGTCGACACCCGCCGCTTTCCAGAGCCGCATCTCCGCCTTGTGCGTCCCGCTGTCGTCCCCCCGCGAAACGAAGGGCGCATGTGCGGCAGCGATCAATTGCAGCGCCGCAGCGACATCCTTCGTCCCCGCGATCTTTGCAGGATCACTCTTGGAACCGATGAGAACGAAGTCGTTGTACATGACGTCGAAACGCTTCACGCCGTGGCCGTCGGCGACGAACTTCTCCTCCGCCGCGCGATCGTGCACAAGGAGCACGTCGCCGTCTCCGTTCTCGGCATTCTTGATCGCCTGTCCGGTGCCGACCGCGACGACGCGCACCTCGATCCCGGACCTTGCCGTGAACTGCGGCAGGAGAAAATTGAACAGTCCCGAGTTCTCGGTCGATGTCGTCGATTGCAGAATGATGAACCGATCGGCCGCGTAGGAACCGAAATTCGATGCCACAAGCATGCTGACCGCGGCGAGCGCCAGCATCAGACCGCGAAGAATTTGCGAATTCATCTTTCATGATCCCCGTTTGATCTCGACGGCTCACGCGACGATCTCGCCAGCGACATACCGCCTTGCCGCATCCGTCGCCGGTCCCGCGAAGAACGACGCCGCATCGCCGTCTTCCCCGACACGCCCGCGATGCATGAAGATGACGCGATCGGCGAGACGCCGCGCCTGCGCGATGTTCTGAGTCACGAGCGCGATGCGCAGTCCGCGTTTCGTCGCGCACGCGAGCCGGTCTTCGATCGCCGCCATGGACGCGGGATCGACATTCGCCGTCGGCTCGTCGAGGAAGAGGAGTTCCGGGTCGAGCGCCATTGCTCTCGCGAGCGCAAGCCGCTGCTGTTCGCCGCCCGACAGCCGACGCGCGGGCGAATGGGCCAGCGTCAGAAGACCGGCATCTTCGAGCGCCGCTGCAGCCCGCGCCACTGCATCGCTTCGGCTCGCCCCCGCGACCCTCAACGCATAGGCGACGTTCTCGAGAGCGGAACGCTTCAACATCACCGGCCGCTGGAATACGACACCGATCCGGCGCACGCGCGACCGGTCCGGCGGATGGCCGGCCCATGTCACTTGGCCCTTGTCAGGCATGATGAGCCCCGCGAGCACGCGGAGTGCAAGCGTCTTCCCGGCTCCGTTTGGGCCGAGTATGGCGACGAGTCCGGGCGCATCCCCGACCGTGAGGCTGAATTCGTCGAGGACGCGGCGTCCGCCGCGCGTGATCGTCGCCGACGCAGCCGAAACGGGAAGTACCGTTTCTGCGTTCTCGACCACGCTCGCTCGAAACGCGACGTTGCCCTGTCCCGGCGCAACAAGATCAATCGCCATCAGACCCTCGCCGGCTGAGCGAGGTCGTTCCACGACTTGAGCAGCGCCACGGCGGCATTCACGAGGCCCGCGACCAGAATGAGAATGACCCCGAGCGCCAGCGCGAGCGCAAGTTCGCCCTTTGACGTCTCGAGCGCGATCGTCGTCGTCATGGTGCGCGTGACGTGGGCGATGTTACCCCCGACGATCAGCACAGCCCCGACTTCAGCGATCGCCCGGCCGAACCCGGCGAGGAGTGCCGTCGCCAAGGCCGCGCGCGTCTCCCAGAGAAGCGTTCCGGCGCGTTCGAAGGGCGTGACGCCAAAGACGCTCAGTTGCTCGCCGAGGTCCTCCTCGATCGCGACGAGCGCCTCGCGCGTCAGCGCGGCCAGGATCGGAAAAACGAGGATCGCCTGCGCGATGATCATAGCCGCGGGCGTATAGAGGAGTTGCAGCGGCCCCATCGGTCCCGACGCCGACAGCATCAAATAGACCGCGAGCCCGACGACGACCGGGGGAAGCCCCATCAGCGTGTTGACGAGCACCACGAGGACCGCCCGACCCGGGAAAACGTGCGTTGCCAGCAGCGCGCCGAAAGGGAGCGCCAGCAGTGCTGCCGCGGCGACGGCCGAGAGACTGACGGCCAGCGAACGGCCGACAATGTCCGCGAGATCGGCGTCAAGCCGTCCGATGAGGCCGAGCGCTTGAAGGAATTCGTCCGCCATGAAAGCCGCGCAATCGCCTGTCGATCAGGTACGCGACGATACCTGATGGGTCGAGCGATATCCAGTCCAACATTGCTTCCGGACTGAACTGTGCGAGAGCTTTGCGCGGCTGCAAAGCATTTCGAATGGCACCAAGAAGTATTCACAAGTTGAACTAAACCTGTATCCAAGCGAACATAGCTTGTCGTGGCTGCGTGCGGAGCAACAAGACTAGCGCGCGCTCGATTGTTCTCGCAAATTATCTGGTGAACGCGACTGAGACCTTAGTATAGTTGATCACGATGTCGGTTTAGGGCGTCATGCCCCAAAGCCCCGAAGAGGGCTCGAATGTCTGGAGGAAGCATGCTGAAGGCGCTGGTAATCGACGCGGGCAAATGCACGGGCTGCAAGCAGTGCGAGATGGCCTGCAGTTACGAAAATGAGGGCGAGTTCAACGTCGCCAAGTCACGAATCCGCGTCTTCGACTTCCACGAACAGGGGAAGATGGTCCCCTACACGTGCACCCAGTGCGCCGAAGCCTGGTGCCAGCAGGCCTGCCCCGTGAACGCCATCACGACCGATCCCCTGACGCTCGTAAAGGTCGTCCACGAGAATCTCTGCGTCGGCTGCAAGGTGTGCACGATCGCCTGCCCGTTCGGAACGGTGAACTACAACGCATCGACCGGCAAAGTCATCAAGTGCGACCTCTGCCAGGGCAACCCGGCCTGCGCCGATGCCTGCCCGACCGGCGCGATCACGTATCAGGACATCGAACAGACGGGCTTCGATAAGATGAAGGTCTGGGCTGCGGCCGCGGCGGCAGGCTCGGCCAGCGCACCTGGAGCCAAGGCTCCTGTCGCTAAGCACTGACGGGCAGCTGAGCACTGATGGGCAGAATGGGCGGGACATCCAGCCTGCCTTTGACCGGCGCCGCAGCCGCGGGGCGCCGGGAACCAAGACCCTGAAGATTGATGGCGGCATCGATTTGGCGTCCGAGAACGCACACGCAAGATAAGGGAGCGACCTTATGGGTTGGGCACGCAAGATCCTCCGGGTGAACCTCACCAATGGCACGGTGAAGACCGAGCCCCTCAACATGGACTGGGCGAAAAAATATCTCGGCCAGCGCGGGCTGGCGACCAAGTATCTGGTCGAGGAGATCGATCCGAAGGTCGATCCTCTGGGGCCCGACAACAAGCTCATTTTCGCGACCGGCCCGTTGACCGGCACAGCGGCCTCCACCGGCGGACGCTACTCGGTCATCACGAAGGGCGCTCTGACCCACGCCATCGCCTGCTCGAACTCGGGCGGCTACTGGGGCGCCGAACTGAAGTTCGCGGGCTGGGACATGATCATCCTCGAAGGACGGTCTCCGAAGCCTGTTTACATCTCCGTCATCGACGACGTCTGCGAGATCCACGACGCGAGCGAGATCTGGGGCACCAGCGTCTGGCACATGGACGAATGGATCAAGACCCGGCACCAGGACCCGATGATGCATATCGCGGGCATCGGTGTCGCCGGCGAGAAGCAGGTGCTCTACGCCGCCATCGTCAACGATCTCCATCGCGCGGCGGGCCGCTCCGGCGTCGGCGCCGTCATGGGCTCGAAGAACGTGAAGGCCATCGCCGTCCGGGGCACGGGTGGCGTCAAGGTCAAGGACGGCCGCGAGTTCCTGAAGGCGACTGCCGCCGGCAAGAAGGTTCTTCAGCAGAACGCTGTGACGGGGACGGGCCTACCGACCTACGGCACGCAGGTTCTGATGAACGTCATCAACGAAGCGGGCGCGATGCCGACCCGCAACCATCGCGACGTCCAGTTCGAAGGCGCACACGCCATCTCGGCTGAAGCGATGGCCACGCCGCGCAAGTCCGACGGCCAGCCGAACCTCCTGACCAACCAGGCCTGCTTCGGCTGCACCATCGCCTGCGGACGCATCTCGAAGATCGACGAGAAGCACTACACAATTCAGAACAAGCCCCAGTACTGGCACGCATCCGGCGGCCTCGAGTACGAAGCGGCCTGGGCGCTCGGCTCCAACACCGGCGTCGACGATCTCGAGTGCCTGACGTTTGTGAACTTCGTCTGCAACGAGCAGGGCATGGACCCGATCTCGTTCGGCGCGACGGTCTCCGCCGCCATGGAACTCTATGAACTCGGCCTTCTGACGAAAGAGCATACGGGCGGTATCGAGTTGAAATTCGGTTCGGGCGAAGCCCTCGCCAAATGCGTCGAACTGACCGGCAAGGGTGAAGGCTTCGGCAAGGAGCTGGGCCTCGGCTCGCTGCGCCTTTGCACGAAGTACGGGCGCCCTGACCTGTCGATGTCCGTCAAAGGCCAGGAGTTCCCCGCTTACGACAGCCGCGGCATCCAGGGCATGGGCCTCACCTATGCCACATCAAACCGTGGCGCCTGCCATCTGCGCTCGTACACGGTGTCCTCGGAAATTCTCGGCATCCCCGAGAAGACCGATCCACTGGTGACCGAAGGCAAACCGGCACTCGTCAAGGCCTTCCAGGATGCCACCGCCGCCGTCGACTCGACCGGCCTCTGCGTGTTCACGACCTTCGCGTGGACCTTGAACGACATCGCGCCCCAGGTCGATGCCGCGTGCGACGGCTCTTGGACGCCCGAATACATGATGGAAGTCGGCGAGCGCATCTGGAACATGGAACGCGTGTTCAACAACCGTGTCGGCTTCACCGCGAAGGACGACAACCTGCCGCCGCGCCTCGTCAAGGAAGCGGCTCAGACCGGCCCCGCCAAGGGCCTCGTCAACGGGCTCGAGAAGATGCTTCCCGAATACTATCAGCTCCGCGGCTGGACAACTGAAGGCGTCCCCACGAACGAGACCTTGTCACGCCTGGCGGTTTGATCATGGCAGAGCGCCCGCGCCCTGCGTAGCGAGTCCCTGGATGCCGGATCGGCCAAGAATGGCGGATCCGGCATTTGGTCGCTTGGAGCCTAGCGCGGACAACCGATCGCAATCGGCGAAGCGCATGCTAAGGATGTCACGCAACAGATTTCCGACGGAGCTTGACCGATGCACCACGTGATTCTCGGCGCCGGACCGGCGGGCGTCACAGCGGCAGAAACCATCCGCGGCCTCGACAGGAATGCCCGCATCACAGTGATCGGCGGCGAGGGTGAACCGCCCTATTCGCGCATGGCGATCCCTTACCTGCTCCACGGCAGCATCGAGGAAAAAGGCACCTACCTGCGCCAGAAATCCGGCCACTACGAAAGCCTCGGCATCGAGGTTCTGAACGCGCGCGCAGGCGGCATCGACAGCGCGGCGCGCACGCTCCACCTCTCCGGCGGCGATCCGATCACCTACGACCGCCTGCTGATCGCGACCGGCGCGACGCCCGTCATCCCGCGCATGCAGGGCTCGAATCTGGAAGGCGTCGTCAATTGCTGGACACTCGCGGACGCGCGCGAAATCCTGAAGCGCGCCGACAAGGGCGCGCCCGTCGTGCTCGTCGGCGCGGGGTTCATCGGCTCGATCGTTCTCGAAGCGCTCTATCAGCGCGGCTGTGATCTGACCGTCGTCGAAATCGCGCCCCGCATGGTCGCGCGCATGATGGACGAGACCGCGGGCGGAATGCTCGGCCGCTGGTGCCGCGAAAAAGGCGTTCGCGTCTTTACCGGCACCAAGGTCGAAGGAATTACGCAGAACGCCTCGAACGCTGGCGCGCCGCTCTCGGTCGCGCTGTCGAACGGCGAGAATGTCCCTGCCAAGCTGGTCGTCCTGGCCGCCGGCGTGAAATCGAACACCGGCTTCCTCGTCGGCTCGAACGTCGCTGTCAACTGGGGCATCAAGGTCAATCCGTTCCTCGAAACGACCGCCAAGGGCGTCTACGCGGCGGGCGACTGCTGCGAGGCGATCGACATCTCGACCGGCAAGCCAGACATGCTGGCGATCCAGCCCGTCGCGGTCGAGCACGGCCGCATCGCGGGCCAGAACATGGCCGGCCGTCCAACCCCGCACCGCGGCTCCCTCAACATGAACGTGCTCGACACGATGGGATTGATCTCGTCGTCGTTCGGCCTCTGGCAGGGCAAACCCGGCGGTCAGACGGCATCGCTGACGAGCGAGCCGAACTTCCAGTATCTGAAACTCAACTTCGAAGGCGACCGGATGATCGGCGCCCAGTGCGTCGGCATGACCGATCACGTCGGGATGCTGCGCGGCCTCATCCAGACCGGCTTCCGGCTTGGCGAATGGAAGGACAAGCTCATGGCGTCACCGGAGCGCCTGCGCGAAGCTTATCTCGCCGTCGCTCAGGGAAGCCCGATCGCCGGACCGACGGGTTCCCACGTCAAGGCGCCGATTGCGAAGGCCGCGTGAGCCTCCGCCAGCGGTAAGTGGGGACACCAAACGACGTAACGCCAGGACGGGCGATGAAAGTGACCTTGAAGCTCTATGCGTCGCTCGGCACATTCCTGCCGTCGGGCGCCGAGCGCAATATGATCGATGTCGATGTCGCGGACGGCACGACGATCCGCGCGCTTCTCGACAACCACAACGTGCCCCCTCAATCCTGCCACCTCGTGCTCTTGAACGGCGTGTTCCAGCCTCCGGCGGCGCGCCTCACCAAACAGCTTTCGCCGGGCGACGCGGTCGCCGTCTGGCCGCCTGTGGCCGGCGGATGACCGAGGGAACGAACGGACGCGTCGTCAAGTCGATGTCGTTGACGCGAGCCGAATTCGACCGCTCCATGGCGGTGCTCGATAGCGACTACGTTCCCTCCAAGGGCGATGTTGCGCGCGATGAGACTTGCATCCATCACGCGGATGGCCGCGCCTGGGTCCGCTTTGAAGCGCTCCCCGACGTGCTGCTCGGCGCCCGTCTGGCCCTCCCCCGAGCCCGCGTCTCGATCACGTTCGAAAATTTGACGCCCGCCGAACGCACGGGGTTTCTCGCGCGCTTCGATCTTGCATTCCAGCGTGGTGGTGGGTGATCTTTAAGCGAGATCCGCACAGCGCCGCCACCACTCGAGGGATGAGCCATGAAGCCAGCCAAAGCGAAATCCCAGAGGGCACCGGCCAGCCCGGTTGGAACGGCACGCAAGCCCAAGCCCGCAAAGGCGGTTGCAACATCAGCGGGAACGCCCAAGAACTCGCGACTGAAGATCCAGATCGACTTTCCCGGCGGCGCGCGCCTCGGACCCGGCAAGGTCGATCTCCTCGAACTCATTCATCGCGAGGGCTCGCTGTCACGCGCCGCTGAAGCGATGGGTATCTCCTATCGCCGCGCCTGGCTCTTCATGTCACAGATCAACAAGGCCTTCGACGAGGTTGCCGTCGCGACGCCCGAACACGGCCACGGCGGCGGCCCCGCGCGATTGACGCCGTTCGGTCAGGAGTTGATCCGTCACTATCGCTCGATCGAAGCGGAAACCACGAAGGCGAGCGCTGAAATCGTCCGCTGGCTCGACGACCATCGCACAAAGCGCGTGAGTTGACACCTCGCGAGCGACGGCCCGAACCATCGTCAGACGACGAGAAAATCGGCCCGTGTCAGCGAGAGATTGGTCGAGAGCATCGCAAAACGGACCGCCGCATTAGCGCCTGTTCCATCGCTGTCGTAAAAGAGTTCGCCCGTCCCCGCCACGTAGATGATGCGCGTATTGCCGTCGACGGCCGAGCCGGTCATCGATAGTTCGGCATCTGCAATCGTTTGCCCAGTGGGGCCGAGAGTAGCGAACACCGCTTTCGCGAGCCGGATCGTATCGTCCGCCACGACGAAATCCATGATCCGATCCGTATTGGCCGATGCATCGAGCGCGGTCGAAAAACGGAAACTATCGAGCCCGGCACCGCCCGACATCGTATCGTTGCCGGCACCGCCATCGATGACATCGTCGCCGTTATTCGGCCGGATGAGGTCATTCCCCGTCCCGCCCGTCATGGTGTCGTTGCCGTAGCCACCGTCGAGCGTGTCATTCCCCGATCCGCCGTCTAGGATGTCGGGGCGGATATCGTTCGTGACGATGCCCTGCGGAATCGGGCCGCCGTCGAGGAAATCGTTCCCGTCGCCACCGAAAAGCTGATCGAAACCGAGAAAGCCGAACAGCCGGTCATTGCCGGTATTGCCATTAAGGATGTCGTCACCGAGCGCCCCGTCGATCGTGTCGGCTCCGTCGCCGCCGCTGATGGTATTCCGTCCCACGCTTCCGACGATCTTGTTATTGAGCGCGTTGCCCGTGCCGTTGATGTTGTTGCCGTTGAACTGGCCGTAGCTGAATTGCAGGTTCTCGACATTGGCGGCCATCGTGTAGGAGACGATGGAGCGAACCTCGTCGGATCCCGCCCCATTGGCCTCGATCACGACGTCACCCTGGGCATCGACGAAGAACGTGTCATTGCCCGTGCCGCCCGTCATGCGATCTGCCCCGAGCCCGCCGGCCAATCCGTCGTTGCCGCCGAAACCGTTGAGCGTGTCGTTGCCACCGCCACCGTTCAGAAAGTTCCCGGAGTTGTTGCCCGATAGCGAGTCGGCGAACGCCGTTCCGCGAATGCCGTCGATATTGACCAGTGAATCGTTGCCGCCGCCGCCCGACGCCGTGCTGTTCAAAAGATTGACCGTCACCCCCGCTAGCGGACCTACGGAATAGTCCGCAATATCCCTGTTCTGCGCCGCTGTTCCTGTGAGCGTATCCGCACCAGGCCCACCGACGAGCGCGCCGGGACTGACCTCGTTGAAGATTTCATCGAAGAACCGATCCGTGAATTCGACATAGAGCTTTCCCGTGCTCGTTACGGTGTCTGCTCCGCCAATCAGCGCGCTGTAGAGCGCCGTACCATTGCCGAATGCATAAAGCGCGGCATTGAGCGACATGCCAGAGACACCCGTCGCCGTATGGAGGATCGACCCGCCGGCGGAAACCTCGCGGACGCTCGTCACCGTTCCGCGGACAATTCCATTGGTGATCGAGAACCCGCTACCGTGGATCTCGAAGAAAGTTCCGGTGCTATAATCCTCAATCCTGACGCGGGTCGATGTGAAGGAACTCGCGAACGCGGGAGTCAGAAAGTCCTCGATGAACGTGCTCGGAAACTGGTAGCCCCAGCTCTCGATCTGACGATTGAGATTGGCCGCGGGCTGGAAAAGGGACGCGGAGAGCGCCGAAACCGAAACACCGGCCCCGAGCTTCACCCGTTGAACGAGTTCCGAGAACGGAAACGTCGAGCGGAATTCGATGGCCGTGACCGTGCCGCCGGTCAGTTGATTGTTGGCAACATTGTATGTGAACCCGGTTCCGACGAACGCGACCTCGCCACTCCCGACATTGTCTTCGAAGGAATATTTCGTAGCGTTCCGCGCAACCACGCGATTGAAGGGATCAAAAAGATAAAGCATTGCGTCCCCATGAAACCGATCTCACCCGCCAGCGGTCGATCGTCGAATTCCTCAATGGGACGCGATCCCCTGGCAATGTCAATGGCGTGCCGAAGGGAATTCCTACTGAACATTAGGTGCCGAGCGAACGAAAAGCGCCCGTCAACTCCTCGGCACGAGCGCCGCTGCGGACTGCTGGCCGTATTTCTGCAGGACCTGACGCGCTTTCGCCGCAACCGCGTCTGCCATCGCGGCATGCCCCTGCGCCGTCGGGTGGAACGCACCCGAATACGTCGCCGCCAGCACGACCTGGAAGCGCGCGAGGCTTTGCATCGCGAGCGCCTGCGTCGTCACCGACCCGGCCGCATGAAAATTGCCCGTCATGAAGGCGTCATTCGGCGTCCGGAACCAGCGCTGCCGTGGAACGTAGGCGCGAAACGCCGTCGGCAGATAGGGTGTCCACGAGCCGTTGACTTTCCGCGGCAGACGAAGGTCGTCCGCGACGGAGAATGCGTTGTCGGTATACCCGGCGCAGATGCCGCGTCCCCGGAAAGCGGCGCGATGCGCGTCGACGAAGCTCCAGCCATGCGTCCTGGCGCCCTTCTTCATAATCGCCTGGAGCTTGTTCGCAAGCTCGTCGCCGGCCTTTGCGCGCTTCTGGCTAAGATAGAAATCAGTCGACACTTCCATGCCGGCCGTTCCATCCGGGCAGACCTGCTGCCCATCGCCCATGACGGCGAGCGGCGGGTACGCCGTCAGAATGATGCGATCACTCTGGTCCCACGACATGTGCAGAATGCCATGCAGCGCGCGGTTGAGCGCCTTGTATCGTTCGTCGAGACGATCCATGAGCCGCCGCGACTGCATGTTGCCGTGGATTTGTCCGAACCAGCCGCCGAGTTGCCGGACGACGCTTTCGTCCGACAGCACCGCATTGGCGACGAGCCGCGCGAAGCCGATATCGTTCCCGCCCGCCGAAACGAGCAGGAGGTCGATCTTCCGTGCCTGCGCGACCGGGCACTTTCGGAGCACGAGGCCACCCTGCAATTCGGGAATGACCCCGTTCATGTGATAGGCCTCGGGCATGTCGATCTGCCGGGCCTCGTGACCTTCGCACTGCGCATCCGCAAGTGCCGAGATCTGCGACAGGTCCGGCGGACTAGGAACCCACTCGTTGCCCTTGTAGCGGAGAAATAGCCCGAACGTGACCTCGGCACCCGAGCACGCGAGCCCGACGAACGTCACGGCACGATGCGGGTCTTCGATGGCAAGCTGCAGCGCCGTCCGCAACTGGTGCGAATAGAGCGAGCGATGACATGCCTGATCGACCCAGCGCGCGCCACCCTCATTGAACGCCGCATCCCCGATCCGTTTCCAAGTTCCAATACGTGCCGGCAGCCCCGCGTAAGCCGGATTCTTAGACGCATCCGCATAGTCCGCCGCGCGATCCGCCGAAAAGCGCACCGGAACATCCGGGTTCCCTTCGCCCGATCCGAAGCTGTCGCCCATGCCCGCGACCAGGATGTCGCGCACCTTGATCTCGGACTTCGCAACCTCAAGACCACCGATATCGACCGTGAGACTGACGCCGTCAGGATAGGGAACCTCGATCACGAGTTCCTCGTTGCAGGGCTTCTTGACCGACGTCGCGACCGATCCTTCCTTCGACGACGAGCGCCACGTACATGCGACCGTGGTGTCGAATTCGCCGTCGAGCGTCACGACCACGTTGTGGCTCTTCGGCGTGACATAGTCGCCTTTCTTCTCGCACTCGTGTCGGTTCCGTGCCGCGTTCCAGCACACCTTGTCCCACATCGTCGCCGACCATCCGTCCGCGTGCCGCTGGCTCAAGGCGTCTTCGGCCGCGAGAACGGGCGACTTCCGCTCCCGTTCGCCAAGCGAAAGATAGGTCTGGCGATGAATGTCCGTATCTTTTGGGTCCTTGAAGAACCGGAACGAGTTCTGAACACGCCATGCGATCTTGACGGCACTCGGCGTGGGTGGCGGCAAAGCGACCCCGAGCCCGGGATTGGGCGTCCCGCTCGTCGCCGGCGAATTGGCGTAGGGAAGCGTGATCGCGCCTGCCGGATCGCCCGTACCGTCCTGTTGCGCTGAAGCCGGACCCACGATGGCGCAAACCCCGAACACCGCGATAGGGATCGCACGACCGATCCATGCCAGGTGCCCATGGGCGCCGTTTCGCTTCGAGCCATCCCGCTTCGAGATTGTCATGCCGTTCCCCGCACCGTGTCTTCGATCCGTCACATCCGACCCGTCGCCGCCGTCCACGCGAGAGTGAGTACGCGACTAAGCGGAGGCAACTCAGCGAGTTCCCGCACTGGATCTCGCCCAACTCTTTGGAGAGCCTTCAAATATGGCCCGGCGAGGGCAAAAGTCGCCGCCGCTTGACGCGATACCGCATCGAGTGACTTGGCGCGACCGCGCGCCTCACGCCATTGGTGGTCTGCGATCCTCACGAGACCGTCCGCCAACCGAGCGAGCACCGCGGCATCGATGTCCCCTTCGTGGACATCGAGGGCGTCTGAAGGAAGCTGCCGCCGCGAAACCGGAAGGCGCCCTTTCGCGAAAAATACCGGCAGCGCAGCACAATGACGGATGAGCGCAAGACTGACACCCAGCGCTTCGAGCGTCTCACGCTGATTGCCATCGGTTTGCCCGAGAAGAAACCCTCGCAGACCAAAGTGCGCGCCATCCATCCCGCGCAGCATTTCCGCGAATGCGGCGTCGCTCTCGAACGGTTCGGGATGGAGCAGGGCCTGCGCGGCGTCGATCGGCGCGAAAATCCGGTCGCGATCGAGCCCGCGCCGCTCGATCATGTCCTTCATCGCGTCCGCAACCGGATGCCCACTCTCATGTTCGCCGCCGATCGCATCGCGCCACCACTGAAGCCGGATCGCACCCAATCCCGTCTCCGAAACTTCACGCGGGACGCGCGCGATCTCTCCAAAGTATGCCGCAAGGATCATGAAGTCGGCAGCCACGGATCGCGGCGCCAGCGTGGCTGCCAGATAGTCGTCATAGCTATGCGCACGCGCCGCCTGCCGGACTTCCTCCAGATTGCCCGAGCGTGAAGCCGCGCCCATGCACTCCTCGACCCTATCGCGATACATGGACTGCGGCCTCAGCCGACAGCGACGAGCGCGGCGCCGACATCGCGTCCTTCGCCGAACATCACGTTATAGGTCCTGACCGCAGCGCCGGTGTCCATAGCCTCGAGTGCAGCCCCCAAGGATGCGAGCCCTGCCCGGAGGGCCAAATCCGGCATGACGAGGCTTGCGCCTGTCCCGACGATCACGAGCGACGGAAGCGGTTGCGCGCTTGCGAGCGCTGCGAGAAGGCTGTCACCGAAATCCGCGCCGTAGGCCGGTGCCCACGCCACCATTCCAACCGGCAGACAGAGCAGCGAACCCCGATGGCTCATGCCGGCGAAGCGAAAGCCGCCATTCCCATACCCGTCGACCGTCACCTGATGAGGATAGCGCCCCTCGCCCGACATGGCCGTGACCCTACCCCTGGCGCGCGGTGCTAAGCGCTCAAGTTCCCTTCTGCGCGCCCTTCACGTCCGGACCCAGCACGGTTTCGCGGCGGACGTTGAGATATTCAAGGACAGGCGCGCCGATGAAGATCGACGAGTATGTGCCGATGACGACGCCGAGCAGCATCGCGAGCACGAAATTGCGGATGACCTCGCCACCGAGAATGTAGAGCGCCAACAGCACCGCGATGGTCGTCACACCGGTCAGGATCGTGCGCGAAAGCGTCTCGTTGATCGACAGATTGAGAAGCTCTGTCAGGTCCATACGCTTGTATTTTCGCAAGTTCTCTCGGATGCGGTCTGCGACGACGACCGTGTCGTTGACTGAATAGCCGAGGATCGTCAGCAGCGCCGCGACGATCCCGAGATCGAATTCAAGCTGGAAGAGCGAGAAAATTCCCGCGACGACGACGACGTCGTGCACGAGCGCCAAAACGGCGCCTGCCGCGAACTGCCATTCGAACCGGAACCAGACGTAGATGACGATCGCGAGAATGGACGCGAGGACCGCGATCGTCCCGGTTATCCTGAGTTCGCTCGAAACCGCCGGACCGACGACTTCTTTTCGCCGCACTTCGTAATCTCCGCCGGCCGCATCGAGGACCTTGTTGAGTGCGGTCTGCTGCGCTTCTTCCCCACCCGGCTGTTGCTCGACGCGCACGAGCACGTCGTCGGGTGTTCCGAAGCTCTGGATCTGCACGTCACCAAGCCCGAGCCCGCCAAGCTTCGAGCGCAGGTCCGCGAGATCGGCAGGACCCTTGGTGTTGCGAAGCTCGATGAGCGCACCACCCTTGAAGTCGACACCGAAGTTGAAGCCCTTGATGCTGATGATCGCGAGCGCCAGCGCGATCGCGATCAGCGAACCGAAGAAGCAGACGTTCTTGAACCGCATGAAGTTGAGACGTGTGTCGTGCGGAAAGAAGTCGTAGCCCTTGAAGTCAGGGACAAGAAACATCGGGGGCCTCGTCAGATGGGAACCTGGAGCGTGCGCGACTTCGACTTGGCATTTGAGAGCCACATCGCCGCGAGAAGCCGCGTGATCGTCACGGCCGCAAAGATGGAGGTCACGATGCCGAGGCTCAGAGTGACGGCGAAGCCGCGGATCGGGCCCGATCCGAGCCAGAACATGATGAGCGCGGCCGCGAGCGTCGTGAGCTGACTGTCGAGAATGGTCACGATGGCACGCTGGAAGCCTGAATCGATCGCTGCGATCGCGGTCTTGCCGGCGCGGAGTTCTTCCCGGATGCGCTCATAGATGAGCACGTTCGCATCGACCGCCATCGCGATCGTCAAGACGAAGCCCGCAATACCGGGCAGCGTCAGCGTCGTGCCGATCGCCGACATGAGCGCGAGAATGAGGATGGCGTGCACCGCGAGGCCGATGACCGCGTAGATGCCGAACGTTCCGTAGGCCATCGTGGTCAGCACGGCCGTAGCACCCAGTCCGACGAGGCCGGCGGTCGTGCCAGCCGCGACGCTGTCCGCGCCGAGCGAGGGACCGACGGTGCGTTCCTCGACGATGGTGAGCTTGGCCGGCAAGGCGCCCGAACGAAGCTGGATCGCGAGGTTGTTGGCGCTTTCCGTCGTGAAGCTTCCCGAGATCTGTCCGCTACCGCCGAGGATAGGTTCGCGGATGACAGGCGCCGAGATGACCTTGTCGTCGAGCACGATGGCGAAGCGGCGCCCCACGTTCTCCTGCGTATATTTCCCGAAAGCGCGCGCGCCGGAATTGTTGAACGTGAACGAGATCACGCTTTCGTTCGTCCGCTGGTCGAACGCTGGCTGCGCGTTCGTGAGCGCCTCGCCGGGAACGACCGCGTTCTCGCCCAGGAGATATTTCGCCTGATATCCAGGCTCGTCCGGCTTCTCGTCGCTCTCGAAGATCTTGTAGCCGAGCGGCGCGCGTGTCGCCTCCGCCTCTTCCGGCGCCATCGTCGGATGGACGGAATGGAACGTGAGCTTCGCGGTCTTGCCAATGAGGTCTTTCAGCACTTTCGTGTCGCTGAGGCCGGGAAACTGGACAAGAATACGGTCGTAGCCCTGCCGGACGACCGTCGATTCTGCTGTGCCGAGCGCGTTGACGCGCCGGTTGATCGTCTCGATCGAGGCGTCGAGCGCATGCTTAAGACGTTCGTTGAATCCGATGTCGGTCGGCGTGATCGAGAACTGCGTCTCGGAGGTCTTCTGGATATCGAGATCGGCACCTGACGCGCCGAGCAGCGGGTTGCCGACCTGCTGCGCAAGTTTCCGAAGCTCCGTGAGCGCCTTGTCGCTGTCCTCGGCCTTGACGAGCGTGACCTGCAGCGATTTGCCCTGCACGCCGATGCCTGAGAAGCCGATCTTGGCTTCACGCAGCGCCCGCCGCGCCTGATCCTGCGTTGCAACGAGCCAGTCCTTCCGCACGTCCTCGCTGTCGATGGCAAGAAGAAGATGCGCGCCGCCTTGCAGATCGAGGCCATACGGCATCTGACGCTTCGGCATGAAGCCCGGCAGTCCCGCGAGCTGCTCCTTGGTCAGGAAGTTCGGCAGCGCGAACAGAAACCCCACGAGAACGGTCGCGAGGATCGCGAGGATTTTCCAGCGTTCGAAATGAAGCATGATGGGCGTGTCCTCGGGACCTTGCCTTGATTGTCGCGCTTAACGGCCAGTTGCGAGAAGTCGGCTCAAGCCTGCTCTTTGACCGGTTCGCCCTTCGAGCGCACATCGAGCAGGGTCGACTTCAGAATGCGAACCTTCAACGTGTCCGCCAGTTCAACTTCGATCTCGTCGGAATTGTCCGTCACCTTCGTCACCCGCCCGACCATGCCGCCCGATGTCACGACCGTATCGCCGCGCCGGACCTTCTCGATCATGTCCTTGTGGCTCTGCGCGCGCTGTTGCTGCGGACGGATCACGAGGAAGTAGAAGATGATGACCATCAACAGCATGGGGATGAGGAGTCCGGTCAAGGGATCGGCCGGCGATCCTGCCGCTTGCGCATAGGCTGGTGTGATGAGCATGATCCCCTAGTCCTCTGTGTCGAATACGGTGATGTGGGTGGGAGGGACGCCCGGTAGAAGGGGAGGCGCCACGAAGGACGCCACCAGCCATTCAAACGTTGCCAGCCCTGCGAACGCCGCAAAACGCCGCCGGACCACCGGGCCCCGCGCGCGTCTCGCTTCGAATTCGCGCGCGACTATAGTGAGTGACGCCCGCATTGCAACCGGCTTGGAGAGGGGGATGCCCATTCCCGGCCCTCCGGTGCGATCCGGGCTCGAAACCGATCGATCAGAGGCGGTTTCCCGCCCACTTCCCGGAGCGCCCGATGTTGCCCGAGACCGTATACGATGACCTTGCCCGCGCCATCGCGCGGCTGACGGAAGCGATCGAGAGGGTCGCCCCGCCTCCTGCAACGGAGCGGCCCGCCCTCGATGTCGCCGACGCCTTTGTCTGGCACGCCGAGGCGTCGCGGTTCGAACCTGTCCCGGATGTCGCCCGCATGCCGCTCGCGTTGCTGATCGGAATAGACCACGCGGCCGCGACGCTCCTCGACAACACGCGCCGTTTCGCGGAAAGCCTGCCGGCGAACAACGCGCTCCTCTGGGGCGTGCGCGGCATGGGAAAATCAAGCCTCGTCAAGGCCGCCCACGCCGAGGTCGCGCGCACGCACCCCGACTTGAAGCTCGTCGAGATCCACCGCGAGGACATCGCGACACTTCCGGCCTGTCTCGCGCGTCTCAAGGACGCGCCGGCCCGCTTCATCGTCTTCGCCGACGATCTCACATTCGATGGCGGCGACACCAGCTACAAGTCCCTGAAGGCGGTGCTCGAAGGCGGCATAGAGGGCCGCCCCGGCAACGTCATCTTCTATGCGACCTCGAACCGTCGCCATCTCATGCCGCGCGACATGATCGAGAACGAGCGCGCGACGGCGATCAATCCGAGCGAGGCGACGGAGGAGAAGGTCTCGCTCTCAGATCGCTTCGGCCTCTGGCTCGGGTTTCACAACTGCTCTGAGGACGACTACCTCGCGATGGTTCGTGCCTATCGCGATTACTTCGCTCTTCCGATCCCCGATGCCGACCTCGAGCCGCAAGCACACGAATGGAGCATGACGCGCGGGGCCCGCTCCGGCCGCGTCGCATGGCAGTTCACGCAGGATTTGGCCGGGAGAATGGGACAGAGGTTGGAGACTTGAGGCGTCGCCACGACACCTCACTCCAATGCGCGGAGAATGGGTCTCGAACCCAAACAATCGCTCGGGTTCCCGGACGGCGCGAGAGCGCCGATCCGGGACCTTCTCCAATCGAAGGCGGGCAAGGACGGAGCCCCAACGGCCTGACGTGAAGACACCGGACTTGCGCACTCGCGCAATCCTGTAACCGATGGTTCTCGAGGGCGTCGGACATCGGATTGAAGGAATAAGGCGCGGATGATGATCACCCCGCCCTAGCCCGATCCTGTTGCTGCTCGTGCCAGAGATACGAGACCACGGCCGCGAGCACGATGAGGCCACCCAACAGCACTTTCACGGCAGGCTGCTCGGCGAAGAACCACCAGACGAGAAGGGGTCCCAGGACGACATCCAGCATCTGGATGAACCCGGATTCACCCGCGGTGATGTAGCGCCCGCCGGCCAAGGCGAGCACATACGCGATGCCTGTGGTCAGAACACCGTAGAGCGCGCAGGCAAGGAGCGCGGTTGGTTCTGGGATGCCGGGCGCCATGAATGGCAGAGCGACGAGGCCCGTGGCCCCCGCGGCGATCGCCAAAGCGACGTTCAAATCGAGATTGGGATGCACCTTGGTGTGCACGATCTGCCAGGCGAACGTGCCCGTCATGACGAAGGCGGCGACGATGCCGAGAATGTCCTCCGACGACGCGGCGGCGCCCGCCATGATCGCGATGCCGACGAAGGCGACCGCCCCTGCAATGATGAGCCGCCGCGTCACGCGTTCACCGATCCAAAGAAAGCCGATCAGAGCCGCCACGAACGGCAGTACGGCATAGACGATCATCACATTGGCGACCGTCGTCAGATTGAGCGCAAACACGTAGGCGATTGTCGAGATGACGGAGATGGTGATCGTGACCACTCCAGGCGATCCCAGTCCGGCGACGGCGCGGGGCAGGTTTGATCCATGCTGATGGAGCGCGAAGATGAGCAGCGTCCCGAACGAGAAAATCGAGCGCCAAGCGATGAGCGTCCAGGAGTCGAGGTTCGCCATCCTGACGAGTGGACCGGCCGTGCTCCAAAGGACCGCCGACATTAGAACGAGTAGAAATCCATACATACGGCTCGACATGAAGTCCTCGGAAAATTCCGTTTCAGGCCCACATCACGTGGCGAGTGAATGTGACAAGCACTCAATTCACAAAACGCAACGCTACGGACCCTGGCGGCGACCGCCTCAACCCAATCCCATCATCCCGATGATCTCGTCGACGGCGCGTGTCGGCATGAGCTTGCCTTCGCGCACATCCCGTTCGAGCGCAGGCATCCGTTCGGCGACGCGCGCGTTCGCGTTGAGCGCCGCCAGAAGCCGGTCCCCGAGCATCTCCCGCATCCACTCGACCGACTGCCGGCTCCGGCGCGCGTCGAAGGCGCCGTTCGCCTGCATGATCGAGCGATGCTGTTCGATCCGTTCCCAGAGCCGGTCGAGCCCGATGTTCGTGCGGCCCGAGATCGTGACCACGGGCGGCAGCCAGACGGCGGACTTCGGCGTGAAAATGTGGATCGCGTTCTGGTATTCGGACGCCGCGCGTTCCGCGCGTGTGACGTTGTCTCCGTCCGCCTTGTTGATCGCGATCATGTCCGCAAGTTCGATGATTCCCTTCTTGATGCCTTGCAGATCGTCGCCGCCACCCGCGAGCAGGAGCACCAGGAAGAAATCGACCATGTCCGCGACCGCGACCTCGGACTGCCCGACGCCGACCGTCTCGACGATAATGACATCGAACCCCGCAGCCTCCAGGAGCACGATCGTCTCGCGCGTCTTGCGCGTGACCCCGCCGAGCGTGCCCGACGTCGGAGAGGGGCGGATGAAGGCATTGGCCATCTGCGAGAGCTGGCTCATGCGCGTCTTGTCGCCGAGAATGGACCCGCCCGTCCGCTTCGAGGTCGGGTCGACGGCGAGGACGGCCACCTTGTGCCCGGCCTCCACGAGATTGGCGCCCAATTGATCGATCGTCGTCGATTTGCCCACACCTGGCACGCCGGTGATCCCGAGCCTGAAGCTCTTCCCCGCCCCAGGCAGCAGAAGTTGCAGAAGCTCCTGCGCCTCGGCGTTGTGCGCGGGCTTCGTGCTCTCGACGAGTGTAATGGCTTTGGCGAGCCGCGCTCGATCGCCCGCCAGAATGGCGTCGGCATACTCGCGCGGCGTCAGGGAGTGGCGGGTCACGGGCGATGAGTTCCAGGGCGAGGTCGGGATAAGGGCGCGATCGGGGCCGGACCATGGGCAGGATTTTCCGCTCCGACAAGGAGAACGTTGACCGGCGCGGCAATTCTGTCGCGGAACGGCCCCTCCACAACGAAAAGCCGGCGCCGCGATCCGATCAAGATGCCATGCTTGGTTCGGGGGGATGTTAGAGTGGAACGCGCGGCTCCAGGACCATCGCCAGGACCAGCGCCAAAGCGATCGCAGGTGGCCGACGGGGGGCCGAGATGCTGGATACGACCGAACCCATGACGGCCGCCCTGTTGCTCGCTGGCGTCGTCATACTTTTTGCATTCGCCTGGGTCGCGACCGGCGCCATGCCGAAAGGCCCCCGTCTCCTCGCCCGCCTTTGCTTGACGATCCTCGCCATCGTCCCGCTGGCCCTCGGCCTTTGGACGACATTCGAAAGTGATCGCACGGCGTCAGAGCCTCCCCCGATCAGCAGTTCACCACCGCCCCCACCAGCACCGAAACCCGTGCCGCCGACCGCCGAAGCCCCGCCTCCAGTGCCGGACGCCACACCGACGGACCGAGAGAAGGAAGAAAAGCCGGGTGACGGCGCGGCCGCGCCGAGCCTTCCACAGGCACCGGGATCAACGTCCCCTGACAAGAACGCGTCCGCGCCGCCGATGGATAGTGGTCCACCCGCTGGCGGTGCGGCGCCGCCGCCCCCTGACGAAACGAAATACGCCGTCGTGCCCGTCTATTTCGGCACCGATCGCGCCGAAGCGCCAATTGCGAAACGCGTCGATTTCAGCGCCCAGCGCGGACGCCGGCTCGCGCTCGGGGAGGCACTCGTGACCGTCCCCAAGAACCATGAGGTGCCGCAAGTCGAGCGTCCGTGGACCTTGAGCGTGCCCTTGATCGGCGTCGTGTATCAGGAGGCCGAGGATCCGGCCGAACACTTTACGATGAAGGAACTGAAAACGCTGACGCGCGAGGAACTGATTGCCCGCGTGCGCGAGAGGCTTGCGAAGTCCGAACGCTTCAAGGATCACGCGATCGTCTTCGTCCACGGCTTCAACACGACGTTCGACAACGCCGTCTACCGCACGGCGCAGATCGCCTACGACCTGAAGTTCGACGGCGCGCCGTTCCTCTACAGCTGGCCCTCGGGCGGCGGCGTCGCGAGCTACACCTACGATCGCGAAAGCGCGGGACAGGCCGAGCCCTACTTGCGCGACTTTCTCGATCTCGTCGTCAAGGAGAGCGGCGCCAAGACCGTCAGCGTCATTGCCCACAGCATGGGGAACCAGCCGACGCTGCAGGTTCTGAAGGATATCCGCGCTTCGCAACCCACGGGCGTCGTCATCAGCGAGATCATTCTCGCCGCCCCCGACGTCGATCGCGACAACTTCGAGAACATCGCGCGCGACATCCAGGGCTTGGCGAAAGGCGTGACGCTCTACGCCGCCCGCAACGACTACGCCCTCGACGTCTCGCGCCGCTTCCATGGCGGCATCCCCCGGGCAGGCGACGCCCCTGACGGCCAGCCCCTCGTGCTGCCGGGCATCGACACGATCGACGTCACCGCCGTCTCGACCGACAGCCTCGGGATCAATCACTCGGGCTATGCCGAGAACAACACGCTCCTGAACGACATCCAGCTCCTGATCCAGACCGGAGAGCGCCCACCCGAGAAGCGCGTGCCGGTGCTCGAAAAGGTCGATACC
Source organism: Hyphomicrobium sp. (assembly GCA_033765145.1). Taxonomy (GTDB): domain Bacteria; phylum Pseudomonadota; class Alphaproteobacteria; order Rhizobiales; family Hyphomicrobiaceae; genus JAGVSR01. The sequence goes on along the minus strand of JANRIH010000044.1, from coordinate 95,059 downwards.
GAAAAGGGGCCGTTCTGGCGCTATCCCGGCCAGCGCTAGCGTCTGGCACAAACCAAACGAAACGTTAACGCCTGACCCATATCGTGCCGCCCAGCGATGAACGGAATCGGGATGGCGGCGATGAACTGGCGCTGGAAAGCGGTCTTCTTCTGTCTGGGCCTTCTCGCGGCGACCGCAATCGAAACGGCGCACGCGGCCGAAGGCTACCTCTGCCCCGACAAGACGATCGTCTACGTCCCCTTCGGCAAGCTCGAGGAAATGAAGCGCACGAACGCCTGCATCGCGGGATATTATGGACTGACCGTCCCTGCCGGCACGAACACCGCCCCTGCGGCGACCGAGGCAAAGCCCCAACTCCCCGCCGTGAATGCCGCGCCGGTGCCGCCCGCGCTCGAAAAGCCGAAGCCCAGCCCGTCCCGCGACGCGCTCCGCCTCCGGACCGCGCCTGACGCCGACGACCCTGCACGCGCGAAATCGGCCAGGTCATTCCAGCGAATGAACCCTCAGCCCCTGCGCACGGCCGAAGGCACGGACTATCGCAATATCGCCGTGATCAACGCCGCCAGCGCCGAGACGGCCGTCTACCGTCACGAACGCTGACGGCCGATCGGCGCGCCGAACACTAACGAGCGGTAACGCGCGACCCGCCGCCTGACCCAACTTGGCGAACACGTAAGGATTTCGTTTACGCGGCTCTGCCAGAGTGACCGGCACGCGTCCGACGACCTTCCATCGAGGCAGACCATCCATGCTGAAGCCGCCCGCTTCGCGCCGCACCGGCGCCACCGACCTTGCCACGCTCATCGCAACGGGAACGCTTGCAGCGAGCCTGGCAATCGCGCTTCCGGCATGGGCCCAGTCCGACGAAGGCCCGGCCGAGGAACGCGTGAGCGAGGAGCCGATCTCCGAGGACGTGCCGGACCAGGCTTCGGAAGGACAGGGCGAGACCGCCGCCGATACTGCGCCGGAAGCCGCCAGTACGAGTGAGCCAGCATCGGACAACGCCGCGACGTCTCCGAGCGAGGCGCCGGCGACGGAAGCCGCTGCGTCCCCGGATTTGACGCCAGATACCGCCGCAGCCGGCGCGAATGCCAAGGGCGAGATCCCGGGCATGCTCCTCGACAAGCGCAATGCCGACTACTACGACCGCCGCGCCGAGGAACTCCTGAAAGAGGACGCCGCCACGACCGACGTCGGCCAGCACCCGCTCGCGTCGGCCTATCCCAATGAGTTCGTCGTCGTCTGCGAAGCGGGCTGCCGTGGAGGCGCCGGCGCAGAAATCGTCGCCATGGTTCCGCGCCCCGCACCCAAGGCGCCCGAAGCACCGGCAGCGCAGCCGGCCGGTAACGACCACATCTCGTGCGTCGGCGGCTGCGGCACAGGGCCGGCGTTCTACCAAGGGCCGGTGCGCCCCGGCGTTGGCATGGCCAACGCCACGATCGGCGAATGGATGACGACGGTTGCGGAAATCCCGGCCGGCAGCGAACCCGGCCAGAAGATCGGCGCTGGCATCGCGGCCGGATCGGGCTCCGGCGACTGGATGAAGCGCATCAACGCGGCCCGCGGCGAAACCGCTCCGGCGCCGACCGCGCCATCAAAGTCCACTGACGTCAAGCCCACCGAGAAAGCGCCGGTCGCGGCGAAATCCGAACCCAAGGCCCCGATTGCGGACAAAGCCGCGAACAGCACACCGGAACCGAAGTCGGATCCGACACCCGACGTCGCAGCTAAAACGACGAAGCCGGAAACCGCAAAGCCCGCGACGACGGCCGAAACCCCGTCGCCGGCCACCACGACCGCTCCCGCCGACAATATGGAATCAGCAGAAGCTGCTTCGTCGACGACCGAAAAACCCGCCGCCTCGACCGAGGCGAAGTCGCCCGCCGAGCCCGCGACGACGACCGCCGACACACCTGCGGCCAAGTCGGAAGCGGCAACCGAGATCACAGCGAAAGGCGAGGCACCGTCGACGGCCACGCCCGCCGATCGCATCGCCGACGCCATGGCAGCGACATCGCCCAAGACACCCGAAACGCTCGCCACGCCGGCCGCAACCGAAACACAGAAGAAGATCGACGAAACGCCCGCGATTGAGATCGCCGCCCTCGATCCCAAGGCCGCCGAAACCGTCCCCGAGACGAAGGCGAAGCCGGAGACCTCCGAGACAAAGGACAAGGTCATCTCGGTCTTGAGTGAAGACAAGGACATGAACGCCGCCATTGAAAAGGCGCGCGCGAGCCTCGACACGTTCTGGCGCACCCAGGAAAACCCCGGCCCGGGCGAGAGCGATTTCGCGCTGAAGGTCGCCATCTCGGGCAACGGCGCGACGGAGCACTTCTGGCTGACCGAAATCCGTCGTGAAGGCGACAAGATCACGGGCCTCATCTCGAACGAGCCCCAGAGCGTCAAGACCGTCCGCCTCGGCCAGCCCTACACGTTCACGTCGGCCGAGATCTCGGATTGGACGTTCAAGCGCAATGGCAAGCTCGTCGGCAACGAGACCATGCGCATCCTATTGCCCCGCATGTCGGCCGAGCAGGCGGCGGTTTACCGGAACATGTATGAGACGCCGTGAGGCGCCGCGTCAAACAACTCAAATGGTTGCAAGGACGGCGCGGATTTTCTCGGCATGGGCCGCGAGAATCGCGCCGTCTTCCATTTTGCCCGTGTGCGGCTTGAGGCCAACGCCGTCGTGCCGCGGGATGACATGCAGGTGCAGGTGGAAAACGGTCTGCCCGGCGGCAGTCTCGTTGAATTGCATGACCGTGACGCCGTCCGCCGCGAACGCTACCTTGACGGCCTTGCCGATCTTCTGCGCAACCGGCAGTAGCTTTGCGAGAACCGCCGGATCGGCATCCAGGAGATTGCGTGAGGCCGCGCGCGGGATGATGAGCGTATGGCCGGGCGCCTGCGGCATGACATCCATGATCGCGACGAGATCCCCGTCTTCATAGATGCGATAGGACGGGAGATCGCCGCGCAGAATTTTCGCGAACACGTTTCCGCTGTCGTACATGGCCGTCCCTTTTCGATCGCTCCGGGACCGGGCGTAAGACGGCCCGGCGGCGCCGTCAAGCCGAGGCTCCGAGGCGGGACGGCTGCTTCTCAATCCTGTTCCGCGTCGGCGAGCTTCTTGTAAGGCGCAAAAGCCGCGAGTTCGGCGTTCGCCGCAGCCACGGCCCTGCGTTCCTCCTCGAGGTAACGCGCAACACCTGCCGCAAGGCGCGGGTCGCGGAACCAGTGGAGCGAGTAGGTCGTGACCGGAACGTATCCCCTCGCCAGCTTGTGCTCGCCCTGCGCGCCGGCTTCCACCCGCGCGAGCCGGTGTCGAATCGCATAGTCGATTGCGCGGTAGTAGCAGAGCTCGAAATGGAGGCAGGGAACATACCCGAGAGCGCCCCAGTACCGACCATAGAGACAGTCTCCGCCGATGAGGTGCAGCGCCCCCGCGACGGGACGCTTGCCATCGAACGCCATGACGAGAAGACAGCGGTCCGCCATCGCTTCGCCCAGAAGCGAAAAGAACCGCCGGTTGAGATACGGGCGACCCCACTTCCGGCTGCCGGTATCGACGTAGAAGTCGTACATGGCGTCCCAGTGAGCTTCGCTGATTTCTGCGCCCTGGATCGCGACGATGGAAAACCCGCTTGCACGAACGTCCTCGCGCTCCTTCCTGACCATCTTCCGTTTTCGCGAGGCGAGCGATCCGAGAAAATCGTCAAAGGTCTCGTAGCCGGCGTTGATCCAGTGGAATTGCTGCCCGGTCCGCCGAAGCAGGCCCATCTCGCCGAGATGGTGCCATTCGGCCTCCGTCGGGAACGTGATGTGGAATGAGGACGCGTCGAACTCTTCCGCGGTCGCAAGCGCCGCGCCGACAAGCAGCCGTTCGCGCTGCTCCCGATCCTCGGACTGGCCGACCAGAAGTCTCGGGCCGGGGACCGGCGTGAAAGGCACAGCGGTCTGCAACTTCGGATAATACCGTCCTCCCGCCCGGTGAAAGGCGTCCGCCCATCCGTGATCAAAGACATATTCGCCCTGGCTGTGGGATTTCACATAGAGCGGCATCACTGCTTCGACCGTCCCGGCCGCATCCGAAATGACGATGTGCTGGGGCAGCCAACCGGCCCGCTCACCGGTCGTTCCCGCGTCTTCGAGCGCTTTCAGGAACGCATGGCTGACGAATGGATTGGCCGTCGCGGGGTCAGAAACGGCCAGGCGATTCCAGGCTTCGGCCGGAACCTCCCTGATGGAACCGATCCGCTTGACGATCCGCTCGCCACCATCGTCCATCACAATGCCCAACACTTTCCGCACTTGCAGCCCGATTGAAACCACTTAGATGAACGCTCGAGAGACGCCAACGCTCCGCCACGGGAGAACCGACATGCCGACCCGAGGGAAACGACATGCCGAGACAATCTGCGGGCGAGCCATCCGCCAGTTCTTAACTGGCATACTCGCCGTCAGCGCCGTCGTGACGGCAGTGACACTTGTCGCAAGCCCCCATGCCAGAGCCGAGAGCGACGGCGTGAAAGTCCCGTCGAAATCCATGTTCCGCAATCTCGTATCTGCCGAGGACGTCGAGAAAACGGCGGCCGCGCAGTATGCCGCCATGCGCGACGAAATTCGCGAGCGCGGCAAGCTCTTGGATGCGGGCCACCCACTCGTCACCCGTGTGCGGCGGATCGCCGAGGCGATCCTGCCCCACACCCAGAAGTTCAACGAGCGGGCGAAGGATTGGGAATGGGAGATCAATGTCTTCGACAGCCCGACGATCAACGCGTTCTGCATGCCCGGAGGGAAGATCGGCGTCTATTCGGGCTTGGTCGATCGGCTGCAACTCACTGACGATGAAATCGCGATGATCGTCGGCCACGAAATGGGTCACGCGCTCTGGGAGCACGCCCGTGAACGGAGCGCGAAAACGACGCTGACCGACGTCGGTAGCCGCATCGTCGGCCGCCTGCTTCTGGGAGATGCTGGTGAGCTGATCGGCGTTGCGGGTGCGAGCCTCGCCGCCCTCAAGTATTCCCGCAACGACGAGACGGAAGCCGATCTCATCGGCATGGAATTGGCGGCCCGCGCCGGATACGACCCGCGCGCCGGGATCACGCTCTGGCAGAAGATGTCGAAGGCCGCGAAGGGCGCACCGCCGCAGTGGCTCTCGACCCACCCCTCTGGTTCGACGCGCATCAAGACGATCGAGGACAATTTGAAGGATGTGATGCCGCTCTATGAGCGGGCCAAGCGCAGCTGATCGGGCACCGGCCCCTCGAAGATCGCCTGATCCGCGTGGGCGGCGACGACGTCCCAGTCCGCAGGTTTGCGAACAGTCCAAGCCAGCAGAGGCAGGCGGTCGACAGCGCGCACATAGCGCGTGACGGACGTCGGCAGCGCACCGATCTCGTAGGCGTAGAAGGATGGTGCAGCACCTGCGCTTTCGAGTAGCAGCGCCAGTCGCTCGGCCCTCTCTCGGCCGATGATCGCCTCCCACCACGCATCGCCCGCCGCCGCGCGATAGCTGCCCGACACGATACCCCGTGGAATTTCCGTGGCCAGTTCACGCATCACCGTCATCACATCGGGATCGAACGACATGAGCGCGAGCGGCCCGCGATAGTCGATCGCCGCACGTGCGATCTCGGTCAAGAACGCGGGATCGGGCGCCGCCCATTCGCTCTTGATCTCGGCGAAGATCGGCTGGCGTCCGCCGACGATATCGAGCAACTCTCGGAATGTCATGACGCCGGCATCCGTTCCGGTGTGCCGGAGGCGCGCAAGGGAAGTGGATGACACTTCGGCGACGAGACGCGGATCTCCCGTCAACCGTTCGAGAGTTTGGTCGTGAAAGACGACCGGCGTCGCACCCGCCGCGGGCCTCAGATCACATTCGATACCGAAGCTCGCGCGCACCGCGGCTTCGAAAGCAGGCGCGGTGTTTTCGACGACACCAGCCGCGGCGTCATGCAGGCCCCGATGCGCGATCGGGCGAGCCAGGAATGCGCGCCGGTCGAGCGGAACCCCGATCGTCACGTGATCCTCAGCACCGCATCGACCTCGACCGCGGTATTGACGGGCAGGCTCGACGAGCCGACCGCCGCGCGCGTATGACGGCCCTTGCCGCCCAAGACCTCGACCATGAGATCAGAGGCTCCGTTGACGACCTTTGGATGATCGGCGAAGCCCGCGCCCGAATTGACGAAGCCTGTCAGGCGCACGACCTGGACGATGCGATCCAGGCTACCGAGCGCCGCCTGCGCCTGGGCCAGGATGTTGAGAGCGCAGATCCGCGCCGCCCTCGCGCCGTCCTCGACCGTCAGATCCTTGCCGACCTGCCCCGTCACGATCGTCCCGTCAGCGGCTTTCGCAATCTGTCCCGACACGAAGAGCAAGTCTCCCGCAATCAACGTCGGCACGTAGTTGGCGACCGGATTGGGCGCTGGCGGCAGGTCGATACCCAGGGATTTGAGCCGCGCCTCGATTTCGCCACCCATGACGGTCTCCTTGATGTTGCCGGGGCCACGCTCTACGTGGTGAAATGTCTTTTGTTCCGGACGGCTGCAATTTGCAATCCATCGCTCGGAACGGAACCGCAAAGATCGTCTGAGAGCAGCCGTCGAGGTCCGATATGACGAGGAAAACGACCTTCCCTTCGCCGTCCTTCGAACGACGGCACTGGGCACTCCTCCTGATCCCACTTGCATCGGCACCCGCCTCGGCTGCCGCACCACCGACGTCCGCCGCGCCGTTGCGACCCCATCGCGCGATCTACGACTTGAAACTCGAAAATGCCGCTCCGGGAGGCGGGATCAGCGATATCCGCGGGCGCATCGTCTACGAACTGACGGGGAACGCGTGCGAGGGGTATGCCCAGAGCATGCGTTACGTCACCGAAACGACGAATTCCGAAGGCGCGAGCGAAACGACGGATCTCCGCACCTCGAGTTGGGAAGCAGCCCCCGCCGGCCGTTTCCGTTTTGCGTTCTCGACCTATTTGAACGATCAAATGGCCGATCGCACGCAGGGTGTCGCGACCAAGGACCCAGGCTCACGAGGACCGGTCGAAGTCGAGATCGTGAAGCCGCAGAAGAAGGCGGCGACCGTCAAGAGCCCGGTCTATTTTCCAATCGAGCATTCGCAGGGCATCCTGAGCGCGGCCAAAGCCGGAGAGCGCCTGTTCATCGGCGACCTCTACGACGGCTCGGAAGGCGGCGAGAAGGTCTATGCCACCACCTCGGTCATTGGTCGCTCGGTGCCCGAGGGCGCCAAGCGGTTCAATGCCAAGTTCAAGAACGCCGATCTCCTGGCCGGCGTGAAAAGCTGGCCGGTCTCGATCAGCTATTTCAACGTCGGGCAGACCAACATCGACGCCACGCCGTTGTACGAAATGAGTTTTCGGTTCCACGAGAACGGCGTGACGGGCGATCTCAAGATCGATCACGGAAGCCACAGCCTGCGCGGTGACATCGCCGAGCTCACATACTTGCCTGAAAACCCCTGCCCGGCTACCGCAACGCCCCGCTGACCCCCGAAACGCCGGCATCGACGCGAAACAGCCCCCTAATCATCAAGGCCAGAGCCGGGCCGCCCCCCTGACGCCGCTCGCGTCACCCCACTTGGGCGGACGGATCACGACGCGGGGATCGTCCGCGAACACGAGCGGCGCAAGGCGCGCGGGCAACACGTGGTAGAGATGTCCAAGCTTCGATAGTCCGCCGCCGATCACGATCACGTCGGGATCGAGCACGTTGACGAGCGTCGCGAGCCCCCGCGCGAGCCTGTCGAGATGCCGGTCCAGCGCGCGACGCGCACCCTCATCGCCTGAAGCCGCCGCCGCCGCGATCGCCTCGGCGCCAACCGTCCGTCCCGAATGGTGCGCGTAATCCGCTTCGAGGCCGGGACCCGAAACCCATGTTTCGAGGCATCCGGGCCGGCCACACCAGCACAGTGGGCCTGGACGTTCGTCGTCCTTCGGCGCGGGGAGGGGATTGTGGCCCCATTCCCCGCCGATCCCCCTAGGACCGTCGAATACCCGGCCGTTGACGACGATGCCCGATCCGCAGCCCGTCCCGAGAATGAGACCTAATACGACCTCGGCGCCTGCGGCAGCCCCGTCGGTCGCTTCGGAGAGCGCGAAGCAATTGGCATCGTTGGCCATGCGCACGGCTCGGCCCAGCCGCTCGCTCAAATCACGCTGCAGCGGCCGGCCGTTGAGCCACGTCGAGTTCGCATTCTGCACGTTGCCCGAGGTGGGCGAGATGGAACCGGGCATCCCGACGCCGATGCTCGTCTCGCCGGAAGGAAGGCCGGCGCATTGCTCGATGTCCGCGAGAAGGCCGACGATGGCCTCGATCGTGCCCCTGTAGTCGTTGCGAGGCGCGGCGACGCGCCGCCGCACGATTTCCCGCCCGTCGGACGCCAATGCGAGGCCCTCGATTTTGGTGCCGCCAAGATCGATGCCGAGCCTGACGGGTCGAGGCGCTTCGCTCGGGTTCACGGCCAGGTCTCCGCCGGTCCCGACAGGGTCCGATGGGCGGCCGAGACCTCCTCCGGAGCGAGACCGTTCTCGGCCGCAAACGCCAGCATGGCGCTCTCGTCGGCGAGGAGATGATCGAGGACGGCAGCCAGTCCATCGCCGTTCGTGGCGAGCGCGCGGAGTTCGCTGGCATCAAGCCCCGTAGCCCCGAGAAAACGGCCGAGCCGCCCGTCGTCGGAAACAAGGAACCTCAGCGCATCGAGCGCGATCGACTCTGACCGGTCCCGGTCGATACCGCGTTTCGGTTGCCGGTAGTCCTTCATGCCATCAACCCGCAACCTCAAGGATCAACACGTCTTTATCTTAAACTGTTGGTTACTGCTGTCAGGGCAAAGTGGCTCCGAGCGAAGTCCCGAGAATCGATGCATCAACACTCGGGTCAAACAGTGAACGCCGGGGCATGTCGTACCAGGAGGCAGCATTGGCCGTCGAGGACCGTCCGCGCATCGCCCGGCGGACCGGACAGCTTGTGCTGATCGTCGAGGACAACGAGCTCAACATGAAGCTCTTCCACGACCTTCTCGACGCGCACGGCTACGCCACGATCCAGACCCGCAGCGGCCTCGATGCCATGGCCTTGGCCCGCGAGCACAAGCCCGATCTCATCCTGATGGACATCCAGCTCCCGGAAATCTCGGGCCTGGAAGTCACGAAGCTGCTCAAGGAAGACCAGGAATTGCGGGACATCCCCGTCATCGCCGTCACTGCCTTCGCCATGAAGGGCGACGAGGAACGAATCCGGTCGGGCGGCTGCGAGGCTTACGTCTCGAAGCCGATATCGATCACGATGTTCCTCGAGACCGTTCGCAAGTTCACTGCCGGAACACCTCGCGCCTGATCACCGACGTCCGCCTTTGTACCGAGTACTGAAATGACCGCCCGCGTTCTCGTCGTCGACGACATACCAGCCAACGTCAAGCTGCTCGATGCCCGGCTTTCCGCCGAGTATTTCGAGGTCCTGACGGCAAACAGCGGTCAAGCCGCGCTAGACATCTGCACCAAGGACCGCGTGGATGTCGTCCTCCTGGACGTCATGATGCCCGGCATGGACGGCTTCGAATGCTGCCGCCGGATCAAATCGAATCCGCAGACCCAGCATGTTCCCGTCATCATGGTGACGGCCCTCGACCAGCCCTCGGACAAGATCCAGGGCCTCGAGAACGGCGCCGACGACTTCCTGACGAAGCCGGTCGACGACATCGCACTCATCACGCGCGTGAAGAACCTCGCGCGCCTGAAAATGCTGAACGACGAGATGCTGATGCGCGCCTCGACGTCGGCGCGCATGGGGGTCGCGGACAACGCCGCTCTCCAGAAGGCGCTCAATACCCGCGCCGGCCGCATCCTGCTCGTCGACGACCACCCCCGCTCCGCATCCCGCCTCGTCGAAGCCCTCTCCAAATCCAACGATACCTTCATCGAGCGCGACCCCCAGGCCGCGCTCCTGAAGCTCGCCGAGCACAACTTCGACCTTCTGATCGTGAGCCTGAGCCTCAACGGCGTCGACGGATTGCGGATCTGTTCACAGGTCCGCTCCCTCGACCGCACGCGCCACTTGCCCATCATCATCCTGGTCGAGCCCGGCGACGAAGCGCGCCTTCTCCGCGGCCTCGATCTCGGCATCAATGACTATCTGATGCGCCCGATCGACCGGCACGAGCTCCTGGCCCGCATCCGCACCCAGATCAAGCGCAAGCGCTTCTCGGACTATCTGCGAAACCGGCTCGAACAGAGCGTCGAGATGGCGGTCATCGATCCTTTGACCGGCCTTCACAATCGCCGCTACATGGAAGGCCATCTGCGCACGCTCGTCGAGGACAGCATCCGCACCGGCCGCCCCCTGTCGATCCTCGTGACCGACATCGATCACTTCAAGAACGTCAACGACACCCAAGGCCATGATGGCGGAGACGTGGTGCTGAAGGAGTTCGCGGCACGCATCAAGCGCAATACCCGCGGCATCGATCTCGCTTGCCGTCTCGGCGGCGAGGAGTTCCTGATCATCATGCCCGAAACAGACCTCGCTCGGGCCTACCAGATCGGCGAGCGCCTCCGCGCAATGGTCGCCTCCGACCCCTTCCAGGTCCGCCCGGAAACCAAGATCCGCGTAACCGCCAGCGTGGGGCTGGCCACGATGGAGAGCACGACAGACACGCCCGAAACGCTGTTCAAAAGGGCCGACAACGCCCTCTACGCCGCGAAACGGCGCGGCCGGAATCGGGTCGCCGCCGACGCCGCGTAGTTACAAACCATTGAACCAACGGCGGTTTCTGGGCGCGCTGCACACCGACCTCGGCGAAGGGTGCTGGCAGAACTCCAAGTGGGATTAACTCCCGTTCGAATCTTCCCGTGTCCAGCCCGAGACAGGTCAAGAGAAATTCTTGAAATTGCTCAGATCATCTGTCAGTCTTGCTGTGATTAGTAAGGGGATGTGAAGTTGATCTCTGCCTGACACGCGCGTTGGGCGTCGTGCACCGGGCAGGATTTGAGATCCCGGAGACGTCAGGTCCGCCGCGTGTCCTGATGAATTCGGGCCGCGTGGTTGGCAAGCGGCGCCGCGAGGCACCTGAAACCGGCTACGACACCAAGCGATAACGTCAACGCCCTCTATGACGCCGCTTGGTTACGAGGCCAGGGTCCGTGACTAACTCGGAATGCTTACCCCGCTGCCGAGCGGTTACGGACCCTGGTCCAGCCTTCACCGAAATCGACGAAGGTGGTGTTTTGTCTTCCGGTCGAAGGGATCGGGAGGTCGCCAGTCGTGCTTGCCGGCCCGTGATGGCACGCCGATAAGCACATCGGTCAAAGCATGAGGGCCTGGATACCCTAGTTCGGGCCCGCCAGCGCGTATGCAGCCCGTCCGAGACGACCTTACTTGATCTTCGTTTCTTTGAATTCGACGTGCTTGCGCGCGACGGGATCGTACTTCTTGAACACCAGCTTCTCGGTTGCCGTGCGGGGGTTTTTCTTCGTCACGTAGAAGAAGCCGGTGCCGGCAGTCGAAAGGAGCTTGATTTTGAGCGTGGCTGGCTTTGCCATGGCGGAACCTGCGAATTGTCGGGAAATCGAAGTCGCGGACCATACTCGTCCGCTTCCGACTGTCAAGCTGAACTGCCCGCCCCGGACAATAGGCTGCGGACCGGCCGGCCATGGACCTGCCGATAAAACGGCACTGCCCAGACCTGCGACTGACCCCCACCCGCGACCCAAGCCTCGATATCGTGAAGAACGAACTTGGTAATCGTTGGCAACGGGCGGTCCAGGGCCTCGCCAACCGTGAGCCAGCCCAGATCGTCGAGTTCGCCATCAACGATCGGATGCTCGGCCGAGACGGCACTCCGCTCGGCCAGAAAGAACCGCGTGTCGAAGCGACGCGGCCGGCCGGGTGGCGTGATCGCACGGGCGAAGAACCGGAGCGCGGCAACGCCCGGACGAAACCCTGAAGAGACCGCATCCGCCCACGCCCGCGGCGCCTCCGGAGCCCCATCTCCGATGAGGACCCCAGCCTCTTCGTAGCATTCGCGTAGGGCGGCCACGGCGAACCCGGTCGCGCGCTGAGGACCGCACACGCCGCGCACCTGCATGATGAGCCGCTGACTGTCCCCGACCGAAAGACCGCCCTTGATCGGCGTTCGCGCATCTATGCGCTCGACCCGTCCACCCGGAAACACGTAGGCCCCGGGCAGGAACACGGCGGATTGACTGCGCCGCCCCATCAGGATGCGCGCGGATCGCCCGGAACCATCGATGAGAATGAGAGAGGCCGCGTCTCGCGGTCTCAGCCGCGCTTTCCCGCGCATCTCGGCCGACGCTCCGGTCGGCTGCATCGGTCTAGCCATGCGCCCGGCCATCAGTCGGGCCCATCAGTCAGGAACGGGATCACCCGCCGCGCCATCCAGATTTCCAGCCCCGCCAAAACCGTGCATGCGGAGCGCCCACTGCAGACCGATGAGCGCGCCCTTGACGCGCGGCAAGAGCCAGAGGCTCAGGATCACCGTGAGCGGCAGCCAGATCACCATATGAACCCAGGTCGCCGGAGCGTAGGCCTGTTCCAGGGCCAGCACGCCGCCGACCACGATGTGACCCACGATGAACATGGTGAAGTAGGGCGGCGCGTCGTCCGCGCGCTGGTGATGGAGTTCCTCGCCGCATTCTGCGCACTTGGACGCGACGTCCACATACCCCTTGTAGAGACGGCCTTCACCGCAGGACGGGCAGCGGCGGCGGAAACCCTTGAAGAGCGCCGGGACGACCGGTCGATCGCTCGGAGGAACGTCGGGAGCATTGGAATACGTCTGCATCACCAAGGTATCTCCAAAGCCGAGTTGCAGGTCAATGTGAGTGTTAGCCGCGCCCGGAACGCGCCCCGCCGCGGTCAGGTCGCCCCCTCGGCCGGACGAGCCTCTTGCCACGGAACCCTTTGACGGCTGGCAGGGGACCACGCGTCCCCTCCGACAGCATTTCGAAGCGCAAGGCACCCGCCGTCGGAATGGCTTCAACGAGCCTCACCTCGACGTCATCACCGAGCCGGTAGGCTTCGCCCGAGCGCGTCTCGACGAGGGCATGCGCCTCCTCGACATGCTGATAGTAGCCCCGACCCAGTGTCGAGGCGGGGATGAAGCCGTCAGCACCCGTCTCAGCCAGACGCACGAAGAGCCCCGATCGCGTGACGCCCGAGATGCGCGCCTTGAACGTCGCCCCGATCCGGTCCGCAAGATGGCGCGCCACCAAACGGTCGATCGTTTCCCGCTCGGCAGCCATTGCGCGGCGCTCGGCATCCGAGATCGCGCGCGCGATGGCGCCGAGATGGGGCATCTCCTCGTCCGCCATGCCGCCCTCGCCGAGTTTCAGCGCCCGGATGAGGGCGCGATGCACGAGAAGATCGGCATAGCGCCGGATCGGCGACGTGAAATGCGCATAACGCGCGAGATTGAGCCCGAAATGCCCGATGTTGTCCGGGTTGTATTCCGCTTGCGCCTGGGCGCGGAGGACGACTTCGTTGACCAGGTCGCGCACTGGGAGTTCGCGCGCGGCCGCGAGCACGCGGTTGAACGCGCCGGGCTTCAACTGGCCTTGCGGCGGAACCTTGAGATCGAGCGTCTCGAGAAAGTCGCGGAGCGCCTTGAGCTTCTCGTCCGACGGCATGTCGTGGATGCGATAGACGAGCGGCTGCTTTTTCGCCTCCAGGCTCTCCGCCGCCGCGACGTTCGCCTGGATCATCATCTCTTCGATGAGCCGGTGCGCTTCGAGCCGCTCAGGGATGACGACGCCTGCGATTCGTCCCTCGGCATCGAGCTTGATCTTGCGTTCCGGAAGATCGAGATCCAGCGGCTGCCGGCTATCGCGGCCGCGTTTCAAGGTCTGATAGGCAGCCCAGAGCGGCTTCAATGCCGCCTCCATCAGCGCCTTCGCCTTCTCGCCCGGCTGACCGTCGAACGCGGCCTGTGCATCCTGATACGACAGCTTGGCCGCCGAGCGCATCATCGCCCGCTGGAACGTATGCCCGCGCTTTTCGCCATGGGCATCGAACACCATGCGCACCGCAAGGCACGGCCGGTCCTCTCCCTCGCGCAGCGAACAGAGATCGTTCGAGATCCGCTCCGGCAGCATCGGCACGACGCGGTCGGGAAAATAGACCGAATTGCCGCGCACCTGAGCTTCGCGATCGAGGCGCGTCGCGGGGCGCACGTAGTGCGCGACATCCGCGATGGCGACGACCACGATATGGCCGCCGGGATTGCGCGGGTCGGTGTCGGGCTCGGCATAGACCGCGTCGTCGTGATCCCGCGCGTCCACGGGATCGATGGTGAGAAGCGGCATGTCCCGCAGATCGACCCGGCCCTGAAGCCTCGGTTCGGCGAGGCTCTCGGCCTCCTTGAGCACACTTTCGGGAAAGTCGTCCGGGATGCCGTGCGCGTGGATCGCGATCAGCGAAACCTTGCGTTCGTCGTCCGGATTGCCGAGCGTTTCAAGTACACGCGCATTGGGCGACGCGAAGCGGCTTTTTCGAATGAGATCGAACCGCACCAGATCGCCGTCCTCGGCCTTGCCTTCGTCACCCGGCGGCACGGTCCAGCTCTTGAGTTCCTTCCGGCTGATGGGCTCGATCGTGCCCCCGCCACGCCCGCGCTTCTGGAAGATGCCGAGGAGGCGCCGCTTCTCGCGCGGCAGCTTCTTCATCGGCTCGGCTTCGAATGTCGCGCCGGATGGATCGGGATCGTCGAGCCGCGTGACCCGGCAGAGAACCCGGTCGCCCAGTCCGAGCGTGCCGTCGTCGTCCGAAAGCCGCTTCCCATCCCGCATCAGGATGAGGACGCGAGGACGCTCCCCCTCCTCGGAATCCCAGATGACCGGCTCGCCGATGAGATCGCCGCCCTCGTCACGGCTGATGATCTCGAGCACCCCGACCGGCGGCATCGCGCCGCGAACCTTGAGGTCCTTCCGGTTGCCGCCGAGAAGCCCATCGTCGGCCATCTCGCCGAGCAGACGTTTGAGTGCGATTTTGGCGCCGCCCTTGATGCCGAACGCCCGCGCGATTTCCCGCTTGCCGACTTTGCCGTCCTGATCTTCGAGAAACGCGAGCACTTGCTCGCGCGAGGGAATGCCGTCGTTCGCGGGCTTCTCCGGCGCGCCGCTCATGGGGGACTTGGCGTGAGGCGTCTTCGGTTTCCGCGGCGTGTGCTTACGGGTCATGGACCGCACCCGTCGTCAACGCGAACCGCGCCACTTGTCGATCCTCGGTGAGACCGGCAAGGGGTCGCATCCGCGTCAATCCACATCGGCGGATGCTTTCTTCTTCGACTGCAGCGACCCTTTTTTCGCAGGAGACGCCTTCTTGCTCGTGGCCTTTTTCGGCGCGGACTTCGAGGCCGGCTTGGCCGAGCCTTCGCCATCGCCCTTGGCGCTCTTGGCGGCCTTGCGCGCGGGCTTCTTCCCCCCGCCCTTGGCCGCCCGCTCCCGAAGCAACTCGACGGCCTGCTCGACCGTCAAGTCCTCGGGCTTTACGCCCTTGGGCAGCGTGGCGTTGACCTTGTTGTGCGTGACATAGGCGCCGTACTTGCCGTCGAGGATCTCGATCTTGCCATCGCCGTCCGGATGCGCGCCGAGATCGCGAAGAACTTTCCTCTGCGCCGGTCCGCGCCCGAACCGGCTGGCACCCTTGCCCGCCTTCTTGTCGGCAATGACAGTCACCGCGCGATTGAGCCCGATCGTCAGCACATCTTCGATGTTCTCAAGATTGGCGTAGGTCTTTTCCGCGCCGTTCTCATGCACGACGAAGGGTCCAAATCGACCGAGACCGGCGATGATCACACCCCCGTCGGGATGCGGCCCGATCTCGCGCGGAAGCGAGAGAAGCTGCAACGCCTTTTCGAGTTCGATCGTCTGCGGGTCGATACCCTTCGGAATCGAGGACCGTTTCGGCTTCTCGCCGTCCTCGCCTTCGCCGAGCTGCAGATAGAGCCCGAACCGGCCCGACTTCAGGACGACGGGCATCCCCGTTTCTGGATCGAAACCGAGTTCGCGGTCTCCGCCGCCTTCCGCATCGCCCGTGAGTTGCCGTGTGTAGTTGCACTCGGGATAATTCCCGCAGCCGATGAACGGCCCGAACTTGCTGGGCTTCAGGCTCAAGCGCCCCGCGCCGCATTTCGGGCAGAGGCGCGGATCCGTCCCATCTTCCTTAGCAGGAAAGATGTGCGGTCCGAGCATCTCGTTCAACGCCTCCATGACGTCGCTGACGCGCAGTTCCTTGATGTCGTCGATGGCACCTGTGAACTCGCGCCAGAAGTCGCGCAGCATCGCCTTCCAGTCGAGCTTCGCATCCGAGATGAGATCGAGCTTTTCTTCGAGGCTCGCCGTGTAGTCGAATTCGACGTACTTCCGGAAAAAGCTTTCGAGAAAGGCGATGACGAGGCGTCCCTTGTCCTCGGGCACGAGGCGCTTCTTGTCGATCCGGACGTACTCACGGTCGACGAGCGTTGCCATCGTCGAGGCGTAGGTCGACGGCCGTCCGATGCCGAGCTCTTCCATGCGCTTGACGAGGGTCGCCTCGGAGTAGCGCGGAGGCGGTTGTGTGAAATGCTGCTCGGCCGAGACCGAGCGATCAGTCACCCGGTCGCCTTCGACGAGCGGCGGCAGTCTCCGGCCGTCGTCGTCCGCGCCGTCCGCCGCGTCGTCCTTGCCCTTGTCGAGCGTGCGGACGCGATCGTCCCGGCCTTCTTCATAAACCTTGAGGAAGCCCTCGAAGTTCACCACCGAACCCGTCGCGCGCAGCATGTAGGCTTTGCCGTCGCGGCCCTGAACCTCGATATCCGCACTCGTCTGTTCGAGTTCGGCCGACGCCATCTGGCTCGCGACCGCACGCCGCCAGATGAGTTCGTAGAGCGCCGCCTGATCCTTCTCGAGATATTTAGCGACGTCCTTCGGCCGCCGCGCAGGGTCTGTCGGGCGGATCGCCTCGTGCGCTTCCTGCGCGTTCTTGGCCTTGGTCTTGTATTCGCGGATGAATGGCGCGACGAATTTCTGCGAGTATTCACGCGCGATGAGGCCGCGGATCGCGTTCAAGGCGCCGGGTTCGATCGTGACGCCGTCCGTTCGCATGTAGGTGATGAGACCGGCGGTCTCCCCGCCGATATCGACGCCCTCATAGAGCCGCTGCGCGATCTGCATCGTCTGCTTCGCGGAGAAGCCGAGTTTGCGCGAGGCGTCCATCTGCAATGTCGAGGTCGCGAACGGCGCGTAGGGATTGCGCTTGACGGCCTTCTTCTCAAGCCGCGTGACCCGGAACTGACCCTTCTCGATCGCGGCCTTGATGGCCTCGGCCGTCGCGCCGTCCTTGATGTCGAGCTTGTCGAGCCTCTTCCCCGCGATCGCCGCGAGCCGCGCCGGGAATGTCTCACCCTTGGCTGTTTCGAGTTCGGCCTCGATGGTCCAGTATTCGTCCGTTCGGAAGGCTTCGATCTCGGCTTCGCGGTCGCAGACGAGGCGCAGCGCGACCGACTGCACGCGGCCCGCGGACCGGGCACCCGGAAGTTTCCGCCATAGGACCGGCGACAGCGTGAACCCGACGAGATAGTCGAGCGCGCGTCGCGCGAGGTAAGCCGAAACCAGAGGCTCGTCGATCGCGCGCGGTTCTTCGAGGGCCTTGAGGATCGCGGGCTTGGTCACGGCGTTGAACGCGACCCGCTCGATCTCGATCCCCTTGAGCACCTTTTTCGACCCGAGCACCTCCAGAATGTGCCACGAAATCGCTTCCCCTTCCCGATCAGGGTCGGTTGCGAGAATGAGCTTGTCAGCGTCTTTGACCGCTTCCGCGATCTCCTTCATGACCTTGCGGCCCCGGCTGTCGTCAACGTCCCAGTGCATCTCGAAGTCTTTGTCGGGCTCGACGGCGCCGTCCTTGGCCGGCAGATCGCGCACATGCCCGTAAGACGCGATGACCTTGTAGCCCGCGCCCAGATACTTCTTGATTGTCTTGGCCTTGGCGGCCGATTCCACGATGAGGACGTTCATCCTGAACTTTCGAATTCGTTGGCGGCGTCAGGCACGGAAGCACGCGGGACAGCCGGCCGAAAAGTGCGAGGCAGGCAATCTCAGATTGCAAAAACCGCGATCCCTAATGGGCGCAGCGGCGGGAACATGGTTGAAGCCGCCGGACCTGTCAAACGGCCGCCCGCCTCGCGCGTGATGCGCGCGAGGACCGGCCAGCGTTGAAACATACCGAGCATTACGCAAGAAAAACAAAGACTTCGCCTCACACACGTTCGCGGACGTGCGAGTCATGGCCGCAGGATGGGCCGCAGGATCGGGTTGAGGCCGGCAAGTCCGGCGATCGCAGCCGGCAGTTCCCGGTAGTGGTCGATGACCACATCGGCCGCGAGGTCATGAACCGGCACCTGAGTGTAGCCAAACGAAACCGCCACGACGGGGATACCGGCCGCCTTGGCCGTCGCGACATCGACGTCGCTGTCTCCGACCATGACCGCCCGGCCAGGATCGCCACCTGCGAGCCGGATCGCACCGTACAAATGATCCGGATGCGGCTTCGAGACCAGGAATGTGTCCCGCCCGGCAAGTCCCGCGAAGTGGGGGGTCAACGCCAGCGCATCGAGCAGCAAACGAGAGAGACTTTCACGCTTGTTCGTGCAGACGGCGAGCGTCGCACCCTCGTCACGCAGCATCGCCACCGTTTCGACCACGCCCGGGTACGGCCGGCTCTCGCGCGCGATATTGACTTCGTAGTATCCGATGAACCGATCGAGAAGCCGATCAACATCGGGATCGGGGAGAGAACGCCCGTGCGCCGCCAACGCTTCGACAATCATCCGCCGCGCCCCGAAGCTGATCCACGGCCGGAGCGTCCCTGCATCGACCGGCGCGAGACCGAGGTCGGCCAAGGCATGGTTGGTCGCGCCGACGAGATCGGGGGCCGTATCGACGAGAGTCCCGTCGAGATCGAAAACGACTGTCAGTCCGCGCATGATGCGGCCTATAGCATCCTCACACGATGCCGTCAGTTTTGCCGGATGCGGCCAATCAGCAGCAATATCGCGCTGCACGCGCCCGTGGCCCCGTGCTAGGAACCCGGCTCACGACTGGAACGCCAAATTCGGGATCTGGGATGATGACGCCTGACGAGATGAAACGCGCCGCGGCCGAAAAGGCGCTGACATTCGTCGAGCCGGGCATGAAACTGGGCCTTGGAACGGGTTCGACAGCCGCGCATTTCGTTTCGCTCCTCGGCACGGCCGTGAAGTCCGGTCTCGACGTCGTCTGCGTGCCGACATCCGAAGCGACGCGCGCGCAGGCCGCTTCCCTCGGCATTCCCCTGACGACGCTCGACGACGTCCCGTTCCTCGACCTCACGATCGACGGCGCCGACGAGATCGACAGTGAGTTGCGCCTCATCAAAGGCGGCGGTGGTGCCCTCCTTCGCGAGAAGATCGTGGCGAGCGCGTCCGACCGCATGATCGTGATCGCCGACGAAGCGAAGGTCGTCTCGACGCTCGGCAAGTTCGCCCTGCCCGTCGAGGTCGTGCCCTTTGGCCTCGCCGCGACCCGCAACATGATCGAGATGCTCGCGGCCGACGCGGCCTGTTTCGGCGACATCCGCCTCCGCGTGAAGCCCGACGGCACGCCATTTCTCACCGACTGCGCCAATTACATCTTCGATTGCGCGTTCACCCAGATCGAAGACCCCGAGAGCCTGGATGAAGCGCTGAAATTCATCCCCGGCGTCGTCGAGAACGGCCTCTTTCTCGGCATCGCCGATATCGCCATCATCGGCGGACAATCGGGTGTGACCGTCTTGACCGCGACTTACGGGGAAGAGGCTGCGGCGGTCTGAGACGCGGCGCGCGCGATCGATCGACCCCGCAAGTTTCCGCCCCGAAGTCCTGAAGACCGCGAAAGTCCTGGGAGGACGACGATGAGGATCCTGCCGAAAGCGTTGATGGTGATGCTCGCAACCGCAGCACTTGCCGCAGGTCTCGCGTCCGCTGAGCCCAATGCTCCACCCCACTCGAACGATCCCGTTGCCTTGTCGAAAGACCTGATCGCGGCGACCGGCGCGGCCAAGCAGTTCGAAGCCGTTCTCCCCGCGATGTTCGCCCAGATGGAGCCCTTCTTTCTGCAGATGGCTCCGGGAAAAGAGACCGAGGTTCGCGACATCATGCAACGGCTCTTGATGCGCTTCGCCGCGCGCAAGGGCGAAGTTCTCGACGAAATCGCCAAGATCTACGCGGCCAACCTGTCGGTCGAGGATATGACAGCAATGATCGCGTTCTTCCGTTCCGAACCCGGCAAGCGGTTCGTCGAACGCCAGCCCAAGATCACACAGGAAAGCATGATCGCCGGCCAGCGGTGGGGCGAAAAGCTCGGGGCCGAGATCGAAATCGAAATTCGCGACGAAATGAAAAAGCGCGGCATAAAGATCTGACACAAGCATGGCGGCGCACGATTTCGATCTCTTTGTCATCGGCGGCGGCTCGGGCGGGGTGCGCGCGGCACGCATCGCGGCCGGTCACGGCGCGAAAGTCGCCATCGCCGAGGAAAGCCGCTTCGGCGGCACCTGCGTGATCCGCGGCTGCGTACCGAAAAAACTGCTCGTCTACGCGAGCCGCTTTGCGGACGATTTCGAGGACGCGGCGGGTTTCGGCTGGGACGTCGGCGAGCCCGAATTTTCCTGGCCGCGCCTCATTGCTGCGAAAGACGCCGAGACGGCGCGCCTCGAAGGCCTCTATCGCAAAGGCCTCGAAAGCGCGGGCGTCAGAGCGATCGCGGCGCGCGCCGCAATCGTCGGTCCCAATGCAGTGAAACTCGCGACCGGCGAAACCCTCTCCGCGGCCCACATTCTGATCGCCACCGGCGGCAAACCCAACTACGACGACGCTTTGCCTGGAATCGAGCACGTCATCTCCTCGAACGAGGCGCTCGATCTCGACGCGCTGCCCGATCGCATCACGGTCGCGGGCGGGGGATATATCGCCGTCGAGTTCGCCTCGATCTTCGCCGGTCTCGGTGTCGAAACAACGTTGATCTACCGTGGCGACCGCGTGCTCCGCGGCTTCGACGACGACCTGCGCAGCGGCCTCATGGATGCGATGGCGAAGCGCGGCATCCGCCTCGTCATGAACGACGTCTTCACGTCCATCGAACGGACGCCATCCGGCCTCGTCGGAAAAACCCGCGGCGGCCATCGTCTCGAAGCCTCGGAGATCCTGTTCGCCATCGGCCGCTCGCCGAACGTCGCGGGCCTCGGGCTCGAAGGTGTGGGCGTCGCGACCCGCCCGAACGGAGCGATCATCGTCGACGATCAGTCGCAAACGAGCGCCCCGTCGATCTACGCCGTCGGCGACGTTACCGACCGCGTGAACCTGACCCCCGTCGCTATCCGCGAGGGTCATGCCTTCGCCGACAGCCGTTTCGGGGGCAAGCCCTGGACGGTCGACTACGCGATGATCCCGACCGCCGTATTCACGACGCCCGAGATCGGCACCGTCGGCCTTTCCGAAGCCGCCGCCCGCTCTAAATTCGGCGCCGTCGACATCTACGAGACCCGCTTCCGCCCGATGCGCAACGTCCTCGCCGGACGCGACGAACGCACGCATATGAAGCTTGTCGTCGATGCGGGAACCGGTCGCGTGGCTGGCTGCCACATCCTCGGTCCCGACGCCGCCGAGATCGTCCAAATGGCCGCCATTGCCATGAAACTCGGCGCCACAAAATCCGATTTCGACGCGACCGTGGCGCTCCACCCGAGTGCTGCGGAAGAATTGGTCACGCTGCGCACGAAGCGCTCCTGATGCGAGACGCCGCCTCAAACGAGACACGACATGAAACGACTTGAAAACAAGATCGCCCTCGTAACGGGGTCCGGCAACGGCATAGGCCGCGCCATCGCCACGCACTTCGCCGAGGAAGGCGCCCACGTCTACGTGACGGACATCGACGGAGCGAGCGCCGCGAACCTCGCGGCTGCCCTTCAGAACCGCGGGCTCGGCGCGACGGCCGCGACCATGGATGTCTCGAAGGGGCAGGACGTCACAGCAGCCCTGCGGGCGGTCGAGGCTGCGCACGGACGCCTCGACGTCCTCGTCAACAATGCAGGCCTCAACGTCCGATCGGACTTCCGCCACCTCTCCGACGCCGATTGGGTCAAAATCCGTGAAGTGAACCTCGACGGCATCGTCCGTCTTGCCCGGGATGCGTTCGAACTGCTGCGGCGCGCGGAAGGCGCCTCGCTTGTCAACGTCGCCTCGATCATGGGGCAGAAGGGACTTCGCCAACTCGCCGCCTATTCCGCCACCAAAGGTGCCGTCGTCGCACTTTCGCGCGCGCTCGCCGTCGAATATGCCCCGTTCAAGATCCGCGTGAACGCGCTCTCGCCGGGCTTCGTCGAAACCGCCCTGACCGAGCGCGCGCTCAAGAACCCGATGTTTCAGAAGTGGCTCGTCGATCGCACGCTCTTGAAGCGTCTCGGCACGGGCGACGATATCGCCAAGGCCGCGCTGTTCCTGGCCTCCGACGACAGCGCCTACATGACCGGCGCCGAACTCGTCGTCGACGGCGGCATGACGGCCGGGGTCTAGGGCGAGGGGGCGTCTAGAGCGAGAGGCTGACACCCGTGTCAGGCACCCGTGTCTGACACCCGCGCCAGTCGGGTGGCGCCGGCAGAGACCGTTGGCCAGAGGTGAAGACCCCGGGATGCGCGCAAGCGCATATCCGGGGACCAATGTGTCTGTAAGGCGCCGTGTCGCGGGACGTTGCGGTGTCAGACACCTGTGTCCGGCACAGATGTCTGGCACGCCGATGGGTCATCCGCATGCGGCACCGGTGTCAGACACCCGATGTTGCGCCGCAAAATCGCCCGATGGGTATGGCTCTCACCTGCTCCCATGTTTCAGGAACTGAAATTCGAGACCCTGCCGACGCTCAGCTACGCCGTCCGGACCACCGTCCGATGGGTTGCAGCGGCTGCGCTGTTGCTCGCTGCGGTGCCCGCCCTGGCCGACACCTACGACATCGACGGCGAGCACACCGAAGTGCGCTTCACCTGGGATCATCTGGGCATCTCACGCCAGAGCGGTCGATTTACGGACGTCTCGGGCGTACTGGAGTTCGATCCGGTGAAGCTAGAAGCGAGCCGGATTGCCGCGACGATTCCGCTCGCGAGCATCCAGACCGGCGTCAAGAAACTCGACGAGGTCTTGCTTCGCTCGGGCGAGTGGTTCAGCCCCGACACGTTCCCGGAAATCCGGTTCGAGAGTACGTCGGTAGAGCCGACGAGCGACAAGACGGCGAATGTCTCGGGTCTGCTGACATTCAACGGCGTGTCGAAGCCGGTCGTCTTGGAAGTGGTCTGGCGGTTCGCGGGGGATCATCCGCTGGCGGCGATCAACCCGACGTTCGCGGGCCAGTACGTCGCCGGGTTCTCGGCCGCGACGCAGATCCGCCGTAGCGACTGGGGACTGTCGCGGACGATCCCTTACATCTCTGACGAAATTCGCATCTCGATCGAGACCGAACTCGTCCGGCGGCCCCTCCCGGTCGAAGTCCCACCGGCCGACCCGACCCTTGCGGCCGAACCCATGCCCCCGACCGACGCAATTGCGAATGAGGCCCCGCCATCCGTGCCCGGCCCCGCGCCGGTTCGCGCCGAACCGCTCCCCCCGGTCCTCGGGTCCGAGACAGAACCGTTCGCAGGCGAGCCTTCGACCGAAAGGCCCGCTTCCGTAGATACCGGCCCGGCGGACAATGGTGAATTCCTCGCAGCGCCCGGCGGAGCGCAAGCGGTGCCGTCAGCCATCGGAGAAGAGGTCCCAGGACCCGATGCACCCGACGCTGTGGCCCCGGATACGCTGGTCGGCGCACCCGGAAAGGACGCGGACTTGCCGAATACCAACCCCGCGCCGGCCGTCGAGCCCCGTTGAGCCCCATCGAGCGGCACGCGCCGCTCATTTTCTGGTTTCCCCGCCCTGGAAGACTTATATAAGTCCCCGAATAGCCGGTGACATTGACCTCCGCTCGGAAGGTGCGTCCTGAACGGATCGCACCCTTTGCCGTTTGCAGAACGAGGCCCGACGATCCCGGCTCCGGATGGAGACGACCAATGGCCACGACCTGGACACCCGACAGCTGGCGCACGAAGCCCATCGTGCAGGTGCCCGACTACCCCGATGCGAAGCAGCTGTCAGACGTCGAAGCGAAGCTCGCCACATTCCCCCCGCTCGTTTTCGCGGGCGAGGCACGTGAACTCCGAAAGGCGCTCGCCAACGTCGCGAACGGCGACGGATTCCTGCTGCAAGGCGGGGATTGCGCCGAAAGCTTCCTCGAGCACCGCGCGGACAACATCCGCGATTTCTTCCGCGTCTTCCTTCAGATGGCGATCGTCCTCACGTATGCGGGCGGCAGTCCCGTCGTGAAAATCGGCCGCATCGCCGGACAGTTCGCCAAGCCCCGCTCGTCGCCGATGGAGAAGAAGGGCGACGTCGAGCTACCGAGCTACCGTGGCGACATCATCAACGGATCGGAATTCACCTCCGAGGCCCGCATCCCCGACCCCGCGCGCCAACTCGAGGCCTATCGCCAGTCCGCGGCGACCTTGAACTTGATCCGCGCCTTCGCGACCGGCGGCTACGCCGATCTCGAGCGCGTGCACCAGTGGAACATGGGCTTCGTCAAGGACAGCCCCCAAGGCCACCAGTATCAGGCGCTCGCCGACCGCATCCAGGAAACGCTGGGCTTCATGCGAGCGTGCGGCATCACGAGCGAGACGACGCCGCAACTTCGCACGACGAGCTTTTACACGAGCCACGAGGCGCTGTTGCTCGGCTATGAGGAGGCCCTGACCCGCAAGGATTCGACGTCCGGCGACTGGTACGCCACCAGCGGCCACATGATCTGGATCGGCGACCGCACGCGCCAGCCGGACCATGCGCACGTCGAATACTTCCGCGGCATCAAGAACCCGATCGGCTTGAAGTGCGGCCCCTCGCTGGAGCCGGACGGCCTTCTGAAATTGATCGAGGCCCTCAATCCTGCGAACGACGCCGGCCGCCTGACGCTCATCTGCCGCTTCGGTCATGACAAGGTCGAGAAGCACCTGCCGAAGCTCATCCGCGCGGTGGAGAAGGCCGGCCGCAAGGTCGTCTGGTCGTGCGATCCCATGCACGGCAATACGATCACCGCAGCCTCAGGCTTCAAGACCCGGCCCTTCGATCGCATCCTGAAGGAGGTCGAAGTCTTCTTCGACGTCCACCGCGCCGAAGGCACGCACGCGGGTGGCATCCACGTCGAGATGACCGGACAGAACGTGACCGAATGCACGGGCGGCGCGACCGCGATCTCGGAAGCCGATCTCCAGGACCGCTACCACACGCACTGCGACCCGCGCCTCAACGCCGACCAAGCTCTGGAACTCGCCTTCCTCGTCGCCGAGCGCATGAAGCAGGAGCGCGAGAGCCGCGAGACGGGACGCACGTCCGAGCCGCCGGTCGTCGCTGCGGAGTGAGTGAGCGGTGACCGGGGAGGCATCGCCCTAGGGGGCGATGCCCGACGACCCTGCACAAGCCCGGCGACCGTTGGGCAGCGAGCATTTTGGACGAGAGTCTAACGCTCATGCGAAGGGATATGCACAGGAAGCGGGCTTAACTCTTGGGTCAGGCCGCTCCGCAAATGCAACGGACGTCATCACATAGCGACTTTGCCAACTGATCGGTTGGATCCGCTTTCTCGCCCCCGACCCAATATTCGAGAAGCTTCGCCTTCAATGCAAGGTCCGCGCGCGAGCGGGCGGGCACTTCAGCAGCGAAGCTCGCAATTTCAAACCTGAGTTCCAGGAGAGAGTCGGCAATCTCGACCAGTTGCGACGCCCTCGCCGCCCCATGTGCCTGGTGCCTGGTCAACGCGCTGACGTTCGCCAGCGAACTTTCGATCATTTTGTCGACGGTGCCGAGGAGCGACATCACTTCACTGGCCTTCTCGTCGGATCCCTGGGAGCCGGCCATCCTGCTGCCCGAACTTCTGTGTTCAGAAAAGACAGAATCATCGTTTGCGAAATCTTGAGTCATGCTTGAGCGAACTCCTGTATTGGTCTCCATTTGCAGATTTTTTTCCGATCGTTTCGAGCGGCTGAGGACATTGGCGCGCTCAACATTCCGCGGCTCACTCTGCCGCTGAGATGCCCTAGTGATCTGCGCGATTTTCTTAGAATTTCCCAACATCGAACCGTCCCGAGTAAAGTTGGCAAAGCGAACAGCGTCGTTGCGTTGAACCAAGCTCACTCCTCAATACGTAATGAAGAGAAACTACGCTGACTTGACAAATTGCGTCGCGCCATTTGCCGGCACAGTTTGATCAACCGCAAGTTCGATACGATCTCGCCGATCAATGCTGCCCACGTCGTTAGCATCAGGAATGGAATTCGATCCGAGCACAGCTCGATAATCATCCAAAGCTGACACCATGATTCCCGCTCGCACGATTGCCGTTGTGACCGATTATCTTCAAACTCGCGGCATACGCGCGGAGGTCGTCCTCCGATCGTTCGACATCGAGGTTTCTTCTATTCTCTGCGACAACGCCAAGATCCCATTGCGGACGTTTGCCGACATTCTCGAACTCAGCGCCGCGCTCCTAAAGGACGATGCGTTCGGACTTCACCTCGCCGAAGCGACGGGTCGAGAGCCCTTGCCACTACTGCACTACATCACGTCGAATGCACCGACCTTGCGGGCGTCCTTACACGCTAAGTCCCGCTACATCGGGCTCATGACGCGGCGATATGCCGTTTCATATGTCGAACATAGAAATGGTGCGCGGCTGACGTGGCGCCTGTCCGATGACCTTTGCTCGCAGCGCCAGTTCATCGAGTATCTCGTTGGAATGCTTGTCGTCCGCGTCCGGCGCCAAACCCTCCGATCGTGGCACCCGCCGCGCATAGGCGTGTGCTACGCAGATCCAGCGCACACGGATGAATTGATCCGGATACTCGGTAGCAAGCTCAACTTTGGAGGTGAGGACGTTTCGATCGACTTCGACCCGGACATTCTCGACGCCCCCCTCCAGAACGCCGATCCAGAACTCTATCGCGAACTGGAAGCCTACGCGAGAAGCCTGCTGGGCCTTCCGGTCGAGTTGAACGATTTTCGATCGATCGTGATGGATCAGATCGCGCGCCGGATCGCGACCGATGACACGACCGAGACCAGGATTGCGGCCGAACTCGGCACCACGCCAAGGACGCTGCAGCGAAAACTGATGGAGGCTGGTACGAATTTCCGCACGCTGCTTGACGAAACACGCATGGAGATGGCGCGGCATTTCTTGACCAATACCGATCTGCCCCTCACCGAGATCGCTTTCATGCTCGGCTTTTCAGAACTGAGTTCATTCTCTCGGGCCGCTCATAAGTGGTTCGGCATGACACCGGGTAAGCTGCGCCGGACCGTTCACGGGCGCCCCAAGCCTGAACAAGGTGCGAAGTTGATTCAATCAGGAACCGGCGCTGGTCGCACCAGCACATAAATCCCGACGATACCCGCGATGAGCACCGCCGCAATGAGCGGTGCACTGAGATCGCCCGATGTGATCCGGACGACGACGAGCACGAGGCAGAGCGCGGCCCCTCCAAGCGGGACGAGCGGCGACAATTCGAGCCCGCCTTTCGGCTCGTCAGCGCGGCGCTTGAGGACGAACAGCGACGCGTTGACGACCGTGAAGACGAAGAGAAGCAGTAGCACGGTCGCGGCCGCGAGTTCCGCGACCGTGCCCGAGAGCGCCAGAGGCAACAGCACCACAAGCAAAACCGCCGTCGCGATGTGCGGCGTGCGCCGCACCGGGTGGATGCGCCCGACCGGCTCGGGCAATAGGCCCTGCCGCGACATGCCGTAAATGAGACGGGTCGCCGTCACGTAATTGACGAGCGCGGTATTGGCGACCGCAAAGAGCGTGATCCCGGTCATGAGGAGCGGCGGGAACCACGGCGCGGCCCGTTCCATGACCGCCGTCAGCGGTGCCGGCGCCTTGGCGAGTTCGGCATAAGGGACGACGGAAATCGCGCTCACGGCTACGGCCAGGTAGAGCACGGTCGCCATCGCCATCGCGGAAATGAGCGCGATCGGGATGGTCCGCGAAGGGTTTTTCACCTCTTCCGCGACGTTGATCGCATCCTCAAAGCCGATGAACGCGAAGAACGTCAGGATCGAGCCCTGCAAAACCAGGAGCGCTGTCGCCGTGTCGGCGTGCTCGGGCGGTGTCTCGAAATAATCGACCGAGCCCCAGTAGGAAATGCCGACCGCTGCCACGATCAGGAGCCCCGTGGCCTCGATGACCGTGCAGAGCACGTTGACCCACATGCTTTCCTTGATGCCCCGGAAGACAATGCCTGCGAGGATCAGGAGAAATCCGATCGCGATCGCTTCGACCGGCAGCGTCGTCGTTCCGAGAAGAGCTGCAACATTCGATGCGAACACCCGCGATTGCGTGGCAACCGATGTCAGCCCCGAACAGACGAGCGCAAGCCCGACGACAAACGACAACAGCGGTATGCCGAAGGCGCGCTGCGCCACATAGGCCGCACCGCCCGCGCGCGGATAGCGGGAACCGAGAGCGGCATAGGAGAGGGCCGTCAGCAGCGCCGCCGCGACGGCCGCGAGAAACGACATCCAGACGACGTTGCCGACTTGCCCCGCGGCCTTGCCGATGAGACCGTAGATCCCCGAGCCGAGCATGCTGCCGAGCGCATAGAGCGTGAGTTCAAAGGTCCCTATGCTCCGCGAGAGCGTCGGCTCCTCCGGGCGCGCTTCAGCTTGGGGCTGGCTTCCGGTGTCGTTCGACATGCTTGCCATTGGCCCCTCGGTATAACCGCGTCCCCGCTGGGGAGTTACTCGCTACCAATCCGCCGCGCAACGGGACGGCGCGACGATCGTCACACGCCGTCGTTGCCGCAGCCAGCCTTGATTTCGAGCAAAATGCCGACGAAGTGCCGAGCATACTCTTGAAAAAGCGCGTTCTGGAAATTCAGCTGAACCGAGGAGCCGCGGTCATGTCCCACAAGATTCTCTGCGCTGTCGACGGATCGGCGCATTCCGACCGGGCCGTCCAACTGGCCGCCCAGATGGCCCGCGCCATGGGCGCCGATCTTTTCGTCTGCACCGTCAATGTCGCGTTGTTGAGCGGACGCGCAGGCGCGAGCTACGTCCACGCTGAAGAAGAAATGGAACGCATCCTTGCCAAGGCTGCCGGAGTTGCCAAAACCGAGGGGGTCACGGTCACCCGCCAAGCGGTCATATCCGCCCGCGATGTCGCCGCGGGCGTCGTCGATCACGCCGAACGGAACAACTGCGACATCATCGTCGTCGGAACGGGCGACCGTCGCGCTATTTCGAAACTGATCCTCGGGTCGGCCGCAGAGGAGATCGCCCGGCGCGCCCACTGCACCGTCGTCATCGCGCGCTGAACCCCCGAGAGTGCGCCGACGCGCGAGCCCGTTCCCGGATTTTCATGGACCGAGGGAGCGGTGGATCACGGCTCAGTAGACGGGTCCCGAACCTCTCCCGTAAATAGCGGCCCATGACCCACGCCGCGCCAGACCGCCTCCTGATCGCCCTCGCCCAGTTGAACGCCACGCTCGGCGACCTCGACGGCAATGTCCGCCGCGCCGTTGAAGCTCACGCCCGCGCCCGCGAACTTGGCGCCGATCTCGTCGTGCTCCCCGA
Organism: Hyphomicrobium sp.; assembly: GCA_033765145.1. GTDB lineage: Bacteria > Pseudomonadota > Alphaproteobacteria > Rhizobiales > Hyphomicrobiaceae > JAGVSR01. Next base: position 65,308 of record JANRIH010000044.1, on the reverse strand, counting down.
ACTCTTCTTGACCGGATATCCGCCCGAAGACCTCGTTCTGAAGCCGGCATTCCAGGCGGCGTCGCTGGCCGCCGTCCAAAGGCTCGCCGCGGCCATCACGTCAGGACCCGCGATGATCGTCGGCACGATCTGGCCTCAGGACGGCAAACTTTTCAACGCCGCGGCGCTCATCGAAGGCGGCACGGTCCGCGCGGTTCGTCCGAAAGTCGATCTGCCGAACTACGGCGTTTTCGACGAGAAGCGCGTGTTTGATCCCGGCCCTCTGCCCGGACCGGTCACGGTGAAGGGGGTCCGGATTGGCGTCCCGGTCTGCGAGGACATCTGGAAGGACGAGGTCACCGAGTGCCTCGCCGAATGCGGCGCCGAGATCCTGATTTCGATCAACGGCTCGCCCTTCGATTGGCCGAAGCCCGACATGCGGATGAACGTCGCCGTCGCGCGCATTCGCGAGACGGGACTGCCGCTCGCCTACGTCAATCTCGTCGGCGGCCAGGACGAATTGGTCTTCGACGGCGCGTCGTTCGTCTTGAACGCGGACCTGACACCCGCAGCCCAGCTTCCGCCCTGGGAAGAAGCCATCACGTTGACCGAATGGCAGCGGGAGGAACGCGGATGGTTCTGCCGCCGGCAGGAACTGAGCGCCGTGGCCGAAAACGAGGAAGCCGCCTATCGCGCCTGTGTGCTCGGTCTCCGCGACTATGTCGGCAAGAACGGCTTTCCCGGTGTGGTGCTCGGTCTTTCGGGCGGCGTCGATTCCGCTCTCGTCGCAGCAATCGCCACGGACGCCCTGGGGCCCGATCGCGTCCTCTCGATCATGCTGCCCTACCGCTATACGTCGAACGACAGCCTCGAGGATGCCGCCGCGTGTGCGAAGGCTCTCGGTATCCGCCATGAAACCGTGCCCATCGTCGCGCCCGTGGAAGGATTTTCAGACGCGCTCGCCAAGCTCTTCGCCGGCACCGAACCCGGAATCACGGAGGAAAACATTCAGAGCCGCGCGCGCGGCACGATCCTGATGGCGATCTCGAACAAGCTCGGACACATGGTCCTGACGACCGGCAACAAGAGCGAGATGTCGGTCGGCTATGCGACGCTCTATGGCGACATGAACGGCGGCTTCAATCCCATCAAAGATCTCTACAAGGGCGAGGTCTACCGACTTTCTCGCTGGCGGAACGCCAACAGGCCCGCCGACGCACGCGGACCCGGCGGTATCGTCATTCCGGAGCGCATTCTGACCAAGGCCCCATCCGCCGAACTCCGCCCGAACCAGACCGACCAGGATAGTCTGCCGCCCTACGATGTCCTCGATGACATCCTGCTCTGCCTCGTCGAGCGCGAAATGCCGATCGCCGATATCGTCGCGCGCGGCCACCCCGAAGAAACGGTCCGCAAGATCGAACGCCTGCTCTATCTCGCCGAATACAAGCGGCGTCAGGCGGCACCGGGCGTCAAAATTTCGTCCAAGAACTTCGGCCGCGATCGCCGCTACCCGATCACGAACCGGTTCCGGGAGCCGAAGGGCCTGGCGCCGCTCGGTCTGTCTGTCGACCGCGCGGCCGGCGTGACGGTTCCACGCGCAGACGGCGGCGACAGCTTCTGATTGCTGCGAGGCCGGCCACGCTCGCGTCAACTCCGCTTCAACCCCTCCACGCTAGACTTGCATCCGCAAAGCCCGGATGCCCACGATGTACGCCACGCCCCTCCGATATGTATCCGCCCCCCGGATGTGGGAACCCGCGACCGGACCCGGCGCCGAGCCAGCGATCCGCATCGGCCGGCGCCGGCTCGCCCTCGCCGAAATCGTGGCCGTTCGCGAAGAGCACGTCATCGACAGCGACACCGGCGGCCTGATGCTGATGGCCACCGCCTTCATGGTCGCGGCCATTTTTCTCGTCGTCCTCGTTCTCGACTTCTATTGGCGGACGCGGTTTCTGATTGGCGCCGGAATTTTTGCCGCCCTCGCCTTCGCGAGCCTATCCGAACTTCCGGGCCTCAGACCGATCCGTTTCACGCGGCTTGCGATCGAAACGGCGACAGGAGAACAACTGTTCACGACCGTTGACGCGGCCGATGCCGCCGCACTCCGCCTCGCGATCGAGACCCGCGAGCGTCTGGCCGCGTGAGCGCGCCCTCGGGAACGCTGTCGCAACCGCTTCCATCCGGCCGGGAAGCAACCTAGGTTGCCGCGCGAGTTCGACCAACAGAACCTGTGACACCCCCGTGCACCCAAAACTCCGCTTCGCACCGAGCCCGACCGGCCGGCTCCACATCGGCAATATCCGCACAGCCGTGCTGAACTACCTTTTTGCTCTGAAGCACAAAGGCTCGTTCATGCTCCGCCTCGACGACACCGATCGCGAGCGCTCCACGGAGAAATTCGCCGACGCCATTCGCACGGATCTTCGCTGGCTCGGGTTCTCATGGTCGAGAGAAGAGCGTCAGTCCGAGCGAACGGCCCACTACGATGAGGCAGCGGCGCGACTGAAAGCTTCGGGACGTCTTTATCCCTGCTACGAGACACCCGACGAACTCGACCGCCGGCGCAAGCGCCAGCTCGCAAGCGGCCGCCCACCGATCTACGACCGCGCGGCTCTCAAGCTCTCGACCGAAGAGCGCGCGCGCCTCGAAGCGGAAGGTCGCACGCCCCATTGGCGCTTCCGGCTCGCGAATACACCGAACACGGCCGACCTCACACCGGAGCCGACGCCCGTTGTCTGGGACGACCTCGTTCGTGGCCATCAGTCGGTCGATGCAGGGTCGCTCTCCGATCCCGTACTCGTTCGCGCCGACGGGACCTACCTCTATACCTTCACGAGCGTCGTCGACGACGTCGACTTCGCGATCACGCACGTCATCCGCGGCGAGGACCACGTCACGAATACTGGTGTCCAGATCCAGATCTTCGAGGCGATGGGCGCGAAGCCGCCGGCATTTGCCCACCACAGCCTGCTGGTCGGCGCGGACGGCAGCGCACTGTCGAAGCGATTGGGCGCGCTGTCATTGGAAAGCCTGCGCAACGACGGGCTGGAACCCATGGCCATCGTCAGCCACGCCGCGCTTATCGGATCATCGGACGCGATCGAGCCGTATCGTGATCTTCCGGCTTTGGCCGCCAACCTCGATCTCGCCAAGATCTCGATGGCGCCAGGACGCTTCGACCCGGAAGAATTGAAGGGCTTGAACGCGAAGTTGCTCCAAATCACGCCCTATGACGACGTGAGGGAACGCCTCGCTGAATGTGGCGTCGAAGGCGGCGCGCCGTTCTGGGAAGCAGTTCGCGGCAATCTGGCGACCTTCGACGACTCGAAGCTGTGGTGGGCCGTCGTCAACGCACCCATCACGCCGGTGATCGAGGACCCCGCATTCACGACCCGCGCCGCAGACCTTCTCCCGCCCGAGCCCTGGAGCACCGACACGTGGGGTCAATGGACGAACGCCATCAAGTCTGAAACCGGAGCCAAAGGCCGCGCCCTGTTCCACCCGCTCCGCCTCGCCTTGACCGGCCGCGAGAGCGGCCCCGAACTGAAAGCACTCCTGCCGTTGATCGGGCGCAAACGGGCTCGTGCGCGCCTCGGCGGCGACCGGGCCTGACGATTGGCGATCACGCCGCACCAACGGCCCGTAAAGTGACATCAAAGATCAACTTACATTTTTGGCGGCAACGACCGCGCCCGCCGCTACCATGGGTCTTGGAAGACTGACATCGAACAGTGCAGGACTGGTCCTTGTCGAACGAGACTGAAATGACGGCCTTCATCGGGCCGAATGCCATATCACGCGTGTTGGAAGCGATCGACGAGGCGCACGGCGAAAATGCCGTGGCCATCGTGCTCGAACGCGCGGGCTTGATGCACTATGCCGGCATGCGCCCAGCGAACCCGGTGCCCGAAGCGGACGTGACGGCTCTCCACGCGGCGGCGCGGTCCGTGCTAGGTCCCGAGCACTTCGGCTTCGTGATGCGGCGCGCCGGAAAAGCGACGGCGGAATATTTGATCTTCAACCGCATTCCGACACTGCTTCAGGGATTGATCCGGCTCTTGCCCGCGCGTCTTGGCGCACGCCTTTTGCTGACGGAAATTGGCAAGAACGCGGCGACGTTCGGCGGGTCCGGCGCGTTCACGGCGCACGGCTGGTATCCGATCACCATCACTATTCGCGACAATCCTTTGACGCGCGGCCAAACGGCGAGCGAACCGGTCTGTCACTACGACGCCGCCACGTTCGAGCAATTGTTCCAAAGGCTCGTCGATCCCGCGATCTCGGTCAAAGAAACCACATGCGAAGCGACAGGCGATGGCGCGTGCACATTCGTCTTGCACTGGCCGGGGGACGACGAACTTCGAAAATCCCAAGAGAACCACGGCTGAGCCGCCGAACGCCGCCCTTGAATGCCAATCAACGCCCGGCCGCGAGCACAGCGCGATCCGCAGCCGCGAGATCGCCGAGCGGATGCTTGTCCGTATGAAAATATAGACGGATCAACTGCCACCGCCAGTCCTTGAGTTCGAAGAGACCCGAGAACCGCCGTGTCGGATCATCCTTGTCCTCGACCTCGATCTCGAAGCGCGTGAGCGAGACGAAACGCGCATATCGCACGCGTCCCCAGAGCTCGTTGAATTTTTCTGGTAGCACAGCGAGCGACAACGGCGGGTCGAGTTCGCCGCCCGTCACCCGCTTGAGGGTCTGCCCGTAGTTGAAAAGTGTCGGCAGCCCTTTCGCATTGGCATAACGATTGACGAGCGTATCGATCGCCCGTTCACCGACGAAGTTCTTGAAGCGGGCCCATGCGCCGCGCTTGGGCACGGGCGCCTCGGATGCCCCCGTCGAGCCTGACGGTGCTTGCATCGGCTCCACGAGTGGCCGGTCGAGCGCCACGCTCTTTAATGACGACTTGAGCGTCACGCGCACGGGCTCCCAGTCGATTGCCCGTTCGACATAGAGCGCATTGCCGGCCTTGATCGCCTCTTTGAGCACGACGGCCGCAACGAGCGGGGATGCGGCGTAGAGGAGGAACGGAACGACCCAGATTGAATAGCGAAGCGGGAAGGTCAAAATCGCGCGCAACATATTTGCCGATAACCCTGGTCGGAGCCCCGAGTGGCGCCTCGTTTCTTGACCTCTGTAGAATGGCAAATTGCGGCGGCGTGCGGGCGGACGTTGGCGGCGGGGCGCCATCAGAGTTCGCGGGCCGGAACACTGCCCTGCTGTCCGCCGGCCCCATCTCCCGTCCCGCTCCCGCAAATCATGCGCAAGGCTTGCCAGTCCGCCTCCTCGAGGCTCGGGCGCGACGAATAGGGCTTGACCGCTTCCACCATCGCCTTCCGCTCTTCAGTCAGAGGATGGGATGCGAAGACGTTGGCGATCTTGGACCCCTTTTCGCCCGGCTCCTTGCCCTCGATTTCGAGAACCCGCTCGAAGAAGGCGAGCAGTCCATAGGGTGAGACTTCCGCCGTCTTCAAAAGTTCGAGCGCCCGCACGTCGGCCTCCCGCTCCGCGTCCCTCGAGTAGGACATCTGCGCCAGATAGAGCCCTACGTTGGCGAGTGTGCCGCCAGAGCCGCCGAGCATCAGCTCGACAGCCGCCGCGAGACCAATGGCGCGGACGAGCCCGCTTTCGGGGTGCAGCTCGATGCCGTGCCCCATCTCGTGCGCGAGAACACCCGCCAGTTCGTCCGGGCCCTTCGCCTTTTCGATTAACCCGCGCGTCAGAACGATCTGCTCGCCCGGCGTCGCGAAGGCATTGAAAAGGTCCCAGTCGACGACAACCACCTTGAAGGACTTGCCGCCCGCTCCCGCCGAAAGCCGGTCCCTGAGCCTCTCGACCGCCGCGACGCCCTTCGGATCGTCGCATTGTCGCCGGCCGGACGTCATGCTGTCGAGCACCTGCCGGCCGAGCGTCTGGCGGGCGCTGTCCGGCAAAAAGCCCGCGATCGTGCGCGCGGGCGAGAGCCCCGAGGCCCAGACGGCGGCCGAGATGACGACGATGCCGACCGTCGCCCAGATGAGCGGGCGGGCAGCGCGCCAGCGTTGGGCCGACGACGTGAGCTGCGGCGCACGCTTCGCCAGCGCACGCGCGAACGCAGCATCCGCGACGAAGAGCGTGGCGCCCGGCTGATAGCTGTAGGTCAAGAGCGCATCGACCGCATGACGGCCGATCGGCTCCGACGAACCGAGCGCACCATAGGGCCAGATGAGGCGCTCGCGCCCGTCCGCAAATTCAATCGCGACCCCCCGGTCCTCGAGGCTGACCCCGACATCCACCGAGCCCGCGGACTTGCCGTCCGTGAAGCGCGCGGGTTGGCGCGATTTGTCCGTTTCAGATTGCATCGAAATCGAGTGCCTGTGCCAAACCTTCTCCTCGGCCGATCCCCTGGTCCTGACCCTGCGCGATGGCTCCGCCGTCGAGTTCGCCGCTGACGGCGAGCCGCTCGACAAGATATCGCGTCGAGCGCGCCTGCGTCACGGGCAGAAGCACGCCGAAGCACGCGAGCCCGATGATCACGCCGATTTGCGCGAGCGCTCCGACGAGGCCGGTCGCCTGATCGGCTTCGAGTTGATCGAACGGGACAAACAGATGCGTAACTCCGATGACGATCGCGCTCACCACAAGGCCGGCGACGATCGCGAACGCCGCAAGGATGAAGAAGTTCGAGAGGGCGATCCAGATGAGGCCAGCCCCTGTCGCCTGGCCCTCGAAGCGCAGCCCGTCGAGCGTCGTCGAGCGCGCGAAATGGTTGAACTGCTGCGCGCTGTACCAGGCACTGAGGACGGCGTACCCGACCGAGCCGACGATGAACGCCGCGAAGATCGCGAGCCCGAGCATCGCGATGGCGACCGCTTGCTCCTCAGTCGGCTCCTCGCCCTCGCCCGGAAGCTGCGGCAAGGCCGAAAGGTCGAGCCCGAAGCCGCCTGTCACCAGCAGCGCCGTTCCCGCGAAGATCGCGATGAGCCCGATCCAGAACACGGCGAACGCGGCATAGAGCGGACCCGATCCGCCCTCGAAGCGGAAGGCCGCGGAACCGAACCGCATGTCGTCCGTGAGGATCTTCTGCAGCTTCACCGCGCGCCACGGCATGATCCAGCCGAGCGTCAGCGGGATGAGAAGTCCCGTCCAAAAAGACGTCCACGCATAGGCCATGTCGCTACCGACGAGGCTGCCACGAATGCCCCGCCAGCTCGTCCGTGACATCCGGTAGCGCGTCGCGCGATAGACCGCGATCCCGAGAAGAAAGAAGACCGCCAGATAGAAGAGCGCGAGAACGATGCCGAATGCCGGGCTTTCCGGCCCGAAGGCGGCACTGACGCCAGCCATCATCAGCATGCTCGGAAGCACGAACAGGAGAAAGACCACGAGGAATCCGATGAAGAGCTCCTTGCCCGTGCCGGTATAGACGAGCGGCTCTCCGTTGAGACGCACCCCCGACCAGAGCCGCTTGCGAACCTCCGTTTTCGCCCAGAACCCATAGATCCCGAGCGTGACGATCCGGAGGAACGTGTTGACGAGTGAGAGCCCCACAAGCCCCCGCGGATGGAGCCACGAGAGCGAGAGAGCCGTACGCGGTCCGGGTGTTGGGCCGGAAGAAACCTGATCCATGAGACATCCTGATCCATCGGCGAAAGCGGTCGCGAAGATCGTTTTTAGAAAGACATGGCACGGCCGGCTGTCCCGCGCGTGACGGTGACCCGGGGGCGGCCGACGAACTCTAACGTCGCCCCAGTCGGCACGCGACGGTGCGGCCGGCTCTCAACAACCAAATGATGCACGATCGAGAGAGGATCAGTTGTTGCCCCAGAGCAACATTCGAAAATGGGGCTGCAAGCACGCAAGAAGAACGGTGTTTGTTGCCAAATCGCCACGAAACGCTTGGAAATGTGCCTCGTTTGGGCCACAAACCGGCGCGACACAGGAACCTCGCTGCGGTCTTCCGGGAAGGCTGTCGGCGAGCGCGCGGGTCGAGGCACTCGAAGAGGTGCCCCACCCGCCGAAGGGCTCGACAACGTGTTTCTACACGCCGGGCCGACGGGCCTCCGCCCGCCGCGTTCCGCTGTCAGAGAGTTGAACAATCGAGCCCAGAGGCCAGGGGAAGATGGACGCCAAGACGTTCGACAAGTCGAAGCTGCCGAGCAGGCATGTGACCGTGGGTGCGTCGCGCGCGCCGCACCGCTCTTACTATTACGCGATGGGTCTCACGGAAGAAGAGATCAATCGTCCGTTCGTCGGCGTCGTCTCGTGCTGGAACGAGGCCGCCCCCTGCAACATCGCGCTGATGCGTCAGGCCCAGGCCGCGAAGGTCGGCGTCAAGGACGCCGGCGGTACGCCGCGCGAATTCTGCACCATCACCGTGACCGACGGCATCGCCATGGGACACCAGGGCATGAAGTCGTCGCTCGTCAGCCGCGACGTGATCGCCGATTCGATCGAACTCACCATGCGCGGCCACTGCTACGATGCCCTCGTCGGCATCGCGGGCTGCGACAAATCCCTCCCCGGCACGATGATGGCGATGCTCCGCCTCAACGTCCCATCCGTGTTCATGTATGGCGGCTCGATCCTGCCCGGCCGCTTCCGCGGCAAGGACGTCACCGTCCAGGACGTCTTCGAAGGCGTCGGCATGCACGCCGCCGGACGCATGTCCGACACCGACTTGAAGGAACTCGAGTGCGTCGCCTGCCCGGGCGCCGGCGCCTGCGGCGGACAATTTACCGCCAACACCATGGCGATGGTGTCCGAAGCGATCGGCCTCGCGCTGCCGGGATCAGCCGGATCGCCCGCGCCCTACGAGGAGCGCGACAGCTTCGCGGTCCAGTCCGGCAAGGCGATCATGCGCCTCATTGCCGAAGGCATCCGTCCGCGTGACATCGCGACCCGCAAGGCATTCGAGAATGCCGCGATCGCGGTCGCGGCCACGGGCGGATCGACGAACGCGGCGTTGCACCTCCCCGCGATGGCCCACGAATGTGGCATCGACTTCGATCTGTTCGACGTCGCCGAGATCTTCAAGCGCACACCCTACATCGCCGACCTGAAACCCGGCGGGCAGTACATCGCCAAGGACCTGTTCGACATCGGCGGCGTTCCCCAGATCCTGAAGGCCCTTCTCGAGGGTGGTCTCCTCCACGGCGACTGCCTGACCGTGACCGGCAAATCGATGGCTGAGAACCTGGCCTCGGTCACGTTCAACACGGATCAGAAGATCGTCTATCCGGTTTCGACCCCGATCACGCCGACCGGCGGCGTCGTGGGCCTCAAGGGCTCGCTCGCACCCGACGGCGGCATCGTCAAGGTCGCGGGCCTCAAGAACTTGAAGTTCCGCGGGCCTGCACGCGTTTTCGACTGCGAGGAGGATGCGTTCGCGGCCGTGCAGTCGCGGAGCTACAAGGACGGCGAGGTCCTCGTCATCCGATACGAAGGCCCGAAGGGCGGTCCCGGCATGCGCGAAATGCTCTCGACGACGGCCGCGCTCTACGGCCAGGGCGCCGGCGACAAGGTGGCCCTCATCACTGACGGGCGCTTCTCTGGCGCAACGCGCGGTTTCTGCGTCGGACATGTCGGCCCCGAGGCCGCCGTCGGCGGGCCGATTGCCCTCATACGGGACGGCGACATGATCGCGATGGACGCGGTGGCGGGCACCCTCGATCTCGAAGTTGATGCGGAAGAGTTGGCACGGCGGCGCGCGACATGGTCGCCACCGAAAAACCCCTACACGACCGGGGCGATCAGAAAATTTGCCGATCAAGTGGGTCCAGCGCGTTACGGCGCCGTGACCCACCCCGGCGGAAAGGCTGAAGTTCTCTGCTATGCGGACATCTGACGGCATTCTCGGAATGATCGCCGGTGCGGCGCTCCTGGCCCTGACGGCCGGGAGCGCGCTCGCCGGTACAGTCGCGTTCTCCTCGCCCCGCGAAGCCCTGAAGCAGGGCATGAGCGCCTACCAGGGCGGATACTACGAAATCGCGATACCGGCGCTCGAATATGCCGCCAAGAGCGGAGACGTCGCTGCGCAGTATTATCTCGCGCGCATCTACGCCGACAACAGCGGCTCCCAGACGGATCACGCGAAGGCCTACGTTCTCTTTCGCAACATCGTCGACGAGCACGCCGACGCCGATCCTGAGGACGATCCGCGCGCCCTCTACGTCGGCAAGTCGTTGACGGCACTCGCAAGCTATGTGCGCCGCGGCCTCCCCGAGATCGGATTGGCCGCTGAACTCAATCAGGCGATCCTTTACCTTCGCAACGCCTCGACCACGTTCGACGACGAGGACGCGCAGTTCGAATTGGCGAAGCTCGTGCTGCGCGGCGAGGGCTTCGAGGCCGACGAGGCACTTGGCCGCCACTGGCTCTCGACGCTCTCCGAGCGCGGCCACGCCGGCGCGCAGGCATTTCTCGCCGATCTCCTCTGGCAAGGCAAATACATGCCGGCCGACAAGCCGCGCGCCCTCGCTCTCATCGCGATCGCGGTCGAGAACGCACCGCTCTACGAGCGTCTGTGGATCGAGGACATCTATCAGAACATCTACTGCGGAGCGGGCGAAGGCATTCGCCGCCAGGCGACCGGCATCGTCGCGGGCTGGGGAAATCGCTATGGCCGGAAACCTCAGGCTCGCGTCTCGCCCGTCATCGGCATGACCGAGGATGGACCCGAGCGGACCTGCCAGGATGGTGAGCCCGTGAGCCCCCTCCGCGACCAGAAGGGTAAAGCACCGTCAGACCAACCCCTCCAGCCGCGCGGCAGCCTCGAAGCCTCCACTCCGGCCGCGCCGCGAGACGGTGGCGGCATCGGAGCCGGCTTCACTTACGGCAGCACAACCGGGCCGACCTTGCGTGACGTCGGTTCGGGCTTCGCGCCCGGCGGTCCTGGCGAGCGCTGACCCGTCAACTGAAGCGATTCGGCAGAAGAAGCATCGAACGACCCAAATCGCCCGTCAGGCGAGTTCGATCCACGCCGGCGTGTGGTCAGATGGCTTTTCCCAGCCGCGCGGCGCGCGATCGACGCCGGCCGACTGAAGCCTGTCAGCCGCTTCGGGCGACAGCATCAGATGATCGATCCGTATCCCGTCATCCTTGGGCCAGGCCCCGGCTTGATAGTCCCAGAACGTGAAGACGCCCGGGCCGGGATGGCACGCCCGGACGGCATCCGCGAAACCCAGCGCTTCGAGCGCGCGGAACCGCGACCGGCTCTCGGGCTGAAACAGCGCGTCCCCGCGCCATGCGTCGGGGCGCTTCGCGTCCCTTGCCTCGGGGATGACGTTGTAGTCGCCGGCCAGCACGACCGGCATCTCGAGCGCGCGAAGATCTCTGGCACGCGAAAGCAGACGGTCCATCCAAGCGAGCTTATAGGGAAACTTTTCGGTCCCCAGAGGATTGCCGTTCGGCAAATAGATCGAGGCGACACGAACAGCGCCAAGACTGCCCGTGACCGTCGCCTCGACATAGCGCGCTTGCGCATCGTCGCCATTGCCCGGCAGTCCGAACGCAACATCCTCGATCGGCAACCGCGACGCGATCGCGACACCGTTGAACCCCTTCTGACCGTGGAACACGACCTTATAGCCGAGATCCTCGATCGCCTCGCGCGGGAAGCCTTCGTCGACCGTCTTGGTTTCCTGGAAGCAGACGACGTCAAGGTCCGGGGTCTTGAGATACTGGGCAACGGCTTCGATCCGGGCCTTAATCCCGTTGATGTTCCACGTCGCGATCTTCATGACTGCCCCGCCTGGTTTCACGCGACAGCGTTCGTCACAACGAAAAGCTCGTACCGCAACCACAGGACGAGGTAGCGTTGGGATTTGTGATCCGGATCGACGCACCGATGAGATCGTCGACGAAATCGATCTCCGCCCCGGCGAGAAGTTCGAGCGACACGGGATCGATGAGAACTTCCGTATTCTCCGCGCCGATCCGCATATCGTCGCCCCTGACGTCCCGGGTCAGGTCGAACTTGTATTGAAAACCAGAGCACCCCCCGCCCTCGACCGAGACACGGAGCTTGGTCCCCGGCGGTTCGTCACGGATAATCTCGGCGATCCGCGCCAGAGCGCGCGGCGTCACGACGACAGTCGCAAATGTCATGGTTCTGTTCCTCGCGGCGCCTCGCACGCGGTGGCCTGTCTCGAGGCTTGATCGTGGCATTAAGATAGGGGCGCCGCCGGGACAGTCAAATGCCCGCCGCCAAACGAATGACAATGTTGGCGTAAAGCGAGCGCCTGCGAAGGAAGACTTGCCACGCCATGCCGTCACAGACCCAGACATCGAAGCCCGACGACACCGGACACGCCCGGTACGGTGCGGCCCTCGTACCCGGCGAGCGATCACTGGCACCCTACGCCGCGAGCGCTGTCCCGAGCCGTGGCCGCCAGCACCCCGAAACCGAATGCTCGACCAGGAGCCCCTTCCAGCGCGACCGCGACCGCATTCTCCACTCGACCGCTTTCCGCCGCCTGACCCACAAGACGCAAGTCTTCGTCTACCACGATGGCGACCATTACCGAACACGCCTGACGCACAGCCTCGAAGTGGCGCAGATCGCACGCACAATCGCGCGCCAACTGCGCCTCGACGAGGATCTCGCCGAGGCTCTCGCTCTCGCGCACGATCTCGGGCACCCCCCATTCGGGCACGCGGGAGAACGCGCGCTCGACCACGCGATGCATCGGCACGGCGGATTTGATCACAATGCGCAAAGCTTGCGAATCGTCGTCCGCCTCGAGCGCAAGTACCGCGCCTTCGACGGACTCAATCTGACGTGGGAGACACTCGAGGGCCTCGCCAAGCACAACGGCCCGATCGGTGGCAGGCACGAACAAGGCAAGGGCGATGCGGTTTTGAAGGCCGCGGCAAAGCTCTCGGCGTGGCAGAGCTTGGAACCCGAGAGCTACGCGAGCGCAGAAGCCCAGGTCGCTGCACTCTCCGACGACATTGCCTACCTCACTCATGACGTGGACGACGGGCTGCGCGCGGGGCTCCTGTCGTTCACCGACATCCGCGAGGCCGTGCTGGCGGGCCCGATCGCGCGGGCGGTTCTCGCCGAGCGCGGAGCGGAGGGCGACGGCCGCGCCGTTTTCGAAGTGACGCGGCGCATGATAACCGCCCTCGTGCGCGACGTCGTCGGCGAGAGCCGCACGAGACTGGCCGCTATCGATCCCAGTTCGCCGGACGACATTCGACGCGCCGGACGAGTGGCGATCGCATTCAGCACAGCCATCAGCGACGAAATCGCCCGCCTCCGAGCCTTTCTGTTCGAGCGGGTCTATCGCCATCCCCGCGTGGCCCATGTCATGGAGAATGCCGCTCAGATCGTATCCGACCTCTTCGCGCGCTACCGCGATCCGACGGAGCGGAACGGCTTGCCCGCTGAATGGCACAGCACCATGACCGGCCTCGATGATCGACGGCAGGCGCGCATTGCCGCCGACTATCTGGCCGGTCAAACCGACCGCTTCGCCATTTCCGAGCACCGCCGGCTCTTTGACTCGACCCCGGAATTGCGTTAGGCGCGCCGACACGAGTGAGACCGCGAAATCCCGAGAACCGTCCACCATGAACGTCTTCAGTCACGTCGCAGCAAAAATCGAAGCGGCCCTCGCGGCGATGGTCGCTTCCGGCGGCCTTCCCGTCGATCTGGCGCTTCCGAACGTCGAAACCGAAGCGCCGCGCGACCCGGCGCACGGCGATTTCGCGTCCAACATCGCGATGGTGCTCGCGAAGCCGGCCGGAAAGAAGCCGCGCGACATCGCCGAAGCGCTGGCGAAAATTCTCGCCAATGACCCCGAACTTGCCCGGATCGAAGTGGCAGGCCCGGGCTTTCTCAATTTGGCGATGACGGACGTCTTCTGGCAGGGGCTCGTTCGCGTCGTCCTCGAACAAAGCACCTGCTACGGACGCGGGCCGGGCGGCCGCGGCAAGATCAATGTCGAATACGTATCGGCCAATCCGACGGGCCCCATGCACGTCGGCCATTGTCGCGGCGCGGTCCTCGGCGATGCGCTCGCGAATTTGCTCGCATTCGCGGGCTACGACGTCACACGCGAATACTACATCAACGACGCCGGCGGACAGGTCGACGTCCTCGCACGCTCGGTGTTCCTCCGCTACCGCGAGGCCTTGGGCGAAGATATCGGTGACATTCCCGAGGGCCTCTATCCCGGCGAATATTTGAAGCCCGTCGGCGAGGCGCTGGCCAAGGATCGGGCCGAGTCGCTGCTCAACATGCCGGAAGAGCGCTGGCTTCCGATTGTCCGCCAGTTCGCCATCGACAGCATCATGCCGATGATCAAGGACGATCTCGCGGCGCTCAATATCCGCCACGACCACTTTGTCTCCGAAGCGTCCCTGACCCGCGGCGCGACCGACAAGGTCCAGGCGGCGATCGAGGCGCTCCGTGAGAAGGGATTGATTTACGAGGGCCGGCTCCCGAAACCACTCGGTCACGACGATGTCGACTGGGAAGATCGCGAGCAGACGCTGTTCCGCTCGACCGCGTTCGGCGACGATCAGGACCGCGCGCTACTGAAGTCAGACGGCTCCTACACCTACTTCGCCGGCGACGTCGCCTATCATTTCGACAAGATCGGCCGGGACTACGATCACTTGATCAACGTCTTCGGGGCCGACCACATCGGCTACATCCCGCGCATTCTGGCTGTCGTTGCCGCGTTCGCGGGCGGCAGCGTGCCGGTCGATGCCAAGGGCAAGCTCAAGGCGTGGCGGACAGCTGGCGGCACGACCGATCTCGAAATCAAGGTCATTCAACTCGTGAAGCTCTTCAAGGGCGGCGAACCCTTCAAGATGTCGAAGCGCGCCGGCACGTTCGTCACGCTCCGCGACGTCGTCGACGAGGTCGGCCGCGACCCGGTGCGGTTCATGATGCTGTGGCGGAAGGAACTCGAGCAGCTCGACTTCGACTTCGAGAAGGTCACCGAGCAGTCGAAGGAGAACCCGGTTTTCTACGTCCAGTACGCCCACGCCCGTGCCGCGAGCGTCTTCCGCAACATCGCCGAGCAGATGCCCGACCTCGACGTTTCGGCCGAGGCGTTGGGTCGCGCGCCCCTCGACCGGCTGGGCGACACGGCCGAGATCGCTCTCGCCCGGAAGATCGCCGAATTTCCCCGCCTCGTGGCCGGCGCGGCCGAGGCTCGGGAGCCGCACCGGGTCGCGTTCTATCTCTATGATCTTGCGTCGTCTTTTCACGCTCTCTGGACGCGCGGCAATGATTTGCCACAATTGCGCTTTATCCAGCAGTCTGATGGGGAGTTGACGAAGGCGCGAGCGGCTCTCGTGGCAGCCACGCGCGAGGTATTATCCTCAGGTCTTGGCATTCTCGGGGTCGAGGCCCCCCAGTCGATGCGCTAGACTTTTCTGATATGCGGCGATTCGAGCGGGGTTGACGCAGGGAAAAGCTGGAAGAGGATTACCGTTAGATGTCTCGACCTGATCGTCCTCAATCGGCACCCGGACACTGGCCAGCGCGACCGGCGCAGGGCGCTCAACCCCCTGCCAATCAGCCTCAAGAAGGCTGGGGATACGCCCAGCAGCCTGCCGAAACGTACGATCCGAACGCTGGGTACGCCCAGCCGCAGAACGCCCAGCCCCAGAACCAGCAGAGCTATCGCCCGGCGGACCCCTACGCCTACGCGAACCAGGGTTACTATCAGCAAGCCGAGCCGACGACGGGACGGCCCGCTGCCCCTCAGCAGCCGGCCTACGCGCCCCCCGCGGCGACGCAGAACCCGGTCGCCTACGGCGCGGCGACTTACACCAATCAGTCCTACGCTCCGCCGACTTATCAACCGCAAGCGCCGGCATACGCCCCAGGCTACGACCAGGGCGCGGGATACGCTCAGAGCCCCATTCCGCCTGCCGCACAGCAACCGACGCCCGCGCGCCCTGAGTTGCGCGGCGCCGTCTACGACCAGCGCCCCGCGGCCGCACCGGCGCAAGACCCGCGCGCCTACGATCTTTCAAGCTACATGCCGCCGCAGACCCGCACGCAACCTTCCGACCCGTCGCCGTCGCACGGCGGCGGATATACGGACTGGGGTCATCAGACCGCGCCCGCCTATGGGTCCGGCCAGATCGGCAACCAGAGTGGTTATCACGGTGGCGGCTATTATGCCGACAGCCAGAATGCGGCTCCGAACGCGGCCACGGCCTATGGCCATCCGGGTTACGACCAATCGGGTTACGCTGAACCGGCCTTCGATGCCGCGGGCCATGCGTCGGCCGATCCCAACGCCCTCGGCGATGCCGACGGCTACGAAGACGATTATGTCGAACCCGCCCCGCGCAAATCGCGCACCATGGCGATGGTCGGCGGCGCGCTCGTTGCCGCCATTGTGGTCGGCGGAGGTCTGACATTCGCCTATCAGACCCTTCTCGGTGGCCCGTCCGGCGATCAGCCCGGCGTGATCAAGAGCGCCGAGGGTCCGCTCCGCAGCCGCCCGGACGACGCCGGCGGCAGGCAGGTCCCGCACGCGGACAGCAAGCTCCTGGGCCGCCTCGACAACGAAACGCCATCGAATAGTGCCGCCGCAAGCGCAACCGACGCCTCGGGCACGCGCAAAGTCTCGACGCTCGTCGTCGGTCGCGACGGCTCGATCGAGGCGCCGGCCGCCGCAGAACCGCCGAAACCCGCGGTATCCGTGCCCGTCCCGGGCATGACGATCGTCGATGTCACGGGTCCGTCCGCGACCTCGAACGACAACGCGCCCGCAGCCCGGACCGAGAACACGTCCGTGACCAGCACGGACGCCGCGCCGCCCGCACGCCCCGACAAACCCTTCGTCGTCGCCAAGATTGATCCGCCCGCACCCATCGAAACACAGTCCGTGGCACGTGAGTCCGTCGCGCGCGATACTGCGAAGGCCGAGCCCGCGCTGCCGAAGACGATCAATGCACCCTCCGACACAGCGCCGACGAAGAAGTCCGCGGCTGACGCGGACACGCCCAAAGTCAAGACGGCGGCCGTCGAGAAGCCGGCGACGAAGCCGGCATCGACCGGTCCCGTGCCGACAGGCGCCGGCTACGTGGCCGTCCTGACCTCGGTTCCCGCGTCGTCGAGCAGCCGCCTGCAGGCGCTCCAGCAGTTTGCCGATCTCCAGCAGCAGTATGGCGCCGTCCTGCAGAGCAAGACGCCCGACGTGCAGGAAGCGAACCTCGGCGAGAAGGGCACTTACCACCGCCTGCTGGTCGGACCACCCGGCTCTCGCGAGTCCGCCAACTCCGTCTGTGCCGGGCTGAAGGCCGCCGGCTACACCGGCTGCTGGGTCACGGCCTACTGAGATCGGAAGACTTTCCAGGCTGATCGGTGCAGTGGGCTTCGATTGCGCGCTGGAGCGGCCGTGCGCCGGACTTCGCTTGCGGCCGCCCAAATGTCGCATCCCACGGAGATCGACCCCGCATGCGCCTCGCCCTGATCACTGGACTGGCGGGCGAGCGTCTGACTGAAGGCGAACGCCGCTTTCTCGCTGAAGCGCGCCCCCTCGGCCTCATCATTTTTGCGCGAAACTGCGTCTCGCACGATCAGATCCGGCGCTTGATCGCTGACGCGAAATCCGCGATCGGTCACGATGACACGCTGGTTCTGATCGACCAAGAAGGCGGTCGGGTTCAACGGCTGAGGCCGCCTCTCGGCCGCTCGCTACCACCCGCCGCCGCATATGCCCGGCTCTATGAAACAGACCCGGAGACCGCGATCGTCGCGGCCGCCTCGGCCGCGCGTCTTGTCGCGTACGACTTGGCGGCTCTCGGCATCAACGCCAACTGCGCGCCGGTTCTCGATGTCCCCGTCATGGGCGCCCACGATATCATCGGCGATCGCGCTTACGGCGCGGCTCCCGTCCCGATCGCAGCACTCGGCGGAGCCGTGGCCGATGGCCTCCTGGCCGGCGGCGTCCTCCCGATCATGAAGCATATCCCCGGGCACGGTCGCGCGATGGCCGACAGCCACCTCGAGCTTCCGGTCGTTTCGACGCCGCGGAAGGACCTGGACGCGACGGACTTCGAGAGCTTTCGTCTGCTCCAGGACCTGCCCGCCGCCATGACGGCCCACGTCGTCTATTCGGACATCGATCCCGACCGGCCCGCGAGCCAATCCGCGATCGTCACGCGCGACATCATCCGCGGCGCGATCGGCTTCGACGGTCTTCTGATGAGCGACGACCTCGGGATGAAGGCGCTCGCGGGCCCCATGCGCGACCGGGCCGCTCTGGTCGTCGCGGCCGGTTCGGACGTCGCACTCCACTGCAGCGGCGATCTGACCGAAATGGTGAATGCGGCGGCCGGCGTTCCTGGGCTCTCCGGCAAGGCGATGGCGCGCGCCGACGCCTGCTTCCAACTGATCGAGAAGAGCGAACCTTTCGACGTCGGCGCGGCCGAAGCCATGCTTGCCGCGGTGATTGCAAGCCACACCCGCCAGCCTGAATCGGTATAGGCTGTTGATAAATTGGCCGGAGCCCGCGCAAGTTGACGGTTCCATTGAATGTTCTCAGGCCAAACCATCTGACGACGCTCTGACCCGAATGCGATGAACACCACTGGCACAGAAACAGGACTGACCGATGACGGTTGGTCGCCGCCCGAAGGCGACGACGGCTTCGCCGCGTCCGAACAGTTGGTCGTCGACGTCGAAGGCTTCGAGGGTCCTCTCGATCTCTTGCTCGCCCTCGCGCGCACGCAGAAGGTCGATCTCGCGCGCATCTCGGTTCTGGCGCTCGTCGAGCAGTATCTCGCTTACATCGCCGAAGCCCAGCGACTGAAACTCGAACTGGCCGGCGACTATCTCGTCATGGCGGCCTGGCTCGCGTACCTCAAATCGAAGCTTCTTCTGCCGAAGGAGAAGAGCGAGGACGGCGAACCGACCGCCGAGGAAATGGCGCAGAAAATCGCCTTCCGCCTGAAGCGCCTCGAAGCGATGCGCAACGCCGTCGCTAATCTGATGACGCGAAAGCGCCTCGGGCTCGATGTCTTCGCGCGCGGCATGCCCGAGGGCGTGACGGTCGTGCGCGACACGCGCTATTCGGCCGAGATCTTCGATCTCCTGAAGGCTTATGCCGACCAGCGCCGCCGCACCGTGAAAGTCATGCACGTCGTCAAGGCGCGCAAGGTCTGGTCGATCAAGGAAGCGCGCCAAAGACTGGAAACGCTCGTTGGTCGCTCGATCGGCGCATGGATGCAACTTGATCTTTTTCTCGATCAGTATCTGCCCGAGGGCGAGGACAGCCGATCTGTCGTCGCAAGTTCATTCGGCGCGACGCTCGAACTGGCGCGCGAAGGCGTCGTAGAACTCCGCCAGGATGAGGCGTTCTCGCCCCTCTTCGTCAGGAAGCGGGAGGAGGGGGCTGAATGGCGCCAGCTCGGCGCCGAGCCCGCGTGATGTTTGCTGCGTTGGAAGGGCGTTGTTGGCGTGACCGGCAAGAACAGGAACAAGACCATGAACCCGCCGCGCTTGAAGCTCGTCACATCCAACGAGGATGTCGCGCGCGATGCCGAAACGGACGACACGTTGGGCGCCGAGGCCCGCGAACTTGCCGCCGCACTTGCCGACGCGCAGATCGGCTTCGCGCCGGACTTCGGAGACCGGCAGGAACGCGAGCACGACGAAGCGGTCCGCATCGTCGAGGCCCTGCTATTCGCGGCCAAGGAGCCGCTCGACGAAGCGACGCTCGGAAAAAGCCTGCCGAAAGGTATCGCGGTCGCCGCCATCCTCGCCGACCTCAAGGAGAAATACGGCGGTCGTGGGGTCAATCTTGTCCGCGCGGCCGGCAAGTGGGCATTCCGCACGGCGGAAGACCTCTCCTGGCTCCTCGAGAAGCACGCCTCTGACGAGCGCCGCCTGTCGAAAGCCGCTCTCGAAACGCTCGCCATCATCGCCTATCACCAGCCCGTCACCCGCGCCGAGATCGAGGAAGTGCGCGGCGTTGCGACATCCGCCGGCACGCTCGACATACTTCTCGAAACGGGCTGGGTCCGCCCGCGCGGGCGCCGGCGCGCGCCGGGAAAGCCCATCACCTACGGCACGACGGACGTATTCCTGTCCCATTTTGGGCTGGACAGCATTCGCGATCTGCCCGGCCTTCAGGATCTCAAGGCACAAGGCTTGCTCGACAGCAATCTGCCGCCGGGATTCACGGTGCCCGAACCGCGTGACGTCGCGGCGTTGTTACCCGACGAGTTGCCGCTCGAAGCCGACGACGGTGAGAATGACGACCAGGGCAAAATGGAACTCGACTTGCCCGCGGACGACGAGGCCGCTAACCCGGCACTACCGGAGCAATCCTGAACGTCCGACATCGGGCATCGGGCACTGTGACGGCCAAACGAGTTCTCGCGAGTGCTCTGATTGAACGGCCCGAAAACGATCCGAAATGGTCAGATGACGAGCGCGATGCCCCGCGGACGTGCGGCGGCGGCATTCGCGGCCAGTCTCTCGTTCGAAGCCATCGAACGCCGTTACGGCGACAACTACGCGCTAAGGGGCGTCACGCTCGCCATCGAGCCTGGAAAAGTCCTTTGCCTCTTGGGACCCTCGGGCTGCGGCAAGACCACGTTGCTGCGTGTCGCCGCCGGCATCGAGAAACCCTCGGCGGGCCGCGTCCTCATCGACGATTTCGAGGTCGCGGGACCCGAGCGTTTCGTGCCCCCCGAGAAGCGCGGCGTTGGCCTCATGTTCCAGGACTTCGCGCTCTTTCCGCACCTGACCATCCTCGACAACGTCGCCTTTGGCTTGAAAGCCCTGCCCCGCGGCGACGCCGAGCGCGCCGCGTCGCAGATGCTGGCGCGCGTCGGCCTCGAGCGCTATGCCGCGTCCTACCCCCACGTCCTGTCGGGCGGACAGCAGCAGCGCGTGGCCCTCGCCCGCGCGTTGGTCCCTCGTCCTGCCGTCGTCCTGATGGACGAGCCGTTCTCCGGCCTCGATGTTCAATTGAGCGACAGCATGCAGGAGGAGACGCTGGCCCTTCTGCGCGAAACCCGGGCGACGGCCATGATCGTCACGCATCATCCCGAGGAGGCCATGCGCCTCGGCGACAAGGTTGCGGTCATGCGGGCGGGGCGTCTCGTCCAGGCCGGAACGGCGCAGGACCTTTACGCCCACCCCGCGGACCTCTTCGTTGCGCGACTCTTTTCCGAGATCAACGACATCGCCTACACGGTGCGATCGGGCGAAATCGACACCCCGATCGGTCGCCTGCCGGCCACGGGTCTCGCCGAAGGCACGGCGGCGATCCTCTGCATTCGCGAACGGGGCATCCGGATCATCGAAAAGGGTCGCGGCCTCGCCGCACGCGTCCTTCACACCCGCTTCCTCGGCGACACGGCCCTCCTCGAGGTCGGGGTCGAGGGCTTTGACCAGCCCCTCCGCGTCCGGACCCAGGAGGGGCAGGCCCTGGGCCGCGGCGCTGAAGTCGGGGTCGAAATCGACCCCGGACGCACCCTCATCTTCCCTGACGCCGGCACAGCGGACCCGGATCGGCCGGGTTAACGGCGCGACATCCTGAAGTCCCGAATGGCGCGTCCCTACTGGCGGCCGGAGCGCCGAACGCCTATATCGGCGGTCTCAGATCCTGGCCCGGGTTTTGCGACGATCTTGCTGGAAGGTCTTGCGGCTCGGGACGGCGTCGTTGACGGCGCCCCAGGTCGGCTACCCGAGGAGTTCCGATCACATGGGTCTCAGTGCCACACACTTGCTGCTGCTACTTCTGGTCGTGATCCTGCTGTTCGGGAGCGGCAAGATTTCCGCGTTGATGGGCGACGTCGCCAAGGGCATCAAGAGCTTCCGGAAGGGCATGTCCGAGGAAGACGAAACGCGGCCATCTGCCGATCAGCGCGCGATCGAGCACGAGGCGCGCGCGACCGAGACGAAGCGCGACACGTCGAAGACGAGCTGAACGCAAACGCTAGGCGCGAGGGGAATATTCATCGCCGGGCGGGCACAATGCCGCCGGGCGGGCTAGACCACGATCGCTTCGGACCCTATCAGTCCGAAGCGTGAATCGTCGGTCAAAACGAAGAATCTAGAGCGCGTCACTGATTCCATCAAAAGCTGACGCGCTCTAGCCGTGCCGGCCGAGACAAGAGCGAGCGTCGAACCTCATGTTCGAGATCAGCTGGAGCGAGCTTCTGATCCTGGCGGTCGTGACGCTAGTGTTCGTCGGGCCCAAAGATATGCCGGTTCTCTTCCGCACCATCGGCAAGTACGCCGGCATCGTTCGCCGCCACGCGAACGAGTTCCGCTACCACTTCGAGGAAGCGATGCGTGAAGCGGAGATGGACGATCTCCGCAAGGAACTCGACGGCGTGCGCGACGAATTCCGCAAATCCGCAAGTGATATGGGTGAAGCCGCTAATCTCTCGCGAAAGGCCGCCAGGGAGGCCGCGTCCGGACCGCCGGATACGACCGAGGCAGCGCCGGCGCCGCCGTCCATCGCTCATGACCCCGAGCCAACCGCACCCGCACCGCTACCGGCAACACCCTCGGCCCTTGCCGCGGCTATCGAAGCCGCCCCCGACACGCGACCGGGCGAGGGAGCGTGACGCCGATGCAGGATGGGAACAGTCTACCCGACGGGACCGAAGACATCGACGCCTCCAAGGCGCCGCTCATGGATCATCTGACCGAACTGCGCCAGCGCCTCATATATTCGCTCGTCGCCTTCTTCGCGATGTTCCTCATCTGCTTCATGATCGCGAAGGAAATCTATCAGATCCTCGTATGGCCCTACGTCTGGGTCTCGGGCCACGAGCACGCACGCCTGATCGCCACGCACTTTCTCGAGCAGATTTTCACGCACCTGAAACTCGCGATGTTCGGCGCGGCGTTCCTGTCGTTCCCGGTTGTGGCGACACAGATCTACAAGTTCGTCGCCCCGGGTCTCTACAAGAACGAGAAGCAGGCGTTCCTTCCCTACCTCATCGCAACACCCTGTTTTTTCCTTTTGGGCGCCGCCGTCGTCTATTTCGTCGCGATGCCGATCCTGATCAAGTTCTCGATCGGGCTCGCCGCGTCCGCCAGCGCCGAAGGCGGCGCATCCATCGAATTGATGCCGAAGGTTTCGGAATATCTCTCGCTCATCATGACGCTGATCTTCGGCTTCGGAATCTGCTTCCAGTTGCCCGTCATACTGACGCTTGGCGCGCGCGCGGGCTTCGTGACGGCCGAGATGCTCCGCAACGGTCGCCGCTACGCCATTGTCGCGATCTTTGCCGTGGCAGCCCTCCTGACGCCACCCGACGCGTTGAGCATGCTGATCATGGCCATGCCGACCGTGCTGCTCTACGAGCTGTCGATCTGGGCCGTGGCGCGCGTCGAAAAGAAGGCCGCGGCGGACGTGGCGGCAACGGAAGGCGAAAAAGCATAGCGCGCCCCGTTGCATGACCACGCTGCAACACTGCTCTGCGCGAAGTTCGTAACCCTTCGGCCGACTGGACCATCCTGAGCGCGGAGCCTATAGACCGGGCAAGATTCTCTTTCCGCGAGGCCGACCGTGCACGACTTGAAATGGATCCGTGACAATCCCGATGCGTTCGATGGCGCCCTGAAGCGCCGCGGCCTCGAGCCGCTGTCGGCGAGCCTCGTCGCGCTCGACGACAAGCGCCGCGCGACATTGACCACACTCCAGGACGCTCAAGCCCGCCGCAACGCCGCCTCAAAGGACATCGGCAAGGCGAAAGCACAGAAAGACGAGGCCGCCGCAGCAAAGCTCATGGCCGAAGTTGCGGCCTTGAAAGATGCAATCGCCAAAGGCGAGGAAGACGAGCGCGCCGTCGACGCCGAGATCGAGCGCGCCCTGGCCGTCATCCCCAACCTGCCACGCGAGGACGTCCCCTTCGGCACCGACGAGAAAGGCAACGCCGAGCAGCGGAAAGTCGGCACGCCACGCGTATTCGACTTCGAGCCGAAGCAGCATTTCGATATCGGTGAAGGCCTTGGCCTCATGGACTTCGACACGGCGCGCAAGGTCTCCGGCGCGCGGTTCGTGTTCCTGAAGGGTGCCATCGCACGCCTTGAGCGCGCCATTGCGAGCTTCATGCTCGACCTGCACACGGGCACGTTCGGCTACACGGAAGTGAACCCGCCGCTCTTGGTCTCGGATGCCTCCGCCTATGGCACCGGTAACCTGCCGAAGTTTGCAGAGGACCTGTTTTCGACGACGAATGGCTATTGGCTCATCCCTACCGCAGAGGTCTCACTCACCAACATGGTGCGCGACATGATCCTCGACGAGGATCAGCTTCCGATGCGCCTGACCGCCTGGACACCCTGCTTCCGGTCAGAGGCCGGCGCCGCCGGCCGCGACACGCGCGGGATGATCCGCCAGCACCAGTTTTCGAAAGTGGAACTGGTCTCGATCACGGCGCCGGAGAAGAGCCTCGAAGAGCACGAGCGCATGACGTCGTGCGCAGAAGAGGTCCTGAAGCGCCTGGGCCTCCCGTTCCGCACCATGTTGCTGTGCACTGGCGACATGGGCTTCGCCAGCCAGAAAACCTATGACATCGAGGTCTGGCTGCCGGGCCAGAACGCCTATCGCGAGATCTCGTCGTGCTCGGTCTGCGGCGACTTCCAGGCGCGGCGCATGGGCGCACGCTACCGCCCGAAAGGCGCGAAAGACGTGCGCTTCGTGCATACTCTCAACGGATCGGGTCTCGCGGTCGGCCGCACGCTGGTTGCGATCCTCGAGAACTATCAACAGGCCGACGGAACCGTCATCGTACCGGAGGCCCTCGCCCCGTACATGGGCGGCATGACGAAGATCGAAGCGATTCGCTGATCCGTCGCTTTCCGCGACCGGGATGACGAGGCGCCGGAGGAGCGACCATGCGCATTCTGATCACGAACGACGACGGCGCCGGCGCGCACGGTCTCGCGGTTCTGCATCAGATCGCGAAGTCGCTGACGGACGACGTCTGGATCGTCGCGCCCGAGACGAACCAGTCGGGCTCGTCGCATTCGCTCACCCTCCAGGTCCCGCTCCGCTATCGCGAAATCGGCGAGCGCGCGTTCGCCGTGCGCGGAACACCCGCCGACTGCGTGATCATGGGCGTCCGCCACGTTCTGGCCGACAAGGCTCCAGACCTCATACTGTCCGGCGTGAACCACGGCGCAAACCTTGCCGAGGACGTCAGCTATTCGGGGACCATCGCAGGCGCGCGGGAAGGCACGCTCGTCGGCATCCGCTCGATCGCCATGAGCCTGACGACAGGCTGGGATCCGGCAGGTCGCCAGCACTGGAAGACGGCGCTCGACCACGGTCCGAAAGTCGTGGAGCGGCTGCTCGCCGAAACCTGGGCGCCGGGCGTTCTCATGAACGTCAACTACCCCGATCTTCCGCCCGACGACGTTAAGGGCGTCGCCGTCACGCGCCAGGGCCGCCGCGATCAGGGCGGTCTCGGCATCGAGAAGCGCAGCGATCCCTGGGGCGAACCCTATTTCTGGTTTGCCTTCGAGCGCCGCCGCCAGGACCCACCAGCCGGCACCGATCTTCGCGCAATTGCGGACGGCTATATTTCCGTGACCCCGCTCTCGATGGACGCGACCGATTATTCGACGGCTGAAATGCTGAGCCAGACCTTCGGAAACGCGCGCGGACCACGCCTCAAGGATGCCGGTTGAATTCCGCCCGTTATCCTAGAAATCCCCTTTCTGGCGTAATTTCTCCCCCATCGGAGCACATTCCATACCTAGCGTCCGAGACTGGAGTCCGACCCCATCATGCGGGAACGGGGATG
The DNA here is from genome assembly GCA_033765145.1 of Hyphomicrobium sp. GTDB lineage: Bacteria > Pseudomonadota > Alphaproteobacteria > Rhizobiales > Hyphomicrobiaceae > JAGVSR01. The sequence goes on along the minus strand of JANRIH010000044.1, from coordinate 39,583 downwards.
CTGAGTGCCGGCCACGGGTACTGAGCCGTATGATGAGGGACGGGGTCGGGCTCTTACCCCGATGGCGGCAGTGGCAGGGCACGAACTCGCGAACGATCGTCCGTTAAGGGCTCGTTAATCCTTAAAGGGTTAACTCTTCGTGGGTTTAGAGGTGTGCGTACCATGATCAGTTATCGGTGTATCGAATGGCCCGGCCGCCAATTTGCCGGCCTCGGCAAGGCGGGTCTCGCGACAATGGCCGCGATCGGCATCGCAGGCTGCAGCGCGGACATCGCGCGCTTCGACTTCCCCCCTTCAGCGAGCTTTGCAGACGGGACCGCTGCGACCGGGGCCGTGACGACGGGCGAAGAGGCCGCCTTCGGGCGCGCCAATCTCGGAAGCGATGCAGGACCGCAAAGTGGCGCAGCGCCGACGAACGCCCCGGCAACCCACGCCGCGGAAAGCCGCGCTACAAACAGCAATGGGATTGAAATGTCAGCGCTGGCGCCGCCTCCGAGCCAGACGCCCAGCTCCCAGATGGCACCCGCACAGCCGAGCTACGCGGCCCCAACCCCGCAGGCCTACACGCCGCCGTCTCCGCCTCCCGCCGCCGTTGCCCCGATCGCACCGTCGGGCGATACCGCGACTCTCTCCGGAAGCGTCATCGAGGTCCAGCGCGGCGATACGCTCTTCGGCCTTTCGAAGCGCCATCAAGTCTCGCTGAACGAACTGATGCGAGAGAACGGACTTGTTTCGCCCAATTTGAAGCCGGGCCAGAAGTTGCGGCTCCCCGGTCCCGTGACCGCAGGAATTCCGACAAGCCCGCGGCAGCCTGAGCCGACCGCCCCCGCAGTCGTCGCCGACGCGCCTGCCGACTGGAACACCACCTACACCGTGCGGCCCGGCGATAGCCTCTACGCCATTGCAAGGCGTCACAATACGAATGATCAGGCCATCGCGCGCTACAACGGCATTGCCGACGTGCGCCGCGTGAAGCCGGGCACGGTATTGAGGGTTCCCGGCAATGGCAGTCAGATCGCCGAAGCAGCTGGCGCGCCGCCGGCGACATCCTCGCCCGCTCTTCCGCCGGTCTCCGCGCCGATCACATCGGCACAGCTCTCCGACCCGACGATCGCCGCGCCGGCAACGACCGGGCCTGAACTCAAGATCCTGAACGGCACGAAATCGGCCAACGCACCGCCCATCGGAGGGCAGCAGAGCGCCGCGATCGACAGCGGCTCGAAAACGGACGCCTCGGCCGTTGTTGCCCCAGCTCAAGGCTCGGGCTCCGTCGCCGATACCGGAAAACTGCGCTGGCCGGTCCGTGGCCGCATCGTCGCCGGATTCGGCCCCCGCACGGACGGAACACACAACGACGGCATCAACATCGCCGTACCCATGGGAACCGACATTCACGCGGCCGAGGATGGCGTCGTCGCCTACGCGGGCGACCAGTTGAAGGGCTACGGCAATCTGATCCTCGTCCGCCACGACGGCGGCATCGTCACCGCCTATGCCCATTCAAGCGAAGTGCTCGTCAAGCGCAACGACCGGGTGAAGCGCGGACAGGTGATCGCCAAGGCCGGTAAGACGGGCCATGTCGATCAGCCCCAGGTCCATTTCGAGGTACGCAAGCAGGAACGCCCGGTCGATCCGACGCCGATGCTCGAATAGGCGGCTGATAAACGACGCGCGGAATCCGAGGGTCAGCCTTGCGGCTGGCCCTTTCGCATCTAAATGTCAGTCGAACGCAGCATCGCGAGAGACGGGCGATCGTGATTAGAGCCGGCAAAGGTTGCTCGGTCCTTCTGACCGGCTTCGGTCCCTTTCCAGGAGTGACGATCAACGCCTCCGCGAACCTCGCATCCGCACTGGCGCAAAGCGCGCAACGACGCCATCCCGATCATCGCTTCCATGTCGAAGTGCTCCCGGTCGCTTGGGGGATGGCCCTCGATCGCCTCGATGCCGCGTTCGCGGCGACACGGCCTCATGTCTCGCTCCACTTCGGCGTGTCGGATCGCGCCGAAGGTCTAGTGATCGAAACGGTCGCGCGGAACGCCTGCGCAGACATTCCCGACGCCGATGGAAAGCGCCCGCGCGGAAAAGCGCTCGTCGCCGGCGGCCGAAACGAGCGGAAGACGCGACTTCCGGTTAGAGCCATCCTGGAGCGGCTCGAACGCGCGCCGTGCCCCGCAATTCTGTCAGACGACGCAGGAACCTACCTCTGCAACGCCGTCATGTACCATGCACTTGCGTCGGCGCGGCGGGCGACGCCGCCTCGGCGCGCGGGCTTCATCCATATTCCGACATTGCTCGGCCGTGACATGACGCTCGAAAATCCCCGCTGGCGTGACGTGGTCGAATCCGCGTCAGTGCTGCTCGACATTGCGATAAACCGGCACACGCCGTCGGAAATTGCTCGGCACTCCGGGACCGTGTGAGACCTCGCAGAACGCCGAAATCAAACGAGAGCCATCATGCCGCCTGCCCAGCGCCGACGAAATGCGTTCCGCTACACGAGAAAAGCCGTCAGTTTCGCAACATGGCTACTCTGGATCGGCTTCATCGCACTAGCGATTGGCGGATACGCCGCCTGGGAGGGGCACCGGACGCTTTCCTGGCCGCGAGCATCCGCCGAAATTATCGCAAGCGACGTCTCTGTTGTTGACGAGACGCGGCCAACTCAGCCGGGCGCGGGGCAACCCCCGACCTCGCCTGAGACGGCGCCCCGCGCAATCGTCGCCTACCGCTATTCCGTCGACGGCGTCGCGTTCGAAGGCACACGCCTCGAACCCTGGACCTTGGGATTGCCGAGCCAGTCCATTGCCCGCGAGTTGGCCGAGACACCGCTCGCGCCCGGCACGACGGTGGAGATCGCCTACAATCCGCGCGATGCACGGATCGCATACCTGAAGCCCGGCCCGAGCCACACCGCGCTCTCGCTCGCGATCGTCGGCGCGATCCTATTCGCCATGGGCCTCGTGATGGGGAAGATTACCCGCCGAGCTTGATCACATGGAAAAAGGGCGGAGACATCGCCTCCGCCCTTGATCGTTAATGCCCTCGTGAAATGGCAGCACCAACTATTCCGCCGCCGTGCGCTTGCCGAGATACTCGTGCGCCTCTTCCGCACGCTCGAAGATGTGCGGAGGCACACCGCGCTTAGCCAGCGCCTCTTGCATCTTGAGCCGCATGAACGCGCTCGTCGTATAGCGCGCCGTCGAGAGGTAATGATCCTCCATCATGTAATGGATCATTTCGGCGTAGGCGTCGTAGAGATCCTCGGCGATCCGGCAACCGTCGTGGTTGACGACCGAGTTGACGCGCCGCCCTGCAGCGATACACGCCGCGACGAGAATCTTCCTCAGATCGTCGATGTCGCTCTTCTTCCTGACGCTCCAGCCTTCGAGATTGACGAAGAGGATGTTGCGCGCGCTGTCGTACGACACGCGCTCGTGGAGCTTGAGGTTCAAGAGATCCGACAGCAGATCCATCGGGTCGTCGAGGAACAACCGCCGGTCCATCGGCTGGGGCTTGTTGATGATCGGCTGGAAATCCATGTGCGCGAGAATATGCTTCTCGATATCGATCCCCGCCGCGACTTCGATCAATTCCAGTCCACCGGGCGTCAGCTGGAACACGCACCGCTCCGTGACGTATATGACGGGCTGCGAGCGCTTGGACGCGTAGGGACCCGAGAACGTGATCTGCTCGACGTTCTTGACGAACTTGCGGGCCCGGCCTTCCTGCACGATTTTCAGTTTGCCGTATGCCATCTCGACTTCGAGGCCGCCGGCCGTGAACGTGCCCGCGAAGACGACAGCGCGCGCATTTTGAGAAATATCGATGAAGCCGCCGCAGCCGTTGAGCCGCCCGCCGAACTTGCTCGTGTTGACGTTGCCCTGCTCGTCGCATTCGGCCATGCCGAGGCACGTGAGATCGAGACCGCGACCGTGGTAGAAGTCGAACATCTGGTTCTGATCGATGATCGCGTGCGCGTTGGCCGACGCCCCAAAGCTCGATCCGCCCGCGAGCACGCCGCCGATCGCGCCCGCTTCCGTCGTCATGGTGATGTAGGGCGTGACTTTCTCTTCCGCCGCAACCGCCGCCACGCCGTCCGGAGCGCCGACGCCGAGATTGATGACACCATTGACCGGTAGTTCGAACGCGGCGCGCCGCGCGATGACCTTGCGCTCGTCGAGCTCCATCTTCGACATGGATTCCGTCGGCACGCGAATTTCACCCGAGAGCGCGGGATTGTACATGACGCCGTAGTTCATGCGGTGCATTTCGGGGCTTTCCGCGAGCACGACGCAATCGACGAGAATGCCCGGCACCTTCACGTCCTTGGGCTTGATCGACCCTTGTTCGACGATCCGCTCCACCTGTGCGATGACGACGCCGCCATTGTTGTGCGCCGCCATGGCTTGAGCGAGAACGTCGAGCGTCAGCGCTTCCTTTTCCATGCTGAGGTTGCCCGAGGGATCCGCGCTCGTTGCGCGAATGAGCGCGACGTCGATCTTGGTGGCCTTGTAGAACAGCCACTCCTCCCCATCGAACTCCACGTGCTTGACGATGTCGTCCTTGGTGACGTCGTTGACTTTGCCGCCACCGAGTCGGGGATCGACGTAGGTGTGAAGTCCGACCTTCGAAAAGAGACCCGGCTGCCCTGAGGCGCACGAACGATAGAGTTTCGAGATGACGCCCTGGGGCAGGTTGTAACCCTGGATCTTGTTATTGGCGGCGGCCTCCGCGACCTTGGGCATGCGCCCGAAGTTGGCGGCGATGACGCGCGAAAGAAGGCCCTCGTGATGGAGCCGCCCCGTACCGAGGCCTTTGCTGTCGCCCGCGCCCGCGCACATGATGAGCGTCAGCCCCTTCGGCGCTTTCGTCTCGACGTAGCGTTTCTCGAGGGCCGCATGGAGGGCTTCGGGGATGCAACTCTGCACGAAGCCGGTCGTGCAGACGACATCGCCGTCCTTGACGAGCGCGATCGCCTGTTCGGCGGAAATGACCTTGTTCTTCGCTCTGACTTCCATGTCCCGTGCGTCTCCCGCTGGCCCTCTCCCGGAATGCGCTCGGACGTCTCCGGCGCGGTCGCGGCGGGGCTTTCTGTTGGTTGTCTAAAGGTTCGCGATGCGGCTTCGACTTTTGGCCAACGCTTCCATACCGGCGATTGCCCGGCCCTGCCCTACTCGGGTGGGTAAAACCCACCTATCCGAGACCAATCCGGTGTGATGCGTCCCGGATGACGCGCTGCGCGAGGCAAGCAATGCAAAACGATTTCCGAGGGTTGGCGGTGTCCCGCATCGTGCGGCGCAGCAAAAAAGGCAGTCCGCACGCGCACCCGTGATCAAAGCGCCGCATTTACTCCGTAAACTACGTTTGCCGGAATGATATGGGCGTGCGGCCCGCGCTTGCACGACCTCGGGTGAAGGCCGGGCCCGAACCCCGACAGTCCTGAGCCCGACCGTCCTGAGGATGCGACGTCATGCGTATGCGCTCGAGCTTCCTGACCGCTGCCGCCCTCGGCGCGCTCATGACCGCCCCCCTCCCGCTCGCGGCCGGCGGCCCGTTTTCCGACCTTGCGGGCTCCTGGCGCGGGCAGGGGCGCGTGCATCTCGAGGGCGGACACTCCGAAGCCCTCTCGTGCAAGGCCTATTATACGAGCCGGGACGACGGCGCGGGTCTCGGCATCGCCCTCTCCTGCGCCAGCCAGTCGAACAAGATCGATCTGAGGGCGGCCATCGCGAGCAGCGCCGGCCGCATATCTGGAACTTGGGAAGAACGCGCATTCAACTCCAACGGTTCGATCGACGGCCTGATCGACGCCGAGCGGATCGAACTGAAGATCGACGGCACGGTGCAGGCCACGATGTCGATTACGCTCGAAGGCAAGAGCCAGCTCGTCTCGATCGCCTCGGACGGGAAAGGTTTCACCGCGGTCGATCTGGAACTCGAACGGATTTGAGCTGTTCCCCTGTGGCCAAGTCGCCGCTTTATCGAGGCTGGCAAAGCACGTAGGCTCCGAGCAAATAGAGTGGAGCATCTCCATGCGCTCGATCCGAGCATTTTTGGTCCTGGCCCTTGCCGCCGGCACGGTCCTCCCCGCTGACGCGGGCTGGCGGAACCGCGGCTACAACGGCGTCGAGGAAGGCTACGTCATTGCCCATAGCCGGCACGGCAACGGCAGCATCACCGGCCCCGTCCGTGAAGCCCGCCACGGGCTCGAGGTCAGACTGCCGGGCGGGACCTGGGTCGGCTGCCGCGCGAGTTGCTCCGAGACCCTCCGCGTCGAGACGGTCGACATTTGGGAGAACGACGGCCGCATGGTCGGCGCCGGAACAGCGGCCAACGAGTGCGGGATCTTCGGCTGCCTCGACGTCGGCGCCGCGTTTCGCGAGTAGCGTCCAGACCCATGAAAGTGCGCAAAGGCCCCGGTGACGGCAATGGTCACCGGGGCCCTTCATCTTTTTTTGGAGTTCGTCCGAACAGACCTCAGATCACGAAAATGTCTCCGGCATTCAGCGTGTCGGGGCTTCCGACGACGATGGCGAACACCTGGAATGTCCCGCCGGTGGCGCTTCCGTTCGAGTCATAGATGAGAGCACCGGTATTGGGATTGTAGATGATGCGATCGTCCAATTCCGTCGCGGTGCCCCCAGGGTTCGACTTGAAGAGACCGGGCGCGAGATTGCCAGCCGCGAGCCCGGCAAAAACAGCGTTGTCGATATGAATCCGGTCGTCGACCAGATTGTAGTCATTGATCCGGTCAATGTTGTTCGAACCCAAGGCGCTTGTGAAGATGAATTTGTCAGCGCCTGTTCCGCCGGTGAGCGAGTCGTTTCCGGCCCCGCCGTTCAAGGAATCATTGCCCGCGCCGCCGAGAAGCGTGTCGTTGCCGAGGGCACCCGAAAGCGAGTTCGTCGCACCGTTGCCGATGATGAGATTGGCGCCGTTGTTGCCCGTTCCGTTGATCGCGGCGGCCCCTGACAGCGACAGATTCTCGATGTTCGTGTAGGTGGTCAGCGAGCGCGTGATCGTGGTGACGATCGTGTCGATGTTCCCGGTCGCCGTTTCCGAAACGCTGTCGTTGCCGCCAGCCAGCATGTAGCTGTCGTTGCCCGTGCCGCCGATCAAGAAATCGACGACCGAATCCGTGCCGCCGCCGAGAACGTCGTTGCCTCCGGCGCCGGTCAGCGTGTTCACGGCGCTATTTCCGGTCAGCCCGTTGTTGAGCCCGTTGCCCGTGCCGTTGATGGCCGTCGCGCCCAGGAGCGTCAGGTTCTCGATTGACGCATAGCCCGCGAGCGAGCGCGTGATGGTCGAAGTGATCGTATCGGTACCCGCCGAGTCGGTGACGATATCGGCCCCGTTCGAGAGGTTGTAGATATCATTGCCAGCGCCTCCGTTGAGCCGGTCCGTGCCGCCGTTGCCGTTGAAGATGTCGACGCCGCCCAATCCATAGAGGAAGTCATTGCCCGCCCCGCCGTTGAGTGTCGTCGGCTGCGCGCTGTAGAGAGCGTCGAGGATCGAGCGGTTGCCGTTCGTCGCATACGCATTGATACCGTTGAGCAACGCCGGGATGCTGATCCCGGGGCTGTAGTTGAACTCGACGATCCGAATACCGTTCTGAATGATCGTTGATTTCGTGTAGGCGCCGGTGACGACGAAACCGCCGCTGTAAGTAAAGCCCGAGCCGATCACTTCGATCGTCACGCCGGCGATGGAGGTCGTTGCCGTAAACTTCGTTCCCGGCGTCGCGGACGGGTTGTTGGCCGTGATCGCGGCGAGGATGTCATAGACTTGCCCCGTCGTGACATTGAGTGGCGAACTCAGAATATTGACGACATTTGGCATGACGGCCTCCTGGCAATGGCAGACAACGGATCGAAGAGACGATGTGCACCGAACGCCAGCGTCGAGCGGCAGGGCGATCCGCAATAGCCCCGGCCGAGGCGAAAGTTTCGTTCGCCAGACTTAAGCACAGACCTTGGTCCGACGACAACGGAACATTGGGCAGAGTTAAGTCCGAGATCGCGAACCAAGAATTTGGCTGATTGTCAAAAAATGATGCTCACAGGACGGGTCAGTTCAGAAATGGATTGCTGCGCCGTTCCGCACCGATCGTGCTCGTCGACCCGTGTCCGCAGATGAACGCGAACTCGTCGCCGAGCGGCAGAAGCTTCGTCGTGATCGCGTGGATGAGTGCGTCGTGATCGCCGTAGGGAAAATCCGTCCGACCGATCGATCCACGGAACAAGACGTCCCCGACGAGCAGAAACTTTTGCGCTCGATTGACGAAGACGACCGAACCTGGCGAATGGCCCGGGCAGTGGAGGATGTCGAACGTATGGCCCGCGACCGTCACGGTGTCACCCTCGGCGAGCCAGCGGTCCGGACGCACGTTCTTGGCGGGAATGCCGTAGGCTGCCCCCTGCGTTTCGAGATTGTCGAGAAGGATGATGTCGGCCTCGTGCGGACCTTCGATCTTGACCCCGAGCCGCCGGCGGAGATCGTCGGCACCACCCGCATGATCGATGTGCCCGTGCGTGAGGATGATCTTCTCGACTGTCATCCCGACCTCGGCAATGGCCTTCTGGATGACGTCGAGATCGCCACCCGGATCGACGACCGCGCCGACCTTTGTCGCTTCGTCCCAGATGAGCGTGCAGTTCTGCTGGAACGGAGTCACGGGAACGATCGCGGCCTTGAGCCCCTTGGCTTGAGCGGTCATTCTCGATGGCTCCCAATTTAGCGAAGTCGAATATCGGTGACGGCCGGCACCGCAATCACACTCACGTGCTCCCGGCCGCTGGCACATTGACGAAACTCGCCCGCGCTTGCGCGACGGCGTCCGGATTGCGATCCGTCGTGTAGTAGTCGCCGAGGACGAGCACGTCCATATCGGTTCTGAGGAAGCACGAGATCGCTTCTTCGGGCCGGTTTACGACCGGTTCCTGCCGGTTGAAGCTCGTATTGAGCACGACCGGAATGCCGGTCAGCTTCGCGTATTCCTCGATGACGCCGTAATAGCGCGGGTTCTCGGACCGCTCGACCGTCTGAATGCGTCCCGTTCCATCCACATGCGCGGCGGCCGGAATGAGATGGAGCTTCTCGGGACGGATTTTCGGCGCGAGCGTCATGAAGGGATCGGGCTGGGTGATCTCGAAGAACTCCGCTGCACGCTCCCAGAGAACCGCGGGCGCGAACGGACGGAACGCCTCGCGGTGCTTGATCTTGGCGTTGATGAGATCCTTGATCCGGTTGTCGCGCGCGTCCGAAAGGATCGATCTGTTGCCGAGAGCCCGCGGCCCCATCTCGAACCGGCCCTGGAACCATCCGACGATTTTCTGATCGGCGAGGTTCTGCGCGACGCGCTTCAGAAGCGCGCCCTCCTCCATCCGCTCATACGTGAGACCGGCCTTGTCGAGCGCGGCCGTGATTTCGGCATCCGAATAGCCCTTGCCGTAGAACGGATGCTTCATCTCGAATGTGCGCGGCTTGCCGAGCGTCTGGTGCCAGTGCCAGAGCGCCGACCCGAGCGGAGCGCCCGTGTCCGACGCGCACGGCGGTACCCAGACGCGCTCGAACGACGTGTCGCGGAGAATGCGCGCATTGGCGACGCAGTTGAGACCGACGCCGCCCGAGATGACGAGGTTGCGCGAAGTCTGCCGCTTTTCCATGTCGCGGACGATATGCAGGATCGTTTCCTCGATCGTCACCTGCAGGGCGTGCGCGATATCCTTGTGCCGGTCCGTGAGTGGATGGGATCGCTTTCGCGCGGGCCCGAAGACGTCATAGAATTTCGGCTTGAACGGCTTGACGAGACCATGCGTGTCGAAGCTCGCATAGTCGCGGTTGATTCGGAACTGCCCATCAGGCAAGAGCGTGATGAGATCTCGGAACCGGGCGTCGTAGGTCGTACCCCCGCAGGCCGCGAGCGCCATGACGGTGCCTTCCTCGAACACTTTGAAGCCGAGATACTCCGTCACGCAGGTGTAGAGCATCCCGAGACTGTCGAAAAAGTGGCTCTGCCAGATCCGCTCGAGCTTCGTGCCGCGTCCGACGTATCCGCTGGTCGAGGTGTCGTCGCCGTACCCGTCCATGACGAGCACGGCTGCCTCTTCGAAGGGCGAGACATTGAAAACCGCCGCATGCGAATCGTGATGCGAGACCTGGACCAGCCGGGGAACCTTCGTGAAGCCGTAGCGTCGGCCGAGACCCGCCCACATGCGGAACGGCAGATTGACGATCGCCGAAGCCTGGACCCGATGCGCGGACGGCCAGAGGAGATTGAGACTGTCCGGGAGCTTGGCCGTCACGTTGCGGAAGAACGTGGGCCGAAGCCGCTCCATGTCCCAGGGCATCGTGATGATGTCGACATCCGAGAACTTGAACCGGCCATCGCCGAAAATCGTGTCGAGGCAGTGCTCGGGGAACTCGAGCGTATGCTTCTGCCGGTTGAAGCGCTCCTCTTCGAGCACCCAAAGCGGCTTGCCGTCTGCGAGCAATGCCGCTCCGGTGTCGTGGGACTTGCTGACGATGCCGAGAATGTTCACGAGCGCCCGGGTCCTGGTTTGTTGCTTTTCTTTCGATTGATCAACTTTCGATAGGGGGAACCGCTGGCCTGGACCAGCCCTGGCGCGCCCGTGTCGCAGGTTACGGCACGCCGGAATTCGGCCTGGAATTGGCTATGGTTAAGGTACCGGATCGCGCGCGTGCTTCGACCGCTTGACAAGATTGTGTCTCGACAGTGCGTTAAGGGAAGAACGGTGGTCGGCAAACAGTTCGGAAGGACCCGACGCCGCACCCGGGGGCATCCTCCGGGCACGAGTGAATTTCCGGCCCGCTCGCGGCCGCAATGGGGCCCCGCCGGAGGCCACTATGGGGGTTGGGATGCAGTTGCGGGACATGCGTTATGCCACGATCGAAGGCACCGAGGTCGCCGTCAAAGTGGCGTCGCCCGTCGAGGCCAAGTCCGCAATCAAGGAGCTGCGCCACAAGAAAAAGGAAATCGACCTCCTGAAGAAGCGCCTCGCCAAGGAACTCACACGGGCCCGCGCGCGGGCCGAGAAAGCCGAGCGCGAGGCGGAGCGCAAGCGCCGCCAAACCGGCCTCTTCGCCATGCTGCGGCGGGTGTCGACCGCGTTCCGTTCGAGCAAGGTCGGCGAGGATGTGCCGAAACTCGAAAGCGACCTCGAACGCCTGGAAGAGATCGCGCTGAACGTCGACAGCTGCATCATCCAGCTCGAGGGGAAGCTCTTGAACTGAGCGCCGGCAGACCAGGCCGAGCGAGCCGAGCCGTATCCGCCCGCCCCGAACGCCAACGGGCCGCGGTGCATGCCGCGGCCCGTCGGAAGTCTGCAATTTGATGATACAGCAAGCCGGTCCGAAGATCAGGCCGCGACGTTGCCTTCGTCACCCGGATCGCGCAGCACGTAGCCCCGGCCCCAGACCGTCTCGATGTAGCCGTTGGTTGCGCCGGTCACTTCCTTGAGCTTTTTGCGCAGCTTGCAGATGAAGACGTCGATGATCTTGAGTTCCGGCTCGTCCATGCCGCCGTAGAGATGATTGAGGAACATCTCCTTGGTGAGAGTCGTACCTTTGCGGAGCGAGAGGAGCTCCAGCATCTGGTATTCCTTGCCCGTGAGATGCACGCGCTGGCCGTTGACCTCGACCGTCTTGGTATCGAGATTGACGCGCAGATCGCCCGTTTCGATGACCGACTGGGCGTGGCCCTTCGAGCGGCGGACGATGGCGTGGATGCGGGCCACGAGTTCGTCCTTGTGGAAGGGCTTCGTCATGTAGTCGTCAGCGCCGAAGCCGAGACCTTTGACCTTGTCTTCGATCTGCGCGAGGCCCGAGAGGATCAAGATCGGCGTCGCGACCTTGCTGACCCGGAGGCTCTTCAAGACCTCGTACCCGCTCATGTCGGGCAGATTGAGATCGAGCAGAATGATGTCGTAGTCGTAGAGCTTGCCGAGGTCCACGCCCTCTTCGCCGAGGTCGGTCGTGTAGACGTTGAAACCCTCGGATTGCAGCATCAGCTCGATGCTTTGCGCCGTTGCGCTGTCGTCCTCGATCAGAAGGACCCGCATGTTCCCGTTCCTCTCCTCGATGCCCGTCTCTGGGCTCTCAAGCCCCGCATGTTTAAGAGAACGCTGCTCCCGACCGGAAAATCGGCGAGGAGAACTAATCCCGGCTTAGGAAGTTACCCACCACAAGTTAACAAACCCTAATTTTGTCTTGCGGTGTTGGATCATTCCGGACGCCGAATTTCACCACTCGAGGAGGCGGCACGCGATCGACACGGGAACACGTTGCGGCCGGCAAACCGGCACGCTCATTCTCGATGTGCGAAGTGAAGTGATGCCCCGATACCCCGTCGCTGCGGCACGACCCTCTCGACCGCCACGGACTCTGGATCGCTGCCCTGCCCGGTCGCGTGTCCGAATGTGGCGATTCGTGGGATGACTAGGTCCGAAACGAACGAATCTACAGGTAACAGAATTCGCGAACTTGCCCTAGAGGTAGAACAGCATTTTTCAGGACACCCGCTAGCATCCGCGTAAACCTTTAATTCGCGTTGCTTTACCGCAACTTAATTGGCATATGCTACCCATTGAAAGTAACGTTGATTTCTAAGCTTAGCGGTTGCAGGGGAATATTGCCGTGGCAACCGTACCGAGCCCAGGAAATTGGCATGCTTCTTGGGTCGTCTCAGCCCAGGAGTTCGAATGTGTCTGGGGTATCGAACGATGAAACCACGCGAGACAGCACTGCGGTTCAAGCGCTTCGAGGCGGACGAGCAAGCCCGCAAGGTTGCCGACCTCGAGCAGATGGTCCGGGAATTCGAATCGATCGCGAGTGATCTCGATCGCCAGATCCACGCCGAGGAGGAGCGGACAGGCGTCCGCGATCCCGCTCATTTCGCCTATTCGACGTTCGCCAAGTCGGCGGCCCAGCGCCGCGACAATCTCCGCGCCTCCGCCGACGAACTCAAGATGAAGCTCGACGTCGCGACCCGCGAGAAGGAAGCCACAAACGAGCAGTTGGCACGCGCGGCGATCGTCGAACCCCGTGATCAGACCGATCGCTCACGTCCACGCGCTGGCGACCGCCCGGCGGGTTTTGTCGGTCGCTGAGACCGGCGCGCATTACTCACCGAACGGATTGAATCGGGCCCGCAGGCACGGCTGCGGGCCCGATGTCGTTGTGCCCCGTTTTCGTAGTGCGGCTGGTAACGTCCCGTCTCGGCCGCCACGCCCAACGCGCCGAGAGGCCGCAGGAATTCGTGGGGAACGGAGCGGGCGGCGACTTGTAAAGGCCGCTTTCCCATGGCACCGCAACACGACGCTTGCACCGGTCGCAAGCCGGTCCAAAAGCAAGACGTTTGCGCCGCGAGATCGCCACCCCCGATGACCCGACCCGTCCGCCAACGTTGGTTCTCGATCCCGCTGACCCTGCTGCTCGGCGGTTGTGCACTCGGCGGAGAGGGGAGCCCGCTCGCCATACCGGCGGCGGTAAGCACAGGCACCTCTGCCGTCGCGGAAGCCGCCGCCGCCGCGACGAAGGTCCTCTCGGGACCGCAGAAGCCGGTCGGTACGCCGACCGAGATCTACACCCGTGTCGCGCGCGGCATTCTCACGTGCTGGTTTGGTTCGAACGGACCTTTGAAGCCCGACTATATTTATCACGCAGACGCCGAGCCTCCGTCCAAAGGCGGCGCCTCGACGATCGATGTCCGCACCCGCGACACCACGAGCAAGGACCCCCGTTCGCTCCGCGCCTGGCGCGTCGTCATCGAGCCGAAGCCCGAGGGCACGGCCTTGCTGGTCGAGAACGCCAAGCTTCCGGAACATTGGGCGCAACGTCTTGAAACCGACGTTCAGCGTTGGGCAGCCGCGGAGGAGGGGTGCGGCGAAACTCCCGTCACCGATGGCTGGGCCGCAAACCCTGCAAGTGTCGAGACGGTGGCGGCAAAGGCGGGCAAGAAGAAGAAGAACTGACGCCGCGTCGGCCGAAAATCCTCGCGCCGCGGACTTCAACACCAATACGCGCCACCGAGGCCGGGCCCCAGCAGCGCGTTGAAGGTGGGGACGTGTCCCGGAGCCCGGTCAGGAGCGCCGGTAGTCCTGAACCTTCGTGGCCCGGAGGCCGGGCAGGCCGTGACGGTCGATAGACCGCTGCCACGACAAGAATTCGTCGACGGTGAGCTTATAGCGCTCGCAGGCCTCCTCGATGCTGAGAAGCCCTCCGCGGACCGCTGCGACGACTTCCGCCTTGCGGCGAATGACCCAGCGCTTCGTATCTTTTGGCGGCAGATCGGCCACGGTCAGCGGGCTCCCATCGGGTCCGATGACGTAGCGCGAGCGCGCTCTTGCATGTTGATCGGTCATGATACTCTATACACTCTGATGACCACGCCCGAAGCGTAACCGATTGCTCTTAAAGTACGTCTAAGTCATTGAGTGAAAATACCATAAAGCGCTGCGCCAAGAAGCGATGCGCCATCGTTAAGGTTGATGCCAAAGCGGGAAAATCGAGCCCTTCCGGCACAGAGCATTGAACCCCGTCAAGGCGGGTTCACGAAAAGGTCGACGACTGCCCCGGGCTGAAGCGCTCGCCCTCGAATATTCCCGAGCGAGAGCGGCGTCCGACCCGCACTATTGACAGCGACCGCGCGGACATCACTTTAGCAGTCGGCGCTGGCGTCCCTCGAAGGCCGCATTTGGCCCCGATGACCACCGCCACAGCCAGAACGAGTGACGAGCCTTGAACCCGACGGCCAAGATGAGCGACGCCGCCACACCCCGGACCGACGCTGAGAACGCCGTTCGTCCGCGCCGGATCGTCGTCGCCATGTCGGGCGGGGTCGATTCCTCGCTGGTGGCAGCGGTGCTGAAGCGCGACGGCCACGACGTCGTGGGTATCACGCTCCAGCTCTATGATCACGGTCAGGCGACGACACGCAAAGGCGCCTGCTGCGCCGGCCAGGACATCCATGACGCACGCCGCGTCGCGGATGCGATCGGTATCCCGCATTATGTCCTCGACTACGAGGAGCGCTTCCAGGACCGCGTCATCACTCCGTTCGCCGAAAGCTACTTGGCCGGCGAGACGCCAATCCCATGCGTCAGCTGCAACCAGGACATCAAGTTCCGCGATCTTCTCGCGACCGCCATGGACCTCGGCGCCGAGGCGCTCGCGACCGGACACTATATCCAGCGGGTCGAAACACCCTCCGGCCCCGAGTTGCGCCGCGCCCGCGACGCCGATCGCGACCAGAGCTATTTCCTCTACGGGACGACGCGCGAGCAGCTTGACCGGCTGCTGTTCCCCCTCGGCGGCATGACGAAGTCCGAAGTGCGTGACCTCGCCCGCGAGTTCTCCCTCCCCGTCGCCGACAAGTCCGACAGCCAGGACATCTGCTTCGTGCCGAAGGGCCGCTACACCGACATCATCGAGCGGTTGAAGCCCGGCGCGATCAATCCGGGCGACATCGTCCACATCGATGGACGCCGCCTCGGGCGCCATGACGGCATCATCCACTACACCGTCGGCCAGAGGCGCGGGATCAAGATTCCCAGTGCCGAACCCCTGTTCGTCGTGCGCCTCGACGCCGAGCGCAATGAAGTCGTCGTGGGCCCGCGCACCTGCCTCGCGACCGAGGCGCTGGTGTTGGATGGCGTCAATTGGCTCGGCGACGGCACGCTGCCTTCGGCCCTTTCGGGAGGACGCCCGATCTATGCGCGCGTGCGATCGTCGCAAGCCCTGTTCCCTGCCGAACTCGTCGCCGACGATCAGTCCTCGACCCGCGCGAAAGTCGTCCTCGGCAGTGGCCAGGAGGGAATCGCCGCCGGTCAGGCCTGCGTGTTCTATTCGGGTCCCGAGCCCGAGGCGCGCATCCTCGGCGGCGGCACCATCGTGAAGACGATCAAGTCGGCCGGTATGGACCCCGTGGCGAGGCCGGAGCCCTCCCGGAAAGCCGGACACATCGAACCGGCCCGGCGCATGACGCCACGATAGGCGGCAGATGGCCGTCCATCTCTGGAATCGAGTGATCACAAACAAGAGTCAAAAAAAGAATGCACACGTCTCCTGAAACCCGCGCGCGCCGCACGCCCACGATTTCCGAATGGCAGGATCGCCGCATCGACGAGCGGGCGGTGAAGGTCGCTTACCGCCGATGGGCGCCCGTCTACGATCACACGTTCGGTGCGGTCTCGACCGCCGCCAGGAAGCATGCCGTCGAGGTCATCAACCGAGAGCACGAAGGCAACGTTCTCGAAGTTGGCGTGGGAACCGGCCTATCACTCCCGGGATACAAGAAGGACCTCCAGATCGTCGGCATTGATCTCTCCGCCGAGATGCTCGTCAAGGCGCGCCAGCGCGCCGAAGAGCATGGCCTTGCGAACGTCGCCGGCCTACACGAGATGGAGGCGTCGAACCTCAAGTTCCCCGACGAGAGCTTCGACACCGTCGTCGCCATGTTTGTAATGACGGTCGTTCCCGAACCAGAGCGGGTGATGCAGGAACTGTCACGCGTGACGCGGAAGGGCGGCGAAGTGCTCCTCGTCAATCACTTCAGCCAGGAGGAAGGCGTCCGCGGCTGGGTTGAGCGGCGCATGGCGCCACTGGCGGAAATCATCGGCTGGCGACCGGTGTTCGATGTCGCACGCGTCATGGGCTGCCCCGAATTGACGTTGGTCGAAGAGCGGCCGATGCGTCCGTGGGGGCTTTTCACCCTGATGAGGTTCAAGAAGTCCTGAAAATGGCCTGGCAACGGCAAGGGCCGAACTCGTAACGGGCGGTCGACGGTTGCCTTGACGCGGTCCGGGACGTTACCTATAGACACGCGCTCCGGCGGGGTAGCTCAGTTGGTGAGAGCGGTGGATTCATAACCCACAGGTCGGCGGTTCAAATCCGCCCCCCGCTACCAGTCGATATTTCGATGAAATCATTTCCGATGGCGGCCGATCCATTCAGCCGAAGCCCGACCGGAACCGAGTTGTCGCGCAGGCAAATCCTGGTGGCCGGCGCTGCGGCCGTCGTGGCGACCAGCCCCGCTTTGGCCCAGAACGGCCGGGGCGACTGGTACATTGGCATCATTCCCGACGATCCCTTCGACATAGAAGTCGTCGATATTCTTCGCGTGCCGCCCGAATTCCGGCGCCAGACCGTCCGCTTCGACGGCCCCGAACCACCCGGCACGATCGTTGTCGACAAGGAACGGAGACACCTGTTCTGGATCGGCCCCGACCGTCAGGCGGTTCGCTACGGCATCGCGATCGGACGCGCCGGCACAAGCCTGGTCGGCCAATCCACCGTCGGCCGCAAGGCCGTCTGGCCGCGCTGGACACCGACCGAAAGCATGCGGTCACGCGACCCGAGCTTGCCGCAGAGTATGCCCGGCGGACCGCGCAATCCGCTTGGCGCACGCGCGCTCTATCTCTTCGAGAACGGCCGCGATACAATCTATCGCATTCACGGTACGAACCAGCCATGGACCATCGGTAAGGCCGCGTCATCCGGTTGCGTCCGCATGCTGAACCAGCACATTTTCGAGCTTTACGCGAGCGTCCCGGTCGGCACGCGCGTCGTCGTCCGCTGAGGACGACGGTCCGAGGCTACCGGCGGCGGCCGGAGCGGGCCGCGATCCGCGCAAACGCTGCAAGTGTCTCGGGACTGACGTGATGCTCGATGCCTTCCGCGTCCCGTCGCGCCGTCTCGATGCTGACACCGATCGCCACCAGGAAGCCCTCGACGATCATGTGCCGCTCGCGGCTCTCGTCCGCGAGCCGCCGCCCGGAGGCCGTCAGAAACACGCCGCGATAGGGCCGCTGCTGGATGAACCCCGCCTCCACAAGTCGTTTCAGCATCTTCGCAACCGTCGGCTGAGCCACGCCTAGGCGATTTGCGATATCGACTTGCCGGGCCTCTCCGCCATCGTCGATGAGGTCTGCAACGAGCTCCACATAATCTTCGACAAGCTCCGTCCGCCGCGCTTGCCGCGCCTGCCGGAAGCTTTCGGACTGCTGATCGGCCGGAGCGCGCAGCACCGAAGCCGTTCCGCCTGCGCGCGTGCGCCCCACCTGCGACGCCGTCACGACCGTCGTGACGGACGCCAAAGACGCTCGGCGCCCGGTTTCAACCTTGCCACGGGCTTTCACGGTCGACATCGGATGTCGCCCCTCCATTGAGGACGTAAGCCTCGGCACAAAATAAGAGCCCCGGCTGTACCGGATCGACCTCGCCCCGGCACAAAAAGTTGGCAGCTTGGCAAATGACACCGGAACCGTTGGCGCTGAGACGCTGCCGTAAAATTAGGCACACGTCCATAACTAAGGCGATAGACATTCATATAGCATTAGCTATAATCGCGCGCAATCACGAAATGCCTCGTGCCGCGTTGCCAGACCGGCAACCAACCCAGGCGCAATTGGAAGTTGAGGCGACCATGGTCAGGGGATTGACAAGTTTCATGCGAGCGGTCGTCGCGGCGGCTGTGCTCATCTCCGTCACGACGATGGCGGCGTTCGCGGCTGACGAAGAGCCTGAGCACACCCGGATCGTGGCCACCACAGGCATGATCGCGGATATCGTCCGGAATGTCGGCGGAAAACACGTTGAGGTCCGCCAGCTTCTGGGAGCCGGCGTCGACCCGCACCTATACAAGGCCACCCGCTCGGACGTCTCCGCCATGATCGACGCCGATGCGGTCTTCTACAATGGCCTCCTCCTCGAAGGAAAAATGAGCGACGCGCTCGTCCGCATCGCAACCGCCGGCAAACCCGTCTTCGCCGTCACCGAATTGATCGACGAAAGCTATCTCGTCGCGCCGGACGGTGCCGCCGGTCTCCACGACCCGCATGTCTGGATGGACGCGCGCGCATGGTCGAAGGCCATCGACGTCGTCCGCGACCGGTTGTCCGAAATCGCACCCGCGCACAAAGCGACCTTTCGCGAGAACGCCGACAAGTTCCAGAGTGACATCGCGCGCCTCGACGCGTATGTCGAAAGCATTATCGCATCCATCCCACCCGAGCGGCGCATCTTGATAACCGCGCACGACGCATTTCATTATTTCGGCAAGCGCTACGGCATCGAGGTCCACGGCATTCAGGGCATCTCGACCGAATCCGAAGCGGGCCTGAAGGCCATCGAAGAACTCGTCGGCCTCATCGTCGAGAAGAAAATTCCCGCGATCTTCGGCGAAAGCACCATCTCCACGCGCAGCGTCGAAGCACTCGTGGCCGGCGCGAAAAGCAAGGGGCACGACGTCAAGATCGCAGGAAGCCTCTTTTCCGACGCGATGGGTCCCCCCGGCACCTACGAAGGCACCTACATCGGCATGATCGACCACAACGCGACGACGATCGCCACCGCACTCGGCGGCAAGACACCCGCGAAAGGCCTCAACGATCGTCTCGCGATGGGTAGCGCGGAAGGCACGAAATGATCCTACCGCAACACCGCGCGCACGACACGGAAACTCCCCTCGGCCGGCCCGAGCACAGCGCGGCAAGTCCGCTCAGCGTTCACGGCCTGACCGTCGCCTACAATCAGAAGCCCGTGCTCTGGGACGTCGAGCTCGAAATTCCCGAAGCCTCGCTCGTCGCGATCGTCGGGCCGAACGGCGCTGGAAAATCCACGCTCGTCAAGGCGGCGCTCGGTCTTGTGCCCGCGATCTCCGGCGCTGCCGCATTCTGGGGCCAGCCATTGAGCGCCGTTCGCCAGAAGGTCGGCTACGTACCCCAGCGCAGCAGCGTCGATTGGGACTTTCCCGTCTCCGCCCTCGATGTCGTCGCCATGGGCCGCTACGGCAAACTGGGCTGGCTCCGTCCCGTAGGCCGGGCCGACCTTGAAGCCGCTCGCGCTTGCCTCGCGGACGTCGGCATGGCCGACTATGCCGACCGGCAAGTGAGCCAATTGTCCGGCGGACAGCAGCAGCGCGTCTTCCTCGCTCGCGCCATCGCACAGGAGGCTGATCTATATCTGATGGATGAGCCCTTCGCCGGTGTCGACGCCGCGACCGAGGCCGCGATCGTCGCCATCCTGAAACGCCTGAAATCGGAAAAAAAGACAGTCCTCATCGTCCATCACGATCTTTCGACGGTCGCCGACTATTTCGATCGTGTCCTCCTACTGAACGGCCGCGTCATTGCCGCAGGACCGGTTTCCGAAACCTTCACGCCGGAAAATTTGCACGCCACCTACGGCGGTCGCCTGACGTTGCTCGAGGACGTGACGGCCGCCATCGCACGAGCCGCGGGAACGCGAAAATGACGAGCACCACCGGCATCGACGCCAATTGGCCGTCGGCTGCCGAGATTCTGAACATCCTGTTGCTGGGCGGCGGATACAATACCGTCGTCGTCATGATTGGTGTATCGCTCCTGGGACTTGCGGCCGGCGTCGTCGGCACGTTCGGCATTCTCCGCAAGCGTGCCATGATGAGCGACACGCTCAGTCACGCAACGCTGCCTGGAATTGCCCTGGCATTTCTCGCGGCCGAAGCGATGGGCATGGAAGGCCGGAGCCTTCCCATCCTCCTGGCCGGCGCCATCGCGACCGGCCTTGCCGGCGTCTTGGCCGTACACGCCATCGTCCGCTCGGGCCGTCTGGCCGAAGATACCGCTATGGGCGCGGTGCTGAGCGTGTTCTTCGCCGTCGGCCTCGTGCTCCTGAGCTACATCCAGACACTCGATACCGGCTCCGAAGGCGGGCTTGCCAAATTCATCTACGGACAAACCGCCGCAATGAGCGCCGAAGAAGCCTGGGCAATCGCCGTGGTTGCCGCACTGGCTCTCACCGTCACCATCGCGCTTCTGAAGGAATTCCGCGTCGTCGCCTTCGACGAAAATTTCGCTGCCGTTCAAGGCTGGCCAGTCGCGCGGATCGACCTCCTGATGATGGCGCTGATCGTCGCGGTCACAGTCATCGGACTGAAGGCCGTCGGCCTGATCCTCATCGTCGCCCTCATCGTCATTCCGGCGGCCGCTGCGCGGTTCTGGACCGAACGTCTCGGGTCGATGGTGGCGATCGCGGGATTCTTCGGATGGGCCAGCGGATACATGGGCAGCGCGCTCTCGGCGCTAGTCCCCGGACTCCCGGCCGGCGGCATTATCGTCCTGGTGGCGGGTGCGTTCTTCCTATCGAGCCTGCTCTTTGCCCCGCGCCGCGGAATTCTCGCAAGTCTCGTGCGAAACGTGCGGCAGGCACTCGAAGTGGAGCGCCAGCACCTCTTGCGGCGTATCTACGAGCATGCGGAAGAAACAGGACGCCGGCCGGGTGCCCGCATCACGCTCCGAATTTTGCCAGCGACCCGTAACTGGTCGATGTTCCGCAGGCTTGCCGTCCTCGGATCGCTGTCGTTCGATCGACTCCTGCGTCATGATGGCGGGACCGTCACCCTCACCGACGCCGGCGTCCGCGAGGCTGTGCGCGTGACACGCAATCACCGCCTCTGGGAGCGCTATCTCGTCAGCGCTGCGGGACTGGAGCCGAGCCACGTCGATCGCTCGGCCGATCTCGTGGAACACGTTCTCGACGGTGACATCATCCGTCGTCTCGAAGAGGAACTGCGGGCGGCCGGTCGATTGCCGCGGAGCCCCGGCGTGCCGGACAGCGTTCATCCCCTCGCGGAAGCCACAGATCCGCATTTGCCGGGTGAGGGGTTGCATCATGCCCGTTGAAACATTCCTCCGCCTCGACCTGCCCCAGTTGATGGCCGCGCTGTTCGCGACGCTCGCCTGCGCACTTCTCGGGAACTTCCTCGTCCTCCGCCGCCAGAGCCTCATGGGGGACGCCATATCTCATGCCGTCCTGCCCGGGATCGTGGTTGCGTTCCTGTTCTCCGCCTCGCGCGAGACATGGCCCATGTTCGCGGGCGCGGCGATGGCGGCTTTCCTCGCCGTCGTGCTGATCGACCTCGTCGTGCGTTACGGCCGGATGGACCCCGGAACGGCCATGGCCGTCGTCTTCTCGACCATGTTCGCGGCTGGCATCGTGTTGATCGAGCAAGCCGCCGCACGAAACGCGGATCTCGATGCCGATTGCGTGCTCTACGGCCAGCTCGAGGACATCATCTGGCTCGCACCGACATCCATGGCCTCACTGCTCGAGCCCGCCGTCTGGGCCGACCTCCCGCGCGAAGTCGTGACGCTCGGCGGCGTACTCCTCCTATCGGCGCTCGTCGTCGGCGTATTCTGGAAAGAGCTGAAACTCGCCTCGTTCGATCCCGCCCTCGCGACCGCATTGGGCTACCCGGCCCACATCGTCAATATGGGCCTCATGGCGCTCGTCGGGCTGGTCGCGGTCGCCGCCTTCGAGGCCGTCGGATCGATCCTCGTCATCGCGATGCTGATCTGCCCCGCCGCCGCAGCGCGGATGCTAACCGACCGGCTCGCGACGCAGGTCGCAGTGAGCCTCGTCGTTGCCGTGATCTCGGCCATCGCCGGATACGTCATCGCGGGGTTCGGCCCGCTCTGGGTCGGACATGACAGCTCGGTCTCGGCAAGCGGGATGATCGCGGTCGTAAGCGGAATCTGTCTCGGTCTCGCAATCCTGTTCGCGCCGCGCTACGGAACGATCGCGCGCTGGCGGCGGTCGTACGCGAAAGAACCCGAAATGACCGGGCGGCAGCCCGTCTGAAGCGGCGCCATCACCGCGCCGCGCATCAGACGTCATCGAGAGCGGTCAGCACCTCAAATGATCAGGAAATCACCCGCGTTGAGCCCCGCGGGCTTCGTCGTCAGCACCGCGAACTGGCGTGCCGCCGCACCGCCCGCACCGTCCGCATCGAAGAGAAGCGCGCCCGTCACGGTATTATAGATGATGCGGTCGTCCGCCTGCGTGGCGGTCCCGGTCGCGTTGCTCTGGAACGCCGCCACCGCGAGCGCGCCAGCGGCAAGTCCTGTGAACACCGCATTCTCGAGATGGATGCGATCCGCCGTGAGATTGTAGTCGGTCACGTGGTCGATGTTGGCAGCCCCGAGCGCCGACGTGAAGATGAAGGCGTCACTCCCGCCGCTGCCCGTCAGCGTGTCGTTCCCGGACGCGCCGTTCAACAGATTGGTGCCGCTGTTGCCCACGATGCGATTGAGCCCCGTGTTGCCGAAGCCATTGATGGCGGCGGACCCTTCGAGCGTCAAATTCTCCACATTCACGACCAGCGTGCGCGTGATCGTCGAGCGAACCGTGTCCGTTCCCCCGCCAATCGCTTCGACGACGCTGTCACTGCGCCCGAAGAGGGCATAAGTGTCGTTGCCCCCGCCGCCCGTCAGCGTATCGGCGAGCGTGTCCGCTCCTCCGTCGAGCGTATTGGCCGCGCTGTTGCCCGTGATGCGATTGACGAGCGCGTTCCCCGTGCCGTTGATGGCCGCAGCACCTTCAAGCAACAGGTTCTCGAAATTGGCGCCAAGCGTGCGCGTGATCGTCGAGCGGACCGTATCGGTTCCCCCGCCCGTCGCCTCGACAACACTGTCGTTTCGGCCGAAGAGCGCATAGGTGTCGTTGCCCGCGCCGCCCATCAGCGTATCGGCGACGGCATCGTTGCCGCCGTCGAGCGTGTCGTTCCCGGTTTCGCCGAAGAGCTTGTCCGCGCCGCCGAGACCGTTGAGAACGTCGTTGCCACCCGCGCCAAACAGGTAATCGACGTTCGCCGTGCCGTTTCGGGTTTCGTTGACGGCGCCTGCGAATTGGAAATGCGATGCGAGGAGGCTCGTCGTCGCGACCCCCGTGAGCGTGACGCTCGACGTCACGCCGTTGGAGATCGTCTGAATGCGCGCGTTGCCCGATACCGTCGAAAGAAGCGACTGAATGGTCTCGAAAGAGCCGATATTGAGCATCGAGACGTCGATACGGTCGTTGGACGGGCCGGTCGCAAGGATCTGTCCCCGAATTTCGCCGCCACCAAATTGAACCGTGTGGACGTTGAGATAGAGCCCGTTGACCTTGAGCCGCGCGGCGAGCGTCGCAGTCAATGGACCGGATGCATCCGTGCTCGACCAGACCGACGTGACAATTCCCGTGCTCGCGGTGATGACGGTATCCGGATCATCCGGAATATCGTGGACAACAGGACCGTTCACGCCAGCATCCGCGTTGTGGAAATGGAACCCGTTGACGTTATCGAGAGTGGTCCCCGTCGTCTGCAGGCCGTCCCAGTCGAGCCCCGCGGTCGCGAGCGACAGCGCGAGCCGGGTGCTGGCCAGATTGAGCACGAGCGTCGCAGAACCAGTGGCAGTGCTGGCGTTCGGTGTCACCTCGTTGGTGCCCAAGAGATTCGCTTCGAAGTATGTCGAACCGAAATCGCTGATCGTATCGAGACCTTGTCCATCCCAGACGAAGGCGTCGTTCCCGGTGCCCCCCGTGAGCGTATCAGCTCCGGCGCCGCCTTTGAGCGTGTCGTTGCCCTGATTGCCGGCGAGCGTGTTGCCCGCGCCGTCCCCCGTCAGCGTGTCGGCATGCTGCGAACCGATGATCCCCTCGACATTGGCGATGATGTCCATGCCCTGTCCGCCGCCGACGTTTTGCGACGTGAGAACCGACAGATTGACGGCCACACCGCCAAGGGTCTTGCCATACGACACGATATCGAAATCGTTGCCGCCGTTGAGCGAGTCGTTGCCTGTTCCGCCCGAAAGCACGTCGTTGCCGCCGCCACCGACAAGCGTGTCGTTGCCCGCGCCGCCATGAAGATCGTCGGCACCGCTCCGCCCATCGATCTCGTCGTCGCCGTCGTCGCCTTCGAGCCGGTTCGCAATTGAATTTCCGAAGAGAGAATCGTTCCCGGAACCTCCTATGAGATTTTCGAAGCCGTCGATCGTATCGAACCCAGCGCTGGTCGTATTCTGGCTGTCGGTGTTGGCGAGATCGATCGTCAGACGTCCGGTGATCCCTACATACGAGAGTGTATCTCGAAGACTGGTGTCGTTACCCGGCACCCCGCCGGACACGACGTCATCGCCGAGACCCACTTTTACGACATCATCCCCCGCCCCGCCTCTGATCGTATCGTTGCCCGCGCTGCCCGTGATCGTATCGTTGTCGGGTCCCGCGTCGACGTAGTTCTCGAAGCCCGCGGTGATCGCACCGAGATTGATCGTATCGGCACCCTCCTGGCCGTAGATCGTATGATCCCCAAGTCCGGCCGTAATGTCATCATCGCCGCTGTTTCCTTCGACGAGTTCGGAATCCGAGCCGTCGTTCCCGCCGGTCTGGATGGAATCGTTTCCTAAGCCGCCGATGATGCGATCGAAGCTCGCGCTCCCTTGCAGGGTATCGTTACCGTCCCCGCCATCGAGGAATGCGCCGTTCGAGCTTGCAAAGAGTTGGTCCGCTCCACCGCGACCAAACAGCAAGTTGCCTGCGCGGCCAAGCACGCCGTTGGACGCGAAGAGAAGATCATCGCCCCCGCCCGCGGTGAAACTGATGTGCTCTACATTGACGACCGTCGTATCGGTCCCGTCGCTTCCGTCGTCGTCATTGATTTCGAGGAGTACGGTGGAACTCGAAAAATCGAGAACATAGTCGACGTTCGACGACGACCGTTGGATGTCCGCGAGGTCCGTGTCGTCGCCACCATCGATGACCTCCGAGCCCTCGTCATCAAACGAGAAGAACTGATCGTCCCCCGTGCCGCCCGACATCGTGTCGTCGCCGCCGTTTCCGGTCAGAATGTCGTTGCCCGCTCCGCCCGTGAGGCTATCGTCGCCCCCAATCGTGCCGAACTCGCTGTTGTCTCCTTCGATCGTATCGTCGCTGGATCCGCCCGTGATCGTGTCGTTGCCACTGCCCCCGGACAGGAACGTCGAAAATCCGGCTGCGATCACTGAGACATTGATGATGTCGTGTCCGCTCACCGGACCGAACTGCTCGTCGCCATAGACTTCGTAATTGCCGTTTCCGTTGACATTGATGGTGTCATCACCATCGCCCCCGACCAGAAGATCAAACTCGCCGACGGCACCCGGATTGCCCTGGTCGGTGATCGAGTCGTTCCCTTCGCCGCCGTAGAGATAGTCGTAGGACGATTCACCGAGAATGGAGTCGTTGCCCGTTCCGCCCCAGAGACTGGCGCCGTTCGCACTTCCGAAGAGCGTGTCGTTCCCTGCCCCGCCGTCGAGCGAATTTCCGTCCCGCCCCTCTGTCGCGTCGTTTGAAGCGGTGAGCGTGTCGTTGCCCGACCCCGACATGAACGAAATTCGCTCGACCCGGACGATCGTCGTCCCGTCCTGCAGTGTGACCATGACATTCGGATTGGAGAAGTCCGCGGTCTGGTCGGCCGTAAAGCTCTGCCGGATGATGGCCGCCCTGTCGTTGTGATCACCGCCGTCGATCGTATCGACACCCTGATTGTCGAGCGAACTGATGATGTCGTCGCCGCTGCCACCCGCGAGCGTGTCGTTGCCGAACCCGCCGTCCATGTCGTCGTTGCCAAGCCCGCCGAACAGACTGTCGTTGCCGCCGTACCCTGCGAGGTAGTCGTTGTTGGTACCGCCGTTGATTTCGTCGTCACCGCCGAACAGCGTCGGGAAGGCCTCGCCGTTGATGAGGCTGTAGTAGACGTCGAGCGTGAACGTGCCTGGAATGTTGGTGATCTGTTCGAGGATCTGAGGGCCGGCACTCTGCCGCTCGATCTGCGCAATGACGCCCGCGATCGGGACGCCCGCGTCGAGCACGAAGCCTGTGCCCGTGATGATGGTGAACGTCCCGTCGATGTTCGTCAGCGTGATCGTGTCGGTTCCTGCCGTATCGTCGAAGACAACGTCCTGCCACAGGTCCACGAAGTCGAGCGTATCGAAGATCGAGCCAGGAAAAGATGCGTTCCCGCGTGAATACGTGGCCATGGCGCCCTCACGGAATTCGATCTGAAAAATGGAGTGATGATGCGGCTGCCGCGGCTCGATCGATGATACCCGCGCGACGCGAACATTAACTTCATCAGTTGTCGGCGTGAAGACGGACCGCCACGGTCTGTCAGCAATCATCACAAAGCGAGCACCGCAAAGGCTCGTGCATCAGTCGCGCTGTGACAAGCGGCAAGGCGCGCAACGATTGAAAATCTGAAGGCTGAATGTGCTGCGGAAGTGGGCCGGATCGCCAGTCGATCCGAGCTATGCCGTAAGCCGCTTCGGCGAAGCCTCGGAACCACAGTCTTTCTTCTCGTTCCAGGCCGATAGAAGTCGAATTGCGAGCTCAACCTCCGGCTGCAATTGCGCGGCGAGGTTGTCGACGGCTTCTCCCCGCCCCGCCCGCGTTTCGATCTCTTCGCAGATGTCGCCGACTGCGACCGCGCCGATATTGCGGCAGAGCGATTTCAGCGCATGAGCGCGAAGCGCGACGTCGTCCGACCCTGCCGCCACCGCTGTCTCGATGGCTTTCGCGAGATCCGGCGCATGGGACCGGTAGAGTCCGATGATGCGCGTCAGGAGGTCGTCGCCCGCCGCTTGCATTTCACCAATTGAAGCGAGAACCTCGAAGTCGATCCGATCCCGCGTGGTCTTGCTAGTCAGCGCAGACAAGGCATCCGCTTTGCCATCCTGAGAACCGGCATCAGCGTCTTCGGAGATTTGGCGCGCACCACAAACCTTGTCGCCCGCCCAGCGCTCGACGCACGCTCTTAGGCCGGCGAGCGTAAACGGCTTGGCGAGATAGTCGGACATACCCGCGTCGGCCCAAGCATCCGCGCCCTGCCCGATGACGTGCGCGGTCAGCGCCACGATCGGCACGGGGACGCGGCCCTGCTCGCGCTCCTCGGCCCGGATGATCCGCGTCGCCTCGAAACCGTCCATGCCCGGCATGCTGCCGTCCATCAGGACGAGGTCGAAGTCGCCTTCGCGAACGGCATCGACCGCTGCCTGGCCGTCATCGACGCAAACGACAGAGACGCCGATGCGTTTGAGAGCCTCGATCAACACCTCACGGTTGATGGCGTTGTCGTCGGCCGCAAGCACGCGCACGCCCTCGAGGCGCTTGGCCTGCAGAACACCGCCCGCAAGGGTCGATGGCAGCGCCGACATGACCGGCCGCCCGCTCAAGGCACCGATCAACGCCACTCGGGTTGAATGGCCGCCGACTGGCACACCAAGGATCGCGTCGACATGCCCTGCCGCCTGCGCGGCGAGCGCCGTGGCGTCACCGAGCTTCGCGATCATCAAGACCGGACCGGTGACCTGCGCTATCGACGTCATCGCCGCCTTGTAGGCGCTAACGTCAATGATGACCGCATCGGCCTCTTCGAACTTCTGGCCAGTGACGACCTCGACGTCGAAATCTCGCGCCATTGCCAGAAGGGCGTCCCGCATTGGTCCGGACTTGAGATCGATCGCCAGGCGGCGACCGCGAATGGCTTGGCCCTCCGCGCCGTCCGCGGCACGCGCCGTCGCGCCGACGGCCGGTATTTCGAACCAGAACGTCGAGCCCTCCCCGACGCGGCTCTCGACGCCGATCTCGCCGCCGATTGCACCGACGAGCCGGCGGCAGATCGTGAGACCGATGCCGGTTCCGCCGAAACGCCGCGTGGTCGACTGCTCGGCCTGGGTGAAGGCGTCGAAGATCGCGCCGATTTTGTGCTCGGGGATTCCGATTCCGGTATCGACAATGTCGAAGCGGATGCCCGCGCCGCCGTCCGGCCGATCCGTGCGCGCGACACGAACGAGCACGCCTCCGGTCTCCGTGAATTTCAACGCGTTGTTGACGAGGTTCGACAGGATCTGCGTCAATCGCACGGGATCGCCGGCCATTTCGGCGGGAACGTCCGGCGCCACGTGACAGGCGAGATCGAGACCCGCCGACGCGGCGCGTTCTTCGAAGAGTTGCAGCACGTCCTCGACGATCGCCCCGGGACCGATCGGAACGCTTTCGAGATCGAGGCGTCCCGCCTCGATTTTCGAGAAGTCGAGGATGTCGTTGATGATCGAGAGGAGCAGGCGTCCGGACTTGACGATGACCTCGCTCCGCCGACGCGCCTCGGGCGGCAGTTCGTCGACCGACAACAGCTCCGCCATCACGAGCAGCGCATGCATCGGCGTGCGGATCTCGTGGCTCATCGTGGCGAGGAACTCGGATTTGGCCGCACTCGCGTCCTCGGCCACTTTCGTCGCGGCGGCGAGATCCCGCGTCCGGTCCGCGACGTCGGCTTCCAGCCTGTCGCGATGGGCGGCAAGCGCTGTATCGCGCGCGCGGATATCCTCGATCATCGTATTGAATGCGACGACCAGTTCACCGGTCTCGTCTTCACTCGTCCGCGCGACGGGTCGCGCGAAATCCATGTCGGCCCGCTTGGTCTCGATGGCTGACTTGAGTTCGAGAATTGGCCCTGTCACCGACCGTTGCAGCCGTTGCACCGCCAGGAAGCCCGCGAGCGCTGAAACAATCCCCGCCAGCAGCGCCGAGATCACGCTGTCCATGAATGCGGTCTTGAGCTCGGACACATCGGCCACGATGGTCAGCGTGCCGATCCGAGCGCCGGCGAAAACAACGGGAGCCTCGACCGGGAAAGTCGAGAGATTGAACGACCAGCCGGAGTGACCATCGACCACCGGCTGCCCGACGACGACGCCGCTGCCGAGCTGGAAGAACGTCCGCCCTTTCTCGTCGTTAACGCGCACATACCGGATGCCAGGAATGGAACCGATGGCGCGGAGTGCGTTGGCGACACGTCTCTGATCACCGGCCTTGAGCGGCTCGGCAACGGTCGCCGAGATCGCCTGGGCGATGCCCTCGAGTTCGCCCTGCTTCGCTTCCGCGCGTCGGTAGGTGTCCCGGCCGGCAGACATGAGCGATGCGAGACAGACCGACGCGAGAACGGCGACGACGACGACGGTCGCCATCTTGTTCCGGATCGAATTCTGAAACCAAGCCGCGACCAAATGAGCCCCCCGGGGACGAGCCCGAGAGAATGCCCGAAGAATGTTGCGAACTCCTGAGCAGCGAGACATGCGCCGGGTGCGATGAATGCTGGTCGCAGGCCCTGCGCCGGCCCATGACCGAACGGTCGAAATGCGGCGCCCTCCGCGTCATCCCGAGACGGTCGTTCACCGCCTGCTCACCACACCCACCAACGAAATTTTACATGCTGCACCACGATACTTACAAAACGATCCGCCGCTCTCCCGGCGACTGTCAGGTGGTCCATCGGATGCGTCGCATACCCGTCAATGCTGGAACGTGGGCCGATCGGGTCCTGCACGCGCGCGCCGGAACGATCGCGATCAAGTTCGCGGTTGTCGCGCCCGTGTTGCTTCTGCTGATCGGGAACATCGTCGACTACACGCGCTATGTCAGCGCGCGCACGGCCGTCCAGAGCGCGGCGGACGCGGCCTCACTCGCCGCGGCCAAGGAAGTCAGCCTCACCGACTCGAAGCGCCACAGTCTCTACGAAGTCGCAAAATCGATCGCGAAGAACGAGGTCTCGGGCCGCGACCGCGTGAGCCACGGCCAGGAGCCGCAGATCAAGACCGAAGTTCGCGACGACCCTCTCGAGGTCGATGTCGTCGTCACGATGCCGTTCGAGCCGATGTTCGGCATGGACTTCGGCCTACAGGCCGATACGGTAGAAGCCCGCTCCGTCGCCCGCATCGTCGGACAGCCCAACATCTGCGTTTTGGGTCTCAACGACGATGAAAACGGCACGATCTCGCTCGAGCAGAATGCACGCGTCACCGGCGAGAATTGCGCGGTCTACTCGAACTCCACATCCAAGAACGGAATAAAGTCGAAGAACAGCGCGAAACTCGCCGCGACGTTCATATGTTCCGCGGGCGGCGCCCAGCGCGACGGCAATAACTTCGATCCCGCCCCGCTGACCGATTGCCCGACCTTCGAGGACCCGCTCTCGGCCCGCGTCGAACCCGACGTCGAGGATTGCGACCCGACAATACCCTCGGTCATCGATCAGGATATGACGCTCGATCCTGGAACCTACTGCGGGCTCGACATCATGAACGGCGCCAAAGTCACCTTGCGCGGTGACGGCGACGGGGTCTTCGTCATCAAGGACAATCCGCTCCGCGTCCGCGACGGCGGCTCCCTTGTCGGCGAGGGCGTCGGACTTTATTTCTCGGGAGACGATGCCTACTTCGAGTTCGAACAGGATTCGCACATCGATCTCGCGGCCCCTCAGACCGGGCCCCTGGCAGGCCTCCTCGTCTTCGCCGGCCGCAATCAGGACGACTCGTTGAGTTACAAAATTGAGAGTGACGATGCACGGCGCTTGATCGGAACGATCTATATTCCGCAAGGCGAGCTACGCATCGACGCCACGAGCCCGATCGCGGATCAGTCCGCATACACTGCCATCGTCGCGGACACGATGCGCCTCTACGGAGGCCCGCATCTCGTCCTCAACACCAACTACAGCGAAACCGATGTCCCCGTGCCCGACGGAATCAAGGGCACGGGCCAGCCGGCGCGCCTCGCGAGGTGACCACCGATGCCCATTCCTGACAATGCCCAGCGCATTCTGATCATCGATGACGATCCGATTTTCACGTCCGTCGCTCAATCGATCTTGAAGGCGGAAGGATACATCACCAGCATCTCGTTCGACGGCGCCGATGCGCTCGAACTGCTTGATCGCCATCCCGTCGATCTCTGCGTCGTCGATCTCGTCATGCCGCGCGTCGACGGCCTTCGCCTCATTGCGCATCTGAGAAGCGACAACCGCTTCATGCAGCTGCCGATCATCGTCGTCTCGTCGAAAAGCGATGCCGCAACACGCGAGCGGGCCGAAAGTCTGGGCGTCTCCGCCATGCATTCCAAGCCGGTCGACTGGCCGGTCGTCGTCGCGGAAATTCGATCCATTACCGCCGCGACCAAGCGAGAATTGACCTGACTTCCGCGACCGACGCGCAATCCATGCCGCCTCGAATTTCGCGCGGCGGAAACCTAAAGCGCGTCACTCGCCGTCCTCGTCCTCACGATAGGACGCGATGGCCGCGAGCCTGTTCGGGGCCTGCAACTTCGAGAGAACGCGCGACATGTAGTTCTTGACGGTCCTGACCGTCAGGCCGAGCTTGTCGGCGATTTCCTTGTTCGTGAGGCCGTCTGCTGCGTAGTCGAGGACCTGGCATTCGCGCGCGCCCAGAACTTGCTTCGCCTTGCTCCGGCTCTCGCCTTCGAGATCGGCTCTGAGACGCTGGATCAGAAGCCGCGTCGCGACCGAATGCGCGATGTAGGGTTCCCCACCCTGGACGATGCGGATCGAATGGAAGATCTCCTCGATGTCGCTGCCCTTTTGCAGGAAGCCGCGCACGCCGGCCGCGATACTGGCCCCGACGAGATCATCGTCGTCCGACCCGGTCAGAATGATGATCTTCGTGCCTGGCGATTTTTTTCCGATCGCTTTCGCCGCTTCGAGGCCACCGCCCGGGATGCCTATGTCGAGCAAGAGCACGTCGGGCGCCTTTTCGGCACAGAGCTTCTGCGCATCCATCGCCGAGCCGCCTTCGCCGATAAGCTCGAAGTCCTCGACAAGTCGAAGCGCGCGTCGCAATCCGTCCAGGAACAGCGGATGATCGTCCACGGCCGCGATGCGGATCGACGAATCAGGCATGGCTGCGAACTTTCTCCTTGAGGTCGAAACGGGCGCTCAATCGCGTCCCCCTCCCGGCGGCAGATGTCATGACGAACTCCCCGCCGAGCGCCTCGACGCGCTCCTTGAGGCCGGATAGTCCCTGCCCGAAGTTCGCCCCATCGCTGGCTTCGAAGCCGGGCCCGCGATCCGAGACCGTGACTTCAAGAACGTCATTCGCGACGACGGCACTCAGGACCTGTCCTGTCCCGCTCGCGTGACGGAAGGCGTTGTTGAGCCCTTCCTGCGCAAGACGGTAGAGACAGGATTTGACAGCATAGGGGATATCGGGCGGCAACGGCCCGATCGCAAGATCGACGGGTTTCTTCGTCCGCCGCATGTGCCTCTGCGCCGCCAGTTCGAGCGTCGCGCCAGCCTGCAGCCGCTCGATCTCCGGTGGCGCAAGGCCGACCGAAACGTTCCGGATCTCATCGAGCGAATCATTCACCGCCTCGCGAATGAGCGTGAAATCTTCGTCGGTCTCGGCGTCCCATCCCGTCTTCCCGAGTGCCAGAACCTTGCGAACGACATCGAGCCGCATCAGCGCCATTCCAAGGAGCTGCACCGGGCCGTCGTGCAGCTCGGCGCCGATCTTGCGGAGGAAACCCTCGTTGATCTCAGCCGTACGCTGGTTGGCTTTGTAGGCCCGCGCCCTCAACTCCTCGTTCTCGGCCAGCATGTCAGACAGCGCGGAGATCTTCTGATGCAGCGCTTCGCGATGTCGATCGATCGTCTGGCTGCCCCGATGCACGATGGCACCCTGGAGCCCAAGGAGGCCGAGCGCCGCGGCAACAATGACGAGCCATCCTTCCCCCGTCTCCGCATCAAGTCGCTCGTCGAGCGTGGGCGTCTCTTCGTACGTTTCCGCAAGCGCGATCACGCGCCCTGTCGCCGTATCGCGGACCGGTGCATAGATTTCGAGGAGATTGCCCCGGCCGGCTACATCGGCGTCCGAACTGTCGTTGTGGTTCCCATATTCGAACGAAACGTGCCCGTCCCAAGCCGAAGCACGCTTGGGTGTCGGCGCGAAGCGCTGACCGACGATGGCTGGATCGCTGCTGTAGACGACCGCGTCGCCTTTCCAGATCTTGAACGCCCGGAACGTCCCGTCTGCCAGCAGCGGCGCGAGAACGGCGTCGAGCTGCGCCCGGTGCTCATCAGAAAGCGCGTCGGCCGTTGCAAGTTCCTGGACGTGAGGCTTGATGATGCTGTCCGTATAGAGCACGGCCGCGGCGCCCGCCGTCGAGACGATCCGGCTTTCGATCTCGTTCTCGACCCAAAGACCGATCATCAGCATGATGACGGCGACAACCAGCGCCGTCGCAGCGATGAACTGCCAGAAGAGCGACAGTTTCAGCCAGATGTCTCGGACCGTCTGGAAGCCGGGCAGTGTCATGGTGCGACCCGCGTGCCAAATCGCCCGAAGCGTATCACGATCCGTGCCAACGAGCCGTTGACGCCCCTGGAATTCCAGCCAGACCGACCAAGGTCAGCGGATTAGAGACCGGTGTCCGACGCGCTGCTCGGATGGCAGTTTTAGGCGTGCCTCGATCCCCGTCCAACGGACGAAAGGCGGACCGACCGGGTACTTAAGGCTGGTACCTAAGTCGGGTTCTCTTGCGGATCGTCGAGACCTGCCCCGTCCCTATCACAAGGTCTCTGCCGCCGACTGCCGCCTTCCTGCACCCTCCCGTGTGATACCGCGCTCCGCATTTTGCCAAGCGCGCCAGTGTCCCGTCACGGGAGGAGTAAGCAATAATGGCGTCCTTCAATCGCACCGACCTGGACTTCATCCTCAATCAGATACTCCAGGCGGAAGCGGGGCAGCCACCCGTCAATCCTCACCTGACCTACGGCCTCCGCGAGGTCATGGGCACAAACAACAGCGCCGTGCCGGGCCAATCGGACTATGGCGCGGCAGATCAGCCGTTTCTCCGCGTCGGGGACGCCACGTTCCAGACCGTCACGGTCAACATCGACGGAACGATCTTCGATCCCAATCCCGGCACGGCCGGCGACACGATGACGACCTCCTACCAGCAGACGAGCGGGATCGTCGTCGACACGGCCCCGCGCGTCATCAGCAATCTGATCTCCGACCAGAGCGCAAACAACCCCGCCGCTCTCCAGGCCGCAATCGATTTCGCGGCCCAGCTCGGCGACGGGTACACGGCCCAGCCGACCCTTCCCGCACTCGACACCGCGAACGGAACCTATGCCGACGGCACCGATCTCTTCATCGGCAACATCACACCCGACGCCGGCCTCTCCGCTCCGTTCAACACCTGGATGACGCTTTTCGGCCAGTTCTTCGATCACGGCCTCGATCTCGTGACGAAGGGCGGCAGCGGCACGGTCTTCGTTCCCTTGCTCCCCGACGATCCGCTCTACGTTCCCGGAAGCCCGACGAACTTCATGGTGCTGACGCGCGCAACCAACCTCCCCGGTCCCGACGGCCTCCTCGGCACGCCGGATGACGTTCACGAAGGGACGAACACCGTCACGCCGTTCGTCGATCAGAACCAGACCTACACGTCCCATCCCTCACACCAGGTCTTCCTGCGCGATTACGTCCTCGGCGCCGATGGCCGGATCCATTCGTCGGGTGCGCTGCTCGACGGTCACCGTCTCGACGGCAGCGTCGGCGGCATGGCGACATGGGCCGACGTCAAAGCCAATGCCCTGAAACTCGGCATCACGCTGACCGACGCCGACGTCGGCGACGTGCCGCTTCTCGCAACCGACGCCTTCGGCAACTTCATCGCCGGTCCGAACGGCTTCGTTCAGGTCGTCGTCAAACACGCGGATGGCACGACATCGCTCGTCGAAGGCACGGCAGGCGGCCTCGATCTCACCCAACCCGACCCGGCCGATCCCGCGGCTGTCCTGGTTCGCACCGGCCACGCTTTCTTGAACGACATCGCCCACACGGCAGCGCCCAATCCAGGTCTGACGGCCGATCTCGACGACGTCGCAGGACCCGTATCCGACGGAGCCGGCGGCTTCCTGGCCCAACCGGCCGGTACATACGACGACGAACTGCTCGACGCGCACTACATGGCCGGCGACGGACGCGCGAACGAGAACATCGGCCTGACAGCGGTCCACGAAGTCTTCCATTCCGAGCACAATCGCCTCGTCGAACATGTGAAAACCATTGTCCTCGGTGAACTCGCGAAGGGCGACACCTCGTTCGCCACCAACTGGGTCCTGCCCGGCACGAACCTCGCCGACGGAATCCAGGCTAACGAATGGAACGGCGAGAGACTGTTCCAGGCCGCGAAGTTCGGTACTGAAACGCAATATCAGCATCTGGTCTTCGAGGAATTCGCGCGCAAGATCGCACCCGCGATCCACCTGTTCGGCAACGTCGACATCCACCTCGATCCCGCGATCACCGCCGAGTTCGCCCACGCGGTCTACCGTTTCGGCCACTCGATGCTCGACGAATCTCTGCCTCGCTTCCTCCCGAACGCGGACGGAACGAACTCCAATGTGGCCGTTGATGGCGCACAGATGGGTCTCATCGAAGCCTTCCTGAATCCGCTCGCCTATCTCGAACAGGGTGCGGATGCCGCGAGCCAGCTCATCCTAGGCACGACGAGCCAGATCGGCAACGAAATCGACGAGTTCGTCACAGGCGCGCTGCGAAACAACCTCTTGGGCCTGCCCCTCGATCTCGCGACGCTCAACATCGCCCGCGGCCGCGACACCGGCGTCCCGACGTTGAACATCCTCCGCAACGAACTCTTCGCCCAGACGGGCGACACGTCGCTCAAGGCTTACGCGAGCTGGGACGAATTCGGCCAGTTCCTGAAGCACCCCGCCTCGCTCATCAACTTCGTCGCCGCCTACGGCGTCCACCAGTCGATTCTCGCGGCGACGACCCTCGCAGACAAGCGAGCGGCTGCTTTGGCGATCGTCCAGTCCGGTCTTGATCCCGCGAACCACAATTCCGCCGATCCCGCGCTATCCGACGCCTACGACTTCATGCACAGCCTCGGAGCTTATGCGAACAACGCCCAGAGTCCGTTCGCCATACAGGGCACATGGACCACCGGCTCGATCACCGGCGTCGATGCCATCGACCTCTGGATCGGCGGCCTCGCCGAAAAGCAGACGCTCAACGGCGGCCTCCTCGGCACCACGTTCAACTTCATCTTCGAGACGCAGCTCGAAAATCTCCAGGACGGCGACCGGCTCTATTACCTGCCGCGCATCGAGGGTCTGCACTGGGGGACCGAGATCGAGGCAAACTCGTTCGCCGAGATGATCATCCGCAATACGGGCGTGAAGCACATCTCCGCGAGCGTCTTCCTGACGCCCGAGTACGTGGTCGAGGCCGGCTCCATCACCGACGATCCGGCAACCTGGCTCAAGAACCCCGTCACCGGCGCCTATCTCGTCGAGAAGCTCGCCGACGGCACGGTCCACTTCATCGGCGACGACAACTTCTTTGGCAATACGATCGTTCTCGGCGGCACGGAAGGAGATGATCGCCTGCTCTCCGGACAGGCGGACGACGACACAGTCTGGGGAGATGGCGGCAACGACTGGATCGACGGCGGCAATGGCGACGACCTCTTGTTCGGCGGCGAAGGCAACGACACGATCTCTGACAGCGCGGGCCTCGATGTCATTCATGCCGATGCCGGCAACGACATCGTCGATGCCGGGCTTGGCGACGACATCGCTTTTGGCGGCGATGGCAACGACTTCATGCACGGCGGCGCCGGCATCGATGCCATCAACGGCGGCGAAGGCAACGACATCATCTTCGGCGACGAGGACGATGACGAGCTTGTCGGCGACGAGGGCGACGACTGGATCGATGGCGGCATCGGCGGCGATATTCTGGTCGGCGATCACGGCGCCCCGACCGGCCAGGTGCCGTTGATCTCGGGCAACGACGTACTCGACGGCGGCGCCGGCGGCGACCGCATGCAGGGCTTTTCGGGCGACGACGTCATGCTCGGCAAGGGCGGCTTTGACCGCTTCGAGGGACGCCTCGGCTTCGACTGGGCCTCGTTCGAGGGCGAGGACTTCGGCGTCAGCGTCGATATGAACTTGAAGGAATTCATACCGAACCCGTTGGCACCTGCCGGCGATGCAGTCCGCGACCGCTTCATCGAGACCGAGGCCGTCAGCGGATCAGCATTCGACGACTTCCTGCAAGGCACAAACAACGCGGTTGTCGACGTCTTCAACGAGTTGACCAACGTCAATCTGATCTTCGGCCTCGACACCTACTTCGCACCCGGCCCCGTCGCCTTCTCGAACGGCAACATCATGTTCGGCGGCGATGGCAACGACTTCATCCAGGGCAACGGCGGCAACGACATCATCGACGGTGATGCCTATCTCCACGTCGAGTTGACGCGCGACGCCCAGGGCCAAATCGGACCCAACAGCCAGATCGTCCGCGAAATTCTCTATGATGGAACGCCAGGCGACATCGACACGGCTGTCTTCACCGACATCGCTGCGAACTATACGATCTCGCTCGCGACGGACGCCGACGGCAACATCCTGTTCGAGGCCGATGGCGTGACGCCCGTCATCATCGTCGCACACGATCTTCTCGCAACGGGCGTGCTCGGCATCGATGGCATCGATACGCTGCACAACATCGAGCGCTTCCAGTTCGCAGACGTCACGGTCGAGAACCTGTTCCAGCCCTCGCTCAACTTCACGGCCCAGGGTGTGGTCGATATTCTCGGCGACACAAATCCCGGCAATCCCGGCGTCGACGTGAACACAGGCTCGCCGCTTTCCTCCGACGTCAGCACGATCTTCGATCCAGACGGAATCGCGACGCCCTTCTTCTATCAGTGGCAGGTCCAGGACCCGGCGAAGGCGACATGGATCAATATCGCGGGCGCGACTGAGGCGACCTTCACCCCGGTCGCGTTCTACGAAGGCAAGCCCTTGCGGCTCCAAGTGCAGTTCGTCGACGGCCTCGGCCATACCGAGACCCTCGTCTCTGCCGCGACAAACCCAGTGACGACGCCCGCCGCAGTCAACACCGCGCCCTTCATCGTGCAACAGCAGGCCCTCGTCGGGATTCCTGACACACAGGCCCGCCAGGGCGGTTCGTTCTCCTATTCGATCCCCGTCACAACGATCTTCGGTGATGGCCAGACCGCTCCGAACCAGCTCATCTACTCAGCGACGCTCGCCAACGGACAGCCCCTCGACGGCAGTGCCGCAGCTCTCGGTCTGCGCTTCGCGGTCCTGACCGACGCCGCCGGCAACGTGACGAGCGTCTCAGTGTTCACGGCGCCCGGCACGACACTCCCTGCGGCCTTCGTCGGAGCAATCGACATCCGAGTGACCGCTACGGATCGCGGCCCCGGGACACCGCTCTCCGTCACTGACGCCTTCGTCGTCAACGTTCTCCGCGTCAATCAGGCGCCGACCACAAATCCGGACGCCTACTCCGGGTCGGAGGATACCCCCCTCGTCGTCACGGCCACCAACGGCGTGCTGCAGAACGACACCGACCCGGAGAACAACCCGCTGACGGCGGTTATTATCACGGGCGCCGCGAACGGTACGGTGCAGCTCTTGTCAAACGGTTCTTTCGTCTACACGCCGGACGCGAACTTCGCAGGCGAAGACAGCTTCACCTACGCGGCCCGAGATGGACGCCTAAATGGTCAGCCCGCCACTGTGACCCTCACGGTTGCTGCGGCCGACGACGGCCTCGGCACTGCGAGCATCGCCGGAACGGGCGCGCCGCTCCGAGCCGGCGAGACGCTGACGGCATCGGTGTCTGGCGACCCGGATGGCGACGGCACAATCTCGGCGTATCAGTGGGTCCGAACAACGACGAATCTCACGACGGGCGCCCTCACGTCCGTCCTCGTCGGCACGAACTCACCCGACTACCTCGTGACCGCCGCCGACGGTAGCAGCGCGACGACCAACGTCACACTTTCGGTTGATGTCACCTACACCGACGGACAAGGCTTTGCCGGCACCGCCACCTCGCCGCCGACAGCTCCCGTTGGTGCCGTT
>JANRIH010000042.1:0-27435 GCA_033765145.1 Hyphomicrobium sp. | reverse complement strand
GATCGTCTCGTCAGAGACATCCGACGGGCCACCCGCAAGCAGTATTCCGCCGAAGAGAAGATCCGCATCGTCCTCGACGGCCTGCGCGGCGAGGTCTCGATCGCCGAGCTTTGCCGGCGCGAAGGCATCGCCGAGAGCCTCGGCGTGCTGACGGTCGTCCTGCACGAAACGTTCCGCTATCCGCTGCGCCTGCCGGGCCATCATGGTCTCGAAGCGATGGCGATCCTCATGCTCGGCCGCTTGATGTGCACGAGCCCCTGGTCCGCGACCATCGTGTGCCTTTCGGCGTTCGCGACACATTCCGGCTTCGGCGGCCACGCCGATCCGTCGAAAGCGTTCGTCGTGCTCGCGCCGGGCATCCTGCTCGACGTTTACGCGCAGAATTTTCGCCAGTGGCGTCAATACCTCTGGCTCGTCCCCGTTGTCGTGGCGTTCGCGTTCGCGACGAAGCCGCTCATCCGGCTGACGCTCGCGAGCATGGCCGGCGTGAACTTCGGCTCACTCGCATCGGGTGTGCTTTATCCGTTCGCAACGCACCTCGCATACGGCTTCACCGGCGCGCCGGTTGCTGTCGGACTCTGGAAGGCGACGACGGGACGGCTCCTGAGGTCCGAGCGCTGAGGAGATTTCCAGCGCGCCGCGCCGTCAGCCGTGCGGCTCCGGCAGCGCGCCGGTCCGATAGAGCGTCACGCGCAATCCGCCGTGGAGGACGGGCGGCGCGTCGAGCGCGAACGGCAATCCCGTGGCGGACGCCAGTTGCGGATCACTCGTGATGAGCCCGACGCGCCATCCCGCGAAGCGGGCCATGAGCGTCGCGCCGAGCGCTCGGTAGAGGGCGACCAGCGCGCCCCTTTCGCCGATCCGGTCGCCATAGGGCGGATTGACGATGACGAGTCCCGGCGGACCCGAAGGCGCTCTCGTGTCCGAGATCGAGCACGCGACGAATTCGGTGCATGCCGCCACGCCCGCACGCTCGGCGTTGGCGCGGCTCATGCGGACGGCTCCGGGATCATGATCGCTTCCATAAAACCGCAGGGCCGGTGCGACGACGGTCCCCCCGCCACGTAGCGCATGCCATGCCGCCGCGTCGAACGTCGCGAGGTCCTCGAACGCGAATTGCCGTGATCGTCCCGGCAGTAGCCCGGCAGCCATCTCCGCTGCTTCGATCACGAATGTCCCCGATCCGCACATCGGATCGACGACCGTCTCCCGCCCATCGAAGCCGCATTGGCGGAGGAACAGTGCGGCCATCGTCTCGCGCATGGGGGCCTTGTTCACCTCGGACTTATGTCCGCGCTTGTGCAGGGGCTCGCCCGAGGTATCGATGCTGATCGTGCAGAGGTCGTTCTCGATGCGCGCTTTGACGGCAACGCCGGCGTCCGCCGAGATGGTAGCACCCGTCTCGTCCGTGATGGCGCGGCCGATCCGCTCGGCGGCGGCACCTGAATGATAGATGCGTGACGCCCGGCAGGTCGCCTCGACACGGACCGGCACGTCCTTTCTGAGATAGGTTCGCCATGGCACGCGGTGGGCGCGCCGGTCGAGCTGCGCGAGGAGCGGCGCGGGAAAGCTGTCGATCCGGGCCATGACCCGGCTCGCGCCGCGAAGGATGAGATTGGCCCGCCAGACGTCCGGCCAGCCGCCTTTGATCACGACGCCGCCCTCGACGGTCTTGGCCTTGAAGCCGGCTTGGCGGGCTTCGGCACAGAGCGGGCCTTCGAGACCGGGGATCGCGACGAGAAAGATTTCGAACGGGTCGGCAGTCGTCATGCCGACTGGATATCGGGGCGACGCGACGAGGGCGAACGAATTCTTGCTTTGAGGAGTTGAGACGGCGCGCTGGCCCGATCGACTGCGCCCGAGCGGCCCGTAGCTAGAACTTCGCTCTGACACCGCCATAGAACGTGCGTCCGGGCTGGTTGAAGCCGAAGCTTTCTTCGTAGTCCGCGTCGAAGACGTTTTCGACCCGGCCGAACAGTTCAGCACTCGTGCCCTTGATGTCCTGCGCGAGCCCGAAGTTCACGACCGTATAGGCGTCGAGCGGCAGCACCTCGACGGGACCGCCGCTGCCGCCGCCTCCGCCTCCGCCGCCGCCGCCGCCCTGAGCCGACGCGGGAACGGCGGATAACAGAACTGCGATCAGAACGACGACGAAGGCTAAGGCTCCGGTCACGAGGGCGCCGGCGCTCCGATGAGGCGCGCGCGAACCCGCACGGACTGAAGACATTTTGGCAGCCATGACGCCTGACGAATTCCGTCTGCCGAGGGCTGGAAAACGCGTCCGGCGCCCTCCAAGTCCCACTTCACGATGCCAGACACCGGTTGCCCCGACGTCTGTATTTGATCAGGAATAGACCACAGCCCAATCCGCAACAAATCAGGATTGCGGCCGGCGCGCGACATTTGCCGGCGGACGACGCCGCGGCCACACTTCGAACCGGCGCGGCGCCAGGCGTCGGCCAGGTTTCGCGGCCTGATCCACGTCCGTTGCGGATTTCCGGAGGATGAGTCAGTCTCTGATCCAGAGAACCAAAGTCCCTGCCAGACGAGCGAGATTCGAGAGATGGGTGCCAACCCTCCGATGACGACCACGCCGAGGTTGCCAGCACATTCGGAAGCGCCAAGCGCAGTAAGGATCTCCCGGCGCGCCGTACTGACCACGTTGACCGTTGCAGCCGCGGGGACCTGTCTGCCCGCCTTCATTCGCGCTGGTCTCGCCGATCCGGTGATCAAAAAGGCGAAGGACCTGAAGCCGGGGGAATTCACCTGGCATCCCGAACGCTCGCCGAAAGGTCCCGTCGCGATCGTCGTCTCGATCCCGGATCAGCGCGTCCATGTCTATCGCAACGCTATTCGCATCGCGGTCTCGACCTGCTCGACCGGCGCGCCCGGTCACGCGACGCCGACCGGGGTGTTCATGATCCTCGAAAAGGACAAGAACCACCGCTCATCCACCTACAACAATGCCCCGATGCCGAACATGAACCGGCTGACGTGGGGCGGCGTCGCGCTTCACGCGGGAAATTTGCCGGGCTATCCCGCTTCACACGGGTGCATCCGGCTCCCGTTGAAATTTTCTGAACTTCTGTTCGGCATCACGAAAGTCGGCACGCCCGTCATTCTTGCGGGCAGCCATTCCGATCCGCGCGAAATCGTCCATCCGGGCCTCGTGCTCGGGAACTATGCCACGAAAGAGTTCGAAACCGTCAAGCGCTCCCTCAAAAAAGAGCGATTGCCCTGGCAGGCCGAGGTCATACCGGCGGACGAGACCGTGGCCGTCGTCGTCAGCCACGGGGATATGACGGTCACGCTCGTGGCGAACGGCGTCGAGGTTGCGACCGGAAAGGCCTACATCACAAATCCCGAGCAGCCGATCGGGCGACACGTCTTCATTCTCGTCGGCGCGAGCGAGGGCCGACGTGGTATGGCGTGGCAGTCGCTCAGTCATCACGATGAGGACGATGCAACGCGCGCGCCGGACGCGAAAGTGATCGAGCGCCTTAAAGCCGACCAGGCGATGCTGAACGCCATCCAGGATCGCATGCATCCCGGAATGCTTCTGGTCACGACGGAATTGCCCGCCCACGCGGGCGACCGGGGCGGCGACGATTTCGTTCTCATGAATACGCACGAGAGCTGACGCGCCGCCGGCCTGATGTTGGCGGCGACGCACGCAGCTGAGCACGTCGGCCCTTCCGCCGCCCTCCCATCTTTATGCGATCCTTATGTGCCGGGCGCGAGTTCCCGATCGAGACCTGATGCCCGTTTTGAAAAGGTGGCCCCATTCCGATTAGCCCATTCCGATTAGAAAGGGTTGTCCATGCTCGATCTCGTCTTTCTCACCCTCGGCCTCGGTGGCTTCGGCGCCATGGTCCTCTACGCCCGCCTCTGTGATCGCCTCTGAGGTGCGCCATGGCCGATCCCATCATCGCACTCCTGATCGCCGTCGGCCTCGCGGCCTACCTCGTCTACACGCTCGTCCGTCCTGAGCGGTTCTAGTCGAACTTTGCGAAGTGGCCCGCGGAGGGACCGAACCATGACAGTCACAGGTTGGTGTCAGATTGCGTTCGTATTGAGCGCGGTTCTGGCGGCCGCTTGGCCGCTCGGGCTCTACATGGCCCGCGTCTTCGAAGGACGAGCGACGCTCTTGACGCCCGTCATCGGGCCCGTCGAGCGCGGCATCTATGCGCTGTCCGGCATCGACGCCAAGAAGCAGCAGTCGTGGCTCGGGT
This sequence comes from Hyphomicrobium sp., assembly GCA_033765145.1. Taxonomy (GTDB): domain Bacteria; phylum Pseudomonadota; class Alphaproteobacteria; order Rhizobiales; family Hyphomicrobiaceae; genus JAGVSR01. The sequence continues at coordinate 23,203 of JANRIH010000042.1, read as the reverse complement.
ACACTCTCGCCATGCTCGCGCTGAATGCGCTGGGCTTCCTCGCCCTCTATGCGCTGATGCGCTTCCAGCATCTCCTGCCCCTGAACCCCCAGGGCTTCGCGGCCGTTCCCCCCGATCTTGCGTTCAATACGGCCGTAAGCTTCGTCACGAATACGAACTGGCAATCCTACGGCGGCGAGACGACCATGAGTCATCTGACGCAGATGGCCGGGTTGACGGTTCAGAATTTTCTGTCAGCCGCAACGGGCATCGCGCTCGCGATCGCCGTGACGCGTGCATTTGCGGGAAGCAATACCAACTCACTCGGCAACTTCTGGGTCGACGTTACGCGGGCGACGCTCTACGTGCTGTTGCCGCTCTCCGTCATCGTCGCACTGCTGTTCGCGGTGTCGGGCGTGCCCCAGACGTTCAGTGGAAGTGCTGCCGCGAAGACGATCGAAGGTGCGACGCAGACGCTCGCGCTCGGTCCGGTCGCGACCCAGGAAGCCATCAAGCAGATCGGCACGAACGGCGGCGGCTTCTACAACGCCAATGCCGCGCATCCTTTCGAGAACCCAAATGCCTGGTCGAACATCCTCTCGATCTGGAGCATGCTGCTCGTCTCGACCGCACTGACCTTCACGTTCGGCCGCATGGTCGGCGACACCCGGCAGGGCCATGCGCTTCTCGCGGCGATGTACGTGCTCTTGATCGCCGGAACCGCAGCCGTCTACGCGGCGGAAACCTCGGGCAATCCTCTTTTGACCGCGGCTGGCGTCGACAACGCACTCGGCAACCTCGAAGGCAAGGAGGTCCGCTTCGGTCAAGCGCTGACCGCGCTTTACGTGGTCGCGACGACCGGCCTTTCGTGCGGCGCGGTCAATGCAATGCACGCCTCATTGACGCCGCTCGGCGGTCTCGTACCGCTGCTCATGATCCAGCTTGGCGAAATTCTTCCGGGCGGTGTGGGTTCAGGTCTCTATGGCATCCTCGTCATGGCGATCGTGACAGTGTTCGTCGCGGGCCTCATGGTCGGACGCACGCCCGAGTATCTCGGCAAGAAGATCGAGGCGCGCGAGATGAAGCTCGCCATGCTGGCGCTCCTGATCCTGCCGTTCGCGATCCTCGTCTTCACGTCGGTGTCCGCGATGCTTCCTCTCGCTCTGGCGGGTCTCTTGAACGCCGGACCGCACGGACTCTCGGAAATCCTCTACGCATATTCGTCCGCGGCGGGGAACAACGGCTCGGCATTCGCCGGCCTGACGGCCAATTCGCCCTGGTACAACACCACGCTCGGAATCGCGATGCTGCTCGGCCGCTTCGCCTATGTCGTGCCGGTGATGGCGATCGCCGGCGCGCTGGCGGCCAAGAAGAAGCTCCCGGCCTCCGTCGGCACGTTCCCGACGCACGGCACGCTGTTCGTCGGTCTTTTGATCGGCGTCATCCTCATCCTCGGCGGTCTTCAGTATTTCCCCGCACTCGCGCTGGGGCCGATCGTCGAGCACGTGGCGATGACGGCCGGCAAGACATTCTGAGGACGTGAACCATGTCGAAATCTCACGCTCCCGCGCTGTTCGATCGTGCGATCCTCCTGCAGGCCGCGATCGACGCCGTCTCGAAGCTCGCGCCCGCGAAGCTGATCAGAAACCCGGTCATGTTTGTCACCGGCGTCGTCGCGGCGCTCGTGACCGCGATCTTCTTGCGCGACGCGCTGTCCGGCGCGGACGATCTCGCCTTCACAGGCCAGATCGCCGTCTGGCTCTGGTTCACGGTGCTCTTCGCGAACTTTGCCGAAGCCGTCGCCGAAGGCCGCGGCAAGGCGCAGGCGGATGCGCTCCGTCGCGCGCGCACTGATGCGGTCGCAAAGGTGCTCTTGCATCCCGACGATCGCGCGGACGCTCTCTATGAGAAGAAATCCGCACTCGACATCGAGGAGGGCGACGTCGTGCTCGTTGAGGCCGGCGATACGATCCCGGCTGATGGCGAGGTGATCGAAGGCATGGCGTCAGTGAACGAAAGCGCCGTTACGGGCGAATCCGCCCCCGTCATTCGTGAATCGGGGGGCGACCGCTCGGCGGTCACGGGCGGCACGGTCGTCCTCTCCGACTGGATCAAGGTGCGCGTCACCGCTGCGCCGGGAGCCTCGTTCCTCGACCGCATGATCATGCTTGTCGAAGGCGCCGAACGGGGCAAAACGCCCAACGAACTCGCGCTGTCGATCCTCCTTTCCGGCATGACGCTGATCTTTTTGATCGCCGTGACGACGCTCTGGGGTCTGGCAGGATATTCCGGCACCGTGCTCTCCGTGACGGTTCTGGTCGCTCTCCTCGTCACCCTCATTCCGACGACGATCGGCGGACTTCTGTCGGCGATCGGCATTGCTGGCATGGACCGGCTCATTCGCTTCAACGTCGTCGCGACGTCGGGCCGAGCCGTTGAAGCGGCCGGCGATATAGACACCCTGCTCCTCGACAAGACCGGCACCATTACGTTCGGCAACCGTCTCGCAACGGCGTTTATTCCCGTGTCCGGCTATCGCGAAAGCGACATCGCCGAGGTGGCGCTGTTTGCATCGGCCGGCGACGAGACACCCGAGGGCCGTTCCATCGTTGCGCTCGCGAAGGGCAGCTACGGCCTCGCCGAACCGGCCGTAGATGTCGGCGCGACGGTCGTTCCCTTTACCGCACAGACGCGCATTTCCGGGATCGATCGCGGCGGTCGCCAGCTCCGCAAGGGCGCCGTCGACAGCATCCTTGCCTTCGTCGGCATGTCGATCGAGGACGCGCCGCCCGCGTTCCGCGATGCCGTCCGCGCGATCGCGAGCACCGGCGGCACACCTCTCGCCGTCGCGGAAGGGCGCAAACTGCTCGGCGTCATTCACTTGAAGGATGTTGTGAAGCCCGCCATCAAGGATCGTTTCGCGGCCCTCCGCGCTATGGGGATCAAGACGGTCATGGTGACCGGCGATAACCCCGTGACGGCCGCCGCAATCGCCTCCGAGGCCGGCGTGGACGACTACATCGCCGAGGCGACGCCAGAAGACAAACTCGCCTACATCAAGTCGGAACAGGCCAAGGGCCGGCTCATCGCCATGTGCGGCGACGGCACGAACGACGCCCCCGCGCTCGCGCAGGCCGACGTCGGCGTCGCCATGCAGTCCGGTACACAGGCGGCGCGCGAAGCGGGCAACATGGTCGACCTCGACAGCGATCCGACGAAGCTTATTGAGATCACGGAGATCGGCAAGCAGCTCCTGATGACGCGCGGATCGCTGACGACGTTCTCGATCGCCAACGATGTCGCCAAATATTTCGCGATCATCCCCGCCCTCTTCGTCGCCACCTATCCCGAACTCGGCGTTCTGAACGTCATGGGGCTTGCCAATCCTGAAAGCGCAATCCTGTCCGCCGTGATCTTCAACGCTCTGATCATCGTCGTGCTGATCCCGCTCGCGCTGCAAGGCATTACCTACCGACCTGTTGGCGCGGCAGCGCTGCTTCGTAAAAATCTCGTCATCTACGGCCTCGGCGGCCTCATCGTGCCGTTCATCGGCATCAAGCTCGTCGATCTCGCCGTGTCGGGCCTCGGGCTCGTCTGAAATCTGGAGTGCACCACATGCTGTCCCATCTAAGACCTGCCGCCATGTTGCTCGCGGTCATGACGCTCCTGACCGGCCTCGCCTATCCCCTTGCCATGACCGGATTGATCCAGGTCCTCGCACCGGCTGCCGCGAACGGCAGTCTCGTCGGCCGCGACGGAAAGACGATCGGGTCGTCCCTGATCGGCCAAAGCTTCGCGTCCGAGCGCTACGTCCATGGCCGCCTCTCGGCCGCGGGTGCCACGGGCTACGACGCGGCCGGATCGTCCGGTTCCAATCTCGGTCCGACATCCAAGAAACTCATGGAGCGCGTCACGGCGGACGTCGCCAAACTGAAGGCCGAGGGACTGACCGTCATTCCGGCCGACGCGGTCACCGCGTCCGGCAGCGGTCTCGATCCGGACATTTCGCCCGTCTATGCGCTGGCCCAGGCCGAAAGAGTCGCGAAGGCCCGCGCGGCGCCGATTGCGAAGGTGCGCGAAATCACGAAGCGTATGGTAGAGACGCCGCTTTGGGGTCTCATCGGCGAACCTCGGGTCAACGTGCTGCGCTTGAACTTGGCGCTTGATGAGGAACTGGGAGCCGGACCGTCATAAGCCATGGTGGTAAAAACCTTCGAGAACGAAGACAGGCGCCCATCCCCGGATGCGCTCCTCGAGCTTGCTGCGAGGGAAGGTCGCGGCAAGCTCAAGGTGTTTCTCGGCATGGCGCCGGGCGTCGGCAAGACCTACGCCATGCTGGCTGCCGCCAGAGTACTCAAATCCGAGGGCAAGGACGTCGTCGTCGGCGTGGTCGAGACCCACGGCCGTGCAGAGACCGAAGCGACGCTGGCCGGCCTCGAGATCCTGCCGCGCCGCACCGTACCGTATCGCGACCGGACGCTGATGGAATTCGATCTCGAAGCGGCCGTCGCCCGTAAGCCGGCCCTGCTGCTCGTCGACGAATTCGCCCACAGCAACGCTCCCGGCCTGACGCACGCGAAGCGCTATCAGGACGTGGAAACGATCCTCAAGGCCGGCATCGACGTCTGGACGACGCTGAACATTCAGCACCTTGAAAGCCTCAGCGACGTCGTGCGCCGGATCTCCGGCATCGTCGTGCGCGAAACTGTGCCCGACAGCACGATCGACGACGCAGACGAGATCGTCGTCGTCGATCTTCCGCCCGAGGAGCTGATCCAGCGCCTGAAGGATGGAAAGGTCTATCTCCCCGAGAATGCGCGCCGCGCGATCGATCGCTATTTCCAGCCGAGCAACCTGACGGCGCTGCGCGAACTGGCGCTCCGCCGAACCGCCGATCGCGTCGACGAACAGATGCTGTCTCAACTGCGCCAGCAGGGCATAGAAGGCCCCTGGCCAACTGCGGAACGCCTGCTCGTCTGCGTCGGCGGCGACGAGCAGTCCGAGGTCGTCGTACGCGGTGCGGCACGCATGGCGGCGGCGTTGAAATCCGACTGGATCGCGATACACCTGTCGGCCCTCGACAAGGAAATGACCGATCCGAAGGTCCAGCGGCGGGTAGAAAAGGCGTTGGCGCTGGCCGAGCGTCTCGGGGCGGAAACGGTCCGGTTGTCCGCGCGCGATCTTCCGACCGAAGTTCTCGCCTACGCGCGCCGCAACAACATCACTCAGATCGTCATCGGGAGATCCGGCGCGTCCCTCTGGCAGCGCCTCGCGGGTCGGTCCCTGTCAGAGGCCGTCCTCGCCAAGGCCGAAGGGATTTCGGTGACGATCGTTCCGCCGGAAAAGTCCACCCCGTCCGCGTGGCTTCCCGAACTCCCGTCCGTCGATCGCACCGCTGCGGCCATGCTCGCCGCTGCCGGCGCGGTCGGGGCCGTGGTGATCGCGGGACACATTCTCGAGAACGTTATCCGGTTGCCGAACCTCTCGATCCTGTTCCTGCTCGCCGTGCTCCTCTGCGCTTTGCGTTTCGGCCTGCTGTCCGCGATCTCAGCGGCCGTGCTTTCGTTCCTCGCCTACAATTTCTTCTTTATCGATCCGCGCTACACGCTGACTGTCGCGCAGCCGCACGAGTGGTTCACTCTGACGATGTTTCTCGCCGTCGCCGTTGTGACGGGCGGCCTGGCTGGCCGCTTGCGGGAACAAGCAACGGCAACGCGAGAGCGCGCTCTGGCGACCGAAGCGCTCTACGAGTTCTCGCGAAAGCTCTCGGGCGCGCCGAAAATCGACGATGTTGTATGGCTTCTGGCGCGGCAGTCCTCGACGGCCGCCAAGGGGCGATCATTCGTCCTCCTGGCCCGCAACGGACCGCTTGCCATCGAAGGGGCCTGGCCGCCGGATGATCGGTTGCCGACGCCGGACTGGGCCGCGGCGCGCTACGCCTTCGAGAAGCGCGAACCGGCGGGTCGCTTCACGAGCACGCTGCCGTCCGCCACCTTCCATTTCCGGCCGCTTGTCTCGTCACAAGGGGTCGTTGGCGTGATCGGCGTGGCGACGGATGACGCCGACGACGTGTTACCGTCCGCCATGCAGGGCGCGCTGCAGTCGTTTGCCGATCAGGCTGCGATCGCGATCGAGCGCACGTTGCTGGTCGAGGAGGCCGCCAAGGCCGAGACCGCGGCAGCGCGCGAACAATTGCGGGGCGCACTTCTCTCATCGATCTCGCACGATCTGCGCACGCCTCTGGCATCGATCCTCGGTTCGGTCACGAGCCTCAGAGAGTTGGGCGATCAAATGCCGGGCCATGATCGCGCCGAACTTCTCGCCACGATCGAGGAGGAGGCAAGCCGGCTCTCCGTCTTCGTCACGAACCTCCTCGATATGAGCCGGCTCGAAGCCGGCGCACTCGACATCCGTCGGGACTGGGTCGATGTCGGGGACACGATCAAGGGTGCGGTCTCTCGCGCTGCAAAGGCCTTTCCAGGACGTGCCACGGAGCAGTCCCTGTCGCCCGATCTGCCCCTCATCCGGGGTGACGCGACACTTCTCGAGCAGGTCTTGTTCAATCTGCTCGACAACGCAAACAAATACAGTCCCCAAGGCACGCCGACCCGCATTGCGGCCCGTATCAATCGCGCGGGCGAACTCGAACTGACGGTCGCGGACGAAGGAATGGGAATTCCAAGCGAAGCTCTGGAGCGCGTGTTCGAGAAGTTCTATCGTGTGGCGCCCGACGACGGTCGAGCGGCAGGAACGGGCCTCGGCCTGTCGATCTGCGCCGGCATCGTGCGGGCTATGGGCGGGACGATCCGGGCGCGCAGTCCGGCCGTCGCGGGCAAGGGAACCGAGATCGTCATTCTTCTCCCCCGTTCGGCCGAAGCGCCAGGGCGTGACGACTTAGCAAAGAGTGGCTGATGACATCGCCGCGCGTCCTCGTCGTCGATGACGAGCCCCAGATACTGCGCTTTCTGAAGCCGAGCCTCGCGGCCGCGGGCTACGAGGTTCTGACCGCCGGCACGCAGGCGGAAGCGCTGAAACTGGCCGCAACGATGTCGCCGGACGTGATCCTGCTCGACTTGGGCCTGCCGGACGGCGACGGCAAGGATGTGATCCGGGAACTCCGCGCATGGTCGAAGACGCCGATCGTCGTCCTGTCCGCGCGCGACCGCGAGGCCGAGAAGATCGCGGCACTCGATCTCGGAGCCGACGACTATGTCAACAAGCCGTTCGGGATCGGGGAGTTGACGGCGCGGCTCCGCACCGCACTCCGGCATGCCTCTGTGCAGGCCGGCGAAGAAACCCGTCTCGCGATCGGAGGCCTCGAGATTGACGTTCTGGCCCATAGAGCCAAACGCGACGGCGAGACGCTGAAGCTGACGCCCAAGGAATTCGATTTGCTGTCGATCATGGTCCGCAACGCTGGTCGCGTCGTGACGCATCGCCAACTTCTGACGGCCGTCTGGGGCCCGGCCCATGTCGAGGACCTGCAGTATCTGCGCGTCTTCGTCGGGCAATTGAGGCAGAAGCTCGGTCGCTACGGCGAGATGATCCAAACCGAGCCCGGAGTCGGCTATCGCCTTGATTGGGAGCCGACGGTCGCGTGAGGGGCCAGGCGCGCTCTAGCGCCCGTACTGCCGTGCGGCGGCGATCGCTTTCTCGAATGCCCGCGCAGCATCGAAATCCATCGCTTCGGGCGTGACGATCCTGCCGCGGCGATGACAGGTAAAGGCTTGGCCCGCCGCTTCCGCCGCGAGCGCCGCCGTCCCGACGGCTGTCAACTCGGGTTCGGATGACACGAGAACCGGCCGCCCGAGAACACTCGCCAGAAACTGGCAGAAGTAGCGATTGGCCGCCATGCCGCCGTCGATCGAGACGGGATCATGGAGCGGTCCGGATCGCTCCATGGCGCGCACGACCTCCGCCGTCCGCAGCGCGACGCCTTCGAGCACCGCCTGCACCATGTCGAGCGGGCCCGTGTCCATCGCGAGGCCGAGCCACGTGCCACGGACGCCGCGATCCCAGTGTGGGCACGCGAGGCCCGCGAGCGCCGGAACGAATGCGAGGCCGCGCGCGATGGCCGCCGGCCGTTCGAAGCGCTCGATCTCGGCGAAGTCGCGGAAGAGGCCGAGGCTGCGTGCCCAGTTGAGAGCGGCCGATGCACAATAGACGCCGCCGTCGAGCGCGTAGACGGGAGCCTCGCCGGACTTCTGCCACGCGACGGTCGGAAGCGTCTCACCATCGCGCGGCTGCTCGTACCGCCCCGTGATCTTGAGCGCGAACGCGCCCGTGCCGAACGTGATCTTCGCGTCACCCGGCTTGCGGCAGCCGTGACCATAGAGCGAAGCCTGCTGATCGACGACGCTCGCGGTGAGAGGCACGCGCGTCTCGCCCACCTTGAGGTCGCCGAATGAGCCCGTCGTCGGGACGATTTTGGGTAGCGCCTCGATCGGGACGCCGAAGAGACGGCAAAGCTCGGGGTCCCAGTCCCCTATCGCGAGATTCATGAGCGAGCTGCGGGACGCCGTCGTGATGTCCGAGACGAAGCGGCCGGTCAGGCGATCGAGGAAAAAGGCATCCGTCGTGCCGAGCCTCAATTGGCCCTTATGAAGGAGCCGCTGCGCTTCCGCCGAGTTCCGCACGATCCATGCGAGCTTCGTGGCTGAGAAATAGGGATCGAGCGGCAGCCCGGCCCGCTCGAGAACGAACGGCTCCACCCCCTCCGCTCTCATGGCCTCGGTGATGGCCGATGTCCGCGCGTCCTGCCAGACGATGACGGGCGTGACGGGCGTTCCAGTCGCTGCATCCCAGGCGAGGCAACTCTCGCCCTGATTGTCGATGCCGACAGCATGGATCCGCGCGACGCCTGCCCCCGCCGAGAGACAAGCGGAAACGTTGCGGAGAAGCTCCTCGGCATCGTGCTCGACGTGATCGGCGGCGGGGTAGCTCTGTCGGTGCTCGAAGGCCGCGAGAGTGCATGTGTTGCCGTCCTCGTCGACAAGGATCGCGCGCGTGCTCGTCGTTCCCTGGTCGATCGCAAGCGTCGCCATTAGCGGCCCTCGACGAACGACACGACGACATCGCCCGATCCGGTGACCCCCCGCCAGTCGAGCGGAAGCGTGATGCGTCTCTCCGGCAGCGCGCGAAGGCGATGCGTCGCGATGGTGCGGCCGTCTTGAACGACCGTAATCGTCCCGCGCATGGGCCGTGTGACCCTAAATTGTATGCGGTCCAGTCCCGCGCGGATCGACGAGCGCGTGATGCGCTGGGGCACGGCGTACTTCACATCGGGACCTGCGACGCGAAGCGCGACGGAGGACTCGGATCGAGGCGCGGTGTCGGCGAGGCTCTCGTAGATGGCGCGCGCCGCGGCGATACCTTCCCGCCAGCACCAGCCGGCCGTTTCGACGGGCCTCAACACGTTGCCGGCCGCGAAATAGGCGGGATCGGTGAGCCGCAGATGCTGATCGACATGGGGTCCGCCAGTGGCCGGATCGATCGCAAGATGGCTGTCACGCACGATCGGGCATTCCGGCACGAAATCGCCTGTTACAAGAAGGCCGTCGGCATCGATTGTCCGGCTATGCCCGTCGCGGTCCAAGATCTCGACGGCCTCGACGCGCCGCGTCCCGAAAATCCGGGCGACTTGCGTGCTGAGGTGGAGCGGGATGCCGAGAACGCGCGGGAGAAGCCCCGATCCCGTCCAAGCCAGGATGCGCGGGCCGGGCTCGATCATCGCGACGGGCGTAATGCCCGCATGCCGGCAAGTCAGAAGCGCCGAGAATGAAACCAGTTCCGTGCCGACGACGACCGGCCGCCGGAATGGCCGCATCCCCTTGAGATGAACCAGCGCCTGCAAGGCCCCCGTCGAAAGCACACCGCCGGGTTTCGAGCCTCCGATCATGCGCTGTGCGCGGCTCCGTTCGCGCGTGCCGGTAGCGATGAGGACGCGCTTGGCCTTGAGGGTCGCGGTTCCCTCAGGCGTCGAAAGTCGCAGACGCGGACCGCGTTCGACCGCGACGACCGTCGTCATCGTGAGAAATCCCACGCCAATGCCCGTCGCGCGATCGACCAGCCGCCGGGCATAGTCCGGTCCCTTGAGAACGCGGCCGAACTCCCGGAACCCGAAGGCGTAGTGATCGCAGTGGCGCGGAATTCCGCCCGGCTCGCTCTCCCGCTCGATGACGAGCACACGCGCGACGCCGAATTCCTTGAGACGCGTCGCGGCAGCAAGACCCGCCGGACCGCCCCCGATGACAGCGACCTCACATTCGACTACCGGCTCAGACGTCATGGATGGGCTCGGCATATGGCTCCGTCAGACGGTCCTTCGTCAATTCGGCCAGCTCCGCCGTGCAGTAGAAGCCTTGACAGCGCCCGAGCGTCGCGCGCGTGCGCCGCTTCAGTCCCGCCGGCGTCAGAACCGGGATCGGGCCGTCGAGCGCACTCATGATATCCGCGCGCGTGACGCGCTCGCAGTGGCAGACGATGCCGCCGTTCGCCGGGCATTGCCAGCTGCGTTGAGAATATTCCGAGATGTTGCGGACGACCGGCCAGACGGGAGCCGCGAGCGGCGAGTGTCGATCCCCGAACGCGGCGTAGAGCCGAAAAACGTGCGCGGCGGTGCCAAGCGCGGACGTGAGGCCCGTGGACCGAATGCCCCCGACCGTGATGTAGCGCCGCGCCGGCTCCGCGTGGACCTGATAGTCCTTGAACTCCGTTGCGGGCCGGAGCCCGGCATAGCTAGCCGTGACATCGACGCCGCCAAGCGCCGGCACGATGGCCGCGCCATGGGTCCTGAGGCGCGCGAGCGCGTCCGATGAGAGCGTCGCGCAGTCCCGTTCGGTTTGTTCCTCGGCCGTCGGTCCGACAAGCACGTTCCCGAAGGCGGTCCGGCAGACAACAATGCCTTTCGTCGTCTTGGTCGGCACCGGCAGCAGGATGTGGCGCACGAGCGCGGAAGCGGGTTTGTCGTAGACGATGAACTGCCCTTTGCGCGGCCGGATCGTGAACTGTTGACGGCCCACCAGCGCGGCATCGAGCTGGTCGCCGTAAAGGCCCGCGGCATTGATCACGGCCCTCGCGCTGACCGATCCCGCGGACGTGTCGAGCGTCCAGGCCGCCCCGTCGAATTGTCCCGCGCGGACTGCGCAGCCCCGCTTCAGAACAGCACCGTTGACGACCGCTTGCAGCAGATAGGCGTAGGGCGCCGTCCACGGATCGATGATGTGCTCGCGCGGGACGACGAAGCCGGCCCTGACCAGAGGCGATAGATGAGGTTCGCGGACGAGGATCTCGGTGCGGCTCAGGAGTTGAACATCGTCGACGCCGTTTCGCCGGGCCTGCTCCACGAGCAAAGGAAGCTGAGCTTCCTCGTCATCGGTCCAGGCGAGAACGAGCGCGCCAGTTTGGATGAGCGGCAAGCCGAGCCGCTCGTGGATTGCTACGTATTCGCGATAGCCGTCCGCGACACAGGCCTGCTCGAGTGACCCGGGCGGCGCGTCGAAGCCCGTATGAAGAATGGCACTATTGCCTTTCGAGGCCCCATCCAGGATGTCGGCGGCTTTCTCGAGCACGACCACGTGCGCGCCCTCGAGAGCGAACCGCCGCGCGATCGCACACCCGATGACCCCCGCGCCGATGATTGCGACGTCGTATGTCGTAAGATCGCCCTCGGTTCTCATCACTGAGCCGGCCTGTCCATTTCGAACGCCCCGAGATACGCACGCAGCCTATGTCTCAGACGCCCGAATGGTCAATGGAGCGTAGACATATCCATAACTTGCTGCAGTTGCGAACAATTTAGCGAGCATCCCGCTGTTGACTCGGTCACTCATCTTGTCTTCACTCGGCGACGTCATCGACGGGGGACGAATGAAGCCGAGGCGTCGTCAGGCTCAAATTGCCGAATTGGTCAGCCAACAGGGCCAGGCATCCGTGGAGGCGCTCGCGGCCCTCTATGGCGTTTCCGCAGAAACGATCCGGCGCGATTTAAGCGAATTGTCAGGCGCTGGGCTCGTCGAGAAGTTTCATGGCGGGGCGCGCCGCTCGCGCCTCTTGGTTGAGAACAGCTTTCTCGACCGTGTCCACGAGAACTCTGAGGCGAAAGTAGAAATCGCGAAGAAGGTTGAAGACCTCATCCAGGATGGTGAGACGATCTTCATTGACACCGGCTCGACCACGCTCGCCTGCGCACAGCGCCTCGTCAGGAAGTCCGGCCTGACCGTCGTCACCAACTCCGCGCGAATAGCTCAAACGCTCGCGATCGGGGAAAGTCAGTCTCGAGTTTATCTCTTAGGCGGCATGTTCCGGGCCGATAATGCCCAGACCGTCGGCCCGATCGCCATCGAGCAGATCCGAAAGTTCCGCGCCGACCGCGCCATTCTGACGGTTACTGCACTCGATACTACATCGGGCGCATCGGATGCGGACATCGAAGAGGCACATGTCGCGCGCGCGATGTTGGAGTGCGCAAATCAACTGGTCATTCTCGCGGATTCGACCAAGATGGAGAAGCGTGCCGCCTTCAACGTCTGCCGCCTCGAGGATATCGATACGCTCGTGACGGATCGCCGTCCGCCGCCATTTTTCAAGATGCTGCTCGACCGCGCCGACATTGAGGTTTTCTGACATGCTGACCAGCGTGCGATCGCAGCCCTTAGACCGGAGGCCCTAGCCAAAAATGCCCGCGGCGATCCGGACTTATGTGAAGATTGTCGACCGGCTTTGTTCCTATGTCGGTCATGCCGCGATGGTTCTGGTTCTCGTCATGATCTGCGTCCTGTTGCTGGACGCTGTCACACGCAACGTCATTCGAATGCCGCTGCACTGGTGCGTTGAATTCGCCCAGTTCACATTGACCGCCTACTATTTCATGGGCGGTCCCTACTCGCTGATGGACGACAGCCACGTCCGCATGGACCTCGTCTATGGCCGGCTCTCCGAGCGCGGCAAACATTGGATGGATCTCGCGACCATCGGCTGCATGATGTTTTTTCTCGCTGTTCTCCTGGCTGGGTCGGTCTCTAGCCTTCAGTACGCGATCTTGACGAACGAGAAGCGCTTCTCGATCTGGAACCCGTCGATGATCCCGATCAAGGCCCTGATGGTTGCTTGCATCGTGCTGATGCTGTTGCAGACCGTATCCATGGTCTTCAAGCATGTGGCTGCATTGAGGGGCGAAGATCTCAAATGAGTTACGAGACCATCGCACTCCTCATGTTCGCGACGATGATGCTGATGCTCCTGACCGGGCAGCGTGTCTTCGCCGCCATCGGCTTCGTCGCATCGGGAGCCGCGCTTCTGCTCTACGGGCCGGGCGCCATCGAGATGCCGTTCAGCCAGGCGTTCAAACTCTTCAACTGGTTCCCGATGTTGACGCTGCCCCTGTTCATTTACATGGGGTACATTCTGTCGGAATCCGGCATCGCCGAAGACCTCTACAAGATGCTGCACGTCTGGTTCGGGCGCATCCGCGGCGGCCTGGCCATCGGCACAATCTTTCTCATGGTCATCATTTCAGCCATGAACGGCCTGTCGGTCGCCGGCATGGCGATCGGCGCCACGATCGCGCTCCCTGAGATGCTGCGGCGCGGCTACGACAAAGTCATGATCTCGGGTGTCGTCCAGGGCGGATCTTCGCTCGGAATCCTCATCCCGCCGAGTGTTGTGTTGGTGCTCTACGGCATGATTGCGCGCCAGCCCGTCAGCCAGCTCTGGCTGGCCGGCGTCTTCCCCGGGCTGCTCATGGCAGGTATGTTCATCGCCTATATCTACATCCGCTGCTGGCTAAATCCGAAGCTCGCGCCGACGGTGACGGACGAGGAACTGAACATGCCCTTCTCGGAAAAGCTGAAGCTTCTCCGCGCAGGCATCATCCCGTTCCTCATCTTCTTCTTCATGACCGGCTTGTTCGTTTTCGGCTGGACGAGCCTCGTCGAAAGTTCGGCGGTCGGGGCCACGGCCGCAACGCTTGCCGCATTCTTCAAGGGGCGACTGACACGGCAGGTGCTCTACGATACCTCGAAGAAAACGCTCGCCATCTCCTGCATGTTCATGTGGCTCATCTTGGCCGCACTGGCCTTCGGGTCGGTGTTCGACGGCCTCGGAGCCGCGCGCGCCATCGAGAGCTTCTTCATCGGCGATTTGCAGCTCGACCCCTGGGTCGTGCTGCTCATGATGATGGCGTCGTTCATCATCATGGGCGTCTTCCTGGACGACACGGCGATGCTCGTGATCGTTGCGCCACTCTACATACCCCTCGTGAAGGCGCTCGGTTTCGATCTCATCTGGTTCGGTGTCCTCTACACGATCACTTGCCAGATCGCGTACATCACTCCGCCGTTTGGATACAACCTGTTCCTCATGCGCGCTATGGCGCCAAAGGAAATTTCGCTGATCGACATCTATGCGTCGATCTGGCCGTTCGTCCTGATGATGATCGCTACGATCGGCCTCGTGATGATCTTCCCTGAAATTGCGCTCTGGCTGCCACGTGTCGCCACGGCGCGATGAATCTCACGACTGCCTAGACAACAGTTCCCGCCCACGTCCCTCAAGGAGTATTTGCGATGTCAAAGCCCACCGAGACGAAGACCCAGCGGAATTCAGACACGAAGGTTCAGTCGCGCCGCGCCTTCCTGAAGAAGGCCGGCATCGGCGGCGCGGCCGCGGCGTCCGCCGCCGTCGCTTCGCCCTACGTCCACGCGCAAACGAAGATCAAGTGGCGCCTTCAGACCTATTCCGGCGCTCCGCTCGGCGCACACGTGATCAAGCCGCAGATCGAAGCCTTCAACAAGGCGGCGAACGGCGAGATGGAGATCGAACTCTATTACGCCGATCAGCTGGTCCCGACCGCAGAACTCTTCCGCGCCATGCAGAGTGGCACGATCGACGCCGTGCAGTCCGACGACGCGACGATGGCCTCCCCCGTCGATATCGCGGACTTCGGCGGATACTTTCCGTTCTCGTGCCGGTTCAGCCTCGATCTACCCGTGATGTTCAAGTACTACGGCCTCGATAAGATCTGGGAAGAGGCCTACAACGAGATCGACAACGTCAAGTGGCTCTCCGCCGGTTCATGGGACCCGCTCCACATTTTCACGAAGACACCGATCAAGTCACTCGCAGACCTGAGCGGCAAGCGCGTGTTCGGCGTGCCGACCGCCGGCAAGTTCCTCTCGCGCTACGGCCTCGTCCCCGTGACCGTTCCCTGGGACAACGTCGAGGTTGCGATCCAGACCGGCGAACTCGACGGCGTCGCCTGGTGCGGCTTCACCGAGGCCTACGAGGTCGGCTGGGCGAACGTCTGCAAGTACGCGCTCCTGAACAACATCTGCGGCGCGTGGTGCGGTTCCTACTTCGCCAATAAGAAAAGCTGGGAGAAGGTACCCCCGCACCTTCAGCAGCTGTTCCTCTCGACCATCGATCAGTCGCACTACTATCGCGCGATCTGGTATTGGGGTGGAGAAGCGAAGCTCCGCGTCGAAGGCAAGAAGATGGAGTTGACCCAGATCCCCAACGAGGAGTGGGACAAGGTCGTCAAGGACGCCGAAGGCTTCTGGGATGAGATCGCCGCCAAGAGCCCGCGTGCGGCCCGCGTGGTGCAGGTCTACAAAGACTACACCGCCGTCATGGGCAAGGTCGGATACCCCTACCGCTGAGCGACGAGCCTCAACGACGAGACATCAACCGAAGTCGATAGGGACCGCCGGTAATACCGGCGGTCCTTGTCGCCTGATGGTACGCTTCAGGCCAAACCTAGAACCAGCTTCTGCCGACGTGCGCGGATATCAAGTCCGCGGCAAGGGCAACTCCAGAACAGCCCGAACCCCGCCGAGCCGAGAGGTCCCGAGATGGACGTCTCCGCCATAGAGCCTCGCGAGATCTCTGACGATCGCCAGTCCGAGGCCCGATCCCGGAGTCTGCGAATCCCAACGCTCTCCGATGTTGAAGACGACCTCGAGTGCTTCCGGTGGCAGACCCGGCCCGTCATCCTCGACGATGAGGCTCGCCCGATCAGCCCCGGGCATCACGCGGACCGTGCTCCGCGCGTGTTTGCATGCGTTGTCGACGAGATTGGCCAGCATCTCGTTAAGGTCGGCGGGATCGCACGCGAACGGGATCGCATCCGGGACCTGGATGTCGAACTTGAGCTGCTTCTCCCTATACATCCGGCTCAGTGCCGAGGCGACCTCGGCCGCCGCGACCCGCCCATCGGCGACGATGCCGGGAGATGACCGGGTCGCGACGGCTCTCGCTCGCGCGATCTGGTAGTCGATGTGCGTCTGCATTTTCCGGCATTCGGACAGGATGGTCGACGAAGCATCCTTCTGCCCGATGTCCGCGAGCCTGTAGCCCTCGTCCATCAGGATCGCGAGCGGCGACTTGAGCCCATGCGCCATGTTTCCCGCTTGCGTTCGCGCCCGCTGGATGAGTTCGCCCGTCGATCCCAGTAGTGCATTGAGGTCCTGGACGAGGGGCTGCACCTCGCTCGGGAATTGGCCCTCAAGTTTCCCCGCTTCGCCACCTCGAACTCTCTCCAATGACGCCCGTAGCGATTTGAGTGGCCTCAAGGCGAACGCGATCAGCAGCGCCGAAGCTGCAACCAGTGAGAGCCCGAAGGCTGCTGACGACATGGCCAGTGACGTATTGAAACTCGAGAGCACGGCTTGGAGATGCCGCTGATCAGTCCCAATCACGAAGCGAAGGGGGGATTCCTCAGGTGAGGGCCAGACGAGCTTGTCCACAATGACGAGTGGCCCGGTAGGCCCGGCGATCGTATGCGTGTGGATGGCGACATCCTTCGGCTTATCGTCGGGCACCACGAGCGATGGACCTTCGAGTGAGGCCGAGCGCGCGAGAACGGCCCCCTCGCGCTGGACTTCCCAGTAGAAGCCGGATCGCGCGACGTCGTAGCGCGGGTCGCTCAGAGGACGCTGAAGATGTGCGATCCCATCTTGGTCAATCGTCGCCAGGCGCTGCAATTCGTCGAGGTGGACGAAAAGCTCCTCGTGGAATTGCTCGGTGACATGCTGCGTGAAGATCGCCGACTGCACGAGGCTAGCAGCGACCATTCCGAGGACGATCCAGATCGTCGCCGCGGCAATTAAGCGGCCCTTGAGGCTCGTCATGGGCGCTAGTCCATTCGATAGCCGAGGCCGCGGATCGTCTTGACGATATCCGCGCCGAGTTTGCGGCGAAGCCGGCTGATGTAGACCTCTATCGTGTTTGATTCCCGGCTCTCATCGAGTGCGTAGAGATGATCGGTCAACTCGGCCTGAGAAACGATCCGCCCGATGCGGTGTAGGAAATAGGTCAGCATCTTGAGTTCGCGGGCGGTCAGTTCCACCATCGCGCCATTTTGCATAACGCGGTTGGTTCCCGTATCGAGATCGATGCCGCGATGGGAGAGGATTGGGCTGGAGATGCCTGAGGAGCGCCGGATCAAAGCTTTAAGGCGTGCCGCGACTTCCGGAACATGGAACGGCTTCGTAACGTAGTCGTCCGCCCCGGCGTTGAGCCCGTCCACCTTTTCCGCCCAAGTCCCGCGCGCCGTCAAAATGAGGACGGGCAGAGTTCGTCCGGCTGCACGCCAGCGCTTCAAGACATCGACCCCCTGCATTTGCGGAAGTCCCAGATCCAGGACGGCGGCGGCGTAATCCTCGTCCATCCCCATGGCGTGCCCATCCGCGCCATTGTCCACCCTCTCGACAGTAAATCCAGCCGGCGTCAATCCGGTCACGAGCCGCCGGGCAATTTCGTCGTCGTCCTCAACGAGCAGGATGCGCACGTCCAATACTCCAGGGGATTTCGCCCCGCTCTCCTAACACGGTGAAGCTGAAACCGGCCTGAAAATCAGGGCGGCAAGCGCTCAAGGCTCCGTTCAGGTTGATTTCAGCCGAACCCCTCAAATAGCGCGAACCGCCAGTGGCGATGAAACATGGAGCGCGATATGCCGAACCTCTCCTGGCCCAAGGTCCTCCTGCTGACAACGTTCGCAATTGCTGCAGCACCGGCTCTGGCTGCGGACGTCAATCTGTCGAATGAGCAGGTGGAAAAGCTTCAGATTAAATTGGAACCGGTCCGCCGCGCCGCCAGCGAGACCATTGCCGTTCTTCCTGGAACAGTCGTCCCACCCATCAACTCGCGCGTTGTCGCAACGGCGCCCTTCGCCGGCACAATGAAGCAGGTACTGGTTCTGCCGGGACAGAAGATTGCTAAAGGCGCGCCGCTGGCGATTATTTCGAGCCGCGAACTGCTCGAGGCGCAGACACGTCTGGCCGAGGCAGAGGCCGAGCGACAGATGGCCGAGGCCATCGCAGCCCGAAAGCGCACGCTGGTCGAAAAGAATTTCCAGAGCCCGGCGGTTGCCGAGGAAGCGGAAGCTCAGGTCACCAAGATCAAGGCCGTTATCGAGCAGCACCGCCGGACCCTGGCGCTGCAGGGCATCTCGGTCGGCGAGGGCGGTGACTACACTGTGAATGCCGCAAATGACGGTGTCGTGGTGGAATCGAATGCCAAGCCCGGTGACAGCATCGAGTCTATGGGCACAGCGATCACGCTCGACACCAGTGAAACGTTGTGGATCGAAGCGCAGATCCCAGCGCGCATGGTCGAGACCCTAAAGCCCGCCGATGTTGTGAAGATCGTCGGCGGAACCGAAGGACGGGTCGTTTCGGTGGGCCGGTCTCTAGACGGATTGACGCGTTCGGCGAGCCTCTATGCGGAATTGCCCCCGAACAGCGGCCTTCTGCCGGGCCAGATGATCTCGATCAGAATCGAGCGCGCTGCGAATGGGGCGGCCATGGCCATTCCCAGCTCGGCCGTGACGCGCATCGACGACAAGCCGACCGTGTTCGTGCGCAACGACAACGGCTTCACGGCAAAAGAGGTCGAACTCCGGGGCGAAACGACCGACGTCGCGACGGTCGTCGGCGAGTTGACGACCAACGTCAAGGTCGCCGCCAGCGGGCTTCCGGTACTCGAACAGCTTCTGCCGGAGAACTGACCGATGTTAAGGCACTTGATCGGCTTCTCGCTGACCCAGCGGGTATTCACCCTCCTCGTCTACCTCCTCGTGGCCGGCGCCGGCGCGTTCGCGTTCCGCACGATCCCGATCGATGCGTTTCCGAACATCTCGCCCGTCCAGGTGAAAATGATCCTGAAGGCGCCGGGAATGACGCCGGAGGAAGTCGAGACCCGCGTCATCACGCCGATCGAGATGGAACTGCTTGGCATCCCGGGCCAAACGATCCTGCGGTCCGCTGCCAAGTACGCCATCGCCGATATCACGCTCGACTTCGCGGAAGGCACAGACATCTACTGGGCCCGCCAGCAGGTTACCGAACGTCTGGCCGCCGTGCGCGGCGATCTCCCGGCAAGCGTCTCGGGCGGTCTCGCGCCTGTTTCGACGCCGTTGTCCGATGTCTTCATGTTCACGATCGAAGGGGGCAATCTCTCGCTCGAGGAACGCAGAAGCCTCCTCGATTGGACCATCCGGCCAGCACTACGGACCATTCCGGGCGTTGCCGACGTCAATGCCTTGGGCGGCTTCGTCCGCACGTTCGAAGTGACACCCGATACCGCAGCTCTGGCACGGGCAGGTCTGAATGTCAGCGATCTCGCGTCGGCAATCGAGGCCAGCAATCGCAACGACGGCGCGGGACGGTTGACCGATGGGGAAAAGGCCCTCGTCGTCCGGTCCGAGGGTGCAATCCGCGCCCCCCGCGACGTGGAACAGATCGTGGTCAAGATGGACGGACCGCGCGTGCTCCGCATCGGCGACGTGGCGACCGTAAAGATCGGCTCGCTGACGCGCTATGGCGCGGTCACGAAGGACGGACAGGGCGAGGCCGTCGAGGGGCTTGTGCTGTCCCTGCGCGGCGCCGACGCCAGCGCGATCGTGAAGTCGGTACGCGAGCGCCTCGACGAACTGAAGCCGAGCCTTCCGGCGGGCGTGACCCTCGATGTCTTCTACGATCGCTCCGATCTCATTTCGAGCGCCGTCGGAACCGTCAGCAAAGCCCTGCTGGAAGCGACCATTCTCGTCATCGTCCTGCTGGTGGCTTTTCTCGGCAATCTGCGGGCTGCGCTGGTCGTCGCCGTGACGCTCCCGTTCGCGGCCCTCGTCACATTCGTGATGATGCGGCAGCTCGGCATGAGCGCCAATCTGATGAGTCTCGGCGGCCTCGCCATCGCCATCGGACTGATCGTGGATGCCGCGGTGGTCGTCGTCGAGAATACGGTCGACCGGCTGCAGCATGCTGACGACGCCGAGAAGGTCCCGAAGCTGCACCTTGTCTATCGGGCCGCGAGTGAAGTCGCCACACCAGTCGCCGCAGGCATTCTGATCATCTGCCTCGTGTTCCTTCCGCTTCTGACCCTCGAAGGCCTCGAAGGCAAATTGTTCGGGCCCGTCGCGCTAACGATCATCATCGCCCTGAGCGGCTCTCTCGTGCTTTCGCTCACTCTGATCCCGGTTCTGTCGTCCTATGCCCTGAAGTCGGGCGCCCACGCGGACCCCATCTTGATGCGCCTCATGACGCGTGGCTATCGCGTGCTGCTCCGCGGATGCCTTCGCTTCCCGCTGCCCGTCTACATCCTGGCGCTGGCCGGCCTGGCAGCCGTCGTCGTCGCATACGGAGCCATCGGCAAGTCGTTCATGCCGACGATGGACGAAGGTGCCGTGATCATGCAGATCACGAAGCATCCCTCGATCAACCTTGAAGCCAGTATCGACGGTGATCTGCTGATCCAGCGGGTCCTGAAGGAAAAAGTGCCGGAAGTCGACCGGATCGTCGCGCGCGTCGGCTCCGACGAACTGGGCCTCGACCCGATGGGACTGAACGAGACTGATACCTTCATGGTCCTTAAACCCAAGGACCAGTGGCGCGTTCCGGACAAGGACTGGCTGATCGAACAGCTTCGCAACGCGATGTCCGATCTGCCCGGCTACGAATTCGCATTCACGCAGCCGATCGAGATGCGCACGGCCGAGATGCTGACCGGAGCGCGCGGCGACCTGGCGATCAAGATCTTCGGTCCCGACCTCACTGTCCTGTCCGATCTCGCCGGAAAGATTCAGGAGGCGCTGGGTAGGGTGCCCGGAGCCGCGGAAGTCTCCACGGTCGCCAACGACAGCGTCGATTACATGCAGATTGAAGTCGATCGCATGACGGCCGGACGCACAGGCCTTTCGGTCACCGAGCTTCAGGACGAGTTGCGCGCCGTCTTGGAAGGCATGCCTGCCGGCATCGTGGCGGAGCCCGGCCGCCGAACGAACATCGTCATCCGTGGCGACGATGGCCTGCGAAAAAATCCGAACACGTTTGCTATATCGCAGTTTGCTGCTGGAGACGGCGGGGTCATCCGTATCGGCGACGTGGCCAACCTCGATCGGGTCGCGGGTCCGGTGAAAATAGACAGGGAGAACGCCTCACGCTTCGCGATCGTGCAGGCGTACGTCACGGGGCGCGATCTCGTCGGCTTCGTCGATGAGGCCCAGAAAGCCGTCGCGGAAAAAGTTACCCTGCCACAGGGCTATCGCCTCGTGTGGGGCGGCCAGTTCGAAAATCAGCGGCGGGCCGCCGCGCGCCTCGCTGTCGTCGTACCGATCGCGCTACTGCTGATCTTCGGCGTGCTGTTCGCAACACTGCGTTCGATGCGCCAATCACTGCTGATCCTCGCGAACGTCCCGTTCGCGCTCGTCGGGGGCGTCCTCGCGCTCTGGCTGTCCGGCGCATACCTGTCCGTGCCCGCGTCCGTTGGCTTCATCGCGCTCCTGGGCATTGCGGTCCTCAATGGCCTGGTTCTCGTCACGCACTTCAATGAGCTGCTCGAAGCCGGGCACGCATTGGAGGACGTGGTGTTCGACGGCGCCGTCCGCCGACTGAGGCCGGTCATGATGACGGCCAGCATCGCCGCGTTCGGCCTCGTTCCGCTGCTCTTCGCAACAGGCCCCGGCTCTGAAATCCAGAAGCCGCTCGCCATCGTCGTCATCGGTGGCCTCGTGACGTCGACGGCCCTGACGCTGATCCTCCTGCCCATTCTTTTCCGCCGGTTCGGCGCTTCGAGCGTCGCCGCAAATTCGAAAGGTGAAACGCTCCAATGGACCAACCCCTTTGCAAGCTCACGCTCGTCTGCCCACCCGCCGGTGCGCAACGCCTCATAGAAGTGATGCTGACACTCGACCCTCCGATCGCCGGTTTCACGACCTGGACCGCGGAAGGGCACGGCTTCGGCTTTGCGACGGCCTCGGTCAGCGAGCGTGTGCGCGGCCGCGTCAAACGGAGTGTCCTCGTGGCCGTACTGGAGTCGGCCGAGCTTCCGGGTCTGCTCCGCCACATCGAGGAGAAGGCATCTCTTCCGCATCTGACGTTCTGGACGGAGCCCGTAACGAACTTTGGGCAGATGCAGAATCCGTCCCTGTCGCGGGCACGCGGATCGCTGCTGAAAATGGAAGGTTGAAGGTCTAAGAGATGAACATCGGAACCGCATTCGCCGTCGTTTGGCCCTTTCTCGTCGCCGCTGCGGCCTGGGCCATCGCTGTCTGGGCGCTGTCAGAGCCCGACGAGCAGGCGCGCGTGGTGAAACGGCTGACGAAGACCGGCCCGATCCCACTGAAGCCAAGGCCTATACCGCACCAACGATCACCCAAGCCGCCGTCGGACATTGCGAGGGCAAGCGCCGAGGTGAAGCCCGGATGACCGCCCGTGCGTGGCTGTTCATGGGCTCGCTGACTTGCCGGACCGTCCCCTCGCGGCCCGTCCCGTCCTGGTGAACGAACGGCTGCAAGAGGGGCGCCGACGCTTCGGTCGGCTTTGGCCGCTGTGCGAAAGGCCCATGCACCAAGAGAGCACCAAGAGATCAGTATTCGATCGCGATGGTGGGCGGCCTCAATCGGGAATAGAACGTCCCAGGCGGTGAATTTCCCCCTGTACGGCCAACAATTGTTCGGCGGCGAACCGAGCCGAGGCCGACGAATGAACTGCCCCTAGCTTTCCCGACGCTGACATCCGGAACACCGGCATATTTTAAGGCTCGCGCGCGCAAAGCGAGCTGGTGCTCTCGGTGTGCTCATGATGCAACATGACCCCGTCCCCAACCGGTACTCGTTTATAACGAGAGTCCGTTCTGGTTACGGTCCTCGCGGGACCGGATTGCAAACTCGTTCGGCGTGAGCCCCTTGAGGCTCGTGTGCGGTCTCTCTTCGTTGTAGTCGTTCCTCCAA
>JANRIH010000029.1:0-53856 GCA_033765145.1 Hyphomicrobium sp. | reverse complement strand
GAACCGTGGTCAGGTATTCATGCTCTGGAAGAACTCGCCGGTGGTCCGCGTCGCACGGAGCTTGTCGCCCAGGAACGCGGTCGCGTCCATGACGCCCATCGGATAGAGGATGCGGCGCAGCACGTAGACCTTCTTGAGCTGGTCCTTCGGAATGAGCAGGTCTTCTTTGCGCGTGCCCGACCGCGCGACGTCGATCGCCGGGAAGACGCGCTTGTCGGAGAGTTTCCGGTCGAGGATGACTTCCGAGTTGCCCGTGCCCTTGAACTCTTCGAAGATGACTTCATCCATTCGCGAGCCGGTCTCGATGAGCGCCGTCGCGATGATCGTCAGCGAGCCACCTTCCTCGATATTGCGCGCCGCGCCGAAGAACCGCTTCGGCCGCTGCAGAGCGTTGGAGTCGACGCCACCCGTCAGTACCTTGCCCGAAGACGTAACGACGGTGTTGTAGGCGCGTCCGAGGCGCGTGATGGAATCGAGCAGAATGACGACGTCGCGCTTGTGCTCGACAAGCCGCTTGGCCTTCTCGATGACCATCTCCGAAACCTGCACGTGCCGCGACGGCGGCTCGTCGAATGTCGACGAGATGACTTCGCCCTTCACCGACCGCTGCATGTCCGTGACTTCTTCCGGACGCTCGTCGATGAGAAGCACGATGAGATAGCACTCGGGATGATTGGCCGTGATCGAGTGCGCGATATTCTGCAGGAGCACCGTCTTGCCGGTGCGCGGCGGCGCGACGATCAACGCGCGCTGCCCCTTGCCGAGCGGCGACACGATATCGATGACGCGTGCCGAGAGGTCTTTGATGGTCGGATCTTCGATCTCCATCTTGAGCCACTTGGTCGGATAAAGCGGCGTCAGGTTGTCGAAGTGGACTTTGTGCTTCGTCGCCTCGGGGTCTTCGAAGTTGATCTTGTTGACCTTGACGAGCGCGAAATAGCGTTCGCCGTCCTTGGGGCTCCGGATCTGGCCTTCGACGGTATCGCCCGTGCGCAGCGCGAAACGCCGGATTTGCGACGGCGAGATGTAGATGTCGTCGGGACCGGGCAAATAGTTGGCGTCGGGCGAGCGCAGGAAGCCGAAGCCGTCCTGCAACACCTCGACAACGCCGATACCGGTGATTTCGATATCCTTGGATGCGAGCTGTTTCAGCGTCGCGAACATGAGTTCCTGTTTGCGCAGCGTGCTCGCATTCTCAACGCCGGTCTCCTCGGCAAAGGCCAGGAGCTCCGTCGGCGTCTTGCGCTTCAGGTCCTCAAGCTTGACTTCAGTCGTCATGGAAAGGCTCCGCGAAGGCAACGGCCTCAAATGAGATGCGAGCCAATTGCCTGGAGTGGTGGAAGGGGAGGGGCGAGCGCGGTTGAAGGGCCGCACTTCAAGGCTGGACCGGTCGTGGACGTCTTGCCGGTAGCCATCGACGCGGCCGGAGAGACCGCGAACTTTAGATGTTCAACGTGTAACAGACTCATCTGAAAAACAAAAGCCCGTTGCGACTCCACGACCTCCAACTGGAACCACGCACACCTAAGTCGTGGACTTGCAGCGTCAAAACGGCTTCACGATCACCAGGATGACGATCAGGATCATGAGGACCGTCGGGACCTCGTTGACGATCCGCCAATGTCGTGACGGCTTGTCGTTCCTATCGGCAGCGAAGCGCCGGACACTGGCGGCTAGGTACTCGTGGGCACCCGATAGGGCCAGGACGAGCACCAGCTTGGCAAGAAACCAGCCGCTCCAGAAGAACCCGCCCTGCCACGCGAGCCACAGTCCCAAGACCCACGCGATCGCCATCGCCGGCGTCATGATGAAGAACAGGAGGCGCCGTTCCATCACCTTGAAGAGCTCGGACTGGGCTGACCCGGCCGGCGCGTCCGCGTGATAGACAAACAGCCGGGGAAGGTAGAGCAGACCCGCCATCCAGGCGATAATGGCAACGACATGCAGGGACTTAAGCCAGAGATAAGCCGCCTCGCCCAGGATCAGCATGAGCCCCAGGGCAACCACGATCGTCAGCGCGACGGCGATGATACTTCGCTTCGCGGCTGACTGCCCGGCCAGGTCCGGCGAAAGATCCTGCGTGGAACCCGGCATCGTCATGGATCATCCGATTCCGCGGATGCGCGCCATCAAGCGGGCCACGTTCTCCGGCGGTGTTTCCGGCACGATCCCGTGCCCGAGATTGAAGATGAAGGGCCGGCCGCGCATCACCTCGATCGTCTCGTCCACGCGTCGGTCGAGTGCTTCCCCGCCGGCGACCAGCAACAAGGGATCGAGATTTCCCTGCACGGCAATGCCCGCCTCTTCGCTGACGCGCCGCATGTCCTGGAGCGGCATGGCCGTGTCGCACCCGATGGCGGCAACCCCGGTCGCGCGCGCGTACTCAACCGCATGAGGCCCGCCCCCGCGCGGAAACCCGATCACCGGGACATCCGGATGCCTCTTGGCGAGTTCTGCCACGATTCTGGCCGTCGGCTTCGTCACCCAGGAGAAAAATTCGTGCTCAGGGAGGTTGCCCGCCCAGCTATCGAAAATCTTGACCGTATCAGCACCGGCCTTGATCTGCCCATCGAGATACACGATCGACGCTTCGACCAGAACGTCAATAAGCGTTTGAAATCCTTGAGGATCACGGTAGGCGAATTTGCGCGCCTCGGCCTGGTCCGACGACCCTTCACCACCCACCACGTACGTCGCGACCGTCCACGGCGCGCCGCAAAACCCGATCAATGTCGTCTCGGCTGGCAAGTCCCGCCGGAGCCGCGCGACGGTCTCCCAGATGAGGGCGAATTTTTCTCCCGCCCGCCCGAGTTCAAGCCGGCTGATCTCTCCCGAAGTCCGGATGGGATCGAGCTTCGGACCCTCGCCCTCGTAGAACCCGACCTTCTGGCCGAGCGCGTCCGGAACAACCAGAATATCCGAGAAAAGAATAGCCGCATCAAACCCATAGCGCCTGATCGGCTGAAGCGTCACCTCCGCGGCCAGGGCCGGCGAATAGCAGAGGTTCAGGAAACCACCCGCTTCGCCCCGTGTCGCCCGGTACTCGGGAAGATATCGCCCGGCCTGCCGCATGAGCCAAACCGGAGGTGGAGCGAGGGCGTCTCCGCGTAGCACTTCGAGGAGCCGCCTCGTCGGGGTCGCTGGCTTCGCGGCGGGCGCGTGCATCGGTCTGCCTTCACTAAAGAGATCGAAAGATCTCTAAGGTTTTTGTTTTTCTCTTCTTGGGCGGGGGTATCGGGAATTCGCGCCTCCTCCCCCTTCCATTCACAGCCCGCCAACATGCTGATCCTGCCATGGCCAGATGTCGTGGCTGCTTGACACCCATCCCTACAAGAGCCGAGGCCTAGAGCAAGGTCAATCGGTTGGCTCCGCCGTGTGACTGCAACCCGTCTGCTGGAATATGTGGGTTACAGAGGGAAAATCTGCCGAGGTCTTCCGCGTCCACAAGGAGACGCCGAACCCGAGAAAACTTGCCCCCTTCGCGCCGAATGTGGGTATCTCTCTTGGCAATTCAGCCTCGAAGCGAGGACGGCGCCGCCGCACCGCCTGAGGCGTAACTTGAGCCACCGAATTTTCCCCAGATGGCCAACAGCCCGCCGAGCTACTACCACCTGCATCTCGTGTCGGACTCGACTGGCGAGACCCTGAACGCCATCGCGAAGGCCGCGGCTGTCCAGTACGCGGCAGTCCGTCCGATCGAGCATATGCACCCCCTCGTCCGGACCGCACGCCAGTTGAAGCGCGTGCTGCAGGAGATCGAGCAGGCGCCGGGCATCGTCCTCTACACCGTCGTCAATCCCGAACTCGGGCGGGAAATCGAGCAGCGCTGTGGCGAACTGAACGTCCCTGTTCATGCCGTTCTGCAGCCGGTCATGCAGGTGTTCGAGGCCTACCTCGGCGCGCCGCAGACGCCGACGGTTGCCGGCCAGCACGTGCTCGATGCCGACTATTTCAAGCGGATAGACGCGCTCAATTTCTCCATGGCCCACGATGACGGCCGTTTGCCGGACGATCTCAACACGGCCGACATTGTTCTTCTCGGCATTTCGCGCACGTCGAAGACGCCGACGAGCATCTATCTGGCGCAGCGCGGGTTCAAGACGACGAACCTTCCGCTCGTGCCTGAAATTCAGTTGCCAGAGAACCTGACCGGACCGCATTCCGCCTTCGTGGTCTGCCTCGTCGCGAGCCCCGACCGTATCGTCGAGGTGCGCCGCAATCGGGCAATGCTCATGTCGGATCGGGATCTCGACACCTACGTCGATCGTCAGCGGATCGTCGATGAGATTAGCTACTCGCGCAGGGTCTGCGCCGAAAATGGCTGGCCTGTCATCGACGTGACCCGAAAATCCGTCGAGGAAACCGCAGCGACGATCATTCAGCTCATGAACGAGCGCCACGCGACGGCCGAGGCCAACGGAGAAGCGGCTCGTGAGTGATGCACAGCGGCCGCGCATCGTGCTGGCTTCGGGAAGCGCGACGCGGCGCCGGATGTTGGCCGATGCTGGCGTCGCCTTCGAAGTCATTCCCGCGGATGTCGACGAAGACGGGATCACGGCGCAATTGTTCCACGTGAACAGCGATGTCCTGCACGCTGAGATCGCCGAAGCGCTCGCCCGGGAAAAGGCGCTTCAGGTCTCCAGCCTGGAACGCTATGCACTTGTCATTGGTTCTGACCAGGTTCTAACGACTGGTGATCGCATCTATGCCAAGCCGGCCGGGCGCGCGGCTGCTGCTGAGATGCTGAGGGAATTGCGCGGCCGGCGTCACGCGCTCGTGTCGTCAGTGGCTGTCGCTTCGGACGGGGAGGTCGTGTTCCAGGACACGGACACGACGTTCATGTCCATGCGCGATTTCTCTGACGATTTCCTCGAATACTACCTCGATGCCGAAGGTTCGGCGGTCCTGTCCTCGGCCGGGGCCTATCGGATCGAAGGTCTAGGCGCGCAGCTCTTCGACTTCATCGAAGGCGATCACTTTAATATTCTCGGAATGCCGCTCTTGTCGCTCTTGAGTGAACTGCGGCGTCGTGGGGCTGTTCCGACATGACGGGAACCGAAATGAAGCATGGCAAGCAGGCGTGTGTGATCGGCTGGCCGATCGAGCACTCCCGTTCGCCGCTCATTCACGGCACGTGGATCGCGCGCTACGGGATCGATGCCGCCTATTCGAAAGTCGCTGTGAAGCCTGAAGAGCTTAGGGACTTTCTGTCGACACTCGGCGATCGCGGATTCGTCGGCTGCAACGTGACGGTCCCGCACAAGGAAGCCGCACTGGCGCTGGCGGCCGAACGCCATCCGACGGCCCTCGCGGTCGGCGCCGCGAATACGCTCTGGATCGAGAACGGTCACTTGCACGCGATGAACACCGATACTTACGGGTTCATGGCGAACCTCGATGCGACGGCACCACAATGGCGGAAGATCGATCGCCCTCCGGTCGTACTTGGGGCGGGCGGTGCGGCCCGCGCCATCGTCTTCGGGTTTCTCGAAGCAGGCGTCGGGCGCGTCGTCGTCTGCAACCGCGCACCGGATCGCGCAGAGACGCTCGCCCAACATTTCGGACCCAAGGTCGAGCCGGCTCCCTGGTCCGAGCGCTCGCGGATCGGCTGCCAGGCAAGCGTGATCGTCAACACAACGACACTCGGCATGAAGGGCGCCGGAGACCCCGATCTCGATTTTCAGATTTTCGACAGCACCGTCATCGTCGCCGATATCGTCTACGTGCCGCTCGAAACGGCGATGCTGAAGGCCGCGCGTGCCGCGGGCCTCGCGACGGTCGGTGGTCTTGGCATGTTGCTGCATCAGGCCGTGCCGGGTTTTGAAAAGTGGTTCGGCATACGCCCCGAAGTGACGCCCGACCTTGTACGCCTCCTCGAGGCCGATATCGAAGGGCGCGCGTGATGCTCGTCGTGGGACTCACCGGCTCGATCGGTATGGGCAAATCGACTGCGGCGGCTCATCTCCGGGCCAAGGGCATTCCTGTCTTCGATGCAGATGGTGAAGTTCACGCGCTCTATCGCGGAGCCGCCGTCCCAGCCATCGAGGCGGCATTCCCCGGCACGACGTCAGAAGCGGGCGTCGATCGCGCGAAGCTCGCGGCGAAACTCGGAGGCAATGCGGAGAGTTTCCGGCGTCTCGACGCGATCGTGCATCCGCTGATCCGGGCATCGGAACGCGCGTTCGTCGCGGACGCACATGCCCGAGGCGTCGCGATTACCGTTCTTGAAGTCCCGCTGATCTACGAGACGGGCCTCGACCGCGACTTGGATGCGGTCGTCGTATTGAGTGCGCCACCCGACATGCAGCGCGAGCGCGTAATGGCGCGCCCAGGTATGACCGCCGAACGCCTCGGCGCGCTTCTTGCGCGCCAGATTCCGGACAGCGAGAAGCGCCGCCGGGCCGACTTCGTTGTGGATACCTCGGGCCCTGTCGAGGCCACCCGGCGCCAACTCGATGCTATTGTTTGCGCGCTCGAATCACGAACGCCCCATGCCTTCGATCGGGCGTGGCTCCACGGGTGATCGGCCGTCGAGACTTCAGCGGAAACGGACGCCCAAATGCGCGAAATCGTTCTCGATACCGAAACGACCGGCCTTGATCCGGCCAAAGGCCATCGCCTGATCGAAATCGGGTGCATCGAACTCATGAACCGCAATCCGACGGGGCGCGAGTTCCACTGCTTCATCAATCCCGAACGCGACGTTCCGGCCGAGGCCGAAGCAGTCCATGGCCTGTCGACGGCCTTCGTCGCGGACAAGCCGCTATTTTTGAGCATTGCGGCCGGCTTTCTCGAATTCATCGGTGACGATCAGCTCGTCATCCACAACGCGCCGTTCGACGTCGGCTTTCTCAATGCCGAACTCGCCCGCATCAGCCGGCCGCCGATCGAGATGGTGCGCGTTGTCGATACGCTGGCGCTGGCGCGGCGAAAACATCCCGGCGCACCGAATACGCTCGACGCACTCTGTAAGCGCTATGCGATCGACACATCGTCGCGCACAAAACATGGCGCGCTCGTGGATAGCCTTCTGCTCGCGAAAGTGTACGTGGAGCTGCTGGGCGAACGGCAGGCGACGTTGAGCCTTGCGGCAAGCACCACGACCGTCGGCACGATGGCCGGCGGGACGGGACGGAACCGAAAGGCGCTCCAGAGAGCGACGCCACTCGCCCCACGCCTGACACCCGCGGACGCCGCGCGTCACGCCGAATTCGTGAAGACGTTGGGATCGTCGGCGCTGTGGCTGCGCTACCTGGACCAGGACCCAGCGAAATCCGATCAGAACCGGAATTAGCGTCCGCGCTTACTGCTTCTCGGAGCGTTGGGCCAGTTCCTGCTGGCGACGCAGGAACAACAGGCCGAAATCGATCGGATCGAGCATCAGGGGCGGATATCCGCCGTCGCGCGTCACATCCGCCACGATCCGGCGTAGGAATGGAAAAAGCAGCGTCGGGCAATTGACGAGTGTCAGCGGCTCAAGAGCCTGCGGCGGCGCGTTCTTGATCTGGAACAGTCCGCCGTACTTCACTTCCAGCAAATAGATCTTGCCGCCCGAGTAGTTCGCATTTGCGGTCAAATGAATGGCGCTCTCGTAGACGTCCTGAGAGGCGCGTTCGACCTCGACATTCACTTCGACATTGAGCGTCGGGTTTTCGCCGTCCTTCATCTGCAGCCGGCCGACGTGGGGGTTCTCGAACGAGAGGTCCTTGATGTACTGCCCGATGACCTGAAGCTCGATTCCGCGGCCCTCGCCCTCGGAGTTCGCGGCTTCCATGTTCCCGTTGCCCTGCTCTGCCATGGTCTCGCTCTGTCGCCTTGGTGCCCTAAATGAGCCCGCCGCGCAGGCCCTTCCACTGCGCGGGACGGCTATCACGCTTAGCCCCTCAGCTGCAAATGAGCCCTCTGTAACCAAGAGTCGCGCAACGTCGCGACATCGGTGATCAGCGCCGGCGGGAATCGACCGACGTTTCGTCCATGCGTTCGAACTCGCCCTCGATAACCGTGCCGTTTGTCTGGCCCTCGGCACTTGTCCGGGCGCCCGTCGGCGTGCGTGGCTCAATTCGGCCGCCGTCGTCGCCGAAAACCCTGACGTCGACATGGACATCGGACCCGACAGCGCGCCGGACGAACGCGCGAACGGGAGGCAGCAGCAGCAGAAGCCCCGCCACATCCGTCAAGAGGCCCGGCGCGACGAGGAACAGGCCCGCGAGGATCGTCAGGACACTGTCGGCCATGGCGTCGACCGGTGGACGTCCGGCCCGAAGGTCCCGTCCGACCTTCTCCATACCGGCAAATCCCTGCTGGCGGATGACGAGCATCCCAACGATCGCCGTTATCACGATGATGAGCAACGTGGGCAAGAGCCCGATTGCCTGCCCGACCGTGATGAACAGCGCGATTTCGGCGATTGGGTACGCAAGAAGGGCGAGGGACAAGACGATCGGCATGAGGTGTCTCGGCGAAAATCGGACGCTCGGAGCTAGCTGCGAGGCATTGGCGCGGGGTCTATTGTGACCTAAAGTGAATGTGGTGACACGACACCGTTCCGTCATGCCCCCGCGACGGCTGAGCCTGGCAGGTAAGGAGAGCCTGACGGGAACGACGGCGGCACTGCGGACAGCCTGTGGGACTTGGCTTCGGGTTGAAAGACCCCGCTTGCGGGGTCCGGGCAGCGGAACACGGGCATTGAACAAATTCGCAGGTCTTTCCAGGCTGTACTCCGCCGGAAAGCGTACTACATGAGGTTCAGCCGGGCCCGGCAGTCGGGCGTTGGTCGGAAGGCTTCGGATTATGCAAGGTCAGATCGATCTCTTCACGCTCCTATCCCTCGTCGTCGCGGTTGTCGCGGTCTTCATGCTGCGCAGCGTTCTCGGCCGCCGGTCGGACGAAGATGAAGCGCGGGTGGAACGGCGCAACCGGGAACTCGAGGCGCGCAACGCCGCATCCGGCGGGACGGCCTATTCGGACAAAGTCGTGACATTGCCTCGACGGGACAAATCCGACTCGTCCGCCGAAGGCTCCGCCGCCCCGAACGCGGCCGAGCTGGATGCGCGCATCAAGGCCATGGCCGGCGGCAACGCGGGACTGGAAAAGGGTTACGCCGAAGTCCTGAAACTCGATGCCGATTTCGATCCCGAGCACTTCGTCACCGGCGCCAAGCAGGCCTACGAGATCATCGTGACGGCCTTCGCCGACGGCAATCGTAAGGCGTTGCGTGATCTCTTGACGAAGGAGGTTTACGAAGGCTTCGCGCAGTCTATTTCGGATCGCGAAAGCCGCGGCGAACGGATCGATCAGACGTTCGTCGGCATCGACAAAGCCGAGATTCTGGAGGCCGAGGTGAAAGGCGGCATGGCGAACATCACCGTGCGCTTCGTCAGCCAGCTGATCTCGGCGATCCGCAACCGCTCCGGCGAGGTCGTTTCCGGCGACCCGGCGAAGGTCCGGATGGTCACCGACATCTGGACGTTCTCGCGCGACATCTCGTCCGCCGCCGCGCGACGCAACCCGAACTGGCGCCTGATGGCGACTGAGGAAGCGCACTGAGTTCCGAGTGTTGGATGAAGTCGGCCGTCGCGGCCCCGGAATGAGCCAACGATGAGCACGGCGACCTTCGAACTCGATCCGATCGAATTCGCCACCATCGAATGCTGGGCCGACGACGACCACGCCGAAGCCTTCCGCTGCTTCGTCCTCTCCGCGCGCCGGCTCGTCGACCGGGCAGACGCGGGCATGAATCCGAGACCGTCAGACGCGATGTTGGCCGTCTGCCGGACCGCGCTCGAACTGGTGTCGACATCGCCTTCGCCACCGGCGCACATCGCGCGGGACTTTTTCGAGCGCCTGTTCACGCCCCATCGGGTCCGCGCCACCCCGCCGGGGCTACTGACAGGCTACTACGAGCCGGTCCTGCTGGCTTCGCGGACGCGCTCGCCCGAATTCCCCGTGCCGCTCCTCCGGCGTCCGCCCGATCTCGTCAATCTCGTCGATGAAAGTGAACGCGGCGCAGTCGGCACGCGCCTGACGCACGGCCGCCAGACGCCGCTTGGAGTAGAGCCTTACGCGACGCGCACCGAGATCGAGAATGGCGCGCTCGATGATCAAGGCCTCGAGATCGCCTGGCTCTCCGACCCCGTCGATGCGTTCTTCCTTCACGTACAGGGATCGGGTCAGTTGCGCTTCGCGGACGGGACGTCCACACGCCTCGCCTATGCCGGCAAGAACGGCCATCCCTACACGTCCGTCGGCCGCGTGGTGATCGACGCGGGCCACATGTCTGCCGAAGAAATGTCCCTCGATGCCTTGAAAGACTGGTTGCGAGCCGACCCCGAGCGCGGCCGGGACGCCATGCGCCACAACGCATCCTATATCTTTTTCCGCGAACTCACCGCTGGCGACGGCGACGGCGCGCTCGGCGTCATGGAAATACCCCTGACACCCATGCGCAGCCTCGCGGTCGACACCGCCTTTCACGAGATCGGCCTGCCGGTCTTCATTTCGGTCGACGGCATCGCGCACATGCCCGACGGCCCCTCCGTGCGCCGTCTCATGATCGCGCAGGACGTCGGCTCGGCCATCCGCGGACCCGAGCGCGGCGACTTCTATTTCGGAACCGGTGACGAAGCCGGATTTCGCGCCGGCGTGACCAAGCATCCGCTGTCCTTCATCGTCCTGAAGCCCAACGGCACGTCATGACGCGCAAGCGCGACAGCGAGGGCGCCAAGCGCGACCGACACAAGGGGTCGGACCTCAGTGACGACGACGCGTCGCTCTGGGCTCACGCCACGAAAACCATGAAGCCGCTGCAGCGCGCGAAGGGCCGTATCCATTCGGGCAAGCGCGACGACGCCGATCCGGCGAAGTCGATCCCAATGGACGTAGCGCCGCGCGCCACGGCCGCGACGTCGGAACGGCCGGTGAAGCGGCTCATCGTGAAGCCTTCCCCGGACGCCGCTCCGCCTCGAAAGCCGGTGACGCCCCGTGCGCAACCAATTCTCGAGATCGATCCCAAAGCCGCTCGGAAACTCCGGCGCGGGCATCTCGACATCGAAGCGCGGATCGATCTGCACGGAATGCGTCAGGCCGAGGCCCACGCAGCCCTCGTCCGGTTCATTCGGCAGGCCCACGCCAAGGGCAAGCGCTGGGTGCTGGTGATCACCGGCAAGGGGAAAACACTTCCGCAGGATGGTGACGAGGACGGTTGGGGCCACCGCCGTGAAACCGGTGTCTTGAAGCGCAATGTGCCCATATGGCTTGCCGAACCGGATATGCAGGCGCTGATCGTGGGGGTCCGAGAGGCCGCGATCGATCATGGCGGCTCCGGCGCGCTTTACATCCACATCCGGCGCAACCGCGCGATCGCGTGAAGTTAGCTCGACGATGCAGAACAGCTTTCAGCCATGGATTGCAGGGCCTGGCTGATGCCGGACAGCGAATAGGTATCGCTCGTTTCGGTTCCCCGCTCCGACACGCCGTCGACCTGCATCGTCGAGCCCTTCTTCATCTGCTCGATGAGCTTCAACTCGTCCGTCGTGTCCGCGACGAACGCGCGCTCGTCCTTCACGAACAGCGTGAAGTTTGCGTCACCGATCGAGACCTTGACGTCCGACTTCGCCTTGATGGGATAGCCGAG
This sequence comes from Hyphomicrobium sp., assembly GCA_033765145.1. Taxonomy (GTDB): domain Bacteria; phylum Pseudomonadota; class Alphaproteobacteria; order Rhizobiales; family Hyphomicrobiaceae; genus JAGVSR01. Next base: position 42,224 of record JANRIH010000029.1, on the reverse strand, counting down.
CTTGACGCTGACTTCGGATCTAATCCCGTCCTTCGGCCACGCCGATATATAGAACAGCACCGCCGCCCGGTTCGCCTTGGCTGGCTTCTTGTCCTCGGGCGCGGCGGCCACGAAGCAGATCTTGTGGCTCTTGCTTTCGCTTTTATAGAGGCTCCAGGAGCCATAGGTTCCAGTGACTGTCGCTCCGCCCTCGGCGAGCGCGGGCAGTGCTTGCAGAACCATCAGGCAAACGGCCAATCGAGTGAGAACCTGCATTGCTGTCCGCCGAGATCTAAGGTCGGTCATCCGGCACGTCCTGCCGGAACCCAATCCTGAGTTTGCGCCCACACCTCAACGCATCGCACTGTCGCGCGCTGTATCATGACTTGCCGGTCCGGCGCGAGAGTCTGCGCTCCGTGCCCCGATCCGGCACCACTTCCGGACCCGGCCGGGGCGGGCCCCCTTCTCGAATCGGACGCTCGGTGAAATGCGCGAGCGTCCGAATACGATCGTACATCACGATGGCGCCCGCGATGGCGACGTTGACGCAGAAGGTTGTCGGGATCTTGACCACATAGTCGCACCGCGCGAGCACGTCTGGCGACAGCGAGCCCATTTCCGGGCCGAGGATGTAAGCCGCTCTCAGGGGATGACGAAAGCTCGGGAGATCGATCGCGTCGGGCACCAGTTCGACGCCGACGAGTTTGGCGCCCTGAGGCAGCACCAGTCCTTCGATCGACGTCCAGTTGTAGTGCGGCAGATGGCCCTGACCCTTCGACGTGTCGGCGAAGCTTTCGACGGCCTGATACGTCGAGCCCACTGTGAACGTGAAGCTCGCGCCGAATGCGTGTGCTGATCGCATGAGATTGCCGAGATTCAGGGCCTTGGACATCCGCTCCGCACCGATCGCGAAATAGCCCCGCGCCTTCGGCGGCCAGATCGGCGGCATCGGGGGACTTGAGTGGGTCGGATCCTCGCGCATCGTCGTGTTGTCCCGTCGCTGGACCGGTTCAAGTCTCTTGCAGGATTGCCCGAAACATCCGAAGTCGGTGCCTCGTGCTTGGATGGGGCCACATCCGCCAGGCCAGACGCACCTGGGAGGTGTCACATGAAGGCGGCGCTCTGCAAGAGCCTTGATGGTCCGGCGGCGGTCGTGATCGAGGACGTCGAGGAACCCCGCGCCGGTCCTGGCGAGATCCTCGTGGCGGTTTCCGCCGCGGCGCTGAATTTCTTTGACACGCTGATCACGCGGGGAAAGTACCAGTCGAAGCCACCGCTTCCGTTCTCTCCGGGCGGCGAGATCGCCGGGCGCGTCGTGGCGCTCGGAGATGGCGTGACGGGCTTTGTTCCGGGCGATCGCGTCATGGCTTATGTCGGGTGGGGCGGCGCACGTGAGCGTGTGGCTGTGCCCACCGTCGCGGCTGTCAAGATTCCTCCGACCGTCCCGGACGACATCGCGTCCGGCATCACGATCACATACGGCACCGCCATTCATGGTCTCAAAGACCGGGGACAGGTGAAGCCGGGCGACACGGTCGCCGTTCTTGGCGCGGCCGGCGGCGCGGGGCTCGCCGCCGTCGAGATCGCCAAAGCGCTCGGCGCGAAGGTGATCGCGGTGGCGTCTTCCGCACAGAAATTGGCGATTGCGACGGCCAATGGCGCCGACGCCGTTATCGATTATGCGACGACTTCGGATCTGAAGCAGGCCCTTCGCGACGCGACGGACGGGAGGGGCGTCGACGTCATCTACGACTGTGTCGGAGGCGAACATGCTGAAGCCGCCTTGCGCGCGCTCACCTGGGAGGGGCGATACTTGGTCGTCGGATTTGCATCGGGCGACATTCCAAAGTTCCCGCTCAATCTCTTGCTCGTGAAGGGCGTGTCGGTCATCGGTGTCTTCTGGGGAGAAAGCGTGGCGCGCGACCCGGCCGGCCATCGCGCCAACATGGAAGAGTTGCTCGCCGCTGTCGCTTCGGGGCGCGTGAATCCGCGTATTCACGGCCGCTACCCGTTGTCCGCCTTTCACGATGCCATCGGCATCATCGAGCGGCGCGAGGCGGAGGGAAAGGTTGTTCTGACGTTCGGGGATGGCACCGGTCCTTAACCGAAGGGTAACGACTTCCGCCCCCGTTCGCGCCACGCGTTCAAGGATTATTTTCCATACTGACGGATCATGCCTCCCGGGCTTGGGGTGCCCAATGGTCGGGTGGGTGAGTGTCGTCTGTGCGTATCGAGCGTTTGATCTGGAGCGCGTGCCTCGCGGCCGCCATAGGGTTCGTGGCGTTGGCCGCGACGGCAGATGCTGTCCGTGCGCAAGGTTTTTTCCAGCAGCTTTTTGGCTTCGGCAAAACCTCCGCGCAAACACCCGCGCCGAAGTCGTCGGGCTTGCAGTCGCGCTCGTTCCAATCGTTCCGCAGCTATTATTCATCGCGCCGCGACGCCGGCGACTTCGACATGCTCCGTCCGATCGCGAACTACCGGCTCATGTGCGTCCGCACTTGTGACGGATACTATTGGCCCGTGGGCACGGCCGAGAACCAGGACGAAATCTCAAAGGGCGAAAGCGCATGCCGCGCCGCATGTGCGGGCGATGCCGAAGTCTATTCCATTCCGCGCGGATCGAGTGACATCGCGGCCATGACCACGAGGGACGGCAGCCGTTACGATCAATTGAAGAATGCCTTCCTCTACCGTCAGCGTCTCGTCGCGGGTTGCGGCTGCCGGCCCGCGCCTTGGTCGATCGCGGAACGCTACCGGCACAGCAAGTACGCGGCGGAGGAAGCCGGCCGTCGAGCCAAGGAAGCGTTTCTGTTGGCCCAGGCCGAGGCGGACCGGCGACGCCAGGATGCGATTTCACGCATGATCGTCACGTCGGAACAAGCGCCCGAAGACGTGCAGCGCGCGTCGGTCGATGACGTTAAGCCCGTCACGACCGAGGCGGCTCTGGCGCACATGCTTCCAAATAACAGGCACGACATCGGAATGGCCGTCTCGGCCGCGGGAGTGGCGACGTCACTGCCGAACGTTCAAGTGATCGATACGGCGCCGGAAGCGATCGGCACCGTCACGGTCGCGGAATTCGGCAGCTCGGCTTTCGGTATGCCTTACGGGCGCGAGCCTGGAACGCGGGTGCTGAAATCCTCGTCGGCCGAGAAGCGCCGCAAGCGTCAAAAGTCGCAAGAGGCGGTGGCGTTCGGTCCGTTCGGGTGGGAAGGATCGCCGTTCTCCTCGCCCGGCGAAAAGCCGAAGCGGCACTGACCGGCCGACGCCGCGCAATCTTCTCTTGCGCCGGTCGTTCTGTTACGCCTGTCTCTCTGTTGGGCCTGTCGTCGTCACCACTTTTCGCGCCGTGCGTCCCCGACCCACCCGCCGCGCAGGGGATAGGCCTCCTCGACAACATAGGGGCCGCCGCCGGTTTGCGGCCGGGAAGAATAGAGCACAAAGCGCTCAACCTGAAACGGCCGGCTGCGCCATCCGCCTCGCCGTGCGAGGTATCGCGCCAGCGCTTCGATCCGCGTGTGGCTGAGCCGCGCCAGCGTGACGTGCGGTTTGAAGCTGCGCCGTTCGGGCGGCAGACCTGCGTTGCGCGCGGCCCGTTCGTGCGCGCGTTGAAGTGCGTCGAGCGGCTCGGACGGCGCGACGCCGGTCCAAAGTGATCGTGGATCGTTGCCGCCGAATGTGCCGAGGCCCGTGAGCTGGATTTCAAACGCATCCATCGAGATGAGACCGAGCTGGTCCGCGAATTCATCTGCCGTGCGATTGTCAATGTCGCCGACGAAGCGCAGCGTGAGATGAAAATAGTCGTCCTCGATCCACCACGCGCCCGGCAGCGGCTGGTCGAGCGACGACAGCTCGTCCGCGACGTCTTCAGGAATTTCCAGACCGGTAAAGAGGCGTGGCATCGGTTTACGACGTCCGACGTGAGGTCATGTCTTGGGCGGCAGGGCCTGCCGAACCTTGGCCCGCTCGATGAGTTCCTCAACCTTCGGCAGAATGCGCTCGACGATGACCGTTACACCCTGCGGGTTGGGATGGAGCCCGTCATCGAGATTGAGCTTGGGATCGAGCGCGATCCCGTCGAGGAAGAAGGGATAAAGAATTGCGCCGTGCTTCTCGGCGAGGTCGGCGAAGATCGCGTCGAAGTCGCGCTGATAGTCCGGTCCCCAGTTCGTCGGCGCCCTCATTCCGGCTATGAGCACGGGAATGTTGCGTTGTGAGAGCCGGGCCAGGATCTCGTCGAGATTCTTCCGCGCGTCGGAAGGTTTCTGTCCGCGGAGTGCATCGTTCGCGCCGAGCTCCAGGATGACGGCATCCGTGCCCTCGGGGATCGCCCAGTCGAAACGCGCGAGCCCCGCGGCCGTCGTGTCGCCAGAGACACCCGCGTTGGCGACCGCGACGGCGTGACCACGGGCACGGAGCGCTGTCTCGAGTTGAACGGGAAACGCCGCGTCGGGCGGCAGGAGGTATCCGGCAGTCAGGCTGTCTCCGAATGCGACCACGTCAAGGCGATCGGCGGCGCGTGCAACCGTCATGCTTGAAAACCCGGCCAACATAATTGCCGTCACCCCTGCCGCGAGATTGACGACGATGGCGGCAAGCACCACTTGCCCCCTGCGCGGGATCATCGGAAAGTCCGGTCTCGGTATCATTTTTCTGCCCTATGCGGCATCCAAACGGTGAGCGTGACGTAAGTCTGCCGGACGCCGGGTGCAAGCTCCGTTTCGGGCGGACAGTAAGGGAAAGGCCTCATCCACGTGGCATCGCCGCCGATTTCCGTCGAGAACCTGCATTTGACTCTCGAAAGCCGCGCCGGTCCGGTCGGCATTCTGAATGGTCTGTCGCTTGAAATTGCGGCCGGCCAGTCCGTCGCGATCGTCGGACCATCGGGATCGGGCAAAACGTCCCTTCTGATGGTTCTTGCGGGCCTCGAGCGTCCGACATCAGGCCGCGTCTCCGTCGTCGGCAAAGATCTCACAGCGCTCGGTGAAGACGAGCGGGCTCTCATTCGCGGCGCGCACATCGGCATCGTTTTCCAGGCGTTCCACCTCGTCCCCACGATGACCGCGCTCGAGAATGTCGCGTTGCCGCTCGAGTTTCGTGGGGTGCCGAAAGCGGCCGAGACGGCCAGAGCGCGTCTCGAAGAAGTAGGCCTCACCCATCGCCTCGACCACTACCCCGTTGAGTTATCCGGCGGCGAGCAGCAGCGCGTCGCGATCGCGCGCGCCCTGAGCATCGATCCGCAGCTGATCCTGGCCGACGAGCCGACCGGCAACCTCGATCAGCGCACGGGTCACGCGGTCGTCGAATTGCTGTTCGGTCTTCAGCGTGCGCGAAAATCGACCCTCGTGATCGTCACGCACGATGAGCGCCTCGCCGCCGAATGCGACCGCATCGTCCGCATGGCAGATGGCCGGATCGTCGCGGACAACCGGGCGATCGCCGCATGACTGTCACCGGAAAGTCTCCTGCAGGTGCCCCATTGTCGGCGAGGGATGCCCGGCGGGTCCGCTGGCCGCTCGTCGCCGCTCTGGCCCTGCGGGAATTGCGCGCCGGACTGCGCGGCTTCTATGTCTTTATCGCGTGCGTCGCGTTGGGCGTCGCGATCATCGCGGCCGTCGGAACGCTGTCAGACGCCCTGCGTGCCGGCTTTGCCGAGCAAGGCCGCCTCATCCTCGGCGGTGATGTGTCCCTCTCGCGCATGCACGCCCGCGCGACCGACACCGAGCGCGCGTGGATGGCTGCGCGAGGTGCAGTCAGCGAGACGGCCACGCTCCGCACGATGGCGCGGCGGCCCGACGGTTCCGAGGAAAGCCTCGCCGAACTGAAGAGCGTCGATAGCACCTATCCCCTCGTCGGTCACGTGACGGTTAAGGAGCGCCCGTTCGCCGACGCGATCCGCGACGGCGCTGTCGTCGACGCCATGCTCTTGGAACGCCTCGGCCTCAAAGTCGGCGACCGGATGAAGATCGGTCAGGCGGAAATCCTGATCGCCGCAACGCTCGTCAAGGAGCCAGACGGAATCTTCGATCGTCTCACCTATGGCCCGCGGGTTCTGCTCGGAATTCCGCACCTCATGCAAACCGGTCTCGTTCAGCCCGGCGCGCTCATTCGCTGGCGCTACGCCATAGCGCTCTCAGGGCTCGACGGCAGCGACCACGCCGCAGAACTCGACGGCGTTCGCACGTCCCTCTCCTCGTCCCTTCCCGAAAACGGCTTCGTCGTTTCCGATCGCCGAAATCCCTCGCCGCAAGTCACGCGCACGCTCGACCGGCTGCGGCAATTCCTGACGCTGCTCGGACTGACGGCTTTGATCGTCGGTGGCGTCGGCGTGGCAAATGCGGTCGCTACATTCCTTGATCGTCGACGAAAAACGATTGCGACCATGAAATCGGTCGGCGCTACGGGGCGCACGGTGTTCTGGGTCTTCCTCGCGCAGGTCATGACGATTGCCGCGATCGGCGTCGCATTGGGATTGCTCGCGGGCGTCGCGCTGCCGTCTGCGGTGGCGCCGCTTCTGACCGGTTATCTGCCGATCGTCCCCGAGATGAGCGTGTCGTTCGCAACCGTCGGCATCGCGATCACGTACGGATTTCTCGTCGCTCTCCTGTTTGCGCTTTGGCCTCTCGGACGCGCCGAGCGCATGGGAGCCAACGTGTTGTTCCGCGAAGAGGTGTCACCGGCATCAGGCCGACCGCGGTTCGCAGTCCTCGGATCCATGGCCGTTCTCGTCGCCATGCTCGCGAGCGTGGCGGTCGTGGCGTCGTCCGAAGGCTGGACGGCGCTCTATTTCATGGCCGCACTGGCCGCCATTCTCGCCGTTTTTCTTGGGATCGGCTGGATCATTGTCTGGACCGCGCGCCGTATCCGCCGTCCGCGCCGCCCGGAACTCGCGCTCGCGGTCGCGAACCTTGCAGCCCCCGACGGTCTGACGCGCGCCGTCGTTCTGTCGCTCGGGTCGGGCCTCTCGCTCCTCGTCGCCGTCGCGCTCGCTGACAATGCCATGATCCACGAGCTGCGCGGAAAACTGCCCGGCACCTCGCCGAGCTACTTCGTGCTCGACATCCCGAAGGGCGACCTACAGTCCTTCTCGGACGTCGTGAAGGCCGAAGTTTCGAAGGCCGATATCGTCAGCGCACCGATGCTGCGCGGGCGGCTCGTGTCGCTCAAGGGCATTGCGGCTGAGAAAGTCTCCGCCACGCCCGAAGCGTCATGGATCCTCAACGGCGATCGCGGCCTGACCTATTCCGATATGCTTCCCGATGGCTCGAAACTCGTCGAAGGCGAATGGTGGCCGCCAGGATATGCGGGCGAACCGCTCGTATCGTTCGAAGCCGAACTGGCGAAGGGTGTTGGCGTCAAGATCGGCGACAGCGTGACGGTCAACGTCCTCGGACGCAACATCACGGCGCGCATCGCCAATCTGCGCGAGGTTCAGTGGGAAAGCCTCTCGCTCAATTTCGTGATGGTGTTCACGCCGAACGCCCTGGAAGGTGCCCCGCACAACGCGCTCGCCACGATCACGATCCCCGGCGGTGCGACGACCGCCGAGGAAGTGCGGCTGGCGCGCGCGATCGGCAAAGCCTTCCCGGCGATCACAGCGATCCGTGTGAAGGACGCCATCGAGGCGGCAACCGCCGTCTACGACAAGGTCATGATCGCGGTGCGTGTGGCCGGCGGCGTGACGCTCCTTGCCGGCGCTCTCGTGCTCGCCGGCGCCATGGCCACCGCGCAGCGGCGTCGGATCGGCGAAGCGGTCATCCTGAAGGCGCTCGGCGCGACACGGGCGCGCATCGTGGCAGCGCATACCGCCGAATACGTCCTGTTGTCTGTTCTGACGGCTTCGGCCGCCGTCGTCCTCGGCACGCTGGCCGCCTGGCTGGCGCTGACGCAGGTGATGGATCTGGAGTTCGTCTGGAGCTGGACCGCGGTTGCCGGCGCCCTCGGCGTGGCCCTGACGCTCATCCTCGTATTCGGGGGTGTTGGCACCTGGTCGGTTCTGACAGCCCGGCCCGTGCCCTATCTCCGGTCCGAATAGGTTCTCGAGGCACGTAGTTGCCTTTGGAAATCGACTTTTGCCGCCGGATTCGGGCCGATGACAGCCCTTGAAACAATGCGCAACTCAGACGATATAGAAACGGCAAACTCCAACGTTTGCAGTGGGATTTCGAGAGGACACCATCTCCATGGCACAAGTTCAGAATGGCCTTCCGCGATCCGGCACCGTGGTCCGCCCGCGTGCCGAGGTGGATGAGGGCCTGCGCAGCTACATGCTGTCTGTCTACAACTACATGTCGGCCGGCATCGCGCTGACCGGTATCGTCGCCTACGCAACCTATGCCGCCGCGGCATCCAATCCGGATATCGCTCAGTTGCTCTACGGCTCGCCGCTCCGGTGGGTCATCATGCTGGCCCCGCTGGCGTTCGTGTTCTACCTGTCGTTCCGGGTCTATAATATGAGCCCGGCCGCCGCGCAGGTCGCCTTCTGGGCGTTTGCCGCCGTGATGGGCGTGTCGTTGTCGTCCATCTTCATGGTCTTCACCGGCAACTCGATCGCGCAGGTGTTCTTCATCACTGCCGCGGCCTTCGCCGGCCTGAGCATGTATGGCTACACGACCAAGTCCGACCTGTCGGGCTGGGGTTCGTTCCTGATCATGGGCGTGATCGGCCTCATCATCGCCGGCCTCGTGAACATCTTCATGCAGTCATCTGCCCTGATGTTCGCGATCAACGTCTTGGGCGTGCTGATCTTTGCGGCTCTCACGGCCTATGACACGCAGCAGATCAAGGACGGCTACTATCAGGTCCGCGGTGACGGCGAGGCTTTGGCCAAGAGCGCGATTATGGGCGCACTGAGCCTCTACCTCGACTTCATCAACATGTTCACCTCGCTCCTGTCGCTCTTCGGCGACCGCGAATAAGCGGCCTCTGGCAAGCTTCTGGAACATAAGCAAAGGCCCCGGAAATCCGGGGCCTTTCGCTTTTTCCAATCGCGGAGCTTCGGCATCGGATCGGTGATAGACGATATCAGAGCCGTTCAACGAGCCGGACCTTTTTGTCGAGCACGGCCAGCACCCGGCAAAGATCGGGCCCGCGCTTCAGGATGAGACCGGTCGCCGTCACGACGCCGTACATGCCTTGCTTGCGCGCGAGGCGCGGGCACTTTTCGATTCGGTAGAGCGGAAATTCCGTCGTGCGGCGGAAGACACTGAAAACCGCCTTATCGCGTGTCAGGTCGAGGGTGTAATCACGCCACTCGCCTTGAGCCACCATCCGGCCATAGAGGTCCATGATGGCACCGAGTTCCTGCCGGTTGAAGGCTGTGACTGAGCGCGGTTCAGTCCAGTTTCCGGGGGAGGTATCGTACCGCGGACGCGCCCCGTCACGCCGCGGCTCGAACTCTATCGGCTCGGAATCGCTCAAGCGCGCCTCCTCGTCACCATGTCGTCATGATTGATCGGACGAGAGCCTTTGACAAGTGCGGAACGCGCGAGAACGGCGCGACGGGCGAATTCTCCTGCAACTCGAAATGCTGCCCCAATCGCGTCCCGACCCCGCCAAATTGCTTGGTCATATAATGACAGTTGCCAACGGGGTCCGGTCCCGGCGCGCGCCGACCTGGATCGTCAGCCCCCCAAGCCCCCAGGCCGTCTGAAGCGCGGCCGGGCCCCGGAGGCACCTCTCCCGAGTGTCCATCGGCAGTCCCCCTTCCTGCCGAAACCGAACCGAGGGCCGGCTTCCCCCAGAGCCGGCCCTCGATCGCTTTTAGACGGTCGCCGTCGCGCTAAGGCGGGGGAGTCGTTCCGTTATTCTTTTCCCGTCAACCGCTTCGTGGAATAACTCGGTCAGGTTTTGCCCACGAGTGCTCCGACAAATGACGCGATCTCCGAAGACCCCCACACGCTCGCCCGCCGCAAAGCAGGTCGCCAACCCGCTCCTCGCCCCCTGGCGCGGAAAGTTCGGTATGCCGCCGTTTGCCAAATTGAAACCCGAGCATTTCGAGCCGGCCTTCAAGCGGGCCCTCAAGAGCCATCTCGCAGAAATCCGCGGCATCGGCCGGAACGACGCGAACCCGACATTCAGGAACACGATCGAAGCCATGGAGACGTGTGGCCGCGATCTCGAACGAGTCGCCGAGGTCTTCTTCAATCTCGCGAGCGCCGATACCTCGCCGAAGCTTCAGGAGATCGAGCGCAAGATTGCGCCTGTGCTGGCCGCTCACCAAAGTGCGATCTATCTCGATCAGCACCTCTTCCGCCGTATCGACGCGCTTCATCAGCGGCGCGACGCCCTGAAACTCGATCCCGAACAGCTGCGGTTGCTCGACCGGACACATACCGCGTTCGTGCGCGCCGGCGCGCGACTTGATCCCAAGGCCCGCAAACGCATCGCCGAGATCAACGGCCGTCTCGCGGAACTCGTCACGACGTTCAGCCAGAACGTGCTCGCCGACGAACAGAGCTGGCGCCTGTCGCTTGACGACGAATCTGACCTAGCCGGTCTCCCTGAGGGCATCCGTGCGGCGGCGGCGCGAATGGCATCCGACCTCGGCGTCACAGCGCGTCACGTCGTGACACTGCAGCGGTCGAGCATCGAGCCGTTCCTCCAGTTCTCGTCCCGCCGCGATCTCCGCGAGGACGCGTTCAAGGCCTGGATTCGCCGAGGCGAGAAGGGTGGCCGCACCGACAACCGGGCGATCGTAAAGGAGATCGTGACACTGCGTGCGGAACTCGCGCGCCTGCTGGGCTTCCGCTCTTTCGCCGCCTATAGCCTCGAAGACACGATGGCCAAGACCCCGCTCGCCGTCCGCGATCTTCTGGACCGTGTCTGGCATCCCGCTCGGAAGAGGGCAGGGATGGAGCGCGATGCGCTGGCCGCCATCGCGCGGAGCGAAGGCGGCAACTACAAGGTCGAGGCCTGGGACTGGCGATACCTCGCCGAGAAGGAGCGCAAGGCGCGCTTCGATCTGGATGAGAGTGAAATACGCCCCTACTTGCAGCTCGAGAACATGATCGACGCGGCCTTCGAGACCGCATCGCGACTGTTCGGGCTGCGCTTCGAGGAATGGCCCGACGCGCCGCGCTATCACCCGGACGTTCGGGTCTGGGAGGTGAAAGACGAGAAGGGCCAGCACGTGGGCGTTTTCATGGGCGATTACTTCGCGCGCCCCTCGAAACGATCCGGCGCCTGGATGTCGAGTTTTCGCGGCCAGCACAAGCTCGGCAAGGGATCACGCCCCATCGTTGTCAACGTCCTGAATTTCGCCCGCGGCGCGGATGGAGAGCCGACACTGCTCTCACTCGACGATGCCCGGACGTTGTTTCACGAGTTCGGCCACGGTCTCCATGGCCTCCTATCGGATGTGACCTACCCATCGCTCGCGGGTACCAACGTCTCGCGTGATTTCGTGGAGCTCCCCTCACAGCTCTATGAGCACTGGTTGACGCGGCCCGAGATTCTCAAAGCGTTCGCGCGTCACGCACAGACCGGCAAGCCGATGCCGGAACGCCTCGTGAAGCGGCTGCACGCGGCGAGGACGTTCAATCAGGGCTTCGCGACTGTTGAGTACCTGGCGTCCGCCGTCGTCGATATGGATCTCCATGACCTCGATCAGCCGGCAGGGCTCGACATTGGCAAGTTCGAGAAGGATACCCTCGCGCGCCTTGGGATGCCGTCGGAAATCGTGATGCGCCATCGCATCCCGCACTTCCAGCACATCATGGGCGGCTATGCGGCCGGCTACTACAGCTATCTATGGTCCGAGGTGATGGACGCCGACGCCTTCGCCGCGTTCGAGGAAGCGGGCGACATTTTCGATCGCGATGTGGCACGGCGGCTTAAGGAACACATCTATTCGGCCGGCAATCGGCGCGATCCGCTCGAGGCCTACGTCGCGTTTCGCGGTCGCGAGCCCGAGGTGACGAGCCTTCTCAAAAAGCGGGGGCTCGCGGGCTAGCTTCGCTCACACGAAGACCCTCACGGTTCGCGGATGGCGTCTGTCATCCACTTGTGACGACGCCGGAATGCGCGTGCCGCGCATTCCGGGGCCCAATCCGTTTCTGATCGCGCACTCAATAAAGTCTTGGGTTCCCGGACGGCGCGACAGCGCCGATCCGGGATCGTCACCCGTCGAAAGCGGGCACCAAGCCGCTGGCCCCAAGCCTCACAGCACGAAGTCGTAGTTCGTCAGGCATTTGAGACCGCAGAGCTCGATCTGGAAGTCGGCCTTCTTGTCGCCGTTGACATCGCCCTCGACGATCGTGCGGTCGTTGGCCGTTCCATAGGCGTCGACATACCGGTAGCGAACCTCGCCGCCATAACCGGAGAAATCGTTGCCCCAGATGAACTTGAACGACTGATTGCCGTCGACGCACTCATTCGCGTCGATGCCGCAGAGGTCGATCTTGTCGGTCTTCTTTTCGAAATCGACGATGACGTCCCGCTTGGCCGCATTGCAGCCCGTGTCGTGGATGCTGTCGAACTTGAAGACGTCGCGACCTGAATTGCCGAAGAGATAGTCCTTGCCCGCCCCGCCCGTCAGGACGTCGCAACCATTGCCTCCGTACATCTTGTCGCCGCCATCACCGCCTGCGAGACGATCGTTGCCATCGCCGCCGTCGAGTGTATCGACACCCGCGTTGCCGCAGACGAGATCATCGCCGGCGCCGCCGCGCGCGAGATCGTCGCCGTTCCCGCCATAGATGTCGTCATCGCCATTCCCGCCGCAAATCGTATCGCAGCCATCGCCGCCGGAGAGCTGATCGTTCCCCGCCCCGCCATCGATGAAGTCGTTCCCGGCCTTGCCGTAGACTTTATCGTCGCCGGCGCCCGCTTCGATCGTCTCGGATGCGGCGCCGCCGAGATAGGAATCGCTGCCGCCGTTGAGGCCCGCCGTCGAGAAGCCGTCCGCGAGGCTCGCAAGCGGAACATTGGCATCTCGGATCAGAAGGAGGATCTTGCCCGTCGCATCCGCGATCCGGATGTCGACGGCCGTACCTGATGCATGGCCGAGCGCGTCGAGCGCAACCGTCCCGCCGAATGCCGTGACGATGAATCCCGTGCCCGCCTTCCAGCTGACCTCACCGGCGATCGGTGGAAGTGGTGCGAGATTGAGAAAGGCGGGGATGGAAATCGCGCTCTTGGAAGAACTGGCGAAGATGAAGCTGGCCATGATGTGCTCGCTGACATTCGATCTGTCGCGCCCCCGGGTAAAGGCGGGCGGCCACGTCATGTGGCGAGAATCGAGGTTCAAGGAGCGTGCCTGTCAGCGGACGGATCATCGGGTAACATTAAAGCGGCCGCGTCGAGGACGACGCGGCCGCTTCAAGAAGCCTGGAAATCTTCGCGAAAATCGCGGAATTACGCCGCCGCCAAGTTTCTCAGAACGTACGGCAGGATACCGCCGTTCTTGAAATACTCGATCTCGTCGAGCGTATCGATCCGGCACACCACCGGGATCGCGACCTTGTTTCCTTTTGCGTCGGTCACTTCCGCGATCATCCTCTGGCGCGGCTTGACCGTCGCGAGCCCGGGGATCGAAACCGTCTCGTCACCCTTGAGGCCGAGCGTCTGCCAGCTCGTTCCATCCTCGAAGACGAACGGCACGATGCCCATGCCGACAAGGTTCGACCGGTGGATGCGCTCGTACGACTGCGCGATGACCGCCTTTACGCCGAGCAGGTTCGTACCCTTGGCCGCCCAGTCGCGTGAGGAGCCATTGCCATACTCGACCCCGGCGAACACGACGAGCGGAACACCCTCCGCCTCGTAGCGCATGGCCGCATCGTAGATCGGCATTTCTTCGCCCGAGGGATGGTGAATGGTGAGCCCGCCTTCTTTGACCGCCCCGCTCGCATCCCGGACCATGTGGTTTTTGATGCGGATGTTGGCGAACGTGCCGCGCATCATGACTTCATGGTTGCCGCGCCGCGTACCGTACTGGTTGAAGTCGGCCTGCTTCACGCCATTGTCGAGAAGATAGCGGCCGGCCGGGCTCTGCGCCTTGATGGAGCCGGCTGGCGAGATGTGGTCGGTCGTGATCTTGTCGCCGAACAGCCCGAGAATGCGTGCGCCGACGATGTCCTCGATCCCGGCCGGCTTCTGCGTGAGCCCACGGAAGTACGGCGGGTTCTGCACGTAGGTCGAGCCGCTGTCCCACGCGAACGTGAGGCCCGTGCCCGTCTCGATCCCCTGCCAGCTCTTGTCGCCGTCGAACACGGCCGCGTAACGGCTTTCGAACATTTCGCGCGAGACGTTCTCGGCGATGTAGGTCTGGATCTCCTTGTTCGTCGGCCAGATGTCGCGAAGATAGACGGGCTTGCCGTCCGATCCCGTTCCGAGCGGCTCACTCGTCAGATCGCGCTGGACGCTGCCTGCGAGCGCGTAAGCGACCACGAGCGGCGGCGAGGCCAAATAGTTGGCCTGCACGTCCGGCGAGACGCGGCCCTCGAAGTTCCGGTTGCCCGACAGCACGGCCGCCGCGACGATCCCGTTGTCGTTGATTGCTTTCGAAATGGGGCCCGGCAAGGGACCCGAGTTCCCGATGCAGGTGGTGCAGCCGAAGCCCACAATGTTGAAGCCGAGGGCATCGAGCGACGGCTGAAGCCCCGACTTTGCGAGATATTCCGCGACGACCTGCGATCCGGGCGCGAGTGAGGTCTTGACCCAGGGCTTGGTCTTGAGTCCCTTCGCGAGCGCATTGCGAGCGAGAAGCCCTGCACCGATGAGCACGCTCGGATTGGACGTATTGGTGCAGCTCGTGATCGCGGCGATGACGACGTCGCCATGGCCTATGTCGAAGTTCGATTCCGAAACGGCAACGCGCTTCGCAGCTTCGCCGGCCTTCTTGAATTCGCCTTCGAGCGCTGCCAGGAAGCCGCTCTTCACGGACTTCAAGGCAACCCGCCCTTCCGGACGCTTCGGCCCGGCAAGCGACGGCTCGACGCTTCCCATGTCGAGCGACAGCGTCGATGTGAATTCGGGATCGGGCGAGGACTTCGTCCGGAACAGACCCTGCGCCTTGGCATAGGCCTCGACGAGCGCGATGCGCTCTTTAGATCGGCCCGAAATTTCGAGATAGGCGAGCGTCTCCTGGTCGACAGGGAAGAATCCGCACGTTGCGCCGTATTCGGGCGCCATGTTCGCGATGGTTGCGCGGTCCGCGAGCGTCATGTTGTCGAGACCGGGCCCGTAGAACTCGACGAACTTGTTGACGACACCGGCCTTGCGCAGCATCTGCGTAACCGTCAGCACGAGGTCGGTCGCCGTGACGCCCTCGCCGAGCTTGCCGTCGAGCCGGAACCCCACGACTTCGGGCAACAGCATCGACTGCGGCTGGCCGAGCATGGCCGCTTCCGCCTCGATGCCGCCGACACCCCAGCCGAGGACCGCGAGACCATTGACCATGGTCGTATGGCTGTCGGTACCGACGAGCGTGTCGGGATAAGCATAGACCTCCCCGCCCTCGCCCTCGGCGGTCCAGACCACCTGTGCCAGATATTCGAGATTGACCTGATGGCAGATCCCCGTTCCCGGCGGCACCACGCGGAAGTTCTCGAACGCGCCCTGTCCCCACTTCAGGAAGGTGTAGCGCTCGCCGTTGCGCTCGTATTCGAGCGAGACATTGCGGGCCATGGCGTCGGCGTTTCCGAACGCATCGACGATGACCGAATGGTCGATGACGAGATCGACCGGGACGAGCGGGTTGATCTTCTTCGGATCGCCACCGAGCTGCGCCATGCCATCCCGCATCGCCGCGAGATCAACGACGGCCGGCACGCCCGTGAAATCCTGCATCAGCACGCGGGCTGGTCGGAACCCGATTTCACGTTCCGTCTTGCCACGCTCGACGAGCCACTCTGAAACAGCCGCGATATCCTGCTTCGTGACCGACCGGCCATCCTCGTGCCGCAGGAGGTTTTCGAGCAGAACGCGCATGGAGTACGGGAGCTTGGAGACGCCCTCCAGGCCGTTCTTCTCGGCATCTGGGAGCGAGAAGTAGGTGTAGGTACGCCCGGCGGCCGTCAGGGTCTTGCGGCACTTGTAACTGTCGAGCGACGCCTTGGCGGCGGCAGCGGAGGACGAGGCGATCAAGTGAGGAAACTCCCGGTCGGATGAAGCGAAGCGCACACCGGACCTGCCGCAATGTGCATCGCGAAAGGCCGGCCTCGATATTTTTTGCGCTGGCGAAAAGAAGCGCACGGCCTTTATAAGGGGGCAGTCTTGCAAGCACTAGCCACCTGAGCTGCCTCGTTTTGCGCCAATTCGACCGACTTTGGTTGAAGGCGAGGCATTCCCATCCGACGGCACTCGATTCCGTGCTTCTTTCCCTCCGAAATGTCGCGGTCGACCGTGGCGAGCGCCGCGTCATCGACGATTTGTCGCTCGATGTCTCATCGGGCGAGGCCGTCGTCCTGCGCGGACCGAACGGCGCGGGAAAAACAACGCTTATCCGGGCGATTGCGGGACTATTGCGGCCCGCGGCCGGAACAATCGAATTGACAGATGATGTGGCAGCCGACGCCGGACGAGCTGAGGAGCCCGAGACCGTCTCCGAGCGATGCCACTATGTCGGGCATCAGAACGCGATCGCCGCGAGCCTTACGGTGCGCGAGAACCTGGCGTTCTGGGCAAACTATCTCGGTGCCTCCGACGCCGGCGCGCTCGACAAAGCCCTCACGGGCTTCGATCTCGAACCGCTGGCCGACGTCCCGGCCGCTTACCTTTCCGCCGGCCAGAAGCGGCGGGCCGCACTGGCGCGCCTTGCCGTCGCCGAGCGGCCGTTATGGCTCCTCGACGAGCCGACGGTTTCCCTGGACGCGGCGTCGACCGCGCGCTTGGCGGCCGTGATCGACGGCCACACGGCGAAGGGCGGGATCGTCGTTGCCGCGACGCATCTTCCGTTGGGATTGCGGTCCGAGCGCATCGTCACGCTGGGTCGCGGGCGCGAGGCGGCATCATGACGGGCTTCATGACCCTCCTGAGCCGCGACCTGACGCTCTCCGTCCGCGAAGGCGGCGCGCTCGGCACTGCGCTCGGGTTCTATCTTGTCGTCGTTACGCTGCTCCCCTTGGGGCTCGGGCCCGACCTCAATCTGTTGTCCCGCATCGCGCCGGGCGTGCTCTGGATCGCCCTGTTGCTGGCCGCACTCCTCTCGCTGCCGCGCATCTTCGAACGGGATTTCGAGGACGGCACGCTCGAAGTGCTCGTCATGGGCAAGTTGCCATTGGAACTCACGGTCGCCACGAAAGCACTCGCGCACTGGCTTTCCACCGGCATACCACTGGCGTTGATGGCACCCGTCCTCGGGCTCCTCCTGAACCTCGAACTCTCCGCATACCCGATCATGATGGCGACGATGCTCCTGGGAACTCCGGCCATCAGCTTCCTGGGTGCGATTGGCGCGGCCCTGACCCTGAGGGCCCGTCGCGGCGGTCTCCTCCTTGCGCTCCTCGTGCTGCCGCTCTATGTGCCGACGCTGATTTTCGGTATTTCGGCCATTTCCAATTCGGCCATGGCGCCGGGTGGCCCGGCCGCGTCGTTGATGATCCTTGCCGCCATTTCCCTGGGCTCTGTCGTCCTGGGCCCGCTCGCAGCGGCGGCGGCGATCCGCCTCCAGACACAATGACGCGCTAATCAGTCCCCTGGAGCCCGATTGCGGGTCGCGCCCCCGAGGTCTAAATCACCGCCATGGTCCAGCAGTCCATCACGCAAAAGCTCGCAAACCCGACCCGCTTCATGGCGCTGTCGGGCGCAATCCTGCCATGGCTCTCCGGCGCCGCGGCGGCCGTCATCGCCTACGCGATGTATCTGGCGTTTTTCGTCGCCCCACCCGACTACCAGCAGGGCGAGACCGTCCGGATCATGTTCATTCACGTGCCGGCAGCTTGGCTGGCGATGATGGGTTATGGCCTCATCGCCGTTTCGAGCTTCGGGCTTCTGGTTTTTCGCCATCCGCTGGCGGACGTATCGGCCAAGGCGGCGGCTCCAATCGGTGCGGCGTTCACGCTCCTGGCTCTGGTCACGGGGTCACTCTGGGGCAAGCCTATGTGGGGCACCTACTGGGTCTGGGACGCGCGCCTCACATCGGTGCTGTTATTGTTCTTCCTCTATCTCGGTCTCATCGCGCTGCGCTCGTCGATCGAGGATGAATCTCTCGCAAGCAAGCTAACCGCGATATTGGGCCTGGTCGGCGTGGCGATCCTGCCTGTGATCAAGTTCTCGGTCGATTGGTGGAGTACGCTCCATCAGCCAGCGAGCGTGATCCGCATGGATGGCCCGACGATCCATCCCGACCTGCTCTATCCGTTGATCTGGAGCGCCGTCGGTTTCTCGCTCTTGTTTTTCGCATTGCACATGAAGGGAATGCGGAACGAGATTCTGCGCCGCCGAGTGAAGGCGCTGACCCTCGCGCGCGTCGAACGTGCCGACGTCGTCGCAACGGCAGCGGAGTAGCCCGTGATGGATCTCGGTCCCCATGCGGCCTTCATCTGGGCCTCCTACGCCGCCGTCGTTGTCGTTGTCGCCGGTCTCGTCGTCTGGCTTTGGCTCGACGGCGAGCGCCAGCGGCGTCGCCTCACCGAATTGGAAGAGATGGGACTCGGCCGCCGGACAGGCCGCAAGCAGTCTTGAGGTCTTGCCGGAATGCCGATCGAAACATCTGAGCCGTCATCCGACCGACAGCAGGGCGGCCTGTGGCGCGTCCTGCCTCTCGCGGCGTTCGTCATCGTCGCGGCGCTCTTCGGCTACGCGCTCTTCACGGGCGACCCTTCGAAACTCCCCTCGACGTTCATTGGCCGGCCCGTACCGGATACGACGTTCTCCCCGCTTGAGGGTCTGACATCCCCAGCCGGCGCGGTGCCCGGTTTCGGATCGGCGGACCTCGGCAAAGGCGAGGCGGCGGTCGTCAACTTCTTCGCGTCGTGGTGCCTGCCCTGCGTCGACGAACATCCCCAGTTGGGCGCACTCGCGTCGAAGGGCGGCGTCAAGATTTTCGGCGTCAACTACAAGGACAGCCCCGACGCCGCCCGCCGCTTCCTCGGCCGTTACGGCAATCCGTATGCCGCGGTCGGAACGGACTTCAATGGACGCGGCGCCATCGAATGGGGCGTCTACGGAATGCCCGAAACCTTCGTCGTCGATGGCGCCGGCAAGATCGTCTACAAGCAGGTCGGCCCGATCACCCCAGAAATTCTTGAGGCGAAGATCCTGCCGGCCGTCGCGGCAGCCAAGTCCGGGCCGCAGCCGAACCCGTGAAGGGGCCAGGACGACCCGGCGCCGTCCAGTGCCGTCACGTCAGAGCGGCATGAACTCGCCGCGCGAGTGATTGAGAACCGACAGCGTGCCCGATGCGATGTCGAAATAGCCCCCGTGCAGCGCCAGTCGCCCCTTGTTCTCATGCTCCGCGACGAACGGAAACGTCCGCAAATTCTGAAGCGACTGCTTGATGGCCTCACGCTCGAGTGCGATCTGCCGGTCCTTTGCCGAAGCCATCTGGTTGGCTGCGAGAACGGTCAGGCGCGCGTCGTCGATCATGGACATCCAGCGCGAGATGAATTGCGCCTCGGTCTGGATCGCGGCCGCCTGATCGAGCGCCGCCTTGATGCCGCCGCAGCCGGAATGGCCGAGGATCACGATGTGCTTCACGCGCAAATTGAGCACCGCGAACTCGATCGCCGCGCTGACGCCATGGAACTTACCGGCCGTCTCGTAAGGCGGCACCAGATTGGCGACGTTGCGCACGACGAACAATTCGCCCGGCATCGCGCTGAAGATCGCTTCGGGCTCGACGCGGCTGTCGCAGCACGAGATCAGCATCACGCTGGGGCTCTGACCGTAAGTCGCGAGTTCCTCGTAATGATCGGCCTGCGGAAGGAAATGCCGGAACCGGAAGCGGCGATAGCGATCTGCGAGCGTCTCGGGAAATGATGACATGTCGTGTCAATCCTTGGACTTGGGACTTGGGACCAGGCATTCGTGCGTCAATGATGACGAGTCGCTGCGACAATGGACGATCGCCGGTCCTCATGTCGAGCGCTGCCGTTAAAGGAGAGGCGCCCGGCAAAGCTCAATGCGGCGTTTTCACCCGCGGGGCCGGTGGCGCAAGGTTGGCCAGCAGCAGATAGCCGAGCGTCGCTGAAATGAGTGACCCGCCGAGCACGCCGATGCGGACGTCCGCGGCATACGCCGGATCGGGAAACGCCAGCGTGCCGATAAAGAGGCTCATCGTGAATCCGATGCCGGCCAGCATCCCCGCCCCGAGCATGTGAATCCACGCGACGCCGGCCGGCAAGGCCGCGACCCTCGAGGCGACGGCGATCCACGACATCAGCAGGATCCCGACCGGCTTGCCGACTATGAGGCCCGCCGCTATGCCGAGCGGTATGCTTCCCGCGATCGTCTCCAGGGTTACGCCGATGAGGGAGACGCCCGCATTGGCGAACGCGAACAGCGGCAGGACGAGGAACGTCACCCATGGGTGGAGTTCATGCATGAGATCGTCGGAGGATGCCATGCCGCCCGCTGCGGAGTATTTCGTCCTGAGGTCACTCGGGATCGCGAACGCCGTCGCGACACCGGCAAGCGTCGCGTGCACGCCCGACTTCACGACGAAGAGCCACACCAGAATGCCGATGACGATATAGGGCGCGAGACGCACGACGCCCGACACGTTGAGCGCCGCCAGCACCGCCAATCCGACGGCGGCGAGCGTGAGGCTCACGACCGAAAGGTCCGACGTGTAAAACAACGCAATGACGATGATCGCGCCAAGATCGTCGAGAATGGCGAGCGCCAGGAGAAAGACCTTGAGCGCCGAGGGAACGCGCGAACCGAGCAGCGCCATCACGCCGACGGCGAATGCGATGTCGGTCGCCGCGGGAATGGCCCACCCGCGCATCGCGTCGAGATTGTCGCGATTGATGAGCGCGTAGATGATGGCCGGCACGGCCATGCCCCCGATCGCGGCCAGGAACGGCAGAGCCGCCTGCTTCGGTGTCGAGAGCTCACCCGTCATGAGTTCTCGCTTGATTTCGAGCCCGACGAGAAAAAAGAAGATCGCCATGAGCCCGTCGTTGATCCAGTGCAGCAGGTTCTTGTCGAGCCCCCAGTTGCCGACCTTGATCGTCAGATGCGTGTCGAGAAGGCGCGCGTAGAGATCGGCGAGTGGCGAGTTGGCGATGAGGAGCGCCAGTGCTGCGGCGGAAAACAGGATCACGCCGCCCGCGGCTTCGTGTTGGATGAAGGCGAGCGCGCCCTTGAGTGCCGTAGGTCCGGTGGTCTTCGCCATATCGCCTCGATCGTGTGGGGTGTCGCTCAACGACGTTGAAAGCCCGGGTATCCGCTCCCGACGTCCGTTTCAATCAAAAGCGGTCGCAACGGTTGCCGATGCGCGTCAGTCCGACGGTGTCTCGGAAGTTGTGCGGGGAATGTGAAGGATGTCAGAACCCACGCTCGCGCGGACGGCCGCATCGACCGCGTCTGCGGCGTGTTCGAACGCGCGGCGCACCGAATGGCCCGACGCCAAGGCGCCCGCCAGCACACCCGAAAAGAGATCGCCCGTCCCGTGCGGCACGCCGTCGAGACGCGGCGCGACGCGCGAATGTTCCCCATCGGGCGTCACCAGCAACGAACCGACGGTCTCCGGTTCGCATGGCGCCGACGTGACGACGACGGCCGGCCGGCCGAGCGACAGCGCCGCGCCGCGCGCATCGTCCGCGCTTGCGATGGATTGCCGTGCGAGCCACGACAATTCGAAGGCGTTCGGTGTCACGACGTCCGCCAGTGGCACGAGTTCATCGCGTATCGCCCGCGCGGCAGACTCGGGAACATAAAGCCCCTTGGGGCTGTCCCCGAGGACCGGGTCGCAGACGTAAAGGACACGCGCCGCGTGACTGCGAAGGTCCTCGATCGTCTCGGCCGCGAACCGGACGTGATCGGCCGTCGGCAGATACCCCGTCACGGCGACGGCGACATTCTGATGCCACCCGTTCGCTCGGTGAGCCTCGCAGAGCGCCTCGAGTTCCGCAATCGGCGTCGTGCGTCCCGAGACGTGGGCATGGCCCGGATGGTTCGAAAGGACGACCGTCGGGATTGACAAGACGTCGTGCCCGGCGACGGCCAGCGCCGGCCACATCGCTGACAGGCCGACGCGATCCCGCGCGACCCAGGACGATATGAGCAGGAGCCTTGTCACGTCCGGGGGCCTTTTGCCGGGGATTTGGACCGAGGCTATTCGTCAAACGTCGATTTGTGAACGGAGATGAAGCCGGGTATATTGCGGTGCAACATCGCCGTCCCCCCTTCCCTAGCCCCTCCCCGCGAGACCGACGAGCCGAGCCGAACACATGAAGACGAACATCCGCCCGCGCCGCAGCGTCCTCTACATGCCCGGCCAGAACGCGCGAGCTCTTGAAAAAGCCAAATCACTGCCCGCCGACGCACTCATCCTCGATCTCGAAGATTCCGTCGCGCCCGAGGCGAAAGTCGAGGCTCGCGAACAAGTCTGCGCGATGGTACGCGAAGGCGGTTACGGCCGCCGCGAGATCGTCATCCGACCGAACGCGCTCGAAACGATCTGGGGGACCGGCGACCTCCTGGCCGCTGCCGCCACCGCGCCCGATGCGATCCTGATTCCGAAGGTGGCCCAGGCCGGCGACATCATCAGCGCCGCAAAGATCCTGAAATCCGTCAACGCGCCCGAGAAAACACGCCTCTGGGCCATGATGGAGACCCCGCAGGCGATCCTAAATGCGCGTGAGATCGCCGCGACCGCCATGGACCCCGAAAACCGACTCGAATGTCTGGTCATGGGCACCAACGATCTCCTGAAGGAGAGCCGCGCCCGCGCGCTCGACAATCGCTTCGCGATCGTTCCATGGCTGGCGCTGACGGTCGTTGCCGCGCGGGCCTATGGCCTCGACATCATCGATGGCGTCTATAACGACTTCCGCGACGAAACGGGCTTCCGATCGGAATGCGAACATGGCCGAACGCTCGGCATGGACGGGAAGACGTTGATCCATCCCTCTCAAGTGAGCCCGTGCAATGAGATCTTCACGCCGACCGACGAAGAGGTCACATGGTCGAAGAAGATCATCGACGCCTTCAATCAGCCCGCGAACCTGCACAAGGGCGTCATAACCGTCGAGGGCAAAATGGTGGAGCGCCTGCATCTCGTCATGGCGCGGCGAACGGCTTCCATTGCCCACGCGGTCCAGGAGATCGAGGATTGGTTCTGACCCACCCTTGCTCCCAGTGGATCCGGTGGCCCATGCGACGACCGGACCGCCGTCCGGGCCTCGCGCTTAGCCGGCCCCCATGGCATACCCCGCCTCCGAACATTCCTGAATACCGGCAGAGGGCGGCCTGGCCATGACGACGACCAAGACCAATCCCGGCAACTTTTTCGAGGACTACACCTACGGGCAGATCTTGACCC
Organism: Hyphomicrobium sp.; assembly: GCA_033765145.1. GTDB lineage: Bacteria > Pseudomonadota > Alphaproteobacteria > Rhizobiales > Hyphomicrobiaceae > JAGVSR01. Next base: position 18,811 of record JANRIH010000029.1, on the reverse strand, counting down.
ACGCCACGCCCCGCACGGTGACCGAAGGCGATGCCGCCATGTACATGGCCCTCTACGGGCCGCGCTTTGCCGTCCAGTCCTCGGATGCCTTCGCCAAGGCCATCGGCTATCCGAAGGCGCCGCTCGACGACCTGCTGACCTTCCACGTCGTCTTCGGCAAAACCGTCCCGGATATTTCGCTCAATGCCATTGCCAATCTCGGCTACGCTTCTGGGCGCTTCCTGAAGCCCGCCTATCCCGGCGACACCCTTTCGACGGTCTCGGAGGTCATTGGTCTCAAGGAGAATTCGAACAAGGAGACGGGCACGGTCTACGTCCGCTCCACCGGCCGCAATCAGCACGGGGATGTCGTACTCGAATACGTGCGCTGGGTCATGGTTAGGAAGCGCGACCGGAACGCACCCGTCGCCGAAGCCATCGTGCCGAAGTTGCCTGACCGAATTGATCCCGCGGAGATCGGCGCGGCGCTCCCCCCGCTCGATCTCGCGGCCTATGACTTCGATCTTGCCGGCAGTCCCTATCGCTGGGCCGACTACGAGGTCGGCGAGAAGATCGACCACGTCGATGGCATGACGATCGAGGAGGCCGAGCATCAGATGGCGACGCGCCTCTATCAGAATACCGCCAAGGTCCATTTCAACCAGCATACCGAAGCGAAGGGTCGCTTCGGCAAGCGCATCATCTACGGCGGCGTCGTCATTTCTCTGGCGCGCGCGCTGTCTTTCAACGGCCTCAACAACGCCTTCCATCTCGCGGCCATCAACGGCGGCCGTCACGTTGCCCCGCTGTTCGCGGGCGACACGGTCTATGCGTGGTCGGAAGTTCTCGAAAAAGCCGAGTTGCCGAACCGGACCGATGTCGGCGCGCTGCGCGCGAGGCTCGTGGCGGTCAAGAACCGGGACTGCGCCGACTTCCCCTTGAAGCGCGAAGGCGGAGACTACGAGGATGGCGTCATCCTCGATTTCGATGCCTGGGTGCTGCTCCCGCGCTGACGGCGCGGGCTGCGAACCAACACAATATCCGCGCGGGAATAGTTAAAAGAAATCAGTCCATTAATGATCAGTACAAGTACCAAACCGGGACTTTTTCCCGATCGGTCCCCGAGCACGTGATCGAATTCTCGTGATTTGTCGTCGGTTAATGTCAAGTTTACTAAGAACGCGAATGCTGTTCGAAGAAAGATGTTCTCGTTCACCCCGCTAATCAGAAAAACACGTCCGCGCGATTAATTGCAAACGTTCCGTAGGAAGATGGGTCGGCGTACGGAGTACTGCATCCGTGCGGGCTGGCTTGGGGAATTCGTTTTGACGCTGAGAGTGGCCGTTGTCGGTGCCGGGATCGCAGGACTGTCCTGCGCGCGCGAGTTGCGCCGGGCCGGCTACTTCGTCGAAGTTTTCGAGGAAGGCCGCATCATCGGTGGCCGCCTTGCGACCGCGCGCCTTGGGACCGAAAGCTTCGACACCGGCGCACAGTACGTCTCGGGCCGCTCCACGGAATTCCGGGCGTTTCTCGACGAAATGGTGGGCCTCGGCTATGCCGCGCGCTGGATGCCGCGCACCCGGGTTGGCGGGCAGGAAGGTGGCGGGCAGCTGAACCCCTGGTTCGTCGGCACGCCTGGCATGGCCTCGATCGTTCGCCCGCTGACCGAGGGCATCCGCGTCCACGTCAATCAGCGGGTCCATACCATCGAGCGCGGCGACAAGGGTTGGCGCGTCTGGTTTGAGGACGAGACGAGTGTCGGACCATTCTCGGCGGTCGCTGCCGCCGTGCCAGCTCCCCTCGCGCGCGTCCTCCTGGGGCGCGTCGAGGAATTCGCTGAGCCCTTCGCGCGTGTCCGCATGGCACCCTGCTGGTGCCTGTCGGTGCGCCTCGAGGATCGCGTATTGCCCGATCAGGACGTCTTCTCAGACATGAACGAGACCATCCGCTGGATCGCGCGCAACAATTCCAAGCCCGGCCGGAAATCCCAGGGCGAGAGCCTCGTCATTCACGCGGCCCAGCGTTTCAGCCGCGAAACTGAGGACATGGAGCCTCAAGAGGTCGCAGAGGAACTCTGGAACGAGGTCTGCCACGCCCTTTCCCTTCCGCCGGTCCGTCCCTCTCGCATGGCGGCGCATCTTTGGAAGCATGGTGTCGTCGACCAGCCCCTGGGTGAGACGTACCTCTACTCCTCGGAGAAGAACGTCGGCGCGACCGGCGACTGGTGCCTCGGGCGGCTGGCCGAACATGCCTTCGAAAGCGGCACCAAACTCGCACGCGCGATCGTCTCCTCGCTGGATTGACGCCCGTCTGGTCCGCCTCGCTCCGACTTTCGACCCATCTCCGCCTTTCGACGGAGAGCGCTACTGCGCTCCCGTGACGAATTGCGCGACGCCAACAAGGCGAGCTAGAAGCCGGTACGAGAACAGTTTCTTGCCCGGAGACGCGCATGTCGGCTGTGAAGTCGGGTGGACAAGGGAAAGTGGCGCGGCCGCTATCTCCCCACCTGCAAGTCTACGCGATGACGGTCAGCATGATGATGTCGATCCTGCATCGCATCACCGGAGCGTCCCTCTATGTCGGCGCCCCCCTCTTGGCTGCGTGGCTCATCGCGGCTGCCATGGGTCCGGACGCCTACGGTATGGTGACGGGCCTCTTGGGAACCACTTTGGGCCAAATCGTGCTTGTCGGGTTCACCTGGGCCCTTGTCCATCACGCTCTCGGCGGCATCCGGCACTTCATTTGGGACTTCGGCATCGGTTACGACCTCGAGACCGTCGACCTCATGGCCTGGAGCACGATCGTCGTGTCCGTCCTCGTGACCGCTGGGATCTGGGCGCTCATCCTCTTCGGCTTCGGAGCGCCCTGAGATGTCGCTCAAGACACCCCTCAAGAATGCGCGCTACCTGGGTTCCGCCAAGGAAGGCGCGGACCACTTCTGGAAGCAACGCGTGACCGGCGTCGCGAACCTTGTGCTGGCCGTTTTCGTCGTCTGGCTCCTCGTGACGCTCGCGGGCGCCGATCATGTGACGGCCAAGGCAACGCTCGCCAAGCCATGGGTCGCTATTCCGCTCCTACTCGTCATCCTGTCGGGCATGATCCACATGCGGCTCGGCATGCAAGTCATCATCGAGGACTACGTGCATGGCGAGGCCGCCAAAGTAGCCCTGCTCATGCTCAACACGTTTTTCGCGATCGCGGTTGCAGCCACCAGCGTATTCGCCGTTATGAAACTCAGCTTCGGAGCCTGAAGACATCATGGCCGGTAAAGCGAACGGCGCCGCCCCCGCAGCCAACGGGCGCGCCTATCCGATCGTGGATCACACCTACGACGTCGTCGTCGTCGGCGCCGGCGGCGCTGGGCTTCGCGCGACGCTCGGATGCGCGGAAGCGGGCCTCAAGACCGCATGCATCACGAAGGTCTTTCCGACTCGATCTCACACGGTTGCGGCACAGGGCGGCATTGCCGCCTCGCTCGCCAACATGGGCCCGGACAACTGGCGCTGGCACATGTACGACACCGTCAAGGGGGCCGACTGGCTGGGCGACCAGGACGCCATCGAATACCTTTGCCGCAACGCGCCCGAAGCCGTCTATGAACTCGATCACTACGGCGTGCCGTTCAGCCGGACTGAGGATGGCCGCATTTATCAGCGTCCGTTCGGTGGCCACTATACCGAGTTCGGTGAAGGCCCGCCGGTCCAGCGCACCTGCGCTGCGGCCGACCGTACGGGCCACGCCATGCTGCATACACTCTATGGCCAGTCCCTGCGCTATTCGGCGGAATTCTTCGTCGAGTACTTCGCGCTCGATCTCATCATGGACAAGGAAGGGGCCTGCCGCGGCGTCATCGCCATGAGCATGGAAGACGGCAGCATCCACCGCTTCCGTTCCAAGCGCACGATCCTCGCGACTGGCGGCTATGGCCGCGCCTATTTCTCCGCGACCTCCGCCCACACCTGCACCGGCGATGGCAATGCAATGGTCCTGCGCGCCGGACTTCCGCTGCAGGACATGGAATTCGTCCAGTTCCACCCGACCGGCATCTACGGCGCGGGCGTGCTCATCACCGAGGGTGCACGCGGCGAAGGCGGCTACCTGACGAACGCCAAGGGCGAGCGTTTCATGGAGCGCTACGCGCCCCACGCCAAGGACCTCGCCTCGCGCGACGTCGTCTCACGGTCCATGACGATCGAAATCCGCGAAGGCCGCGGCGTCGGCCCCGAGCACGATCATATCTTCCTGCACCTCGACCATCTCGACCCCAAGATCCTGGCCGAGCGCCTGCCGGGCATCACCGAGAGCGCCAAGATCTTCGGCGGCGTCGATCTGCGTCGCCAGCCGATCCCGGTCATTCCAACCGTCCACTACAACATGGGCGGCATCCCGACGAACTATCACGGTGAGGTTCTGACCAAGAAGGGCGGCGACCCTGATGCGGTCGTCCCGGGCCTGATGGCGATCGGTGAAGCGGCATGCGTTTCGGTCCACGGCGCCAATCGCCTCGGCTCGAACTCGCTCATAGATCTCGTCGTATTCGGCCGTGCCGCAGCACTCCGCTGTGCCGCGACCGTCGAACCGCGATCGAGCCAGCCCGAGCTTCCTGCGTCCGAAACTGAGCGCGCACTCACCCGCCTCGACCGGTACCGCCACGCCAATGGCGCGACCCCGACGGCGTCCCTGCGCCTTCGCATGCAGAAGACCATGCAGTCGAATTGCGCGGTCTTCCGCGACGGCCCGGTCCTGGCCGAAGGTGTGAAGAAGATCGCCGAGGTCTGGAAGGACGTGAGCGACATCAAGGTTTCCGATCGCTCGCTGGTCTGGAATTCCGATCTCGTCGAGACGCTTGAATTCGACAATCTGATCGCCCAGGCGGCTGTCACGGTCGGGGGCGCGGAGCACCGGAAGGAGAGCCGCGGCGCGCATGCCCGCGAGGACTATCCCAACCGCGACGATGCGGGTTGGATGCACCACACTCTGGCGTTTGCCGACTACGAGACGCGCCAGGTCAAACTCGACAAGCGTCCGGTTCATACCCGGACGCTGACCAACGAAATCAAATACATCGAGCCTAAGGCCCGCGTGTATTGAGGGTTGGCGAGACGGCCGCGGGTCGTTAGACTCGGCGCATGGCGGTTCTGCATTCAAACTCAATCGGACATAATTCTTCGGCGGTAGCCAGAGCGGGCACCGTGTACGCGATCAAATTCGATCTTGATACCAAGACGCTCGAAGAGACTTACGGCTCAGGAAGTTGGCGCAACGCATATAGCGAAATTCGTGGTGCGCTCGTCGAGCACGGGTTCGAGTGGCAACAAGGTAGCGTCTATTTTGGCGGTGAAAGGGTCGATCCCGTCACTTGCGTCTTGGCGGTCCAGGACTTGACGGAACGCTTCACTTGGATTGCTTCGTCGGTTCGGGATATTCGAATGCTCCGGATCGAGGAGAACAACGATCTTACCCCGGCAATTGAGCGGGCCACGAGAAGGGGCAAGTCAGGACGTAAATCCTGATAACATGTGGCCGCGGCGTTTGAGGATACTTCCACAATCCTCTCATCCCGGAAGGGTTCTCCGCTTTGTCCAACGCCCCCCGCAAGCCGCTCGGCAAGACCGAGGACGAACCCGAAACCGGCGGGCGGATCGCGCCCGATCCGTTTACGGCCGTCCTACCCGCGCTGGCAGCGCTCGGCGCCATCGCTTCGATCGCGGCGATCAACTGGACCCAGGAGGAGCGGACGCCGGACCGCTCGAAATCGCGCCGCAAGGCGCAGACGGCGCTCCGCGAACTCGAAACCTGTTGCCTGGGCCTGTCCGAGATCTTCCGCCGCTTCCAGCGCAACCCACGCCTCTTCGCCGGTGAAGGCTCGCCGGGCGGCGCCCCGATGAAGTTCGGCGTCCACGGCGTCCGGACCGCCGCCGATGGCAGCCGGCTCTTCCACCAGACCATGAACGACGTGGCGTCCATGCTTGTGCTCGCCTCGCAAAACGCCTTTGACGTCATGTGCGCGGTCGAGGATGGCGAGATCGATGCGCCCGAGGCGCTCTATTTCCGCTTCGCCGATTGCCAGGAAACCCTCAACAAGCTCATTCAGAACCGCGCCAGCCTGAAGACCGCGGTCGAAACCGGCACGACGATCGCCGAAACGTTGACGGCGCTCGTGCGCGAGTTGAAGACGTTCCGCCGCGACTGATGATCCGGGCCGCAACTACGACGGCAAAGAACCGCACGGTTCAAGACTTTGGTTTCGTTGACATCTCGGATGCTGCCGCGCAACAAACTCTAAAGCCCCCCGACGCGGCGATGAAGGTTCGACCCATGGTGCAGTTCTTTCTGCCGAAAAACTCGACGATTCAGCCCGGCAAGACTTGGAACCGTCCCGAGGGGGACGGCAAATGGCGTGAATTCAAGATTTACCGCTGGACACCCGACGACGGGATGAACCCCCGCACGGATACCTATTGGATCAACGAGGACCAGTGCGGTCCGATGGTCCTCGACGCGCTCATCAAGATCAAGAACGAGATCGATCCGACGCTGACGTTCCGCCGGTCTTGCCGCGAGGGCATTTGCGGGTCCTGCGCAATGAATATCGACGGCACCAATTATCTCGCCTGCCTCAAAGGCATCGACGAGGTTAGAGGACCGGTCAAGATTTCCCCGCTCCCACACATGGAGATCGTCAAGGACCTCGTGCCGGATATGACGAACTTCTATGCGCAACACCGTTCGATCGAGCCCTGGCTCAAGACCGAAACGCCGACGCCGCCGAAGGAATGGAAGCAGTCGCGCGAGGACCGCGAAAAACTCGACGGGCTCTATGAGTGCATTCTCTGCGCATGCTGCTCGACATCGTGCCCGAGCTATTGGTGGAATTCGGATCGTTATCTCGGACCCGCGATCCTGTTGCAGGCCTACCGTTGGGTGATCGACAGCCGCGACGAAGCGACGGGCGACCGGCTCGACAATCTCGAGGACCCGTTCCGCCTATACCGCTGCCACACGATCATGAATTGCGCGAAGGCCTGTCCCAAGGGCCTTTCCCCAGCGAAGGCGATCGCGGAATTGAAGAAGCTGATGGTCCAGCGCCGGGTCTGACGCCGCGGCGCGGGCTGGCCGGCGATACGACCCTGGGTCGTATCGCATCGCAGAAGAATAGCATCTCGGAAAATGAGAAGGCCGGTGGCGCATCTCGCTGCCACCGGCCTTGATAGTTCAACAGCGGAGAGGTCCGCCGGCCCCACTCCCGGTGCCCAACCGGGAGGAAGGCCAGATCGGTCCTTAGGCCGCCTTCTTCTTGGCGGTCTTCTTGGCCGCGGTCTTCTTCGCAGCCTTCTTCACCGGGGCCTTCTTCGCCGCGGTCTTCTTCGCCGTCGCCTTCTTCACTGCCTTAGCCATAGTTCTCTCTCCCTCTAAAGATCGAATCAGCTCGATCTAAAAAAAATATGCGCAAGTTCGGAGTTGTTGTTGACAAAGAAATTCATTTCGCACGCGCTTATTCGCGGAGAATGTCGGAAGTGTTGCGGAAAGTCCTCAATTTTTGAATGTTTCCCTGACTCTAGATCGCAAATTGAGAGTCTCGGATTGAACTCGACCACTCTTGAGGCGAGTCATTGCGACGAAATTTGAGGTCGAACGCGATCGCAAATCACTTCCCGCGTCCCGCTATCAGACCTTCGCTGCGCGATCGATGAGCGGATTGTGCGGCGGCCTCTATCGGAGAGATGGTCATGAGAGACACGCGGTCGCGCTGCCTTGTGTTTCGCCCCCCGATGCTGAGACTGCCCCATCGCAACGCAGATGAGACGGCATGACCCGGTCCGTACTGGAAGCCTATCGCGCGCACGTCGCCACGGGAGATTTCGACGCTGACGCAGCGCAACTGCAGGTCGCCGCGCGCCTCGATGCTCTGGCACGCGAACTCGAGGCGTGGCGGCCAGGGCGCGCGTCGGCACGCGGGCTGTTCGGCTTCGGCCGACCGCGCGCCGCGTCCGTTCCGCGCGGACTATATATTCACGGCGCCGTCGGACGCGGCAAGACGATGCTGATGGACCTCTTCCACGAGACGGTTCAGTTCGCGCCCCGTCGACGCGTGCACTTCCATGCCTTTATGGCCGAAGTCCACGAACGGATCGCCCGCGGCCGCGCAACGACCGAGGGGGACCCGATCCCATTTGTCGCCGCCGAGATCGCGGGCGAGGCGCCGCTTCTGTGCTTCGACGAGTTCCACGTGACCGATATCGCCGACGCGATGATCCTCGGCCGGCTGTTCAAGGGCCTGTTCGAGCGCGATGTCGTGGTGGTCGCAACATCCAACGCCCATCCTGAGCGGCTCTATTGGAACGGGCTCAATCGCCAGCTTTTCCTGCCGTTCGTGGTCCTGCTTCTCGAAAAGTTGGACGTCGTCGAACTGGAATCCGGGCGGGACTTCCGCTTGGCGAAACTGTCTGGCCGTCCGCTTTATTTTGCGCCGGCTGATGCTGCCGCCCGCAAAGCGCTCGATGGCCATTGGCTGCGCCTGACCGGGCAGGCCCACGGTGCACCGGCGTCCATCGATCTCCTGGGCCGGCGCCTGGAGATTCCCGAGGCCGCTATGGGCGTCGCGCGGGCTTCGTTCGAGGCGCTCTGCGCGAAACCGCTTTCATCCGCAGACTACCTCGCGCTGTCCCGAGACTTCCACACCGTGATCCTGGACGATATCCCGGTCATCACCCCAGACCGCCGCAACGAGGCCCGCCGGTTCATTTCCTTGATCGACACACTCTATGACCGCGGGGTCTGCCTCATCGCGTCTGCCGAGGCCGAGCCCGACGCGCTCTATCCCGCGGGCGACGGGGCCGACCTTTTCGAACGGACAGCGTCCCGCCTCATGGAGATGCGCAGCGAAGCCTATCTCTCAGGTCTGAGGCGCGAGGCCGCGTCACGCTGACCCTGGCGGGCTTTCTTTCGTCCAACCTACCCATCCGGGCACTTGAAGCCCGCGCGCTTTTCAGCCTACCAACGGCGTGACTTTCGCGGGTGCAACATTTGAGCTCGCCACGGCTGGTCCGCCTTCGATCGACCCCGTGGCCTAACAGGAGACGGCAACCCCATGGCGCGGACGAAGATCGCACTCATTGGCGGCGGGATGATCGGCGGCACGCTCGCCCATCTCATCGGGTTGAAGGAGCTGGGAGACGTCGTCCTGTTCGATATCGCCGAGGGTTTGCCACAGGGCAAATCGCTCGACATTGCCCAGTCCGGCGCGGTCGAGGGCTTCGATTGCAACCTGAAGGGCACCAACGCCTACGCGGACATCGAGGGCGCGAGCGTCTGCATCGTGACAGCGGGCGTACCGAGAAAGCCCGGCATGAGCCGCGATGATCTCATTGGCATCAACCTGAAAGTGATGGAGCAGGTCGGCGCGGGCATCCGCAAATATGCGCCGAACAGCTTCGTCATCTGCATCACGAACCCGCTCGACGCTATGGTCTGGGCGCTCCAGAAGGCCTCCGGACTGCCGCGCAACATGGTCTGCGGCATGGCCGGCGTGCTCGATACGGGACGCTTCCGCCACTTCCTCGCCGATGAGTTCAAGGTTTCAGTCGAGGACGTGACCGCCTTCGTTCTCGGCGGGCACGGTGACGACATGGTGCCCTTGATCCGCTATTCGGCCGTTGGCGGCATTCCGCTTCCCGACCTCGTGAAGATGGGCTGGATCAAGCAGGACCGCCTCGACCAGATTGTGGATCGCACGCGAAAGGGCGGCGGCGAGATCGTGGCTCTCTTGAAGACGGGATCGGCCTACTACGCCCCGGCGTCGTCCGCGATCGCCATGGCCGAAAGCTTCCTCAAAGACAAGAAGCGCGTTCTGCCGTGCGCCGCATATCTCAACGGCGAGTACGGCGTGAAGGGCCTCTATGTCGGCGTGCCTGTCATCATCGGCTCGGGCGGCATTGAGCGCATCGTCGAGATCGACTTGAACTCGGCCGAGCGCGGCATGCTCATGAAGTCGATTGAAAGCGTCAAGACGCTGGTCGACGCCTGCGTCCAGATCAACCCGCAGTTGGGGACTTGAAGTACGATCGCTTGCACCAATTGCCGAGCAAATGGGGAGAGGGAGGGACATGAACGAGCCGTCCCCCACTCCCCGCCGACCACTCACACCTTTCATCCTTCTCAAACACCGGACACCGACATGAACATCCACGAGCATCAGGCGAAAGACCTTTACCGCCAGTACGCCATCCCGACCGGCAAGGGCAAAGTCGCCTTCACGGTCGACGAGGCGGTCGCCGCGGCAAAGGAGCTTCCCGGCCCCGTCTATGTCGTGAAGGCCCAGATCCACGCCGGCGGTCGCGGCAAGGGGAAGTTCAAGGAACCCCAGGCTGGCGACAAGGGCGGCGTGCGCCTTGCGAAGTCGATCGACGAGGTGAAGACCTTTGCCGGTGAGATGCTCGGCCGCACGCTGGTCACGATCCAGACCGGCGACGCAGGCCGCGTCGTCAACCGGCTCTACGTGGAAGACGGCACGAAAATCGCCCGCGAGCTTTATCTCTCGATGCTCGTCGATCGCGCCACCTCCCGCGTCGCCTTTATCGCCTCGACCGAAGGCGGCATGGACATCGAGAAGGTCGCCCACGACACACCCGAGAAGATCCTCACGATGTCGGTCGACCCGGCCTCGGGCTTCCAGCCCTTCCACGGCCGCAAGCTCGCCTTCGCGTTGGGCCTCACGGGCCAGGCCGCCAAGGAAATGGGCGCGATGGCGGCGAACCTCTACCGCATGTTCCTCGAGAAGGACATGAGCCTCCTCGAGATCAACCCGCTTGTCGTCACCGAAGCCGGCAACTTGATCGCCCTTGACGGCAAGATGAACTTCGACAGTAACGCCCTCTTCCGCCATCCCGAGATCGTCGCCTTGCGCGACATCTCCGAGGAGGAACCGGCTGAGATCGAAGCCTCCAAGCACGACCTCGCCTTTATCAAGCTCGACGGCAACATCGGCTGCCTCGTCAACGGCGCCGGCCTCGCCATGGCGACCATGGACATCATCAAGCTCTACGGCGCCGAGCCCGCGAACTTCCTCGATGTCGGCGGCGGCGCATCCAAGGAGAAGGTGCAGGAGGCGTTCAAGCTCATCCTCTCCGACCCGGCCGTGAAGGGCATCCTGGTCAACATCTTCGGCGGCATCATGCGCTGCGATATCATCGCCGACGGCATCATCGCCGCCGCCCGAGAGATGGCGATCACCGTTCCCCTCGTCGTGCGCCTCGAAGGCACCAACGTCGAACTGGGTAAGAAGATGCTGGCCGAATCGGGCCTCGCCATCGTCCCCGCCGACGACCTCGCCGACGCCGCCAAAAAGATCACCGCCGAAGTGAAGAAGGCCGCCTGAACATGTCCATCCTCGTTGACAAGAACACGATCACCATCTGCCAGGGCATCACGGGCTCGCAGGGCACGTTCCATACGAAGCAGGCCAAGGCCTACGGCACCAAGATCGCCGGCGGCGTGACACCAGGCAAAGGCGGCTCGAAGCACCCCGACGCCGAACTCGCGGACGTGCCGATGTTCGACACCGTCCTCGATGCGAAGAAGGCGACCGGCGCCACCGCATCCGCGATTTATGTGCCCCCGCCGTTCGCGGCCGACGCCATCCTCGAAGCAATCGACGCGGAAATCCCGCTGATCGTCTGCATCACGGAAGGCATTCCGGTCGTCGACATGATCCGCGTGAAGCGCGCGCTCTCGGGTTCGAAATCGCGCCTTGTCGGGCCCAACTGCCCCGGCGTGTTGACACCCGGCGCCTGCAAGATCGGCATCATGCCCGGCAACATCTTCCTGAAGGGCTCGGTCGGCGTCGTCTCGCGGTCCGGCACGCTGACCTATGAAGCCGTCAAGCAGACGACCGACGCGGGTCTCGGCCAGACGACGGCCGTCGGCATCGGCGGCGACCCGGTCAAGGGCACCGAGTTTATCGATGTGCTCGATCTCTTCCTTTCGGACCCCGAAACGAAGTCGATCATCATGATCGGCGAAATCGGCGGCTCGGCCGAGGAAGAAGCGGCCGAATGGCTGATCGGGGAGGCCAGGAAGGGCCGCAAGAAGCCGATGGCGGGCTTCATCGCCGGCGGATCGGCCCCTCCGGGGCGGCGGATGGGCCACGCGGGCGCCATTATCTCTGGCGGAAAGGGCAAGGCAGAAGATAAGATAGCTGCGATGACGGCTGCCGGGATCGCGATGGCAGAAAGCCCCGCCGCCCTCGGAACGACCTTGTTGAGTGTGTTGAAAGGCTAAGTCCGCCCATGGGCGTTGCGTTTATCGGGCGCTCGACCGAGCCAATTGGTGCGTTCGAGGTTCGCGTCGCGCGGGCCGCCGACGAGCCCGCGGTCACGACGCTTCTTGCGGCGTGCTATCCCGCGTTGATGCGCGGGGCATACGGTGACGAGATCCTCGACGCGGCACTCCCTCTTATCACGCGCGCCAATCCGCACCTCCTGGCTTCCGGCACCTACTATGTGGCCGAAGCGGCCGACGGCGCGCTCGTCGGCTGCGGCGGCGTCGGGCTCGCGCGGCCCGGGGCCCCGCCCGGGGCCGTGGAAGTGGAGCCGGGGCTTGCCCATGTCCGTCATTTCGCAACCGATCCGGCCTGGCTTCGTCGGGGTGTGGCCCGCTCGATCATGTCTAGGTCGATAGCTGCGGCGCGGCGCGCGGCCGCTACCGCCGTCGAATGCTATTCCAGCCTCAACGCCGTTCCGTTCTATACGGTCGAGGGGTTTCGCCCGGTCGAACGCGTGGACGTCCGGCTCGACGGCACGTTGCGTTTTCCGGCCGTGTTGATGCGTCGCGACATCTGACCTCTTCGAAAGGTCGCCAGTTTCGCCCAATTCCCGTGCACGACACTGGAATGCACATGAATTGATCGCGAAGTGCACTTTCGACGGACTTAAAACGCAAACGCATCTCGACTATTGTGCCGATACTGCATCGCAGCATGTTGCGTGGACATCCTACGATCGTCCGCCGACCCCCAATTCGAGTGCGCGTACCGCGCCGACCCTGCGCCGCAAGCCGCGGCTTCAAAGACCAGGACCTCCCATGACTCGCCAAGCCCTCAATCGGCATTTTCTGGAAACCTCGTTCCTTCAGGGTGCCAACGCGGCCTACATCGAGGATTTGCAGGAGCAGTACGAACAGAACCCGAAGAGCGTGCCCGAGGAATGGCGTCAATTCTTCCAGAGCTTGCAGGACGGCGTGGCCGATGAACCTTCATCGGCGCAAATGGAGCAGAGAATCACCGGTGACGGCCCGGCCTGGGGCGTGCCGTTGGCGGTGCTCGCGGACAAGAGCGAATTGGTGTCCGCGCTCGCCGCCGAGGTCGAGCCGGACACGCGCCGCGTCCGGGAACGCTTGAGCGTCGTCGCGCAGGAAGCCGGAGCCGAACTGACACCGGTGGCATCCGTCCGCGCGACACAAGACTCCATCCGCGCGTTGATGATGATCCGCGCCTATCGCGTGATGGGTCATCTCGCGGCCGACCTCGATCCCTTGGGCCTCGCCGAGCGCAGCGTGCACAAGGAACTGCGCCCGGATACCTATGGCTTCACCGAGGCCGACTACGACCGCCCGATCTTCATCGATCGGTATCTCGGCCTCGAGGTCGCGACGATCCGCCAGATCCTCTCGATCCTGCACCGCACATACTGCCAGAAGATCGGCTATCAGTTCATGCACATCACTGCGCCGGCCCAGAAGGCGTGGCTGCAGCAACGCATCGAGGACAAGGCCGTTCGCTTCACGCCCGAAGGGAAGCGAGCGATCCTGAACAAGCTCATCGAAAGCGAGCTGTTCGAGAAATTCTGCGACGTCAAATACACCGGCACAAAGCGCTTCGGCCTCGACGGCGCGGAGGCGATGCTTCCCGCGCTCGAGCAGATCATCAAGCGCGGCGGTCAGTTGGGCGTCAAAGAGATCGTCATCGGCATGGCCCATCGCGGACGCTTGAACGTCCTGGGCAACGTCATGGCGAAGCCGCTCCGCGCGATCTTCAACGAGTTCAAGGGCGGCTCGTTCAAGCCCGACGACGTGGAAGGTTCGGGCGACGTCAAGTATCACTTGGGCGCATCGTCCGACCGCGCGTTCGACGGCAACAACGTGCATCTGTCTCTGACCGCGAACCCTTCGCACCTCGAGATCGTCGATCCGGTCGTTCTCGGCAAGGTCCGCGCGAAGCAGGATCAGTTGGGCTGCGAGCCGAGCGATCGCACGCCGGTTCTTCCGCTGCTCATTCATGGCGACGCCGCGTTCGCGGGCCAAGGCGTGGTGGCCGAGTGCTTCGGCTTGTCCGGCCTCAAAGGTCACCGCACCGGCGGCTCCATCCACTTCGTCATCAACAACCAGATCGGCTTCACGACCAATCCCCGCTATTCGCGCTCCTCGCCCTATTGCTCGGACATGGCCCGCATGATCGAGGCGCCGATCCTGCATGCGAACGGCGACGATCCGGAAAGCGTCGTCCACTGCGCCAAGATAGCCATCGAGTTCCGTCAGCGGTTCCAGAAGCCCGTCGTCATCGACATGTTCTGCTATCGCCGTCACGGCCACAATGAAGCCGACGAGCCGATGTTCACGCAGCCCTTGATGTATAAGAAGATCAAGAGCCACCCGACGACGGTCGAGATCTACGGAAGCCGGCTCGAAGAAGAAGGCGTGATCGCGAAGGGCGAGGTCGATGAGATGCGGGCCGCGTTCCGTGCCCGCCTCGACGACGAGTTCTCGGCCGCGGAAGCCTATAAGCCGAACAAGGCAGACTGGCTCGACGGACGCTGGGCCGGATTGCAGCGCGCGACGGAAGACGAACTCCGCGGGAATACGGGCGTGGCGATCGAGACTTTGCGCCACATCGGCCGCCAGATCACCGCGGTGCCAACCGACTTTCAGGCCCACCGCAACATTTCGAAGTTGCTCGAGCGCCGCCGTGAGATGGTCATGTCCGGCGAGGGTATCGACTGGGCGCTCGCCGAGCATCTGTCCTACGGCTCGCTTCTGATGGAGGGCTATCCGGTTCGCCTCTCCGGCCAGGACAGCGAGCGCGGCACCTTCTCGCAGCGCCACGCCGTGCTGATCGATCAGGAGACCGAGCGCCGCTACACGCCGTTGAAGGCCGTCTCGCCCGATCAGGCGCGTTTCGAGGTCATCAACTCGATGCTCTCAGAGGAAGCCGTGCTCGGATTCGAGTATGGCTATTCGCTTGCAGAGCCGCGCGCTCTGACTCTCTGGGAAGCGCAGTTCGGCGACTTCGCCAACGGCGCGCAGGTCGTGTTCGATCAATTCCTGTCGAGCGGCGAGCGCAAATGGTTGCGCATGTCCGGCCTCGTCTGTCTACTGCCGCACGGCTTCGAGGGACAGGGACCTGAGCATTCCTCGGCCCGGCTGGAACGCTTCCTTCAGCTCTGCGCCGAGGACAACTGGCAGGTCGCGAATTGCACGACCCCAGCCAACTATTTCCATATCTTGCGCCGGCAGCTGCACCGCAAGTTCCGCAAACCCCTGATCCTCATGACGCCGAAATCGCTGTTGCGCCACAAGCGCGTGGTCTCGCGCTTGAGCGAGTTGGGTCCCGGCACCACCTTCCATCGCGTGCTCTGGGACGACGCTCAGTTCGAGCACACAGGAAGCATCAAGCTGAAGCCCGACAACGAGATTACTCGCGTCGTGCTGTCGTCGGGCAAGGTCTACTATGACCTGCTCGACCAGCGCGATCAGAAGGGCCTCGACGACGTCTATCTCCTGCGTGTCGAGCAACTGTATCCATTCCCGGCGCGCGCACTCATCACCGAACTCACCCGCTTCCCCAATGCGAAAATCGTCTGGTGCCAGGAAGAGCCCAAGAACATGGGGTCCTGGTCCTTCATCGAGCCGAACCTCGAATGGGTTCTGACCCACATCAATCATATCCAGAAGCGCGCCCGCTACTCGGGCCGCGCAGCGGCTGCGTCGCCCGCGACCGGCCAGCTTTCGCGACATGTCCAGGAACAGGCAGCACTGGTCGCAGACGCATTGACGGGCTGACGACGAGCAAGAACAAGGGCCAGCTGATGCCCCGAGGGGCACCTGTCGGGCGGACGAGGCGGAGAGGGACGGATGACGATCGAAATCAAAGTGCCGGTTCTGGGTGAATCGATCACCGAAGCCACTGTTGGACGTTGGCTCAAGAAGCCCGGGGAAAGCGTCGCCGTCGATGAGCCGTTGGTCGAACTGGAAACCGACAAGGTGACAGTCGAGGTTCCGGCGCCCGCTGCGGGCGTCCTGACCGACATCTCCGCCGACAAAGGCGCGACGGTGGCGATCGGGGCTGTGCTTGCCGTGCTGAAGGAAGGCGCCGCGGCCAATGGCGCGAAAGCCCCGGCGGCTGCAGCTGCGGCGAAGCCCGTTGCACCACCGCCCCCGCCCGCGAAATCGGCACCGGCGTCGACCCCGCCACCGCCTGCACCCGCGGCCCGCAAGATTCTCGCCGAGGCCGACATCAATCCCGCGTCGGTCGCCGGTTCGGGCCGCCGTGGACAGGTCCTGAAAGAAGATGCGGTCGCTGCGGCCGACACGGCCAAGGCAGCCGCATCGGCGTCCACACCTGCAGCCGCTCCGGCGGCCCCGATGGTGCCCGTCACATCCGTCGCGGTCCGCATGCCCGGCTCGCCCGCCGATCCGCAGGGTCGCGAAGAGCGCCTGCCGATGACGCGCCTTCGCCAGACGATCGCGCGGCGCTTGAAAGATGCCCAGAACACCGCCGCCATGCTGACGACGTTCAACGACGTCGACATGTCGGCCGTCATGGCGCTCCGGGCACAGTACAAAGACGCCTTCGAACGCCGCCACGGTGTGAAGCTCGGCTTCATGGGCTTCTTCGTGAAGGCCTGTATCCAGGCGCTCCGCGAAATTCCTTCAGTCAATGCCGAGATCGACGGAACCGAGATCATCTACAAGAATTACTACCACATCGGCGTGGCGGTCGGGACCGAACGCGGCCTCGTGGTCCCGGTCGTGCGTGAGGCCGACCGGCTGAGCCTTGCCGAGGTCGAACAGCAGATCAACGAGTTCGGCAAGCGCGCGCGCGAAGGCAAGCTTTCTATCGAGGACATGCAAGGCGGCACGTTCACGATCTCGAACGGTGGCGTCTACGGATCCATGCTCTCGACGCCGATCCTCAACGCGCCGCAGTCGGGCATTCTCGGCATGCATCGCATCGAGGAGCGGCCTGTGGTCCGCAACGGCCAGGTCGTGGCGCGTCCGATGATGTATCTCGCGCTCTCCTATGATCATCGGATGGTCGACGGCAAGGAGGCCGTCACCTTCCTTGTGCGCGTCAAGGAATGCCTCGAGGACCCAAGCCGCTTCCTGCTCGAAGTCTGAACCCTGACAGAGACCGACCGTATGCAGCTTGCCCCGACCCGGGACGATACGAGTGTGCTCGGCACGTCGGCGACGCGCTCCGCGTGGCTCGATTATGCGAAGGCGATCGGCATGGTGCTGGTCGTCTTCGGCCACGCGAGCCGTTCGGTCGAACGGACGGACGGTCTTGTCTGGAGCGAGGCGCTGCGCTTCACGGACGGAATCATCTACGCCTTCCACATGCCGCTGTTCTTCATTCTGGCCGGCGTGGCCTCGGCGCTCGCCGGTTCACGCTCGTGGCAAGACGAGGCCCGCGCTGTAGGCTTTGGCATCGTGCTCCCCTATATCGTGTGGTCGATCCTCTGGATCGTCGGCAAGTCCGCGTTCCCGGGCAGTGTCAACACGCCCATGACCCTCGATGCCGTGCTCCAACTGCTCTGGGAACCCGTGGAGCACATGTGGTTCCTCTATCATCTCTTCGTCGCGCGGGTCGTTTGGCTGCTTCTCGATGTGACCGGCCTCAGAACGGCTCCCGCGTCCGGAACCCTGCCGCTGCAAGCCATGCTGATCGCAGGCGCGTTCGTCAGCGCCGCGGCCGTCTACGGCGACACCCATCCCTGGCTTATGATCGGCGCTCTCATCTGCAATACGGCCATGTTCGGCATCGGCCTCGTGTTTGGTCCCGCGATCGTCGGCGCCGTGATGGAGAGCCGCAGGACGGCCGGGGCCACGGTACTCGCCGGCAGCGTCGGCGGTTTCGTTCTGTGGAATGCGTTCCGCCCGGGAGATACCTCGCTCATGGGAGACGCCGTCGCGATCCTGGGATCGATGGCGGTCATCGCGCTCGCTGTCCTCCTCCCGAAGCCGCGCGGTGCTGTTCTCCGGGCCTTCGCCTTTATCGGTGAAATCTCCCTCGCCATCTATGTGATGCACCCCTTCGTCATCGGCGCGACGCGGAAGGCGCTCGAGTTGACGGGCGTCCTGAGCGAGACATCGCTCGTCGTTTCCGCCACCATTCTCGGTCTCGCACTGCCGGCCATCGCCTACGCGGCCGTGCTCTCCGCCACCGCAACGACCGGCCTCGCCTTATCGAAGTGGATGGGCCTCGGCGCGCGCACGAGATCCCACTACATCCCGCTCGTTCTCGCGGCCCGCTCCGCCCCGGCCTAGCCCGCGGCGCCCAACGACGAAAGCATCACCCCATGAGCTACGACCTCGTTGTCATCGGCACCGGTCCCGGCGGATACGTCTGCGCGATCCGTGCGGCCCAGCTCGGTCTGACGGTCGCCGTTGTCGAAAAACGCGCGACCCACGGCGGAACGTGCCTCAACGTCGGCTGCATTCCGTCGAAGGCGCTGCTCCACGCATCCGAGATGTTCGAGGAGGCCGGTCATGGTTTCGCGGCCATGGGGATCAAGGCGTCCCCGAAACTCGATCTCGCCCGCATGCTCACGTTCAAGGA
>JANRIH010000005.1:0-1532 GCA_033765145.1 Hyphomicrobium sp. | reverse complement strand
TCGTTCTCGCCGTCCTGGTTCTCGTCGTTCTCGTCGTCATCGGCGTCGGCATCGCGCTCGTCGCCGAGATCGAGCGCCGACAGCAAATCGTGCACGAGATCGCCGAACTTGGCCTGGTCCTCGGTGACGCGGCTGAGCTGGTCGAGCCGGGCGCCGATCTTGTCCTCCAGCGCCGGGCGCCAGAGATCGACCATCTTCTTGGCCGCCGCCGGCGGCGCCAGCCCCGTGAGCCGTTCGCGCACCAGCATCGCCAGCGCATCCGACAGCGGCGCATCGGCGCGGTCGGTGATCTCGTCATATTTGCCGCGATGGAAATGGTCGTCGAGCATCGCGGTCAGGTTTTTTGCAACCCCCGCCATCCGGCGCGAACCGATCGCCTCGACGCGGGCCTGCTCCACCGCCTCGAACACGCCGCGGGCCTGCGGATTTCCCGGCATCAGCTTGCGGTGCACTTTGGGATCGTGACAGGCGAGCTTGAGCGCGATCGAGTCGGCATGACCGCGCACGATCGCGGCATCCCGCTTGGTCATCTTGCGCGCGGGCTCGGGCAACCGCGCCTTGCCGGGCGCGAGGCCTGGACGTTCGGCCGCGAACGTCACGTCGAGCTCCGGCGCCTTGGCGATCGCACGCAAACAGGAGGTCACCGCGCGCTTGAAAGGCTCGGTCGGCGCTTCCTTGGATCCGGTACGGAATTTGGAATTGGATGTGCTCATAGCGCTTTCGTAAACCAGTGCCGGGTGACGCCGCCGGGATAACCTTCGATCGAACCGAATTCCTCATAACCGCAGGCGCGGTAGAAGCCCGGCGCCTGGAAACTCATTGTGTCGAGATAGGACCGCGTCGCCCCGAACTTCCTTGCCTCGTCCTCGATCGCCTTGATCAACCGCGTGCCGTAGTCCTTGCCGCGCAGCTTCTGCTCCATCCAGAACAACTGGATAAAAAGTACCGTGGTCCACATCTCGCCAACGACGCCGCCGACGATCTTGTCGCCCTTGCGGAGCGAGATGGCGAAGCGCTTGTATTTCTGCTTCCCCATCTTTTCGGCGTTGTAGCCGAGCAACCCGCCGAGCACCGCTTTCTTGGTCTTTCCAATGCTGCGCTCGACGGCAATCTTCGGCATGGGATCAGCTGAGCGCCACGTTCACCGAGCTCTCGGGCAGTTCCTGGTTGAAGCAGCGCTGATAGAACTCGGCGACCAGCGGCCGCTCCAGTTCGTCGCACTTGTTGAGGAAGGTGACGCGGAACGCAAAGCCGATATCGCCGAAGATATCGGCGTTCTCGGCCCAGGTGATCACCGTGCGCGGGCTCATCACCGTCGACAGATCGCCATTGGCGAAAGCGTTGCGGGTCAGGTCGGCGAGCCGCACCATCTTGTTGACGATGTCGCGGCCGCCCTCGGTGCGATAGTGCTTCGCCTTCGAGAGCACGATCTCGACTTCCTCGTCATGCGCCAGGTAGTTCAGCGTGGTGACGATCGACCAGCGGTCCATCTGGCCCTGGTTGATCTGCTGGGTGCCGTGATAGAGGCCCGA
>JANRIH010000003.1:0-31117 GCA_033765145.1 Hyphomicrobium sp. | reverse complement strand
GCGGCCATATTGCTTTTGAAACCAATGGCGGGGGCAACGGAACGGGCGGCGCGCCCGAGCGCATGCGTCTGGATATAGATGGTGATTTAGGGATTGGCGTCACCAACCCGACATCCAAACTCCACGTCGCGGGACAGGTCGACGTCAGCGGCAACAAAATCATCAATCTTCTTGACCCGACAGCCGCGCAGGACGCGGCGTCCAAGGCCTATGTCGACGCGCGCGTCGCGTCCGGTACCGGCTTCACCGAAGCCGACCCGCAGGTTGGCATTCTTCAGGCCACCAAATGGTGCGTGGGCAGCGCGGACGGGTCGGCGATAAACTGCGATCAGAACGCCCCCGGCGGCACCGACAACCTGGGTAACCACACCGCCACGCAGGCATTGTCGATGGCGAACTTCAAGGTCACCAACCTTGCCACGCCGACGGCGGCGGCGGACGCGGTGACGAAGGCGTATGTTGACAGCCTATTGGGTACATCAACCGTTCAGGAAGTCAGCACGTCGTCGTTGGTCACGCTGACTCAGACACCGACTTATACCGACGTTACGACTCTCACTGTTACCAGCCCCGGAAAGTATCTTGTTCTGGCAAGCGGTGTTAATCAGACGTCTGTATCTAACTGGGACTACTTCGCTAGTATCTGTACTTTGACACGCAACGGCACGAGCGTTGACGGCAGTCAATTCTATTATGGTGACGCAGGAGCCACCAGCAGCGTTGCATACTTCACGCACGAGTTGTCGTCCGTGGAAGACCTCGTCGCCACCGATGTCCTTAAAGTTCGATGCTCCAAAAGCTCCCCGGTCGGAGCACAGGCGAATGCCGGATGGAAATTGCGAATTGTCCCCATCGGAGGTGGTGGAGCCGGCACTGGCGGTTCGACCAAGGGGTTGGCCGTCGGCGCGTCGACCACAAACCTCCCCAATTCTACCGTTACGGATATCGTTTTTTCTTTAGCCCCCTACAATAACGACTTCGGTGCCGGAGCCTGGACATCCAACAAGCAATTCACAGTCCCCGCGGGCGAAGCGGGTTGGTACAGCATCGCCGGATATGCCTACTTGAACGTCAGACCTGATACGAAACTCATACTGTATATCAATGTCAATGGTTCATCTGTCGTCGGCAACCGAGACGACAACCCCAGTGCGACGACGCAAATGGTCGTGTCCTCCACCAACATTTACTTGAGTGCGGGGGACGTCATAAAGCTCACCGCGCAACAGCTGAGCGGTTCCGCCGCGGCTCTTTCGGACGCGCGATTAAGTCTCGTCAAATTTAGTGGCGGCGACGGTTCCGGCGGTAACGACAATCTTGGGAATCATACAGCCACCCAGTCGATAGTGAGCGACACGCACAACACCGATGATCTTGGCACCACGGCCATCAGGTGGAAGGACGGCTGGTTTGCGGGAACGTTGACGTCTGGTGACGTGTACACCGGTACCGTCCATTCAGTAACTGACGGCCGGTTCGAGAATGGAGAAACGAACGACTACATCACCTTGCCGCTGGCGGACGACAGCTTTAGGTTTTTCAGCAACAACGTCGAGCGTTTCTCAGTCTCTTCGACAGGCGTTGCGACGGCATCATCGTTTGCGGGTTCCGGCGCGTCATTGACGGGACTCAACGCGTCCAACCTGAGTTCCGGCACGGTGCCGACGGCGCGGCTCGGAACGGGCACGGCCAACGCGACGACTTATCTTCGCGGCGACGGCAGCTGGGCAACGCCCGCGGCCTCACTGCCCACATTGACCTCTGCGCTTTTATGGATTGGAAATGGGTCGAACGTAGCTACAGCGGTGGCTCTGTCCGGTGACGCCACGGTCACGAACGCGGGCGTTGTTGCCCTTACGGCGAACAGCGTGGCGTCTGCTGAAATTACGGACAGTTCGGTGGCATCGGCGGATATCGCCGTGGATACGATTGTTGCTGCTGACATCGCCACGGGCGGTGTGGCGACGGCGGAAATCCTCGATAACACCATCGTTGCGGCGGACATTGCCGCCGACGCCATTACCGCTTCGGAACTGGCGACCAGCGCGGTGACGACGACGGAAATTCTGGACAGCACGATTACGAGTGCGGATATCGCCGCCGATACCATTGTGGCGGCCGATATCGCGGCGGATGCCGTCGGTATCGTGGAATTAAGCGCGACCGGAACCGCGAGTTCGACAACTTATCTGCGCGGAGACAATACGTGGGCTGCGCCAGTAGCTACCGTCCCCCAAGGAGTATACTGCGGCCTTGCAATAGCGACTTTTTGTAGTACCGTAACCACTTGCGCCTCCGCAACATACACGTCAGCTTTCAATTGTAACGCCTCGGCCGTTACCAGCAGCTGTCCTTCCGGTTACACGCTCAGAACAGAAACCGACGTAGTTCTACCCGACACGTGTGGGACATATAACGTCGACGATACGGTTACATGCAAACGCTACTGCTTTAAAACCTAGTAAGCGATATCGATGCGATATCTTTAAACAGCCAAAGCTTCGCAGCCGGTGGCAATACAAGACCTACGGAACTGGAGTGGCTGACGACCGGCCCGTTCAAGCCGCGGCGCACCCGCGTCTAATGACTCGTTCCGCGGCCCGACCCGGCTATTCCTGTGCGTCATCAAGGTCGAGACCGAAATGTTCTCTATCGATCTCATTCAGTTCGAATTCGCCCTCAAGGTCTGAAATGAATTGTGCCCGCTGTTCGGGTGCCAACAGCTCTGAAAAGCCCACCAGCAAAACGTGAAAGCCGTCCCAGGACACGCAATTTTCTACCCATTCCAGCAAACGGCGCACATTGACGGGCGTGGCAGGCATGTCATGGAAGTTTTCCTCGATCAGATTTTTTGCCTCGAGCCATTCCGGTTCTTCATCTGCCGGGCCCCACCTTTGGGTAAGTTCATCGCGCAACGGCAAGAGGCTTGGATTATCGCCCGCAATCCATGCCCCGATCACTTTTTGAATCTCGGCCGTAACGGCTTCGGGCGGCGCGGAGAATGTATCTGCTGCTCGGCATTCGATCTCTGGCATCGCTACTCTCCCCTACACGAGCGCTGGACCATCTGAACTACGGCCGAGTTTTGGTGCTGCCGCGGTCGATACATAGCGCATTTCCGCATCGATTTCAGCCACGCGAACCACGCACGCGTCACGCATGCAAGCCCTGGTTTTGGGTTAAGCGCGCATAGTCGGTCATTCCGGCATCCGCCGCGGAGTACTTGTTTCATCCTGCGAAACCTTGCGCCGCCGCGCGCACGCTTCAAGGGCAAGCCCTCGGACTCTGCTTCGCAGGCCGCCTTGCGCTTTCAGCGCCGCGGTTCCGCGTCCGCTTCTCCGGCGGCGCCACCGGTTCGCATGAAACCGCTCATCCCGGGCGGTCATGCACCGGAGAGACTGCCATGACACTCGCAACCGAATCCAATACCAAAGGCTGCGCCTCAGGCACGCGCCGCGATCTTCACGCCGAAATCACCAATCGCATCATCGCCGCCATTGAAGCCGATCCCGGCAGGCCGCAAATGCCATGGCGCCGCTCCTCGACGCCCCTTTGGATGCCAGAGAACGCGCTGTCGAAGAATGCCTACAACGGCATCAACGTCGTCAATCTCTGGGTCGCCGCCGAAGCGCGCGGATTCACTTCGCCGGTCTGGGCAACCTACAAGCAGTGGGCCGAACTTGGCGCGCAGGTCCGCAAGGGCGCCAAATCCGAACTCGTCATCTTCTACAAGGAATTCGAGGTCGAACCGGCCCCTGACGCGGCTGACGACGACGGCAAGCGCCGCGTGGCGCGCGCCTCCTTTGTGTTCAACGCCGCCGACATCGATGGCTTCATGTCACCCGATGCGCCGGAGCGGCTCGGACCCGTTGCCCGCATCGAAGCCGCAGATCGCTTCATCACCGCGACCGAGGCCGTCATCGAGCATGGCGGTGAGCGGGCCTTCTATCGCCCTTCGACCGATACCATCCACATGCCGGACGAGGAGCTGTTCACTGGCACCGACACCATGTCCCGCGACGAAAGCTATTTCGCGGTCCTCCTGCACGAGCTAACTCACTGGACGAGCGCGAATGGCCGCTGCAATCGCGACCTCGCCGGTCGGTTCAAAAAGTACGCCTACGCCGCCGAAGAACTCGTCGCCGAAATCGGCTCGGCGATGCTGTGCGCCGGGACCGGCGTTACCCAGGACACGCGAGCCGACCACGCCCAGTACATCGCCAACTGGCTCGAACTTCTGAAGGACGACCCGAAGGCGATCTTCACCGCGGCTGCGAAGGCTTCGCAGGCTGTCGCTTTCCTCAAGTCGCTGCAGCCCAAGGCGTGAGCGCAGAAAGCACTTTTCCTCTCTCGCAGCAGCCTCGACGCGGACCGTGGCGGACGCGTTGTTCTGACTGGCTGGCAATCGTCGATAAGTGAACCGACAGGACATATCGAGATTGCGAAACTCTTCATCGATAGCTGCTCAGTCACGTTCGTCTAAAGTCTGATTTATCTATCAATTACAGTTACATAGATGGGTTTTCTGCATAGGCTGTTGCGGGCCCCCGCAACCAACCTCCAAAGTGTCAATACGGTCCAGACAACGCCCGAGCGTTAAGCCACCATGCCCTGTGCCTTGGCTGCGGCGACGATTTCGGCCGCGATGCCAACCGCGAGCGTCAACCGGCTCTTTGCTCCCGGAATGAGGCCGATCGGACCTTTGAGCCGCGCACGTTGTTCCGCGGGCACACCGAGGTCTGCGAGCCGCGCGAGCCGCCCCTCCTGCGCGGTGCGGCTCCCCATCACGCCGATATAAAAGCAGGGCGCCTCGAGAATGCGCGCGAGAATTGGCGCTTCCCAGGCGTGTTCGTGGAACGCTACCACCGCCGCCGACCACCGATCGAGCGGACCCGGATCGAACGCCTTCTCGTCGACGAGGCCGCGTGCCTCAAGCCCAGCGCGCACGACGTCCGCCCGGACACTGTCATCCGGGGTCACGATGTCGAGTTCGAACCCGGTGGCCGCAAGAACTTGCGCGATGGCACCGATCGCGGGACCACCACCGACGATGAGAACACGGGGCGCCGGCAGCATCACCGTGCGCATCACCGAACCCCGGACATGACTACGCGTCGGTTCGCTCGGCGTAACGGCGGCCAGGTTGCTCGTGTGCCTCTCAAAGTCCGTTTCGAGAATGACGGGTTCGCGCGCACTCCTGGCCCGCGCAGCATCGCGTACGAGGTGCATCGGCAGGTCCTGGTCGAAATAGAGATCGAGGCCGCTGTCGCAGGGTAGAGAGACGTCGAAATAGACCGAGCCCTTGCCGTACCGGACGAGCCGATTGGCCCCGTCACGAAGAACCGACTGAGCTTCCGCCGCCACCGTTTGCTCAAGACACCCGCCCGAGAGATAGCCGCTGGTCTCGCCGGTCTCCGAGATCGCCATGTGCGCGCCGAGCGGACGCGGTGTCGCCCCGTCGATTCCGACGAGCGTGACGAGGACCGCGCGCTGACCCGCGAGTCGCCATGCAACATAATCACCGAACGCATCGTCATGAGCGATGAGCGACGGACGTTCGGGAGCCGCGAGCTCATGCGGAGCATCTATCAGGAGAGCACGGGAAATCGCCTCTGCCATCTCGCGCATTTCCTCTGATCCCACCCGCCGAACGATCGGCTCACGGCCGCCGTTGCCTGCCGAGATGTAGGATGCGGCGGTCCCCGATGCCAGTGGCCGTATTCGTAGCGGCGCGCGGCGAAACCTCGCGCGAGACCGCTTGACGGGCTAGAGGCCAAGCACCGACCCGTGGGCACAAGAAGAGGACGATGACGCTTCAGACAGCCGTGAACCCGTTGTCGACGAAAAGGTGCGTGCCGGTGATGAAACTCGCCTCGTCGCTGGCCAGGAACAGTGCCGCGCGCGCCACTTCCTCGGGTTCGCAGAGTCGGCCCTGTTGGGTGGCAATGGCCGCGTCCGACATGTCGACGCCGAGCGCGGAAAGTTCCTTGACCTCGCGGAGCCCATGCGCCGTCTTCACAAAACCGGGACACACGGTGTTGCAACGGATTCCGCGCTCCCGGTACTCGACCGCGATCGACTGCGCAAACATGTGGCACGCGGCCTTCGTGACGTTGTAGACGACCTCCCGCGGCGTCGCCGCGACCGCCGAAATTGACGACGTGCAGACGATCGAGCCGCCGCCCGCGGCGAGCATGCCGGGCAGCACGGCCTGCGTGACGAGGAACATGCTCGTGCAGTTGATCGCGATGAGACGGTTCCAGTCCTCGAGCGTCGTCGCCTCGAACGGCTTGATGATGATCGTGCCCGCGTGATTGAATAGCACGTTGATCGTGCCGAAGGCCGCCGTCACGGACGCGACCGCGGCTGCCACTTCGTCCGGCCGCGTGACATCCGCGCGGACGAACAAGGCCGAACCGCCCTGCTTCTCGATCTCCGCAACCGTCTCGCGGCCAGCGGCCTCGTTCATGTCGACGACGCCGACCTTGGCGCCTTCTGCGGCGAAGATCCGCGACGCAGCCCCACCCATCCCCGCAGCACCGCCCGAGATGAGCGCAACTTTTCCCTGAAGCCTGCCCGCCATCGATCTCTCCCGTCTGCCGCCTTGCGAACGCACCGTCTCGCGCGCACTCTAACCAGAGGTGGCGACGAGCGTGAAGGGGCGCCGGCCGCGATGCCGAGGGACTGTCAAAAGAGACCAAGGGCCTGTCAACATCGTGCTCGCAGCGCTAGGATAATCGATCGGGAGTCCAATCCTTGAACCTGTCCGGAGTTGCGTCTTGACCGAGGGTCCGCGTCCGAAGGTGAACCGCTGGAAGCGCTTCTCGGAGTGGGACGAGCGGCCGTTACGGCTCGACAAGTTCGCCGCCGAAGACCCCGAGCACGGGTTCGCCGCCTTCAAGAGCCCGCACGATCCCGCACCCGGACTGAAAATTTCGGGTCGGGCTGTCGCCGAGATGGACGGAACGTCCGCCACATCCTTCGACATGATCGACGCCTTCATCGCGCGCTATCACATTGACCCCGACGTTGCGGCCGAAGCCATGGCCATGCCCTCGATCGAGGTCGCGCGGATGCTGGTCGACATGAATGTGCCGCGCACCGATCTCGTCCGCCTCGCGCGCGGCATGACGCCCGCCAAGCTCGCCGATGTCGTCGCACACTTGTCCGCGCTCGAAATTGCTTTCGCCTACTCGAAAATGCGCGCCCGCCGAACGCCGGGCAATCAGGCGCATGTCACCAACGCCAAGGACGATCCCCTCCAGATGGCGGCGGATGCGGCAACAGCCGTCGCGTTCGGCTTCGACGAGGTCGAAACGACGATGCGCGTCGCGCGCAATGCCTGGTCGAACGCGGTCGCGTGCGCCGTCGGCGCCGCCGTCGGCCGGTGGGGCACGCTTTTCCAATGTTCGAGCGAGGAGGCCGAAGAGCTTCAGATCGGCATGGCAGGCTTCACGTCCTATGCCGAAACGGTCTCCGTCTACGGTACGGAAAAAAGCTTCATCGACGGCGACGACACGCCCTGGTCGAAAGCGTTCCTTGCGGCGGCTTACGCCTCGCGCGGGATCAAGCTGCGCTGTACGTCGGGCGCCGGCGCCGAGCTTCTGATGGGCTTCCACGAGCGGAAATCCATGCTCTACCTTGAAGCGCGCTGCCTCTGCCTCCAGCGCGCGATGGGTGTCCAGGGTACGCAGAATGGCGGCATCGACGGCGCGCCCGTGACCTGTACCGTTCCGGGTGGCATGCGCGAACTGATGGCCGAGAACCTGATCGCCGTCTGGCTCGACCTCGAATGCGCGTCGGGCAATGACGCTCGCCCGACCGAATCCGAGATCCGCGTCGGCGCCAAGATCATGCCCTATCTCGTTGCCGGCTCAGATCTCATCTGCTCGGGCTTTGGCTCCATCAACAAATATGACAATTCATTCAACGCTTCGCTTTTGAATGGCGAAGAACTCGAAGACTATCTCGTCCTGCAGCGGGACTTCGAGGCTGATGGCGGCTTGACGCCCGTGAGCGAAACGCGCGTGCTCGACGTGCGCCAGCGCGCCGTCGAAGCGCTGACAGCCGTGCTGGAAGAACTCGACCTCGCGCATCCCACGCCCGAGATGCTCGCAAGCGTCGTCGCGGCGTCGGGTTCCGACGACACAGAGAGTATGACGCCACGCGACGCCGCCCTCGTCAGCGAGGCGATCAAAACCCGCGGCATCACAGTGATCGACGTTATCAAGGCGCTGGCGCGGCGCGGCTTCGAGGAGGAGGCGCAGAATCTTCTGAATGTCGTGCGGCTGCGCGTTTCGGGCGACTATCTCCAGACCTCCGCCGTGATCCGGAACGGCCGCGTCGAGAGCGCCATCAACGATCCTAACGAGTACAGCGGCCCCGGCAGCGGCTATCGCCTCTCGGCCGAGCGCCGCGAGGAATTGAGCGCGATTCGGGACGTCCTGACCCGCGACGAAGTTCTGCGATCCGAAGCGCTGCACGCGGCGAGCGAAGCCCGCCGGATCGTCTATCGACCGGCGGCCTCGTCCGTAGCCAGCGCCGACCCGCGCGAGGTCGTCATCGGCTTGAGCCCCGCGTTCGGACTGAAGCTGTTCCGAACCGTGGCCGGTCACCCGCTGTCCGATGTCCTGAAAGCACTGATCGACGGCATTCGCGATGGCGGCTGCGAACCTCGCCTCGTCCGCATGCGGCATACGGCCGACACCTCGTTCCTCGGCCTATCGGCGGCCCGAATGGCGGGCTCCGGCGTCGGCATCGGCATTCAGGCCAAGGGGACAGCGGTGATCCATCAGCATGACCGGCTGCCGCACAACAACCTCGAACTGTTTTCCAATGCACCCATCACGCGCCTCGAACACTACCGCCGGTTGGGCGCCAACGCCGCAGCTTATGCGATCGGCAAGCTGCCCGAGCCAGTCGTGGTGCCGACTCGCGGCGAAGCGATGGGCGCGCGCTACCACGCCCGCGTTTCCCTCATCTACGCCATCGAGACCGAAATGACCGCCGAAGGCGCCGCACCGGAACCCCTCGACATCGCATTTCTCGGAGCGAGCGCATGACGGCGAAGCGCCCGCTGTCGAAAGCGGACTATCCCCTGGCTGAAAAACGGCCCGAGATCGTCCACGGCCGCCGAGGCAAGGATCTCCAGGAGGTGACGCTCGCGGCCGTTCTCGATGACCGCGTGACGATGGAAGATCTCCGCATCACCGCGACAGCACTTCTGCAGCAGGCCGAAATCGCCCGTGACGCGGGCCGCGCCACGCTGGCTGAGAACTTCGCCAGGGCGGCCGATCTCGTCGATGTCCCGTCGGAGACCATCTTCCGCGTCTATGAGTTGCTACGCCCCGGCCGCGCGCCGTCGAAGGCGGCGCTGACCGATGCGGCCCGCGAACTTCGCGACACCTATGGCGCATCGCGCATGGCCGATTTCGTCGACGAGGCGGCCGAAATCTACGAGAGCCGCGGACTGTTCAAGAAGCGCTTCTGATGACGGGGGACGGAATGAGCTGGAAGACCTGGTACCGATCGATCTACTACGACGGAGCACCGCCGCCTGACGATCCCGTTCTCGATCCCGCGACGACAGCGCTGCTCGTGATCGATGTCCAGAACACCTACCTCGCCCGCCCCGACCGCGCGACCCTCGCCCCCGCCGATCAGCGCCGCTACGACGCCTGGACCCCGTTTCACGACCGGATGCACGGCATCGTCCTTCCCCGGACGAAGCACCTGCTCGAGGTCTTCCGCGGCCGGAAAATGGAATGCCTCTTCGCTCGGATCGCCTGCCACACTAAGGATGGCCGCGACCGGTCCTTGTCCCAGAAGCTACCCGGTTGGAACAATCTGCTCCTGCCGAAGGACGAGGCGCCGTCGCAGATCGTCCCCGAACTGGCGGCCGTCGGCGACGAGATCGTGGTCACGAAGACCACCGACAGCGCGCTGACCGGAACGAACCTCCGGCTGATACTGACCAATCTCGGGATCAAGACGGTGGTCTGCTGCGGGATCTTCACGGACCAGTGCGTGGCGTCCACCGTCCGCAGCCTCGCGGACGAGAGCTTCTCGGTCCTGATCGTCGAGGATTGCTGCGCTGCGGGATCGGACGAACTGCACCACAAGGAGCTTGAGATCATGAATATGATCTACGGCCACGTCATTTCGAGTGCAGAGCTGATCGATCTTCTGCCACCCAAATAGCCACGGGGACGTCAAATTCTCTGTGGCCGAGGTCAATAGACACTGCGGAGGGCCACGATAATCTGGCAAGCTAGCGAGGTTCGGCCGCCGTTTGGCCGACCCCGCATGACGACGATCGCGCCCACCCCGCTCTTGGGACCGGAGCGGCATTGAGCGCCGGAACTGATCCAGGACTGAACCGCGTCCGCTGCAGGCGGGCGAAACACGGGGGAGAAGGCATCGTGACAGACAAGTCGATCCAATCGGAAGAAGACATACAAAGTTTCGACATCTCCAAGGAAAAGGGTGTCGAGCGCCTGCACGCCAAGGCCGTCGGCCTCATCGGTGTTTTGTTCTTGACCGTGACCGGCGCCGCTCCGATGTCTGCCATGCTCGGCAACGTGCCGTTCGGCTCGGGCTTCGGTAACGGCATTTACATCCCGGCGTCGTTCCTCTTGGCGACGATCGTTCTGACGATCTTCTCGATCGGCTTCGCCGCCATGGCGCGCCGCGTGTCGTCGGTCGGCGGCTTCTATTCATTCATCAGCCAGGGCCTCGGACGCGATCTCGGCATGGCCGCCGGTTTCGCATCATTCACCTGCTACAGCGTGTTCGAAGCCTCGCTCTACGGCCTCTTCGCGTTCTTCGCGAACGCGTGGTTCAAGACACACCTCGGCATCGACATTCCCTGGATCTACCTCGCGCTCTTCTGCGTGGTGCTTGCGTCGATCCTGTCCTACCAGGACGTGCAGATCTCGGCCGCCGTTCTCGGCGTCGCACTCATTCTCGAAGTGATCATCCTGACGATTTTCAACTTCGGCGTGATGATGGCCCCGGCCGGCACGACGAGCTTCACGACAGAAGCCCTGAACCTCCTCGCGGTGACGACACCCGTCGCGGAGCAGAAAGTCGGTGAGGTCAGTATTGCGGCCGGTGCCGCGGCCGTCGGTATCTTCATGGCCTTCTGGTCGTGGGTCGGCTTCGAGATGGCCCCGAACTATGCTGAAGAATCGGTCGATCCGAAGCGCATCATCCCGCTGTCGCTCTACCTCTCGGTCATCGGCCTCGGGCTGTTCTATATCTGGACCAGCTGGTGCGCCGTCTCGGCGTTCCCCGACCAGGGCGCGATGCTGGCGAAGGCTGTCGGCGACTCGAGCAATTTCTTCCTCTCGCCGATCGAGCAGTTCGTCGGCCCCTGGGCGAAGGAACTGATGGCCGTCCTCATCCTGACGAGCTCGTTCGCTTGTGGAATGGCCTTCCACAACACGGCCGCTCGTTATCTCTACTCGCTCGGCCGCGAAGGCGCGCTGCCGAAATTCCTCGGTAACACGCACGATCGCTACAAGAGCCCGCACGTCGCCTCGACGACCCAGTCGGTCCTCGCAGCAGTCTGGCTCGGCGCGTTCGCCTTCTTCCTCGGCACCAACGATCCGACCGCCCAGGCCTACGTCGCCGTCTACACGATGCTGGCGATCCTCGGCACGATGCTCCTGCTGATTCTGCAGGCCGTCGTCTCGATCGCAATCATCGTCTATTTCGCGAAGAACGGCGGCGGCGGGCTCTTCACCACGATCATCGCGCCGCTCGTCGCGTTCGTGGCACAGGTCTACCTCGTGTACCTGCTCGTCGCCAACCTCGCGACGTTCGGCGGCGGCGGACCGTTCGGCTCCAACATCCCCTACATCGCCCTCGGAATTCTCGCTGTCGGGCTCGTCTGGGGCATCGCACTGCGCGTCCTCGCACCGCATGTCCACGCCCGCATCGGCCGCCTCGTGTTCAACGAGTAGGGCCTAGCGAAACGAGTTCGTGACTACGCCCTGGGCGCCGCACGGACCAGAACTGAAAATGCGGCGGGCGCTGCGAAAGCGGCGCCCGTTCGCACATTGAAGTCCACGTTGACGTTTCGAAAGTCATGCACCAGCGGGAGTAGACATGCTGACATCCATCGAGGGCCGCTCCGTCATCGTCACCGGCGCCAGCAAGGGCATCGGCAAGGGAATTGCCCGCGTGTTTGCCAAGGGCGGCGGCAAGGTGATGATCGTCGCGCGGAACCCGAGCGAGGCGGACGCCGCCGCCCAGGAACTGCGCTCTGCCGGACTGATGGCGAAGGGCCATTCGGCGGATGTCACAGACATGGGCTCGATGCAGGTCATGGCCGACGCCGCCGCCAACGCCCACGGCGGCATCGACATTCTCTGCGCGAACGCCGGTATTTTCCCGCAGGCCAAGATCGAGGACCTCTCGCCTGAGGAATGGGACCACGTCATGGCCACCAACTTGAAAGGCACATTCCTGTCGATCAAGGCTTGCCTGCCCTACCTCAAGAAATCGGATCAGGGCCGCATCATTATCACCTCGTCGATCACCGGGCCGGTGACGGGCTTCCCGGGCTGGACACACTACGGTGCGACGAAATCCGGCCAGCTCGGCTTCATGCGCACGGCCTGCATCGAACTCGCGAAGTACGGCATCACCGTCAACGCCGTGCTCCCCGGCAACATCCTGACCGAGGGCCTCATTGCACTGGGCCCCGAATACCAGAATTCCATGGCCGCGTCGGTACCGCTGAAAAAGCTCGGCACCGTCGAGGACATCGGCTACGCCGCGCTGTTTCTTGCCTCGAAAGAGGCGGGCTACATCACCGGCCAGACGATCATCGTGGATGGCGGACAGATTCTGCCTGAAAGTCTCGACGCGTTGGCGCAGGCGTAAAAGCCCGACGAGTGGCAGGCGGTAGCCGGCGTCTTTGTTCGGAGATCAAACCGAATGAAGGAGCGAATGGCGGACGGCACGGGGCGATTGCCCCGTCCAGCGCCGGACCGCGCGGCTGAAAGCCGAAAGCTCGGAATACCCGAGCAGGAATGCAATCTCCGACAGCGGCAGTTGCCGTTGCTTCAGGTACGAGATCGCGAGTTCGTGCCGGACCGTCTCGACGAGGTCCTGGAACGTCAGGCCCTCGAACCGAAGTTCCCGGCCGATGACCGAGGAGGGCAGCCTGAGACTTGCGGCGACCGACTCCATCGTCGGTGCTCCGTCTGGCAGATGACTGCGGACCGCTTCACGAACCCGGTCGATGACCCGAGCGCAGCCCCGCTCGCTGCCCGACAACCGCTCGAGGCACATCCGCATGGCCTGCATGAGCCGGATGTCCGCCTTGGGCATCGGCATATCCAGAATGGAGTCGCGGAAAACGAGCGCATTGGTCGACTGTGAGAAGAACACAGGCGCCGAAAACGCACGCTCGTGCTCGCGCCACGCCTCGGGCTTCGGATGTTCGAAATGCACTTCGTCGGCCGCCCAGTGAGGGCCCATGCATTCGCGGATGACGTTGAGGAACATGCCGAGCGACAATTCGGCGTCCTGCCGGCGTTCGACGATAC
Source organism: Hyphomicrobium sp. (assembly GCA_033765145.1). Classification (GTDB taxonomy): domain Bacteria; phylum Pseudomonadota; class Alphaproteobacteria; order Rhizobiales; family Hyphomicrobiaceae; genus JAGVSR01. The sequence goes on along the minus strand of JANRIH010000003.1, from coordinate 17,558 downwards.
CCGGCGCTTCTATCCGGTAGTCGAGTTTGACGAGTCCACCCGGCTCGCGCTTCAGATGCATCGACGACGATTGCTGATGATACGGAAAAAGCTCGACGAGCGTATCGAGCGCCGCCCCGAGCGTCGGCGCAGAAACGGCGGCATATCCCCAGAGACCCAGATCTCTCGGTTCGAATTGGTTACCGAACCAGAGCCCGAAATTGTTGTTCCCTGTGACGCGCGCGCCCTGCTCGAAGAGCCGGCAAAACGAATGGAGCGAAAGTTGCAGCGTCGGCGAACCGGCCATATCCGGCGCAATGCCCGCGTACCCGAAGATCCGGTCGATATCGCCCCTCTGCCGTTCGATAAAGGGAACTACCCCGCTGGCCGCGGCCGCAAGCACGCCGGGCTCTTGAAGTCCGCGCGCCTTGAGATGGCTCGTTTCCATTTCGCTGTGGCGAAGAACCATGACGGACTTTCGGGTCGAGCCGCTTTCGACAGAAGCGACACGCTAACAGAAGCCTGACACGGGTCAAGGCGCGCCCTTGCACATTTAGTGACAGTATTGCCGCCGATCCGCTCAACTCGGAAAAATATTCGACGAAAGTGGGGAAATCGGGATCAACGAGACCAGAGGACGAATGGCGGCTTCGCGTGCAATCCCGATTGCCTGTCGAGTTTGCTGGCTGCGGGTTCGGGTTGAGCGCTCACGCGACTCGGACACGCAGAGCTATTGCTATATCGGTTCAGATACCGCTCACACAGTGGGACCGTCGTTCGCGTATAGTCCACCCCCATGGACTGCGCGAGGTCCGTCTCCGAATGCGACCCGATCCACGCGACGAGCAACAGCCGGCGCAGCATCACGAACGTTTCGATTTCCGCCTCGTCCTCATTCGACAGATCACCCACGCGACGATACCCGCGCACCCACGCGGCGATGAGCTCCGGAACTTCCGGCTTATGCTCGAAGAACGAGACAGTCGTCGCGCAATCATAGAGGAACCACGAAAACCCGCAGTCGTCGAAATCGATGACCTTGACCTTCCCCTCGTCCATAAGGAGGTTCGCAAGCCGCATATCGCCGTGAACGAGACCAAAACGGGCCGGCGACTGACCGAACGCCTTGAGGCGCGTTTCGATAAGCGCCACGGTCCTCTCGAAGATCGCCAGGATTTCGGGCGACATTCCCATCCCGTCTCGCCACCGGCCCCAGTGCGGCGTCGCACCGAGCGAGGTCTCGAAATTCCAGGCATGACGCTCGAACCAAGCCGGCGGCGTCCATCGCTTGACATGCCCGTGCATGCGCGCCGCCGTTTCACCGAGCAACTCGAACCCCGCGACGTCCGTGTTGGCGGGTTCCGCGCCTGCTTCCCAGTCGAATAATACGGTGTTCCTCGGCTCCGGCAGATCATCGACGGCGATGGTCTGAATGCATTCCCCATCACGCCCAGGAATGGGCGCTGGCGTGATCACGACGCCTTCGCTCTTCAAGGCGCGCACCCAGGCGAGTTCAGAGGCGATCCCGCGGCGCGAATGATAGCCGATACGGTGCACGCGCAGCGCCCACCGCCGTCCATTCGACGGATCGTTGACCTGAAAAGTTGCGTTCTCGGAAAGATTGATGAGCTTGACGGTCGCCGTGGCGGGAAGATCGAACCGACGGATGGCCTTGAGCGCCAGACCGTCGAGCTTTCTCAGGAGGACTTCGTGCCCGTCCGTCGCACTATTGCCCATCTCCCCTCCTCTGAAATCGATCGAAACAAAAATAGGTTGTGACGTGCGCGCGATCTTGACCCCCCCGGAACGATTTTTGACCGCCTCACGCGACGGCAGTCATCGACAGAAGGGTCTGCTCCGGCGATGTTCGCTGAACTTCGCCAAATTACCATAAGAACGAACACTGATCATGTTGTCGCGCTATCATGAAATTTACGAGAACTGGAAACGCAATCCCGGAGCGTTCTGGAACGAGGCTGCGCGCCGCATCGACTGGATCGAGCCGCCGCATCGCGCGTTCGACGCCTCTCTCGGCCGCTATGGACGATGGTTTCCCGGCGGGGTCTGCAACACCGCCGCCAACTGTCTCGATCGGCACGTCGACGCCGGTGACGGCGCGCGCACGGCCCTCATCTACGACAGTCCCGTAACTGGCACGAAGCGCCACTACTCCTATTCCGAGCTGTTGGACGAGGTCGCGACGTTTGCCGCGGTTCTCGAAAGCCGGGGCGTCACGCGCGGCGATCGGGTGCTGATCTACATGCCGATGATCCCCGAGGCCGTGATCGCCATACTGGCCGCCGCCCGCATCGGCGCGATCCACTCCGTCGTCTTCGGCGGCTTTGCCGCACGCGAACTCGCAACCCGCATAGACGATGCCGAACCGAAGATCGTGCTGTCCGCCTCGTGCGGGATCGAGCCGAACCGCGTCGTCCCCTATAAGCCGCTGCTCGACGAAGCACTGGAGACCGCCCGCCATCGGCCGTCGTCCGGTACGATCATCCTGCAACGGCCTGAAGCGACAGCCGCCCTCGTTGCGGACCGGGACTTCGACTGGCGCACGCTCGTCGAGGCGGCGCGCGCCCGCGGCGCAAAGGCTTCCTGCGTTCCCGTCGCCGCGACGGACCCGCTCTACATCCTCTATACGTCGGGTTCGACCGGCAAACCGAAGGGCGTCGTGCGCGACACCGGCGGACACATGGTGGCGCTCGCCTGGACCATGCGCGCGATCTACGACACCGAGCCGGGCGACGTATACTGGTCCGCATCCGACGTCGGCTGGGTCGTCGGCCATTCCTATATCGTCTACGGACCGCTGCTCAATGGCTCGACGACCGTGCTCTACGAGGGCAAACCGGTTGGCACACCAGACGCGGGCGCGTTCTGGCGCGTCGTCCGAGAGCATGGCGTCAAGGTTCTGTTCACCGCGCCGACCGCGCTCCGCGCCATCCGCAAGGAGGACCCCGACGGCCGTCACATCGCCGCGACCGATCTTTCCTGTCTGAAAGCGCTGTTTCTCGCCGGCGAGCGTGCCGATCCCGACACCGTCCGCTGGGCCGAGGAAAAGCTCGGCATCCCCGTGATCGATCACTGGTGGCAAACGGAAACCGGCTGGGCCATCGCGGCCAATCCATTGGGTCTCGGCGCACTGCCCGTGAAGCGCGGCTCGCCGACCGTCGCCATGCCGGGCTTTGCCATCGACGTACTCGACGACAACGGCCACCCGTTGCCTGACGGCACACTCGGCAACATCGCCCTGAAGTTGCCGCTGCCGCCCGGCTGCCTACCGACACTCTGGAACGCCGACGACCGTTTTGGTCCGAGCTACCTCGAAACCTTCCCCGGCTACTACAAGACCGCCGACGCCGGCTACCGCGACGAGGACGGCTACCTTTTCATCATGGGCCGCACCGACGACATCATCAACGTCGCAGGCCACCGCCTCTCGACGGGCGCGATGGAGGAAGTCCTCGCCTCACATCGGGACGTCGCGGAATGCGCCGTGATCGGCCGCGCCGACGCGCTGAAGGGCGAGGTGCCGGTTGGTTTCGTCGTCTTGAAGGCAGGCGTGACGCGCGATCCAGTCGATGTCGAGCAGGAGGTCGTCGCCCTGGTGCGCGACAAGATCGGCCCAGTCGCGTCATTCAAGACAGCCATCGCTGTCGATCGCCTGCCGAAGACACGATCGGGGAAAATCCTGCGCGGCACGATGAAGAAGATCGCGGACGGCGAAGCCTACGCCATGCCCGCGACGATCGATGATCCCGCGATTCTCACCGAGGTGACAGCCGCGCTCGCCTCACGCAAGCCGTGAACCCTGTGCTGTCAATTCCGCGTCGAGCGTCGCGACGAGGAGATCGGCGTGCTCGCGCGTGAACAATAGCGGCGGGCGCACTTTCCAGACATTGCCTTCGATGCCAGCGGTACCCCCGAGCACGGCCCGTTCGCGAAGACCGTTCATCGTCCGGACCGCGAGAGCCCGATCGTGCCGCTTAGAACCATCCGGCACAACGAACTCGATCCCGATGAACAGTCCCGCGCCGCGCACGTCCCCGATCGTCGCGTGACGCGCCTGCAGCTTGCGCAGTTCGGACATGAGGTAATCACCCGTCTGACGCGCGTTCTCGATGAGCCCCTCCTGCTCGATGATGTCGAGTACGGCCATGCCAGCGGCGGCGGCAACGGGACTTCCGCCGAACGTGTTGAAGTAGCCCGACACCTTTCCGAACGCGGCAAGAACCTCGGGTTTCGCGACCACCGCCCCGATCGGATAGCCGTTGCCCATCGGCTTCCCCATGACGACGAGATCGGGCACGAGATCGTGGCGAGCGAAACCCCACATGCCCGCTCCGGTGCGCCCGAATCCCGGCTGCACCTCGTCTGCAATGTAGAGGCCGCCCGCCTTACGAACGAGCGCCGCGGCATTTGCGAGAAAGCCCGGCAGTCCCGGGTAGACACCATCGCTCGACAAGATGCTGTCCGCGATCATACCGGCAACCTTGAAACCGCGCGCCTCGAGCGTTTCAATCGCCGTCTCGACGTCCTTCAGGAAGCGGTCTTCCGCAGCTCCGTCGGGTGCCCGATACGTGTCGGGCGCTGCGACGAAAACGATGTGAGGCCCGACAGGTTCGGCGCTTGCGGACGAGGGCGAAACCTCCGTCGCCGTCGTCGTGTTCCCGTGGTAGGCATTCGCGGTCGCGATGAAGCCTTTCCCGCCCGTCGTGGTGCGCGCGATGCGCAACGCGAGATCGACACTCTCGCTCCCCGTGCACGTGAAGACGATGTTCGAAACCTCCGGCGGAAACGTCGCGAGGAGCCGCTCGGCGTAGTCGTAGACGTTCTCGTAGAGATATCGCGTGTGCGTGTTGAGCGTCCCCATTTGCCGCGCGACGGCCGCGACGACGTGCGGATGGCAGTGCCCGATCGACGGCACGTTGTTGTAGGCGTCGAGATAGCGCCGACCGTCCGCGTCGTAGAGCCAGACGCCTTCGCCCCTGACGATATTGAGCGGACGCCGATAGAAGAGCATCGACGTCGGGCCGAACGTCTTCTGCCGCCGCTCGACGAGCGACAATGCCTCGGGATCGAGCCCTTCACTGTCGTCCGGGTTGAACGCGTTGAGTGTGAGAATCTTCTGGGCCGTCGTCATGCCGCTCGTCACTCCCGAAAGGTGGGATCGCCCGCGGCGAGCCCACGTCGATTAGAATGCGAACCGACGAGCGGGCAAAGCCGTTTTTCGCGCACGGCGCCTGCGCGGTGTCAAGTTTTGCGCCGCACCCGCCAAAGAACGAACCACCGACGACACTAGCCGTCGGTGGCTCTTTGTCACTATCGGCTGGTCCTCTGTTATGTGGACCTGACTGACGCACGTTCGTCCACAGTGCCGGACTCCGTTCCATTGCCGCCCCTCTTGCGTGTCTTCCAGAGCGAGTAGACGACGCCGCCGGCCAGGAGTCCAAATGTGACGGCGAGAGAGATCCAGGCCGGGAACTTGTCGAGGCCCAGCGCATCGGCGACGAAGATCTTCGACCCGATGAAGACAAGCACGAGCGCCAACGCCTGCTTCAGATACGCGAAGCGATCGATGACGGCCGCCAGCGCGAAGAAGAGAGCGCGCAACCCGAGAATGGCGAAGATGTTCGAGGTGTAGACGACGAACGGATCCGTCGTAATCGCAAAGATCGCTGGCACGCTATCGACCGCAAAGATGAGGTCGACGATCTCGATCATCACCAGCGCCGCGAACAGCGGAGTGGCCCAGGTGACGACGCGACCTGAGGCGTCCGGCTTTTGAACGAAAAAGCGCTGACCATGCAGCTCAGTCGTGAGCCGCATATTCCGCCGCATGAAGCCGATCATCGGATTGTTCGCGATATCGGGCCCGTGATCGGTCATGAACAGCATCTTGACGCCGGTGGCGATCAGGAACGCGGCGAAGATGTAGAGTACCCACGAGAACTCTGACACGAGGGCGGCGCCAAGACCGATCATGATCGCGCGTAGCACGATGACGCCAAGAATCCCCCAGAACAGCACGCGATGCTGGAGTGCGGGCGGCACGGCGAAGTAAGTGAAGATGAGCGAAATGACGAAGATGTTGTCGAGAGCCAGAGTTTTCTCGACGAGGAATCCCGTGATGTATTCCGTAGCCGGCTGAGATCCGAGGCTGTGCCACACCCAGAGGCCGAACAGTAGACCAGCCGCGATGTAGAACGCGCTCATCCAAAGGCTTTCCTTGATACCGATAGCCTTCGGTTTCCGATTCAATACGCCGAGATCGAGCACCAGCAGGAACACGACAATCGACAGGAATGCGGCCCACATCCAGACCGGCTTGCCGAGAAAGAGAAGGAACAGGAAGTCCATTTTGAGTTGAGCCCTGAATTCGCGTTAGGTTGGATGGGACGTGGCGGACCGTTGAGGCCGTCGCGGCATGGAACGAGGCATGTTTCGCGCTACTGCATCAGCCATTGCAGTCCGTAGTAGGAGGGAACGAGCACGACGACGGCCCAGATGACGGACGAGACCGCGCTCGCGGCAAGAAAAGTGGCCCCGCTCATCGTCGATGCTCCAGCCAACATTGGGATTATGGGCCGCAGCGGACCGGACAACTTCGAAGCAACGATTGCGAAGACGCCCCAGCGTGCGAAGAAGCGCCGGGCGGTGTCGAGAGGTTCGCGGTAGTCACGGAGCGGCCACGTCGTATCGAGATGGCCACGAAGGCGGTATCCGAGGGCGAAGGAGATGAGATCGCCTGCGAGCGCACCGAGTGCCCCCGCGGCGACGAGCGGTATGAGCGGCCCTTGCGCCGCGCCCTCGAGGGCACCGACCGTCACAAAGATCAGGCTCGATGGAATGAAGACCGATGCGACGATAATGGACTCGGCGAGGGCCAGAATGAAAAGAATGCCCTCGAGCCATACAGCGTTGTCGCGCATGAACGCCAATAGCGCATTCCAAGTCTCTTCGGTCGGCATAGGCCCCTCAGTCAGTCTAAACGGATGCTCCGGACCGAACCATCGTTCTCACCGGCCGATTGTCCGGATGCCCCCTCCGCGAAGGTGACCCGCCGCGTTTAGATGGCCACGGAGGGACCAGGCCGCCAATCGAGCTCGACTATTGCCTCCATCGCTGACGCCGATGAGTGGGCATGCCAAACGATCGCCGGCTCCCGAAGCCAGGATCGCTAGTTTGTCTCGGAGGGCAGCCGCCGGGGCGCCTTGACATGCGGGAGCGCGCGGGCCGCGTCCTTGAAAAACTTGGCCAAATCCTTGAACTGTTCCTCTCTGCCGCTCGATCGCCGCCAGATCATGGCGACTGTGCGAACCACAGGACGGTCGCGCAAAACGAAGCATTTCAAGTCGGGGTCGCGGAGCAACTCGTTCGCGACATAAAGGCCCGGCATGAAGCTCACGCCGAGCCCCATGATGATCATCTCTCGGATCATGTCGAGGCTGGACCCCTCGAATTCCGGGCGAAGCTTGGCCCCCGCTTCGGCGCTGAGCGCTGCTGCGGCGTCGTGCAGCTGATGACCCGGGCCGATGGTCAGGATGTCCTCGTTGGCGAGATCGGCAAGCTGCACTTCGTCCCTGGCAGCCAAAGGATGATCCGCGCCGACGGTCAGGAAGAGAGGTTCATCGAAGAGCTTCACGTGGGCCTGAGGCACGTTACCTGTCGGCAGCGGCGTGACGATGAGGTCGTCGCGACCATCTTCAAGCGCCTCGAAGAGCTTGGCCGGAGGGTCTTCCCGAACGTAGAGCTTCAAATCTGGATGCGCCTTATGAAGCTTCGGAACGACGTGGGGCAAGAGATAGGGCCCGACTGTCGGCGCCAGTCCCATGCGCACAAGTCCAGCGAGACCTTGCGACGCTCCCGCCGCGATATCGCGGATCACGGTCGTGTCCTTGATGATCCTTCGCGCGACATCGACAACTTGCCGGCCGACAGGGGTCAGCATCACTTTTGTCGTGCTGCGCTCCACCAACTGGACGCCGAGCCTTTGCTCGAGCGCCCTTAGCTGCTCGCTGATCGTCGGTTGCGTCGTGTTGCTTCGTTCGGCAGCGCGCCTGAAATGCAGAGTATCAGCAAGCGCCACGAGGTATTCGAGCTGTCGGAGATTGGGCAAGCCTTCACCTATTTGATGTCTTTCTGCGGGTGGATTTGGTGGGCTCACGCGTTTCGCTGACCTGAGACAATTCGCGCTCATTTGACTGGACGATCAGGCGAGTGTCCAATTCGATCAGTCGGTTGACGGATGCCTCGTCTGCCCCCACCTCCGGGACGTGATCGAGATGCTACGAATAGCGCGAACCTAGGAGGTTAGAAATGCTGGACTTTTCTCGCGTGGCCGACGTCATCGGGTCTCTGATGGGCGATACGCAGAACGGCCCGAGTACCGGTATCGAAGCTCTTTCGCAGGCGATCGAAGCATCCGGTATCAATCCTGAGACCCTGCAGAACCTTTCACAAGGAGAGATCCTGCAGGTGTTGCAGGATCATGGGATAGACACAACGAGCCTAGGCGAGGGCCAGGTTGTGGAACTTCTGCAGCAGTTCGGAATGGGAGAATGGGCACAGTCGCAGCTGTCCGAATTGTGGAGAGGCTTCGACGTGGCGGGCCGCGGGTGAGGACGCAGTAGTGTATCGAGATGAGGGCTGCCCCGCGGGGGTAGCCCTTTCCGTTTGTGCTGAAGTCGACGGGTATCTGCCAAAGTCGCCATTTTGTGCAAAGGACGGACATCGGATCGGATGAGCCGACGATCCATAGACGAAGGGACGACGGCCAAAGTCCTTGCCAAAGCTGGGACGGACCCAACTTCCCCTTGTCGGCAACTCGCCAACCCTCGAAACTCTGCCGTAACGAAAAGCGTAGGCTTCACGGCGCTTGAGACGCGCCAGCGCGCGCGATTCGTTCGGAGAATTTCTCGATGCAACTCGACGCCATCAAGGACTATTACGGCAAGGTGCTGAAAACCAGCGCCGACCTCAAGACGACCGCCTGCTGTGACCCCCTGGCGCTGCCGTCTCATTTGCGAACGTTGGCCGCCAACGTTCATCCCGATGTCACGGCCAAGTACTACGGCTGCGGCTTGACGACACCGGACAACCTATGGGGCCGCCGTGTCCTCGATCTCGGCTCGGGCTCCGGTCGCGACGCGTTCATTCTCGCTCAACTTGTAGGACCTGACGGGGAAGTCGTCGGCATCGACATGACGGACGAACAGCTCGAGACCGCACGCGCGCACCTGGAATGGCACAGAGAACGCTTTGGGTACCGGTCGACGAACATCGGCTTTGTCGAAGGCTATATCGAACGCCTGGGCGACCTCGGTCTCGCGCCGGGGAGCTTCGATGTCGTCGTCTCGAACTGCGTCATCAATCTCTCGATCGACAAGCCGGCGGTGTTCAAGGGCGCGTGCGATCTCCTGAAGCCGGGCGGCGAACTCTACTTCTCCGATGTCTATGCCGACCGCCGCCTCGACCCCGCACTGGCGAAAGACCCCGTTCTCCTCGGCGAATGCCTCGGCGGCGCGCTGTACTGGAACGATTTCCTATCGATCGCGAAGAAGGCCGGGTTCCTCGATCCGCGCCTTGTCACGAGCCGCCCGATCGCGATCACCGACGAGGCCGTCGCCGCGAAACTCGGCGCGGCCCGGTTCTTCTCGGCCACCTACCGGCTCTTCAAGCTCGACGGGCTCGAAAGCGCCTGCGAGGACTATGGCCAGGCCGTCGTCTACAAGGGCTCGATCCCAAATGCGCCGGAAGCATTCGACCTCGATGGACACCATCACATCGAAACCGGACGCGTGTTCCCCGTCTGTGGCAACACGTGGCGCATGCTCGCCGAGACCCGCTATGCGCCGCACTTCACGTTCATCGGAGACTTCTCGAACCACTATGGAATTTTCCCCGGCTGTGGCACATCAATCCCTTTCGCGACTGAAGGCAAGGCCACGGCTCCCGGCGGAGTGTGCTGCTGAAGTGGAATCGTACGGCGGGGGCAAATCAAGATGATTGGAAATGACGGTCGGCGCCTCCTCTCCGAGGCGCTCGGGACGGGAATGCTCGTCGCGGCAGTGGTCGGATCAGGCATCATGGCGGCCAAGCTCGCGGGCGGCAATGGCGCCGTGGCACTCCTCTGCAATACGATCCCGACCGGCGCCATTCTCTATGTCCTGATCACGATCCTCGGACCCGTCTCGGGCGCGCACTTCAATCCAGCCGTGACACTCGTCATGCGCTTGAGGGGCGAGATCGCAACGACATCGGCGATCGCCTACGGCGCGGCGCAGATCAGCGGCGGCGTCCTCGGCGCTCTGCTCGCCAACGTCATGTTCGATCTCTCCGTCGTCCAATTTTCTGCGACGGCGCGCACCGGTCCCGCCCAATGGCTTTCCGAGGGTGTAGCGACGTTTGGGCTCGTACTGGCGATCCTCGGCGCCGTCCGCCATCGCCCCGACGCCGTTCCCGCTGTCGTCGCACTCTATATCACGTCCGCCTACTGGTTCACGGCCTCGACATCGTTCGCGAACCCGGCCGTCACGATCGCGCGAACATTTTCGGACACATATGCCGGGATCGCGCCAAGCGATGCTCCCGCATTCATCGCCGTCCAGTTCGCCGCTGCTGTTGTTGGAATGCTCACGTCCGCCGCTCTCTTCGACGATCCAAAACATGTCTGAAGACAACGGTGCCGCCTGCGCCCTTGCGGCCGTGGTGCTCGCGGCCGGTCTATCGACACGCTTCGGCACGGCAAACAAGTTGCTCGCCGATTGCGCGGGCGTCCCCGTTCTCGAACGCACGCTCACGGCGCTCGCCGAAAGCCGCATCCGAAGCGAGGACTGTGTCGTGGTGACCGGCGCTGACCACGAACAGCTGTCCGTGATTGCTGCACGTCTCGGCATGCGCGCCGCGTTCTGTCCTGACTACGCGGACGGGATGGGCCGCTCTCTGGCCTTCGGCGTCACGGGCATTGCCAAGGCGTGCGACGGACTCCTTGTACTCCCCGGAGACATGCCATCGATGACGCCCGAGGTGATCAATCGGGTCGTCGCTGCATTCGAAAGTGCTGCCGCTCAACAAATCGTGTTCGCGGCCACATCCGACGGCGGACAGAGCCACCCCGTCGCCTGGCCCGCGCGATGCCACGCGCAACTCACGAAGCTTGGTGGAACGCGGGGCGGCAAGGCTCTGATGTCGGGAGACATCTTGCCGGTCATCGCCGTGCCGATCGACGATCCGTCGGCGCTCGACGATGTCGACACGGAGTTTGATCTTGCACGGCACGTTGCTCGGTTTTCGCCGCCGTCGGTATCACGCGAAAGTCATTGAATTTTGCGCTGCACACTGATGGTCGCGCCAGCGCCGCATTGTCATACTTCATACGTCGCGCCACCGAAAATCCACCGCAGAGGAGGTGGAGGCATCGGCACGATACGCCGATCGAAGCACGCAGCACATCGTCTGGGGAGGGTATCACCATGACTGAGCGGCATGAGGAGATCGAAGAAACGACACCGTTCGAGAACAATGCAAGGAACGCCATGTCGGCTTGGATGAGCCTCCAATTGCCGATGTTCTCGTTGATGACCGAACTCAATGGCCGGCTCATCCACGAAGCCATGAAGGCGAATTCGGAATTCATCGCCTTGTGCGGAGAGCGCATTGAGCACGGCCTCGTCTGTTCGCAACGCATGATGCGCTGCCGCAGCGTCCGGGAAATGCTCGACGCGAATGCGGAATTCCTGCGCGGCCACCAGGAACGGACACGGATTGAGATCCGCACGATCTCCCGCATCAACAAGTCGGTCGCGGACCAGACTCTGGCCGCGGTCCGCTCGAGCATCGACGACAACGACCAGGCCGCGATGCGCCACTGACGTCAGACGATCGGTCGATCTACAGCACAGAAAAGAGGCCGGCTCTCATGAGCCGGCCTTTGTCGTCTTGAGCATAATTGGCGCAGTGATCAGGCAGCCCCCGATCAAGCAGCACCGAGATCGTGCTTCGCCATCGGAAGCGACCGTATGCGCTTGCCCGTCAGCTTCGCAACCGCGTTTGCAACAGCCGGACCCACCGGCGGCACACCCGGCTCACCAACGCCGGTAGGCGCCTCGGCCGACGCGACGATGTGGACCTCGACCTTCGGCATTTCATTGAAGCGCAGAACTTCGTAATCGCTGAAGTTCGACTGCTGCACGACACCCTTGTCGAGCGAGACCTCGGAATGGAGGATCGCGCCGAGACCGTAGCCGATGCCGCCCTCCATCTGAGCCTTGATGTTGTCGGGGTTGATCGCGATACCGCAATCGACCGCACACACCACGCGTTCGACTTTCGGCTTCCCGTCGACGATCCTGACCTCGACTACCTGCGCGACGAAGCTCTTGAAGCTCTCGTGCACGGCGACGCCGCGCGCGACACCCTCGGGTGCCGGGCTCGACCATCCGGCCTTCTCGGCCGCGAGCTTCAATACGCCCGCGTGCCGCGGATGCTTGGCGAGGAGACCCAGCCGGAATTCCACCGGGTCCTGTCCGGCAAGCGTCGCGAGTTCGTCGATGACGCTTTCCATGACATAGGCCGTATGCGTATGTCCGACCGACCGCCACCAGAGCGGCGGCACGCCGACCTTCGTGTTGTGAACTTCGAGCTTGAAGTCCGGGATCTCGTAGGGCGTCGTCGACACCCCCTCGACCGAGCTCTCGTCGATGCCGTTCTTCACCATGGCGCTTTCGAACGGCGTGCCGGTGAGGATCGACTGGCCGACGATCGTATGATCCCAGCCTGAGATCTTGCCGTCCTTGCCGAGGCCTGCTTTCACACGGTGAACGTACATCGGCCGATAGTAGCCGCCCTTGATGTCGTCCTCGCGCGACCAGACGAGCTTGATCGGGATCGGCTTTCCATGGGCTTTGACGATCTGCGCCGTTTCCGCGACGAAGTCGGAATTGTAGATCGCGCGCCGCCCGAACGAGCCGCCGGCCCAGAGCGTGTTGATGGTGACGTTCTCGGGCCGAAGACCCAGAATAGCCGCCGTCACCGACTGATCGACCGTCTGCAGTTGCGACCCCGTCCAGATCGTGCACGCGTCTCCCTTCAACTGCATCACGCAGTTCATCGGTTCCATCGGTGCGTGCGCGAGGAACGGAAAAGCGAACTCGGCTTCGACGACTTTCTCAGCAGCACTGAGCTTTCCGAGAGCGTTCCCTGACTTGTGGACCGAAAGCCCGGGTTGCTTCGAGAGCTTTTGGTACTCGGCCAAAAGCTCGGCACTGCCACGCATCTCCGCGGCACTGTCGTCCCATGTGACCTCGAGTGCCTCGCGGCCCTTCATCGCGGCCCACGTCGTCTTGGCGAGAACAGCGACGCCGGCCGGGATCGTCACCACGTCGACGACACCCGCGACGGCCTTCGCCTTCGCCGCATCGACCGACGCGACCTTGCCCCCGAAGCGCGGCGGCCGGGCAATGACCGCGACGAGCATGTCGGGGAAATGCACGTCCTGCGTGAAGACCGGCTTCGCCATGACCTTGATCGTCTGGTCGACGCGCGGCACGGACTTGCCGATCAGCGTGAAGTCTTCGGGCTTCTTGAGCTTAACGTCCGTCGGAACCGGTTCCTTCGCCGCGTCGGCGGCAAGTTCACCGAACGTCGCCGACTTGTCGCCGGTGCTGACGATACCACCCTTGACCGAAATGCTGGCCACGTCGACACCCCAACGTTTCGCCGCCGCCGAGACCAGCATCGCGCGCGCGGTCGCACCCGCCTTGCGATACTGTTCGAAGGAGTTTGCGATGGCGGTCGATCCGCCTGTGCCCTGCACACCGAAGAAGAAATTCTTGTAGAGTTCCGCGTTGGCCGGCGCGAATGCGCCGCGCACCTGCAGCCAATCGGCGTCGAGTTCCTCCGCGACGAGGGTGGCGAGACCGGTTGCGATCCCCTGCCCCTTGTCGAGATGCTTCGAGAGCACGATGACCGCGTTGTCCGGCCGGATCGACACGAACGGATTGAAGACGGCCGCCGACGTCGCCGCCTCTGCCGCAGCGACACCGGCCCCGCCCGGCAGATAGGCGCCGAGTACGAGACCCGCGCCGGTCCCGACCGAGAGTTTCAGGAAGCCGCGCCGATCGACCGCGACCTCGTTGCCCGTGACCGCATCGAGGGGCTTCGCCATCGCGCGGGTCGAATTCATGACATCGGTTGTGAACATGAGTTTATCCTCCCGCCTCAGGCCTTGAGCGCTGCTTGCGCGGTTTCGATTGCGGTGCGGATCCGCACGTAGGTGGCGCAGCGGCAGATGTTGCCCGTCATCGCGTCGTCGATCTCGGTTGCCGTCGCCTGCGGCTTCTCCGTCAGAAGCGCAACCGCCGTCATGATCTGACCAGGCTGGCAATAGCCGCACTGGGCAACGTCATGTTTGATCCACGCGGCGCGAACGGCTTCCGCGACCTTGCCGGAGAGGCCTTCGGGCGTCGTGATCTGCTGCCCCTCGATGGTCGAGATCGGTGTGACGCAGGTCCGGATGGCCTGTCCATCCGCATGGCATGTGCAAGCGCCGCAGAGGGCCGCGCCACAGCCAAACTTGGCCCCGGTGAGGCCGAGTTCGTCGCGAAGGACCCAAAGAAGTGGCGTCTCGGGGTCTGAAGAGACAGCCGTCTCCTTGCCATTGATGACGAGATTGGTCATGGGATCTCCTTCGCAAGTGGCTGAATGAGGTGTTTGCGAGCAAAAAGCCCGTTGTCTGAACTAGGCGATGGTGTCGGCGCCGCACGTCGAGAACCGAAAATTCCTCGCTTGTCCTAAGCGCCGCTTGCGGCGCCGGCATGACGCCGCGTCGCGCGCAATTTCTCGAAATCCGCCCCTGCATGATGGCTCGATCGCGTCAGGGGTGTGGATGAGACCATGAGAAATCCCTTGCCCCGGGCAAGCGCGCCGTACGTCTCGAAGGTTTCGGGTTCGACGTACGCCCGGACGGGCGCGTGCCGCGTTGTGGGCGGGAGATATTGTCCGAGCGTGATGAATTCAACCTCGGCCGACCGCAAATCGTCCATGACCTGCAAGATTTCGTCCCGCGTCTCGCCAAACCCGAGCATGAGACCCGACTTCGTGAAAATCGTGGGGTCTAACTCCTTCACCTGCTGCAACACGCGCAGCGAGTGGAAATAGCGCGCACCCGGCCGGATCGAGGGATAGAACCGGGGCACCGTCTCGATATTGTGGTTGAAGACATCCGGCCGGCTCGCGACGACGATGTCGAGCGCGCCGGGCTTCCTCAGGAAATCTGGCGTCAGAACCTCGATCGTCGTCGTCGGATTGTCACGCCGCACGGCAGAGACGACAGCCGCGAGATGCTGAGCCCCGCCGTCGTCGAGGTCGTCGCGATCGACGGATGTGATGACGGTGTGCCGGAGCCCGAGGTCACGGACCGCCGCAGCAACGCGTTGGGGCTCGCTCGGATCGAGCGGCGCGGGAACGCCGGTGCGGACATTGCAGAAGCCGCACCCGCGTGTGCAGATGTCGCCCATGACCAGAAACGTCGCGTGCCGCTCGGTCCAGCACTCCGCCAGATTGGGGCAGGCGGCTTCCTCGCAGACGGTCGCGAGCCCATGCCGGCGGACGATCGCGCGCGTCTCCTCGCGTCCCGGCAAATCCCGCGCGCGGACCCTGATCCAGGCGGGCTTCTGCGGCGCATTCTCGACCGCCCGGCTCACCTTTTCGGGATGCCGCGGCCTGTTGACGTAAACGGTGGTCATCGCGCTCGATTGCGGCGTCGGACCCGATTGCCGACCACAGAAATTTACTGGACTCCGGCCCTCCGCGCCACCCCGCGTTTCGGCGTCGAAGGGATCGGCCCGCGAGCCATGTCATTTTCGACGGTCAACCGTGCGCCGCCGTCATGGATGCGAATCGTCAAGCGACGTCGCGCTAGCGAATTTGGGGCAGGTAAAAGGAACGTCCTTGAACCGGAACCGCCGCGCGCAGAGTTGGCGTGGAGGCTGCGCACGAACCAAATCTGGTGCGGACGGTGGGACTCGAACCCACACGACGTTGCCGTCTCAGGATTTTAAGTCCTGTGTGTCTACCAATTCCACCACGTCCGCTGACTTCGGGAGAGCGCGCCTTTATGCATCAGGCGGCCCGGACGCTCAAGGCCCGGCCGCTCAAATGCAATCCGTGATCATCGGGCCTGCGCCGCGTTGCCTTCGAGCGGCGCGGGATGCGGGGAGCCGTGGCGGATCGCGGCGCGGAGCAGGATGTAGAGCGTCAGCCCGTTCAACACGTGCCACAGGAAATGGCTGCCCCTTAAGTGGCCACCGAGGCTGGTCAGCTCGCAGAGCTCGATGTCGATCGTACGGAAGGTCATGGAGACGAAAAACACGACCGACGCGAGCGCAATCGAGCGGCCAGCCGGATGCGAGACGAGTACGGCGGACGAGATCACAAGCGCAATGAAGGCCGGCACGTAGCCCACCGTGCCGTTCAAGCAGCGGGCGCCGGTTCGGGCCGTGATCGGCAGCAGGTCGCCGTAGTTGCACGGCAGCGAGCCCGCGAACTTGATCGAGCCGTAAAATGCCGCGAGGCCAAGCGCGACAAACATCCAGTTGAGGCCGAGATAACGGCGCAGCAGGAAGCCGAAGTACGCAAGCATGAAGAGCGCGATCGGGATCTGATCCGCAAGCGAGGCCCAGCGGGTTGCAAAGGTATGGAACAGGAAGCTGCCCACGCCGATGACATAGGTGAGAGCGACCAGTAGCGCGGTCGCCAACGTACGGCGCTCGGCTGGTGCCGCCAGGTAGTCGCGCGTTGCCACGAGCGCCGCGATGATGAAGGCAGCATTGGAGAGCGCATTGATCGGCTCGGCCCAGAAGGATGGATCCTGGCCACGCTCACAGTAGATGAAGATCTTCTCGCCGAGATTCATGGCGCTCCCGCATTCATGACGCCCAATGTCATAGCGCGGGCATTTTCGCGCTTCGGGCGGCTACCTGTCTGTTCCGAAAATCACATGCGTAGCCTCAGTTTTCGGCGCGCCGGTCCGGCTCGGAAGGAGGTTCCGACGTAGGCTCGGAGGTAGAGCCCGCGGCCTTCTGCATCAGCGTGCGCAACTCCGTCGGATCGTCGAGATCAATGGTGTGCGGGTACTCGGGATCCTTGCCGTGCGCGTCCTTCATAACGTCGCCCTCGGCGGTGTAAAAGATCGTGCGCGGGACGTAGGTGCCGTCCGGCGAGAATGCGCCGTTGGCGTCGGGATCTTTGTCGACATCGACCAGGATCATGACGAAGCTCTTCGAGGCGGCGACGACACCGGGATCTTTCCAGACCTGACGGTAGCGCTTGCAGGAGCCACACCAGGAGGCGTGGAAGAGCATGACGACGGGCTTGCCGGATCGGCTCGCCTCGCGGATGCCCGGGCCGACCTCGCGCCAATCGATCTCGGCGCCGTTCCAAAGCTCTGCCATGTTGGGCTGCCCGGCAGATGCCTGGTGCTGCAGAGTGACGCAGATTAATGCCAGCGCGAGACAAATCGCGGCGCAGGCAGATCGGAAGGTGGTGATCACTCGGCTCGTCATGGTATTCGG
>JANRIH010000052.1:0-2322 GCA_033765145.1 Hyphomicrobium sp. | reverse complement strand
TCTACGAGGGCACGGAATTTCGCAAGAATCCGATGAACGACAAGGCGATCGGGACCGGCCCGTTCAAGCTGAAAGAATGGGTGCGCGGCTCGCATGTCCATCTCGTTCGCCACGACGGCTATTACCGCAAGGACGAGCCGTATCTGGACGAGATCATCTACCGCATCATCCCCGACGGCGCCTCGCGCGCACTGGCGCTCGAGAACGGTACCGTGCAGCTGGTGCAATGGTCCGACATCGAGTTCTTCGATGTCCAGCGCTTCAAGTCGCAGAAGAATCTCGAATTCACCACCAAGGGCTATGAGTATTTCGCGCCGCATCAGTGGCTCGAGATGAACAATCGCGTAGCCCCGATGAACGACAAGCGCTTCCGGCAGGCGATCATGCACCTGATCGACCGTGAAGCGATGAACAAGCGCATCTATTTCGGCAACGCCAAGATCGCGACCGGCCCGATCTCGTCGAAGACGCGCTTCTATGACGGCAAGGTCAAACGCTACGAATTCTCGGTCGAGAAGGCCACCAAGCTGCTCGACGAGATGGGCCTGAAGCCCGGTGCCAACGGCAAGCGGGTCGAGCTCAAATACCTGGTGCCGCCCTATGGCGAGGTCTATCAGCGCGCCGGCGAGTTCTTCCGCCAGAGCTTTTCCAAGGCCGGCATCGATCTGGTTCTGGTCGGCACCGACATGGCGGGCTGGGCTGAGAAGGTCGGCAATTGGGACTACGAGATGACCCAGAATTTGCTCTATCAGCTCGGCGATCCCGCGCTCGGCGTCGCCCGCACCTACATTTCTTCGAACATCAAGAAGGGCATCCTGTTCTCGAACACGCAGGGCTATTCCAATCCCGAGGTGGACCGCCTGTTCGAGGAAGCCGCGGTCGCACTCGACGAGGCCAAGCGGCAGGAGCTCTACTCGAAAGTTCAGCAGATCCTGGTCGAAGACGTGCCGGTGGCCTGGACGCTGGAACTCGAATATCCGATCATTTACGACAAGGCGTTCAAGAACATCGTGACGACAGGGATCGGCTCCCACGAGACGTTCGGCTCGGTCTACAAATCGTGACGGGGACGAGGGGCGCGGCGCGTATCGCGCTGCTGATCGTCACCTGGGTGGCGCGGCTGGTCGCGGTGATCCTGGTGATCGCCAGTTTCAACTTCGTGCTGGTCCGCGCCGCGCCCGGCGATCCGGCCATGGTGATGGCGGGGCAGTCGGGCGGCGCCGATCCAAAAATCCTCGACGATCTGCGCAAGGAATACGGGCTCGACAAGCCGTATGCGGTGCAGCTCGCGACCCATCTCGGGCGCGTGCTCACGATGGATCTCGGCTATTCCTATCGCCAGCGCCGGCCGGTGCTCGATCTCATTCTCGAGCGGCTGCCGGCGACGCTGCTGCTCACGCTTACCGCGTTCTGCCTCGCGCTCCTGATCGGCACGACGCTCGGCGCGCTCGCGGGGCTCGCGGCCGGCAGCATCGTCGACACGCTGTTCACGGTGCTATCGCTGCTGCTCTACGCCACGCCGGTGTTCTGGCTGGGGCTGATGCTGGTGCTTGTGTTCTCGGTAACACTCGGCTGGCTACCGCCGTTCGGATACGAGACCATCAACGCCAAGATGACGGCGATCGAGCGCGTGTTCGACATCGCAAAACACATGATCATGCCCGTGATGTCGCTCGCCGCAATTTATCTGGCGATCTACGCCCGCCTGATGCGTTCTTCGATCATCGAAGTATCGCACCAGGATTTCATCAAGACCGCCCGGGCCAAGGGGCTCGCCCCCTCCCGAATCGTCGTCGGCCACATGCTGCGCAACGCGCTGGTGCCGGTGGTCACGGTGGCCGGCATGCAGGCCGGCGCGCTGGTCGGCGGCGCGGTCGTGATCGAGACAGTGTTCGCCTGGCCCGGCCTCGGCCGCCTCACCTTCGAGGCCGTGCTGCAGCGCGACTATCCGGTGCTGCTCGGCATCTTCCTGATCCTGTCGATCATCGTGATCGCGCTCAACCTCGTCACCGATCTGATCTACCGCCTGATCGATCCGCGCATGACGACGGAAGCCGCCTGATGGACGCGCTGAAAGCCTTCTTGCGGCACCCCAGCGGAATGGCGGGGCTCGTCCTGCTCATCTTCGTCGTGCTTGTCGCGATCACGGCGCCCTGGGTGTTCCCGGTCTCGCCGTGGGAAATGACCGGCACGCCGTTCACGCCGCCCGGCGAGGACGGCATGTGGCTCGGCGGCGATACGCTCGGCCGCGACGTCGCGGCGGGCGTGGCCCACGGCGCGCGGGTTTCGCTGCTGATCGGCATCGCCTCCGCTCTCGCGGCC
>JANRIH010000045.1:0-2623 GCA_033765145.1 Hyphomicrobium sp. | reverse complement strand
CGGCGCAGAACGTATCCTTGGCCGAAGTGATGATCGCGCCGACGATCGTCTGCTCGCTCGCCACGCGTTCGACCAGCGCGGCGAGTTCGGCGATCGTCTCCATGGTGATGAGATTCATCGAGCGGCCGGGCATGTCCCAGGTGATGAGGGCGATGCCGTCGGCGTCGGTCTCGAACCGGAAGTGACTTGAGGCCATGATGATTCTCCTACGCCGTCGCGACGGCGATCAGTAGGGCTCGCCCGACTTGCGGAAATATTTCGGCGACGCGCCCTCGCGCTCCATGCGCATATCGATGTCGGGATAGTCGACGCGCTCGGAGGCGTGGCGGGATCCGACTTCAAGGACTACCGCCTCGCTGCCGCTGCGATTGACGATGCAGTGGCCGTTGGCGACTCCGGCTTTCCAGGCCGCCGCGTCGCCCGCCTTGAGCACGGTCTCGCCGCCGTCCTCGCAAAGCACGACTTCGCCTTCGAGCACATAGATGAACTCGTCTTCGTTCTGGTGCCAGTGGCGCTGCGAACTCGCTCCGCCCGGCGCGATCCGGCAGAGGTTGACTCCGAATTGCGTGAGCCCCGCAGCGTTGCCGAGGCGCTTGCGGTCGCGTCCGCTCATCGAGGCGCGAAACGGTGCGGGATAGGCCGTGGAGGCATCGGCGGGAATGGATTTTATGTCGATCTTCGGCATGGCTGGGTATCGCCTAGTGCGTCTCGCTTTGTTCGACGTGAATAAGACCCCCCACCCCTGACCCCTCCCCGCCGCTTCGCGGGGGGAGGGGAAGGGCATCGGCCGGGAGGGGATCCTTGACGATCGTCGGCATGGCTGCGCGTTGGCTCGCTATTTCGTCGGCTTGCAATTTCGTCGGCATGGTCGGGCGTTGCGCTTCGTCTCCCCTCCCCCGCGAGCCCTTGCGAGCGGCGGGGAGGGGCTGGGGGTGGGAGGCTCTTGCGCGGATCGACGTGCGATGACTTCAAAGATCGAGGTCATCACGGCGTCGATGTCCTTGAGAACGTCGTTGTTCCAAAACCGCAGAACGATGTAGCCGCGCGCATTCAGAAAATCAGCGCGCCGCGCGTCCGCAACTATCTGGCGGGCTTGTGCGTGGCCGCTGCCATCGACTTCGATAACGATCCGCAACTCATGAGATGCGAAGTCGACAAAATACGGCCCAACAGGCGACTGCCGGCGAAAATGGGTTCCGTGCACGGGCAGCCGTCTCAGATGCCACCAAAGTTTTTTCTCAGCATCGGTCATTGCGCGGCGAAGCTGCCGCGCGCGAGGCGTGCGCTTGTCGCTTCGGCGCTGCTTTGCCGCGATCGTCAAAGAGCCCCCCACCCCTGACCCCTCCCCGCCGCTTCGCGGGGGGAGGGGAAGGTCACCGGCCGGGTTGGGATCGTTGTCGATCTTCGGCATGGCTGCGCGTTGGCTCGCTATTTCGTCGGCTTGCTATTTTGTCGGCATGGTCGGGCGTTGCGCTTCGTCTCCCCTCCCCCCGCGAGCCCTTGCGAGCGGCGGGGAGGGGCTGGGGGTGGGGGGCATCTTCTGCTTCATCACACCCGTTCGATGATCGTCGCCGTGCCCATGCCGGCGCCGATACATAGCGTGACCAGCGCGGTCGAGAGCCCGCGCCGTTCAAGTTCGTCGAGTGCGGTGCCAAGGAGCATCGCACCGGTCGCGCCGAGCGGGTGGCCCATGGCGATGGCGCCGCCATTGACGTTGACCTTCCCCGAGTCGAGATCGAACGCCTGCATGAAGCGCAGCACCACGGAGGCGAACGCCTCGTTGACCTCAAACAGGTCGATGTCGGAAAGCGTCATCCCCGCCCGCTTGAGCACCTTGCGCGTCACGTCGACCGGTCCCGTCAGCATCATTGCGGGCTCCGAGCCGATATTGGCGAAGGCGCGAATGCGCGCGCGCGGCTTGAGGCTCGCGCGTTTGCCTGCCTCGGCGTTGGCGATCAGCACGGCGGCCGCGCCGTCGACGATGCCGGAGGAATTGCCGGCGTGGTGGACGTGATTGACCGCCTCGACCTCGGGATGCGCCTGCACGGCGACCGCGTCGAAGCCGCCCAGTTCGCCCATCTGCACGAAGGACGGCTGAAGCTGGCCGAGCGACTGCATCGTCGTCGTCGGCCGCATGTGCTCGTCCTTGGCGAGAAGCGTGATGCCGTTGATGTCCTTCACCGGGATCACGGAGCGCTTGAACCTGCCGTCGTCCCAGGCGGCCGCCGCCCGCTTCTGGCTCTCGACCGCGAGGGCGTCGCAGTCGTCGCGCGAAAACCCGTACTTCGTCGCGATGAGATCGGCAGATACGCCCTGCGGCATGAAATAGGATTTGAGCGCGATCGACGGATCGACCGGCCACGCGCCGCCCGACGCGCCAATGCCGACGCGGCTCATCGATTCGATGCCGCCGGCGACGGTCATGTCGTGCTGGCCCGACATGACCTGCGCCGAGGCGAAGTTCACCGCGTCGAGCCCGGAGGCGCAGAAGCGGTTGATCTGCACGCCCGGCACGCCGTCGCCATAGCCCGCGACCAGGGCCGCGGCTCGCGCGATGTCGCCGCCGGCCTCGCCGACGGGATCGACGCAGCCGAGCACCACATCGTCGATCTGCGTGGGGTCG
>JANRIH010000035.1:0-5128 GCA_033765145.1 Hyphomicrobium sp. | reverse complement strand
CGCCCCAGTCGCCGTTGGTGCTCTTGCCGACGAATTCGTCGCGCGGGCTCATCGGGAAGTGCATCAGCGAGTGGTTGAAGTAGCAGTAGAACGGCTTGTCCGCCTGGACCGACTTCTCCATGAACTTGATGGCGCGCTTCTGGTACTCGAGGTCGCAGGTCTTCTTGGTCTCCATGGTGAGCTGCTCGTCCTTGAGCGGCCACGCGCCCTTGCCCTTGACGCCCTCATGCATGTGCGAATAGCCGTCGCGCTCCGCCACGTAGTGAGGATCGGTCAGCCACATGCATTCGTCGTAGGTGCGCAAGGGGCCGTACCATTCGTCAAAACCGTGATCGGTCGGGAAGCGGCCGTCCTCGGCGCCGATGTGCCACTTGCCGTAGATCGAGGTCGCGTAGCCGGCTTCCGACAGGATCGAGCCGATGGTGCGCTCCCATTTGACGATGCCGCCGCCATTGCCGCCGAGCGCGATGGTGTGGTTGCCCGAGCGGATCGGGAAACGTCCGGTCATCAGCGCCGAGCGGGTCGGCGTGCATTGCGGCTCGACGACGTAATGCGTCAGCTTGACGCCTTGCTTGGCGAACGCGTCCATGCGCTTGGTGTCGGCGCCGCGCAGGATGCCGCCGCCGTAGCAGCCGAGCTCGCCCATGCCGAGATTGTCGACGTGAAAAAACAGGATGTTGGGTTTGCTTGCCATTGAATTCTCCGTTCTGTGACGCAGGCGCACGCCGTCATTGACGCGCGCGCTAGTTCGCGTCTCTCCTTGGTTGATGTCATCAATCGTGTTTCGCGCCGGTTCGGCCGCGACGTCTGAAATTCGGTTAGAAGATTTCGCCTACTCCTTTCGGTCCCACTTTCATTCCGAAGCCCGATAGGCCTCGATCCTTGATTTCGGGCGCCATGGCGGCGAGCGACTCCTCGCGGATCAGGCCCTTGAGCTCCTGCACCAGGTTCATGAATTCCGGCGTGTCGGTCATCTCGGCGCGGCGCGGACGCGGCAGCGGCACCTTGATCTCCGCCTTGATGCGGCCCGGCCGCGCGGTCATCACGTAGATGCGATCAGAGAGGAAAATCGATTCCTCGATGTCGTGCGTGATGAACAGCACCGATATCTTGAACTGCTGCCAGATGTTGGTGAGGATTTCCTGCATCACAACGCGCGTCTGGGTGTCTAGCGCGCCGAACGGTTCGTCCATCAGCAGGACCTGCGGGCTGGTCGCCAGCGCGCGGACGATGCCGATGCGCTGCTTCATGCCGCCGGACAACTGGTCGGGATAATGGTTCTCGAACGACAGCAGCCCCGCGAGATCCAGCAGCGCCCGCGCGGTCGTGTTGCGCTTGCCCTGGTCGACGCCGGCCATCTTGAGTCCGAACTCGACATTCTTGCGCACCGACAGCCAGGGGAACAGCGAGTATTGCTGGAACACGACGCCGCGGTCCGAACCGGGTTTGGTGATCGCCTTGCCGTCGAGTTTCGCTTCGCCACTGGTCGGCTTGACGAAGCCCGCGACGATGCTGAGCAGGGTCGACTTGCCGCACCCCGAAGGCCCTATCAGCGAGACGAATTCGCCCGGCTGCACGTTGAGCGACACGCTCTCGACCGCGACGACCTTGTTGTCGTTGGCGCCAAAGATCACGCCCATGTCGCGTACGTCGATAAGGCCTTTCTGGGCTTCCGCCACTGCCATTGTCATCGCTTTCCTCCGGGTGCAAATGCCAGCCAGGGCATCAGGAGAGTGCCGACCATGCGGATGATGCCGCTGCAGGCCAGCCCCAGAAAACCGATCGTGATCATGCCGAGCACGATCGCGGGATAGTCGACCAGCGAGTAGGCTTCCCAGGTGAAGTAGCCGACGCCGAACTGGCCCGAGATCATCTCGGCCGCGATCAAGGAGACCCATGCCACGCCCATGCCGACCGCCAGACCAGTGAAGATGTGCGGCAGCGAACCGGGCAGGATCACGTTCAGGAACAGCCGGAATTCGCTCGCGCCGAGGCATCGCGCCGCCCGCATCAGCACCCCGTCGAGCGAATGCACGCCGTGGATGGTGTTGAGCAGGATCGGGAAGAAGGCGCCGATGAAGGTGATGAAGACGATGCTGGCCTCGTTGTTCGGCCACAGCATGATCGACATCGGAACCCAGGCGATCGCCGGGATCGGCCGCAGCACCTCGACCACGGGCATGAACAGGTCGCGTACCCGCTGATACTTGCCGATCGCGAGCCCCATCGGCACGCCGATGGCGATGGCGATGAAGAAGCCGAGCAGGATGCGCCGGACGCTGATGGCGATGTTGACGAGGTATTTGTTGGAGAGCCCGACCTGCGTCAGCTGGTTGAACACCTCGTAGGGCGTCGGCACGTTCTTGAAGCGGATGTAGAACTCGAGCCGGTACTTTGTGCCGAGATACCAGAACAGGAACAGCGCACTGAGCGAGACGCAAGCCAGCGCCGCCGTGATGATCCGCTCGCGGGTTATTTTCGCCAGCAGGTTTTTGAACACCTTGGTCAGCGAAAGCGTAGGGATCGATGTCGGCTCCGGAGCCGCCGGCGACGCAGGCGCTTCCATTACGGAAGTCCGCACGACCGCCGGCGTGGGTTCGGGATTTGCATGCTTGTCGGCCATCGGGAGCGTCACGATCTTCGCACTCGCCAGGCTGCCCATGCGTGCCTCCTATTGTCCGAGGTTGATGGCGCCGAGCACCTCGGCGTAGGTCGCCAGCTTGCCGCCGTGCTTGGCCGCGAATTCTTCAGCGTCCTTTTTCAGCAGGAACGGCACGACGTCGGGCTTCTTGGGGTCCTGCCCGCCGATCGAATAGAACGCGGCATCGGCAAACACCTTGATGCCGAGCTGGTGATCGACGAGATAGACGGCGTTGAACTTCTTTCCTTCGGCGCCGTATTTCTTGACGCCGAGCAGCGTGCAGACCGGCGAACTGAAGGCGAGGATGTCGCCGCCCTGGATCCAGATCTCGCCGGTCTTGCCGGGATCGTTGACCGGCGCGTTGCAGACCGGATCGGTGCCCGTCACGCTGTAGCCGTCGAACGAGGCGAGTTGCTTGTCGTAATCGAGCCCCTTGTCCTTGAAGACCTGGCGAACGTAACTGTCGTTGACCCAGGCGCCGATGTTGAGCTCCTTGATCATGTTCAGCTTCTGCAGGATGGCGTAGTTGTTGCCGATCGACTCGACCCATTTCGGCTTGATCGTCGGGTCAAGCGTGTGCACGCCGCCGGGGCCCAAGAAGATGTAGACCACTTCCTTGTTGATCTTGGTCCATTCCTCGATCTTCTCGGCGGCCAGTTTTGGGTTCTTGCGCATCCAGTCATTGGCCTCCATCAACGCGTTGATGTAGGCCAGCACGATTTCCGGATACTTCTCGCCAAAATCCTTGCGCACGACGACGCCATGGAACGTCGGCGTCTTGGTCTCGGCGCCGTCATAGATTTTTCTGGCAAAGCCCTTGAACGGCAGCAGTTCGGCGAACGGCACGAAATCGCCATGGGCGTCGATGCGCTTCTCCTGCAGATTGGTGCTGCCGACTTCGGGCGACTGCGACACGAGATTCCAGAAGTCCGGCGGCAGGCCCTTCTTCTGCAGCGACGTCAGCATCATGCCGTGCGCGGCCGAGCCGAACGGCACCGAGACGTTCTTGCCCTTGAGGTCGGCGAGTTCGTAGAACGGCGAGTCCTTGTGGACGACGATGCCATTGCCGCCGCCGACCGCGTTATAGGCGATGATCGCGACAAGCTGGGTTTCGTTCTTTGTCGCCTGCCCGGTGGCGCCGTTCACCATCAGCGGATAGTCGCCCATCATGCCGATCTGGATGTTGTTGGCCATCATGCCGTTGGTGATCGGCGGACCCGACGTCGAATTCTGCCAGCTCAGCTTGTATTGAATGTCCTTGTACTTGCCGGTCTTGGGCAGGTGCTTTTCCAGCAGGCCGAGTTCCTTCAGGACGACGCCGCCGGTCACGGTGTTGGTCGTCGTGTTTTGGGTGCCGATGCCGATTTCGAGGGTTTCCGCGCCTGCAACCGCAGGCACGAAGCCCATGGCCGCGGCAACGAGCAGAGGAAGAAAGCCGGGGAGTTTTGACGCAGGGCCGACGCTCATCGAACAAATCCTTTCGAACCGAACTGTGCTGCATGTCGTACGGTGCCCCGGCGAAGCCCCCTTCCCGCGATGGTCGGCGGGAGGGTGGTTAGGCAATGGGCAAGGTGACTGGTTTGATTGAGATGCGGGTGGAAGCGAGCCGCCACCGGGCCTTGGCTGGCGCCACGGAGCATGCCGGGCTTGCGGGTGGCGCGGTGCGCGAGAGGGATAGGCGTCATTGCCGTGCACTCGTTTGCTTCCATCCGGGACGTCGAGGCGTCCGGTAAGCAAACTCTGAACGGCGGCCCTTGAATCCGAAACGAAGAACGCATCGAGCCAGCAACCTGTTGCGAACAAATATCAGATGCTCAAATAATGGACAGATCGGGAGATCCATTTGGCTACTGAATAGGCGTTACGGTTGTCGGATGTGCATCCCCGCAGCACTAGGCCTCGTCCGGAGCCGCCGCCTTGCCATGCTTGCCGTCGCGGATTTCGCTCAAGAGCTCGGGATTGTTAATGACGAGGTTGGCCCCATGCGCATGGAGGACGCCAAGTTCGGTGAATTTCTTGAGGCTGATGGTGACGGACTGCCGCGTCACGCCGGTCATATGCGCGAGGTCGGCGTGGGTGAAGGAGGCGGCAATCAACATGCCGTTGCGCTCTTCCACGCCGTAGAGGTTCATCAGGTGCAGCAGCAATTGCGCCAGCCGTTCCGTCGGCGAGCGGGTGCCGAGCATCTGCGCCAGGGCCGAATAGCATTGCCCCTTGAAACTGAGGCCTTCGATGATGCCGATGGCGAGCGCGGGGATCGTCATCGCCATGCGCCGCAGCACGTCGCCCGGCAAATGCATCACCGTGCTGTTGACGGCGGCCTCGCCAGACCACACGTGCAGACCTTGCTTGAACACTTCCGGGCCGCCGACGAAATTGCCGGAGTGCCAGTAGGCCAGGGTGATCTCGCGGCCGGACGGCGCGGTGTAGAACACCTTGATGCGCCCGCTTTCGATCAGGAAGATGCCGTCCTGCGGACTGCCCTGG
>JANRIH010000033.1:0-23097 GCA_033765145.1 Hyphomicrobium sp. | reverse complement strand
TGGTCGAACTCGACATCGAGTACGCAGAACTCGCGAAGGAAAGCGGTGTGCCCCACTACCACCGTGTCCCCGCCGTGGGGACGCACCCGGCATTCATTGCTGGCCTCGCGGGACTGGTGCGCAAGGCGATTGATGGCAATGGAACCATGCCCGGCAATGGCAAACGTGTCTGCCCGGCGAAATGCGGCCTATGCGCCCTTCAGGAAAAAGCGGCATGACCGAAACGCTGCTGCCGTACTACTTGTGGCTGAAGGCCTTCCACATCATCGCGGTCATCGCGTGGATGGCGGGCATGCTCTATCTGCCTCGCCTGTTCGTGTATCACTGCGAAACGACGCCCGGGTCTGCCGAGTACGATCGCTTCGTGCTGATGGAGCGCAAGTTGATGCGCATCATCATCAACCCATCCATGGTGGCAGTGTGGGTGCTGGGCCTCCTTCTGGCTGAAACGTTGCAGGCCTGGTCAGCCGGCTGGTTTCACGGAAAGCTTGCCCTCGTCATTGCGCTGTCAGGCATGCATGGCATGTTTTCGCGCTGGCGCCGGGATTTTGAGCGCGGCGAAAACCGCAAGACGCAGCGCTTCTTCAGGATTGTGAACGAAGTTCCGGCAGTCCTGATGATGCTGATCGTCATCCTGGTCGTTGTGAAACCCTTCTGAAACGGGCAGAAACTGGCCATTCCGTCCATGAAACCATGACTTGAATTTGACCCCTTCAAACCGGAAGCGGATTGGGGTAAGGTACTTTCGTTCTCAGAAATCGTCCGGGACGCCGACACCAGCCAGCGCGCGCTTGTGTGTGGATTCTGGTCTGGATCCTGTCCGGAACCACCGAACGAACAGAAAACCTCCCTTCCCTTCAAAGGTCACGGCCGCAGGAACAGATCCCGGCAGGACCGAAACACCCGATCCCTGCCTCCCTTTAATTTCAACGATCAGAGAGTTTACTACATATGTCGCTTCAAGAAGTAATGAAGCTCCAGGACCTGAAGTCCAAGTCCCCGGCTGCCCTCCTCGAACTGGCTGAAGAGCTGAAGATCGAGAACGCGAGCGCCATGCGCAAACAGGACATGATGTTTGCGATCCTGAAGCAATTGGCGGAACAGGAAGTCGAGATCACCGGATCCGGTGTTGTCGAAGTGCTGTCGGACGGCTTCGGCTTTCTCCGCGCCCCTGAATCCAATTACCTGCCAGGTCCGGATGACATCTATGTCAGCCCGACGCAGATCCGACGCTTTGCCTTGCGCACCGGTGACACCGTCGAAGGTCCAATCCGCAGCCCCAAGGACGGCGAACGTTATTTCGCCCTGCTCAAGGTCAACACGGTCAACTTTGAAGACCCGGAAAAGCAGCGCCACAAGGTTCACTTCGATAACCTGACGCCGCTCTATCCGGATGAGCGACTGAAGATGGAAGTGGCTGATCCCACGATCAAGGATCGCTCGGCACGCGTGATCGACATCGTGGCGCCGCTCGGCAAGGGCCAGCGCGCACTGATCGTCGCGCCGCCGCGTACCGGCAAGACGGTGCTACTGCAGAACATCGCCAGGTCGATCTCCGCAAACCATCCCGAATGCTTCCTGATCGTTCTTCTGATCGACGAACGTCCGGAAGAAGTCACGGACATGCAGCGAACGGTAAAGGGCGAAGTCATCTCGTCGACATTCGACGAACCGGCATCGCGCCACGTTCAGGTCGCCGAAATGGTGATCGAGAAGGCCAAGCGCCTGGTCGAGCACAAGCGCGACGTCGTGATCCTGCTGGACTCGGTAACGCGTCTCGGCCGCGCCTACAACACGGTCGTTCCTTCCTCGGGCAAGGTCCTGACCGGCGGTGTTGACGCGAACGCATTGCAGAGGCCCAAGCGCTTCTTCGGTGCAGCCCGAAACATCGAGGAAGGCGGCTCGCTGACCATCATCGCAACGGCGCTCATCGACACTGGTAGCCGAATGGACGAAGTCATCTTCGAAGAATTCAAGGGCACGGGTAACTCGGAAATCGTTCTCGACCGCAAGGTGGCGGACAAGCGTGTGTTCCCGTCCATGGACATCCTCAAGTCGGGCACCCGCAAGGAAGAACTCCTTGTCGAGAAGAACGTCCTGCAGAAGATGTATGTGCTGCGCCGCATCCTCAATCCGATGGGCGTCATGGACGCGACCGAGTTCCTGGTCGACAAGCTCCGTTCGACGAAGACCAACGGCGAGTTCTTCCAGAGCATGAATACCTGACCACGGTTCGAGATCGCGACAACGAGAAAGGGCCGCCTTTTGCGGCCCTTTTTTCATGTTCGATGTGGCTATTCGTTTGCGCTCAGTCCGCGCGTCGCGAATTTTCGATCTGCCGCTCGATGCCGGCGCGGTCGTTGACGTCGGCCAGCTCGAGCGTTTCGTCGAGCACGAATTTTTCCGTTCCGGTCATCGTGTAGCGGGGTCCAAGGACTTCAACGATAGAGGGACGGCCCGGCGCGCCTTCGCCCATGAGGCCTTCGACGACGAGGCCCTTTTCTGCGTACTCGGGGTCGCGGCGGCGCAACGCCTCGTGCAGATCCTTTAGCTTGTAGTGCGGCACCGAGCAGTACATGTGGTGCGGCAGGTGATAGTCCATGCCCCAGGGGAACACGAGATAGCGCAGTACGGGGCCGACGAGGAACACGCGCGAGTTCGTGAGCCGCCCGCGATCCGCGTTTCCGTGCTGGACCCATTCACGGATGATCATGAAGAGCGGAAAGGTCGTGAACATCGGCAGGATCCAGAGGAGGCCGAAGTAGCCCCACACGGGTTCGCCGGTGGCCCAGCACGCAAACGTCAGCGTGCCGTAGAGCAGGGCCATGAATCCCATTCGATTGAGCGACGTCACGCGATGGGAAATGACCGGATCGATCCGGCTCTCCGCATAGTCGCTCTCGGGCACGAAGCCGTAATAGGCGAGGAGTGCTGCCGACAGCACGACATGCGCCACGAGTGCCGCCGTCCACCATTGGAGTTCGATGAACGCGATGGCGACGGCCGGCATGCCGATGGCGAAAAGTGCGCCGACGCGGATGATCCAGGGCGAGCCCATCTTGTCGGTCTTGGCGTAGGGGTTCTTGTCGGAGCCGAGTGCCGAATATTTGGCTCGGGCGAGAATGTACTTCACGAGCCGCAGCGGATTGAGCTGGCGGACGACAGCCATCACGAGTTCGAACTGTGAGAGCGGGAAATCGAGCCAGTGGCCCGACATCTCGGCTTGGGCGAAGTTCGGGTCGCGCTCGGGGTCGTTGACGAACTGATGGTGTGCGAGGTGATGCAGGCGGAACGCATAGGTCGACGTGTAGATCGGGAATGCGGCAAGCCAGTCGGAAATCAACTCGTTGCGCTTGCGGTCCGCAAAAAGGATGTAGTGCGTCGCCTCGTGAATGACGCCGCCCAATTGATGCTGGAAACCGCCGATTACGACGATGGCGAGCACTGTCGCCGGCACGGAGAGCCACGGGCCGAGGCCCGTCAGGTCCGCCTCTCGGTAGGCTGCGAAAACGGCGATGATCGTCGCGACGAAGATCGCGTAGTTGAGGGCCAGGTAGCGCCAGTTGGTATGATTGTCGCGCTCCTTAAGGCGCTGAAGTTCGCGCACGAGCGCGCGCTTGGCGTCGGGACCGGTCGTGGCTATCGATTCGCTGACGCGCAGCGATTTCGCCGAGGCAGCGGACTCCGAATGGAACGCTAACGTCGTCATCGCGCAACTCTTGCTTCGTCGGCTCGTTCAGACCTGACCCGCGCTGGGTCGCGTTCGCGGCTCGGCGCGCGTGCGGCGGTGGTTCGAGGGCGTCGGGCCTCAGATGCCGGACGAGAACCGACCGCAGGAGATTAGCTTCGATCGCTCTGAAGCCACTAGAAGATACACCCCCTAATAATCTGGAAACAAGGCGCAATGATCCATCGCAATTTGTGTGATCAGAGTGAGTTTAAGTCGGCGCGCCTTGTGGATCGCAGAATGTCCTCGAAGCTCGATCGTTGCGTCGCCGGCGGCGCGCAACTCTCCCCGATGCAGACATAGGCGGCCGCTTCGCTACCGACTGCCGGCTTTCCGGTCAGGCCGCTCGAAGCCTTGGCCAATTGATCGTCTGACGCACAAACTTCGACGGCGCCGGGCATGGAATGGTGGTGCAACTCATCGGC
Source organism: Hyphomicrobium sp. (assembly GCA_033765145.1). Lineage (GTDB taxonomy): Bacteria > Pseudomonadota > Alphaproteobacteria > Rhizobiales > Hyphomicrobiaceae > JAGVSR01. The sequence continues at coordinate 18,945 of JANRIH010000033.1, read as the reverse complement.
AAGATCATTATCGATCGACGACGGCGTCTTTTGTGTTGCAACGACAATCATCGAGGGCGACAGCGCGTCCATCACGGCGGCCAGGACACCGGCGTGGCGAAGGGCGGATTTCGCGACATGGCCAGAGAACGCCGCCACGAGTTCGGAGGCCCGCGTGCGATAGTTTGGATCGCCGGTCAGCGAGAACAGGGACATGAGATTTGTGATCATCGTGGCGTTGGCATTCGGGACGGCGTCGTCGGCCGCCGACCGGATGCGGACGATCACGTCGGCGGTGTCGTCTGCCGAGGTGGCGTAGCCGCCTTCGGGCATCCGATAGTGACGCTCAAGGATTTCTGACCAGCTTTCGGCGGCGCGGAGATAGCGCGGGTCGAGGGTCGTCTCGTAGAGGCGGATCGCGCCCCAGATCATGTTGGCGTAGTCCGCGGACGTCGCTGGCGCGGACGTCTTTCCGGCGCGTGCGGCATGCCTCAGGCGCCCGTCGATTGTCATCCGCTCTTCTACGAACGCGAAGGCATTCGACGCCAGGGCAAGCCAGTCAGGCCGCGCGAAAACCGCTGATGCGCGCGCGATGGCGGCGATGGCAAGACCGTTCCAGTCGGCGAGAACTTTGTCGTCCCAACCAGGACGGATGCGCTTGGACCTCCGCGCGAGGAGCTTCGCGCGCATGACTGCCAATGCCTTCTCCTCCTCCGTTGTTCCTGGAAGCTGCCGGCCGAGACGATTGAGGATCGTATGTCCTTCGAAATTCCCGTCGGGTTGAACGTCGTAGGTGGCGGCGAAGACCGCGCCATCGGCCTCGCCCAGAACGTCCAAGATCTCGGTCAGTGACCAGACGTAGAATTTGCCTTCCTCGCCTTCGCTGTCGGCGTCGAGCGAGGCCGCAAAGCCGCCGCCGTCCGCGATCATTTCGCGGGCGACCCAGTCGATCGTCTCTTCAATCCGCGTTGCGAAAAGCGGGTCTTTCGTCTCACGCCAGGCTTCTGTCATAAGGTCGATCAGGAGTGCGTTGTCGTAAAGCATCTTCTCGAAATGCGGGACGAGCCAATTCTCGTCGACGGAATAGCGCGCGAAGCCTCCGCCCAAGTGATCGTAGATGCCGCCCTGGCCGATGTTGCGCAGCGTGACGAGCACCCCCTCCCGGGCCGTCGCGTCATCGTATCGGATGGCCGCGCGCCAGAGGAACCAGAAGAAGCTCCACTGCGGAAACTTAGGTGCGCCGCGGATGCCGCCCTTCTCCATGTCGACGATGGTTGCCGCTTGCCGCGCCAGACGCGCGAGCATTGCGTCGTCGAACGAAAGTCCCTCGACGGTCTCCGGCTCACGCACGACAGCTTTGGTGAGAGCCGCGCCATTCATCGCGACCTTCTCGGGTTCGGCGCGATAGATCCGCGCGACCTCGCGCAGGATGTCGACGAAGGCGGGACGTCCCCATTGCGGACGGGGAGGAAAATAGGTTCCGCCCCAGAACGGCCGGGCGGCGCTGTCGAGGAACATCGTCAGCGGCCAGCCGCCCTGCTGACCGAGCGCATGCAGTGCCGCCATGTAGATCTGGTCGATGTCGGGACGTTCTTCGCGATCGACTTTGATGTTGACGAAGAGTTCGTTCATGACGGCGGCCGTCGCCTCGTCCTCGAAGCTCTCATGCGCCATGACATGGCACCAATGGCAGGCGGCGTACCCAACCGACAGAAGGATCGGCTTGCCCGTCGCGGAAGCTTCTGCGAGGGCTTCCGGGCCCCACGGCCACCAGTGGACGGGATTGTCCTGGTGTTGGAGAAGGTAGGGGCTCGTCTCTTGCCCGAGGCGGTTCTCTGTCATCGGTGGTCCATCGGGTCATTCCATCGGATCGGCCGCTGTCACATCGGCTTCCCAACTCAGCGCGAGCACCGTGCCGAGGGCATTCTGGAAAGTCACGCTATATTGGTTCAGTCCGCTCAGCGCCCGACGATCTTCGCTCTCGCCAGTGCATCTGGACGAGCGGGCATCGCTGTGATCCGGATATCGGGTCCTGGCGCAATGCTTGCCATCGAACGCATGACACGCGGCGCGGCCATCCCCCCACGGACAGCCACGCTGCGGATCCTGCGCCATCCCGCGAGCAGCGAGATCCTCGATCGCGGGCTCGTCACTTGGTTCCCAGGACCCTCCAGTTTCACCGGGGAGGATGTCGTGGAGATCTCCCTCCACGGCGGGAGGGCTGTCGTCGCGAGTGTCCTCTCGGCTCTGGAGGATCTCGAAGGATACCGCCACGCAGAGGCCGGGGCGTTCACGCGGCGCGCGTTCGAAGCGGGTAAGTTCGATCTCGCGGAAGTCGAAGGTCTCGCTGATCTCGTGGCCGCAGAGACCGAGGTGCAGCGCCGCCAGGCGCTCGCGCAGGCGGAAGGTTTGCAGTCGCGGCTCTACGAAGGATGGCGCGCCGGGCTCGTCGAGGCGATGGCTCTCGTCGAAGCCGGGATCGACTTTTCGGATGAGGCGGACGTTGCCGTGAACGCCTTCGGGCTCGCGCGAGAGCGTGTCGTGTCCATCGCGACAGACATGGCTCGGCACCTGGCAGATGGCCGTCGCGGCGAAATCCTCCGCGACGGTTTTCGCGTCGTCCTGGCCGGCCCGGTCAATGCGGGGAAGTCATCGCTCTTGAATGCGCTCGCCGAGCGTCCCGTTGCGATCGTCTCTGAGGAGGAGGGGACGACGCGCGACGTGATCGAAGTCCGTCTCGATCTCGACGGGTATCCCGTCATCGTCGCGGATACGGCTGGCATTCGTGAAACGTCGTCAGCCGTCGAACGTGAAGGGATCCTTCGCGCTCGCCACGCGATCGAGTTTGCGGACCTGACACTCTGGCTGGTTCCACCGGATGGCTCTGACCTCGAGGTTCCGCAAGGCGCGACCGTCGTGACGATTGCAAGCAAGGCCGATCTTGGACGCCACGGCGAACCTTTTGGGGCCTCCGTGGACTTAGCGGTGTCGGCCAAGTCCGGTGCAGGTATCGCGGAACTGGTGGCGCTATTGTCTCGACGGGCCCGCGCCGCGATTGACTCAGGAGCGGGCACGCCAATTACGTCGGCGCGCCACCGTGCTCTCGTGACGGAAGCCCGGACGGCGCTGGAGACCTTTCTCGCCAGCGATCCTTCCGATGCGGAATTGAGGGCCGAGGACCTGAGGATCGCGGCGGCGGCTCTGGGGCGCATTACCGGTCGGGTCGACGTCGAGGATGTCCTCGATCAGGTTTTCCGGCGGTTCTGCATCGGGAAGTAGTGCGGAACGCGACTCGAGATTTGAACCACTCGTTCTAAACCGGCGCATTGATTCAGGAATCCGTTTCACGTGAAACGTGAATGGGTCGCGCAGGACTCGTTCCGGTTGCCGGCGGGTGCTCACGGTGGGTGCTGCCTGAGGGCTGCGATCGTGGTCTGCTGTTTCACGTGAATCAGCGGCCCGTTGTTCGCCGACCCATGAATTTGGCCGGGGCCGCTGACGGCGCGCGCCCGTTGGGCTAGAACGCGCGGATGACCGAACTTTCTTTCGATGTGATCGTTGTCGGCGGCGGGCATGCCGGGGTCGAGGCGGCGGCCGGCTCCGCGCGCATGGGCGCCGCCACCGCGCTCGTTTCTCATTCATTCGCGACCATCGGGGAAATGAGCTGCAATCCCGCCATCGGCGGGCTAGGCAAGGGCCATTTGGTGCGGGAAGTCGATGCGCTCGACGGGTTGATGGGTCGCGTCATTGACCAGGCCGGAATCCAGTTCCGGATGCTCAATCGCTCTAAAGGTCCGGCGGTTCAGGGGCCGCGCGCCCAGGCAGACCGGAAGCTTTACCGCCAGGCCATGCAGGCGGAAATCCGGCGGACAGCCAATCTCACGGTGGTCGAGGGTGCCGTCGAGGACCTCCTAGTCGAAGGCGACGGGACGCCGGAACGCGCCGTTTCGGGCATTCGGCTGAGCGATGGTCGCGTTATCCGGGCGGCTGCAGTCGTGTTGACGACGGGGACGTTCCTCAACGGCCTCATTCACCTCGGTGATCAGCGCATTCCGGCCGGTCGACACGGCGAGGCGCCGGCGCTCAAGTTGTCCGAGCGGCTTTATGGTCTCGGGCTCCAGATGGGGCGGCTCAAGACAGGGACGCCGGCACGGCTCGACGGGCGAACGATCGGCTGGGACCGCGTCGAGATGCAGCCCGCGGACGAGCCGCCCGAGCCGTTCTCGTTCCTGACCGAACGCATCACGGTGCCCCAGATCGCGTGCGGGATCACGGAAACGACGCCAGAGACGCACGCGATCATTCGTGCGAATCTCGACCGATCGCCCATGTATTCAGGTCAGATCGCGAGTGTTGGACCTCGATATTGCCCCTCGATCGAGGACAAGATCGTGCGGTTCGACACGCGGGACCGGCATCAGATCTTTCTCGAACCCGAGGGCCTCGACGATCCGACGGTCTATCCGAACGGGATTTCAACCTCGCTGCCGGCCGACGTGCAGGCGGCATTCATCCGCACCATTCCGGGTCTCGAAACGGTCGAGATCCTGCGGCCGGGCTACGCGATCGAATATGACTACGTCGATCCTCGAGAGCTCAGTCCAGGGCTTGAAGTCTCTCGAATGTCAGGCCTTTTTCTCGCCGGGCAGATCAACGGGACGACGGGATATGAGGAAGCGGCGGCGCAGGGCGTCGTCGCTGGCCTCAACGCGGCGCTCCTTGCCGGCGGGGGCGGCTCAGACCAGGGCCGGCGGACGTTCGTGTTATCGCGGGCCGACGCCTATACCGGCGTGATGATCGACGACCTCGTCACGCGCGGGGTAACCGAGCCATATCGCATGTTCACATCGCGCGCCGAATTTCGGCTGAAACTCAGGGCTGACAACGCGGATCAGCGGTTGACGCCGCTCGGCATTTCTGTCGGGTGCGTCGGATCAGAGCGGCGTACGGTGTTTTCCTCGCGATCCGAGGCACTTGCATGCGCGCGGGCGCTGCTTGATGCCCGCTCCCTGACACCCAATGAAGCCGCGCGTCAGGGTATTGAGATCAATCTGGATGGCCGTCGCCGCACGGCGTTCGAGCTGATGTCGCTTCCCGGGGTAACATTCGGGCACCTGACCGCCATCTGGCCCGATCTCGGCTCGATTTTGGGGCCCATCGCGCGCCAGACTGAGATCGATGCGCGCTATGCAGCCTATGTGAGGCGGCAGGACCTCGACGTTGCCGCTTTGAGGCGGGACGAAGCGACTGAAATCCCGGTTGATTTTGATTTCGATCGGGTTCCGAGCCTTTCGAATGAAGTTCGCCAGAAGCTGGTCCGGCACCGGCCTGCAACCCTCGCCCAGGCCGGCCGCATCGACGGGATGACGCCAGCCGCGCTCACACTTTTGCTGGTGGCCCTCAAAAAGGCAGCCGAGGTCCGTTCGGCATGAGCGCATCGCGTGCCGATCCGAAGCCTGTTTTGGATCGTGGGAGTTTTGCATCTGCCGTCGAAGTTTCACGTGAAACCCTCGACAGATTAGAGACTTACGCCGACCTTCTGAACCAATGGCAGCGGGCGGTTCAACTCGTGGCGCCGAGTACGCTCGGCAATATCTGGGGCCGGCATTTCGCCGATTCGGCCCAGATTTTCGGGCTCGTGCCCGCATCGGCCGCGCGCTGGGTCGATCTCGGGTCGGGTGCGGGATTTCCGGGACTCGTCGCGGCTTTGATGTCGATGGATCGGGGCGGTTGCCGGTTCGCCCTCGTCGAGAGCGATACACGCAAAGCTGCATTTCTTCGCGAGGTCGTGCGCCAGACCCGGGCCCCTGTGGACATCTTTCCAGTCCGAATCGAGTTGCATTCGACTCACGCTAGTGTCGGAAAATGTGACGTGATCTCGGCTCGCGCCCTGGCGCCGCTCGATAAACTGCTGGGGCTCGCGCTCCCCTACTGGAAGGCCGATACGGTCGGGCTTTTCCTCAAGGGGCGCGAAGCCGAACAGGAAATCGCGGCGGCGCGCGCGAAATGGTCGTTCGAACACAGGCTCGTGCCCAGTTTGTCGGACCCGGAAGGCCGGATCGTCGTCGTCGGAAATTTGGGCGCCAAAACGGAGGGTTAGCCCCGTGAACGGCCATATCGGTCACTCCCGCGGATTGCGGGTTCTCGCGATCGCCAACCAAAAGGGCGGCGTCGGCAAAACGACGACCGCGATCAATCTCGGCACCGCACTCGCGGCCATCGGCGAGAAAGTGCTCGTCATCGATCTCGATCCGCAGGGCAACGCTTCGACGGGTCTCGGCATCGACGTCGATCAGCGGCAGAAGACATCCTTCGATGTCATGACCGGCGGGGCGGGACTACTGGATGTCGCGATGCCGACCGCGGTTCCGGGCCTGCATCTCGTGCCGGCTAACAACGATCTCGTCGGTCTCGAGCAGGTGCTGTCCGGCGATGCGGGCCGGCCCTACAAGCTGCGTGACGCGGTGACAGGGCTCGTTGGTCAGGCGCACGCGAAACTCGGCGACGACGCCTACAGCTACTTGCTCATCGATTGTCCGCCGTCGTTGAGCTTGCTGACACTCAATGCGTTGGCGGCCGCGAACGCCGTCATCGTGCCGGTCCAGTGCGAATTCTTCGCGCTCGAAGGCATTTCGCAGCTGAAGGATTCGATCGATCAGATTCGTGCGACGCTCAATCCCGCGCTCGAAATCCAGGGCGTCGTTTTGACGATGCACGACGCGCGGACGTCGCTCTCACGCGAGGTCGCGGACAACGTGCGGGCGTTCTTCGGACCCAAAGTCTACGAGAGCGTCATACCGAGGAATACGCGCGTCGCGGAAGCGCCGTCGCACGGCAAGCCGATCCTGCTCTACGACTACGATTGTGCCGGGAGCCAAGCGTATATCCGGCTCGCGACCGAGATCATCGAGCGCGAGCGGCGGACGAAAGCAGCCTAAGGTCAAGCGGCGGTCCCTTGGGCGGCCGCGAACGAGGTCTTGAATCCATGAACATGCCTCTTCCCAAGAGCCGTCTCGGCCGGGGTCTCGCGTCGCTCATCGGCGAAGCGACGGCGCCAGTCGTCTCGCGACCGTCGCAGGAAGGGGAAAGCCGGATGATCGGGACGGACCTCCTTCGCGGCGGGCGGTTCAACCCGCGCAAGGATTTCCGCGAGGACGATCTGCAGGAATTGGCAGACTCGATCCGTTCCAAGGGCCTCGTGCAGCCGATCATCGTCCGGCCCGATCCCGATCATCAGGGCCAGTTCGAGATCGTGGCGGGCGAACGCCGGTGGCGCGCGTCGCAGCGGGCGGGGCTTCACACCGTTCCGGTGATCGTCCGGACCCTAAACGACAAGGAAGTTCTCGAACTCGCGATCATCGAGAACGTCCAGCGCGCGGATCTCAACGCCATCGAGGAAGCGTCGGGCTATCGCGATCTGATCGAACGGTTCGACTACAGCCAGGAGCAGGTTTCCGAGATCATCGGCAAGAGCCGCAGTCATGTGGCCAATACCTTACGACTCTTGAAGCTGCCCTCGTCCGTTCAGTCGCTCGTGCAGGACGGGTCGTTGACGGCGGGTCATGCGCGCGCACTTGTCGGGCGCGACGATGCCGAGGCGCTGGCGCGGAAGATCATCGACGACGCTTTGAACGTCCGCGAGGTGGAAGCGCTTGTGCAGGCCGGACCGATCGGCGAAGCCGGTTCGACGGCGCGCAAGGTTCGCGACAAGGACCCCGACACACGCGCCTTCGAGAAGGACCTGACAGATGCGCTCGGTCTCAAGGTCGAGATCAAGCGGGGCTCGGGGGAAAGCGGCCATCTCGTCATCAAGTATGGTAACTACGACCAACTCGATTACATCCGGATGCGCTTGACGGGCGCGGCGCCGGAGTGACCGGGGTCGTTTTCCAAGCGCGACATCCACGATTGACGGCGGCGGCCGACGTGGTGCACTGAGCGAGATAGTCGCGCGAAAGAGGCGCGGCCCGTTTCGCCGTTTGTCATTGGGCGCGCCAATGTCCGAAGATGTCCTCGAGCAGCTGGTACGGACGGTCCGCGAACGGCGGCTCTCGACCGGTGAGAAATCCTACACGCGCCATCTGCTCGACGGGGGCGTCGAGCGATGCGCGAAAAAGCTCGGGGAAGAGGCCTTCGAGGTGGTCATCGCTGCGCTGGCGCAATCGGACGAGGCCCTGAAGGGCGAAGCGGCAGACCTCATCTATCACCTCATCGTGCTTCTTGAAGCGCGCGACATTCCGCTCGACGATGTGCTGGCGGTTCTTGCGACGAGGAGCGGCCGTTCGGGCCATGACGAAAAGGCCGGCCGCGCGTCCGGCTGACGTGGTGGGAGTGCCATGGCGAGAAAGAGAGCCAAGCCGTCGCGCGTGACGCGCTTACCGAGCCGGCCGGCTCGGCCTGCCGTTCTTCCGGCGGCGCCAGCGGGCGACATGGTTTTTTCTCCCTACCGCATCTTCAGCCGCGCGGACTGGGCCCGTCTCCGCGCCGATACGCCGATGACGCTCGAGCCGCATGAACTCGTTCAGCTGTCAGGCATCATCGAGGAACTTTCGGTCGATGAGGTCGAGGAGATTTATCTCCCCTTGTCGCGCCTTCTCAATCTCTATGTCGCGGCCTCGCAGAAGCTTCATGCTGTTTCATCGACGTTTCTCGGAAAGGCCGACACGAAAGTCCCGTTCATCATCGGCGTCGCGGGCTCGGTGGCGGTCGGCAAGAGCACGACGGCGCGCGTGCTGCGCGCGCTTCTCGCCCGGTGGCCGGATCACCCCAGAGTCGATCTCGTCACGACGGATGGGTTTCTGTTGCCGAACGACGAACTCGATCGGCGCGGGCTCATGGAGCGGAAAGGCTTTCCGGAAAGTTTCGACACGGGCGCGCTGCTGACGTTTCTGGCCGACGTGAAGTCCGGAATGGATCGCGTCGAGGCGCCGGTCTATTCGCACTTCCACTACGACATCCTCGACGGGCAGAAAGCGGCTGTCGAACGGCCGGACATCCTGATCGTCGAAGGGCTCAACGTTTTGCAGCCGGCCTGCCTGCCGAAAGGTGGCGCAGGTATTCCATTCGTGTCGGACTTCTTCGATTTCTCGATCTACATCGATGCCGATCCCGAGGTCATTCTCGGGTGGTACATAGAGCGCTTCATGCGGCTCAGAAGCACGGCATTCCGTGATCCCGGCGCCTATTTCCACAAGTATGCGGGCATGACGCACGAAGAAGCGCAATCGCGGGCCGTCGAAATCTGGCGGTCGATCAATCTGCCCAATCTCGAAGTGAACATCCTCCCCACTCGACAGCGGGCGCGCCTCATTCTCAACAAGTCGGCCGACCACAGCGTGGCGTCGGTCGCTCTCCGGAAGCTTTGATGTTGGACTCCGGGCTCCAAGGACGACATAAAAAATCGGCCGCTTGGGGGGCGGCCGAGTGGAACGCAATGGTGAGAAGCGCTTTCGCGCTCTAGTGCACGGTCTGCCCGTACGATCCGACGAAAACGGCGCCGGTATCGAGTTCGAGCCGATCGTGCCTGTTCTTCTCGCCGTGCAAATCCCACGACATCTGCCCGAATGGCGATACCGCGAACGCCGACGACAACGCGAACATCTGGACGCCGAGAGCTACGCTGGCCGCCGATACGCTGGCGGAATAGAGTCCGAGCCAGAGACCTGCGGCCTGGCTCAAGTGCGACGGGGCTTCCAGAACGGCGAGTGCGGCGGCCGCCGCACCGGTCCTCGATGATGGTTCCTGCGGGCGTGCGACGCTGGGGACCGCGGTGGCGGACAGCGGGCGGGCGCTTCCATTGTCGTGACTTGCTGGTGATGAACGAGGAAGGTCCGTGGAGTGGACCTTCAGCTTCTCGCGCAAACGGCGAATAGTTGAAGGGTCGGATACGCCGGTTTTCTTGATGGCGGTCGTCGGCTTCATTTCGGGATAAGTTTCGATCAGTCGTGCAACAGCCTCGAGGCGGGCATGATCATTAACGCCGGAGCCTTTCGGCCGGCCGCGCGCGCGGAGGCGGTGTGCCATGAAATTGGTCCCTCTGGGCGGAGCGAGTCGTTCACATCATGAAGCCGCAATTCGCGTCACCATTCCAGGGAGAATAAATAATCAAATATGAGAACTAGGCCAGAACCCGCTGTTTCTGTTGCGAAAGTGCATCTGAATTCTGACTGGATCGATGTTTTCTCATACAAGTCGAGATGCAACGCGTCAGGAATTGTATTTCCGTTCTTTGTACAACAATTCGCAAACTAGGAAATAAGGCCATTCTTTTCGGCGAGATCGCGGAGATTTGCTTCCGGCCGCGCGCCGATATGGGAGATGATTTCCGCGGCCGCGAGACTGCCGAGATGGCCGGCCGTTTCGAGATCGGTGCCTTGCGCGAGGCCGTGCAGAAAGCCGGCGGCATAAAGATCGCCGGCGCCAGTCGTATCGACGACTGTTTCGATGGGAGAAGCGGTTACCGTCACGGCGGCGCCGCTGCCGAGAATAAGCGAACCTTTTGCACTGCGAGTCAGAACGGCCAGCGTGCAGTCTTCGGCCGCCTGCCGAGCCGCATCATCGAAACTCGGCGTCTCGTAGAGCGACGTAATCTCGCTCTCGTTCGCGAACAGGATATCGACTCCGTTACGGATGAGGTCGAGGAACTCGGCCCGGTGACGATCGACGCAGAATCCGTCCGACAGGGTCAGTGCTACCTTGCGGCCGGCGGCATTCGCGATTGCGACGGCTTGTCGGAACGCCGCCTTCGCCTCGGGCCGGTCGAACAGGTAGCCCTCGAGGTAGACGATGGCGGACGCGGCGATCATATCGGGCGCGACTTCGCCCTGATCGAGGTCGGTCGATATTCCGAGGTAAGTGTGCATGGTGCGCTCGCCGTCGGGTGTGACCAGAATGAGCGAGCGGGACGTCGGGTCCTTGCCGGAGACAGGATCGGTCTTGTAGGTCACGCCGGATGCGGTGATGTCGTGGCGGAAGATGCGGCCAAATTCGTCGTCGGCGACTTTCCCGATGAAGGCGGCTCGTGAGCCGAACGAGGCCAGGCCGACGACAGTGTTCGCGGCCGAACCGCCGGAAATTTCGATCGCAGGGCCCATGTCGTCGTAAAGCCGCTGCACGACGTCCGGCCCGACGATCGTCATATGGCCTTTCGATGCGCCGTGTTTTTTCAGAAACGCGTCGTCGCAGCGTCCGATGATGTCGACGATGGCATTGCCGATGGCGATGACGTCGTAGTGCGCGGCGGTCATGGCTGCTCCCGGTTATGTTTGGCCGGACTATAGGGGCTCGCATCCGGCGGGCAACCGGGCGGGGACGCCGAGGATGCGAGGCATTGTCGCGCTTGAGGGAGAGTTTAGACCTTGGTCGCGGTGGCGCTAGCCGTGGTCCGGGACTTCACGCGTTCGGCGAGCTTCATGACGAGGCGGTCGGCCAGTTGATCCTCGAGGACAGCATTCATGCGCGCGGCGCGCTGCGCGGCCGAGATGTCGTTCAGGGCCGCGTCGAGTGCAGCGGCCGTCCAGATGCGGCACTGGGCGGCGAGCGCATCGCGGACGCGAAAATGCAGCGGCGGCCTGATGGTTTTCACAACGTCGTCGAATGTCTGTCCGCGATCGATCACGACGCGGGTCCGGTGCAGACGCTGGAAGTGGCGCATGATGGCCGTGATCATGCCTTGCGGGCTCTCACCCGCGGCGACTGCCCGGTCGAGTTCCATCGAGGCACGCCGGCCATCGCCCATGGCGGCGGCGTTGATGATGCGGTCGATTGCGAGATCGGAGGCATCGCCGACGATGGCTTCGACGTCGGCAGCCGAGATTTCGTGCTGACCCATCGCGAAGGTCGCGAGTTTTTCGACTTCGCCGCGCGAGAGGACCCGATCGGCGCCAAGCTTCGAGACGAGGAGGTCCCGCGCATCGGTTGAAATTGCAAGCCCGTGCGCGGAGAGGACTTGCCTGACAACCTCGGCGATGTCGCGAACCTCGTCGAGATAACACGGGATCGCGACCGCGTGGGCCGGCTTCTCGAACATCAGGCGGAGCGCTTCGTCGGGACGCAGATTGCCAGCCTCGACGATCAGGATGCCGGGCCGCGCTGTTTCCGCGACGAGGGGTTTCAGCAAATTGGCGTTGAGACGGCGCCCAGGCGTTGCGCGGACGATCTTGCGGCCGCCGAACATGGGCATCGTGAGGAGTTCGTTGGCGAGCCGATCAGGGTCGGTTTCCATATCCGCATCGTCGAGGCGGAGAACTTCGCCGGGCGGATCGACGGCCTTGGCGATGGCATGTCCCAAGCGTTCGCCGCGTTCGCTGACGAGGCCCGCGTCGGTGCCGTAGAGAAGCCAGGCGTTGATCTTGGGGTCTGGCCGCGCGAGGAACGTTTCGGCCTGTCCGGCCTTGATGGCGACCATTTCGGCTTAGGCTGTCGAGGCGAGGTAGGCCGCGATGCGCGTCTTCAGTTCCTCGCCCATGGTCTTGGCGGCGCGGTTCTCGGCGTCTTCGCGGGCGCGCACGTTCGAGAACACGGACGTGTAGCGTTCGAAAGCCGCGCGCTGGTAGCTCTTGCCTTCGAGAACAACGCTCTTGTCGGACAGGCGGACGAGCTTGAAGGACGCGTCGAGGTTGTAAATCTGGCTTCTCGCGTCACCGTCCGTGCGGACGAGCGTGGACGACAGCGTTTCGCGGATCGCGATGTCGAGGCGATAGAGAGGCTCCTGCTGTCCGCCGCCGCCCGTCGACTGGTAGATCAACTCGTTGCGAAGCTGCTGGCCGACGCGGCCCGGAACATGGCCTATATCGACTTGCGCGAGTTTCTGGGAGACGCCCGGGCCACCGACGGATGCCGATCCGTAAAGAGGCTGGAACCCGGAGCTGCCACAAGCGGCCAAGAGCGGGGCCGAGATCAGCAATACCGCAACTGCGCCCGCCAGGGAGGGGACGCTGAATTCACGACGGCCGTTGCTTCGAGCTTTCGCCATACGCGCCTCAGGCAACGATATTCACGATCCTCTGCGGCACGACGATGACCTTTTTGGCCGGTCGTCCCTCGAGGGCGCGAAGTACGGGATCGAGCGCCAAAGCGGCGGCTTCGACCTCCGAACTGGTGGCCGAGCGGGCTACAGTCAGCTCGCCACGGCGCTTTCCATTGACCTGTACGGCAAGGGTCACGCGATCGTCAACGAGCAAGGCCGGATCGGCTTCCGGCCAGGGTTCGATGGCGACAAGGGTGTTGTATCCGAGCCGCGCCCAGCATTCCTCAGCAAGGTGGGGCATCATCGGGGCCAGAGATCTTGTGAGCATTTCACCGGCTTCGCGGAGCGCGAAATCGATATCTTCGCCAGACTTCGGCAATGCTGCCGATATGGCATTCGAATACTCATACATCTGCGCAACGGCGACGTTGAATCTCAAGGACTCGATGTTTCGCCCGACCGCGTCGATCGACTTGTGCGTCGCGCGGCGCAATTCCATCGCGGCGTCTCCGAGACCTGACGGCGATATGGCCAAGGAATTCGGCGCGCGGTCCGCGATCTCGTTGACGAGCCGCCAGACGCGCTGGATGAACCGCCCCGCGCCCTGGACACCGGCTTCGGTCCAGATGACGTCGCGCTCGGGCGGGCTATCAGACAGCATGAACCAGCGGGCGCAGTCTGCCCCCCAGTGGGCGATGATGTCGTCGGGATCGACGAGGTTCTTCTTCGACTTCGACATCTTCTCGATGGAGCCGATCGCACATGGCTTTCCGGTCGCGACCTCGGTCGCGCGGCGGGTGTCCCCGTCGCCTTCGAAGGCGACTTCGGTCGGCAGTAGCCAGCGGCCGTCGTCGGACTTGTACGTTTCGTGGGTCACCATGCCCTGGGTGAATAGGGCCGCGAACGGCTCCGAGACCTTCGCGGGCGCGGCACCTGCGGCACCCATCGCGCGCCAGAAGAAGCGAGAGTACAGCAAGTGCAAGATCGCATGCTCAATTCCGCCGATGTACTGGTCGACGGGGAGCCAATAGTCCGCGGCTTTCGCGTCGATCGGCTTCTTCTTCGACGCGGGGTCCGTGAAGCGCCCGTAGTACCAGGAACTGTCAACGAAGGTGTCCATGGTGTCGGTCTCGCGACGCGCCGGCTTCTTGCACTTCGGGCACGTGACAGACTTCCACGTCGGATGGCGTTCGAGCGGATTACCCGGCTTGTCGAACGTCGCGTCCTCGGGCAATTCGACCGGCAGATCCTTTTTCGGAACCGGGACTGCGCCGCATGTCTCGCAGTGAATGACCGGGATCGGGCAGCCCCAATAGCGCTGGCGGGAAATGCCCCAGTCCTTCAGGCGGTATTTCACCTGGCGGACGCCGACCGGCCGGTTGCCGAGCGTTGCCGCTTCCAGGTGCTTGGCAACTTCCTCGAATGCGCCTTTCGTCGAGAGGCCGTCGAGGAAGCGCGAGTTGATCATCGTGCCGTCGCTTTCGATGGCGTCACCGCCGATCTCGAAGGTCGCGGCGTCTGCGCCGGGAGGCAGCACGACGGGAACGACGGGAAGGCCATACTTACGCGCGAAATCGAGGTCGCGTTGATCGCCCGAGGGACATGCGAAGATGGCGCCCGTGCCGTAGTCCATCAACACGAAGTTGGCGACCCAGACTGGCACTTTCCATTCGGGATCTAGCGGGTGACGCACGAAGAGACCGGTGTCGAAGCCGAGTTTCTCGCCCTTCTCGATCTCGATGATCGACGTGCCTCGGCGGCGGCATTCGTCGGCGAACTCCTTCAAGTCCGCGTTTGTTTCGGCGAGCTTTTTGGCCAGCGGGTGGTCGGCGGCGATGGCGACGAACGACGCGCCGAACAGCGTATCGGGGCGCGTCGTGAAAACTTCGATCTCCGTCTCGCCTTCAGGCGCGTTCTCGGGATCGAGCGCCCAGCGGACCGACATGCCCTCGGAGCGGCCGATCCAATTCGCCTGCATGAGGCGGACTTTCTCGGGCCACTTGTCGAGGGTCTCGAGCGACTTCAACAAGTCGTCGGCGAAGGCGGTGATGCGGAAATACCAGACCTGCATCTCGCGCGTTTCGACGAGTGCACCCGAGCGCCAGCCGCGCCCGTCGATCACCTGCTCGTTGGCGAGGACGGTCTGATCGACCGGGTCCCAGTTGACCTTCCCGGGGCCGCGATAGGCGAGACCCTTGGCGAGGAGGTCGAGAAAGATCTCCTGCTGGTGGCGGTAGTAGTCGACGTGGCAGGTCGCGATCTCGCGGCTCCAGTCGATGGCGAGGCCCATGCTTTTCAACTGCGCGCGCATGGCGTCGATGTTGGCGTAGGTCCACTTGGCCGGGTGGGTCTTGCGCTCGAGCGCGGCATTCTCAGCCGGCATGCCGAAGGCGTCCCAGCCCATGGGGTGGAGGACGTTGAAGCCTCGGGCGCGCTTGTAGCGGGCGAACACGTCGCCCATCGTGTAGTTCCGTACGTGGCCCATGTGGATGCGCCCCGAGGGATAGGGGAACATCTCGAGCACGTAGCACTTGGGCTTCGAGGTGTCGGTGCCGGCCTTGTCGATGCCCGCTGTGGTCCAGGCCTCCTGCCAATGCCGTTCGCGGGCCGGGGCGTTGTAGCGTTCGGAGGACATGCGGAGCCTGGGTTCGTAGCGGTTCTCGGGCGGGAGCGGCGGGTAAAGAGCCTGAAACGTTCCGGGGGGTCAAGGTGGTGCGCTCGTGCTCGACGTGGCGATGTTCCGAACTTTCGGCGACATGTCGTGGGGGACATGTCGATGGCAGCGACATGTTCCGGTTAATATGTTGATAAAAGCACTTTCTATCGACATGTCTGGCTATTATATGGAACTATTCGTTGGTGTTTGTGCCACGTATGATGTGTCGCGGCACGTCTGGCGCCATGTTCGATCTGATATGTCGACATAATCGTTTTTTCGTACCATATCATTCGATATATGGTGCCGACAACGCCATACTAGGGCATATATGGAACCGAAATCGAAAAATGATGCCATGTCCGGTCGGCCGCAACCCGATCCCACGGTCGCCTACAATCACCTGCCGCCTTTGCCACCGCCCATCGATGTCGAGACCAAAGCCGTTCTCAAACGCTGCGTCACGGCGCGGGCCGCTGTGGCCGAGCTACGGCGCGCAGGCGAACTCATCCCGGACCAGTCGGTTCTCGTGAACACAATCCCACTGCTCGAAGCCAAGGACAGCTCCGAGATCGAGAATATCGTCACGACAAACGACGCGCTCTTCCGCGAGGCGAGCGAAGCGCAGGACGGCGGCGATCCGGCGGCCAAGGAGGCCGTGCGCTACCGCTCGGCACTCTACAGCGGGATGCTTTCACTGAAGACCCGGCCGCTCACGGCCCGCACCGCGATCGAAATCTGTTCCGAGATCAAGGGCGCGGACATGGACGTGCGCAAGACGCCCGGCACGCAGCTCAAGAACACGTTCACGGGCGAGATCATCTACACGCCGCCGGAAGGCGAGGCGGTCTTGCGCGACATGCTCTCGAACTGGGAGCGGTTCGCAAATGCCGAGGACGACATCGATCCCTTGGTGCGCATGGCGGTGCTGCATTACCAGTTCGAAGCGATCCACCCATTCCTCGACGGCAACGGCCGCACGGGCCGCATCCTCAACATCCTCGTGCTCATGCAGGCCGGGCTTCTCGACATTCCGACGCTTTACCTCAGCCGCTACATCGTTCGCAGCAAGGGTGATTACTATCGGCTTCTGCAGGGCGTTACGCTGCGGGGGGAATGGGAGCCGTGGATCGTCTACATCCTCACGGGCGTCGAGACGACTGCGATCTGGACCAACGATCGCATCCGCGCGATCCGCGATCTCATGAACGCGACGACCGAGCACGTGAAATCCGCCGCACCCAAGATCTATTCGCACGAGCTTATTCAGACGATCTTCGCCCAGCCCTACGTGCGTATCGCGCATCTCATCGACGCAGGGATCGCCGAGCGGCACGCGGCCTCGCGGTATTTGAAGATCCTGTCGGACGCCGGAGTCCTCCACGAGGAAAAGCGGGGACGCGACAAGCTTTTCGTGCACCGGAAATACATGAAGCTGCTCGGCGGCGATGATCACGCCTTCGAGCCCTATCCGGCCGTTCAAGCGACGAGCGGCGCGCCATGATGGACGCGGTCACAGCATTGCACGACATCGAAGCGAAGATCGCGGCGGCAGCGCGTGAGGCGTCGCGCGATCCCGCCGACGTGCGGCTGATCGCGGTGACGAAGACGTTCGGCGGGGAGGACATCAGGCCCGTGCTCGAAGCGGGGCATCGCATTTTCGGCGAGAACCGCGTGCAGGAAGCCAAAGGGAAGTGGCCGGCGCTGAAGGCCGAGTTTCCGGGCGTCCATCTGCATCTCATCGGGCCGTTGCAGTCGAACAAGGCGCGCGAGGCGGTGGAGCTGTTCGACGTCATTCACACGATCGACCGGCCGAAGATCGCGGATGCGATCGCGGCGGAGATGGCCCGGCAGGGGAAGCGGCCGAGGCTTCTCGTGCAGGTCAACACGGGTGAGGAGCCACAGAAAGCCGGCATCGCGCCCAAGGAGACGGCGGCGTTCGTCGCGGATTGCCGCACGCGGCTCGGGCTCGAGATCGCGGGTCTCATGTGCATCCCGCCGGTGGACGAGGAGCCGGCGTTGCATTTCGCGCTGCTCGACAAAATGGCGCGCGAGCTGGGACTCGCGGACTTGAGCATGGGCATGAGCGGCGATTTCGAGAAGGCCGTGCGGCTCGGCGCGACGTACGTGCGTGTGGGGAGTGCGATTTTCGGGGGGCGGTAAGGGGGAGAGGTGGTCGATCAAGTTCGTGCGCGCTAACGCGTCAAGACTGTTACCGGTCGGATCGACAGGCAACTACGCTGGTTGCCCCCGCCGACTCACCCCCGCTCGCGCTTGCCCAGTGTTCGAAGCCGCAGGGCGTTCAGCTTGATGAAGCCCTGCGCGTCCTTCTGGTCGTAGGCGCCCTTGTCGTCCTCGAACGTCACGAGTGTCGAGGAATAGAGCGACTTCGGGCTCTCGCGGCCGATGACGATCACATTCCCCTTGTAGAGCTTCAACCGTACTTCGCCCTCGACGTGCTCCTGTGATTTGTCGATCAGCGCCTGCAGCATCTCGCGCTCGGGCGAGTACCAGAAGCCATTGTAGATGAGCTCGGCATATTTTGGCATCAGCTCGTCCTTGAGATGCGCTTCGCCACGGTCGAGCGTGATCGACTCGATGCCGCGATGCGCCGCGAGCAGGATCGTGCCGCCGGGCGTTTCGTAGAGACCGCGGCTCTTCATGCCGACGAAACGGTTCTCGACGAGGTCGAGCCGGCCGATGCCGTGCTTGCCGCCCAGTTCATTGAGGCGGGTGAGGAGCGTTGCCGGCGACAGCTTCTCGCCGTCGATCGAGACCGGATCGCCCGTCTCGAAACCGATCACGATGGTTTCGGCCTGGTCGGGCGCTTTCTCAGGATCGGTGGTGCGCTGCGCCACGTAGTCGGGCGCCGGCACGGACGGGTCCTCGAGCACCATGCCCTCGGACGAGGTGTGGAGGAGGTTGGCGTCGACCGAGAACGGCGCTTCGCCGCGCTTGTCCTTGGCGATGGGGATCTGGTTCTTCTCGGCGTAGTTGAGGAGCGCCGTGCGCGAGCGGAGGTCCCATTCGCGCCAGGGCGCGATGACCTGCAGCGTCGGGTCGAGGGCATTGGCGGTCAACTCGAAGCGGACCTGGTCGTTGCCCTTGCCGGTCGCGCCATGCGCGATCGCGTCGGCGCCGGTCTCCTCGGCGATCTCGACCAGGTGCTTGGCGATCACCGGACGGGCGATCGAGGTGCCCAGCAGATACTGGCCCTCGTAGAGCGCGTTGGCGCGGAACATCGGGAACACGAAATCGCGCACAAATTCCTCGCGCACGTCGACGATGCGGATGTCCTTGATGCCGAACATCTCCGCCTTCTTGCGCGCCGGCTCCAGCTCTT
>JANRIH010000014.1:0-1567 GCA_033765145.1 Hyphomicrobium sp. | reverse complement strand
GATGCTGAAGCTGCCGTTCGACTTCAATACGATCGTTCCGGTGTTCGGCAACCAGATCGTCGTATCGACGATCGGCGCGTTGATCGTGATCATCCTCGCGCGCCTGCTGGGACGCTGACGGCGGGCTACGGTGGTTTGCAGAGGTTGCCCCCTCGAAGGTCGCTCCTTCGAGGGGCTTGCCGTGCCCTCTCGCGCTCCATAGGTTGAAAGCTCGTCTGCGAAGCGCCCGGACGGGCGATCGGCGTGGATGTGCTGCTCGGACCGAGCACAGCGATTTGGGGCGACTTGGCACGATGGTCACGGTGATCGACAGCCGGGAGAAAGCAGGCGGCCCCGCTAAGCTCCGCCATCCGGAAAAGGCGCGGAATGCCGACACGCCGCGGCTACCGAAACCCGATTGGATCCGGGTGCGAGCGCCGAGCTCTCCGGATTTTGCGCGAACGCGCGAGATCGTGAGGCGCGGCGGACTCTCGACGGTATGCGAGGAAGCGGGCTGCCCCAACATCGGCGAGTGCTGGTCGAAGCGACACGCGACGATGATGATCATGGGGGCGGTCTGCACGCGGGCCTGCGCCTTCTGCAACGTGGCGACCGGCCTGCCCATGCCGCTCGATCCCGAGGAACCCATCGAGATCGCCCGCGCGGTAGGGGAGCTGGGGCTCGAGCACGTGGTCGTCACGTCTGTCGATCGCGATGATCTCGCCGACGGGGGAGCGGCGCATTTCGCGGCCGTCATCACCGCCGTCCGCGCCCGAGTGCCGCGCACGACGATCGAGGTGTTGACGCCCGACTTCCTGCGGAAGGACGGTGCGCTCGAGACGGTGATCGCCGCCCGCCCGGACGTCTTCAACCACAACCTCGAGACCGTGCCGTCGCTTTATCTCCGCATCCGTCCAGGTGCGCGCTATTTCCATTCGCTACGGCTCCTGCAACGCGCCAAGGAGATCAACCCGAAGGTTTTCACGAAGTCGGGCATCATGGTCGGGCTCGGCGAGTCCCGCGACGAGGTGCTGCAACTCATGGACGATCTCAGAAGCGCCGATGTCGATTTCCTGACCATCGGACAATACCTCCAGCCGACGCCGAAGCATGCCGAGGTGAAGCGCTTCGTACCGCCCGACGAGTTCGCGGCGTTGGAGCGGACGGCACGCGCGAAGGGCTTTCTCATGGTCGCTGCGACGCCCCTGACGCGATCGAGCTATCATGCGGGCGAGGATTTCGAACGGCTCAGGGCGGCGCGCGCCGCCCGCTGGCGCTGATCGGTGAGGCCGCGCCGTGCCCCGCTACTCGACCCGTCGCCGCGTCGCGTTCACGGCTCGGCAGATGTTCGATCTCGTCGCCGACGTCGAGCGCTATCCGGAGTTCCTGCCACTGTGCGAGAGCCTCGTCATCAGGAGCCGCGACGACACCGGCACGGACACCGTGCTGGTCGCCACGATGGGCATTGGCTACAAGGCGATCCGGGAGCGGTTCACGACGCGGGTGACGCTGCAACCCGGCCAGCACACCATTCTCGTCGAATACCTCGATGGGCCGTTCAGGCGGCTGGAGAACCGCTGGCGGTTCG
>JANRIH010000012.1:0-2347 GCA_033765145.1 Hyphomicrobium sp. | reverse complement strand
GACGCGATGGCGCTGGAATCCGTAGACGTCGCGCACGGGCTTCTTGCGCTCTGGCGACGCGCTCGATGGGGTCGCGGGCCGAACGCGTCTCTGCCTAGGAAATGGGGACTCCGCGACCGCGAGCAACCGCGAGGCCGGTGCCGGCCAGATTTCGGACCGTCGCGGCGCCGGCAAAACTGGTCGCGTCGGCAGCCAATGCGTGGGCGACGGCGGCGTGATGTTGTCGCGTTCGAGCATATCGCACCGTTGAGTGTCCCGTGCCGACCTTGCCTCACCGACAGGGAGCAGATGATCGGGTTCGGCATTGCTACCTCGTCCGACCTCCACTTGTTCTGGTGTGCGGAAAGCCGACAACGCTTCGCGAAGAATGGGTCGCGTGACCTGACGCAGTCAATGGCTGATCTCGACGGACGGCTTCCTTGCCTGATCGATGATCGCAGCGGAGGGCTGGTAGTCGGTAACGAGCGCCGAAAGCGCCGCGACGACCAGACCGGCATCGCGCATCTCGACCGCGCGGCGGATATTTCCGAGCTCCCGCTCGAGCAGCCCACGCTCGATGCCGGGCTCGATCGAGGTCATGATGCGCGGGTGGCATGTGCCGGTCGCGGTCTTCATGTCGACGAGCAAGTCCTCGGACAGCTTTTCACCGGGCCTCAGACCCGTATAGACGATCTCGACGTCCCCGAACGGGTTCTCCTCGGTTCGCTCGTCCCTGCCCATCAGCCGTATCATGCTGCGCGCAAGTTGAACGATCTTGATCGGCTCGCCCATATCGAGCAGGAATGTCTCGCCGCCGTTAGACATGGCCGCCGCTTGGATGACGAGGCCCGCGGCCTCGCCGACGGACATGAAGTAGCGCGTCATGTCCGGATGCGTGATCGTGAGCGGCCCGCCAGCGCGAATCTGCTCGGCGAAGCGTTCGCCGACCGAGCCGGAGCTTCCGAACACATTGCCGAAGCGGACACACGAGAACACCGTACCAGACTGTCGCTTGGCGAGATCCTGGAGCACGAGCTCCGCCACGCGCTTGGTGGCGCCCATCACGCTCGTCGGTCGGACGGCCTTGTCGGTCGAGATCAGAACGAATTTCTTCACGCCGCTGTCGATCGCGATGTTGGCGAGGATCTGCGTCGCGAGCAGGTTGTTGGCTGCGCCGGCGATCGGGTGCCTCTCGACCATGGGCACATGTTTGAAGGCGGCCGCGTGGAAAATCGTCTCGACGCCGTGCTTGCGCATCACGTCGCCCATGATGCTGGCGTTAGCCACGGATGAAAGCTCGGCAGACACCTCCGGCCGTTTGGCCTCGTCCCGCTTGGCGACCGCATCCACGAGCTCCTGCTCGATCCCGAACAGCGCGGTCTCGGAGTGATCGACGAGGATCAATGCCTTGGGTGCGAAGCGAGTGATCTGCCGAGCGAGCTCCGAGCCGATCGTGCCCCCGGCGCCGGTGACCATGATCACCTTGCTTGCGACGGTCGACCTTATGAGCTCCGTGTCGGGTGGGACGATGCCGCGGCCCAGAAGATCGCGCGCCTCGACGCCGCGAAGGTCCCACGGATGGTCGCGGCCGCCGTTGTTCTCGGTCACGTCGGGCAGGATGCGGACGCGGACATTCAATGGTTCGAGCATGCGCAGGACGTTGTGCCGCTCGACCGGCGTATCCGCATCGAGTGCGATGACGATCTCGTCGATGCGGGTGCGAAGCGATGAATTCATCAGTCGCTCGGGACGCAGCACGCGAACGCCCTCGATCGACCGGCCGACGAGGCCGGGTGACGGGTCGATGAATGCAACGACCGTGCGGGTCTTGCGGAAGGTCGGAGACTGACTCAACTCGAAGCCGCGCTTTCCGGCGCCGTAGATCGCGGCCGGAATCTTTTCTTTCTCGCGCGAGCGATCCGGGACGGCGATGCCAGACCAGCGCAGAAGTCCTGCGGCCGCCGATCTAAAGCTGACAACGGCGGCTGGCGCGAACAGGACGAAGAGTGCGGCTGCCGAACGAGGAATGCCGTGCTGCCCGACCATTAGCAGCATGCCGATCCAAAGCATGGCACCGACGGTGACCAGTGCGGCGAGCTTCGAGCTTCCACGTACGCCGATGAAGCGCGTGACTTCGTGGTAGCCGCGCCAATAGAGCAGCATGGCAACGACGCACGCCGGCGCCGCCAGCATCAGCAGGAGGGTGATCATCGAGTTCGGAATGAAGGGCGACCAATAGCGGGCGCTGATCATCGCCCACAAGAGGCCGAACAGCAGGGCGAAGTCGGCGGAGGCGAGGATCCACCGCTTGGACCGGCGAGACAATCCGACGATCGAACGCGCGAGGCTCGAAAAATCGATCAGCATG
>JANRIH010000056.1:0-42684 GCA_033765145.1 Hyphomicrobium sp. | reverse complement strand
CTGGCGGAAGAACGCGCCAAGCTGCATGAGAAAACCGCCACTGCGCAGACCGGATCGTTCGGTATCGGCAAAGGCGGGCTCGACGCCAAGGCCGTGCCGTTCTGGCTGCTCGTTGGCGTGCCGCTCGCCTGGGGTGTTTGGGTGACGGTTCAGAAGGCCGTCGGGTTGTTCGTCTAACGGCTCAAAACACGTCCTGCACGATACCCGCTTTCTCGTCGACGAGTTCGCGTCCGGTTTTCCATACGTCGACGCCGCCCGTCATCTCGGCGCGAACCGAGCGGATCCACGCCGCCGGCACGCCTGCCGTCAGAAAGTACTTTCTAAACAGGCGATCCGTTGCCTTGCCCGTCGCGCTATCGGGCACGTCGATCGTCTCGTCGGAATGAAACTCGCGAAACCGCACCTCGTGAAACATGAATTGCGATGTCTCGGACGCCGTCCGCTTCTGTCCCTGCAGATAGACAGGCACACACATCGACGCGCATAGCCGCCGTCCTTCGACGATCGTCTCGAGCGTATGCGTTGCAGCGATGCGGCGTAGCAGCCGGATGACTTCGGCGCCCTGGTCCAGCGATCCACCGGGCGACGACAGCGACAGCACGAATTTGCCGGCGTCACGTCTGTGCTGCTCATAAGCTTCAGCGAGACGGCTCGCCATCGGCGCTTCGATCTGACCGCGCCACTCGAGCACCACGGTATCCTGGTCGGGCACGACACGCACATCGAGTTTGCCGACACCGGCAAACAGCAGCTCGATATTGTCTCGCGTCTTGAAGCCAAGCACCGCCAGCAGCACCAGCATGGCGATCCAGATGACGCGATTGAGCGTGCGCGATGGCATTTAAGGCAGTGATCCGGCAACGGCTTCAAACAGCAACGGACGTCATGTGCGTCGGCAATTGTGACAACACAAGGTAGGTTGCGGGTTCGAATATGGCGGCCGGGTCGAAACGGCTCTCCTGCCGGTCACAGCCGTGGGGCTTCAACAGCGCCGCGCTTCCAGGAGGCTCCGCACAGCGGAGCCGGAAGCGCCAAGCATCAGTGCGTCCAGTTCCCGATGCGGCCAAACTTGAAGTTTTCGGCGTACGTCTTGCGGATCGGCTTGCGCGGCTTCGGTTCGATGACGGTGTAGGCGAGCCCCTCGCGCGTCGCGTACGCGATGGCTTCGTCCTTGCTGGCGAATTCGAGAGAAACCTGGGCGCGTGTATCGGCTGAGCTGATCCACCCCATCAACGGCTCGGGGCGGCTGGGCGCCTCGGGCTCGAACTCCAGAACCCATTCCTTGGTGCGCGCCTCGCCCGACTGCATCGCAGTCTTGGCCGGCTTGTAGATGCGGACGGGCATGGCGATCGGCTCCCGTTGGGCGATCAAAACGATTGGTCGGGGCGACATGATTCGAACACGCGACCCTCTGCTCCCAAAGCAGATGCTCTACCAGGCTGAGCTACGCCCCGACGCAACCTTGTGTGCCGTGTCACCCGTCCTGGGTCAAGCCGGGGAACGATCGTGACACGCCCAACAACGCCCAGCGCAAGTCTCGCCGGGACCGCGTCAAAACAAGCGATGCTCCACCTTGTCTCCGGGTTTGATCCCAAGCCGCTGGGCTTCGCCGCCGCCGATTTCAAGAACGCCCGTCACCAGCCCCTTCGAGGGGATAAGTGTTTCCGACATCGGCTCGGTGTTGCTCGCGATCCGGTGCACGATCCCGTCCGCGCGGATGAACACCATGTCGAGCGGGATGTATGTGTTCCGCATCCACATCGCCAACTCTTTCGGTTTTGGATGCACGAAGAGCATCCCCGTCCCCGCAGCGAGCGCCGTCCGGTACATGAGACCGAGCGACTGCTCCGCCGGCTCGTCCGCAATCTCGACCGTGAACGACCGCCGCCCCCCCGCCGTCACGATGACGAGGGGCTCCGTCGCCCCTCCGACGGCCTTGGTCAGCACTTCGGCACGCACGGAGGCAGCTACGAACGGGTTCAATCCCGCAACCAGAACAACGAAGAGGGCCGCCAGACCGACAGCCCTCGCCAATTGTTCGTCGAAACCCATGGGGGAACTCCGCCTCAGTGCGATGGCGGCAGGCCTCCCGGGGTCGCGCCTTCCGGCTTGAGTTCGGCCGCCATGCAGCCCTTCGAACCCTTGCCCCAGCGCACCCAGACAACCTGCCCCGGCCTCAGCTCTGTGAAGCCAAAACGCCGTAGCGTTTCCATGTGGCAAAAGATGTCCTCGGTGCCCTCGCCCCGGGTCAGGAAGCCGAAGCCACGGACCCGGTTGAACCACTTGACGACCGCGCGCTCCCAATCGCTCTCCGGCTGGACCTGGACATGGGTCCGCTGCGGAAGAAGGGACGGGTGGATGGCGGTGCTCTCGTCCATCGAGAGGATTTGGAACGCCTGCATCCCCTTGGGCCGCTTCAGGACCTGGCAGTAGATGCGCGCCCCTTCATAGGCCGTCTGGTAGCCACCAGCCCTGAGGCAAGTGACGTGCAGGAGAACGTCAGGAAGCCCGTTGTCCGGAACGATGAAGCCGTAGCCCTTCGAAACGTCGAACCACTTGATGATGCCGCCGATTTCGAAAACCTCGACACCTTCTTCCGGTCGAACGTCCACCCCCAAGCCCGAAAATGCAGCAGAAAGCGCTGCCGAAGGCAGTTTCGAATCCCCCATTGTCGTATTACCCCGCTACTTGATGAACTTCGCCGCCCGGAACCTCGATGCATGCGTCGCCCAACGCCTGACCACGAACCCGAATCGACCAGTTAACGATATCCGACCGCCCCCCCGGCTCCAATCCCAAAGTTCGCCCCATCCGCGACGAAAGACCATCACCCACGGCGTTTTAACAGGAAGCCATCGACCTCAACTCATTGACAAAACAACATTAAACATCGTTCTCTTCAGACTGTTAAAAAGTCGTTACCAACAGCTGGACGCCTCTTGATGATCGCCGTTCATCACAAAATCGTCGCGATTCGAACGGCTCCGCGGTCGACGCCTTTCGGCTCTGATTCTTAGCCCGTCGTCAGGTCCCTCACTGGCCTCAAAACCAGAATTGAACAGTGGTCACAGACCGTTTTGTCCACAGACTGTCCACACGCCCGGCGAGCCTCGCGACCAACCGCCTCTCCACTGCCCAAGGAATGAGTTTGACGCGCGCGTTTCAGGCAACTTCGATAGCGACATCATCAGTCTACTCGATGGAGTGCCTACCGATGCGCTATCTCCACACCATGGTCCGAATCGCCGATATCCCGGCGAGCCTGCGCTTCTATTGCGAGCTTTTGGGCCTCGAGGAGATACGGCGGGTCGAAAATCCGGCCGGCCGCTTCACGCTCATCTTCTTGGCCGCGCCGATGGATCAGGGTTCGGCACGCGAGCACAAGGCTCCGATGCTGGAACTCACCTACAATTGGGATGCCGAAGATTACGGACAGGCACGAAACTTCGGACATCTCGCGTTCGAAGTGGATGACATCTATGCCGTGTGTCAGCGGCTACACGACGGGGGCATCCTCATCAATCGCCCACCCCGTGACGGTCGAATGGCCTTTATCCGCTCCCCCGACAACATCTCGATCGAGCTCTTGCAGAAGGGCACAGCTCTGACACCCGCCGAGCCCTGGTCGTCGATGCCGAATTTCGGCGCGTGGTAATCCAACGGCACATGCCAAACGAGCGCGAGAGAATTTCCGGAAATGCCACGCATGCCAGCCACGATGAACCCCGCGGCCACGGGGCAGCCCGTGATGCCGCCCCACGTCCTCGTCGTCGGATCGGGGCCGGCCGGGCTTGCTGCCGCAGAGACACTCGCGACCAGCGGCGTCCGCGTCACCATCGCGGAACACATGCCATCGGCAGGCCGGAAGCTCTTGATGGCCGGTCGCGGCGGCTTGAACCTCACCCACAGCGAACCGCTCGAGCAGTTCCTTTTCCGATATCGACCGATTTCACCCGCCGTGGAAACAGCCATCCGCGCCTTTACACCTGACGATCTCCGCGCCTGGGCCGAAGGCCTCGGCCAACCGACGTTTGTCGGATCGAGCGGACGCATCTTTCCGCGTGCGATAAAAGCGTCGCCCCTGTTGAGAGCGTGGCTCGCACGCCTCTTTGGCCTCGGAGTGACACTGGAACTGCGAACTGAATGGATTGGCTGGACCCCGGAAGGCCAACCGATCCTTCGCCGGAATGGCGTAACACCGGCAGCGTTCCGCGCCGACGCCACGATCCTCGCCCTCGGTGGCGCAAGCTGGCCGCGTCTCGGCACTGATGGCAAGTGGCAGGACATCTTCAAAGCCGCGGGTATCGCCACAGTGCCACTGACACCGTCGAACGCGGGCGTGCGTATTCTCTGGTCATCCATATTCCTCGATCGTCACGAGGGCGCGCCCTTGAAGCGGATCTCCGTAGCGTTCGGAGCGCAGCATCAGCGCGGGGAAGCCCTCGTCACGAGGCAAGGATTGGAAGGTGGGGCCATCTACCCGCTGTCGTCGGCCATCGGAGCGGCAATCGCGAATGGAGCGACGGCCCGCATCGCCTTGGACCTGTCGCCCGACGTGTCCACGGATGTTCTGGCCGCGCGACTGGCTTCCGCCGGTCGCAAACAGTCCCTCGCCAACATCCTACGCAAAGCCGCGAAGCTGTCCCCCGCGGCCGCTTCGATCGCGCGCGAAGGCGCTGACGGCCCTCTCCCCCATGACCCGGCGGCCCTGGCATCACGGCTCAAGGCCGTCATTCTGCCGGTCGAAGGAGTGTCAGGTCTCGACCGCGCCATTTCCTCGGCGGGCGGCGTCGCGATGTCGGCCGTCGACCCGCACTTCATGCTGCTGAACCGGCCGGGCACGTTCGTCGCGGGCGAGATGCTCGACTGGGACGCCCCGACCGGGGGCTACCTGTTGCAGGCCTCGATCGCGACCGGAAAAGCCGCCGCCCGCGGCGTTTTGCATCGGCTTGGATTGTCCGAGCCAGGCGAAAATGCAGCCTTGGGAAGCGCCGATCTTGGCGTGTGATGAGGTCCGCAGGGAAGGCATTCGCGAGCAGCAGCTTCCACGCAAAAATTTTTCTTACATTGGACGATGTTTCGAGTTGGCAAAATTCTTTTTCTACCAACCCCTTCATGTCTGAATAATATTCCTCTATGTTGCCGGTCCGTTGGGAGGTCCCCCATGTCGAATGACACTGTCGGCTCTGGCCCGGGCACCGATCTGGCCCGGACATTGGCCGTTGAACTGGAAGCGATGAGCACGCTCGAAGAGCGCCTCGCGCATGCGGTCCGCCGCATCGGCGGGCGAACCGTCTTCTCAACGAGCCTCGGCATCGAGGATCAGGCCGTTCTCCACGCCATCGCCACCGAGAAACTCGACGTCGACATCTTCACGCTCGACACGGGCCGCCACTTCCCCGAGACGCTGGAAACGCTCGAAGCATCGATCCAGCGCTATCTCCGCCCGATCCGGGTGGTCTTCCCCGAGGCTAAGGACGTTGAGGAACTGGTCGCGCGCGACGGAATCATGGGTTTCCGCTACGACGTCGACGCGCGCAAGGCCTGCTGCGACGTCCGCAAGGTCCGCCCGCTGAAGCGCGCGCTGGCCGGTGCTCAGGGATGGATCACGGGCCTCCGGCGGGAACAGTCCGCCGGACGCGCCGAAGTGCCGTTCGCGACCTGGGACGCGGAGAACGGCATCATCAAACTGAACCCCATCGCCGACTGGACACTCGACACCCTCGAGGCCTATGTCCAGGCGAACGACATCCCCGTCAATCCGCTGCACGCCAAGGGCTTCCCCTCGATCGGATGCCAGCCCTGCACGCGCGCCATCCGCCCCGGAGAGGATATTCGCGCGGGACGCTGGTGGTGGGAGAACGAGGACGGCAAGGAATGCGGGCTCCACAACCGCCCGAAACAGAAGGAAGCCGCGGCATGACCGCCGAATTTTCGCATCTCGACCTGCTCGAGGCCGAGAGCATCCACATCTTCCGGGAGGCGGCGGCCCAGTTCCGCAAGCCCGTCCTGCTCTATTCAATCGGCAAGGATTCGACCGTCCTCCTCCATCTCGCGCGAAAGGCGTTCTGGCCCGGCCGTCTGCCGTTCCCTGTGATGCACGTCAACACGACGTGGAAATTCAAGGAAATGATCGCATTTCGCGATCGCATGGTGAAAGCCTTCGACCTCGAACTGATCGAAATGATCAATCACGAGGCGATCGCGCAGGGCATGAACCCTTATGACTACTCGCCATCGGTCTACACGGACGTGATGAAGACGACGGCGCTGAAGGCGGGTCTCGACCAGCACGGGTTCGACGGCGCATTCGGCGGCGCGCGCCGCGACGAGGAAGCGAGCCGCGCGAAAGAACGTGTGTTCTCGTTCCGCGCCGAAGGCCACCGCTGGGACCCGCGCCGCCAGCGTCCCGAGATGTGGCGTCTCCTGAATGGACGCCTCGGCGCCGGCGAGACGGCACGCATCTTCCCCCTCTCCAATTGGACCGAACGCGACATCTGGCGCTACATCCTGCGCGAGAAACTCGAAGTGGTCCCCCTCTACATGGCCGCCATGCGCCCGACGATCGAACGCGGCGGACAGATCCTGATGCTCGATGACGATCGCCTGCCGTTGAAGGCCGGCGAGAAGCCCGCCATGCGCAAGATCCGCTTCCGCACGCTCGGCTGCTGGCCGCTGACGGCCGCGGTCGAATCCTCCGCCGACACGATCGAGGATGTCGTCGCAGAAACCATCGGCGCCCGCGTGTCGGAGCGCTCGGGCCGATTGATTGACCACGATCAGGTCGGTGCGATGGAGAAGAAGAAGCAGGAAGGATACTTCTGATGACCGCCAAGCCTCAATTGAAGGCTGTCGAAACGAAGCCCGCGCCGCGCGCCGAGGCCGCTCCCGTCGTCGCGCGCGACTTGACGGGCATGCTGCGCATCTTGACTTGCGGATCGGTCGACGACGGCAAGTCCACGCTCATCGGACGCCTGCTCTGGGATGCGACCGACCTCTTCGACGATCAGCGCGAAACGCTGCAGCGCGGCCGCAAGGTCGACGGCGGCCATCCTGATTTTTCGCTTCTGATGGACGGCCTCGTCGCCGAGCGAGAGCAGGGCATCACGATCGACATCGCATGGCGCTATTTCGACACCGATACGCGCCGCTTCGTCGTCATCGACAGCCCCGGTCACGAGCAATACACGCGCAACATGGCGTCTGGCGCCTCGCATGCCGACGTCGCCATCATGTTGATCGACTCCCGGCACGGCATCAAGACTCAGACGCGCCGCCATGCCGCGATCCTCGATCTCGTCGGCTTGAAGCGCGTCGTGCTCGCCGTCAACAAGATGGACCTCGTCGGCTGGTCCGAGGAACGCTTCCGCCAGATCGAAAGCGATTTCCGCAATCTCGTGCGCCGGTTCGGCTTCACGGATTCGATCGCCGTGCCAGTCGCGGCCGTCTCCGGCGACAACGTTGCCGCCCGCTCGACGAACATGCCCTGGTATCAGGGGCCGCACCTCCTCTCGCATCTCGAGACGCTCCCGCACCGCGTGACAGAGGCGACCGGCGCCTTCCGCATGCCTGTGCAGACTGTTCTTCGCGACACGCGCGCCGATTTCCGCGGGCTCGCCGGCACGATCAGCTCGGGCCATGTCAAGGTCGGCGATACGATCATCGACCCCGTGAGCAAGCGCCAAGCCAAGGTCCAGCGCATCGCATCCATGGATCGGGACTACGAGGAAGCCGGTCACGGGCAGGCCGTCGCGATCCAGCTCGATACCGACATCGACGTGTCGCGCGGTGCCGTGCTCGCCGATCCCGACGCCCAGCCGATCGTCGCCCGCTCCGTCGAGGCCCGCTTCGTGTGGCTGAACGAGACGGCCTTCAACCGGCGTGGCAGCTACCTATTCCGCACCGCAACCGACCTCGTGCCGGTAACCTCGATCGAAATTCGCGCTCTCCTCGACCTCGAGACCTTTGCGACGAAGCCGTCGAGCGCCTGCAAGGTAAACGACATCGCCATCGCCCATCTGGCACTCGGTCGCGCGACGGCTGTCGATCGCTTCGCTGATGCCCCGGAGACCGGCAGCTTCATGCTCGTCGACGCCATCACGGGCGCGAGCGTCGCCGGCGGCATCGTGTCGGCGGCGAGCAGCGACGCGGCCCCCGCCGACGCGGACGTCTTCGTTCTGACCCGGTCCATGCTCTCGCGCGGGCTGTCATCCGATCTCGGTAATTCGCCAGAGGCGGAGACCGAGTTCCGGCGCCGCGCCAACGAAGTGGCGTTGATCCTGCGCGCGGCCGGCGTTGCGGTCGAGATCGAGGCCTTGCCCGATTACTCGATCTAGCCAAGCCCCCTCCGCTAAATTAGCCTACGATGTCACCATCGCAGAGACCGCGCCCGCATGTCCGAAGAAATACTGTTCTACATTGCCGTCGGCTTCCTGGCGCAGATGGTCGACGGCGCCATCGGCATGGCCTACGGCATAACTTCGACGTCCGTGATGTTGAGCGCTGGCGTGCCGCCCGCGACGGCGAGCGCCTGCGTCCACGCCGCCGAGATGTTTACGACCGGCGCATCAGGCCTCTCGCACTGGAAGTTCGGAAATGTCGACAAGCGGATCATCTGGCGCCTCGCCATCCCGGGCATGATAGGCGGCGTTCTCGGCGCCTATGTACTGACCGCGATCGACGGCAATCTCATCAAGCCCTACATCTCCGCCTACCTCCTGCTGATGGGCATCTTCATTCTCTATAAGGCCATCCATCGGAAACCCCACTTCGTGGACGAGCCGCCGACCAACATCGTGCCGCTCGGCCTGTTCGGCGGCTTTGTCGACGCCATCGGCGGCGGCGGGTGGGGACCGATGGTGACATCGACGCTTCTCGGTCAGGGCGGTGTCCCGCGGTAC
The DNA here is from genome assembly GCA_033765145.1 of Hyphomicrobium sp. GTDB lineage: Bacteria > Pseudomonadota > Alphaproteobacteria > Rhizobiales > Hyphomicrobiaceae > JAGVSR01. The sequence continues at coordinate 33,784 of JANRIH010000056.1, read as the reverse complement.
ACCATCGGGTCGGTCAATCTGGCGGAATTTTTCGTAACAGCCGCGATATCCGCGACATTCGTGTTCACGATCGGTCTGGAACTCTGGCCCATCATCACCGGCCTCATCATCGGCGGCATCATGGCCGCACCATTGGCCGCCCTCATCGCAAAGCAAGTCCCCGCCAAACCCCTGATGATCATCGTCGGCTTCGTGGTGATCGTGCTGAGCGCGCGCACGATCGCGATATCCGGCGGTCTCGTCTGAGGAGAGAACCATGCTCTCGACAGAACCCACGGCCGGATACGAATTGAAGGCGCGCGGCGCCAGATGTTGAGCCTCGCGGAACATGCGCACATCGTCGTCGGCGGCGGCTTCCTTATCGGCTTCCTGATCGGGATCACGGGCGTCGGCGCCGGCTCGCTGACGACGCCCTTGCTGATTTCCGGCGTCGGAATTCCCCCCGCCGTAGCGGTCGGCACCGATCTCCTTTTCGCCGCCATCACCAAGATGAGCGCCGCACTTCGCCACCATCGTCTCGGCAACGTCGACTGGCCGATCCTCGGCTGGCTCGCCGCCGGCAGCCTTCCCGGCGCGGCCGCCGTACTCGCATGGCTCTATCTTGCAGCACCCGATACCGCTTCAATTGCGACCTTCGTCAAACGCAGCCTGGCCGTGACCCTCGTCGTCAGCGCCGTGGCCATCCTCCTCTTTCCCTACCTGAAGCGCCTTCACGTGACGGAAGCGGCGGACGGGACGCCGGCTCGTCCATTGCCCACGATCATCTTCGGTCTCGTGCTCGGCGCCGCGGTCGCCCTAACATCGGTCGGAGCGGGAGCCATCGGCGTCGCGGTCCTGACCGGCCTCTACACATTGATGCCCATGCGCCGCGTCGTCGGAACCGACATCGTCCACGCCGTGCCCCTGACGTTCGTGTCCGGGCTCGGACACATGGGTCTCGGCCACATCGACTGGATCGTCCTTGCCGGCCTGTTGTCTGGATCGATCCCGGGCATTCTGATCGGCTCGCGTCTGACCGGTCGCCTCCCTGAATGGTTCCTTCGCATCGCGCTGGCGATCGTGCTCTGTTACGCCGCCTGGTTGCTTTATCTGAAGTCCTGAGGTCGGTAGGGTTCCGACGAACCGGATTTCGAACGCCTCGCGGCGCAAGGCTGAATCGTGGCTGATGTTTCCGGAACCGACAATGGAGGGCCCATGGCCAACCTCGATATCGACTGGCTCATCGCCCGCGGTGCGCGGTCCGAAAATTTCGATGCTGGCCAGAAGGTGTTCCTGGCCGACGAGAGCGGCGGTCGGATGTTCGTGGTCCGAAAGGGTCGCGTCCAGATCATCACCTACGGCACGGTTCTGGAAAACGTCGGACCGGGCGGCATCTTCGGCGAGATGGCGTTGATCGACGGCGCGCCCCGAAGTGCCGCCGCACTTGCGAGCGAACCGACGGAGGTGCTGTCCATCGACCGCGCGCAGTTCCTGGCCCTCGTGTCGGAGCGGCCCGAGTTCGCGCTCGCGATCATGTCGCGACTGGCCGCGAGGATTCGCAAAATGAACGCGAGCCTTTAGGCCCATTGCAGAGAGAACGGCAACGCCGATGCGTGGCTGGCGTCCCACGCTCTGCCGCGAGCGCCCGTCGGCGGGCTATTCCGCCGCGAGCGCAAGATCCGCGTGGAACGTGTTTCCCGCCGTCGTGGCCTTGATGACACCGGCACGGATGACGAAATCGCCGAACCGCTCGCCGTCGTGGCGCTCCTTGGCGTAGCGCTTCAAAAGTGGTTCGAGCAGCTTGAGGATACGCGCCTCGTCGACGTCCTGCGCATAGAGCTTGTTCAATCGCGTTCCGTCGAATGCCGCGCCAAGATAGAGGTTGTAGAGCCCCGGCGCGCGACCGACGAAACCGATCTCCGCGAGATAAGGCCGCGCGCAGCCATTCGGACAGCCCGTCATACGCACGATGATCTCGTCGTCCCGCAAGCCCGCGGCATCGAGGATGTCCTCGAACTTCGTGATGAGCGACGGCAGGTAACGTTCACTCTCGGCGAGCGCGAGCCCGCAGGTCGGCAGCGCGACGCACGCCATGGCGTTGCGGCGCATGGCCGACGACGTGGCGATCTCGACACCATGGCCAGCGAGAACAGCTTCGATCTTCGCCTTCTGCTTGGCGGCAACATTGGCAATGACGAGGTTCTGGTTCGAGGTCACGACGAAATCCACGCCGCCCGTCGCCGCGATCTCCCGCAGCGCGGTCCTGAGCTTCCTCGAGGACGTATCCTTGACGCGACCGTTCTCGACATAGAGCGTCAGGTGCCACTTCTTGTCATGCCCCTGTGCCCAGCCGATGCGGTCGCCCGTGCGCTCGAACTTGAACGGCCGGGGCGCGCCGAGTTTGTAGCCGAGCCGCTTCTCGACCTCCGCCCGGAAGGCGTCGACGCCATGCGTCTCGATGGTGTACTTCAGCCGCGCATTTTTCCGGACCTCGCGGTTGCCCCAGTCGCGCTGAACCGTGACAACCTTCTCGGCGACATCGACAGCCTGCTCGGGCGTGCAGAAGCCCATGAGATCGGCCGTCCGGGGAAACGTGTCGGTCTCGCCGTGGGTCATCCCCATGCCCCCGCCGACAGTCACGTTCCAGCCGACGACGTCGCCCTTGGACACGATCGCGATGAAGCCGAGGCAATGCGCGAAGATATCGACGTCGTTGTCGGGCGGAACCGCGACGACCGTCTTGAATTTCCGTGGGAGATAGTGCGTGCCGTAGATCGGCTCGCTCTCGGGCTGGCTCTTGCCTTCCGATGTCACGACCTGCTCGCCGTCGAGCCAAATCTCATGATAGGCCCCGGTCCGGGGAAGAAGATGGTCGCTGATCTTCTTCGCGAGCTCTTCGGCCGATTTGTGCGCCTTCGACAGATAGGGATGCGCTGCCGACATCACGTTGCGGTTGACGTCACCGCACGCCGCGATGGTGTCGATGCAGGCCGCGTTGATCGCCTGCATCGTCCGCTTGAGGTTCGATTTGATGACGCCGTGATATTGGAACGTCGCGCGCGTCGTGAGCCTCAGCGTCCCGTTCGCGTAGGTACCCGCGATATCGTCGAGCTTCAGCCACTGCTCGGGTGTGAGATTCCCCCCCGCGAGCCGAAGCCGGATCATGAACGAGAAGGCCTTCTCGAGCTTTTTCTTGGCGCGCTCACCGCGCACGTCCCGGTCATCCTGCATGTAGGAGCCGTGGAACTTCAGAAGCTGCGTGTCATCCTCGTCGATGGCGCCCGTCTCGACATGCGCGAGCCCTTCCGCGATGCTCCCTCGCAGGAGCCGGCTCTTTTCCTTGATGCTCTCGTTCTTGGAACGCGTGTCGCTCATTGTCGTGTCCTGAAGTCTCTCTGCGGGTACGGTCCCGCCGCGTTGCGCAAAAGCCTCGTTCGGTCCGGGATCAATAGACGTCGCGCTGATAACGCCCGGACTTGGTCAAATCCTTGAGCTTCGCCAGTCCCGCCGCGTCATCCCCGCCATCCGCAAGGATGCGCGCGAGGGTGCCATCCACATCCTTCGCCATGCCCTTTTCGTCACCGCACACATAGAGGTGCGCGCCGTCCGCGATCCAACCCCGGATTTCGTCGCGCCGCTCCCAGAGCCGATGCTGCACGTAGATTTTTTCGGGCTGGTCGCGCGAGAACGCGACGTCGATCCTGGTCAGCGCTCCCGACGCCAGATGATCCTGCCATTCGAGCTGGTAGAGGAAATCGTTGGTGAAATTGCGCTCCCCGAAAAAGAGCCAGCTCTGCCCTTTGGCCCCCGTCTCGACACGATCCTCGATGAAGCCTCGGTACGGCGCGACGCCCGTGCCCGCGCCGATCATGATGATGGGCGTATCCCCGTTCGCCGGCAGTCCGAAATGCCGATTGGGCTTCACGTAGATTCGGACCTTGTCACCCGACTTGCGGCGCTCGCCGAGGAACGTCGAGGCGACGCCCTTGCGCTGCCGCCCGTGCGAGGCCCACCTGACGGCGCCGACGAGGAGATGCGCTTCTCCCGGATGCGCCTTGAGGCTCGACGCGACCGAATAGAGCCGCCCCGGAAGCGGGCGCAACAGCTTAAGGAGCTGCTCCGCCGTCAGCGTCTCGCGATAGGTTTCGAAGAGATCGACGAGTTGCCGGTCGGCCGAGAAGCGCGCCAGGGCATCGCCCTCGAGCAGCGCCGCGACATCTTTCCGGCCGGTGAGCTTTGCGAACGCATCGACCGTCCCGCGAGAGAGCGTCGTGATGTCGAACTGGCGCGCGAGCTTTGCGACGAGCCCCGCGTCTGTTCCGAGCCCCACAGCCGCGGCGAGATCGGCGGCAAGAGCGGGATCATTCTCGGGAAGAACGCCGATCGCAGCACCCGGTTCATAGGTGAACTCGGGCGCATCGAAGGCGAATTCGACGTGATAGGTCTCGCGTGTCGAACCCGTGCCGTTGAGATTAACGAGTGCGGAAACCTCCGCCTCGCACGGGTTCTCCGAGGTATAGACCGGCTCTTCGAGATCGTCCCCCTCCGCGGCCGACGCCTTGAAATCCACGTGCACGACCGTTGCCGTGCCACCGTCGGCCGGCTGGAATTTCGCGAGCATGCCGTCGGTCCAGGCCTGCGCGCCCTTCTGATAGTCGAGATCGAGTTCGATGCGATCGACGACCCTGATTCCGCCCAGCGCCTCGAGCCGGGCATCGATGCGCCGGCCCGTTTCGCAGAAGTTCACGTACGCCGTATCACCGAGTGCGAGGACCGCGTAGCGCACACCATCGAAACGCGGTGCATCATCGGCCATCAGCGCCTTGTAGAAATCGACGGCGCGCTGAGGGGGATCGCCCTCGCCCCAGGTCGAGATGTAGACCGCGAGGTTCTTGACCTTGGCAATCTGCGCGAGGTCCGCGTCCGCCATATCGACGACCTTGGCATCGACGCTGAACTTGGACGCCACCTTCTTCGCTTTGAACGCCAGCGCTTCAGCGTTCCCGCTCTCGCTGCCGTAGAGAATGGTCATCGGCACGCGCGGCTTCGCCGCCGCCACCGGAGCCGCCGCCGCCTGCACGCCGCCAAGTCCCTGCGCCGCATCGAGGCCGGCAAGGAAGCCGGACAGCCAGCTCCGCTGCATCGGCGTCGAGCGACCGACGAGCTTGTTCAGGAAATCGATGTCCTCGGGCCCGAATGGCGCGTTTTTGGGAAGTGTCGGATTTGCCAAAAAAGCCTCCTAGTGCAGCGCAACTGACGTTTGGTTCCCATTCGCGGCCGGGTTCTGCACCAAACGTCAGATGCAGAAGCTGCACGAGGACTTTCAGCTCTCTAGTGTTCCTTCGCCTCCGACACTTGCTAACCGTTGTGCAGCACCGGGAAGCAAATGTCGGAGCCGGAACACTAGAGCGTCTCGGGTCGCGGGTCGTGATACGACGGCGCGCACGCGGCGGACGGCTCGCCGTGAAAAACCTTGACGCCGGACGGCATCGAAAGGTTCGCAGCCTCCCACGAAAGTCCGCCGAAAATGATCGCCGGTCCCTCGATGCCATGCGCGGCGACCGCTTCTGCGAGATCAGCGAGCGTCGTGGCCACGACGACCTCGTTCTCACGTGTTCCATTCTCGACGATGACGATCGACAGATCGCGACTGGCACCCGCCGAGATCAAGCGTTCCATTATCGCCGCCGACGTCCTGACACCCATGTAGATCGCGAACGCCTGACCGGGCCGCGCGAGCGCCGGCCAGTCGAGGTCCACATTTCCCTGGGCCGTGACCCCTGTCACCAGCGAAAACTGCCGGACGGTTTCGCGCAGCGTCAGCGGAAGCGCAATGCTCGCCGCGCATGCGTGCGCCGCCGTGATCCCGGGCACGATGTCGACGTCGATTCCGGCCGCGCGGACAGCCGCCATCTCTTCCGCCGCGCGCCCGAAAACGAACCCGTCTCCGCCCTTGAGCCGCGCGACGTGCCGCCCCTTGAGTGCCTCGCGCACGAGGATGCGATTGATCTCGTCCTGAGAAACCGAAGGACCGCCTGGCTCCTTGCCAACCGGGATGATGATTGCCGACGCTGACGCCAGTCCGAGAACATCGTCGCCGACGAGACGATCCACGACGAGCACGTCCGCCGCGCCGATCACGCGCGCGGCCCTGAGGGTCAGCAGTTCGACATCCCCCGGACCGCAGCCAACGAGCGTCACGCGCCCGGCGGCCGCATCCGGTCCGCCGCGGTAATGTTGTTCCGACGTGGTCACGTCCACGCGCGTCATCTTCGATCCTCGATTTGGTAATGCGCCGCTCCGGGCTGAGAGCCCGCTGAGCTGTCGGCCGCCGTCGCGATCAGGCGCCCAGGGTCCTGACGCCGCGCCGGTTTCGAAGTCCGCCGAGCGCACTCCGACCGCCAGGAAGATACCACGAGCAAAAAATTCTTCAACTCGAAAGAATGTTGCCAGAAAATTGGAATGATACATCCATTTTCGGCGCCAGAATAGAACAATGTGCCCAATTCGCCCACGCGCGCGGACTGCACGGGCCGTCGGCAGCCCTGAAACAGCCACCCCCTCGTCGTCGATCGAAAGCCGCATGTCATTGGAAAAGAGACACGATTTCGTGACCCCAAGTGACTTGATCGCGCCCCGCGACACGTGATCTATGAGGTGCGTCGAGATCAACGCGGCAACGACGGACACGGGCCCTGACAAACGAAGGGTAAACGGCCGACAGCAAGAACCGCAAACGCACTCAACCTCTCGCACGACAAAGAAAAAACTTTGCTACCGTCATTGGAGGACACCCCATGAAGACCTGGACCAAGCCCGCCGTCCGTGAGCAGGAAGTCGGCCTCGAGGTTACCTCGTACCTGCCGGCCGAGATCGATCTCATCTAAAATTCGCCCCGCAGTCTTGCGGGAAGGACGACAGCGGCGGCCCAACTCCGGCCGCCGCCGTCATTTGCGGCGCCGCTTTTCGGCGAGGCATCGCGCCGCCCTGAAACGGATCGACCATGATCATCAGGGTGCTTGGGGCAGCCGCCGGCGGCGGGTTTCCCCAATGGAATTGCAATGGCCCGAATAGCGCGAGCGTGAGGGCCGGCAAGCCGGGTTTTAGACCGCGAACACAATCTTCACTTGCCGTCTCTTCGGACGGTAGGCGATGGGTGCTGCTCAACTGCTCGCCGGACCTCCGCGAGCAGCTTGCGGCCAACCCAGTTTTGTGGCCCGACCCCAGAGGACCAAAGCGCAATTCTCCGATCCGAGCCGTCGTTCTGACGAACGCCGACGTCGATCACATCGTCGGCCTCATCAACCTTCGCGAAGGCCAGCCCTTCACGATCTATGCGTCCGATCGCGTTATGGCGACGATCAACGCCAACTCCGTCTTCAATGTCTGCAATCCCGAGATCGTCCCGCGTATCCCCTTGAAGTTGGACGTGCCCGTGACTTTGACGGACCACGGCGACGATCTCGGCCTCGTCATCGAACCGTTCGCCGTGCCGGGAAAGATCGCTCTTTTCCTGGAGGATGCCGCCGCGGGCGCGAGCTTCGGCAGCCGCGACGGCGACACCATCGGCCTCAAGGTCACGGACACCGCAACCGGCAAGCACTTCTTCTACGTGCCCGGCTGCGCCGAAGTCGATCCGCCCCTCGCCGCGCGTCTGCGCGGTGCCGAACTCCTCTTCTTCGACGGCACGCTCTATACTGACGACGAAATGCTGACCCAGGGCCTCCTCAACAAGACGGGCAAGCGCATGGGCCACATCTCGATCTCTGGTCCGGACGGCTCCGTTGCCGCGTTCAAGGACATGAACGTCGCCCGCAAGATCTACGTTCACATCAACAACTCGAACCCCGTGCTCGACGAGACCTCTCCCGAGCGCCGGGCCACCGAGGCCGCCGGCTGGGAGGTCGGCTTCGACGGAATGGAGGTTAGACTATGAGCGATCGCCGCTTGCCGACGGGCATCGAGGTTTCGCCCCCCGGTGCGCCGCTCTGGACGCCCGACGAGTTCGAGGCGAAGATCCAGGCCGTGGGTGCCGAGCGCTACCACGACAAGCATCCGTTCCATAAGCTCCTGCACGGCGGCAAGCTCGAGAAATGGCAGGTCGCCGCCTGGGCGTTGAACCGCTACTGCTATCAATCCGCCGTCCCTCGCAAGGACGCCGCTCTCATCAGCCGCGTGCTCGATCGCGAATTACGGCGCGAGTGGATGCACCGCGTCCTCGAGCATGATGGATATGGCGACGACAACGGCGGCATCGAGCGCTGGCTCGTCCTGACCGATGCGTTGGGGCTCGACCGCACCTATGTGCAATCCATGAAGGGCGCGCTCCCCGCGACACGCTTCGCCGTCGAAGCCTATGTCGCATTCGTGCGCGAGCAGCCCCTGACGGTCGCTGTCGCATCGTCCTTGACCGAACTCTTCGCGCCCAAGATCCACAAGGAACGGATCGCCGGAATGCTCGAGGGGTACAACTTCGTCGATGATCACGTGATGGGCTACTTCAAGAAGCGGCTCGTCCAGGCGCCGGCCGATGCCGACTTCGCGCTCAATTACATCAAGAAGAACGCCCGCTCGCGCGAGGAGCAGGAGGCCTGCGTCGACGCCGTGAGATTCAAGTGCAATGTCCTCTGGGTCCAGCTCGACGCGCTCCACCACGCCTACATCAACGGCAACATTCCGCCGGGCGCCTGGCGGCCGGACCACCTATGAGCGAAAGCCCCAACATGACTGAGTCCAAAATCCGCACGCGCGTCATCATCGAGGCCTCGTCGCGTCCGCGCATGCCGAAGCACATTAAATTGCGTCACGACCCGGGCCGCGGCCGCTGGATCATTCTGGCGCCCGAGCGCGTCTTCAATCCCGACGACGTCGCCGTCGCCGTCTTGAAGCGTCTCGACGGAACGGCAAGCGTCGGTGAAATCGCCGATATCTTGGCCCAGGAGTATCAGGCTCCGGCCGATGTCGTGCTGAAGGATGTCATCGAGATGCTGCAGGACCTGTCGGACAAGGGCGTCGTCGATGCCCGCGCCGAAGCAGCCTGAACCCAAACAAACCGAGCGGAGAGAACCAGAATGAACGAGGTCACCCCCGTCGCCGCCGCCAAAGCCGAGCCCGTCGCACCGTCGTGTGCGCGCGCGCCGATCGGGATGCTCTGCGAGCTGACCCATCGCTGCCCGCTTCAGTGTCCCTATTGTTCCAATCCGACCGAACTCGAGCGCGTCAACACCGAACTGACGACAGCGGAATGGCAGGATGTGATGCGGCAGGCCGCCGAATTGGGCGTTCTCCAAATTCATCTTTCGGGCGGCGAACCGACGGCGCGCAAGGACCTCGAGGACATCGTGAAGGTCGCGGCCGAAGTGGGGCTCTACCAGAACCTCATCACGGCCGGTGTCACGCTGACCCGCGACCGGATGCTGAAGCTCGCCGAACTGGGCCTCGACCACGTCCAGCTCTCGATCCAGGACGTCGATGCCGAGAACGCCGATCGCATCGCTGCCTACAAGGGCGGCATGCAGAAGAAGATCGAGGTGGCAAAGTGGGTCAAGGAAGCCGGCCTGCCCTTGACCGTCAACGCCCCGATCCATCGCCAGAACATCCACAACGTGCCGCGCATGGTCGATTTCGCCGTCGAACTCGGCGCCGGACGCATCGAGATCGCCCACGTGCAGTACTACGCCTGGGCGCTCGTCAACCGCGCCGCCCTGATGCCGACGAAAGAGTCGTTCCTCAAAGCCGCCGAGCAGGTCGAGGAAGCGCGTGAGAAGTACAAGGGCATCATCGTCATCGACGCCATCGTGCCCGACTACTACGCCAAGTATCCGAAGCCCTGCATGGGCGGCTGGGCGCGCGGCATCGTCAACATCACGCCGTCGGGCCGCGTATTGCCCTGCCACGCCGCGGAGAGCATCACCCACCTCGCCTTCGACAACATCAAAACCCGCAAGCTTGCCGACATCTGGTTGAACGGCGACGCGTTCCAGAAATATCGCGGCACGGAGTGGATGAAGGAGCCCTGCCGCTCCTGCCCCCGGAAGGAGATCGATTTCGGCGGCTGCCGCTGCCAGGCCTTCGCCCTGACCGGCGACGCCACGAACACCGATCCCGCCTGCTCCCTTTCGCCCATGCATGCCGATTGGGCCAAAGTCGCCGAGGTCGAGAGCCATACGACTCCGCCCGAGTTTATCTATCGGCGCGTTGGTGGCGCTGCAAAATCGAAAGAGGTGGTCGAGTAGGGGGCGGTCATCGTAGTGTCCGCGGCCTCGACCTCTCGGCCGAGAGCAAGGGTGCTTCGCTGGACGTGCGGCAACTTGTTCAGGTCGGGTTCAGGCGAAAAAAGTCTAAATGGCTGGGAGTCCGCGAAACGGCGTCGAGAGCCGCACACCGGACCGGATACTGGGACGGAGGAAATACCAAGATGATGAAGTGGGTTATCGCGGCTGCGCTGGTCGTCGCCGCACCGGCTGTTGCATCGGCTCAAGACGCGGAAGCCGGCAAGGCCGTCTTCAAGAAGTGCGGCGCCTGCCACCAGGTCGGCCCCGAGGCGAAGAACGCCCTCGGCCCGGCGCTGACGTGCGTTGCCGGAAAGACTGCGGGCACGCACGAAGGCTACGCGGGCTATTCTGACGCCGTGAAGAACTCGGGCCTCGTCTGGACGGACGAAAACCTTCTGAAGTGGATGGAAAAAGACGATGCCGTCATCCCCGGCAACAAGATGATCTTCCCGGCCGGCGTCAAGGACGAGACCGACCGCGCCAACCTGCTGGCCTACATCAAGAGCCAGTGCGCCGGCTGATCGACCGGTCCACGTTCGAGCCAGCAACCGCCGCCGGACACCCGTCCGGCGGCGGTTTTTTTCGTGCAGATGTCTCAACCGAGAGCAAGGAGACCCGCACGATCGGATGTCCCGAGCATGTCTTTGATGCTCCGCCCCCTCACCACCTCGTCCGGCGCGACTTCAGCGAGCGGCACCAGCACGAACTCACGCTGTTCGATGAACGGATGAGGTACCTTCAAGTCAGGCGTGTCGATCGTCTGGCCGCGATAGGTCAGTACGTCGACATCGACGACCCGCGGACCCCATTTCTGGACCCGCACCCGCCCCAGCGCGTTTTCGGCCGCGAGGCAGCGCCCGAGAAGCTCGTGCGGTCCGAGGTCCGTCGCGACGGCAGCGCACGCGTTCACGAACCAGTCCTGGTCCTCGACGCCCCACGGCGCGCTTTGCCAAAACCGCGAAATCTGCACGAGCCGCACGGCCCCGTCGGCGGTCAGATGATCGAGCGCGGCACGGATGTTCGCCGCCTTATCACCTATGTTCGACCCGAGCCCGATCAGCGCGTCATAGTCGGCGTCGGCCGGCGTCGCCGACGCCCCCACCGACGCGCCAGCGCCAGTTTCAGAACCAGTTTCAGAACCAGCCTCAGTCATACTTGACGTAGGCAAACCGCGGGTCAGACGGCGTGCCCTCGAGCGAATTCGTTGTCTCCTTGCCGGGCTGCCACTGGACGACCTCCTCGATCTTCTTGGCCAGCACCAGATCCTTGTCCGTGATCCCCTTGGCAGAATGCGTCACGAGCCTGACCTCGACCCACGCGTACGACGCCGTGATGTCGGGGTGGTGCCACGCCGCCTCGGCAAGATGCCCAACGGTGTTGATCACCATCAGCGTGCCCTTCCAGCTATTCGTCTTGTAGGTGCGCCGTATCCACCCGTCCTCGAGCCGCCACGTCGGCAAATTCTGGGCGAGCCAGGCTTCGACCTCTGCCGGTTCCATCGGCTTTTCTCGCTCTGCCATGTCGTCCTCGCGCGATCCTGGGTTGACTTTTCCGGGTTCAGCGTAGATCGACGGAGCGCATGCATCAATTGCTGCCACACCCGTTCCGTGACCGGATTTCCTAAAACCTCCATGCCCGAACTGCTGAGCGCCATCAAAGTTGTCGCGCCGGCCCGATTGCACCTGGGGTTCCTCGACCTCAATGGCGCGCTCGGCCGCCGATACGGCTCACTCGGCCTCGCCATCGATGCGCCCGTGACCGAAGTCGTCGTCGCACCCGCGCCGGCATTCGACGCGACCGGAAAGGAAGCGATCCGCGCGAAGGCCGCCGCCGAACGCTTTGCCGCAGCCTTCGCGCCGGGACGCGCCTTTCGCGTGGACGTGAAGCGCGCCATCCCCGCGCACGCGGGTCTGGGTTCGGGAACGCAGCTCGCACTGGCCATCGGTCACGCCATTCTCGAACTGACCGGCTTGCGCCGCCGCGCAGATGAAATGGGCGAAATGGTCGATCGCGGCGCCCGCTCGGCCATCGGCATCACGGCGTTCGAACAAGGCGGATTCATCGTCGACGGGGGACGCGCGCCGAACGCCGACCACGCGCCGCCGACCACGATCCGTCAGCCGTTCCCCGATGACTGGCGCGTGATCCTCGTGCTCGATCCGTCCGAAATGGGCGTTCACGGCGAAAAGGAAACGAATGCCTTCGCGGCCCTGCCGGAGTTCCCCGAAGCGCAGGTCGGCCATCTCTGCCGATTGATGCTCATGCAGCTGCTGCCCGGTCTCGTCGAGGCCGACATTCGCGCGTTCGGAACGGCCCTGACCGACATCCAGGAGATTGTCGGCCGGCACTTCGCCGCCGCCCAGGGCGGCACGCCCTGGTCGAGCCCGCCGGTCGGACGCATCGTTAAACGCTTGGGCGATCTCGGCGCACACGGCCTCGGTCAGAGTTCGTGGGGGCCCACGGGCTTCGCATTCGCCGACAGCGAGGCTGCGGCGCACCGCCTCTATTCTTCTTTGGTCGAAGAAGCTAAAGCGGAGGGGCTTACGCTGCTCGTTACGCGTGGCCGCAACACCGGCGCCTCCGCCGGGGCGCCTTAAAAATCGTTGCACCCCAACGACATAAATCAAAAAGCCCAAGCCCTCTTCGGAGAGACTAGATGACCGACGCCACGCCCATTCTGCACATGCTCGCGCCGCAGAAGCACATGAGCCCGTTCGACGTGAACATGGCCGCCGATGCCGGCTACAAGGTCATCGTCCCCTACATCAACGTCGAGCTGTCCGAAGTCAGAGGTCTCATTCAGGACGCGATCTTCTCCCGTCCGCCGGAGTACGGCGTGAAGACAGGCTTCTTCATGGGCGGGAAGGATGCGATCCTGGCCCTAGACATGTTGAAGGCGGCCGAGGACGCGATGGTTCCGCCGTTCCAGTGCTCCGTCTTCGCCGATCCTGCCGGCTCGTTCACGACCGCGGCCGCGATGGTAGCCTGCGTCGAGCGCGTCCTGAAGCGCAAGTTCGGCCGGGGTTGGAAAGGAACGAAGGTCGCCGTGTTCGGCGCGACCGGCGTCGTCGGCTTCGCATCCTCGATCATCGCGGCTCTCGAAGGCGCCGACGTCCAACTCGTCGCCCATCGCGGCGTCGATCGCGTCATCAAGAGCGCCGCCGTTTCGAAGGAGCGCTTCGGCGTTGACCTCGAAGCGGTTTCGGGCGAAACGCCTGAGCAGAAGCGCGAGGTTCTCGCAAACGCCGAGGTGATCTTCGCCGCGGCTGCCGCCGGCGTTCAGGTCGTCTCGGCCGAAGAGAAGAAGATCGCGTCGAAGCTTCTCGTCATTGCCGACGTCAACGCCGTGCCGCCCCCCGGCGTCGAGGGCATGGAACTCTTCATGGATGGCGCGGCGCTACCGGGCTGCGATGCCCTGGGCGTCGGTCCGCTCGCCATCGGCGACATCAAGTACAAGTGTGAGAGCGGCCTCTTCAAGGAGATGCTGGCTTCCGACAAGCCGCTCAATCTCGACTTCCGCCACGCGTATGCACTGGCCAAGAAGCTGACGGGCCTCGCCTGATCTTGGGAGCGTCGCGGCTCGATTGCGACGCTCTATTCCCCTCACCCCGCGTGCAGGGAGAGAGTCGGGGTGAGCGAGTCCCAGATGGCGAATACCAACTTGGCCTCGAAATCAATCCTCATCGCCGCCTTTTCCGGACGCGCGCTCGCGCAATCGGCGGCCCGCGCGGGCTATCGGCCGCTCGTCGTCGATTGTTTCGGCGATCTCGACATGCGCGCCGCCGCCGACGCCTGGCGCTGTCTTCCCGCCCGTGTGCAAGTCGGATTTCTGAAACGGCCGCTGATCGACGCTCTCGACGAACTCGCGGAACAGGCGCCCACCGCGCCCGTGGGGCTTGTGCTCGGCGCCGGCTTCGAATGCAACCCGCGCCTCGTTGCGGCCCTCGCCGAGCGCTATTCCCTCATCGGCAATAGCGCCGACACGATCCGCCGCGTCAAAGACCCGGAGACCTTCTTCTCGACCCTCGACACGCTCGGCATCCGCCATCCCGAAACGCGCCGAACCCCGCCGAACGAGGCGGCGGGCTGGCTCATGAAGCGCGTTGGCGGTAGCGGCGGACTGCATATTCATGATTGTCCGGCGGAACCCCGCCCCGATCCGCGCCGCTACTTCCAGCGCTTCGAACCAGGCGAACCCGTATCCCTTCTCGGCATCACGTCTCAGCGCGGTGCAGCGTTCGCCGCAACCGGCCAGTGGACCAACCCGCGCCCACGACGACGCTATCGCTATGGCGGCGCTGTTTCCGGCCTTCGGATCGATGTCGATCTCGAGACCGTGATGATCGATGTCGCTCTCGACGTCTCGAAGGCGTTCCAACTCGTCGGCCTCGTCTCGTTCGACTTTATCGTTTCTCCGGAAGGTGAACCGATCCTGCTCGAGGTCAACCCGCGTCCCGGCGCGTCGCTCGACGTGCTCGACGACAGCGCGGGAACGCTCTTCGAGGCCCATGTCACTTCAAGTGTCGCCGCGAGAGCCGGCCAAAGCCCTGCCACCCTCCTCCAAAGCCAATGGCGCCCGCCCCGCGCGAAAGCGGCCGCCTACCTCTACGCCGACCGTTCCGAGTTGGCCGCCCCGCCGCTCGATTGGCCCGGCTGGGCCGCCGATCGGCCCGCCGCGGGCACCAAGATCGGACGCGGACAGCCGCTCGCAACCGTCATCGCCGAAGCCGAAACACCGTCGGAGGCGATCCACCTCTGCCGCGAACGTCTCGGCATTCTCGAACGTCTCGTGTATGACGCCCAGATCGAAAGGGAGCCTTGAAAATGTCCTGCCAGCACATCACCGGCGCGCCGAGCGTGAATGCCCGCGCCATGAAGATCGTCGACCGCATTGCAGCGGACGCCGCCGCGCTGCGCTGCAAGGTATCGACCGGCGCCGCGGGCGAGCGCCTCATCGATCTCGGCGCCACGGTCCCCGGCGGCATCGAAGCCGGCCGCCTCCTCGGCGAAGTGTGCATGGGCGGCTTCGGCACCGTGACGATAACGTCGGCCTCCGGCCTCGATCGCTGGCCGCTCGGCGTCGTCGTCCATTCCACGAATCCGGTCGTCGCCTGCCTCGGCAGCCAGTACGCCGGTTGGACGATCACGGGGGAGAACAACTTCTTCGCGTTGGGCTCAGGCCCGGCCCGCGCGCTCTCGCGCGTGGAGGACCTCTATAAGGAGCTCAGCTACGTCGACCACCACTCCGCCGGCGCGCTCGTGATCGAAGGCGACAACCCGCCGCCGTCGAGCGTCGCATCGAGCGTTGCGACCGCTTGCGGGATCGCGCCCCAGAACCTGACCATTCTCTACGCGCCGACAGGAAGCCTTGCCGGCACTGTCCAGATCGCGGCGCGCGTCTTGGAAGTCTCACTCCACAAGGCTCACGCGCTGCATTTCCCGCTCGAGAACATCGTCGACGGTTACGGCGTCGCGCCTCTTGCCCCGCCCATTCCTGACTTTGTGAAAGCCATGGGCCGCACGAACGACGCCATCATCTACGGCGGCCGCATTCAGCTCTTCGTCAAAGGCTCGGATGCCGAAGCAAAAAAACTCGCCGATGCCCTGCCGTCGTCGAACTCGACGTCCTATGGCAAGCCGTTCGCCGAGACGTTCGCCGAAGTCGGCGGTGATTTCTACAAGATCGATGCGATGCTGTTCTCGCCCGCCCTCGTGACGGTCTCGAACCTCGACACCGGATCTTCGTTCCAGGCCGGAAAACTCGCGCCCGAGATCGTGGAAGCGAGCTTCCGGTAGCAAGCATTCCCCGAAGGATCGCCCTGAAAGATCCCCATGAGTGCGCCGACCTTCTCCATCACAGCCCGCGCGAAGCCGCATGCCGCGGCCCGCATCGTCCTCTTCATCGAAGACGGCGGCGGAGATTGGCACGCGCGCCGCCTGAAGGAGGCATTGGAAGCGCGCGGCGCGACGGTACTCGTGACATCGCTCAATCGCTGCGCCTTCGACACGCGCAAACCCTCGGGGCTCGACATCCCGGGGCTCGACGGCGCGTTGCCCGACGGCGCATTCGTCCGCTCGATCTCGACCGGCACGCTCGAGCAGATCACGATGCGTCTTGGTATCCTCCATGCGTTGCGCGAAAGCGGCGTCAGGGTCTGGAACGACGCCCGCGTCATCGAACGCTGCGTCGACAAGTCGACGGCCACGTTCCTGTTCCAGAAGGCCGGCCTTCCCGTCCCCGAAACGCGCGTCGCGGAGGGCATCGAGGCAGCCAGAAATTTGGTCGCGAAGGCGGGCGCTCCGATGGTCTCAAAGCCGCTCTTCGGCAGCCAGGGGAACGGCATTCGTCGCGTCGATGACGAAAATGACCTGCCCGCCCCCGAAACGGTCGGCGACGTCTACTATCTCCAGCGCTATTTGCGCGAACCGGGCGACACCCGCTTCGAGGACTGGCGTGTGTTCGTCTCCCGCGGCCGCATTCTCGCCGCCATGGCCCGCGTCGGGCGGACCTGGATCACCAACGTCCACCAGGGCGCCGAGCCGTCCCCTGTCGCAATCAACGAGGGAGACGAAATGACCAGCCTCGCCCTCGGCGCCACCGCGGCGATTGGCGCGGACTATGCTGGCGTCGACCTCATCCGTGATCGCGACGGGCGGCTCCTCGTGCTCGAGATCAATTCGAACCCAGCGTGGAAGGGCCTCCAGAGCGTGACGGACGTCAACATCGCCTGGACACTCGCCGGTGATTTTCTCGCCGCCATTGTCGAGGCGCGCCCCGTATGAGCTGGCCGCTCTCCCGCGAGACGATTTCAGCGGCCTACATTTCTGCGTGCCGCCTCGAAGTCGAAGCCTTGAAGCCGGGCAATGTCCATGTCTATGCCGCCGGCCACGGCATGGAGGTTCGCGATTTCGAACTCAGTGCCGAGGTTTCCGCTCCTCATGTCGCCGACCCGGAACTTCCGGTCGGGGCCCGCATTCTCCGCGCCGTCGAGGCCACATTCGCCGCGGTCGGTTGCAACACAAACCTCGGAATCGTTCTGCTCTCGGCGCCGATCGCTGCGGCCGCGGGGCCGCGAGGGAAGGGCAGAACGATACAGGAGCGCCTGCGTTCAGTTCTTTCGGGCCTCGATCAGGGCGACGCCACTCTGGCCTTCAAGGCCATTGCGCTGGCAAAGCCAGCTGGCCTCTCTGACGCCCCGTCGGCCGACGTCAATGATCCAGCACCGGTCCAAGTCACTCTGCTGCAAGCCATGACACTCGCGGCAGGCCGCGACCTCATCGCCGGCGAATATGCTCGCAACTACACCGTCGTCACCAATACGAGCCGACTTTTCGAACATCAGCAGTCCGCACACGGCCTCAAACCGGAGGCGGCTTTGGCCAAAGTTTTCATGTTGAACTTGGCCCATCGCCTCGACACCCACATCGTCAGGAAGCAAGGCCGCGAAGCCGCCGAGAGCGTCAGGGAGCGGGCGCGCAGGCTGGTCGGCACTTGGCCGACGCTTGGGGTCGACGTCTCCGAGCCGCCAATCATCGACAGCCTGCTGGCACTGGACCGCGACCTGAAGTCCGAGGGCCTGAACCCCGGATCGCTGGCCGACATCATGGCCGCCGCCGCATTTATGTCGAAACTTCGTGACGCAGCGCGAAAAGGTTAGGCGCGCCCCGCCAACGCCCCTTTTTTCGGCACCCACAGACCTGCAGTTGTAGGAACCTCCGCGAACGTCGGAAGCATATTCGACGAAAGACGCATCGCCTCTTGTCGAACGAGACCCCTTGAGTCTATGAAGGCCCCGGTGCTGAAGGCGCGCCGCTATCTGGTGAACCCGACCGACGGTCCCCCCGCCGGCTGAAGCCAACAAGGATAGCTTAGGACGAGCGTGACCAGGCGATGGCGCGATCCCGTGGGATCCCGGTGAGCCTGGTGCACTTGTATGTCTGGAACCGGGAGGAACCCCACTTATGTCCAAGATTAATCGCGTTCTCGTTGGTGAGTCGCTTGTCGGCGATGGCAACGAAGTTGCTCACATCGACCTGTTGATCGGTCCGCGCGGCAGCGCCGTCGAGACCGCGTTCTGCAACTCGCTGACGAACAACAAGGACGGCTTCACGTCGCTCCTCGCCGTCATCGCGCCGAACCTGCCCTGCAAGCCCAACACGGTGATGTTCAACAAGGTCACGATCAAGGACGCCCGCCAGGCTGTCCAGATGTTCGGACCCGCCCAGTACGGCGTGGCCAAGGCCGTTCAGGACGCCGTTGCTGAAGGAATCATCCCGGCGAACGAAGCCGACGACGTCTACGTCTGCGTCGGCGTGTTCATCCACTGGGAAGCCGCTGACGACGCCAAGATCCAGGACTTCAACTACCGCGCCACGAAGGAAGCCATCGCGCGCGCTATCTCCGGCAAGCCGACGGCTGCCGAAGCGACCGCTCAGCGCAACTCGGCCGCGCATCCCTTCGGTGCGAAGACTTGAAGCGGAAACCGTCCACAGCAGGAAAACAAGAATAACGCCCCTCCTATGAAAGCGGGTCTGCTGCAGCGATTGGGCCGCGTACTCTCTGGCCGTTGGAACGGCTGACACGTCGATGACCTTCCAAACCCGCGTTGGCCCCGGCCATCGCGGGTTTTTTTTCATCTGCCTCGGCAGCCTTGGCCTCTTACCACTGCGCGATCGCGTCGAGATCCCGCCGCGAGAGAGCGCCCGAATGCATCGCCGTCGCGACGAGCGCGCCGGCCGCGCCCGCGTCTCTCAGCGCCCGGACGTCGTCGCGATGCCTGACCCCGCCCGCGGCATAGACCCGTCGATCGAAACCGGCAGCCGCAGCGATTTGCCGGACACGCGCGAGATCAGGCCCGCCGTCCGTGCCGACATGCGTGAGGCTCATGACGATCACGCGCTCGGGCCATAGGACGGGCGTCGCCAGCAATTCCGCCGGCCCGATGAAACTCTCGCCCCGAAAATCGAGCGACAGAACATCTGTCCGCCCTTGCGGCGCAGCCAGATCGACAAGCGCGCAAAGGCCCTCTACGAGGAGGCTTTCCGATCCGACGACAGGCACAATGCGAGGCGCTAGATCGCGGGTGACGGCCAAACCCGCGTCGAGCCAGACGTCTCCCGGCCAGACGTCCTGAAGTGCCGCCATCGACGCGCGATTATCGCCCGCTCCCCCGATCGCGTCGAGATCCGCGACATAGAGCGAGGCGAACGGAAAGAGCGCGCGATATCCCTCCGCGATCGCAGCAGCATCCTGCCGCCCTGGCGCGAGCGGCGTGTCGAGCGGACGGTACCGCGCGCGATCCCCCGCGACCGCGCGCACCACCAACCCGCCTTTGAGATCGATAACCGGAATGATATCCACGCCCTCGCTCCTTCCGGGAAATGGTGTAACACACGCGAGGGACCGCACATTCCAGGGACACTCCGGTGACGATCACGGCAGGCCTCGACGTCGGGGGCGCACATCTCAAGGTGGCGCTGGTCGAAGACGGCAGAGCGATTGCCGCGGAACAGTTCCGCTGCCGGCTCTGGATGGGTCTCGAAAAGCTCGACACCGCATTCGGCAAAGCCGCGCCCATGCTCGCGCGTGCCGAGCGCTTCGCCGTCACCATGACCGGCGAATTGTCCGATGTCTTTCCCGACCGTGCGACAGGCGTCGAAACCCTTGTGCGATTGACCGCCGAACGCCTGGGGCCGGCAACGCAATACTGGATGGCGTTGGCAGGCTTCGGCCCGCCTGACGAAGCGGCGCGGCGGCCGGCCGATGTCGGCTCGACCAACTTCCTCGCCAGCGCCAAGCTCGTCGCAGCCCACCACCCCGACGCGCTCCTGATCGACTTCGGCTCGACGACGACCGACATCATCCCGATCCGCGCTGGCCGCCCCGCGCCGCGCGGCCTGACCGACGCCGAGCGTCAGACGACGGGCGAACTGGTCTACACGGGCTTCACGCGCACGAGCGTTGCAATGGTGGCCGCCCGCGCGCCGTTCCGCGGCCAGTGGGTGACGCTCGCTCGCGAGCACCTGGCGACGATGGCTGACGTCCGCCGCATGCTCGGAACACTGCCGCAGAGCGTCGATCTTCACGCAACAGCCGACGGGAAGGGCAAGTCCGCTGAGGAGAGCCGCGTGCGTCTCGCGCGCCTGCTGGGTCGCGATGCGGCCGAGACCATCGCGAGCGATTGGAAAGAACCCGCGCAATTCATTTGCTCCGAGCAAATGCATTCCATCTCGGACGGCGCGTCCCTCGTCCTCTCCGCCGCCGGACTGCCGGACGGCGCGCCCGTCGTAGCGGCCGGTATCGGCGCATCCGAAGTTGCCGCCATACCGGCGTTAAGGTCCCGCACCGTCATAACTTTCGGCACGATGATCGGCGCGGCCCCCAACTTGGATTTCGCCGCCACCGCCTATGCGCCCGCCGTCTCCGTCGCGCTGCTTGCCGAAAAAAATGCTTAATGCTGAGGGCGATCGGGTCCCTCGCCTCGTCACCTGTCGAGAACTCCTCGGCGCCGTTGCCGAACGGCCTTGACCGGGCCTACTGTCGCGCTCGACGCGATCGGGGGACGA
This sequence comes from Hyphomicrobium sp., assembly GCA_033765145.1. Taxonomy (GTDB): domain Bacteria; phylum Pseudomonadota; class Alphaproteobacteria; order Rhizobiales; family Hyphomicrobiaceae; genus JAGVSR01. The sequence goes on along the minus strand of JANRIH010000056.1, from coordinate 12,965 downwards.
TTCGAGATGAGAACGACAGAAGCCGCCAAGGTCGCACTCGCCGCCGCCCTGACCTTGGGTCTCGGCGCCTGCGCCTCAGATCAGCTCGACACCTCGACCGGAACCGTCACGCAGAAGGTCGCGGAAACACCGGGTTTCGTGCCCGGCGTGCCGCAGGGATTCCAGTGCCCCCTCGTGCCGAACGGAATGGACCCGCCGGGCTCCATCTACCGCCTCGACAGCAAAGGGACCTACTGGCGCGTGAAGGACTACTCGACCGATCCCGCGATCGCCGCGATCCCGAACTTCCGCCGTCAGGTCAAGGTCGCGAACTACGCATTGTCGGATCGCCAGCTCGCGAGCGCGGGCCTGTCGTATGAGGTTCTAAAAAGTGCGCTGCCCGGCTTGTCCGCCGAAGGCGGCGCGGACTTCAAGAAGCAGCTCGCGGTCAATGTCATCGTCGAGGATATGGAAGCCGAACTGATCGACGACGTCGTCGCCGAAAAGATCCTCGAACGCTTCAAGGCCGAAGTCACACCCCAGCCCGGCAGCCGCTATTTCCTCGTGCGCGAGGCCGTCAAGGCGGGCGCCGTCAGCTACAGCCTGAAGCGCGCCGACGTCGCCAAGCTCGGCGGCGAAGCGCAGATCGAAAATCTCGCCAAAGCGAAGACGAACGTGACCGTGCGCGACAACGACGGCGCGTTCGAGATCAAGCAGGTCTTCGCACCCGACCGCCTGTCCGTCTGCATTAAACCCGCCGAACTGGTCGTCGAGCCGAAGCGGAGCCAGGGTGCGGCGGTCGTGACATTGAAGTCGCCCGAGGAAACAGCCGCGCCTGAGATCAAGAAGGTCGGCAGCGGAACATAGTCGCCGGGATCGCGACGACGATCGGCCCGGCACATCTGCCGACTATTGGCGACGCCGCGTCGTCATAGCTTCTGCTTGGCCGCCTCGTCTCCGGCGCGCCACGCTGCGATACGCTCCATGAGCCAGCCCCACGCCTCGCGTTCTCGATCTCCGGCCGTCTTCTCGATGGCGATCTCGAGATATTTCAATTCCGCCTCGACTTTGTCCGCCGGTAGCATGTGGAGCCGCGTCGACAAGATTGCGAGTTCGAGAACGGCCGCCTGCGCGCGGTTATAGCCACCCCACGGCCGATGCGCCGCCTGATGCGCGACCTTCACGAAAAATCGCGGACGTTGCTTGTCCTCATCGACCCGCACGACCTCGAGTTCTGAGTGCGAGACGCAATCGGCGAGCCTCACACCACGCACCCTGTCCGCGGGAACTGTGGGCCAATCGCGTCGGCCCGTGATGCAGCCGGCAATGACGCGCACGTCATCCGTATGACTCGCGACCGCCATCGGATTGGCGGTCAGATTGTCGAGCGTCCGCGAAGGCCGGAACGGAGCGATAATGTAGTGATCGCCGTCCGCGATGAGCCCCAAAGGAGCGATGTGGACGTCACCCGCCGCCCCCATCGTCGTCACCACGGTCTCGACGATCTTCGGCATGACGCGTCTCCTTCCGTGCCTTCGCCTTCGCTTCCTTGGCCGTTTTGACGGTCGAGGCTTCCGGAGCGTGGCGAACGAGGTCTTCGCTCTTCTTGTCGGCCGATATGCCCCATTCGAGCGGATTGTCCTGCGCGTAGCGCTTGCCGAGCGCGCGCGCGATTTCAGCCTTCGCCAGCTCGTAGCCGAGATAGAACGCGTGAGCTCCATCGGCTTCGACCGCGAGCTTCGGAAAAAGCTCGAAGGGATCGGTCGCGACGTGATGGCCCTCGCGGTTGTAGACGTGCAGTCCATCCTCGTTGGCTTCGATCCTGAAATTCAGGTCGCGCACCTCGCGCGCAAAGCTCGCGATCTCCTCGCTCGACGCTATAAACGGCTTCACGTCGTGCAGCGAGAGAACGCCACCGCCATAACCCTTGGGAAGGCTCTTATCCTCCCGCGCACGAAAAAAAACGCGGCGCAGCGCGTCGTGCTCTTCGACTGTCCGCCGCGTGTGCGGCGAGACCTGCACCACGAGCACGTTCTGAATGCGGAGTTCCGAAGCGATACCGAGAAGTGCCGCTGTCACGCCGAGGCTGTCCGCGTCCGTCAGTTCCGTCAGATTGCCCGTGCCAAGGAGAATTTCGGCATCGGGACGCTGGCGACGCAATTCGGCATATCGCTCGATGGACGCCGTGAAACCGAAATGGATGGGATCGAGGATCGGATCGGCGATGTGCGGAATGCCTTTCTCCCGCGCGAGATCGATGGCGCGAACGAGAGAGGCGAGATCGCCGTGCGGTTTGGGCACAAGGATCGGCACGCAGGCCGTACCCTCGACGGCATCGAGCGACGTTTCGTCGAGCGAGAGCACATAGTCAGCACCCGCCCGAGCCCCGCGCCGCAGTTCGGAAGCATCCCCGCTGTCGACGCTGACCTTCAGTCTCAGCGACTTCAGCGCGGCGACGGCGTCCTCGAGATGAGGAAACGGCACGTCCGGCTGGCAGCCTATGTCGACGACATCCGCGCCGCGTTCCTTGAGATCGAGCGCGCGACGCACGATCTCCTCGACCGTAAAGCCGGGCGCGTCGATGATTTCGGCGAAGATTCGGAGATCATGCCGCGAGAGATCAGGCGGTTTGCCACCCTTACCGAGATACTGCGGCAGATCTATGAGTTCGTCCGGTCCGCGTTCAAAGCTGACACCATAGTGCGCCGCGAGAGCGCCGAGGTCCATCCGCACGCGACCGGGAAGGATGACGCGGTCGGCATCGATAGGGCCCTTCAAGCGGTTCTTGATGATGGCGTCCGTCATCAGGGCCGCAACCTTGATGCCGATGTTGTGTACCCGCCATGATCCGTCGGGGAGCCCGATGCCGCCGAGCGTCTCGACGAGCCGTGGCTCTGCGAGATGTCCCGTCAGGAAGAGGAGCTTTGGAGCCAACGGAGCCGCTCCCTGACAGCTGTCTCGAACTCGTCGATCGTTTCGGCGACGATCGTATCCTCGAACGTCTTGAGCTTCTCCGTGTTCTCGAGATCGATCCGGCGCGGGTAGACCTTGACCATACCCTTGGGCGCTTCGGTGTCCATGACGGGCGCGGTATCACAGGCAAACACGATCGCGGGTACGCGACACTTGCCGGCCTGCGCGAAGACGTTCGTCGGCAGGTTGTCGGAAATGCCATAGACGCACTTTGCAACGGTGTTCGACGTCGCTGGCCCGAGAATGAGCGTGTGGTAGACGCCGTAGTAGAAGTTGCCGACCGGCGCTGCGCTCGCCGTGCGATCCTTGAAGATGCGCGCGCCCTCCCTGAGATCGAGGGACTGCTTGTACATGTTGATCACTTCTTCCGCGGCACTCGACAGGAAAAGATCGAGGTCGGGTAGTTCGCGCATCAACGCGAGACTTTCCTTCACATAGTGCCCCGAACCGGTCAGAGCCCAGGCGAAGCGCGGAGTTTTGACGTCGTGTTTGGCCATGACCTGCGGCCTAGCACGCGATGTGCGCGCCGTCGATGGGGCGCCTCAGAACATCGGAAAGACCGTTGGGATCATCGGCGGAAACGACCCGCCAGGCGGGCCCGCTCTCGGTGACGATCCGCGCGAACCAGGCGTCGACAATCCCGCTGTCCGCGAGAGCGCGCGCCGATGCGTGCTGCGGAATCTCACACGACTTGACCAGCACGACCGGGAGCCTGAGCCCCACGCTTTCGAGACGTCGCGCGAGCCAGGCCGCCATTCCGTCCGAGGTCATCGACCAGTCGCGCGCAATGTCCCCCGCCGCCCGCGCCATGCGCCACGGCAGCCAGATGGCCGAACTCCGCTCTGCGACTGCCTTGCCGATCTGCGCTTCCGTCTCGACAGTCCGGAGGACCGGCGCCCGACGCGCCATGAGGATCGCCATCTGCTGCATCGCGAGCACGGCGAGGTCATGGGCCGTCGCTTCGTCGATGCGGCCCGATTGATACTCCGCGCGAACCGCATCCGCGAACGGACCACCGCCCGGAACGACGATGACCGGAACGTCCGCCGCAGCCACGCGCTCGAGGACACCGTCGAGCCGTCCAGACTCGTAAAGGCTGCCACCGAGTTTTAGAACGAGTGCCACACGATCAAGCCTTGCGCGTGCGGTAGATTTCGACGCCGCGCACGGGTCCCCTTTCGAGCTTCTCGATCTTGACGAGCACGCCCCCGATCCGCGTGTCGCGCAGCAGCATCGCCGCAATGTCCTCGGCGAGCGTTTCCACGAGATTGATGTGCCCGCGCCCCGTGATCTCCGCGATGGCGTCGATGATGTCGGTATACGACGGCACCTCGATCATCTCGTCGACCGTCGAACGCACACCCGGTCCGAGATAGGCGTCGATCGACAGCCGGACTTTCTGCGTTACGCCCTTCTCTTCCGCATAGACGCCGATGTTGCAGTCGATGACGTAGTCGCGAACGAAGATGCAGTCCCGCGAGTGCTCCGGGACTGCGAGCCCGGTCACGTCGGCGACGAGCGAGGCACTGCCCTTACGTCGGTCGGTCATTGGACATTCACTCCCACCATGCGCGCGCGAGCGTCATCTCTAGCCGACTTTTGCATCGCGCGCGCCACGGCCGTGACCTGAGACTGAGACAACGCGCCCTCCCTCCGAGCGCCATCGCAAAGCGCGCCGCGGAAGCCGAGAACATCGACCCCGGCTCCCAGAAGATCGTTAACCATGTCCGAGCGGAGCGATCCGGCCAGTCCCGCGAAAAGACCCGCGTCATGGGCCTCGCCCACGAAGTCCACGAGCAGAGACAGCGGCGCATGATCGAAGAGCGTCGATCCGTCCTTGATTGCGGTGTCGAGCATCACGCCGGCGAACCCCGCGTCCGCCATCAGGCGAACGAGCCCGAGGTCGGGCTTCATGTCGGCGAGAAGAAGGCCCACGAGTCGCGCCCGCCCGAAGCTCTGCCGGCCGAGCATGGAAATCGTGGCGGCGTCACGATCGCCCGGGAAAAACCCGATCTTGACGAGATCGACGCCCGTTCCCGCCATCGCCGCGACGAGCGGAACGACCGTCTCCGGCTCTGGTGTCACATCGCCGATCGTTGCACTGACGCCAGCGCGCCCGCCGACACCCGCGACGATCGCGCGGACCACCGAATGCGGGAGAGCACCGAGCGCCCCCTGGGACGGGTTCTTGCAGTCGATAATGTCGGCGCCGCCCGCGAGAGCGACAGCAGCCTCCTCAGCCGAGACGACGCTGGCGAGAAACTTGGCCGGCCGGCGGCGCGGCCTAGGGATCGGAACCATCAGTCCTGGAAAATCCGCTTCTGCTCGGCAAGCACCCTGCCGCGGTCCAGGCGCTCGACGGGTGTCAGCCGGACCTCTTCATCCGCGACGATATTCGCAGAGCCGGCCGCGAGGCGCAAGATTCGCGTCCCGAGCATCACCGACTCGGTTCTGTCGTGCGTCACAAACAGCACCGTCGTCGGACGGCTTGACCAGAGTTGCGTCAGAAGCTCCCGGAGGCCATGCGCGGTCGGATCGTCGAGCGAGACGAACGGCTCGTCCATCAGAAGCACATCAGGCTCCTGGAGAAACCCGCGCGCGAGCGCGGCCCGCCGCTGCATCCCAAGAGATGTCCGTTCGGGATAGGCGTGCTGCGCTTCGGTGAGGCCGACACGCGTCAGCATGGCGTCGATATTGGCCTGTCGCGGATCGCCGTCCGGCAGTGAAAGCGTCAGGTTCTCGCGGATCGTGCGCCAGGGGAGAAGCCGTGGCGTCTGGAAGATGAAGGTGAGACGTGGCTTCCGCTCCCCGAACGTGACCGTGCCGCGATAGTCCGGATCAAGACCCGCCACGATGTTGAGGAGCGTGGATTTTCCGCAGCCTGACGGCCCAGTCAGAACCACGAAAGAGCGCGGCGCGACGTCGAAGCTCACCTTGTTGAGGACGTTGATCTCGCCGCGCCCGCCGACGGCAGGAAACGTCTTGTTCTCAACCCGAACGTGGACGGGCGTTCCCGCCTCCATCACCGCCGCCATTTGTTCAGTCTCGTCTGGAGGGGCTGCAGGATACCGAGTTCGACGATCTGTATGACCACGATGAAGGCGAGTGCATAGGCGAGGATCGTAGGAACGTCGTAATTACCGAACGCGGCGTGGATCTGATGACCGACGCCCGTCGGATGCCCGCCCAGCGCCTCGACGACAAGCACGATCTTCCAGACGAGCGCCAGGCCCGACCTCGCCGCCGCCGCGAAGAAGGGCGCAAGCTGGGGAATCGTGACGTGTCGCAGCGTCTTCCAGCGGCCGAAATTGTACAACTCGGCCATTTCCTGCAGATCGCGGTTGAGACTTCTCGCCCCCTCCCGCATCTGCACCGCGACATTCGGAATTTTGTTGATGGCCACGGCAACGATAGCCGTCAGCTCGGTCGTGCCGAGCCAGACGTAGCAGAGCGCGATGATGACGAGCGCCGGCAGATTGAGAAAGAGAACGAGCCAGCTGTCGAAGAACCTGTCGGCCAGACGATGGGAGCCGATGACGATGCCGATCGCCGCGCCGATGAGCATCGCAACCGTGAAGGCGAGCGTGACTCGCATGAGCGTGATCGCCAGATTGCTCCAGAGCGTTCCAGCTGCCGCTTCCCGCATCATGACGCCGAGCACCATCCCCGGTCCGGGGAGATGACGGCTGCCGACGAGGGAAGCAGCAATCGCCCAGATGGCCACCAATGCCGAGAGCGAGATGACGGCCCAGACGACGCGGCTCGACGGCAGGTCGTACCCCGCCTTAGGCGCCAGCCGTGTAGAAAAGGTCGGGGTCGAAGCGTGTGCCATTTTTCGCAAGATCCGTGTCGCCGCTCTCGAGCAGGATGGTCATGATCTTTTCGGCCGATGCCATGTCGGCGGAACTCCAGGCCCCCCGTACACCCGATCGATAGCCGGCCTTCAAGAGCTCGAACTCCTTGGGATCGTTGGCTTTCATGAGCCCCTTCAAGCGATCCCATGGCTGATCGCTCTCGACCAGTATTTTGTTGGCATCCGCGGCCGCCGCGAGAATCCCGTCGAGCTGGGGCTTCAAATTGGCCTCGTCACTCGCCTTCCACGTGAACCCGACGAGCGCGGGCTGCGGTGTGATGCCGAGGTCCGTCAGCACGTCCGCCATCGAAATGACGCGCCGGAAACCCTGTGCCTCAAGCCGTGCCGCAAACGTCCAGAAATTAAGGATCGCGTCGAGCTGGCCATCCCGCAGTTGCTCGTTGAGAAGGGGTGCAGCGCCGAACTGCGGCGTGGCGATCGTGCCGACGTCGAAGCCGAGTTTCTGCCGCGTGTAGGCTCTGAGAATGAGCCAGCTCTTGTCTGACGAGGAGCCGGCCACGCCAAGACGCTTGCCTTCGAGATCCTTCAGAGATTTGACCGGCGAGGCGTCCGGAACCATCACCGAGCCGAGTGACGCGGAAAACGGCGCGAACCGCACCGGCTCGCCCATCGCACGTTGTCTCAATCCCCACGGCCAGTCGGTCACCACGACATCGGCCGTCCCACCGTAAAGCGCGATGGGGCTCGACTGGTTGGTCGCCGTTTCGACCACTTCGATCGTAATGCCGTGCTTCTGATCGAGGCCCTCCGCGCGGATGGTCTCGAGAAGCCAGGCGAGCGAACCGAACTTGACGGAAGCGACGCGGATCTTGCCGGCCGCCGCGCGGGCGTCGCCTGAAAGGCCGCCGATGCCGAACGCCAGACCCGCACCCAACGCGAGCGCCGAACCGACGACAAGCCGGCGCGAGATCATGACGTCAGGTCGACCGGCGGCGCCACGTCCGCGACGAGAGCTTTTGGGACCACTCATGGCTTGGCCTCCGGCATGAGCCTGTTCTTGTAGAGCCAGCGCACGCCGCGCAGCCAGGATTCGTCGGTATTGCCTTGGATCTGCACCGACACTTGCTTGGTGATGTTTCCGGACGCGACGTCGAAGAAACCGATCTGCATGTTAAGCAGCGTCTCCGACGCTTTTGTCACGAGGCCAGTCACCCCAATCTCGCCGCCGACCTTCTTGGCAAGGTCTTGAGCGCACCCGTTACACTCGTCGAGCGGCGCCTGCTTTGAAATGTCGGCCGCGATCGGCGCGAGATCGACAAGTTCGTACCGCCCGTCTCCGCCGAGAAGCTTCTGAAGTTCTGCGTGGACCTGCGCAAGACGCAGCGCTTCCGCGTCCGACGCCTTCTTCGGGCCGGTAAAGAAATCCTCCTCCGTCTTCTGGATGGAGAGGTCGAACGGAAAAACCACGGTCTTGGGGGCCGCGCTTGCGCCGACTGCGAACGCAACGGCGCCGATAAGGCCCGCCAAAGCGGACGACAGGATCTTTACACTCAAGCGTTCCTCGCGATTTTCGCGGGCCATGTATCGTCATGGCCTCATTCTTTGACTTTGCTCAACGTGCCCGTGACGGCGCCAGCCGGATCGCCGTCGCGAATGGTCTTCGCGACTGGCCGCGCAGTTCTGCCCGCTAACGTGGAATTGGCAAGCTCGGATTTGGAGGGGTGTATCTCTCCGTCGGCCTCACGCTTCATAACAAATCCGCGATGACCCTCCCCGTTGCTTGACAATTCCCGGCGCCGTGACATTTGAGTAAGGGTATAGTGTAACATTTGGACGGGCCTGTGAAGCAGATCATCGACAAGAGCCGCCGATATTCCGCAATCGCCCTTTTGAGCGGGCTCGTCCTCTTGGCGGGTTCATCGTTCTTGCGGGCTGCCGACGCGCCGGCCGCTTCGCCACCCGCCGAAACCGCACCAACGGCCACGCCCTCAAGCCCGGACGCCCCGGCGGCAGAAGTCCTTCAGATAGCAATTCTGATGGCGCGCGAAATCCGGCCTGATCGTCTGCCCCCGCTTTCGCTGCTCGATATCGCGCCCGCCGATGACGGCCTCGCCGGCGCCAAGCTCGCGATCGACGACAACAACACGACCGGCCGCTTCCTGAAGCAGAATTTCACGCTCGATGTCGTCGAGAACTCCGACAGCGCCGCCCTGGTGGCCGAGATCGTGAAGCGCGTGGATGCGGGTGCCGCGTTCATCGTTGCGGATGTCTCCGCTCCGACGCTCCTGGCGTTGTCCGACGCGTTGAAAGACAAGGCTGCGGTGATCTTCAACACGTCGGCGCCCGACGAGAACCTTCGCGAAGAGAACTGCCGGGCGAATGTGAAACATACCGCCCCCTCCCGCACGATGTTGTCCGATGCTCTGTCGCAGTATCTCGCCTGGAAGCGTTGGGGCAACTGGGTCCTGATCGAAGGCCCGGCACCCGAGGACAAGCTCCTGGCGGAGGCTTATCGGCGAAGTGCCCAGCGTTTCGGCATGAAGATCGTCGAACAGCGCACGTTCAAATACGATCCCGGCAGCCGGCGTTCCGATGGCGGGTTCGAGCAGATCCAGCAACAGATCCCGACCTTTACCCAGAAATTGCCCCCGCACGACGTCGTCGTCGTGGCGGACGAAGGCGAATTGTTTGGCGAGTATTTCCCCTATCGGACGTGGGACGCGCGTCCCGTAGCGGGCTCCGCCGGCCTCGTGCCGACCAGTTGGCACCCGGCGGTCGAACTCTGGGGCGGCACGCAGTTCCAGAACCGCTTCAAGCGCCTGGCAGGCCGCAACATGCGGGCGCTCGACTACAACGTCTGGATGGCCGTGCGATCTGTCGGAGAAGCCGCCACGCGCAAAAAGACGAATGATCCCAAAGAGCTGATCGAATACATGCGGTCACCCGAATTCGAGCTTGCCGCCTTCAAGGGCCGCAAACTCACCTATCGCACCTGGAACGGTCAGTTGCGCCAGCCTGTCCTGCTCGCGACAGGCAAGATCCACGTCACCGTTTCGCCCCAGCCCGGCTTTCTCCACCAGCTGACCGAACTCGACACGCTCGGCGTCGACAAACCGGAATCCAAGTGCCAAGCCCACGGGAAATGACGACATGGCGGGCCGTGCCGGTGATCCGGCCATGGCTGCGCCACGGATAAACGTTATATTATTACATCAAGAGAGGTCTCGTCCGTGAAGCTGTCGAACGCACTCCTTGCCCTGCCGCTGTTGGCGATGTCCCTGACATTGGCCGCCCCGAGCGCATTCGCCTACCGGATCTTCGTCTCGAACGAAAAAGAGAACACGATCACGGTCATCGACAGCGAAAAGCTTGAGGTCATCCATACGATCCAGGTCGGCAACCGGCCGCGTGGCATCATCCTCGCGAACGAAGGCAAGTGGATCATCGTCTGCACGAGCGACGACAATCGGATGCAGGTCTACGACACGAAGACCTTCCAGTGGGTCAAGGATCTGCCATCCGGTCCCGATCCCGAATTGCCGATCCTGCACGCGAGCGGCAATCCGCTCTACGTTTCGAATGAGGACGACAACCTCGTCACCGTCGTCGACATCATGACCGGCAAGCTCGTCACCGACATCCCCGTCGGCGTCGAGCCCGAGGGCATGGGCATGAGTCCGGACGGCAAGGTGCTCGTCAACACATCGGAAACGACGAACATGGCGCACTTCATCACGACCGACGGCTTCAAGAACTTCGACAACATCCTGGTCGACAACCGGCCCCGCGTGGCGGAGTTCAAGGCCGACGGCTCAGAGGTCTGGGTCTCCGCCGAAATCGGTGGCACCGTGACGATCATCGATCCCGCGGACCGAAAGATCAAAGGCAAGATCAACTTCGAAATCCAGGGCATCACGAAGGACGCGATCCAGCCCGTCGGCGTTCGCTTCACGAAGGACGGCAAGAAGGCGTTCGTTGCGCTTGGCCCTGCGAACCGCGTCGCCGTCGTCAATGGCGAAACGTTCAAGGTCGAGAAGTACATCCTCGTCGGACAGCGCGTTTGGAACCTTGGGATGACGCCCGACGAGAAGCTCCTGTTCACGACCAACGGCACATCGAACGACGTCACCGTCATCGACGTGCCGAGTGAACGCGCGGTGAAATCGATCAAGACAGGCCGCTACCCCTGGGGCGTCGTATCGTCGAGCGACTGAGACGGGAGCCGAACGCCGCGCCCGTTTGAAGTGGCTCGCCGCAAAAAGAACAACGAGTGAGGACACGCACGTGAACGCCGCCGCACTGGGTCTAGCCGTACCGGCCGCCGCCGGCAGTCACGCCACAGCGGCGTCGACGTCCGTTGACGCGCTGAGCGTCTCGGGCGTGAGCCACAGCTTCGGCGACAAGAAGGTTCTCGACAACATATCGCTCGCCGTCCCGCGCGGCGCGTTCACCGTTCTCCTGGGTCTGAATGGCGCCGGCAAATCGACGCTCTTCGCGCTCGTCACGCGGCTCTACGACAACGTCTCGGGAGAGATCCGCATTCTCGGCAACGACGTGCGGCGCCGTCCGACGGCGGCTCTGCAGCGGCTCGGCGTCGTCTTCCAAAGCCGCACGCTCGACAGCGACCTCTCGCTCCAGCAGAATCTCCTCTATCACGCGGCCCTGCATGGAATTGGGCCGCGGGAATCGCGCGCACGCGCCGCCGAGGCGCTCGAGACGGTCGGCCTCGCAGACCGCGCCAACGAGACCGTCCGCAGCCTTTCCGGCGGCCAGGCGCGCCGCGTCGAGATCGCGCGATCGCTCCTCCATCGCCCCGGACTTCTCCTGCTCGACGAAGCGACGGTCGGCCTCGATATCGGCTCACGCGAAAGCGTGCTCGGCATCGTGCGCGGCCTCGTACAGAAAAGCGGCCTCGGCGTTCTCTGGGCGACGCATCTCATCGACGAGATCGCACCGAACGACCGCGTAATCGTGCTGCACAAGGGTCGCGTTCTGCATGAAGGCAGCGTTCCCTCGCTCCTGCAGGCCACGGGATCGGCCAACGTCCGCGATGCGTTCCGCAAGATGACCGGCTCGACCGGCGACATGGAGGCGGCGCGATGAGCACGGGGTCGACAGTTGCGATCGACACGCCGCCGCGCCGGCACGGCGTCGGTGCTTACTTTAATTGCTTTTCCGGCATCGTCTGGCGCGAGGTGCTCCGCTTCCTCTATCAGCGTGAGCGGTTCCTCTCGGCACTGGTGCGTCCGCTCGTCTGGCTGTTCATCTTCGCAGCCGGCTTCCGGCAGGTGCTCGGCGTCTCGATCATCCCGCCCTACACGACCTATGTACTCTACGAGACGTTCATCACGCCGGGCCTGATCGGGATGATCCTGCTCTTCAACGCCATGCAGTCCTCGCTCTCGATGGTCTACGATCGCGAAACAGGCGCCATGCGGACTCTCCTCGTCGCGCCGTTCCCGCGCTCGTTCCTTCTGTCCTCCAAGCTCGTCGGCGGCGTCGCGGTCGCCGTCCTGCAGGCCTACACGTTCCTCGTCATCGCCTACTTCTGGGACATCATCCCGCCCGCCATCGGCTATCTGACCGTTCTGCCGGCTCTGGTGCTCTCCGGTATGATGCTCGGCGCGCTCGCTCTCCTCATGTCCTCGGTCATCCGTCAGCTCGAGAACTTCGCAGGCGTCATGAACTTCGTGATCTTTCCGATGTTCTTCGCCTCGTCGGCTCTCTATCCGCTCTGGCGCATCAAGGAAGGCAGTCCGCTCCTCTACGAGATCGCCAAGCTCAACCCGTTCACGCACGCCGTGGAACTCATTCGCTTCGCGCTCTATGGCCAGGTCGGACGCACGCTCGAAGTCGGCGAAGAACTCTGGGCTGGCGGTCCGACAGCGGCGGCAGGCGTGAACGAAGCCGGCATTATGCTGCCATTGCAATCCGGACAGCTTCTCGACATCACGCACCTCGTCGTCGTCATCGGGTGCACGCTCCTGTTCCTCGCCGCAGCCATCTACGCCTACAACCCCTCCAAGGGATTGATCGCGAAGCGCGGAGGTCCCGGCGGCGGGTAGTGTCTCAGGTGTTTCTTGAACGCCCCTTGACTTGAGTTCGCAAACTGCCCGACTCGTTGCTATGCTTACCGCAAAGCAACCTGGAGGGCTGGCTATGAAGGTTTCAATCAAAGACCTATCTGTTGACATGGAGA
>JANRIH010000011.1:0-69116 GCA_033765145.1 Hyphomicrobium sp. | reverse complement strand
TGCATTGAGAGCGCGGGCTGCGTCACCGCGCATGTATCGGCTGCCCGGCCGAAATGCTGCTCGCGCGCCAGCGCGTCGAAGTACCGGAGCTGTTTGAGGGTTACATGAACCATCAGTACCACTGATGCCAATCGTCAGGATTAACGATTGGAGCTTATCACGACCCGCGACTAGCCTCCACCCCTGTCACATCCCCGGACCTTGGTTCGCAGATCACAATTCCGCGTTCACCCGTTCGGGGCGGCTCGCTCCACGAACCGCCTCGCGCCTGCCGCCCGGTCCCAGCGCCGAATGGGGCCGGGCGGATCGAGCGTTGCTGGTCTTATCGCGATTAGGCGAGCTACTCGGCAGCAATCATCTTGTCGGCGAGCGCTTCCGCATCGGCCGGCAGATCGTCGAGCATGCCGAGGGCATGCATGTAGACCTCGAGGATGGATTCTTCTTCCTGGCGCTCATCCTTGCTCTTCTTGCGGAGCGACACGATCTTGCGCAGCGCCTTGACGTCGAAACCAACGGCTTTGGCCTCGAGATATTTGTCGCGCACGTCGCTCGCGAGCTGCTTCTTCTCTTCTTCAAGCCGCTCGATCTGCTCGACGAACTGGCGCAGCTGCTTTTGCGCGGAAACTTGGAGCGTGCTCATGCGGTGACCCTCTGCAAAACTTGATTGAAGGCTGGACGCTAGAGGGCACAAGACGGGCCAACAAGGCTAACTGACCCGCAATCCAATGGGATAAAGCAGCTTCTCTGCTTGACGTGTCATGGCAGCAAACCGCTTTCGCGAATCGCCACGGCAGTGCATCCAGCCCGCGCTAGTGATCTTTCGGCTTCTTGGCCTCGAATGCCTGAAGTTGGTCCGCGCTCGCTTCTTTTTGATGCTTGGCCTGCCAATCCTTGTACGGTTCGCCGTAGACGATCTCGCGCGCCTCGTCCTTCGACATCGAAATACCGCGCTCGCCCGCCGCTTCCATGTACCAGTTCGCCAGGCAATTGCGGCAGAACCCAGCGAGGGTCATCATGTCGATGTTCTGCACGTCGGTCCGCTTGCGCAGGTGCGCAACGAGCTTGCGGTAGGCTGCGGCCTCGAGTTCGATTGTCGTGGCATCCTCGATCGTCGTCATCGCCGTGTCTCCTGAGGGGGTATCGCGCAGAGCCGGCCGACGACCGGTCGCGGAACCGAACAAAATCTGTCGCGAGAGATCGGCCTTCCGGGCGTCATCTGCAAGACTTTCCGTGACGATGGCGGCCAGACGCCCCGCCCATTCATCGGCGCCAGAGGCCGTTCCCACGAGGTCCTGCCGGATTTCGACGATGGCATGCGCGAGGCCACGTTGCGTTCCGTGCTGATAGAGGCAATCCCCTTCGAGCCGCCCCGAATAAGGCTCGTTGTCTCCGACGAGGAGCCGAGCGTCGCGCCTCAGCCCTTCGAGAAATACCCGCGCGAGACGCGGGTCCCGGTCCCAGAGGATGCCCGCGTGCCAAGGCCGCACAATGCCCTTCCAGTTCGGCGTGAACGTGTGGATCGAAACGAGCCAGGGCACGACGCCGGCATCAAGGAGCCGGTCGATTTCCTGTCGGATGGCATCGTGATAGGGCCGCCAGAAGCGGCCGATCCGGCGCTCCCGATCTTCGGGCGTGAGCGTCCGATTGCCGGGAACGACCGCGCCGTCCGAAAGCCGCATGATGAGCGTCGGATCGTCGAGGCCGCGGTTCAAGTCGATGAGGAGGCGCGAGGCCGTGGAGAGGATCGCGGTCGCGCCGGTACGTCGAGCAAGACCGAGCGCCACGTCGCGCGCGCCGATGTCGTAGGCGATATGCCTGTTGAATTCCGCCGGCGCGAGCCCGAGCGCATCGTACTCGGCGGGAATCGCGTTGGAGGCGTGATCGCAGAGGATGAGGATCGGGTTCCAAGCAGAGGCATCTGCTCGTACGATTTCGACGGGAGAGACGACCGCGCCCGACGCTGTTTCAACCCTGCTCATGGCGCTGATTTCACCCCGGCTCGGCACCCGTCCCCGTCCTCGGTCGTGTTTACCTACACGGTTGGGCGGGCCCGTCATACACCCCAACGGATGAGCGACGCATCGTCGCTTGACGCGGCATGGCCCATCCCCCAAACCAGACCAAAGTCGAAGAAACGCCAGCCCACGGAAACACCCACCCATGAGCGACAGTGGCCGCCAGCGCCAACTCTTGCGCGCGATGTACGACAAGGCGGTCTCGGTGGCCCATCCCGCGGTCTGCGTGCCCCCGTCGCTGCCGGAGATACCGGCGGGCGGGCGCCTCATTGTCGTTGGCGCCGGCAAGGCGACCGCCGCCATGGCTAAGGCCACTGAGGACCACTATGCCGCCCGCGGCCAAGCCGACCGCATTTTCGGCTGCGTCACCACCCGTCATGGCTATGGCCTCGAAACCAGCATCATTCCGATCGTCGAGGCTGGCCATCCCGTTCCGGATGCCAACTCGATCACGTCCGCCAAGCTCGCCGTGCAATTGGCCAAGAGCGGCGGGCCGAATGACCTCGTCCTCTGCCTCCTGTCGGGTGGCGCCTCGGCGCTCTGGTCCGCTCCCGTAGACGGCGTGTCGTTCGAAGCAAAGCGCGCGCTGACGAAACAGCTCCTGAAATCCGGCGCGCGCATCTCGGAAATGAACACGGTCCGCAAGCATCTCTCGCGGATCAAGGGCGGCCGGCTCGCGGCGGCGGCCTATCCCGCCCGCCTCATCACACTCGCGATCTCCGACGTTCCGGGCGATGATCCCGATGCCATTGGCTCCGGCCCGACCGTGCCCGATCCGACGACCCTCGGCGAGGCGCGGGCCGTTCTGCAGAACTACGGCATCACGGCCTCCGACGAGATCCTCGCGGCGCTGTCTAACCCAGCCAATGAAACTCTGAAACCCGGCGACGAGCGGCTCAGAAACGCCAGTTACACCCTGGTCGCAGCGCCGAAGGCCTCGATCGAGGCCGCCGCCGAGATCGCCCGCGCCAACGGCTATCGGGTCGACATGCTCGGCAGTTCGCTTGAGGGCGAGGCCCGCGACGTCGGACGCTTCCACGCCGAGTTGGCGTTGGCCGCTAAGCGTCGCGGAGAGCGCGTCGCGTTCCTGTCGGGCGGCGAGTTCACCGTGACGGTCAAGGGCAACGGATCGGGCGGGCCCAATCAGGAATACATGATGGGCGTCGCCATCGGACTGAACGGCGAACCGGGAATTTCGGCAATTGCGGGGGATACGGACGGCATCGACGGCGGCGGCGGCAATCCGGACGACCCGGCGGGCGCGATCGTCACACCCGATACGCTGGCCCGCTCGGCCGCGAAGAACCTCAATGCAGCCGCTTTCCTGGAGAACAACGATTCCACGGGGTTCTTCCGCGCGCTGGGCGATCTCCTCGAATGCGGCCCGACGCAGACGAACGTGAACGACTTCCGGGCCGTCCTCGTCGATCCATGATGGTCGCGGCGGCTGCGGGTCGCGCGATGTGAAACGAAGAAGCGAGCATGATCGACACCATGGCAACGCCGGGTTTGCGCTGCAAGTCTGGGCGGCCGGCGCGACGGGTCGCGATCCGAGCGGTTTTTGGCGGAGCCTGTCTCGCCATGTCGATCATTCCCGCGGCGGCAGACTTGAAGCTATGCAACTCGACCGCGAGCAGCGTCGGCGTCGCCATCGGCTATCAGGACAAAGAAGGCTGGACGACGGAAGGCTGGTGGAATATCGCCTCCCAGACCTGCGAAACGCTCCTCAAGGGTGCGGTCCCGAGCCGGTACATCTATGTCCATGCGGTCGACTATGACCGTGGCGGCGAATGGGCCGGCAAAAGCACCATGTGCACGGACGACAAGTCGTTCGCCATAAGGGGGGTTCAGGATTGTCTCCGGCGCGGCTACAAGCAGACCGGATTCTTCGAGGTCGACACGGGTGAGGCGAAGGAATGGACCGTTCGTCTGACCGATCCCGAACGACCGGCCGCACAGAAGTGACCGGCCGCACAAACGTGATGACGGCTTGCCCGACTATGAGAGCCAGCCCGTAAGCAAGCTCGACATCCAGCGCGAACGCCAGGCAGACAAGACACCATGAGACGAAACAGACGCGTGAAGATCGTGGCGACGCTGGGACCGGCCTCGTCGTCGCCGGAGATGATCGAACGCCTCATTCTCGCCGGTGTCGATGTCTTTCGCATCAACATGAGTCATTCCGCACATGACGCGGCGAAAACATACGCCGAGACGATCCGCGCCGTCGGCGACAAGCATCGCCACGCCGTCGGCATTCTCTGCGATCTGCAAGGCCCCAAGTTCCGCTTGGGCGAATTCTCGGGCGGCCGCGTGTTCGTGAACGACGGCGCCATCTTCACGTTCGATACGAACACCGATCCTGGCAGCGCCGAACGCGTCTATCTTCCCCATCCGCAGATCTTCCAGGCGGTCCGTGAAGGCCACGCGCTGCTCCTGGACGACGGCAAGATCCGGATGCGCGTCATCGGACGCTCGGGCACGACGATTGCCGCCGAGGTCACCAACGGCGGCGCGCTCGCAAGCCGCAAGGGCATCAGCCTTCCCGACACCGTGCTCCCGATCAGCCCGCTGACCGAAAAGGATCACGCCGACCTCGGCTGCGCCCTCGCCATAAACGCCGATTGGATCGCGCTCTCCTTCGTTCAGCGCGGCGATGACGTGCGCGAAGCGAAGCGCATCATCGGCGACCGCGCCGCGATCCTCGTCAAGATCGAGAAGCCGTCCGCGATCGACGATCTCGATGACATCATCAAGGTCGGCGACGGCTTCATGGTCGCGCGCGGCGACTTAGGCGTCGAAATGCCCGTGCAGCGTGTGCCTGGCCTGCAGAAGCAGATCACGCGGAAGGCGCGCCAGGCCGGCAAGCCCGTCGTCGTCGCGACGCAGATGCTTGAAAGCATGATCTCCTCACCCATGCCGACGCGCGCGGAAGTCTCCGATGTCGCCGCCGCCGTGTTCGACGGGGCGGATGCGGTGATGTTGTCCGCCGAATCCGCGGTCGGCCAATTCCCGGTCGAGGCGATCCAGATGATGGACCGCGTGGCGATCGAGGTCGAAGCCGACCCCAGCTACAACGCCTACGTCCATGCCAACGAGTTCGAGAAGCAGGCAACCGGCGCTGACGCCATCGCGGCGGCAGCCTATGCGATCGCGAACACCGTCAAAGTCGCGGCCATCCTCTGTTACACGGCCACCGGCTCGACCGCTCTCCGCGTCGCGCGCGAACGCCCCGGCCTTCCCGTCATCGGCCTGACGCCGATCGACACGACTGCACGGCGACTGTCGCTCGTGTGGGGCATCCATACCGTTCTGACCGGTGACCCCGAGGACCTCGCGCACATGGTGCGCAAGGCTTGCCAGATCGCATTCGAGGAAGGCTTCGTGAAGCCAGGCGAGGGTCTTGTCATCACAGCCGGCGTGCCGCTTGGGTCACCAGGCGCCACCAACATGATCCGCCTGGCATTCGTCGATGAGCACGGGCTCCCGGACGGCCATACGCCCGACGATTTCCCAACCGGTGGCAAGATCAGGAAGCCGATCGCGCCGAAGCCGCAGCCGATCGTCTGATCCGGCGACAGGGCGATGACGCCGTAATCATCTTTGAATGGCGCGGATCGGTTGCCCTGATCAAATCCCCTGGCCCTCGACCTCACGTCGAAGCTCGTTTTCGAGTTCCTTTGCGCCGTCCGCGTAGGGGTGGATCTTGAGCAATTGCCGGACCGCCTCCAGCGCCGCCTTCTTCTCCCCGACATCGCGCAGCACCTGCCCGAGCCCTTCGAGGGCGCGGAAATTGTTGGGGTCGAGCGCCAGCACACGACGGAGATCGCCTAATGCGCGTCTGCGATCGTCCTGCATGACGTGCACGAACGCGCGCCGCGCAAAGCCTTCCGGATAGTCGGGCTTCAATTCAACGATTGCGTCGAGAAGCTGGAGCGCGAGATCGGCCCGCTTCTGTTCCACGGCCTGTATGGCGCGCTCCATCAGAACGTCGACCGTCGGGCTGCCCGATTGCGCCCACACCTCTTCGATCGCGGCGACGATCGTCGCGGAGGTTTCGGCATTGGGAGACTTTGCGAGCTGTCCGTAGAGCCCGTCGAGGAGTTCGGTCCGGCTCGGCACCGGCGGCTTGCCCGGCCGCTTCGCGGCGGGAGGCGCTCCCTCCGAGGGTGCCGCTGTCTCCGGAGACTTGGCCTGCGGGGGTGACGGCGACGCCTCGCCCGGCGGAACGGGCCCCGGCGGACCCTCGGCGGCGGCCGCGACCATGCAGGGCAGCGCGGCGGCAACGTACGAAGCGGCCGCTATGGCGGCGCGGAAAATGCTGCGATCGTGTCGGCGAATGACCATGCGCAACGTTAGGGGAACGCTCAGGCCGACGTCAAAGCCGCAAGTCTTAAAGGTTGGACATGATTGCGGCCCCGGGAATGGTCCCGAGGCCGCAAAATCGATCGATAATGCAGTCGCGCGAGCGCGCTCAGCCCTGGCGGGCCTTGAAGCGGCGCTGGGTCTTGTTGATGACATAGACGCGCCCCTTGCGGCGCACGAGACGGTTGTCGCGATGCCGGCCGCGAAGCGATTTCAACGAGTTGCGAACCTTCATGGGATGGCCCTTTGAACTGGCGATGCCGGCCGAAACGCTCTGAGGCCGCGCCGGCGACCGGCGGGCAAGAGCACCACGACGAGCTCTGGAAAAAGATGCGGGAAACTAGTCGTGAGGCCCGCGGCTGTCAACCGGGATCGGGGGCGAAATTCAGGACCTCGGGTCGTCGCTGGCACGAGGAAAATGGCCGGGTGGTATGTGGCCGCCAATTTCCGTGAACCGTCGTTTCGATCGGAAACGAATGGTGGGCACTAGAGGGATCGAACCTCTGACCCCTTCCATGTCAAGGAAGTGCTCTACCGCTGAGCTAAGTGCCCGTTTCGCGGGGGCGGCCCCGCTCGGGAAGCGCCTCGTATATCCACATTGCCGGAGGGTGGCAAGCAGAGGTTTTGCCCCGGCGAAGGGCGCCTTTCAGGCCGCCAGGAGCCGTTCGACCTCGCGGACGAGGTCCTTCAAATGAAACGGTTTCGAGAGCACACGGGCATCCTTCGGCCCTTGGTTCTCGCTGTTGAGAACCACGGCGGCGAAACCAGTGATGAACATGATCTTGAGGTCAGGGTCGATCTCGCTGGCGCGGCGGGCAAGCTCGATGCCATCCATGCGCGGCATGACGATGTCGGTCAGGAGCAGCGTGAACGGCTCACGCTCCATCCGCTCGAGCGCCTCGACGCCGTTGGCGAAGCCGATAACGTCGTAACCGGCCTTGGTGAGGGCGCGTTCGAGGAATGCCCGCATCGAGTCGTCGTCTTCGGCCAGAAGGATGCGATGGGCGGGTACGCTGGAAGGGTGGATGGACATTTCGTGCCTGGCTTCGAGATACGAGGAGCGGCAGTCTATCGCATAACATCCGGTGTGACATCCCTATGTGGCGTATTGCCGGTAAACGGAGGCTGAAGGTCCGTCGCGAACGGGAAAAACTTACCCTCTGGCGATGCCGAGGGACAACTAACCGAACGCCATTGGTAGAGATGGACAGAGGCCCTGCGCGTTGGCAGATTGCGGGGCTACCGCGTGTCGATGCAGGCCGAGAGCGTGGCAGCGACGCCGAGAACACCCGAAAGATGGGACGAGATGAGTGCATCCGAGGAACAGGCCATTGAGCGCGAGCTTGATCCTCCGTTCACAATTCTGCGGCCAGCGGGTCCGCCGACGCCCTTCGTGTTCTGCTCCCCCCATTCGGGACGCATTTATACTGAGCACTTTCTCTCGAAGTCGCGCCTCGACCCGGTCTCCCTCCGCCGGTCGGAGGACTATTATGTCGACGAACTCTTCGCCTCCGTGGCCGACTACGGCGTACCTCTGCTGGCAGCCCGCTTCCCGCGCGCCTACCTCGACGTCAACCGTGAGCCCTACGAACTCGACCCCGAACTGTTCCATGACGTCCTGCCCGACTGGGCCAACGCCCAGTCGATCCGCGTTGTCGGGGGCTTGGGTACGATCGCGCGTATCGTCGCGGACGGCGAGGAAATCTACCGCGCGCCCCTGCGTCTCGAGGATGCGCTGACCCGGATCGACCGTCTCTATTGGCCGTTTCACAAGGCGCTCGAAGCTCTGATCGAGGACGCTAAGCGCCAGTTCGGCTACGCGGTGCTTGTCGATTGCCATTCCATGCCGTCCGCCCTCGTCGCTCAGTCGGCCGGGCAGCGGCCGGACATGGTTCTTGGCGATCGGTTCGGCACATCCTGTGATCCGCGGCTGACGCGGTTCCTGCGCGCGGCGTTGGCCGGCCTCGGCTACGACGTCCAGATGAACCGTCCCTATGCCGGCGGCTATATCACCGAGCACTACGGACGGCCGCTGCGCGGCATTCACGCGATCCAGATCGAGGTCAATCGCGGCCTCTATGTCAACGAACGGACCCTGGTCCGCACGGCCGGGTTCGGCGAGCTGTCCAACAATCTGGCGCGGCTTGCGGCTCGGATCGCGACCGAAGTTCCGCTCTTGATGGAGCGCAAAGCGGCGGCGGAATAGGGCCTGAGCGGTCGGCGCGCGTCTGACCGGGATTTGGCTTCACGGTCGACAGAGCAGGTGCGGAATCTATTGCGGTCGCTTCGATGTCGAGCGAGTGCCAAGCGCACAAAAGAAAAATGGGCCATCCGTCGAGGATGGCCCAAGTCTAGGGAGGAAACGCCCGAGAGGGCAGCAAGCCGGCGAGCAGGCTCACCGTGTTGCATGGCACAAAGCTAGGGCCGCACTGCAGCATCCACAAGTGCAAAAACCGCAGAGCTGGTGCTCGACGCGGACGGGGCTGGGTAGGCGCTGGGTAGGACAATCGGCGACAGTCCAAGGGACCAACAGGACGGTCCGATATGCAAATGGTGCGGGGCGGGATGGTTCTGCGAGCGCGATAGATGCTGCATCGCAACAAAAGAGGGCCGTCCGAAGGCGCGAACGGCCCAAGTCTAGGGAGGAAACGCCCGATGTGGGCTGCAGGACCTCGAGGGCGACTCGATGCCCCACACCGATAACGATGCTACTGTTCGGGTTACCGGGCAATTATCATGAGGGCCGATGGTAACTGTTCCCGACTGTTGCGGTGCGCTGCGGCAACAGAGATCAGAATTATATATGTCACACAACGGGTTGGACGCGGCGCACGACGGCTGGCTCCCGCCGTTTCTGACGTAGATCGCGCGGTTGGGGCCGCGTCCGGCAACTCAGGGAAATGAAATCGTGGTAAATGAGCCACTAACAGCCGACGCCGTCCTTTCCGAATGCGCCCACGATTTGGCCGATGCCGCCGCCGCGGCCGTGCTGCCCTATTTTCGCGTGCCCCTGGCCGTCGATAACAAGGCCGGCGGACGCAATTTCGATCCAGTGACGGCGGCCGATCGAGCCGCGGAAGAATCGATTTCGGCGCTTCTCGCCGAGCGGTTTCCCGATCACGGCATGCTGGGCGAGGAGTTCGGCGCCCGAAAACCCGAGGCCCGGTACCAGTGGGTCGTCGATCCGATCGACGGCACGCGGGCTTTCATATCGGGCTCGCCGCTCTGGGGGACCTTGATCGGTCTCAAGGATGCCGGCCGGCCCCACCTCGGGGTCATGGATCAGCCCTTCACGGGCGAGCGCTTCTGGTCGGATGGCACGCAGTCCTTCGGCCGCTGGCCGGGAGCGGCCGCGCACGCGATCCGCACGAGGCCCTGTGCGCGCCTGTCAGACGCGACGCTCATGACGACGGACCCCGGCCTGTTCGACAAGAAGTCTGAACGGCCCGCGTTCGATCGGATTAGAAAAGCAGCGCGGATGACGCGCCTCGGCGGAGACTGCTACTCCTATTGTTTGCTCGCGTCCGGCTTCGTCGACGTCGTCATCGAGGTGGGCCTCAAGTCCTACGATGTTCTGGCGCTGATCCCGATCGTCGAGCACGCGGGCGGCCGCTTCACGACCTGGGAGGGCGGATCGGCCGCAGAAGGCGGCCGGATCGTCGCGTCGGGCGATCCGCAGGTGCATGAGGCCGTGCTCGAAATTCTGGCCGGAAATCTGGCCGGAAAAAAGTGATCAGGCCGCAAGCTCGCTGACGCCCATGTAGGCGTCGAAAGCGGCCCAGAACCGGAGCCGGATCGCGTCGTTCTCCTGCAAGATCTCGTGCCGCGATCCGGGCAGCAGAACCGTCGAACCAACTTTCAGCGCCACGCCGAAATCCTCGATCGCGCGCGTCGACACGATCTCGTCGCCAGCCGCCGCGAAGAGCAGGATCGGCACCTGAACGTCGGCCGGAAACCGGGGCCCCGCGATGCGGTCCATGGCGCCGTAGGCAGCGTTGAGCCAGCCTATCGTCGGCGACCCAAGTGCCAGCCAGGGGGCCGCTTCGAGAACGCCGACGGCGCGCTGCCAGCGTTCGCGGTCGGAGGTGAGCGCGTTGCCCTCGAAGCGCAGGAAATCGGGTTCCACAGGCCCGCCGCCGAGCACGTAGGACCGCCCGAACCCTGCTAGAACGCCCACCGAGGCATAAATGCGCGCGAGACCCTGAGCAAACCGCACCTTGTGCTCGGACAACTGGATCATCGGGGCCGTCAAAACCATCCGATCGAACCATGATCCCGGCCGCGCGGCGTTGAGGATGAGGCTGCAACCCGCCATCGAATGCCCGAGCGCGATGTAGGGCGGCGGGCAGTCCGGCATCACGATCTCCCGCATGAACTGCCGGAGATCCTTCTCGTAGGCGGCAAAATCGGTGACATGCCCCTTCATGGGGTCGTCCAGCAGGCGGTCCGATCCGCCCTGACCGCGCCAGTCCATGGTCGCGACGGCGAAGCCGCGCCGGCGGAGATCGGCGACGACCTCGAAGTATTTTTCGACGAATTCCGCCCGACCGCCGAAGAGGCAGACAGTCCCCCGCCGCGGGCCTCGGGTGGCTTCCCACCGGACCACCCTCAGCGCGACGCCATCCTGCGCGATCATGCGAATGACGTTGGCTCCGCTCGGAACGGGGTTCTTGGCGAGCGAGACGAGCCGCATGTGTTGAATGCCTTCCTCGACCGGCAGCCGAGCGATGTGCCGCGTGATTTGCCGACTTTACCATCTGCCGCGCGCCATCGAAAGCGACCGATCTCCGTCAGCCTTCGCCGCGCCGGGGCCCCTTGAACGCCCGGCCCTCAATCCTAAATCGATGTCTGGAGCCGGCCATTCGGAGGCGGCTCCATTCACCGGCTCGGCCCGTGACGGGAGAGTCATCACTGCATGTCGCTTCTCATGGAGGATATGTCTCATGCGACACGTCGATTTCGCCCCTCTCTACCGCTCCACCATCGGATTTGAGCGTCTCGCCCAACTTCTCGACAGTGTGTCCGGTGCGGACGGAGACACGGGCTATCCGCCCTATAACATCGAGCGTCTCGGCGAGAACCAGTACCGCATCACGATGGCGGTTGCAGGCTTCTCGGAAGATGAAATGAAGGTCGAGATCAAGGAGCAGATCTTGACCGTCAGCGGAACGAAGATCGCCGATCAAACCGAGCGGACCTTCCTTCACCGCGGCATCGCGGCCCGCTCTTTCGAGCGCCGCTTCCAGCTCGCCGACCACGTGGAAGTGAAGAGCGCCGAATTGAAGGATGGTCTCCTGAACGTCGACCTCGTGCGCAATGTTCCCGAGCGCCTGAAGCCCCGCGTTGTCCCGATCGGACAGTCCTCCCCGGCCCGTCGGATCGAAGCGGTGGCCTGATGGTCACCTGCTCGGCAACTGTCGTTTCGGGGTCTTGAGCGACCTTTCAGACTACAAGAGATGACCGAGGCGCCGGACGAGCCATAAGGCTTGCCCGGCGCCTTGCCGTTTCTCAGCGGACGTGCCTCTTGTGCCGTCCCCCAAAATCTGCAAAATGACCCCGAAAGGTCAGCATTGCTGTCCTTTGTGTTGCCCCACGGAGCCGACGGTCCGAACGCTGAGCGCATTTCGCGCGGCGGACTCGTATGCTCCGCTGTGGCTTGTGTTGGGCCGGATGCGTTTGGGGAGATGTCGAGGGTGCCTGACGCCCGATTGAGCACGACGCCGGCTGACGCGGCCATCGCCACCCTGACGTTCCGGGACGGCTCGGCGTTCGACGCCGCGCTCCATTACCCCTGTCCGGCGGACAACGCCGGCCGAAAACGATACGCTTGCGCATGTCCGGGCCGCATCGCAGAGGCGGGCTTCCCGGTCTGACCAGCACCCGTGACGGCTCGGAAATGCCCCAAGCTTACAGTCTCGGTCCAACGGCCGAGGTTCACGAAATCGAACGGTACGACGACACTTAAGGATCGAAGATGACAAATCCCACGCAAGAGCCGCGCGGCACCGAGATGGCGCTCTATGAACGCCCCGAGCGCCAGGGATTGTTCGATCCGAACTTCGAGCGCGATGCTTGCGGTGTCGGTTTCATCGCCGACATGAAGGGCAAGAAATCACATCGCATCGTCGAGGACGCGCTTCGGATTCTCGAAAACCTGGAGCACCGGGGTGCTGTCGGTGCGGACCCGCTGTCAGGCGACGGCGCGGGCATCCTCATCCAGATCCCGCACGCATTTCTCAAAGAGGAAACGGCCAAGCTCGGCTTCGAGTTGCCAGAGCCCGGACGCTACGCCGTCGGACACGTCTTCATGCCGGCCGACGATCGCCTGCGCAATCACTGCGAGACGGTCTGGGCTCGCTGCCTTCGCGAACAGGAACTCGAGCTTCTCGGATGGCGCTCCGTTCCTGTAGACAATTCCTGCCTGTCGGACATGGTCCGCGCGAGCGAGCCTGTCCATCGTCAGATCTTCATTCGCCGTCCGCTCGGGCTCCTCGATCAGGAGCATTTCGAGCGGAAGCTCTATCTCGCACGCAAAGTCGTCTCGAATGCGATCCACGCCGCCTACAAGGGCCGCGACATCGGCCACTACACGGTCTCCCTGTCGAGCCGCACGCTCGTCTACAAGGGCATGTTCCTGTCGTTCCAGGTGAAGGCCTACTACAAGGACCTGTCCGATCCCCGCCTCGTGTCCGCGTTGGCGCTCGTCCACCAGCGGTTCTCGACCAACACGTTCCCGTCGTGGAAGCTCGCGCATCCCTACCGGATGGTCGCGCACAACGGCGAGATCAATACGCTCCGCGGCAACGTCAACTGGATGGCGGCACGTCAGGCGTCCGTGTCCTCGCCCCTCTTCTCTGACGAGATCGGCAAGCTCTGGCCAATTTCTTATGAGGGTCAGTCCGACACCGCCTGCTTCGACAACGCGCTCGAATTCCTGGTCATGGGCGGCTACAGCCTCGCGCACGCCGCGATGATGCTGATCCCTGAGGCATGGGCCGGCAACCCGCAGATGGATAAGAAGCGGCGCGCCTTCTACGAGTATCATGCCTGCCTGATGGAGCCGTGGGACGGACCCGCGGCGATGGCGTTCACCGACGGACGCCAGATCGGAGCGACGCTCGATCGCAACGGGTTGAGACCCGCGCGCTATCTCGTCACGAAGGACGATCGCGTGATCATGTCGTCGGAATCGGGCGTGCTGCCGGTCGACGAAGCCAGCATCGTCAAGAAGTGGCGTCTACAGCCGGGCAAGATGCTGTTGATCGATCTCGAGCGCGGCCGCATCATCTCCGACGAGGAGTTGAAGTCGGAATTGACGCAGAAGCACCCCTACGAGAGCTGGGTGAAGCGCACGCAGATCATGGTGTCCGATCTTCCGCTTCCTCCGAAGCGCACGCCGAAGAAGACCAACGTCAGCCTGCTCGATCTGCAGCAGGCATTCGGCTACACGCAGGAAAGCCTCAAGTTCCTGATGACGCCGATGGGGTCCAAGGGCGAAGAAGCGATCGGCTCCATGGGCAACGACGCGCCGATCTCGGCTCTGTCGTCGAAGTCGAAGCTCTTGCACACTTACTTCAAGCAGAACTTCGCGCAGGTGACGAACCCGCCGATCGACAGCATCCGCGAAGAGCTCGTCATGAGCCTCGTGTCGTTCATCGGTCCGCGACCCAACATCCTCGATCTCGAAGGCACCTCGAAGGTGAAGCGCCTCGAGGCGACGCAGCCCATTCTGACCAACGAGGATCTCGAGCGCATCCGCGCGATTGGCGAGGTGAAGGACAATCACTTCAACTCGATAACCCTCGACATCACATTCGGCGTCGACAAGGGACCGAACGGCATGGGGCCAGCGCTCGACGTCGTTTGCGCCGAGGCCGAGGAAGCCGTCCGTTCCGGCACGTGCAACATCGTGATCCTGTCCGATCGTGCCGCCGGCCCCGACCGCGTGCCGATCCCGTCTCTTCTGGCGACGTCCGCCGTGCATCATCACCTGATCAAGCAGGGACTGCGCACCTCCGTCGGTCTCGTGGTCGAGACCGGCGAGGCGCACGAGGTGCATCAATTCTGCACGCTTGCCGGTTACGGCGCCGAGGCCATCAACCCCTATCTCGCCTTTGAGACGCTCGAAACGATGCTGCCAGAGCTCGGCGCGGGTCTGAGCGCCGAGGACGTCAAGAAGAAGTACATCAAGGCCGTCGGCAAGGCGATGCTGAAGGTCATGGCCAAAATGGGCATCTCGACCTATCAGTCCTATTGCGGAGCGCAGATTTTCGACGCCGTCGGACTGCGCTCGTCGTTCGTCGAGCGCTATTTCACCGGCACACATACGCAGATCGAAGGTATTGGTCTGCGCGAGATCGCCCGTGAGACGATCGACCGTCACATGCTCGCGTTCGGTGATGTGCCCGTGCTCGACAACGCGCTCGATGTCGGCGGCGATTACGCCTACCGCGTTCGCGGCGAGGCGCACGTCTGGCGGCCGGGCACCGTCGGCGATCTCCAGCACGCCGTCCGCGGGACCGCGACGACGGACGCGATGGCCGGCCGCATCCCGCAGAAATATCGCGACTACGCCAAGAGCATCAACGACCAGTCCGAGCAGCTCTACACCCTGCGTGGTCTCTTCCGCGTCCGCTCCGCCGAGGAAGCCGGCCGCAAGCCCGTGCCGATCGAGGACGTCGAGCCCGCGGCCGAGATCGTGAAGCGCTTCGCCACCGGTGCCATGAGCTTTGGATCAATCAGCCGCGAGGCGCACACGACGCTCGCCATCGCCATGAACCGTATCGGCGGCAAGTCGAATACGGGCGAGGGCGGCGAGGAGGCGGATCGCTTCAAGCCGCTACCGAATGGCGACAGCATGCGTTCCGCGATCAAGCAGGTCGCCTCGGGCCGCTTCGGCGTCACGACCGAATATCTCGTCAATTCGGACATGATGCAGATCAAGATGGCGCAGGGTGCGAAGCCCGGCGAAGGCGGCCAGCTTCCCGGCCATAAGGTCGACGCGACGATCGCCAAGGTGCGCCACTCGACGCCGGGCGTCGGCTTGATTTCACCACCGCCCCACCACGACATCTATTCGATCGAGGATCTGGCGCAGCTGATCTTCGACCTGAAGAACGTCAACCCCGCGGGCGACGTTTCAGTGAAGCTCGTCTCCGAGGTTGGCGTCGGCACCGTTGCGGCCGGTGTCGCGAAGGCACGCGCCGATCACGTGACGATCGCCGGTTTCGAGGGAGGCACGGGGGCCTCTCCGCTGACCTCGATCAAGCACGCAGGCTCGCCGTGGGAAATCGGTCTTGCGGAAACCCAGCAGACGCTCGTTATCAATCGTCTCAGAAGCCGCATCGTCGTCCAGGTCGACGGCGGCTTGAGAACCGGCCGTGACGTCATCGTCGGCGCGCTGTTGGGCGCGGACGAATTCGGCTTCGCGACCGCGCCGTTGATTGCCGCCGGCTGCATCATGATGCGGAAGTGCCACCTCAACACCTGCCCCGTCGGCGTCGCAACGCAGGACCCGGTGTTGCGCGCGCGTTTCACCGGCAAGCCCGAGCACGTGATCAACTTCTTCTTCTTCGTCGCCGAGGAAGTGCGCGAGCTGATGGCGGCGATGGGCTACCGCAAGTTCGATGAGATGATCGGTCAGACCGAAATGCTCGACAAGGAGCGCGCCATCGAACACTGGAAGGCGCGCGGCCTGGATTTCACGAACTTGTTCTTCAAGCCGGACGTGCCGAAGGGCGTGGAGATCTATCGCTGCGAGCGCCAGAACCACGGGCTCGAGAAGGTGCTGGACAACCAGCTGATCGCGGCCGCGAAGCCGGCCCTCGAGGACCGCAAGTCCGTCAAGGTCGAGTTCGACATCAAGAACGTCGATCGCTCGACGGGCGCCATGCTTTCGGGTGAGATCGCGAAGCGGTTCGGCCACGCCGGATTGCCGGAAGATACGATCTGGCTGACGATGAAGGGCACGGCCGGTCAGGCGTTCGGCGCCTGGGGCGCGCGCGGCCTGACGCTCGATCTCGTCGGCGAAGGCAACGACTACGTCGGCAAGGGCCTCTCCGGTGGGAAGATCATCGTCCGCCCGAACGCGCTCTCCGGCATCGTTCCGGAAGAGAGCATGATCGTCGGCAATACGGTGCTTTACGGCGCCGTCGAAGGTGAATGCTACTTCCGCGGCATCGCGGGCGAGCGCTTCGGCGTCAGAAACTCGGGCGCTTCGGCCGTCGTCGAGGGCACGGGCGATCATGGCTGCGAGTACATGACCGGCGGCTGCGTCGTCGTCATCGGACCGACAGGTCGCAACTTCGCGGCGGGCATGTCCGGCGGCGTGGCCTACGTGCTCGATGAGGCGGGAGACTTCGAGGGCCGCATCAACAAGGAGATGGTCGAAATCGAGGAGATTACGGCCGACTCCGGCTCACTCGAAGCCTTGGCGAAGCAGGGCGGCGACGTCGTGGTCGAACTGCGGACCGTCATGGCCGACATGCGCTTCCAGGACATCGAGCGCCTGCATGCGCTTCTTGTCCGCCACGCCCATTACACGAACTCGAAGAAGGCGCAAGACATTCTCAAGAACTACGCCGCTTACGTGCCGAAGTTCCGGAAGGTCATGCCGACCGAATATCGCCGCGCCCTCGCCGAACTCGCGAAGCAGCGCGATGGCGCCGCCTCAACATCCGTTGCCGCCGAATAATCACGATCCAGAAAGATTCCGAGATGGGCAAGCCGACAGGATTTCTCGAATTCGAACGCGCCGAGCGCAAGTACGAGCCGGTCGAGAGCCGCGTGAAGCACTGGCACGAGTTCGTCGTGCCCCCGGCCGAAACGGAACTGAAGACGCAGGCATCCCGCTGCATGGATTGCGGCATACCGTTCTGCCATTCGGGCTGCCCGGTCAACAACCAGATCCCCGACTGGAACGATCTCGTCTATCGCGGGGACTGGAAGGTGGCCGCTCAGAACCTTCATTCGACCAACAACTTCCCCGAGGTCACCGGCCGCGTGTGCCCCGCGCCCTGCGAAGCCTCCTGCACACTCAACATCGACGACCATCCCGTCACCATCAAATCCATCGAAGGCGCGATCGCCGATCGGGCCTGGCAGGAAGGATGGATCGCGCCGGAGCCGCCCGAGAAGAAGACCGGCAAGTCCATCGCCGTCATCGGATCGGGTCCTGCGGGCCTTGCAGCCGCGCAGCAGCTCGCGCGCGCGGGGCACGACGTGCATGTCTATGAGAAGAACGCCCGCCCTGGCGGTCTCCTCGTCTACGGAATTCCCGACTTCAAGATGGAGAAGGGCATCATCGCGCGCCGCGTGAAGCAGATGGAAGCGGAAGGCGTCACGTTCCACTGCAATACCGAAGTCGGTCGCGACATCACCGCGAAGGACCTCGAGGCGAAGCACGATGCGGTGCTGTTCGCCATGGGCTCCGAGCATCCGTTCGACTTCTTCGCAAAGTCCCCTGGCCGCGATCTCGACGGCATCCACTATGCAATGGAGTTCCTGCCCCAGCAGAACGCGCGCATAGCCGGTGAAACGTGGCCGCGTGCCAAGGAGATTTCCGCGAAGGACAAGCACGTCATCGTCATCGGCGGCGGCGACACGGGTTCGGACTGCATCGGGACGTCGTTCCGTCAGGGCGCCAAGAGTGTCACGCAGCTCGAGATCATGCCCCGTCCGCCCGAGAAGGAAGTGAAGGCGCTCAACTGGCCGAACTGGCCGTTGAAACTGCGCGTCTCGACCTCCCAGGCCGAGGGCGCCAAGACCGAGTACTCGATCTCGACCACGGGCTTCGAAGGTACCGACGGCAAGATCACCAAGCTCCACTACACGCGCGTCGACGACAAGCTCCAGCCGGTTCCAGGCAGCGAAGGCGCCTTCGACGCCGACCTCGTGCTACTCGCCATGGGTTTTGGCGGGCCGACCGAGAACGGCGCAATTCAGGAATTGGGCTTGCCTGTCGTGCCGCGCGGCCGCTTCAAGGGTCTCGATGCGAACGAGCGCGACTATCGGGTTCCCGGCAACCCGAAGTTCTTCGCCGCCGGCGACGTGCGCCGCGGGCAAAGCCTCGTGGTCTGGGCGATCCGCGAAGGCCGTCAGGCCGCGCATGCCATCGACAAGGCGCTTATGGGTACGACGACGCTGCCGCGGTGAGGGGTGACGTGCGCGGCGCGTCCGATCGATGAAGAGTGCGACGATGGCGGCGGCGGATCCGGAAGCGAGTGCCGTGCCCATGTCTGGTCTGCCACACGGTGTCTCGCAGCTCGACACCCCACTCGGCCCTGCTGTCGAACTCGTTGCCCCGGGCGGCGGTATCGCGCGCATCGCAATCAACGGCGCGCAGCTTCTGAGCTGGGTCCCAGAAGGCGATAGCGAAGTCATCTGGGTGTCGGCCGCGGCGCGAACTCAGCCGGGCAAGAGCCTGCGCGGCGGAACGCCCGTCTGCTGGCCATGGTTCGGCGCACATCCGGCCGATGCGTCGAAGCCGGCGCATGGCTTCGTGCGCGGATTGCCGTGGCAAATCGTGTCGACATCGAGCGGCGACGCCGGCACCGAAGCCACGTTCGCCTTCACGACCGCGGGCAACCACAGGGAACTTTGGCCCTACGAGGCGGATGTCCACTTGACGACCCGCCTCGACGACGAAGGGCTGTCACTTGCGCTCGAAACGCTGAATACCGGCGCTGAGCCGCTCCCGTTGACCCAAGCGCTCCACACCTATTTCCGCATCTCGGACATTGCCGACGTCGCCGTCGATGGGTTGGACGGTTCGCCGTATATTGATGCGATCGGCGAATGGCAGCGTCGCATCCAGCAGGGCGCCGTCACGTTCGCGGGCGAAGTCGACCGGATCTATTTGGGTGAGACATCCTCGATCGCGATCCGCGATCCCGGACTTGGCCGTTCGATCCTGATCTCCAGCCAGGGGAGTGGGAGCGCCGTTGTCTGGAACCCTTGGATCGCGAAATCCGAACGCCTTGGCGACATGGGCCCCGATGGCTACCGCACCATGGTCTGCGTCGAGACCGCGAACGCGGCCGACGACGTCGTCTCGCTCGCCCCGCGCGCAACACACCGTTTGACGGCGAGGTATCAGGTGGCGGTGCTCTGATGGCGCGACAGCGAAACCCTACCGATGCTGCGTGAGGCGCATGACGCCCGCGATGATCGCCGTCACGAAGCCGGACCAAACGGCGATCACGAGCGCCGATTGTCCCTGCGCCGTCGTCTGAAATACGAGATCATAGGTGCCCGCTGTGGCCTGGCCGGGGTTGGAGATGTAGTCGAGGATTCCGAAGCCACCGAAGTCGGGGTTGGCCGCAATTCCGGTGGCAAGTCCCCCGACGGCGCCGCCGATCGCGAGGACGACGAACGGCTCGATCGTTGGAAAGGCGCGCGAGGCGCGCCGCGCGCTGAGCGCGACGAGGCAAGCCAGCAGCGACGCCGCGACCGCGATGATCGAGGTCG
Source organism: Hyphomicrobium sp. (assembly GCA_033765145.1). Taxonomy (GTDB): domain Bacteria; phylum Pseudomonadota; class Alphaproteobacteria; order Rhizobiales; family Hyphomicrobiaceae; genus JAGVSR01. The sequence goes on along the minus strand of JANRIH010000011.1, from coordinate 49,269 downwards.
CGAGAACGGACCCGAAGCCGCACACGGAGAGCGCAGCGGCACCGGCGGCCAAGAGCCCCGAGATGACACTCTCCCCCCGCCAAGTTCCGCTCATGAGCCGCTCGAGATGCAGCCAAGCCGCGAGTCCGGCGCCCGACGCCAAAATGATGGCGATGATGCAAATGACGTTGAACCCAGTGACTTCGAGATTGGCGCCGGCGACCAGCGCGCAGAGCGAGAGCCCTAGGACAACCGCCATCATCCACGATGCGCGGTCGTCCGGCCGCAGCATCGGTGCGCTCGCCCGGCGATCCGATCCACCGAGCACCGAAGACGCGACGATACCGCTGACGCCGGTCGCAAGCGCGAGGTAGAGCCCGCCCGCGAGATCGACAAGTCCACGACTCCAGAGGATACCGACGTCGTTCAACACGGCATCCATGGCAGTCTGCGCCGTGGCTTTCTGCTCCCCTGTCGCCTCCGCGACGGCCTTGGCCGCGTTGCCGTAGGCATCGGGCCCACCCCAGAAAAGCGCCATGTGGATCGAGGGTGCGAGAACGAGGGGCAACCAGAGTGCGATGAAGATCAGGAAGCGCACCGGACCCATGTCTGGGGCGAGACAGGAGAGCAGCGCCGCCCCGAAGCACGCGACCGCGACCCAGTAGAAGATGGCGAACCACTCCGAAACATAGACGCCGTTGCTGTAGGTCGCGAACTGGCTGTCGGCGGTGACGCCGGTCAGAAAAAGTTTCGAGAGACCACCGATGACGGATGGGTGCGCGAAATTGGACGAGGTGAACGAAAGTGAGTACCCCGCCATGGCCCACACCACGGCCGCGAATGCGACAATTCCGAGCGCATAGAGTGCCGGCGGCGGGCGATTTTCGACGCTTGAGGTGGAAAGATTGCGCTTCGCGATCGCCCACGCACCGACGAGGATCACGATCGACGAGACCGCGAGCATGAGATCGCGTTCGAACGCCCCACCGGAGAGCGGAATATCAATGGTCGAGATATTGCGAACGACGTAGATTGCCAGGCTGATCGCGACGGTAAAGAGCGCCGAGACAAGTCCGATGAGCCAAAGCTCCGGCGGCGGTGGACGTTCGCCGCTCTGCAGCTCGGAGAGGCGCCGCTGCGCGACCTTCTTTCGCGCGCTCGAAGGCCATTCGGCGATGAATTCCTGATAGGCCGCGAGGTTGTCGGCCGCACTTGCCCGCGCCCAGGCGTTGGTCTCCCTGATGCTGAGGGCCGCGTCGCGCTGCTTCGCTTCGTAGTCCCGTCTCCTCTCGTCGATCCTGAGCCGCGCGTCGGCAGTAAACCTGCCCGTCGGGAACTCCGACACGAACGCTTCCAGCTGCGAGAGGTCGGCCGCCTGCCCGAGACCCTTCCACACGATCTCCTCCAGTGCGGCGCGCGCATAACGCTCCGTGACGCTGCCGGGAAAACGCGCCAGATGATTGCGCAGCTCCGTCGCATCGTTGGCGCTCTTGATGAAGTCCCAGTTCGCGAGTTCCTCGGCTTTGAGGATTTCGACCGGGCTCAACCCCTGCGCCGCCTGTTCACGCGCCCGCTCACGGGCCTGGCTCTCCGCCTCTGCCGCGCGCGCCGCCTCTTCCTCTTGCCGACGTCGGATCGCCTGCTCAGCGGCCTTGCGTTCTTCTTCGGACGCCAGCGCCCGCGCCTCCTCGATCTCGGCGAGCGCCATTTCGAGGATCTTCACGAGACCCTGCACCTCGGACTTGAACCGTTCGTGCGTCAGGCGCACGGCGTTGCGCCGCGACAGAAGTTTCATGTCCTTCGGCAGATCGTCGGCGCGTGGCATCTGGGCGTCGTTGATCAGGACCGGAATGATCCGTTTGCCGAGCTTCAACGCGCTTTCGATCTCGATCCGGACGAAGTCGTTGGGACTTTCGAGCCGGCGGGCGCCGTTGTCGTCGCGCGCGTCGAGCCAGTTCTTTCCGATGACGGCCAAGAGGACGTCACACTTGCTGACTTCGTCTTCGAGCACGCGCACGAAATCTAGACCGGGACCGATATGGTCGACATCCATGAACAGCCGGTCGGCCGTGAACGCCTGCTCGAGACGATCGAAGAGCCGCCCCGTGGAGCCGGATTCGTCTCCCCGGCGATAGTTGATGAAGATCCGGCCGGTCACCAAGCCCCCCGAGCTTTCCGTGCCCCAACAACTCGATAACGCTATCAGTCAAGTGTAGATGACGGAAGCCCCGCTTCAGCCCGTCAGACGCCAGAACGCCTGCGAGCAAAGCTCCCGCAAGCCTTGCCGCCGCCGCCCTGCGCTCTAATATCAGGTGTGTGACACCGTCACGATCACAGAAGGAAAGGCCGTTCACATGGACACTCCGCTCGAGATCACCTTCAAGGGGCTGGACCGCAGCGCCGTCGTGGAAAGGAAGATCACGGAGAAGGCCGCCAAGCTCGAACGGATCTTCGATCGCATGACGCACTGCCGCGTCGTGGTCGCAGCTCCGAACAAGCACGCCCACAAGGGCAAGACTTACGAGATCAAGATCGATATCGGCATTCCCGACCACGCGCCGCTGATCCTGACGCACGAAGCGTCGGTCGGTTCCGCGCAGGAAGACCTGCACGTCGCTGTCAGGGACGCCTTCGACGCGGCCACGCGACGTCTCGATGAGATGGCCGAGAAGATCAAGGGCAGCGCCAAGGCCGAGCGTGGCCGGCGCCGTCCGGCGCGCGGCAGTGCGGAGGTGTGACAAAAACAATGTCAGGGCGTATCCGCGGTCGTCCCCGTCTCGAGCGGCGACGGTCGCGCCTCTCCGCTGCCTGAAGCTCCTTGCGACGGCGGCGCGGTCTTGGGCCACGAGAAATCGTCCGCGCGTCCGGGCCGCGGCGTCAGGCGCTCGCCTTTGACCAGCACGCGGTAATAGGGGGACTGGCTCGGCAGGAGCCGTCCACCGCGCACGCCGGCCCCGGCCGCGGGTGGCGTCACGGTGCTCATCGTGCTGAGCCCGCCCGACAGGCGGTCGACCAGAACTTCGCCCATGCGCGAAGGTGTGTCGGCACTTTCCTTGCGCGTCACGAGGGCGACGACCGATGCAGGGATAGCCGGCCGGACGATTTCGATCGTCACCGTTTCCTGCCGCCCCGCACGGTCAATGGTCTTGAGATTGATTTTGCCGTTGTCGGCTTTCTGCTCGACATGCAGAGCACCCGGCGCTTCGGCCGGTACGTTCTGAGCCGCGGTCGCAACCTCGGCGGCGCCGGCCTTCGCTTCGTCCTTGATGACTGCCTTGCCCGGATTGATCTTCGATTGCTCCGCTTCGCTTCCCGCCAGCGGCACGACGCGCGCCGCCTTCGCCTGAGTGAGATCGCGGCGTATTTCGCGGCCCACGAAGTGTGCGAGCTTCTGGTTTCCGGCCGTCGTGAAGTACACGCCCTCGCCATCGCGAAGTCGCACGATCTTGCCCGTGAGATCCGGTCCCCACGCGTTGAAGCCGCCGTTCTCGTCGAGAAAGCTCGCGAAGGTGTCAACGAACTTGAAGCCGTTGAGATAGACGCGCTCGCGCAGGATTTCGTTCATCATCTGCGCGTCTTCGTTCGCCTCGTAGCGGCGCACGTTGGGTAGTCCCGCCCAGTAGACGGCGACGTTCCGGCGCTTCAGCATCTTCATGAGCCGGTCCGCGCGCTGGCTGTAGGCCTTTTGCCATTCGGGCGATCCGATCGGCAGGCGCTTGCCTTTCTGATCGCGCAGCGTGACGCGATCCCAGGCACCCATCATGGCGATGACGATGTCGGGCGTGTCGACCTTGAGGTCTTCTTCGAGCGCGACGAGCTTCTCGTCGAGGTCAGCCCGCATGATCCCGTTGATGGAGAATGGGCGCGGGCGAATCTGAAGCCGGGCGTCACCGCCGATCCCTTCGACGAGACCATAAAGCAGACCCTCAGCGAGATCGTCGCCGATGACGACGACGCGATAGACCTCGCCCTTCGGAAACGGCGTGAGATAGCTCGATCCGCTTGCCTCGTCCTGTGCCGCGGCAGGCCGCGCGATCGCCACAGCGATGCAAGCGAGGATAACCACCGCTGCGAGGAGCGCGGCCGTTCCGCGGACGATCGTATCGAGCATCGCTTTCAAGGTCTCGCCGCCCCGCTTTACGATCTCCGAGCCATGGATCAGGTGAGAGATCGGTACAACCCGAGCGCTCTCAGATACTCGGTGAATATGGTGCAAATACCTCTGGATGGGCAGGATCGCAACTTGCTGGTCGCCTGTCCCCCCACTAGCGTTCCCATTACGAGCGGGCGCGCGTTTCTGCGCCGGGCGCGTTGTCGGAACCGGCCGTCGGGATCGCCCGTGGCCGGAGCCGCGGCCCGAGTTTGGTGTTCCGGAAATTGAGAGACATGAGGTAGGCGATGAGCACGCTGCAGGCCGCCGCGCAGAATCAGTTGCGCCAGTTCGTCGAGCAGATCGAGCGACTTGAAGAAGAGAAGAAGGCGCTCGCCGCCGACATCCGCGACAAATACCTGGAAGCGAAGGGTGTCGGCTTCGACGTCAAGGTTCTTCGTCAGGTCGTGAGGATGCGGAAAAAGAGCCAGCAGGAGCGGCAGGAGGAGGAAAGCATCCTCGAAGTCTACCTGCACGCGCTCGGCATGCTCGACAACGGGATGGTCCACCGGGAAGCCGCGGAGTAATCCGCGGAAAAGAGAAAGCCCCGGCCGGTTCGGCGCTCGGCCGGGGCTCAACCGCGAGATGAACCGAAGTCCACCACTCGGAAACCTGACGATGGAGCGGTCAGAAGCGCAACCAGAAGCGCCCGACACCACCCATCACGACAATGAGAATAGACGCGCGCTTGAATAAGAACTAATCGTTTCTTCTACGGAAACGGATAAGCGTAGCTGATCTTGAACGTCACGCTCAAACAATTGCGCTATTTCGATGCGCTGTCGCGCGAGCGGCACTTCGGCCGCGCGGCAGAAGCGTGTGCCGTAACGCAGCCGGCCCTCTCCATGCAGATCAGCGAGCTGGAACATTCCCTCGGCCTCACACTCGTCGAGCGGACGCGAACCGGCATCCAGCTGACGCCCAAGGGCGAAGAGATTTCGCGTCGCGCGTCCCGCATCCTTGGTGATTGCCGCGACCTCGTCGCCTTCGCACACCATTCGAGCCGCACGCTGACCGGCGCGCTGAGGTTGGGCGTCATTCCCTCCGTCGCCCCCTACATGCTTCCGCCGCTCTTGCCCGTGCTGCGCCAGTCCTATCCCGATCTCGAGCTTCACGTGCGCGAAACTCAGACCGCGCACTTGATCGAGGAACTGCTCGACGGCAAGATCGATCTCGTATTGCTGGCGCTCCCGATCAAGCACTCGGATCTCGAGGAGCATGAGCTGTTCGAGGACCGCTTCCTGCTTGCCCTTCCGCGCCAGAAGAAGGTCGCGGGACGTCTCCGTGCCACCAAAGACATGATCGAGAACGAGCGCCTGCTGTTGCTCGAGGAAGGCCATTGCCTCCGTGATCAAGCGCTGACGTACTGCAACTTGAAGCAGGTCGACACGTTGAACACCTTCGGCGCGTCGAGCCTTGCAACCATCGTCGAGATGGTCGCCGCCGGATACGGCATCACGCTGTTGCCCGAGATGTCGCTCGCCATGGAGGAGCGCGGGCGGGAACTCACCGTCATCCGCTTCGCCGAGCCCGAGCCGATGCGCCGGATAGGCCTCATCTGGCGCGCGACCTCGCCGAGAAAGGGCGACTTCGCGGAGTTCGGCCGTCTCGTGAAACAAGCCTGGGAATCAGGGCCGCTGGCATCCGCGATGGCGCTGCTTGCGGCCCGGTCGCGCAAGCCGTCGGGCGTCAGCGCTGAGACGTCCTGACCGCGCGTTCCGCGACCGTACCGCCGGCTCGGGGCGGCTCCGACGCTAGTTGTTCGAGCGTCGCGAGGTCGACGGCGCCACCCTGGAACTCCTGAGCCCAGAGCAGTTTCGCCGTTTTGAGACCGGGCCTGAGCCGCATGGGCAGCACGCGCCCTTCATCGTCGATCATATCCAGCGTGCGCTGCGGATCGGGCGCCACCATGCGCGCCAGCGCCGGATCGTCGGGTGACGCCGTCGCCGTCAGCAGAGGCCCGATCGGGAACGGCTGATAGGCAAGTTCGTCCGGGTGGTCCTCGTCGAACTCGGGCGCCGTGATCCATGCGGCCGGCCGGCTGAAACGCCCGATGTCTCCGCCACCTTCGCTGGCGTCGAGTTCCGCGACCGCCTCCGCGGGCGGAGAAGGCGGCTCGCTGTCGCCGCGCGTGACGGACTCGCGAGCTGGCGTCTCGTCGACGCCCGCGGCTGGTCGTTCGGCGAGTTTCGGTTCGCTCAGAAGTTTTGGCGCGGGCTCGAGCGGCGTGTAGGCCGCGAGCGTCACGAGCTTGTCGAGACCCTGCCGGTCGATGGCCGAGATGCCCGGCTTGAATGTCGAGGATCGCTCGACGAGTTTCGGCTCCTTGACGAGCCTCGGTTCTGGCGCGCGGGGCTCTGGCGCTCGCGGGCTCGCCTTCCAGATGAGTGCCGGCGAGAGATCGAGCGCGGCGAGCTGCCGGGTTGGCGCGCCCGGTTCTGATTTCGCCGTTTCTGATTTAGCCGGCGCCGGCGCGGCTGGTGCGGCGCCGGCGGCCGCCGTGCCGTCGTCGGAACGGGGCTCGGCAACCGGCTTCTCGACGGGCAGAGGCGCCGACGCAAGCGCAAGCTTCGGCGGACGCATGGCGAGTTTCGGCTCCGGTGCCTTGACCGGCTGTGCCCCACCGGCCCACGGCAGCGCTTCGTCGCTCGTGGCTGCGCGATCCTCATTATCGGCCGCAGGTACGATCGAAGCGTCCGCCGAGGCCAGCAGGGTCGGCGCCTTCGCACCCGACCGGATGTCGTTGAAGAGCGCCACTTCCTGCGCGAGATCGGGATGCCGCCGCCGGGCGCGCTGGGCGTCTCCGGGCTCGACGCTACGCCCGTCCGAGGACCGGTGCCGGCTGCCGTCGGGAAACAAGAGCGCCAGTTCGTCGTGCGTCATGCGCGGCCAGTGGCGTACGCGCGCGCTGTCAACATGAACGAACGGAATTGCGGATGTCGGATAGTAGCCCACGCCGCCGCGTTCGCGGATCATTGCGGAATAGCGCAGCCGCCGGATCGGCACGTCGGGAAACGCAATGTCCATCGCCTTGCCGGTGATGTGCTGGCTCTGGCTCGCCTGCCCGCCGACCGTGCGTCTCAGCATGTTGTTGGTCGAGCGGGAGCGGTATCCGCTGATGATGTGGATGGGCTCGCGCGATCCGAGTTCGGCGTGCATCTCCCAAGCGATATCGATCGTCTTGGGGTCCATCTCGGTCTTTTCGTTCTTGCGCCAGTCGCGCAGGATCCAATTGATCTTGTCGAGGGCCTCGGGAATGTACTTCCCGTTCTTCTTGTAAAGAACCTCGAGCCGCTCCTTCGTATGGATGTGGTACAGCGAGATCACGCGCTGATCGCCGGTCGCCTCCGCCGACCCGAAGACAGCGAGCACGGCAAGGGTGGCAGCGCCGAGCCTTAGCCGCGCAGCGCCCACGCCAAGACTGAGAGCGTTCTTGCCGCTCGTCCCCAAGTGCCGGTTCCTCCGAAGGGCGCCGCGGTCCGCCGGGCCTTTCCGAATAAGGCCTGCCGCAGTGTCCAATGGTTGGCGAAACGTTAAGACGATGCCCCTTAAGGCTTCGTAACCGCCGATTGCGATGAGACCGCGGCAGAGTTCGCGCCCGAGCGTTCGAGATCGGCGCGCTAAGGCCCGCCAACGGAGTATTCCGCCCCAGTCTCGCCGCAAATCGGGCCCCGATCCGCCGCCCGCCGCCCGCCGCCATCTCCAAACGCCGAACCCTCGACCGCAAACTTGAGGCAGCGCAACAGGCGGGAGGAGGAACGTGCTAGATATAAGAGGTTCGAGTGCCGCAATGCGCGATTTAGCAGAGCGTGGGAGGTTGGATCATGAACGCACGATCTCGAGTGACGGCTGTCGCGACCGCGGTTATCGCGGGCCTTCTCGTCGGAGGGGCAATGGTGGCCGCCGCCGCGCCGCTCTCGCAGCAACTGCCAGTGACGGCAAGCGCGCAATCGTCGTCATCGGACGTGATCGAGGTGCGGAAGGGCCCCCGCTTCCGAGGTCTCAAGCACGGCAAGCTTCATAAACACGTCCACAAGTGGCCGAAGCACCATTACAAAGTTTACCGTGGCCGCCGCTGGCATGACGGTGCGCGCTGGTATTACTGGGCCCCATGGGTTGGCGCGTACATCGTCTACAATAGCTACGATACTTGCTACGCCAATTGCCGCGACCGTGGAAACGGTCCGAGCTATTGCACGGACCTTTGTTCGCCGTAGCGTTGCCGCAGATCAGCACTGGCAACCCCATCGAGCGTCGCGACCCTTTGCCGTCGCACTGGCGCCGTCAATTGACGCATCTGGCACAAGACGGCCGCTCGCAACAGAGCGCACTTTTTTCATTCGCTGTGCGGCCCGCGCATGAGCGCCCATTGACGTGCGGCCCGGAATTGGGCTTTTGACCGACCTTCTGATCCTCGCCCCGGACAGGGAGTTAGTCTTTCGATGAGCCAAACTCTGGATGGCGAAGCGCCATTTCTCGACAGTGTCCTCGCACGCATGAACGGATTTCTCTACCGCTGCCACGCGGACACCGATTTCACGATGATGGCGCTGACGTCCGGGTTCGAGCGCTGCTCGGGCATTTCTGCCGACGACATTCTCGGCAATAAGGTGCGCTCGTTCGCGTCCCTGATCCATCCCGACGACCTCGCCGCCGTCGACGAGGCCGTGGTGAAGGGGCTCGAAGCGCAGCGCAACTGGAACATCAATTACCGCCTGTTGAATGCCGCGGGCGGCTACATCTGGGTCCACGAGGACGGCGGCGGCGTGTGGCACCCCGAAAAGGGTCTCGTGTTTCTCGAAGGCGCGGTGTTTGATATCCAGCACCTCTACGCGAGCCTCGTCACGCAGTTCCAGAAGCCCGCGGCGTGAACGCCTCGTCGCGGACGGCGGGCACGTTGGGCGCGTGTGAACGTGCAGCGCCAGCATAAGGCGCCGAGCGTCGGACCCGAGTGTCAGACACCGAGTGTCAGTAAGCGAGTGCCAACGACCGAGCATCGGGACCGCGTGTCAGACACGGTGAGTCGGGACCGCGTGTCTGACACCCGCCGACAGGTGCCGGTTGTCCATGCGCACGGTCACGCGAGGAATCAGGCGCTCTTGAGGAGCGTGTCGAGGTCCGCGGGCGCGAACGGCTTCTTCAAGAGCCCCCGGAAATTCAACCCGTAGAGTGCCGCCATCTTCCGCGCAGCCGCCGCGACCGGCGCAGCCGCCCCCGTCACGATGACGACGGCCGTCCCGACGCCTTTCTCGGCAAGTCCCGACATGAGTTCGATGCCGTCGAACTCCGGCATGTTGAGATCGGTGACGATGAGGTCGATCGCGGTGCCTTGAGCGGCGACGACCGCCTGTGCCTCCCGGCCGTTGGCGGCCGTCCAGACCGTGCTCGCGCCCCGGGCGCGACAGTGCGCGGCGACGATCTCGAGGTGGATGGGATCGTCGTCGACGAGAAGGACCTTCGCCGGAAATTTGTTAGACATCTGAATGAATTGCCTGCCCCCGTTGCCTTGGCGTGGCACTATTCAGTGCGTCGAGAAAACGGGCAAGGGGAAAGAGAAGTGCCGTCGAAATCGCCCCCGCCGGGTTCGAGACGCCCGTGTCAGACACCGCCCCCGACACGTTCGGAATGTCCGAGAAGGCGTGGTTAACAAAACGTTAAAATCCGCCTAGCCAATTCCACCGTGCACGGCTTAACCTGAGCATATTGCCTGGGTCTGACAGTTTGCGTGCGGGGGGTGTGATGGAGTGGATGGCGCCGGTCGTCGGCTTAACCGATGCGTTGGTGCATATTGGCGCAAACGAGCAGGTTCCGACAACCTTCGAAGGAATTTGGCGTAATGCGCGCATTTGGATCAATAGCGTCCGAACAGAAATTGATCCGATCCTTTGGGTAATAACAGTCATCTTCACACTTATACCAGGCACGTTTGCGATCACTAAATGGTGGTACTATCGCGAAAGCCAGCTTCCGGCGCGCCTCCGCGATGTGCTCGAACGTGAAGACGAAAGACTGGCGGCGGCGAGGCCTAAACTGGCAACTCTCGCAGCTAGCGGTAGGTTGAATGCCAAGGTCTCACCAGAGCCAAGATTCTTCTTCGCGCACGAACAACTGGCATCGACACTGCAGGCGTTGAGTCTCTCAAGATGGTGGTTTCCGCTGCACTCGGCAGATGCGGAATTGCAGGTCGCGCTTGAAAAGATCATCGAACAAGAACAGTTCTGTGAGAAGCAGCAGCGCTCATATGCATCGCAAAAAGTGACGACATACCTCCTTCGAGGGGCAATTGCGGCAGCTAGAGCGGGGCAAGCTCAATACGAGCAGCGCATCCAATTGCATCGAGACGCACTAGGTTGTTTTCTGGCTGCAGACGACTTGGAGCCGAAAAATCCTGAAATTATTGCATATGTCGCTCACCAGCACCGCGAGCTAAATGATACGCAGGCAGCAAGGGAAAAGTATGAGGAACTGGTTGAGTTGGTCGAAGACAATACAGAATGGAAGTTAGAATACTATGTGATGGCGTTGCGCTGTTTGGCGGAAGTTTTGGAACGCCAGTTCGAAGAAACTCGGATAAAAGCGCGCCTCCAAGACGCGACCAAAATTCTGGAGCAGGCATCACGGGCAATTCCTGCATCCGGTCGACAACAATTGGAGCACGCATCCGTGTGCGAGGCTGCTGGACGCGTTTATGAGAAAATGACTGAACTACCAAGGGCAGAGAAAAATTATAAGAAGGCTGCAGCGATTTATGGCGAACTGTCGAAGCTCGAACGGTCTAGCGAATACTTCGCAGAGGCCGCCGATCGGCTAACGTTGGCGATTAACAGAGTTAGCGAAAAGCGCAGCGCCTTAGCCGACAACGCGTCTAACTGAACAACACCGAACGCATCAAATAGCCGAGGACATACGCCATTCCACATGCAGATAGTGCGTTGAACGCACTCTGCCCGGCAACCGTTGTGAGAAGATAGCCGGCACCGATGCTAGTCAATCGAGAACTTATGCGACGCTGTTCAATAATCGAAGTTGAGAAGAGCAAGATCGCTCCAGGCAGCACTGCCCATATTGGTGCGCCGAACAGAGCAAACACTGATGTCATAAAAATCGCGGCGTAAGGGATCATGCTTCGTGCCCGTCCGGTCGCGACACGCACAGGATTGCTGACCGATGCCGCATAAACCGCGATTCGTTGGGCGGGATCGAGGCCTGACATGCCGACGAGCTGGGGACAAAGGCAGTCCCGTCGAAGCCCCCGCGATCCCATTTCGCGCGCAATACATAATGGCGGGTCCCGGACGGCGCGGAGCGCCGATCCAGGACCTTCACCAGTCGAGGGAAGACACTGACGGAGCCTTATCGGCTAGCGGTGAAGGCCCCGGACTTGCGCTTCGCGCAATCCGGGGACCAACCCTTGTTTGGATGCAAGCGGCACATCAGGAACCGGCACATCAAGAATGGACCGGTCCCGGAGCGGAGCCCTTTTGTCTCGCGCCCGCCGTCCCCTCTCACCCTGACCGCGCCCTCCGCGCGTGCGGGCCGTCATCGACCGCGAGCGCCGGAAAATGACGCTGCAGCAACACGCGCGCGTGCTCGATTTCATCCGCGTCGACATGAAAAAAGCTGCGCCGCTGCGCCGCTCGCTGGAACAGCCGCGCGCCCGGGCATCCGAGCAATTCCGTCGGCTCGGCGATGATGCCGAACGACGACGACCGGGCGAGCCGGTCGAACCCGATCATATGGCGGTAAAAGTCCGAAACGCGCTCGTGGACCGCGGCGAACGCGTAGTCGATGCCGGCGGCCCAGACGAGGATGAACGCGGTGCGCACCATGCCGCCGTAGAGCGTCGTCTTGAACGACGTGTTGGTGATGTCCGGCGCAATCGCGACGCGCGAGAATTCCGCGAGCCGCCCGCCGGTGCGCGCGCGAACATCGGCGATCTCGCGCGGGAATTCGACCTCGCACGGCAGCGACGGAGCCATCGACTGTGGCGTGGCCATGGCGATCCTGAGCGTCGCGACGGCGCGGCCATCCGCCACCGCCTCGACGAGAACGCTGGTTGGCAAATCGTCGAAGGCGTCGGAGAATGCGCGAGAAGCCTGCGGTGTGATCCAACCCGCTTCGACGAAACTGTCGTGGCGCAGTTGGAAAACGCGCTCTCTCTGCGAGCAACTGAGCGCGAGGCCGATCGAAATCGGAAAGGCATCGGTCGGCGAGTTGAGGCGGGTCGCATCACTCAACTCGAGACGGGAGTCGAACCCCGTACCGACCGCGGTGTCCGGCCGGCCATGATCGTCCGGCAGTGCCGGCTGCTCATGCTGCTCGATCCGCTCGACGCAGATCTTCATGTCGGTCGAAAGATCGTCAAAGCGGATGGCGAACTCCTGCTCCAATCGCTCGCGAAGTCGCATGTGATCTCACCAATTGCTGGATGTCCCCCAAAGGCACTTGGCCCGGCACCACGGCGTGCGTGCGTGTCGACGCGCATGCGGTCACGACCCAGCCCGGCAGCGAGTGAACGAATTCCACGCAAATTGGTTCCGAATATGGACGCGGGCGGGCACGCACATTATCGCATGCTCGGCTACGGCGCGAAGGCAAAACTGTCTTCCTGGTGCGCTGTCATGCGCGCGTGGCTCGGCGCGAAAACCCGAGGGGATGGCCGCTCCGGCGTCCCTATCCGAGGCCCCACATTTCCTCGCACACGAGGGCGTCGGCAAGGATCTCGTCGAGGAAGAGACACGTCCGGCGGAAGAGATCGCTGCCCCGCCGGTCGTCGGCCTGTGCGCAGTGATCCGCGCGCCAGGCGTAGCGCTCATGGCGGTCCACTCTTGCCGAGTTAAACCTGCCTTGGCGTTGGTCGCGGGCGATCCAAGACGGCTGAGTTCCAAAGTTGTCCTGTCACTCGGATAGGAAAGACGACACTCAGGCTCGCACTGATGCAGCGCAACGGATGGTATGCACAAGTTTTGGAGGAAAGCTGGCGGAACGAAGCGTGACATTTGCCGGACCCAAACGGACGGCTCGTGGCACGGGAATTCGGGGGATGGGAAGCGGGCAGTGAAGCCGGTGCCTGCGCCTCAGGAATAGAAAAGCGAGACAGGCGTTCCCCCGTCCATGACCACCTCTGCACATCCTCCGGTTTCGAGCGCGCCCTCGGACGCTTCGGCCGTGCCGTCCGTCGCGTCGTCCGGCAAGAATGTCACGCACAACGGATCTGGCGCGGACGATTGGCTGAATATGCTGGCTCAGCACGCCGCGCAGGCATCGAATTTCGTCGTTCCTTTGACCCTCGCGCTGTCTCTGTCGATCCTTATCTGGGCGTTGCCCCAGGAGCTTTCGGTTGAAGGGCGCAAGGTACTCATCGTCCTCGCTCTGGCGATCATCGGCTGGACGATGACATCGCTAGGTGACAGTACCGTCGCCATTGCAGCTGTGATCGCGCTCGCTGTTTCCGGCACCATCGAGAGTGACGATCTCTATCAGTCACTGGGCCACGAGCTGATATGGCTTCTGATCGCCGCATTCCTAATTGCCGCGGTCTTGCGTTCGGGCGGTCTCATCGAGCCGCTCGTCCTTGCGATGACGGGCAGTTTCGTCTCGGTGCCGCGATTGTTCTACGGCTTGACCGCCTCGATTTCGGCGACTGCCCTCGTCATTCCCTCAACCTCTGCGAGGGCGGCATTGCTGCTTCCGGTATTCCTCGTTCTGGCCCATCAGATCCGATCACGACCGATCGTGCGCGCGCTGGCGTTGCTGTTTCCTACAGTCATTCTCTTGTCGGCCTCAGGCTCTCTGATCGGGGCCGGCGCACACGTTCTTGCAGCAGAAGTCATGGCGAACGATGGTGGTCGGACTGTTGGCTATCTGGGTTGGATGATGCTCGCAATGCCGATCGCTCTCCTCAGTAGTTTCGCGGCGACATCGATAATTCTGAATGGCTTCCTCTCTCCTGCACTGAGGACACGGCAGCTCCGCTTGGCGCGACCGCCGAGCATTCCAAAATCTTGGCAACATCGCGCCATTCTCGTCGTTCTGCTGTCGACCATATGCCTTTGGATCTTGCAGCCATGGCACGGGCTCGGTCTCGGCGTGGTGGCGCTCGCCAGTGCCTTCGTGCTGCTGAAGCTATCGCAGACGTTCCTGAAGCCGAAAGACGCCTTCAAAGCAGTCGAGATCGAACTCATACTCTTTCTCGCGGCAACTTTTACTCTGGCCGATGCAATGACCGATGCCGACGTCGATGAGTGGCTGGCGGCGAGCTTCAAGTCAGTTGTTCCCGGGCTCGCCAATTGGCACGAAGGCCTCGTCATCGCCGCGATGGCCATCATCGCGCTATTAGCCCATCTTGTCATCACGTCACGTACGGCGCGGGCCGCCGTTCTAATTCCTTCTTGTGTCCTTCCGCTCGTTGAATTGGGTGGCGATATCACCACGCTTGTAATGGTGACGATGGTCGGAACCGGACTCTGTCAGACCATGTCAGCGAGCGCGAAGCCGGTCGCGATCTTCAGCAACGCGCCGATACCGACCTACACCTCGGGTGATCTCATGCGCTTGAGTGCCGGCCTGATGCCTATGATGTTCGTCTTGATCATGGTGTTCGCCTTGTTCGTGTGGCCTGCATTCGATTGATCGAGCGGCAAACTCGGTCGAGAGAAGCGGTCCGGGCGCACGACCCCAGGAACAATTGGGCCTTCGTCGAGAAACCGCCGCGCAATATTCGGGCATGCCAATACGAAGCCGCAATCGGTTCCGAATAATGCCATTTGCCGACCCTGATTGATCCATCGCGTGTCGCAATGTGACGGACGCTTCCTGATGCGCTGGCGAGTTCAGTCGAGGCCATCTCGCACAACGGTCGCCGCGCCCGTCGCGTGCCGACAGAATGGCGATGTTTCCCTCGATATCTTGCATTTGAGCTTCCTCAAGTTCACGCGGAATATCTGTCATAAGCTGGCGTTCCCCTGGGCATGTCGCAGAACTGTCAACTGCGAGAACTCTGGGAGGAAATCATGTGCTTCACCGTTCTCGTCGCACCTTCGGGCTTCAAGGAAAGTTTGAGCGTCAAAGACGTCACGGAAGCGATCTCACTGGGCATCAAGCGTGGGTTGCCCGGTGCCAGGGTCCTCAAGGCGCCGATGGTGGACGGGGGAGAGGGGACCGTGGAGGCGCTGGTTGATGCGACCAACGGAGTGATGCATCGACTGCGCGTCACGGGTCCGGTTGGGGAGATGGTCGACAGCTTCTTTGGAATTCTTGGCGGGCCTGGTCCGCGCACGGCCGTCATTGAAATGGCCGCGGCTGCAGGCTTGGCGCTGGTCCCCCGAGACCGCCGCGACCCGACGAAGACAACGAGCCGTGGAGTGGGCGAACTCATCTCCGCAGCGTTGGACTGTGATGTCGAACGGATCCTCATCGGTTGCGGCGACAGCGGCATCAATGATGCGGGTGCCGGCATGGTTGCGGCTCTCGGGGCGCGCCTGACTGACGAAAGCGGACATGAGATTGGTGCCGGCGGCGGTCAATTGGCCCATATGGTCAAGATCGACTGTTCGAACCTGGACCCGCGCCTGAAGTCAGTGCAGATCGACGCGGCCGTCAACTGGCACAATGTGCTGTTGGGAGATCGAGGCGTGGCTCGTGTGTTTGGCCCACAAAAGGGAGCGACTCCGGAGCAGGTGGAAGAAATGGCGGCGGGCCTGGAAAAGTTCGCAGCATGCGTCAAGTCGGAATTCGGCGTCGACGTCGGATATGGACCCGGCACGGGCGCCTCGGGTGGTCTCGGAGCGGCGATACTGGGAATTCTTGGCGGTAAATTGCATCCTCGCTACGACATCGTCATGAAGTATCTAAAGTTCGAAGATCTTCTCTCCAAGGCTGATTTGGTCGTGACCGCCGAAGGGTCGCTCGACGGACAGACACCGTTTGGGAAAATTCCGTCCGAAGTCGGTCGCAGAGCCAAGGCGTGCGGTATTCCCGTCATCGCGTTGGCGGGTACGGTCGGAAAAGGCTGTGCGGACAACTTTCAACACGGGATCGATGCATTCGCCAGTATCGTCAAGCGGCCCTGCACTCTGGAAGATGCGCTTATCAACGCGCGCAAGCTCTTGATCAGGGCGGCCGAGGACACGATACGAATGGTTCGCGTCGGTTTGGCACTTGGAGAACGGAGCCGCCTGGGCGCTGGCATGGACGTGTCGAGGTTCGTCGCCATGCCGGCGGCGGGCAACTATTCTTGATGCGGATGAGTGCCCCTGACGGCCGCGAGGTCCCGCGAAGAACCGGACGCGATGGGCTCGGTGTTCGAGGCCAAACATTCCGGAGCCCTGACCCTCGAAATGCGCAATTCGCACTGGCATAAGCTCGCTCATCGCATGATTTGCAAAGGCGAACTGAGAGTGCCAGTGCGATCAGTTTCAAATTCCGAAGTCTGCTTCGGTCTCGGCGCTTCGAGAATTGGGCCTTGAGAACGAATAACGTGCGAAATCTTGTCCGTGCTGGAGTCCTTCAAGCTTGATGCGCTTGGTCTAAAACCATGATGGTGATCGGGCATGATGCTGGAGACGACGCCTGTGCGCTCACCCTAAACTCCACATCTCCTCGCGCACGCGGATGTCGGCGAGGATCTTGTCGAGGATGAGACACGTCCGGCGGAAGAGGTCGCTGCCCCGCCGGTAGTCGGCGCCGGCATAGAAGTCCACGCGCCCGGCGCGGAACAGGTCCTCACACTTTTCCGCCGAGCCGCCCGGCGTATGCACCGCAATCGCGTGCCCGCCCGACTTCTTCATCAGCGCCATCGACGGCACGTCCGTTTCCCCGTCACCGAAGTAGATCATGTTCGGGAACGGGATCGGACGCTCATCCTCGGGCATATGCCCGTTGATGCTCTGACTCTGGTCCTCGATGCCCTTGTTGATACGGAAGAGATATTGCGTCTTGCCCGTGTCGGTGATGACGCGTTTCGGAAACGGCGTCTCGTAGGCCTCGAACCAATATTCGCTCGCGAACACATTGTGGAAGTGGCCGCGGATCGGTGTGCCTTCGATGATTTCCGCGAGACCCGACGAGACGAGATAGTGCCGGATCGCGATGCCGGGCGTCTCCGCGCGGAGGCCGACATAGCGCTCGATCTCTTGGAACCAGTCGAGGACGCCGGGATAGAGTTCTACCGATGCGCCCTGCCGGATGAGATCGTCGCGGTCGACCTTGAGGCCCTTCTCTCGCGCCTTCTTGTACATGAGGTGCATGTAGGTGATGAGCGGGTCGGCCCCGGCCTCACGCGCCACGCGCGTGCATTCGTCCCAGAAGGTCTTCGCGTCGATACCGAGCTGGGGCAGGAACGAGTATTCCTGCATGGGACGTGGCGAGAGCGTGCCGTCGAAATCATAGACGAGCGCGATCGTCTTCTTCGTATAGCCGGTCGACGCGGCGGGGGGGGCGGGATCGGCCTCAGCCTGGGACGGGACCTGTGACGTCACCGCCAAGCCCGAGGCAGACTTCGGACGCGAACCCTTCCGCGCCCTGGCCGCGCTGAGATCGACGGTCTCACCGGTCCGCGGGGCGGACCCGCGCGCGGGCGGATCTGTCGCCTCACGTCCGGAACCGCCCGTCGACCCTCCAGCCGTCCGCCGCGCCGCGCCTGCCTTCTCGGCCATCGTCTGTCCCTCGTCCAGAAAGTCCAATGGCGAACGTCACCGCCATGCCGCTGGTTTCCCTGACGCTCATCTGATTCGGCAGGCGGGAAGAAGGCGCGGCCGCCTCCGCCGCCGCACTCGGCGGGGGATGACGCGGGACGACGTTGGTACGACCGGCGCGTCGCGGATGGCAAAGCCTCATCGACCGGAGGTGGGCCAGACGCACGGTGCCAGACACCGGTGTCCGACACCGATGTCAGAGACCTGTGCCCGAGACCAGCGCCAGATCCGAGTGCCAGATCCGAGTGCCAAATCCGAGTGCCAGACGCACAGTGCCAGGCCCTGGAGCCAGCCTCACGGTGCCGGACACACGTGTGAGATGCGGCACCAAGCCATGGCGCATCGGGTCGTGCGTCATATGGGTGAAAGCCAAGCGAGTGTCAGGCACCGGTGTCAGACACAACGCTCGCCAAGTCTGCCGGCATCGGCATTGGATGCGGGGTCTCAGGCGCGCGTGCAAGCCTGTGTCTGCCCGCGAGTAGCTAAACCGGGGCGGCCGCACCGGGCTTCCCGTCCCACATGCCAAACCAAGGTGTCAGACACCAATGCCGTAATACCGGGGGGGTGATAGGGTGTCAGACACCACAACGTTTCGATCTCGCGAGACCGTTGTGGCAATCCGTGGCTGTCGCAATCGGTGCCGAATGATGATGCCAAGCAATGGTGTCTGACACCGGTGTCAGACACCAGCGCGGGACCGCGCGATTTGTTGCCAGGACTGACCCAGCACAGCAATTTGGAGTGCGGTTTGCGGCGACCGCACCGGCAGTGTCTGACACACGTGTCAGACACCGCCCATCCCAGGCGTGCCAGACGCCCCGGACATGACGCACACATCCGACGTCCCTATCTGACACCCGCGCCAGACACCGGTGTCAGACACCTGGACCCGCCTCCCGCGACCGCCTAGACTGCCCTCACATCACGGAGCGTTTTGGGGGAGTTGCGTCATGTCGTGCCGCCCGCGTTGTGCTCATGCGATTGCAATCTGTCGCGCAGCCGTTCGCGGCGCCGTCGCCACCCTATCCGCAGCGTCACTGGCCGCCACCGTTCTGTCCGCGGCAATGCTGTCGGCCGACCCCGCCTCGGCTCAGGGCCTGAAGTTCGACCCCGGCGCCAAGCCCGCCGTCCAGACCGAAGCCAACGACGCCTACGGTAAGCTGCGCTTCACACTCGAACTCTTCGTTGACAACAAGCCCTCGAACCGCTCGGTGTTCGACGCCCTTCTGCAAGGTCTCGGCGGGCTCATGAAGGAGCAGGGGACCTATCTCCTGACGCTCGAAGTGTTGGGGCCCGCCGACGAGATCATCGCCCGGCGCGCGCTCGTCTCGGTCGAGCGGCGGAGCTCGGGCTGGTTCATCTTCAACCGCGTCGTCAAGGAGAACGAGACGACGGAATGGTATGGCGATCTCATCACCGACCGTCTCCTGCGCCCCGACACGAACGACATTCGCGTACGCGTCAGGAGCTATTACAGCAAGGATGCGCGCCTCGATCTCTCGACTTTCAACCTGCTCGCCGACATCGTAGCCAAGACGCGCCTTCTGGGACTTGCCAACACCGCGCTCGACGCGACCTGGAAACCGTTAGCTTCGACCATCGAAGGCATGATCGGGTCTTATCAGCAGTCCGACGTCTCGAGCATCGCGACGCTCTCCTTCACGCGCTTCAATACCGAGCCGAATCCCGGCTCGGGCCTCTTCATCCGCGAATACAAGATCGAGCGCGAGGACGGTCAGCGGCCCGAGAAGGTCCGCGTGCAGGTCCGCGTCGAGACGGGCACATCGCGCGCCCGCGTCGCGACCCTGATCGAAGGCAAAGTGTCGCCTCTGACGAGCCATGGCGACGTTCTCGCGGCCACGCGCATCGCCGATCAGCCGATCGACCTTCTGCTCTCCACATCGACCAACGAGATGGTCAAGACCTTCATGGCCGATCTCGGCTCCACCGCCGGCTATCAGGGCGCCGACGTCGGCGAGCGCTGCGACCGCCTCCAGGACGAACTCTCGAAGAGCTTCACCCGCACCGACAAATTGCTGTCCTATTGGGCGATCCTGTCCATGTACCGCCGGAAGCTCGCGACGAACACGCACGCGCGCGACTGCCTGCCCGAGACGGTCAAGGGCCAAATGACGGCGTTGGGACTGTCGCTCGCCGATCTCCCCTTCGCGCGCGACACGGTGGTCGCCGAAGGCCCCGCGACGCCCGGCGAGCCGGACGTGCGCAAGGGCCCGGAAGATGGGAAGGCGGACGACGGCTCCGGCCCCGTCATCGCGCGCCGCTCGATCGTCGAGGACATCCTCGGCCGCCCCGGCGCGACCGAGACGTTCCAGTATTTCCCGATTGAGAAAGTCGTCGAAGAATAGGCGGTACGAAGCCCGCGGGGCCGATAGTCCCCGCCGTGGATGCGGCCTCGCGGGTCATCGCCGCGCCCGCCACCTCAATCCAGCCGGTCGATGCGGACGAACGGCTTTCCGGCGAGCACGTCGCGGAGTGCCGCGATGAGGGCTGTGCCCGGCGCGCCCTTGATCACGTAACCGCTGGCCCCGGCCGCAATCGACGCGCTGATGACCTCCGCGTCCTGCCGGAACGAATACATGACCGCGTGGATCTCGGGGTGGCCGGCTTTGATCGCCCGCGCCGCCTCGAGGCCGGAGCCCGGCATGTTGACGTCGAGGATGACGACGCGGGGCCGGTGATGGACGGCGAGCGCCAAGGCCTCCGGGGCCGATGCCGCCTCGGCAACGACGCGGAAATCGTCTTCGTCGTGCAACGTCGTCGTGACGCCGCGCCGGACCATAGGGTGATCGTCGGCGACGATGAAGGTGACGACATCAGACATGCGGGCCTCGCGCGGGGACGGATGCCGAAAGCTCCGGGAAGTGCACCCGTATGATCGTGCCTCCGGAGGGTGCGCTCACGATCTCGAAGGTACCGCGCAGGGCATGGACGCGCGCCCGCATTCCGAGAAGGCCGAGCCCACTGCCCGCGCCGTGCTCGGTGTCGAAACCGGTTCCGTTGTCCGCGATCTCGAGTGACACGCCCGCGCCCTGAGAGAGCCGAACGTCAGCGCGGCTGGCCTTGCCGTGCTTGTAGGAATTCGTCAGAGCTTCCTGAATGACACGGTAGATGCAGGCCTTGTGCGCCTCCGGCGCCCGATCGGGTGCCCGGAAATCGATGTGTGCTGAAACGCCGGTCGCGAGCTTGTGGCGATGAACGGCGAGTTCCACGACGTCCTTGAGCGGCATGTCGCGAAGTTCGGGCAGCGATAGGCCGGTCGAGATGCTGCGGATTTCCTTGGCGGTATCATGCACGACCTGACGCAATTCCCGGAACGTTGCGAGCTGTTGAGGATCGCGTGTGGGATCAGCGGATTTTTCCGCCGCACGGATCAGACGGTCGAGCTGCAATTGCGAGAATGTCAGGGCCTGGGCCGGTCCGTCGTGCAGATCGGCGCCGATTCGCTGCAGGGTACGCTCGTGGATGTCGGCGCTCGCTTCGCTGAATGTCTGCAGAGAATTCCGCAAGTCCACGTTCTGGTCGAGAAGAGCGCGCGTATGGGTGAGCTGATCGGTGAGTTCCTGGCGGGCCGCGGCCGCATCCTCCGCGAACGGGCGCGCGACCCAGGCATAGATGAGCGGGCTCGCGATGATCGTCAGAAGGGTCGCATCGAGGAAACATTCAAACAGACTGTGCGCGCTGAATTCCGTGCTGAACAGGGTCAGCATGATCGCCGCTTCGACGAGGAATATGATGCAGCCGACCTTGGCGACCATGGCAACGATCTGGGGCGCTGTCGCTGCGATCTGGGCAGGTCCTGGCGTGTCCCCACGAGCCGGACTGCGGCCCGGTCGGTCAAGCGATCTGGATTGTGCGATGTCCATGGGCGGTAGAACGTTGTTTCGGGGTGTGAAGGGGCAGCGCGCGATGCGGGCGTTGCAAGCGAAACCAACCGCAGCGAAAAAGACTAGCAAACATAGGAAAGTAATTATACCCCAGATAGGGGCTTTGGTATACATATACTAATGAAGCAGTGAATCTATGTCGATCGGATTAGCCCGACTCCGTTCGTCAACGCCGTTCATGAAAATAGACTGGGACTGCCGCATGGCTTCGAAACCGATCCGCCTGGCGATTGTTGATGATCACCCGATGATCCGTCGCGGTGTTCGGCTGACGGTCGGCGATGATCCTGATTTCGAGGTCGTGGGAGAGGGCGCGACGGCCGAGGAAGCGATTGCGATCGCCGGTTCGGCTCGCCCGGACGCGATGCTGATCGATGTCTCGCTGCCCGGAGACGGTGTCGAGGCCGCCCGCGCCATTACAAAGAAATTCCCAGCGATCCACGTCGCGATGATGACAATCCATGACGACATCGCGACCGTGAGGCGGTCGCTAAAGGCTGGTGTTTCTGGTTATATTACAAAAGGTTCCGACATTGGTGAAATCGTCGATTGCGTACGGCGGATCCTCCGCGGCGAGCGCTATGTGAGCCCTTCTCTGGCCGTGCGTCTCCTCGAAGACGGGCCAGCACCTACCGATGCCAACAGTGAAATGCCTGCCATTGCCGCATCGCTTTCAATGCGCGAACACCAACTCCTCGACCTTCTCGGTGAGGGTCTGTCGAACGCCGACATTGCCTCGCGGACGGGCCTCGCCGAAACAACGGTGAAGCAATACGTCTCCGCGCTCATTCGAAAACTCGGCGTGCGCAATCGCACCGCCGCGGCGCTGATGGCGCGGTCGGGACACTGACATCCCGTTCTCCGATCTCGACAATATCGTCCTCAGACGCAGAAGAAATGCGTGTGCAGATGCATGAGCGCGAGTCGAAATTAACCCTAACAATAGTCAGAAATTCTTATGCCGGAATGTACATTGACTAAAGTGACACACATAAACATACTAAAGTAAGTAATTGGCCTTCTGGCTGTGTAGGAGTGTGTCATGGCGTACCAGAAGAAGAAGTTTCCCTTCACCTATCTCGACCTCGCATTCTTCAACAAGCAGATCGATTTCCGGCCCCTCTTCGACGCCAACGCGGCCCCGATCGTCAATTGGAATGGCACGGGCGCGATTTACGATCAGAACGGAACGCAACTATGGGACGGTGTCGGTCTGACCCCGGCCGAGGCGATCACAGAATTTGGCATCTCGTTCCCGACATACACGTCGTCCGTCGGCCTCAGAAACGTCGACGGTTATGCCAACAACCTCTTCGATACGGCGTGGGGCACGACGGACCAGCCCTTCATGCAGCGGACGGCGGTCGTCTTCGACAACTACGTGAAGCCGCTCGCGGCGAGCGATCCCAATGCCTACTACGCTCTGAAGTTCGCGACGTCCCCCGATCCGGCCCAGGCCGACTTCACCAAGATCGGCGACAATCTCGCGACGCCGGGCGTGAATGAGGCGCAGACGATCCAGAACGTCATCGACTACACGCCGCGCATGATCAGCCGCACGGTCACCACAGCCGGCGTGACGTTTGAAACGGTGCCGGGGACGACGCACCTCGCCAAGGACGTGAACGGCTACACGGCCGTTGCCGACTACGGGATGCTTCAGTCCTTCGGTCAGCAGAACCCGCAACCGACCATCAACGGCGACATCGGTCCCGGCGGCTTCGTTGCGGACACCGATCCGCTCACGAACACCAGCACCGAGTGGTTCATCGGCTCGACCAACCCGGGCGTGGCGCCCGTGAACGGCTGGTTCGTGCTCTTTGGCCAGTTCTTCGACCACGGCCTCGACTTCGTCGGCAAGGGTGCCGACGGCACGAAGATCACGATTCATTTGGCACCCGACGATCCGATGTACGGCGTCATCGATCCGACCTCCGGCCGCCCGGCGACCCAGATCGTGATCAGCCGCGCCAACGTCAGCGGCTTCACGGCCGACGGGACCCCGCAATGGGTCAATCACACCTCACCCTATATCGACCAGAGCCAGACCTACGGCTCGCACCAGCAGTTGACCTCTGTCCTGCGCGAATGGACTTTCGATCCGCTGTCCGGGACGTACCGCCCCGGCGCGGAGATGCTCGACGGAAACACGAGCGCTGAATGGACGAACGCATTCGGTGAGCTCACGACGGCGACGTTGCCGACGTTGAACGAGCTGCGCGCCCATTTGATCGCGACCGGTCGCGACGATCTCACGTGGGAGGACGTGCTCGACCTCCGCAATCGAGATGTGTCCGGCGACGTGATCGCGGACGGTCAGCCGGGCGCCGGCCACTCGGGCGCCGCGCTGCTCCTTGATATGAATCCCCGCTTCGACAATCTGCGCTTCGAAAATCCGCTCAATCCTGACGCGGGCGCAGAATTCTTGGCAAACATCTCGACACTGTCCGACGCCGCACTGGCACTCGGCTGCGCGTTCTCCTACGACGGCACGACGATCGTACTCGACGTACCGGCGGGCGTTGCCGGACCCGGTACGCCAGCCATGACTCTTACGGGCGCGAGTGCGCTCTATTTCTGGGTGAATTTCGCCGATTTCTCGGTCAAGACGACCATGGCGATGGGCCCGACCATCGTGCCCGTGGACCCGCTTGTCCGAGAGGCCGTGGGCGAGCTTCTCCTGGCCTCGGTCGGCGACCACTACATCGCTGGCGACGGACGCGTGAACGAGAACATCGGCCTGACGGCCGTGCACCATGTTTTCCACGAGGAGCACAACTTCCAGGTTGAGAATATCCAGCGCTCCGTCACCGCGCTCGACATCCGCGAAGCCGTGCTCGATCAGTCCGAAACCTACGACCACGCCCTGCTCCACGAATGGCAGATCGACACCGGAACGACGGACGCGAACGGCAACTTCATTTACGGTGACGGCTCCATCGCCTGGAACGTCGACATGCTCTTCGACGCGGCCAAGATGACCGTGGAGATGGAGTATCAGCACACCGCCGTCGATCAGTTTGCGCGCACGATCACGCCGAACCTCCATGAATTCGTCGGCTACAACTCAGGTGAGAACGCAACGATCTCGCTCGACTTCGCGCAGGTGGCCTATCGCTTTGGCCATTCGACGCTGCGGGAATCGATCGATCTCATCGACCCCAACGGCAGCATTACCGACGCCGTGATGCGCGTCGCCCTCGAGCGCGCGTTCCTCTCACCTGAGAAATTCGCGGCGGTCGGTGCCGGCGCTCTCGCGCTCGGCATGACGCACCAGCAGGCGAACGAGATCGACGAGTTCCTGACGCCCGCACTTAATCAGGGATTGCTCGGCCAGCCCCTCGACCTCGCCGCGATCAACATCGCACGCGGCCGGGATCTTGGCGTGCCGACGTTGAACGATATGCGCGAGGCGCTGCAGCTCACGCGCTATACGAGTTGGGCCGATTTTGCGGCCAACATGATCCACCCCGACAATCTTGTGAACTTCATCGCTGCTTATGCCTTCGACGGCAATGTTGCTCGTGCCGAGGCGATCCTCGGCCTCGCGAACGACGCAATCGTCGAGGGTACGCCCGAGGCCATGGGCTACACGGTCCAGCAGGCCGTTGATTTTCTCAACAACACGGATTCGTCCCTCTACGGCTGCGACGCGTTCAATCAGATCGACTGCTGGCTCGGCGGCCTCGCGGAAGTTCATGTCACGGGCGGCCTTCTCGGCGAGACGTTCGATACGATCTTCGTCGATCAGATCGGCCGAGTGATGGACGGTGACCGGCTCTATTATCTGCAGCGCCTCTCCAACGTCCCCTACGGTCAGCAGATCATCGACGAGCAGTTCAAGGACTTGATCGAGCGCACGACGGGCGCCGAGCACTTGAACGGCAGCGCGTTCGCCTATGCCGACCAGTATTATGATCTCGCCGGCCAGGAAGTTGCGAACGCCCGGACCGAGCACAAGTACGGCGACGCGCTGGATGCCAACCCGACGCTCGGGATCTTCACCGACGGCGGAACAACGACGGGTCTCAACGGCAGTGTCGTCCGCATCAATGGCGTCGACTATATCCGCGATCTTCGGACCCCTTCGCTCGAAACTCGGAACGGAGACCCGGCAGGCTTCGCACTCGACGGCGCGCCGAACAGCGGCGCGGAATCGCACGAGGTTCTCGTCGCTACCGATCGCAATGACCTCGTCTACATGCGCGGCGGCGACGATACCGCATACGGCGAAGGCGGCAACGACATCATCTATGGCGGCAATGGCATCGACCGGCTCTATGGCGGGGCAGGCGACGACCGGATCTATGGCGGCGATGGCGGCGATCTGATCGATGGCGGCGAGGGCGACGACGTCCTGTTCGGCGAGCAGAGCGCGACCGCCGCGGCCGGCATCGACCAGGTGATCGGCAGTGCTGGCAACGATTACGTGGATGGTGGCATCGGCATCGATAAGCTCGCGGGCAGCGAGGGCGATGACGTGATCTTCGGCGGCGGAGATACGGACGCGTTCACGCATGCCGGCGAGGGCAACGACTACGTCGACGGCGGGGTCACGGGCGACCTTCTCTGGGGCGACAACGGCGATGATCTCATCGCAGGTCGTGCCGATCAGGACATCGTCGCCGGCATGGAGGGTGACGACATCCTCCGGCCCGGACCCGTCTCGCAGTCCTTGACCAACGGCGGCGACGAGGTGCTCGGTGGCGACGGCGTGAACGATGCCGGAAACGACGGCAAGGGCCGCGGTTTCGACCTCCTCGATCTGTCGGACTGGCAGGCCGCTCCCGTCGGCGCGACGTTCGACCTCATCAACCAGGCAAACCCCCTTCCCGCGATCGATGGTGCGCCACAGTTCCCGGCCGTGACCCAGATCGAAGGCGTGATCGGAACGCAGAACGACGACACGTTCGTCGGCGACGCGAACGACAATTGGCTGATCGGCGGCTCGGGCAACGATCTTCTGACCGGCAGCGTCGGCGACGACCTTATCGTCGGCGACGGCATCCGCCTCGACGAACTCGTTGGCACCTACGCCAGCGACTACGACCTTTATTTCGACGGCGCGAGCCACCGCGCGTTCGGCTACGTCGATGCAGCCGAGTCCGCAGGGCTCGAACGCAACTTCATCCAGTCCAATGGCATCCTCGATATGGTCGGCTGGTCTGACCAGAAGCACTTCACCGAAATGCTGAAGTCCGCGATGTTCAAGGATCTTGAACTCGGCGGCAGCGAGGTGAAAGCGCTCTGGCGCAACGGTGTCGTCCAGACGACGGGTGAATCCGCCGGCTTCATGGGCGATGGCGGAACGGCCGGGTCCCTCGACATCGCCGCCTTCACGGGCAATATCGCCGACTACACGTTCGATCTCACCTACTTCGACCTCGTGACGCGCACGATCGTCGCCGACCAGACACCGACGTCGATTGCCGTCGCCAAGGTGACGGACGGCACCAACGGGCGCGACGGCGTGGACGTCCTCGTCGGCGTCGAGCAGCTGAAGTTCGCGGACGGCGTCGTCACGCTGACGAAGCCAGCCGTCGATCTCCATGCCTTCGACATCGGCAACTACCGCGATCAGTTCGGCGCCATCGCTTACAACAATTCCAACGGCTCGGCGCCGTGGACGTCGAGCTGGCTCGAGACCGGCGACAGGGCCGGCGTTCCAGAACTCGCTGGTGAAATCCGTGTCTTCAACGATCGCCTCGAGTTCCGGCGCGACACCGCTCCTGGTGCCACGGCGCCTGGTGCCACACTGACGCGCACGGTCGACCTGTCGGCTGCAACGCACGGAACGGCGACGTTGAGCTTCAACTATGCAGAGACGAACCTCGATCCGGGTGAATCTGTTCTGGTGCAGTTCGCTGGCGACGGCCTGAACTTCACGACGCTCCAGACGCTGAACGGTGCCTCGAACAACGGCATCGCCAATCTCACCCTCACGGGACCCTTCTCGGCGAACTCCGCCGTCCGCTTCGTATTCTCCGGACTCGATGCGGGCAACGAGGCTGTTAGGATCGACAACTTCGACGTGAAGTTCGTCGTGCCGATCGACGACGGCACGAGAAACTGGACGACGACGTTCACCGAGAACGGCGCGGCGGTCGGAGTGTCGAGCTTCGCGGCGATCTCGGGCGGCGTGACGTTGGCTTCGGCCAAGGTCGTGCTGACGAACGCCATGGCCGGCGACACGCTGACGACGGCCGGTGCGCTGCCTCCGGGGATCACGGTCACGACGACCGTCGGGAGCGGCACGGTCACGCTGGACTTCACGGGTTCCGCTAGCGTTGCCGATTATCAGGCAGCGATTGACGCGATCCGCTTCGCCAACGCCTCGGACACGCCCGACACCACGGCGCGCCACATCGAGGTGACCGTCAACAATGGCCTGGTCGACAGCGATCCGGCGATTTCGACGATCAACGTTGTAGCGTTCGACGATCCGATGGTCGCCAACAACGATCGCGTGGTGACGAACTACGCGGCTGGTACGCTGTGGTCGATCGCCATCGCCGACCTGCTGGCGAACGACACAGATCCGGACAGCGCCCCGGCCATCGCGTCGATCAATTCGCAGAACGGTCTTGGCGGTCTGCCGACACTCGATACGATCGGCGGTGTCGTCACTCTGACGGACAGCGGCCAGCCGGGCGGATCGTTCGTCTACATCGGGACGGGCACGCCCGCCGACGCAGCGAACGTCACCGTCGTGCGCGATGATTTCGGTGCCCTCGAGGGCAGCGCCAACAGTGAGATCATCATAGGTGATGCGAGTGGGACGGTCATTGTCGGCAATCGCGGCCGGGATGTGATCTATGGCGGTGATGGCGCGGACACATTCGACTACAACTCGACAGCCGACACGCCTGTCACTCCCACAGACACGATCACATCTGCCAACGTGGCCGACCTCGAGGTCATCCGCGATTTCCTGATCGGACAAGACCATATCGACCTCTCGACGATCGACGCCATGTCGGGGCCCGGCAACAACGGCAACCAGGCGTTCGTCTGGCTCGATCAGGCCGACTGGACGAGCGCGAACGCGAACGGCGCCCTCCACTACGAGCACGTCCTCGACAGCCAGGGAAATTGGATGACGATCGTCGAAGCGAGCACGGACGCGGACGCGGCGGCCGAATTCCAGATCGCACTTCTGGGCCAATACACCCTGGGAGCCTCGGACTTCATCCTCTAGAGCATGAGGCGGCCGCCGGTTCTGCGACGTTCGCTGGAACCGGCGGCCGACAGCTTGTTTCGTCGCACGTTCGTCTGGCGCGCTGCATCCTCGATCGCCCCGTAGAGCAGCTCGAGACGTCGATCCTCCACGCTGCAATATCCGACAATGCCGACGTCGAGAGTGGTCCGCATCGCAGCGTCATAGCCGCGCTTGGTATAGGCCGCGCCGTCGTTGCCCGCGATGGCGATCATCCAGACGCGCCGATGCGGAGAGGAGGCCCCTGCATGGGCGAAGCCTTGGTTCCACACCCGATCGATCCAGCCCTTCATCATCGCCGGCATCGACCACCACCAGGCCGGGAAGACCAGCACGGTCGCGTCGTTCGCATCGATCCGTGCCATCTCCCGGCGAACGGCCGGCGAGTAGACTTTGTTCGGATCATTCCAGTCCGGCTCGTCGTCTTCGCGGAGAACGGGATCGAAGCCCTCGGCGTAGAGATCGGCCAGCACGACCGTATGCCCAATGATACGAGCTTCCGCCGCGAAAGCCGCGGCGACACCGTGCGTGAGCGAAGAAGGCCTCGGGTGGGCGACGACGAGAAGAATCTTCATGCAGGGGGTCCGGCCCTCAAGATCAGTTCCGCGACGCCGCGTAGCTCTCGGCATCACGGTAGGGGAACCACCAGAAGTCCTGGTTGGAGGCCTTGGGATCCATCATGACGAACTTGGTGTTCTGGAATTGAGCCAGACCTTCGGGCCCGAGTTGGCGACCACTGCCGGAGAGTTTGCGCCCTCCGAACGGCAGCGCGTCGTTGTCGAGAAGCGGCGCATTGATCCAGAGCATTCCGGACTCGATGTCTCGGACCGCGCGGAAGGCCTCGTCCATGTCGAGCGAGTAGAGATTAGCGCCGAGCCCGAAGCGCGAGCGATTGGCGAGCGTGATCGCCTCGTCGAAGCTCGAAACTTTGCAGATGGCGGCGACGGGGCCGAACGGCTCTTCGTTCAGGATCTCCATGTCCGGCGTGACGCCCGTCAGAACGGAGGGTTCCACGAACCAGCCGCGATTGTGTTCCGCAGGGCGCCCGCCGCCCGTCGCGAACTTCGCGCCCTGGGCGCGTGCGCGTGACATGAGCCCCTCGAACCGATCACGCTGTTTCGATGTCGCGAGCGGGCCCATGTCGACGGCGTCCAGTCCATTGCCGATCCGCAATTTCCGCGCGATCGCGACGAGGCCGTCGACGAACTCGTCGTGTATTTTTTCGTGAACGTAGAACCGCTCCGCAGAGGTGCACACCTGGCCGCAGTTGAGATACGCTGCGAATGCCGCACCGCGCACGGCCATGTCCAGGGGTGCTGACGGCATCACGATGAAGGGATCGTTCCCCGAGGCTTCGATGAGGCATGGCTTGAACGTCTCGGCGCACGTCCGCGCCACGGCCTGCCCGACCGGCACGGAACCGGTGTAGGCGACGCCATGCGTTCTGGAGCTCGCGATGAGCCGCTGCCCGACGCGCGCGCCGCCCGTCACGACCTGGATGAGACCCGGAGGCAATGACGCGAACGCCTCCATGAACTTGAGCGTCGTAAGGCTCGTCTGCTCGTGCGGCTTGATGATGACCGAGTTCCCGGCCGCGAGCGCTGCCGCGGCCTCCCAGCAGAGAAGCACGAGGGGATAGTTGAACGGGAGAACGATGACGATCGTGCCGAGCGGCTCCTTGATCGAGAAGTGGAACTGGCCCGGCACGGTGGCGCCCGCGAGGCGTCCGGTCTCGTGACGCGCGAGTTCCGCGTAGTAGTCGATCGCCGTGGCACACCACGACACCTCGTCGACCGACTCCTTGAACGGCTTTCCCTCTTCGCGCGTCAGACACTCTGCATAGGGCCGCTTGTCGCCGCGAAGGAGTGCTGCGATGTCGTGCAGCATGACGGCGCGGCTACGAGCATCCAGCGCATTCCAGGAGCGCCGTGCCTTGGTCGCGATCTCAATGACCTCGTCGACTTCGGCGTCGGTCGCGTCCGCGATGAACCCCAGACGTTCTTCGGTCGCTGGGTCGATGACGTCGAGCCGATCCGAGGAGCGGCTCGTCTTGAATTGACCGTCGACGTAGAGTTTGCCCGAAAGTTCAGAGAGCCATGCCAGAGCCGACATTGCGCCATACCCCCTGAATGATGCCGCCATAGCGCTTCCATTCGGAGTGTTCGACAGATTATATCAGTTGTCAAAAAATACTTGACAGCGGGCGCGGCGCTGGCCTTGCGACCTGACGCGGCAAGGGGCCGGCATCCCTAAGTGGGCAAAGCGCGATGGGCGACGATGCGCGAGAGATGGAGTTCGACGGCACGTGGCGCGATTGAAAAAGACCATGCGAAGTGAAGACCGCGGGGTGTCGGCCGCGAAGGTTCGTGCGCGCGCCGAGGCGAGCGACCTCGGCGTCGGCGCCCGCTTGAAGGCCGTGCGCGAGACGGCGGGATTGTCTCAGCGGGTCCTTGCCAAGAGAGCCGGCGTCACGAACTCCACAATCTCGCTGATCGAACAGGAGGCGCACGCCCCCTCACTCGCGTCCCTGCACCGGATACTGGCCGCGATCCCCATCTCACTCGCCGACTTCTTCGCGCTTCCGGTGTCGCAGAAATCGGCACTCTTCTATCAGGCGAAGGATCTCGCCGTCGTCTCGCGCGGCGCCGCCGACTTGCGCGTTCTCGGTAGCGAACGCCGGGACAAGAAGCTTCAACTTTTCATCGAGCGTTACGAGCCCGGAGCGGGGACGGGAGCCGATCCCATTGTTTACGATGGCGAAACAGCGGCCGTGGTCATCCAAGGCGTCATCGAGGTCGAGGCGGCGGGAGAGACGCGGCGCATCTCGGCAGGCGGCGGGTATCAGTTGTTCGGCAGTGTACCGTACAGTCTCAGGAACGTCGGTAAGTCCGTCGCCGTCGTCGCCTGCGCCTGCACGCCGCCGATCATCTGAACGCAACACCGCGCCGCTGTGCTTTGCGTCCGTGGCACTCGGCCCGCTCGGTCCGTCCGCATCGCCCCCTACTCTGCGGGATGTCGTCCCAACAACAGACATTGCATCGCGAAAAACGGCGGATGTGACGGCAATATGACGAAACATCGAGCGACCGTGTGAAGGCAATTCGATGCACATTTCTCCGCATGACGCGCGCGATCCCGGCGGGCGAGATAAGCTTCGAAGATATTCGTATCAGAATGCGGATTGACAGTGTGGATTGCCGCCGTTAGCGTCCGTTTTGGTAATGGGCGGAATATTTTGAGGGGTATCGCGTAACCATTGTCATAACAGTGCGAGTTGCGTTCCTGTTTTCATAGCGACGGCAGACGTCATTTCGTCGTGTCTTCGCCTGGATTTGAGTTCGCGTCTCGCTCGGGTCGAATTGGACCAGCCGCCCGTGTGGAAATCGGGCGTCGATGACCGTGGTCGCGATTGTCGTTTGAAAAGCTGAAACCCGAGTGGTTTCGAGCGACGGCCAATCATGATTCACCGCCTCTCACCGGCCGTCGGGCTCTGGGAGGGCATTCAAATTCCCAGGAAACCCCGTGGATTGATCTGTGAAGGCGTCGGCATGCCGAGAACGGCAGCCGCCGTGACGCACGCTGCCGGCTCGTACGTCGAATGACGTGCGTTCAATAATGATTTTTTGTTCGGGAGGAGTATCGATTATGTCCACGATCATCGGAAGCACAGGGCCTGATCCGCTCAACGGCACAGCTGATGGCGATACGATCCTCGGGCTCGGCGGGCAGGACACGATCAACGGCGGCGCAGGCAACGACCTCATTGTTCCGGGTTCGGGCGGATCGGACACCATCAACGGCGACGCGGGTATCGACACGCTCGTGTTGACGGGCACGTTCGCCAGCTACACGGTCAGCTTCTTGGGCGGCAATCTCGTTCTGACCAGCGGAGCGACCGTCGAGACGATTTCCGGCGTTGAAGTGATTGCATTCGACGATGTGATCGTGCGCGTCGTCGGGACCGGCAGCGAATATGCGACCGTTCAATCGGGTATTGATGCCGCGGCCGTCGGCGAGACCGTCCTCATCGCACCGGGCATCTACGACGAGGATGTCCAGTTCAACAAGGACGTCACGGTCTTAGGCGCCAAGTTTGGCCTCGCGGGGACCGGCGGCGCGCGCGACGCGTCGGGCGGCACGGACGAGGCAACCATCGTCGGTCGATCGACAGTGTCTGTGCCGGGCGTGACGATCGACGGCCTGCGGTTCCTCAACGATGCTACGACGACGGGCGGCGGTCCGACGGGCCCGACGCTGTTCTTCTCCTCGACGTCGGGCGGCGGCGACAATGTCGTCACGAACTCGATCTTCTGGTCGACCGTTGCCGGCGGCGCAAACGGCGTCGATGACCGCGCGATCTCGAGCCAGCCGATCGGGTCGGGGTCGATCACGATCAGTGACAGCCTCATCTCGGGGACGAGCAACGGGTTGACGACGACGGCGGCCTGGGGCCGCGGATACTGGTTCGACGGCGGCGGTGTCAGCCTCACGCTCGAGGACAACACATTCCAGTCGACCCGCACGGCCGTCAACCTCGACGTTGCAGGCTCCTCCACGCTCACGATCGACGGCAATACCATTATCAATGCCGGCACCGGCTTCTCTGGCGGCCTCAATTTCGCGGCCGTCTCGTCCGGGATCACCGACACGAATTTCCAGAACGTCGGCACGGATTTCAATCTGCGCAATCTGACGCCCGGTTTCACTTTCGACGCCGAAGTGGCGACAGGCACTGTAACGCCTGTGGTTCCTGCCAACGTGGCTCAGGACTTCGTCCAAGTGCTGGGCGGCGAGGGCAGCGACACGCTGCTCGGCACTTCGGGCAGCGACTACCTCGACGACAATGCGGCCGGGAGTCCATTCGAAAGCTCGACCGCGGTCGATGCCGATACCCTCGACGGCCGTGGTGGCGACGACCTTCTGATCGCCGAGTTCGGCAACGACACCCTGATCGGCGGCTCGGGCAATGATACGCTCGACGGCGGCGCGGGGACGGATACGGCGAATTTCTCCGGTCCCCTGTCCAACTACACCATCACCGCGTCCGGTCTGACGACGACGGTCACCGACAACGTCGGTACCGACGGAACGGACACGCTGACGACGATCGAGGTTTTGAACTTCAACGGCACGAATGTGCTCATCGTGGGCGGCAGCGGATATGCCACCATTCAGGCCGCGATCGACGCCGCCTCGCCCGGTGATACCATCTTCATCACGGCCGGCACTTACGACGAAGACGTCCAGTTCAACAAGGCGGTGACGGTTCTCGGAGCGAAGTATGGTGTTGCCGGCACGGGCGGCGGGCGCGATGCGTCAGGCGGCGTGGGCGAGGCGACGATCATCGGGCGCTCGACGGTTTCGGTTCCGGGCGTGACGATTGACGGCCTGCGGTTCCTGAACGACGCGACCACGACGGGCGGGGGCCCGTCGGGTCCGACGCTGTTCTTCTCCTCGACGTCGGGTGGCGGCGACAACGTCGTCACGAACTCGATCTTCTGGTCGACGGTCGCGGGTGGCGCAAACGGCATCGATGACCGTGCGATTTCCAGCCAGCCGATCGGCTCCGGCTCGATCACCGTGACCGACAGCCTCATCTCGGGAACGAGTACGGGCCTGACGACGACGGCGGCCTGGGGCCGCGGCTACTGGTTCGACGGCGGAGGCGTCAGCCTGACGCTCGAAGGCAACACCTTCCAGTCGACCCGCACGGCCGTCAACCTCGACGTCGCAGGATCCTCGACCCTCTCGATCGACGACAACACGATCATCAACGCGGGTACCGGCTTCTCGGGCGGGATCAACTTCGGTCTGGTGGCGTCGGGCATTACGGACACGAATTTCGAGAATGTCGGAACGGACTACAACCTGCGCAACCTGACGACGGGGTTCACGTTCGACGCGGAAGTTGCGACGGGTACCGTGACACCGGTCGTCCCCGCCAACGTCGCGCAGGACTTCGTGCAGGTGCTGGGCGGCGAGGGAAGCGATACGCTGCTCGGAACGGCGGGAAGCGACTACCTCGACGACAATGCGGCCGGCAACCCGTTCGAAAGCTCGACCGCGGTCGATGCCGACATCCTCGATGGCCGCGGCGGCGACGACCTCCTGGTCGCCGAAAACGGCAACGACACGATCACAGGCGGATCAGGAAACGACACCATCCAGGCCGGTTCGGGGACGGATACTGCCAAGTTCTCGGGCCCATTCTCCAACTATACGGTCACGGCATCGGGCCTGACGACGACCGTCACCGACAACGTCGGCACCGACGGCACGGACACACTGACGAGCGTCGAGATCCTCGACTTCAACGGTGCGAAGGTTCTGCTGGTCGGCGGCAGCGGCTTCGCGACCATCCAGGCAGCGATCGACGCCGCTTCGCCCGGGGATACGATCCTCGTCGCGGCCGGCACCTACACCGAGGCCGTGTCGGTCAACAAGCAGGTCACGATCCTCGGCGCGAATGACGGCATTTCCGGCACGGGTTCGCGGGGGGCCGAATCCATACTCAGTGGCGGCTTCCACATTCTGGCGGATGGCGTCGTCATCGACGGCTTCCGCATCACGAACGGCGCGACGTTCACGGGCGAGACGACGGGGGCATTCGTTCAGGCCGACAACGTCACGATCACGAATACCCGCATCGAAGGTGCAAACGTCACCGGCACGCGCGGTATCGTGACCGACAGCGGCCGCACGGGCCTCGTCATCGACGACAACTACGTGACGGATTGGGCGACCGGCGCCTTCATCAACCCCGGCACGGCCGCGACCGTCACCGGCAATACGTTCGAGGACAACACGGTCGGTCTTGCGGCCGACGGCCCCGACGGTCTCTCGATCAACGGGAACACGTTCACGAACAACTCCCTCGAGCAGATCGGCATGGGCGCTCTCGACGCCGTCGTCGATCTCTCGAGTCAGATCGGCACCAACACGTTCACCGGCACGGCTCCGCAGGTCAGCATCTACCCGCTCTTCTCCGGCGATCAGACGATCACTGGAACGGGCGCCAACGATGTATTGAACGATCTCGGGAATGCGTTCGCGCAGACCTTCTTCGGCGGCGGCGGCAATGACTCGGCCCTCGGCGGTCTCGGCAACGACATCCTCGACGGCGGAACGGGCAATGACTCGCTCGTTGGTGGCGCCGGCAACGACACCTACACCGTCGACACCCAGTCCGATGTCGTGACAGAGACCTCCGGTAACGGCACCGCGGATGCCGTCAGGACGAGTGTGTCGTACAGCCTCGGGATGACTTCGGATGTCGAGACGCTCGAAACGACCAACGTCCTCGGGACCGGCGCGATCAACCTGACCGGCAGCAATATCGCCAACACGTTGAACGGTAACGCGGGTGCCAACACGCTCGACGGCGGCGCCGGCGCCGACATGCTCTACGGCTTTGGCGGCAACGACATTTATTTCGTCGACAATGCCATGGACAACATCTTCGAAGGAGCGGCCGAAGGCACGCTCGATATCGTACGCTCGACCGTGAACTTCACGCTGCAGGCCGACGACCACGTCGAGCGGCTTGTAACGACGAACCCGGCGGGTACCGGTGCCATCAACCTCACGGGCAACGACTTCGCCCAGGAGATCTACGGCAATGCGGGCGTCAATATCCTGCGCGCCTTCGACGGCAACGACGCCGTCTATGGCCTGGCTGGCGCCGATACAGTCAACGGCGGTCTCGGCAACGACACACTGGCCGGCGGCGCCGACAACGACGTGTTCGTGTTCAACTCGGTCCTGAGCGCGTCGAATATCGACACCCTTCTCGACTTCTCGAACACGGGCCAGAACGATCAGATCTTCCTCGAGAACACAGGCGCGGGTCTCTTCACGGCACTCGCGGCAGGCGCGCTTGCGGCGGCGGCCTTCAAGGCCAACGCCACCGGCACGGCCACGGATGCGGACGACCGGATCATTTACAACACCACGACCGGCGCCCTCATATACGACACCAACGGCAACGCCGCCGGTGGCGCGACGCAGTTTGCCATCCTCTCGACGAAGCCGACTCTCACGTCGGCGGACTTCCAGATCATCTGACGCGAGCGAATTTGCCGTCCGAGTTCAACCCGATGGGTTGGAACTCGGACGGCGATTCTGACCTCATGCTGCAGAGACGCATGACCCCGCGCAGGCAGCGAATGCCGAGAAGCGCTGGTCGAAGCTCAGAGCGACAGGCGCGTCCTCAGCGCTGTGCGCGCTCGATGACGTCCATCAACTCGGCGATCTTCTGCGACTGTTCGGTCTCGCTACCGCTCGCCATCGCGTGGGCGACGCAATGCTGGATGTGATCCTTGAGCACGGCTTCCTCGACCTTTCGAAGCGCGGCCCGGACGGCAGCCAGCTGCGTCAGAACGTCGATGCAGTACCGCCCTTCGTCGATCATCCGGGCAATCCCTCGCACCTGACCTTCGACCTTGGTCAGTCGTTTCCGGCAGACGTCCTTGGTATCCTCGTTCATACTTGACAGATACCTATACGGGGTATAGGTGTCAAGTGTGCCAGCATACCCGGGTGGGGTATCAAGGGGGCGCAGCCATGGCTGATGAGACAACTAAAAGGCCGACAAGCAATCCCGAACCACTCGGCCGCGGATCGGCGGCGTGTCATCCGCAGGCCCATCCGCCCGGTGACTCGAACGGCGTGCCCCATGAGCAATCTCATGAACGTGGTCCGGATCGGCCAGCCGCCGGTGCCGCGCACGATTGCTGTGGCGGCCAAAGTCATGTGCTTCACAAACAGAATGACAGCACGTATCCGGCGCACGCACCGACCACGAAGATTCGGCCCGGGCCCATACGCGATCCCGTCTGCGGGATGATGGTCGACCCCACGACGTCGAAGCATCACTCGCGTCATGATGGGACAACAGTCCATTTCTGCTCCGCGCACTGCAAAACGAAGTTCGACGCCGATCCACAAGTGTACTTGACCGAGCGCCCCGAGCCGCCCGCGGTCGAAGGCGCCATCTACACCTGCCCGATGCACCCCGAGATCCGCCAGATCGGTCCGGGGTCCTGCCCCATCTGCGGAATGGCGCTCGAACCCGAAACCGCAAGTGCCGACAC
Source organism: Hyphomicrobium sp. (assembly GCA_033765145.1). Lineage (GTDB taxonomy): Bacteria > Pseudomonadota > Alphaproteobacteria > Rhizobiales > Hyphomicrobiaceae > JAGVSR01. The sequence goes on along the minus strand of JANRIH010000011.1, from coordinate 11,233 downwards.
GGGACCCAATCCAGAACTCGCCGACATGACGCGCCGGTTCTGGATCGCCCTCGCCCTGACGCTCCCTGTCTTTGCGCTCGAAATGGGCGCGCATCTCGTCCCCTTCGCTGCGCACATCAATCCACACGTGTCGAATTGGGTCGGGCTCATCTTGGCGACACCCGTCGTTCTCTGGTGTGGCTGGCCGTTCTTGGAGCGTGGCTGGACGTCGATCAAGTCGGGTCATCTGAACATGTTCACGCTGATCGCGATCGGCACGGGCGTGGCGTGGCTCTACAGTGTCGTTGCGACGCTCGCGCCGGGACTATTCCCACCTGCCGTGCTGGGAGACCACGGCGCCGTTCCTGTCTATTTCGAAGCCGCCGCCGTCATCACCGTACTCGTGCTGCTCGGTCAGATCCTCGAATTGAAGGCCCGCGACAAGACGAGCGGCGCCATTCGAGCGCTTCTCGATCTTGCGCCCAAGGTCGCGCGGCGGATCGCAACGGATGGCAGCGAAAGCGACATCGCACTTGAACTCGTGGTCGTAGGCGATCGTTTGCGTGTTCGTCCCGGAGAGCGGGTCCCCGTCGACGGCGAAATCGTCGAAGGGCGGAGCGCCGTCGATCAATCGATGATCACGGGCGAAGCGATGCCGGTGACGAAAGCAGCGGGCGACGGGGTGATTGGCGGAACGATGAACCAGTCGGGTGCCTTCGTCATGCGCGCCGGAAAGGTCGGACGCGACACCATGCTGGCACGGATCGTCGCGATGGTCGCGAGCGCTCAGCGCAGCCGCGCCCCGATCCAGCGCCTCGCTGATCAGGTGTCGGCGTGGTTCGTTCCCGCCGTCATTGCCATCGCGTTGATGACGTTCGCGGCCTGGAGCGCTTTCGGCCCCGAGCCACGCTTCACCTACGGTCTCATCGCAGCCGTATCCGTGTTGATCATCGCGTGCCCCTGCGCTCTCGGCCTCGCGACGCCCATGTCGATCATGGTAGGCGTCGGACGCGGAGCGGAGATGGGCGTTCTCATCAAAGACGCCGAAGCGCTGGAACGGATGGAAAAGGTCGATACCCTCGTCGTCGACAAGACGGGCACATTGACCGAGGGACGGCCAAGCGTGATCGCGATTCAAGTGACGGGCGGCATTGCCGAAAGCGAGCTCCTACGACTTGCCGCGAGCCTCGAAGTCGCGAGCGAGCATCCCTTGGCTGCCGCGATCGTCGCGAAGGCCCGCGAGCGCGGTGTCACGCTGTCGGCCGTCGACGACTTCGCGTCGCCCGTCGGGAAGGGCGTCACGGGTCGCGTTGACGGACGGCGCGTCGTCATCGGAAACGCCGGCATCATGGCGGACGCAACGATCGACACGCGCGCGCTCGAAAGCGTAGCACATGACATGCGCCAGGACGGCGCGACCGTGATCTTCGTCGCGCTCGACGGCCGTTTGGGTGGCGTGATCGCAATCGCCGATCCCATCAAGGAGACGGCCCTCGAAGCCGTGTCGGCGCTCCGGGCCGAAGGCGTTCGCGTCATCATGCTGACGGGAGACAACGCGACGACGGCGCGCACGATCGCGGCCAAGCTCGGCATCATGAATGTCGAAGCGGACGTGCTGCCGGAGGACAAGGCGCGGATCGTTGCGCGGCTCCGCGAAGAAGGGCGCATCGTGGCCATGGCGGGTGATGGCATCAACGACGCCCCCGCACTCGCGGCGGCCGATGTCGGCATCGCGATGGGAACGGGCACGGACATCGCCATGGAAAGCGCGGGCGTGACACTCGTGAAGGGCGACCTCATCGGCATTGTTCGCGCCCGGCGTCTCTCGGTCGCGACCATGGCGAACATCCGGCAGAACCTCATGTTCGCTTTTGCCTACAACGCCGCTGGCGTACCGCTGGCCGCGGGGCTTCTGTATCCCGCACTCGATCTCATGCTCTCGCCCGTCGTCGCTGCGGCCGCGATGGCGCTCTCATCTGTGAGCGTGGTTGGAAACGCGCTGCGCTTGCGCGGCGCGAGGGTTTAAACAAGCCGCGAGAGGGCGCCGGTCGCGAAAAAATGCGGACGGCTCCGGTTTGCAACAAAGCCATACCAAAAGAATCAACAAAAGGTGAACGTGTGGCGATTTTGCACTTTCGGGTGCGAGACGGAGGTGGCACTAATACCTTATCGAGGAAGTATGGATACCGGGACCTTGAATCCCGGCGATCAGGAGAGTGAAATGATGAGGCGTAGTGTGGCGCATCTTGCGTCAGCGTCGCTTGCCGTGACGATGGCTGTCGGACCCGCGTTCGCGCAGCAGCAGCAAAATCCCTCGGAAATCCCCACCGCAGAATCCGGATCGTCCGGAACCCTTCCCGAGGTCGAGGTCATCACCGAACAGGCGGCCGAACCGACGGCTCCGAAGCCAAAAAAGAAGAAGTCAACTCAGGCCTCAGCCCCATCGCAACCGAACAAGTCCGCGACATCTGACGGTATTCCGGAACCGATGGGTGAAAGCGTCGCCTCCGATCCGTTCGCCGCAAACGACTCGGCGAGCGCAGGAGGTACATCATCGAGCGAGACCGCCTCCGGGTCAGGTGCCGAGAGCGCGACAGGCCCCGTGAACGGCATCGTCGCCAAGCGCACAGCAACCGGCACCAAGACCGACACGCCCCTGATCGAGACGCCGCAGTCGGTCTCCGTGATCACGGCCGATCGCATCGAGCAGCAGCGTGCGACGACCATTAATGAAGCTGTGCGCTACACGCCGGGCGTCGTCGCAAACTCGTTCGGGATCGATACCCGGTTCGATTGGCTGAATATCCGCGGCTTCGACGCCTATCAGCCGGGCTTTTTCGTCGATGGCATGATCACGCGAAACAACAATTCCTGGGCCGTATGGAAGGTCGAGCCCTACGGAGCGGAACGCATCGAAGTCCTGCGCGGACCTGCGTCGATGCTCTATGGTCAAGGCAATGTCGGCGGCATGATCAACGTGATCTCCAAGCGTCCGCTGGAAACGTCGTTGAACGAAGTCGAACTTCGGTTCGGCAACCACAATCGCTTCGAGACAGCCTTCGATTTCTCGGGTCCCGTCACGACCGATGGCAGTCTGCTCTATCGTTTGACAGGTCTCTACAGCGATAGCGACACACAGGTGGACTATACCGAACAGGAAGAAGTGTTCGTGGCGCCGGCCATCACCTGGCGTCCGAATGCCGCAACGAGCCTCACCCTTCTCGGGCAGTACCGCAAGGACGACACCATCCCCGCGAGCGGCACCTATATGCCCAATCCTCAGGCGAAGAAGCGTCGTGATCTGTTCGTCGGTGAGCCCGACTACGACAAGTTTGACCGCGATCAGTGGTCCGCGGGCTACATCCTCGAACATGCCTTCGATAGCGCATGGAAGGTCTACCACACCGCGCGCGTCGCATCACTCGACGTCGACTACAAGACGCTCTTCAGCGCGGGGTCGCCCGATGGCGGCATCACGATCGATCGCTCGACGTTCACGTCCGACGAGACGCACCTGGCATTCACGACCGACACCTATGTGCAGTCCCGGTTCTCGACCGGGATCGCATCGCATACTCTGATTGCGGGCGTCGACTACCAGCGGAACTACTACGAGCAGCAGAGCGGCTTCGGGTTTGCCGCAGCACCACGTCTCAATCTCGACAATCCCGTCTATGGAACGGCCGTGATCGTCGATCCCGCGCTCTACAACGACTCCGATACCGTGCTCGAGCAGACCGGCCTCTATATCCAGGACCAGGCGAAGATCGCGGAGCGGGTCATCGTCACGGTGGGCGGCCGTTACGACTGGGCTATGACCGACTTCGACGACAAGCTGTTCGCCGGCGACACTGTGAAGAATGACGAGGCGTTCACATGGCGCGGTGCCGTCATGTATCGCGATCCGAGCGGACTGGCGCCCTACTACAGCTATGCCCAATCGTTCTTCCCAACCGGGACCGTCGATCCCTTGTCCGGCCAGCCATTCGATCCCGAAACGGGCGAGCAGCACGAAATTGGCGTCAAGTACGAGCCGTCGTCATTCAAGGGGATGTTCACGGCTGCGCTGTTCGACATCACGCGCCAGAATTTCGTGACCTTCGACAGCGCCTTCGTGCCAAGCGCGCGCGGCGAAGTCGTCTCACGAGGATTGGAACTCGAAGCGACCGCGGAACTCGTCCCCGGTCTCGACGTGATAGCGACCTACAGCAAGCTCTTCGAACTCGTCACGACCCAGAGCAGCGACCCGGCGGAAGTCGGACAGACGCTGCCGCTCGTGCCGCTCGAAACGGCCTCGCTCTGGATGCACTATCGCCTGCAGAACGGCCCGATGAAGGGCTTCGGCGTCGGCGGTGGCGTTCGCTACATCGGCGAATCGTTCGGCGATCTCGCGAACAGTGCCGCGTTCAGCGTGCCGGATTTCACGCTGTTCGATGCCGTGGTCGACTACGAGCTCGATGCCTGGCGCCTCGCCCTCAACGTCAACAACATCGAGGACGAGCTGACCTACAGCTGCTTCGATGTCTGCTATCTGGGCACCGGCCGCACGGTATTGGGAACGATCAAATACAGCTGGTGATCGATCCGCGCCGACCGTGACGCCTCCCTTCCCGTCCCGTGCGTCACACGCGGCGTCGCGACGGCCGGCTCTTGACGAGAGCTGGCCGTCGCTTGAAACTGGATGGAAACAGTATGCATAGCGGACATCCTTGCGGAACGACCATGCGCTTGAGCGAACCGATGCATCGTGCACTTGTCGCTGGCCCCCTGGCGCTCGCCGCGGCCGTGACAACTCTGGCCGCCATGCCCCACTACGTCCCCGCAGGCGCCGGCCGCATCGACAACCTCGTGCTTCCCGTCATCGCGTTTCCGCTAGTCTGGTCGATTTCGTTCTTCTATGCCTGCCTCGCCGACGACGTGCCGCGTGCGGCGAAAACTCTCGCCGTCGTGACGGTCGCACAGCTCGCGGTGATCGCCGTGTCGCTCGCCATTCTTTCCTGATCCTGCGGAGTGCCACGCCCACATGAGCTTCCTCGAACAGAAGAAGACGAAGCGGCTCTTCGCCATCCATGGGTGGTCGGGACTGGCGCTCGGTCTTCTCCTCTACACGCTCGTGCTGACCGGCGCGATCGCCGTATTCGCGCGCGAGATCGGCGTATGGTCCGTGGGCGGCGCCGCGAACCAGAAGGGCCTCACGCAACCGGTGGACCGCACCATCCGTGGTCTCGCCGAGACCGTGGACGCGAAGTACCGCGACGACGTCGGCATTTTCATCGTCCCGGACGGCACGCTGTCGGTCTTCTTTCACACCCACGAGAAAAAGCTCGACGGCGAATTGGGTGAGAAGGGCGTTCGCTTTCTCGTCGCGCCAGAGAGCGGCAAGGTCGTCTCGCGCATCGAGGGATGGTCGGACGACGTGTTCGGCAAGGACCAGAAGAGCGCGTTGCAGCGCTTCCTCGTCGATCTCCATGTCCAGCTTTATGTCCCGGCGCCCTGGGGTTTGATCCTGACGGGCTTCCTTGGACTCGCGATGATGGTGGCGGCGGTGAGCGGCCTCATCATGCACCGCCATCTCCTGAAGGACATCTTCGTCGCTCCGCGCCCCGGCAATATCCTTCTCCATGCCCGCGACCGCCACATCCTCGCGGGAAGCTGGGGCCTGCCCTTCGCCTTTCTGCTCGCGTTTTCGGGATCCATGCTGTCGTTCGCGTTCTCCTTCGGCGTCCCGCTCATGGCGTTGAGCGCCTACGGCGGCGATCAGGAGCGCGTCGGCGAGATCCTGAGCGGCGCGCCCGCGACAGAGGACAAGCGGCCGGCGGTCGTGACGAACCTCGATGCCGTCCTTGCCGACGGGCAGCGCCGCGCGGGCTCCGACCCGACGTTTCTCGAAGTCGAGCACTGGGGCCGGGCCGACGCGAGCATTGGCGTGTGGTTTCTTCCGCCCGAAGGCGATCTCGGATGGATTCAATACGGCTATCATGGCGTGAACGGCGCGTTTGAAGGCGAGAAGCCGGGACTCGGTACTCGGCCATCTCTCGGCAACACGGCCTACATGGTCCTTGCCGCACTTCACTTTGGCGTCTTCGCTGGGATCGTGTCGAAAGTGATCTGGCTCTCGCTTGGCCTCGCCAGTTGCTACGTGATCCTCACCGGCATGGAGATGTGGTTCACGCGCCGTGCCGCAGATCCGGCGTGGGCGCCGTGGGCCCGCATCGTGCCGATGATCGGCTACGGTCTGCCCCTCGCGATGCTGGTCTCGGCACTCAGTTACTTTCAGGCCGTCGGCCATGCCGATACCACGACGTCGACGCCCGCCGGCTTCTTCCTCGCCTCGCTCGCCATCGTGTGCGTGACGATCGCGGTTCCGGACCGGACGAAGCTGTCGCGCGGGCTGATGCTCTGCAATGCCATCGCGGCTGGCCTGTTGCCGGTCGCGCGAATGCTCGCTGGCGGCCGCTCGTGGGGCGGAGCCCTCGCGATGGGTGAGCCCGTGATCGTCTCGATCGACCTGTTGCTCATCATCGCGGCGTCGGCCCTCGTGTGGCTCTGGCTCGGTGCGCCCCTACCCCGGTGGCTGCGAACGCGAAACCTGCACCGCGAGCGACCAGACCGCGAGCAACCCGAGCCGGCCGAATGAGCGCGAACCTCGCCGCCGTCCTTGCGATCGTCGTTTCTCTCCTGGGGATAGCGCTGATCGCGTCCAGCGATGGGAAGCGCCGCCGCGCGTTCAATCTGCCGCCACGACATGAATCGCGCGCCCTGCGGATCGTCGCCTGGCTCCTGATCCTCGTTCCGCCGATGGCGCTTCTCGCGCGCCAGGAGACGGCGCCGATCATGCTGTGGCTCGGCGCGCTGTCCGTCGCTGGGTGGATCATCGCGGTCCGGCGGCCGGCGATCGCCGTCGATCGGCAGATCGATGCGCTGTCGCGGCGGCTCGACGCGTCCCCGACCGTGACAAGCGCGATGCGCGCGCTCGACGGCTGCATCGCGGGGCTGACAACAATCTGCAATCGACGACGTCAATGACGCAGACCACGCGTAGTGTTCGAAGTCTACGGCAGCGGAGTGACTGCGGCCACCCGGTTCGCGCTGCTCGCGCCGCAGATGGCGCTGACCGCTGTGGACATTCTGATCGTGTAGGATGACGCAATTCGATCGGTGCACGCGGACGCGTTTGGCGGGTTGCGCTCAAACGCACTCAGGCGACCGCAATCGCCAGCGCCCAGACTGAAGACGTGTCCATAGTTGCAGAAAAATTGGCGCCCCGTAGGGAGGTGCTTATAGTGTGTCATGTTAGCGTTTTATCCGAGAGTGGGACGGCGATGTCTTGCGTGGCTTTTCAAGCGGTTCCGTCCGCGCCTGTCCCACTTCCGGGGCTGATCGGTCGATGAGCAGTCCCATGGCCCCGTCGGCAAGTGATTTCTGGCGCGCCGCTTTCGTGTAGCGCTCGGCCTCTGAAAAAGAGCGCCATCCGAATATGGCCATCAACTGGTGTGTCGTGGCGCCGTTCTCGGCGGCGATCGTCGCGCCCGCCTTGCGCAGGCCGTGCGCCGAACAGTGTCGGAGGCCCGCCGCATCGCACCACGCGCGGAAGCGGTTGCCGAAGCCGGCGGGCGAGAATGGCCTGCCGTATGCGGTGACGAGATAGGCGAGATCGCCTGTCCTCGTCGCGTCGATGACGGCGGACAGCTCCGGGAGGATTGGGAGCACCAGCATCTGCGGCGCGCGGCGCGATCCCTTGACGGGGACGAAACGGATCGTGTCTCCGCGGCGATGCTGCCGGCCGATCCGCACGACGTCGGACCGGCGGACGCCGAGCAGCAGCAGCATCTCGAGAGCGAGGCGGGCCGTTGTGCCGACGGGGTGATGTGCGCGATAGGCCTCGACCTCGCCGACCGTCCACGTGTGGAATCCGAGCGACGCGACCCTGATCCGCGCGACGTCCCGCGTCGGGTCGACGCGAACCACGTCCGTGCCGCCGCCGAGTGCCCACCGGAACACGCGGCGGATCGATTTGAGGCGGTTGTTGGCGGCTTCTGGAAACGCGCTTTTCCGATCGCGGAGAACCACCACGGCCTGGCGCCCGAATTTGGCCAGCGGCATCTCGCCGAATGTCCGCTCAGATCCTGGCGCGATCGCTTCGTCGAACGTCGATTCGAGTTTGGCGCGCGTCGTGCGCTGGGTCGTCGGCCCAAGTGCGCGGAAAGCGGCCGATCGGAAATAGTCCGTCGCCAACCAGCGCCACGTGCCGGGCGTGGGGCGCGCGGGCGCCGATGCCGGCGGCTCCGCCTGTGACGCCGCACCCGGCATAAACTGTCGGGCCGGCGGGCACGGTTCGCCGCTCGCGAGCGCTGCGCGGCATGCGGCATAGTGTGTGGCATAAGCGGCTGATCCCGGCGGACCGGCGAGCCGCACCTTCGGCCGGCCGGCCACGCGGAAATAGTGCCGGACGTTACCGTGCCGGTCGCGGTCTTGCGTGACGTGGCGGAGCCTGACGGTCGCCATGGTTCCCTCGACGCTCACAGCGCGACGGCCCACTGATCGCCGTCGGCGGGCTCGCCGGCGGCGACGCCGTCCCCGGCATGGGGCAACGCCGCGAAGGCGCTGTCAAGTTCGAGCCGATCCCACACGCGCCGGGCGTTGGCAACGCGCGGCCGTGGCATGCGGCCGTCGCGCACCATCTGGTCGAAGAGAGTCGCGCCCAGACCCAAATACGCCGCCGCTTCCTCGCGGGCGAGTCCGCGCGGCGGAAGGGACGGCGGCAGCGGGTGCCGGGCGGGTGGCATCACACATCCCCCAATGGAAGCGACGGCTCGGGGTCGATTGTCGATGCTGGGACCGGGTCTGCGGGCCGCATCCACTTCGCTGGCGGCGGGACATCGGCCTCGTCGCCGCGAGACCAGCGGAAATATCCGAGCGCACCCTTTGCGGGCACGAATGGACACGTCCGAGGCTCGCGCAGCACGAGCCCGCGCGGGCCAAAAAACCATGGGCTGTCGGAGCGCCCGACCACATCGATCACCTCGACGCTGCCGCAGATGCCGCCGCGAAAGAGCGCGTGCGGATCAGGGCACGTGTACCCAAGCCTGTCGATAAACTCCCGCGCCTCCCAATATTCGTCTTTGGTCATGCCGGCAGCGGCGTGGACCGCGATCCGCCCGCGTTGGCGGAGCCCGTGATTGACCGCCTGCCAGGAGCGGTTCTCGATGTCCTTCCCGGCGTGCAGGATGGCCCACGCCCACGGCTGGCGGACGGACAAAGCCAGCGGCGGGAGATCGTGGGGGAGGGGAGATGGCGGCGTCCACTCTCTCATCCTTGGCGGCCCGTTGGCGACGTCGATCAGCACGTCGGCGTGGCACTCATCGGTGGGCCCGCACCAACAGGCGAGATCGCGGCCGTGCAGCTCGTCGAGACGCGAGAGCAGGGTGGCTTTGCGCTCCGGGTAGAGCGCCGCGACATCCGCATGCGATCCGGTGAGCCACGCACGGAACGCCGCTGCCGCGCTGGGCATCCCGGCCGCCACGGCGACGGGGTGTGGATCATCGGCGCGGAACGGGTTGCCGAACACGGTCGCGCGATCGACGCGAACGGCGCCGGGCGGGAGATGTGCGCCTCTGGCGCGCGAGATGCGAAGGCGGCGGGGCATCAGGCGTCTTCATCCTCGTCGTCTTTGGCGTCGCTCTCGCGCGCGCCGGAGATCAGGAAATGGGTGTAGTTCGTGTCTCTGAGTTTCAGAATCACGTAGTCGTCGTCGAACGGGCTCGATGCTGGCGGCAGCGTGAAATGAAGGAAGGCGTAGATCGCGGCGACGAGGCGGTCGTCGCATTTGAACGAGTGCGATCGGCGTCCGTTTTCGCCCGGCTGCTGCCGCTCCTCGTGTTCCTTCACGAGCGCACCGGCCTGCGCTAGTTCAAGAAGCGAGGCTTTGCGCAATAAAGCGAGCGTCTCTTTTGAGATCTCTCTGAGCCCCTCGCTGTTAAAAAACAGCGCGACCATCGCGCTGTTGAGCGCATAGGCTCGCTCAAGTGTCATCGGCGCCGATTGGACCTCGCGTGGCGAGTCGACGAGCTCTGCTAATGTATCCATCACACGCGCTCCCGCCGAAATGATCTCACGCTGTCGGCACAATGCTCCGCCGCCGCCCGTAATTCATCCTCGGCCTCGAGCAACTCATTCTCCGCGAATTTCGTGGTCGGACGCGCCCTGATCGATCTCAACTTGGCCGCGGCTCGCTCCGCGCGCTCGATCGCGGCCGACAACCACGACATTCCACTCGTCTCAAAGGACATCACACCATCTCCTTTTCTTTCGCGAGCCACTCGGGCATCTCGATCTCGGCCATGCGCTCGCCCTTCGGCCCGCGCCATTCGCGCGCGATCGTGACCTGCGACTTCGGCACCCACACGAAATGATCGCGCGTGGTGATCTCGCCCGTGCGCTCGTCGACGACGTCGTGCGTGTCGCCCTGGAAGAGCGCGAGCCCGCGCTCCGTCGAGGTGCGGATTTCAGCGGTCAGCGTGAAGGTGGGGCGGGTCATCATGCCCCCCTCGGCGCTGCGTTCTTGAGACCCTTCGCGAGCGCTTTCTGCTTGATCACGCCGCGCTTCGTCGTGCCGTCGGCTTCCGCCACCTCGATGACGTACTGCGTGGATCGGCAGCGGTTCTCGTAATAGCTGGACGGCCGCGGCTGGCCGGTCTGCTCGGCGATCGCGATCTCGACCGGAACTCCGGGCGGCACGACCGCGAGGATTTTTCCGGGACGATCAGGGCCGCCCGTCTCGTCCTGAACATTCAATTCCGCGCCTGGCTGCAACAGCGCATCGGGCGGCACCGGCGCCTCACGCTTCGGCGGCGCTGGCGGCTCTGGCTCTTTCCAGTGGCCGCGCGCGCGAAGCTCCGCCTCCCACGCCGCGCGCATCTCCGGCGCGCAGTGCGCTAGCGCATCGGCCCACACGGGCCAGCGCTTGTGCTCGGCATGGAACCGCATCTGATAGAACAGAGACTGCGCGTTGTGTGGCCACTCGGGCGGATGATCGGCTGCACACTCCGGACATTTGCCCGGCGCGGCCGGCAGCAGCATCATGCCGGACGCCTTTTCCTCGACGTGACCGGTCGTCATGTCGATGATTTGCATCGTCCCGCCGAGTGGAATAAGCACAGCCATTACCCGCGCCCCCTGTTTTCGAATCTCACCAGCGTGAAACCGTCGACGCGGACGGGGATGCGGCGGTCGTCGCCGGCGACGAGGAAATCGA
>JANRIH010000049.1:0-2025 GCA_033765145.1 Hyphomicrobium sp. | reverse complement strand
CCAACGCGGCATGTGGATCGAAGGTTTCCACCCGCCGCGCCAGTCCTCTATTTCGAAGGAGTCCGGCGGATCGATTTGATACAGAGGAAGTGCGTCGTGCTCGTCGAGAAACTCCTGATCCGCACGATACTCAAAGCCGTCAACGCAGCCCGTCGATGGGCATGGCCGGGTGCCGACGCCCCACGATTCCCGAACGTATAAGAGATCGCCCACCTCGACCCGCCGGAGCGGTGAGGACGCGAGGCGCCGGGTCTGCGTCTTGCGGCCGGCGAGCAGGGCCTGAACCATGGCGGTACTGAAGATCACGGGCCTAATTGCCATAGTTGTGCTTCCCATTTCTGACGTTGCTGATGGTGGCGATGGAGAGCGTCATTGCCGACGCTATGGTCGAGTGAGACTCGCCCGCCGCTATTCGGCGGCGCACCTCTGCGACATCCTCGCTGGACAAATGGCGACGACGGCGCCGATCAGTTGAGGGCACATACTCGGCCTCGGAACGCGCCCGCCGGCACTCTTTGCAGACACGCTTTCCAGACCCCTGAACGAGGTTGCCGGTCGACAGCGGGTGGCCCTTCCGACAATGTGTCTTGGCGGCGTTAGCGGCGGCAATCGTCTGGCCTGAAAGCAAGTTCTCCTGATGCGTGACGACGCGCAGGTGAGATGGATTTACGCAGCGCCGATTGCGGCAGATGTGGTCAACCTCAAAACCCGGCGGAATATCTCGTCCGCTAAGGCGGACCGAACTGCGGTGTGCCATCTCCACCGATCCGTTCGCTGCAAACCGGCCGTAGCCTTTTGCATTCAACGGACCGAGCCAAGGCCAGCAATCGTCAGCCGACTGCTTATCGACCACAGCCCAGAACTTGGCGATGACCGGCGCGCTCAAGGTGATCGTTCTATTGGTCAAGGTCGTCTCCATGACAGTAGGGGCAGGGACGGGCTTCATCGCCGCAGATGCAAAGGTCGCCTCCGCAGTAGCAATCGACCTCGCCCGTGTTGCAGCACGCGTCGCAATATCCGGGCTCGTCGTCGTCATCGTCCCATTCGTGGGGCGGGGTTTGGTCAGGCATGGGCGGCCGCCATCTGTTGCAACGTGTACTGAACGTCCTCGTCCAGATCCGACTGGCGCCGGAGCCACGCGAGATAGTCGCCCGGCACGTCCGTGAACTTCGCGCCCTTGTGCTTCCCAAACGGAATCGTCCGAAGGAGGCGGGGACGGCTCGACACTTCGATCATCCGCTCACGGTCCCAGCCGCGCGAGCGCAGGTCGTCGAACAGCCCGGCGAGGGTCCAGACGTCGTACATCGCGCGGTGAGGGTGTCCGACGTGCTGCGGGGGCGGCGGGGTGCCGAGCCAGTAGCGCAGGGCCTGAAGGCCATAGGACGGCGCGTCGCGGAATTCCTCATAGGCGCACTTCAGCGTGCAGCCCCAGGGCGCGGCCTTCAGCTGCGGGAGGAAGCGCCGGTCGAATGCCGAGTTGTGCGCGACGTAGAGGTCCGCGACGGGGAAGGTCTCCATCACCTCGTCGAGGGTTTGGGCATCGCGGACCATTTCATCCGTGATGTGATGGACCGCCGACGCGGTGCAGGGGATCGGGACGCCGGGATTGACCAGCGTGTTGATCGTCCGCTCAATAGGCGCGCCGCGGTCAAACAGGCGGCCCGTGATGGCGGCAATCTCGACGACTTGCGCGTCGTCTTCCATGCCGGTGGTCTCGACGTCGAGAAGGCAAACGAGGGGCGATTGCATCACGCGGCTCCCTGCAGGGCATCATCGATCGCCGCGCGGGCCTGTTCCATCCGATGACGGACCTTCGCCGGGATCGGCGCGGGCGGCGCCTCGGGGTCGTCGAATAGCGTCTGGATCGAGACGCGCAGGACGGCCGCCACCTTCGCCAGCATCCCGGCGCTGAGCCGGTTCGTGCCGGTCTCGTACTTCTGAAGCTGCTGGTGGCTGATGCCGAGGTCGTTGCCGAGTTCGGTCAGCGTGAGGCCCGCCTCGGTGCGAAGCTGGCGGATGCGCTCG
>JANRIH010000019.1:0-1673 GCA_033765145.1 Hyphomicrobium sp. | reverse complement strand
GATGGCGATGCTGGTCGGGGTCTTGTTCGGCCTGCCGTCGCTGCGCATCAAGGGGTTCTATCTCGCAGTGGCGACGCTTGCCGCCCAGTTCTTCCTCGAATGGGCGTTTGCGCGCGTGAAGTATTTCACCAATTACGCGCCGTCCGGGTCCGTGGCGGTCGGCCAGATCGACCTGTTCGGAATTCCGATCGACACGCCCGACCGGAAATATCTGTTCGTCCTTGCGATCGCGGTCATTCTAGCGCTGGCGGCGAAGAATCTCGTTCGCGGCCGATTGGGCCGTATGTGGATGGCGATGCGCGACATGGACATCGCCGCCGAAATCATCGGCATTCGGCCGCTTCACGCCAAGCTGACCGCGTTCGCGGTGTCGTCGTTCTATATCGGCGTCGCGGGGGCGCTGTGGGGCTTCATCCGGCTCGGCTCGTGGGAGCCTTTGGCGTTCGACATCAACCGGTCGTTCCAGGTCCTGTTCATGATCATCATTGGCGGGCTCGGTTCGATCCTCGGCTCTTTCCTGGGCGCGGCCTTCATCGTGCTCATGCCGATCCTGCTCAACCAGATCCCGCACTGGCTAGGCATTCCGCTCTCGACGGCCATGGTGTCGCACATCGAGTTTATGGTGTTTGGCACAATGATCGTGTTTTTCCTCGTTGTTGAGCCAAATGGCCTCGCCCGGCTATGGGCAATCGCAAAGGAGAAGCTGCGGTTATGGCCGTTTCCGTATTGAGGCGGAGCCGTTTCGCAGGCAAGATCAGGCCAGGAACGGGCCAGCGCCCGTGTCTCGGCCAGAAACGACGGCCTATTCCAAAGGTCATCCAGGGAGGATACCAATGACCAGACACCTTGCCGGCATTGCCGCCGCGGCATTTTTTGCGAGCGGCCTCGCCACGCCGGCACTTGCGCAGAACGAGCAGTTCATCCCGAACCTCGTCTACCGAACGGGGGCCTATGCTCCAAACGGCATTCCCTTCGCCAACGGCGTCGCCGACTATTACAACCTCGTCAACGAGCGCGACGGCGGCATCAACGGCGTCAAGATCGTGTTCGAGGAGTGCGACACCGGCTACGCTACCGACCGCGGCGTGGAGTGCTATGAGCGTCTCAAGGCCAAGGGCCCGACCGGCGCTGCCTATATCGTGCCGCTCTCGACCGGCATCACCTTCGCGCTGACCGAAAAGGCGCCGATCGACAAGATTCCGATCATCACCATGGGATACGGGCGTTCGGAATCGCGCGATGGCGCGGTGTTCCAGTGGAATTTCCCGCTGCTCGGCACCTACTGGACGGCCTCCGACATCATCCTTCAGCACATTGCCAAGAAGGAAGGCGGCTTCGACAAGCTCAAGGGCAAGAAAATCGCGCTCGTCTATCACGACTCGCCTTACGGCAAGGAGCCGATTGCGCTCCTGCAAAAGCGTGCGCAGATGCACGGCTTTGAGGCGATGTTGCTGCCCGTGACCCATCCTGGCGTCGAGCAGAAGGCGACCTGGCTGCAGATTCGCCAGAACCGCCCCGACTACGTCCTGCTATGGGGCTGGGGCGTGATGAACTCAACCTCGATCAAGGAAGCGGTCGCGGTCGGCTACGCGCGCGAAAAGATGTACGGCGTGTGGTGGTCGGGCGCGGAGCCTGACGTGCGTCCGGCGGAAGACGGCGCCAAGGGCTACAAC
>JANRIH010000048.1:0-1545 GCA_033765145.1 Hyphomicrobium sp. | reverse complement strand
TCGCCCTGCTCCATCGCGATCAGCACGCCGGTGTGGCGGCCCTGGATCTTGCCCTTGTAGGGCGCGTATTCGTGGAAGATGCGGTTCATGATGGCGGTGCCGCGCGTGTCGGACAGGAGTTCGCCCTGGTAGCCAATCAGGCCGCGCGTCGGCGCATGGAAGACAAGACGCGTGCGGCCGACGCCGGAGGGGCGCATGTCGAGCATCTCCGCTTTGCGTTCGGCCATCTTCTGCACGACGATGCCGGAATGCTCATCGTCCACGTCGATGATCACTTCCTCGATCGGTTCGAGCTTTTCGCCGGTGGGGCTCGTCTGCATGACGACCTGTGGGCGGGCAACGCCGAGTTCGTAGCCTTCGCGGCGCATTGTCTCGATCAGCACGGCGAGCTGGAGTTCGCCGCGGCCCGAGACGGTGAAGGCCTCGGCATCGGTGGCGCGTTCCACTTTCAGGGCGACGTTGCCTTCGGCCTCTTTCTGCAGACGGTCCCAGATCATCCGTGAAGTGACTTTCGTGCCTTCGGTGCCGGCGAGCGGCGAGTCGTTGACGCGGAAGGTCATCGAGATGGTCGGCGGGTCGATCGGGCGCGCTTCGAGCGGCTGGGTGACGGACGGGTCGCAGAACGTATCGGCGACGTTCGCCTTGGTCATGCCGGCGAGGGAGACGATGTCGCCCGCCTGCCCTTCATCGACCGGCACGCGCTCAAGGCCGCGGAAGGCGAGCACTTTCGACACGCGTCCCTGCTCCACCAGCGTGCCATCCCGCGAGAGGACCTTGACCGTCTGGTTCGGCTTGACAGTGCCGGACAGGATGCGGCCCGTGAGGATGCGGCCGAGGAACGGGTCGGCGGAAATCGTGGTGGCCAGGAAGCGGAACGGGCCTTCCTCGACGCGCGGCACGGGCACGTGATCGACCACGAGCTGGAAGAGTTCGTCCATGTTGGCGGTCGGCGTTTCGTACTGCTTCGACATCCAGCCATTCTTGGCCGAGCCATAGAGGATCGGGAAATCGAGCTGCTCGTCGGTCGCATCGAGGTTGGCGAACAGGTCGAAACACTCGTTGACCACTTCATCCGGGCGGCGCTCCGGCTTGTCGATCTTGTTGACGGCGACGATCGGCTTCAGGCCGCATTTCAGGGCCTTGGAGACCACGAACTTGGTCTGCGGCATCGGGCCCTCCGAGCTGTCCACCAGCACGATGGCGCCGTCCACCATGTCGAGGATACGCTCCACCTCACCGCCAAAGTCGGCGTGGCCGGGCGTGTCCACGATGTTGATGCGGTAGCCGTTCCATTCGACCGAGGTGGTCTTGGCCAGGATGGTGATGCCGCGCTCGCGCTCCAGGTCGTTCGAATCCATCATCCGCTCGGCCGTCTTCTCGTTTTGACGGAAGGTGCCCGACTGTTTCAGCAACTCGTCCACCAGCGTGGTCTTGCCGTGGTCAACGTGGGCGATGATGGCAATATTGCGCATCTTTTCGATAGGCGTGGTCATAGGGCGGGCTTTCCGGCGGGCGGCGTTCGGGAGGAGAACGGGGGTTTTCGAG
>JANRIH010000040.1:0-4671 GCA_033765145.1 Hyphomicrobium sp. | reverse complement strand
CGAGGTCGAGGCCGCGATCCAGTCGAGCCTGACCGAATTGATGACCGGCAAGACGGTGATCGCCATCGCGCACCGCCTGTCGACGATTGCGGCCATGGACCGGCTTGTCATCATGGAGCAGGGCCGCATCGTCGAGGAAGGTACGCACGATCAGCTGATCGCCAACGGCGGCATCTACGCCGAGCTGTGGGGCCGCCAGTCCGGCGGCTTCCTGGCCAAGGACGCCGCGGAGTAGGCGGCGACAAGGGCTGCTTGTGAACCGAACGGATAAGGGCGTAGGCCGATCTTATCGGATTCCCGCATGCCCGCTGACGTCCAATCGCGAACTGGTGCGGATCAGCGGCAAGTGTGGCGCTCACATCGCGACACTGGGTCGGGTGCGGAGGTCGGTCGTACCGGGCGGCCTGCGGACTCTCGAACGGCCAATACCGCATCGCCTCCGAGCACGCCGGGGCGGAAATGGAGCTTGTCGATCAGCGGGGAGTGCGTCCACGGCGTCTGACGGTAATCATGCCGCGTCATCTCCTGCTCGACCTCGACCCGCATCCGCTGCAGCACCTCGTTCACCCGAAGTGGTCGTACACGGACTCACCGCGCGGCCGTTTCAGCGTGATGGCGACGCTTCGCCGCCCGTGCCCCTCCTGGCGCCAGGACCGACGCTCAACTAACATTCCGCTTGAGAACACTCGAGGGAAGCTGGTCAAAACGATGGGGAGGACTTGGTAGTGGGTGCATTCATGCCGAAAATGCGGGCCATCGGCGTGCCCGTGAATGACTATTACGTCGAAGACTTCGTCGACATCCCGAAGTTCCGCTACAACAAAATTCCGCTTCAGTCGGTGGCCAAGGACAAGGAAGGCTTTCATCTAAAGCTCGATGTCAAGGAACACCCGGAATACTTCATTGCCCGCAAGGACGTTTCGGCGCCCAACTCTGGTGGCAACACGACCAACGTCTTCCTCGGTCTCGTGGCGCTGTATGCATCGATGCAAGTGGACATCCAGTTCAAGGTGATCATTCCGGACGACCAGTCGTCCATCGCCCAGCAAGAGATCAACGATTTCGTCTACAACGATGTTAATATTGTACAGGTGCATACGCCGATCTGGGGGCCGCGCGAGTGCTTCAACGGCAATGCGCACGGCCGCACCTATCTGCTCGTCTCGCCGCATCCGCCCATCGACACGCTGGACGACGAGATTAAGACGCGCTTCCGCCGCGCCGACGACGTGCCGATTATCACGCCGGGCTACCTGAACAGCTATCTCGGCCCGCAGATCATCGTCCCCACCGGCATCGGTTTCGATTCGATCAAGCCGCGAGTCGGCAACAATGACGTCATCGTCTGCCTCAACGACGACGAGTTGATCGAGAAGTTCGGCACCCAAATCTACCCGGACGAAATGTCGGACGAGGTGCTGCTGAACATCACGCAGCGCTTCACCAAGAACCACAATCCGCACATGGACCCGAGCATGACCTTCGCGCTCGGCTTCTCCAACGGCGGCTCGCTCACCTGCTATCAGTACGAGAACAAGCAGTACCTCATCCACCTCCCGCTCGACGTCGCCGAATCGACCCGCATCGCTACCGAGTTCGGCGATCCGAAGGTTGATCCCGCGTATGCCGGCAAGTACGGCGTCGGGCGCGGCGATGCGCGGGTTACCGGCCATTTGTTCTACCCCTACTTCATCGAAACGATGAAGGACGGTCTCGCGGCCGCTCTCGCCGCGTCCGAACTGGGCGCCGCGTTGTCGGCCCTGATGCACCATTCGAAGAAGTCGAACATCGCCACCTTCGATCCCGATGCGCTGAACAGGCTCGTCGTGCGCTGTATCGACAAGGTCGAGCATCAAGGGTCCAAGGGCATCGTTCTGGCATCCACCTGATCGCAGCACCTACGCTTTCCAGCCCGGAAGCGGCCGTCTCAACGCTCGCGTCCGGCCATCAACCGCACACAAGAGAAACCCACATGATTCCGCATGGAAAAGTCTTGGTCGCCCAGGGTGGCGGTCCCACCGCCGTCATCAACCAGTCGATGGCCGGCGTCGTCCTCGAGGCCCGCAAATTTCGCAATGTCGAGCGGGTCTATGGCGCCAGCCACGGCGTCTCCGGCATCATCAAGGAAGACTTCCTCGACCTCACCCAGGAGACCAGCCACAACATTGATTTGGTGGCTAATACGCCCTCGTCGGCGCTCGGCTCCACGCGCGACAAGCCCGATCTCAAGTACTGCCAGGAAGTCTTCCGCGTGCTCAAGGCGCACGGCATTGGCTATTTCTTCTATATCGGAGGCAATGATTCCTCGGACACCGTGCGCATTGTCAGCGAGGAAGCCAAGAAGGCCAATTACGCTCTGCGCTGCATCCATGTCCCGAAGACGATCGACAACGACTTGGTCGGCAACGACCACTGTCCGGGCTTCCCTTCGGCGGCACGCTTCGTCGCGCAAGCCTTCATGGGGGTGAATCTCGACAACGCCGCGCTGCCCGGCGTCTATCTCGCCGTCATCATGGGCCGCCATGCCGGCTTCCTGACTGCCGCCTCGGCGCTGGCCAGGAAGTTTCCCGATGATGGCCCACACCTGATCTACATTCCCGAGCGAACATTCAAGATCGACAGCTTCCTCGGCGACGTCAAGAAAACCTATGAGAAATACAAGCGTTGCGTCATCGCCGCCTCCGAGGGAATCCACGACGAAAGCGGAACGCCGATCATCACGCAACTCGCCAAGCAGGTGGAAAAGGATGCCCACGGCAACGTGCAGCTTTCCGGCACCGGCGCGCTCGCCGATCTCCTATGCGAGGAGGTCAAGACCAAGCTCGGCATCAAGCGCGTGCGCGGCGATACCTTCGGCTATTTGCAGCGCTCGTTCTTGGGATGCGTGTCTGACGTGGATCAGCGCGAGGCGCGCGAAGTCGGCGAAAAGGCCGTGCAGTTCGCCATGTGGGGCGATCGCGACGGCTCGGTGGCAATCCGCCGGATCGGCTCCTATTCGGTGGACTATCACCTGATGCCGCTGGAGACCGTGGCCGGCAAGACGCGCGTCATGGAGGACGAGTTCATCGCCTCCTGCGGCACGGACGTCACCGACGCCTTCCGCACGTATCTGCAGCCGCTGCTAGGTTCGGGCATGCCTGACGCCCACCGGCTGCGCTATAATAAGGTGGCGAAGATACTCAACGTGGAGTGAACCGGCAGCCACCGGCCGGATGGCCGAAATAACCGGCGGCGCTGCCTCGGTATGGCAGCGCCGCCCGGTTGGATCGTGCCGTCTCTCTTCCGCACGAACCGCCGCCATGACTGCGTTCGTCGTCGCCCTCGTCGTGCTGATCACCAGCGGCGGCATCTCCACCGAGCCGAGGCGCCGCCAGTCCGGCGGGCATTTGGCGAGGGATGCGGCGGAGTAGGGGGGGGCGACATTCCATCATTTCGATGCCCGTTGAACAGGAACGGGAGCCACAAATCACTCTACCTCGTCACTTGAGCCTGATTACCCAGCCTCGTTTAAGACCGCCATAAAATCGTTGATAGCCTTTACCGATTCGTTGTGGCGACGGGAGGTCTGAGATGGCGCGCAATCCGGTGCAGATGCAGAAGGGTCTGAGCTTGACCGAGTTTCAAGCGCGCTACGGCAGCGAGGAACAATGCCGCGCCGCCGTCGCGGCCTGGCGCTGGCCGAAGGGGTTCATGTGCCCGCATTGCGGCTCGTCCGACCATGCCGTCGTCGGCAAGCGGCAGCTCTATCTCTGCCACGACTGCCTGACGCAGACCTCGCTCAAGGCGGGCACCATCTTCGCGAAGTCGCTCTTGCCGCTGACCAAGTGGTTCCAGGGCATGTATCTGCTGACGCAATCGAAGAACTCGATCTCCGGGCTCGAACTCGCGCGCCAGCTCGGTGTCCGGCCCGACACCGCCTCGCTGATGCGCCACAAGCTGATGAGCGTGATGAGCGAGCGCGAGGCTTCCCGCAAGCTCGACGGCCGCGTGGAAATGGACGACGTCGTGCTGGGCGGCGAGAAGCGCGAGATCGACGGGGGCAAGCGCGGTCGCGGAGGGCCCAACAAGACCCCTTTCGTCGCGGCGGTCGAAACCAGCAAGGAGGGCCATCCGCTGCGTCTCCTGCTGCACGTCGTGAAAAGCCACGACGGTGAGGCGATCGAGGCGATGGCGAAAGCCCACCTGACGCCGGGCTGCCGCGTCGTGTCCGACGGGCTCGGCTGCTTCCGGGCCGTGACGAAAGCGGGCTGCGTGCACGAGCCGGTCAACGCCACCAAGGCCAACGACCACGGCGAGAAGCTCGCCTGCTTCCGCTGGGTCAACACTGTGCTCGGCAAGCTGAAGACCGCGATCGCCGGCACGCTGAAATCGGTCGCGCGCCGCTACGTGCATCGCTACCTCGCCGAATTCCAGTACCGCTTCAACCGGCGCTTCCGACTGCCCGAGATGCTGGCGCGGCCTAACAGGCTGTTGAACTTGGGTCCGGGGTAGAACCGTATCCTCGGACGAGGCTCGGGGCGAGGTGGTTTACTGGGTGCGATCGCTGCGGTCGTGAGGTCCCTCCGTTGCGCCTCAGGCTGTGGCGAGCAGCCTCGGCATCCGAATCAGATTGTAGGCGGCCATCGTGAACGTGAACTTGAAGCGCACGCGAGCGAGCCCGCGCACCTTGAC
>JANRIH010000034.1:0-165326 GCA_033765145.1 Hyphomicrobium sp. | reverse complement strand
CGCCCCCCCCACGCTCCCCCCCCGCCGCTCTCCCCCGCAGTTGCGGGCGGCACGGGCGATGACATCGTTCTCGGCGGCAGCGGCAACGACATCGTTTCGGGCGATGAGGGCTCGGACGAGGTTGCGGGCGGCACGGGCGATGACGTGGTCCTCGGCGGCAGCGGCGATGACATCGTTTCGGGCGATGAGGGCTCGGACGAAGTTGCGGGCGGCACGGGCGATGACATCGTTCTCGGCGGCAGCGGAGATGACATCGTTTCGGGCGATGAGGGCTCGGACGAGGTTTCGGGCGGCACGGGCGATGACATCGTTCTCGGCGGCAGCGGCAACGACATCGTTTCGGGCGATGAGGGCTCGGACGAAGTTGCGGGCGGCACGGGCGATGACGTGGTCCTCGGCGGCAGCGGCAACGACACGCTCTCAGGCGGCGAAGGTAACGACTGCCTCATCGGCGGCGAGGGCAACGACATCCTTGCCGGCGGCACGGGCAACGACACGTACGTGATCCAAGATGCTGCCGACACGATCATCGAACTCGGCGGCGAGGGCACGGACACCGTTGAGACGGACCTCTCCGCATACATTCTGTCCGACGCGGTCGAGAACCTCATCTCGACCAGCGACGAAGACGTCACGATGATCGGTAACGACCGGAACAACGTCATCGCGACAGGCGCCGGCGCGGATGCGATCGATGGTGGTGCGGGCGCCGACACGATGGCGGGCGGCCAGGGCAATGACACCTACGTCATCGACCACGCCGGCGATGTTGTCGTCGAAGCGTCTGACCACGGCATCGACACGATCGCGACCGGCCTCAACGAGATGGTCCTCTCCGACAATGTCGAGATTCTCGTGCATGTCGGGACAGGCGATTTCACCGGCACCGGCAACGCGGCCGACAACGTCGTGACGAGCGGCGAGGGCAACGATCATCTCTTCGGCGCGGCCGGGAACGACACGCTCATCGGCGGCGCGGGCAACGACACGCTCGCGGGCGGAGATGGCAGCAACGTCCTCGATGGCGGCGACGGCAACGACCTCCTGCTGAGTGGGTCGGGGTCAGACGCGGTCTTCAGAGTTCCGTTCGACAGATACGTCATCGAGCATGGCACGTTCAGTGACCAGGACACTCTCAGGATCTCGGCCAACGAATACGTGATGAGCAAGAATGCCGAGGTCGTGGTCTTCACAGGCCAAGGCGACTTCGACGCGTCGGGCAACGGGCGCGACAATGTTATCTCGGCCGGCGCTGGTTCGGATGCTCTCGACGGCGGCAAGGGCGACGATACGCTCATCGGTGGCCTGGGCGATGACACGCTCATGGGCGGCAGCGACCACGATTTCCTGGTCGGCGGTCACGGCAACGACCTTCTCTGGGACGGCTCGGGGAACGATCTCATCGACGGCGGCGAGGGCAACGACCTCGTCTATGCGGGCTCGGGCAACGACTTCGTCATGTTTACCCGGGGCTACGACACGATCGTTCTGGCCCCCGGCTTCGGCAACGACGTGGTTGTCGGCTTCGACCCCGACCCCATCGGCAACGGGAACCAGGACCGGATCGACGTCTCGGCATATGGCTTTGACGAAAGCGCGCTGGGTGTCGATATCCTGCTCGTGTTCGACGGCGACGGAACGGTCGTCCGCATCGGCTCGGACAGCATTAAGTTGCTGCTGGTTGATCTGGATCAGATCGACCGCGGCGACTTTATCTTCTCTTGATCAGTAGGCGTGGTCTGAAACGTGCATAAACTGGAAAGCCGGTGGCAGGTATCGGGCAGCGACGGTGAAAACGGTAAAAATTGAAGCGAAACCGAAAGGCCGCGTTAACTATAATTGGGGTCGGTGACGTGTCTCAGAAGAGTGCTCAAAGCGTAAAGCCCCTGTTGGGCCCCTTTAAGGGAATCTGGCTGGCGATCGCCGTCATCTCGGGCGCCGTGAACGTGCTGGCGCTGACCGGCTCGTTCTATATGCTCCAGGTGTACGATCGCGTCCTCGCGAGCCACAGCGTTTCGACCCTCGTCGCGCTCTCGATCCTTGCCCTCGGCCTCTACATGTTCCAGGGCGTACTCGAAATCATGCGCTCGCAGATCCTCGTGCGCCTCGCGGCCCGCGTCGACCGTCTCTATATGCAGCCCGCCCACGCCGCAGCTCTCCGGTTGTCGATCCTCGGCCGCCAGACCGGCGAAGCCCAGCAGCCCATTCGCGACGTCGACACTGTCCGCGGATTCCTATCGAGCCAGGGCCCTGTCGCGATCCTCGACCTGCCGTGGATGCCGCTGTTCATCGGCTTCGTGTTCCTGCTCCATCCCGTTCTCGGATGGGTGACGGTCGGCGGCGCATTGGTTCTCATTGCCCTGACGCTCTGGACGGAACGCTCGACCGGCGAGCCGGCGAAGGAACTGGCGAAGTCGCTCTCGACCCGCGCGTCCTATCTCGAATCTCACGCTCGCAACGCCGAAGTCCTGAAAGCGATGGGTTTTGCCGACCGCGCGCTGGCCCGTTTCAACAAGGCGAACAGCGAGCATCTGAAGCTGCAGCGTTCGCTCGTCGACATCACGAGCGGGTTCTCCGCCGTCTCGCGCACGATCCGCCTCGTCCTCCAATCGGCCCTGCTCGGTCTCGGTGCCTATCTCGTCATTCACGGCGACCTCTCGGCTGGCGCCATCATCGCCTGCTCGGTTGCCTCCTCACGCGCATACGCCCCGATCGAAATCGCGATCGCCAACTGGAAGGGCTTCGTCCAGGCCCGCCAGAGTGCCGAGCGCATTACCCAGATGATGCGGGCTGAGAACGCGCAGATCGGCGAACGGATTGAATTGCCCGCGCCGACCGGTAAGGTGACGCTCGAAGGTCTGACGGTCGCGGTGCCGGGTACGCAGCGCCCGGTGATCTCGAACGTTACGATGGAACTCGAGGCGGGACAGGCATTGGCCGTCATCGGCCAGAGCGCCGCCGGCAAGTCGACGCTCGCCCGCGCCCTCGTCGGGATCTGGCCCGCGTTGCGCGGAACCGTCCGTCTCGACGGCGCCGAAATCGCGCATTGGCCCGAGAATCGTCTCGGCCGGCACATCGGCTATTTGCCCCAGGATGTCGAGCTTTTCGACGGAACGATCACCGAGAACATCTCACGGTTCGAAGAGGACGCGGACAGCCTCGCCGTCATCGCGGCGGCCAAGGCGGCCGGTGTGCACGAGCTGATCCTGCGCCTCCCTGAAGGCTACGAAACGCGCCTCGGCGAGCGCGGCATGGCCCTCTCCGCCGGACAGCGCCAGCGTGTCGCGCTGGCACGCGCCCTCTATCGCGACCCGTTCCTGGTGGTCCTCGACGAGCCGAATTCCAATCTCGACGCCGAGGGCGAGGAAGCGTTGGCCCAGGCGATCCGCTCCGTGCGCGAGCGCGGCGGCATCGTCGTCGTCGTCGCTCATCGCTCGGGCGTGCTGGCCGCGGTCGACAAGGTGGCGGTCATGGGCAACGGCCAGCTGACGGCGTTCGGGGATCGGGACGAGATACTGAAGAAGGCAACGAGGATCGCGGCTCCGGTCCCTGTCGATCCGAAGCGCGTCCAACGGCCCGCATAAGTCGTAGGATCGGAAGCGGCATGCGGCGGAAGCCGAATTGAGTGGTAAGTCGATCCGGGCTAGGCGCCCGGGGGCTTGGGAGACGAAAATGAGTGCAAAAGTGTCCTCGAATGGTTCGCTCGCTCAGTCCGCAGAGCGCCCTGAGCGGGATCTCTCCTTGCGCATCGCAGGCGGCTTGAGTGTCGTTGCGCTCTTGGCCTTCGCGATCGGGGGCTGGGCCGCAACAGCGGAATTGTCCGGCGCAGTCATCGCGCCGGGCCAAGTTGTCGTCGAATCGAACGTCAAGAAGGTCCAGCATCCGACCGGGGGCGTCGTCGGCGAGATCCGCGTGAAGAGCGGCGATTACGTCCATGCGGGCGACATCGTCCTGAGGCTCGACGACACTCAGACCCGAGCGAACCTCGGTATTGTCCTCTCCCAGTTGAACGAGCTCATCGGCCGCAAGTCCCGCCTCGCCGCCGAGCGCGACGACGCCGAGGCCGTAGTGTTCCCAGCGGGCTTCGGCGCATTCAAGGGCGACGACGGCGGCGACGAGTATCGCATCGTCGCCGGTGAGCGCCGCCTCTTCGAGCAGGAGCGTGCAACCGCCATGGCGAAGAAGTCTCAACTGCGATCGCGCATCGGCCAGCTCGAGAGCGAGATCAAGGGCCTCAACCAGCAAGAAAAGGCGAAGGCGCGCGAACGCGAACTCGTGCAGGAGGAAATCGATCGCCTCGAAATCCTTCAGAAGAAAAAGCTCCTGCCCGCGACCCGAATGCTCGCCATGCAGCGCGACCAGTCGCGCATCGAGGGCGAGCACGGCGCTCTGATCGCCCAAATCGCCCGCATCAACGGTCAGATCACCGAGGTCGAACTCCAGATTCTCGAGATCGACGAGACCGCGAAGTCCGAAGCACAGCGCGAGTTGCGCGACATCGAGGCCCGTATCGGCGAACTGATGGAGCGCCGGATCGCGGCCGAGGATATGCTGCGCCGGGTCGAGCTTCGCGCGCCGCGCTCGGGCTACATCCACGAGCTGGCCGTGAGCACAGTCGGCGGCGTCGTCAATCCGGGCGATACGGTCATGGCGATCGTCCCAGAGGAGGACAAGCGCACCGTCGAAGTGCGGCTGATGCCCCACGACATCGACCAGGTCACGGTCGGCCAGCATGCCGTGCTTCGGTTCCCCGCGTTCAACCAGAGGACGACGCCCGAGATCGCAGGAAAGATTTCGCGCCTCGCCGCCGACGTCTCGCACGATCCGCAGACCGGCATGTCGTTCTATACTGCCCGCGTCAGCGTAACGGACGACGAGTTGAAGAAACTTGGCAGCTTGACGCTCCTGCCCGGTATGCCGGTCGAGAGCATGATCCAGACAGGCCAACGGACAGCGCTCTCCTATTTCACGAAGCCGATCGCGGACAATCTCGCTCGGACGTTCAAGGAAGAGTGAGGCGGCGGCCAGTCGGGCCGCCGATCTAGACATAATTTGAGCCACTCCCTCAAGGCGCGGGCCATGTCCGCGCCTTTCGTCTTTGGGACATCGGAGAAATGCGAAAAGGGGGCGGCGGCGGGACGTGACGGGTTCCCGGTACCCGCCTCGCATGCCCGCGCGCCAATGACCCGGATCGGCCACGCGAAACGTTGTAAATCTGATCTAAATCAGACCGTTGACCCGAACGTCTGCTCACGGTCGAACCAGGCCGCGCGGCACTTGACAACCATCGATCAGAAGTTCTTTAGTCGCAAAAAAGAAAACCTTCTCGCAGATGCAAGTCGATAACGGAGAAGAGAAAATGGCGATCAGGGAAGGCACACCCGGCAACGACAGGCTCCTCGGAACGGCGTTCCCGGACATCTTCGAGGGCAAGGCCGGCAACGACACGCTGTTCGGCTTCGCCGGCAACGACATCATGGATGGCGATACCGGGAACGACACGCTCTGGGGCGGGCTCGGCAACGACAACATGGAAGGCGGCGCAGGCAATGACCGCCTCATGGGCGAGGGCGGCAACGACGTCATGGACGGCGACGAGGGCAATGACACGCTCGACGGGGGCGATGGCCGCGACAACCTCTTCGGCGGCGAGGGGAACGATCGCCTGTTCGGCGGCGCCGGCAACGACTTGCTGTCGGGCGACGAGGGCAACGACACGATGACGGGCGGGTTCGGCAACGATACGTTCGATTTCGACCGCGGTGACGGCCTCGACGTCATCCTCGGTTTCCGGGCGGGCGGCACGGAAGATCGGCTCGACCTGCGCAACGCGGCCTTCGACTTCGTGACTTTCGCTCAAGTCCTGTCCCGCGCGACCGACACCGCGAACGGCGTCGTCATCAACCTCGGCTCGGGTGATCAGGTTCGTCTAGCCGGTGTCCTGGAAGCACAACTGACCACGGCGGACTTCATTCTCTGAAATCTCGGCTGTGGCGCGGACCCTGTTCGGCGTAACTTGCCGATCGACCGTCGTCGCACGCCTCGGCCGAGAACCTCAGCGGTTCCGGGTGCTCGTCAAGCGCGCCTCAGTCCCCATCCCGCCCGCGCGCAGCTTCGGCCATGACACCGACCAGCGCTACGAGCGCCGGGACGAACACGACGAGATAGCCCGAAACCAATGTCGCAACTGCTGTCATGAATTGGTTTACGCAGCGGCGGCGTGACCGGTTCTCTCGACGCGATGCCGCGCACTTACGCGGCAGCCGTCTCGTGCTCGGGGAGGGCCAGCGCGCGCGACACCGCCCAGACGAGCTTCGTGTCGGAAAAACCGACGGCGCTGTTGAGACGCATCTCGGCAGCAGCCGCGACCAGCGCCGCGATGGCGCGATTGCCATGCTCGGCGATGAGCCGTGTCAGCCGGCGCGATCGCCGTGCTTCGATGAGGCAGCGGAGCCGCACGAGCGTTGCAACCTTGCGATGACGG
Organism: Hyphomicrobium sp.; assembly: GCA_033765145.1. Taxonomy (GTDB): domain Bacteria; phylum Pseudomonadota; class Alphaproteobacteria; order Rhizobiales; family Hyphomicrobiaceae; genus JAGVSR01. Next base: position 158,842 of record JANRIH010000034.1, on the reverse strand, counting down.
TCGCGCGGGCAGCGCTGCCAGAAGATTTCGTCCGCGCGCTTGAGATCGATTTCCCCGACAGTGCCCGCGATGAGCGCGGACAGATCAGGCACCAGCGCCTTCAGCGCGGTCGCGAGTTCGCGCACGGCAACCGCAGGCACGTCCGTCGGATCGATGAGGGCGCCGCCCGGCGCGTCGATGGTCTGAGAGTGCATATGACTACGCTCCATCCCAGGTCTTCAGCGGAGTGGACCGAACGCGGTCCAAGGTGAACCACTCAATACGAAGATGTCCCGCGGCTGCCGCGATTCCACAAGGAAGTCGACTTCGGAACCCACAAGTTGTCCCCCGAGATTTCGGATCGAGCGGGCTTTGAATCGCAACCTCTGTCCCCCATCGGCGCGGATGATACCCTGACCCAAGCGCTCGCTGTACTTCACAATTGTCCCATACATGTTACAGCCTCTCGATGCTGGACGGCCGGACGTGGCGTCCATTGACGAGAGAATGTTGCCCGTTTGCCGCAAGCGGCGCTGTTCCGGGCGGCACTCTGGCCGGTACTCCAGGCAGTGCCTGACGCCCCATTGGCGGCTCGTGTCACCGCCCCTGCCGAAGCCGCGGCGACAGCACCAGCGCCAGGATCGTGGTGACGATGAGCGCGGCCGAAACGGTTGTGCCGATGAAGCCCCAGGTCGGCGAGAACATCATTCCGGCCCCGGCGACCGCCGGTCCAATGACGCTCCCGGTCGTGTACGACATGATGAAGGCCGCGTTGACTGCGGCAAGTTGCTCGGACCGGATTTCCGCGCCGAGCGTCGACAACCCGAGCGTGTAGAGCCCGATGATGGCACCGCCGCAGAGCCCCATATTGATGAGCACAGGCAAGCTATGATCGAGCGTTAGCAGCCACGGAACCATGAGCGCGAGAAGGATATAGGACAGTCCAGACGCGACAAGAAGCCCAGGCCGGCTCGTGACGTCGCCGAGCCAGCCGAGCGGATGCTGAAGCAGGAACCCGCCGACGAGGAGGGCCGTCAACAGCGCCAGGGCGCGGCTTTCGTCGAGCCCCGCTGCGATCCCGACGTTCGGAATGAGCGAGAAGTGGGCGGTCTCGAGGAAACCGCCGAGGAAGACTCCGACGATCGGTGCCGGTGCGAGCATCGCCGACCGGAAAAGCCCCGTCGCCGCCTCGTGGCGCACAGACGGTGCCACGTCGCGCGCCCAGAGGATGGGGATGATGGTGAGCACCGCGCCGATGATGCCGACGGCGAAGGGCAGAACGCCCGCAATGCCCGTGATGTCGAGAACGACAGGCCCAGCGGCAAAACCTGCGAAGAATGCCACCGAGTAGATGGCCACGATCCGCCCGCGGTTTCGCTCGTCCGCGACAAGGTTGATCCAGGTTTCGCCGAGCAGCCAAGGCAGCGCGAGCCCTGCGCCCATGAGGAAGCGAACCGCGATCCACGCCCAGGAATTCTGCACGAGGTAGAGAAGTAGGTATCCGACGCCGGCTATGGCCGAGCCGAGCACCATGATCGTGACCGGGCTGAAGCCCTTGAGATACCGCGGTAAGAGCGGCAGAACGATGAGCACGGCGATATTCGGAGCCGCCCCCGCGATGCCGATGACGAGCGGGGTCTCGCCCCACGCTTCGAGCGTCAAGGCCGCCAGCGGATATCCCATGCCGAACGCGATCCCGACGCCGAAGCAGGACAAGATGACTGCGATGAGGCTTCGCTTGCGATCGTCGACGCTGAGCGTCAGGCTTGCGTCCATCGGCGGCTCCCAGTATTCAACAGTGTTGAAATAGCCGGACCGGGGAGCGAGAGCAAGCCCTGAAAAGGACCAAGCCCGACAGGGATCAGACCCGAAAAGGACAATGAGCAAGTCGGTGACACCAGCGCCGTCGCGGGGCCGGGGCCAGAAGGGCCTCGATCGGGAACTCGTGATCGATCGGGCGCTCGAGGAAATCGAGCGCGACGGCCTCGAGGCATTCTCGCTGCGTCAAGCTGCGCGCGCGTCGGGGTGCGATCCGGCGGCTCTCGTCTACCGCTTCGGGTCGCGCGAGGGTTTGGAGCGCGCCCTCGTCGACCGCCTCCATCGTGAGATCACGCGCCTCGATCCCGATCTGACATGGCGCGAGCGCATGTCATCGATGGCGCGCCAGTATCGCGATCTGGCCGCCCGGTATCCGAAGGCGTTCCCGCTCCTGACACGTTACTGGACGTCGGGGCCAAAGGAATTGGCGGTCGCCGAGGACAGCTACCGTGCGATCCTGGATGCAGGTATTGCCGATATCGATGTCCCCGCGATCGACTGCGGATTCTATGCGGCAATCCTCGGCCTTTGTGCCGGTGAGTTGGGCGGGCTCATCGGGCGACCCGACGCGGAGATGATGGCCGGGATCGAGCGCCACGCCTCCCTCGAAACGACGCGCCGGATCCTTCCGGCGATCAGCGCCATCGACGCCGATCGCGTGTTCGAGACGACGCTGACAGTTCTTCTCGATGGTATAGAAGCGAAGGGGAACAAGGGAATGGCGTAGGCGCTCCCGCACCGTCCGGTAACTCGAGCATACTTCAGTTGTCCCGTCCGACGCACAAAAAATCGGATGGTCCCCGGAATGCGCGCGAGCGCATATCCGGGGTCTTCAACGGTGGCCGATGGGCACAAACGGTGCCTCCCTTCGCGTAGAGAAGGTCCCTGTGTGAGGATTTTCTGATTGAATGAGATCGGGCGGCAGACCGTAAGTTCCCCGGAACGGCGAAAACAAAAAAACCCGGAACATCTGCGTTTTCCCGCAGAGGTTCCGGGGAGTGAACTCCGTCCGAGGAAGGACCAGAGAAGAAATGAGGCTGAAGGAAGATGCCGTCCGAAACTTCGAGATCGGCACCGCCGGGAGGAGACGGGGGCGGAGCACCTCCCGGCGGGCTCGCATGCGTGGCGGGTGATGAAGAGGTCCGCCGCGCGGAACCGCCGGGATCAGGGGACTGAGACCCGGCGGTCGTCTCGTCAGGGGGATCAGCATCCGACCGAGATCGTGACGCCAACCGCGGGGATGTACTTCTTGCAGGTCTTCTCACCATCGGCCGGTTCAGTGGCAGCCGGGGCATCGGTCTCGGTCGTCGCCGCCGTCTCGACGCTCTCGCCGGGAGCAACATTCTCGACCGAACCCGTCTCGACCTTGTCCGATGCGGCATCGGTCTCCGCTGTGTCCGTCTCGGTCGTCGCCGCTTCGGCATCGAGTGCCGCCTTGGTCATGACCGCTTCCGTCGAGGGAGCGAGGGCCGCCGGGGTCACGACCGGGGCCGTGTTCTCGGTTTCCGTCGTGGCTGCAACCGTCGTCGCGGCGGCCGCGGCCTTCGCCTTGCGGGCGGCGTCTGCGCGGGCTTCGGCCTTGGCAGCGGCGATCCGGCGAGCCTTCGCTTCGGCGGCGGCTTCGGCCTTGGCCTTCTCACGGGCACGGGCCTCGGCGACGGCCTTTGCGCGGGCCTGCTGGCGCTGGCGGGCGCTGGCGCCGTCGTAGTTGCGCTTCTTCTGGGCCTTCTGGTTGTGGGCGGCGGCAGCCATCGCACCGATGGCGAGAACGCCGAGGCCGATGCCGATGCCGACGCCGCGGCCGGCTTCGGCGGTGTTGGTGACGGCCATGGAGGCCATGGCGACGGTGGCGACGAGGGCGGTCAGCTTGCTGGTCATCTGGCGGGTCATGGCGATCTCCATCTGGTCTCGGGTTCGAAGGTCTCTTTGTTCCTCGGTCGGGCGGGGCGCTCTTCTGTCGCCGCCGCCGATGTTTGGAGATTGCCCGTTCCCGGCTGGAACCGCTGTTCCGGCAGGAACAGGCCGGAAAAACATCGAAAAAATCTGCCTCGCTCCTCAAACGGCCCGGCCAGCCGCTGCGATGCCGAGCTGACCGGTCCGGCCGACCATCCGGCCGATGAAATCCGCCGTCCGTTCCAGGACGACCGACCGCTGCCGGTCGATGGTAACGAGGTGATAGCTGTCGTCGAGCACGACGAGTTCGACCCGACCGCCGAGCTTTTCCTGGAGATACGCCGCGTTGGAGAGGTGGGCGTAGTCGTCCTCGCGCGGGTGTAGGATCAACACGGGCGCCTTGATGCGTGGCACGTCTGGAACGGCCGCGCGGACGAGCAACTGCCGTTCGAGCGCGGCGATGCCCGGTGTCCGGAACGGCACCTCCGGAGCGCCGGGCCCGGCGAGTGTCCGCTTGATGAGTTCGCGCAGCCGCTCGTCCTTGATGCCGAAGTCGAGCGGCGCATCGAAGCGGATGAGCCGTGCGAGCCAGCGCCAGCGCACGATTTGAAAGGCGCGGGCATACCAGGGGATGTGCCGTCCGTTGAGCCAGAGCGTCGGAGAATAAAGGGCGAGGGCCGCAACCTTCTCAGGGTGGCGCTGGGCGAGCATGAGGCCAAGCACGGCCCCTGTAGACAGCCCCCCGACGATCACCCGGTCGCAACGCGCCGAAAGTTCGACAAGCGCGCGCTCGGCGCTATCGAGCCAATCCTGCCAGCGGCTCTCTTCGAGCGCCACATCTCCATTGCAGTGGCCCGCAAGTTGAGGGCAGACGACCGTATAGCCGGCCCGTGCGAGACCGTTGGCGACGAACCGCATCTCGGTCGGCGAACCGCATAAACCATGGACGAGGAGCACGCCGGTCGAGCCGCCATCGATGGAATAGGAATGATCCTTGTACGCGCTCATCGTGCCGCCTCCCGACTGATCGAGGCGAAAATGCGAGGAAACGCACGGCTCCGCTGTTCCGGGCGTCACAGGACGGCGCTGAAACCTCACGAATTTTGAAATCATTCCAAGTTAGCCGGCATGTCGGCCGGGTGCGCCGATCGGATGGCTTGACAGAGGCACCGGGATGCAGCCTAACTCGCGTCGTTCCGGTTGCAGTCCGGTGTCCGATGCGGGGCCTTGAACCCCGATGTTTGGAGAGACGACGTCGATGGCGAAATTCGCGCCCCAGTCACGGCCCCTGTCACTCGCAGAGCGGCGCATCTCATGATCGTGTGCTCCTGCGCCATCATCTCGGACAAGGATCTCGAGCGCGCTGTCCTCGAGATCATGAGCCAGCCGAACGCGCCGCTCCCCACCCCGGGCGTGGTCTATCGCCATCTCCAGAAGACGATGCAGTGCTGCGGCTGCGCGCCGCTCGCCGCCGAGACCATCTACGCCAAGATGGAAGCGCTCGAGAAGCAGGGCCAGATCTGCCCGTGCGCCTGCGCGACGGCGAAGACGCGGCTCAAGGACATCACCGAGCGTCCAGCGCGCCGCCCGTCGGCGCCGTCACGCGGCGTGCGTATTGTCCACAGACATCGCCGCCAGGGTGACGCCTCGGGCAAGCCCGACGCGAAGACCGCAAAGCTCTAGTCGCGCAATCGACATCACCGGCCTATAATCATCGCCATCGTTTCTCCGCCCGGGGCCGCCAGCGGTCCCGTGAGGAGATTTTGCACAACCGACAACGCATGGTGAGATTGATGAAGGGCAAGGGCAACAAAGAGATTATCGAAATACTGAACGAAAGCCTGAAGCTCGAACTCGGCGCAGTGAACCAATACTGGCTCCACTACCGCCTTCTTCACAACTGGGGCTACACGAAGCTTGCCAAGAAGGAGCGTGCGGAATCGATCGAGGAGATGCAGCACGCCGACAAGATCATCGACCGCATCATCTATCTCGAAGGCCATCCCAATCTGCAGCACGTCGCGCCGCTCATGATTGGCGAGGACATCAAGGAAGTCCTCGAATGCGACTTGAAGGGCGAGAAGATCGCGCTCGAAACCTACGCGCGCGGTCGCGACGTCTGTCGCGCGCACGGCGACTACGTGACCATGAACCTGTTCGAGGACCTTCTGAAGGACGAGGAAGGTCATCACGACTTCCTCGAAACGCAGCTCGATCTCATCGCGCGCATCGGCGTCGAGAACTACGGCCTCTTGAATGCGGATTCCGCCAACGGCCACGACGACTGATCGGTCCAAAACCCACGGGACGAGCGGCGGCGCAGTACGCGCTGCCGCTCAGGTATCGTGCGCGGCATCGGTCCGCCGGGCCGCCATGAGGCCCCAGACGAGCGCCATCAGCACGTAGAAGTGTCGCCAGTGGTCGCTGTCGATGATGAAGCCTTCGAGCGCCGTCGCAAGGAACGTCGCGTACGCGATGATGAACATCGGCCGCATCGCCGACGCCCTGAGCACGTGGCGCGCGCCGAGCACGATCGTGAGCGCGACAGCGATCCAGTACATCCCCCCGCCGAGCCAGCCCGCGTTGAGCACGATGCTGAGGAAGACGTTGTGGACTTCCTCGTGATGGTAGACCGGCGCGAACTGCTGCGCGCCGATACCGAGCGGGTGGTCGAGGATGAGGCCGATCGCCTTCTGCTGGCCGCCGAAGCGGCCGTCGGGCCCGACGTCGTAGCTCTGCGTCATGCTCGCGCGCTGGGCAAGAAGGTCGGAAACGCCGTCGATCTGGAGGGCGGCGAAGACCGCGAGCGCGCCGACGCCGACAGCGGCGAGGCCGAGCCCGATGATGCGCAGGCGCTGACGATTGGTCGACGCCGTCACGTAGCTGAGCCAGGCGTAGACGACCGTTGAAAGGGCCAGCACCATCCACGCGCCGCGCGAGAAGCTGAGGAGAACGGCGACCGCGAGAAAACCGCTGACGCCGAGCGCGAGAATAGCCCTCGCTGCCGATCCGTTGATCGCTGTGTGGAGGCAGAAGAGAAGCGGCGGCACGAGGAATGGACCGAAGACGTTCGGGTCCTTGAACGTCCCGGCCGCTCGGCCGAACTTCGTGAAGATCTCAGAGCCCGGCAGGAGGCCGAAGTAGCCGATGACGCCGGCCGTCGCTGCGACCAGTGCCGCCGCGAGCCAGGCCGTCATGATGATCGTGACGTGTCGCTCCGGGCGCTTCGCGACGAACGCCGCGATCACGAAAGAATGGACATAGAGGTAGAGCGAGACGGTCGTGTGGATCGTGGAGTCGCCGATGTCGCGTGAGAACGAGGCGGCGAGGAACGCTCCGCTCGCAGCGACAAGCCAGACGGCGAGATAGCCGAGCAACATCGGCGAGACGGCGACGAGTCCGATGAGCGGGAGGAGGACGCAGAGCCCAATCCCGAGCACGTCGACCGGCGCGGGTTCAGAAAAGACGACACCACTCGCGGCAAACGTGAGCCAGACCGCCGCGAGCGCCAGCCAGTGCACCGCGCTCATGGGACGGGCAGACGGCGACACACGGCCCCGGACCGTCGGAATTTGCGTCGGAACGAGATCGAATGGGATGGCGGCGGTGGTCATCGGGACGCTCTCACGGGGCTCGCGTTGCGATGTCCCATGAGAAGCAAGACTCGCGCCCCGACTTCATTCGCAGACTGTTGATGCGTCCATCAAGCGGGCGACGTCTCAACGTGGCGAATGACGCGTTGATCTGCGTCCCAATTCAATACGCATTCTCGGTCTTCAGAAGCGAGAGCGGCGTACGGAAGAGAATGTAGAGGTCGAGCAGCACCGACCAGTTCTCGATATAGTAGAGGTCGTGCTCGACGCGCTTCTCGATCTTCTCGCGCGTGTCCGTTTCCCCACGCCAGCCGTGGATCTGCGCCCATCCCGTGATGCCGGGCTTCACCTTGTGGCGCGCGAAGTAGCCGTCGACGACATCCTGATAGAGCCGGTCCTCCGCTTTGGCGGCGACCGCGTGCGGCCGGGGTCCGACAAGCGAAAGCTGCCCAGTGAGGACGTTCAGAAGCTGCGGCAGTTCGTCGAGGCTCGTCTTGCGGATGAATCGGCCGACCGGCGTCACGCGCGGGTCGTCCTTGGTGACGAGCTTCGCCGCCGCTGCATCGCACCGGTCGACATACATCGAGCGGAACTTGAGAACCTCGATCATCTCATTGTTGAAGCCGTAGCGCTTCTGGCGGAAGAAGATGGGCCCGCGGCTGTCGAGGCGAACGGCGAGCGCGACGGCGGCCATGACGGGGGCGAGGGCAACGAGCGCCGCGAGCGCGAACGCCTTGTCGAACAGCCACTTCGAGACGACACCCCAGTCCGTGATCGGCTTGTCGTAGAGATCGATCATCGCGACCGAGCCGACATGGCTGTAGGTCTTGGGAGAAAAGCGGATCGCTGTGGCGCGCGCCGGCAGCTTGATATCGACCGGGAGCACTGAGAGGCGGGTGATGATGTGCGAGAGGCGCGCTTCGCCCGCGATCGGCAAGGCGACGATGACGAGATCGATGCGGCTGTCACGGCCGAGCTGGATGAGGTCCTCGATACCGCCGAGGCGCGGATAGCCGGCGATGAGGCGCGGCGCGCGCTGAGCATCGCTCCGGTCGTCGAAAATGCCGGAAATGCGGATGTCGAGACCGGCGTCTCGTTCGAGCTGCCGGATCACGTCCTCGGACACGGGCCCAGCCCCGTATATGACTGCGCGGCGATAGAGGCGTCCGTCCTGGGCGAGCGCGCGGACCGTGTGTGCCACCGCGAGACGGCCGGCCATGAGCGCGACGCCGCCCGTCAGCAGCCACATGGCGAGCCACACGCGCGAGAATTCCGCGGCCATCTTGAAGAGCACGAGCGACACTGCGACGAGGCCGAGTGTCAGCGTCCAGCCCGCCGCGATGCGCGGAAGCTGGGCGATGGGGCTCGCGAACTTGTCGGAACGGTAGAGGCCAAGGGCCTGCAGGACACCGACGGTTAGGACGCCCGCGAAGGCGAGCACGATCGCGTAGTCCCAGTCGCGCGTCAGGATCGGCGCGGAGACATATAGAAGTCCTGTGAGAAGCCCGGCGGCGATGGCGAGCGCGGCATCGAGGAGGCGGACGGCGCCGGAGAGAACGCGCGCCGAGACGAGGCTCTGCCGGCCCGGGAGCCAGGTGTCCGCGAGGCGCGGCACCGAGAGGATATTGATCGCCGCGGGGGCGGGTCCGTCGGCGGCGGGAAGGGTGCGGGCGTTCTGAGACATCTGATGTTTGTCCGGGTCTGGTGATCGTAGGGCGTCGGAAGCAGCCCTCGTGCCAGATCCGGTTAATGCGGACGCGCGGCCCGCATCCGCGTCCCATGTGGTCAAAAATGAATTAAGCGGCCTTCGCTTCGGCGTAAAAGCCGAGGATGTCCCGTGTCATCCGTTCGACGGTGAACTGGCTGGCGACCGTCTCCCGCAAGCGACGGGCGCGGGCGAGCGCTGCGTCCCGCTCCGAAACGGCGACCGCCAGCGCATCCCTAAGGGCTTTCGCGTCTCCTGCCGGGATGAGCGAGGTGTCGGTGCCGCGCACGATTTCGGGAATGCCGCCGACATCCGTCGCAACGAGCGGAAGTCCCGCGGCCGCACCTTCGAGGACAACGTAAGGGAAGCTCTCCTTGAGCGACGGCACGACGAGCAGCCGCCCGAGAGGGAGTGCGTCGCGGGCCGGCAGCGCGCCGGGGAACCGAACGCGATCGGCAAGCCCCAGCGAATGAGCGAGTCCCTTAAGGCGTTCTCCGTCTGGTCCCGAGCCCACGATGACAGCGGTCGTCGTGCGGTCGCGATTGAGTGCGGCGATGGCGGTCAGAAGCACGTCGACGCCCTTGATGTCCCGCAATTCGCCGATGAAGACGATGTCCGCCGCGTCCGGCTGCGCGGTGTGCGGCGTGAAATCCTGAGGCCGGAGTCCATTCGGCACGACCCGCCACGCGACGTCTGCGAGGCCGATCCGGTCTGCGAATGCGCGCCGCGCGAAATCGCTCTCGAAGATGATCCCGCTCGTCATCGCTGCCAGAACGCGCTCGACGCCGAGATAGACGCGGGCTTCGAATGTGCCCGGCCTGAAATTGAGCGTGCCGCCGTGCGGCGTATAGAAGACCCGCGGGCGCCGAGGGCTCGATCGCTGGCAGAGCCTGGTTGCGAGCCGCGCGTAGAGCCCGCCCTTGGCGCCGTGCCCGTGTACGACGTCGGGCGAAAGGCGGCGGATTACGCCCGCGACCGCCTGGGTCGCCGTGAAGTCGCCGATGCCGGGCTTGCGGCCCATATGAATGCGGTTGACGCCGAGAGCGAGATGGGGAGCGACATCGGCGAGCTTCAGATCGGTCAGCGCGTCGATCGCGTTGCTGTCGGCGATGAGACCGACTTCGTGCCCTTGCTCGGCCTGGGCGCGCGAAAGGTCGAGCACGTGCCGGAAGAGCCCGCCGACCGGCGCGCGCATGACGTGAAGAATTCGTGAAGACTTGGCCATCCGACCGACGCTCCGGCTCCGAGCCGACAAACGCGGCTCAGAGGAAACGTTCGTACACGAAGATGGTGTCACCCGGCTTAACGACGTAGTCGGCCGGCGCCTCGACGATTTCGACGAACCCGTTGATCCGCCGCGTGATCCGGAATTTGCGGTCGCTCGCGCGCTCCGAATACCCCCCTGCGATCGCGATCGCCGTCTCGACCGTCATGCCGGAAACGTAGGGGTACTGGCCCGCCGTCTTCACTTCGCCATGGATGAAGAACGGCCGGTTCTGTTGCACGTCGACGGTGACTTGCGGGTCGCGGACGAATTCCGCGCCGAGCCGCGCCCGGATCTTGCCTTCGAGATCGCGCGTCGTGAGCCCGCGCGCGTGCACGTTGCCGATGAGCGGCACCGTGATGAAGCCCTCGTGATCGACCGTATAGCCGCGCGAAAGATTGGGCTGCCCATAGACGAAAACGCGCAGCCGGTCGCCGGTGTCGAGAAGGTAGGGGCCGTCTGTTTCCGCGACCGCCCTCGGGCCGCCGTCGAAACCGGCGGGCACGACCGGCGGCTCGCCCCACGTTATCGCTTCGGCGACTTCGGGGCCGGCGTCGGGTCCGGCGTAGGGCGTCGGATCGAAGGCGATGTCGGGCATATAGGCACCCGGTCCGCCCGCACAGCCGCCGAGCGCTGCCGTGGCCAGGACCACGAGACAGACGAATGAACGGCGCTTCGGCCACAGGCGCATGCGGAATGAAACCCAAGGAACCAATGACATGGGATTTGGTTCTAGCGCCCCGGGGTTAACAAACGCTCAATCCGCGTCCCCGTTTGGTACGCCTTAAGGGAATGCTTACCGCTCATCTGATACGGGACAGTGTGCCGGACCCTCACTGAAGCCGCGCCACGCGTGACGACGCACTCGTGCCGGCGGCCCCTGAAAGCGGAAGAAGACCGATGACCAGAGCCAATCCCGACGATATCGAACTCGCGCCGATCGGTCGGGCTGTCGTCCGGAGTATTCCAAAGCTGCTCGTTCTCTCGGCCGTGACCGCGGGCGCGACCTATTTCGCTTTGTCGATGGTCGCGCCGCGCTACCAGTCGGAGGCGCAACTCGAAGTCTCGGCCAAAGGGGTCACAAATCCGTTTGCGGGGCCGGCGCGAGATGGTGCGGGTCCCGATACCGTCTCCGTCCGCATGGACAAGGAGGCGATCAACACGCACGTCCGCGCCCTGATGGCCCCCGAACTCGGAGAGCGCCTCGCCTTCGAAATGAAGCTCGCGGATCGGCGCGAATTCAACCCCGCCCTCGGACCGGCCGATCAGATGAGCGGCCTTCTCAGAATGATCGGCATCGGCGTGCCGCGCGACGGCGAGAGCGAGCGCGATCGCGTGATGGCGAGCTTCAATGATCGCCTCGAAGTCTATTCGCCGAAGGAAAGCCGCTCGATCGCGATCCGGTTCACGTCGATGGATGCCGAACTCGCGGCGAGGGTCGCGAACGGGCTCGCGGAAAGCTATCGCGAGAGCCTGGCCGCCAAGACGATTTCCGAAACCGACGAGGTGCAGAAGGCGCTCGAACCGAAGGTCGCGAAACTGCGCACTGAGGTGGCCACTGCCGATGCCGCGATCGAAAAGTTCCGCGCCGAAGCGAACATCTTCAAGGGCGGCCGCGAGCAGCAGAGCCTGACCGAACAGCAGCTCGCTGAACTCACACAGGAGCTGACGCGCGTCGAAGCAGCGAAGAGCGAGGCGGACGCCCGCGTCCGCTCGGCGCGTGAACTCGCCGGCAAAGGAAGTGCCGACGTGCTGCCCGAGGTTCAGCGCTCGCCGCTCCTCCAGAACATCGTACAGGAGCGCGTGCGCCTCGAACGCCAGATTTCGGAGCTGTCCGCGACGCTCCTTCCTGGACATCCGCGGATGCGACAGCTTCAGTCGGAGTTGAGCGGTCTCAAGAAGCAGATCGCAGACGAGATCGCCAAGGTGGTCGCGGGTCTTGAAAAAGAAGCCAAGGTCACGGCGCTGCGGCACGAGGAAATAAAAAAGAGCATCGCGACCGTCAAGTCGCGGATTGTCGACACGGGCCCCGACCAGGTGAAGCTCCGCCAACTCGAGGACGAGGCGAAGTCCAAGCGGCAGGAACTCGAACGCCTCGTCGCTCAGTTCGAAGCCAACCGCGCTAAATCCGACAGCCGCACCGTGCCCGTCGAGGCGCAGATCGTTTCGAGCGCCCGCGCCGCAAGCGTGCCGGTCTATCCCAAGAAGGGCGCCTACGCGGGTCTCGTCGCCTTCGCGACCCTGTTGTTCGGTCTCGCGATCGTCGTGACCGGCGCTCTCCTCCGCGGCGCGCGGAAGTCCGAGGACGAAATCGACGCGACCGGCAGGGCGCCCCGGGAAACCAGACCCGCCGTCGTGACGAAGCCGACGGTCGCGAACACGGCGACGCCGGTACCGAAGATGCCGGCCGCCCAAAAGGTCGAACCCATCCTTGCGCGTCCCGTCGCCGTCGTGGCCGAGACGAAGGCCGTGACGGATGCCGCCCCCGCCGCAATTCAGGGGGCAGTCCAGGGTCCCGCCCGCGATCTCGGCCAGGACGAAGGCGCCGTCGCGCGCGTCGCGAGCATCGCGACGCTCGCAAGCCGCATCATCGGCAACGCCAGTGGCGGCAACGGCTATCGCACCATGATCGCGGGCGAGACGGGTCTCGTTCCCGTTTCCGCGATCGCCATCGAGGCGGCGAAGGAACTGTCGGAATGCGGCTACAGCGTCGTGCTGATCGACTGGTCGCCGGAAGGCAAGGGCGTTGCGGACAGTGCTGGAATAGAGGCCGGGGCCGGCATGGGCGAGCTGCTCGAAGGCGGCGCGACGTTCGTCGATGTCGTGCGTCGCCTGTCTGACAGCGATGCCCACATCATCGCGGCCGGGAGCCTGAAGCTCTTGCCCGGGACACGCCTCGATCCCGACCGCATCAATCTCGTCCTCGATGCTCTCGACGAAGCCTACGATCATATCGTCATCGCGGGCCGCTACGAGCCGACGCGCGTGCTGTTCGAGACGATCGAGGGGCGGATCGACACGGGCGTTCTCGTCGGCGAGACGGTGCGGTTCGGCGCGGACGCCGGAGACAAGGCGGGGATGTATCTTGGGTTCGATGTCGCCGACATCGACGTCGTGCGCTACGAGCGGGCTCAGCCGGTCACGGTTCCGCACGAGCGCCTGGCCCGCGCCGTCGGCCGGTGAAGGTGCCGGCGAGCGACTGGTGGAGGCCCCGGATTTGCGCATTGCGCAATCCGGAGAGCACGCCGTTCTTTTCTGCGCATCGATGCCGAAGGACGGCACCCCGGCGTTTACCGTTCATTAATCCAGTTCCCGCGTGGGATCGCGGTCGCGGGCGCGCGTTAGGCGCCGTTAGCACGATCATTGCTTGTTCGATGTGACGCGCGGGCGTCGTCGCCTAGCCCGCCATATTTCAGGATGGAACCCCATGAGCCGTAAAGGCACATCACTTTTGAAAGCCGCGCTCTCGGCCATGCATGCCACGCGCGCCGACGAGTTTCTGGCTCCGTTGACGGGTGGCGCCGGGGTGATCTTCACGCTGCACCACGTGAGCCCCGAGCCTGCGCGCGCCTTCGAACCCAACCGCATCCTGAAAATCACGCCCGAGTTCCTGGAAGCCGTCATCCGGCAGGTGATCGAGCAGGGCTTCGACGTCATCGCCATCGACGACGTGCCCGCGCGCCTGGAAGCCGCCGCCGAGCCTGGCCAGCGGCCCTTCGCAGTCTTCACTTTCGATGACGGCTATCGCGACAACCGCGACCATGCGCTGCCGGTCTTCCGCAAATACGGCCTGCCGTTCACGATCTACATCCCGACCGACTATCCGGGCGGTGACGGCGAACTCTGGTGGCTCGATCTCGAAGCCGCGATCCGCGTGCTCGACGAAGTCGTCGTGGCGATCGGCGGCGTCGAAGAGCGCAATGTGTCCCGAACCGACGCGGAAAAGGACGAGGCGTTCCATCGCGTCTATTGGAAACTTCGCGCCCTCCCCGAAGTCGAGATGCGCGCGATTGTCGCCGAACTCGCGGCATCGGCCGGCATCGATACCCGTGCCGCCGCAGCAGATCTCCTGATGACGTGGGACGAGATCCGCGAACTGGCCGCCGATCCGCTCGTGACGCTCGCCGCCCACACCAAGGGGCATCTGGCGCTCGCCAAGCTGAGCGAAGACGAGGCGCGCGCCGAAATCGTCGAAAGCATCGCACGTCTCGAAGCCGAGATCGGACGCAAGGTCCGACATTTCAGCTTCCCGTACGGCGACGAGGCCAGTGCGGGCCCGCGCGAGTTCCGCCTCGCGGCCGAAGCGGGTCTCGAAACCGCCGTCACGACGCGGAAGGGCCTCGTGCACGCGCGCCATGCCCGGACGCCGACAGCACTTCCCCGGGTGTCCCTCAACGGCGACTATCAGGACAGCCGATACGTGAAGGTGCTGCTCTCGGGCGTACCGTTCGCGTTCTGGGACGCCGTCGGCCGTCTGCGCGGCCGGGCGGCGGCCTGATCGGGCCGTCAGGACTTCTTCTGCATCCACCAGATGATCGGCATCGCGAGGGGCACCCATCCGAGACCCGCGATCACGTGGAACAGGAATTCCACGCCCTTGACCTGGTGCACTTCCAGCGTGGTTGCCAGAACCATCATCGAAAGCGCGTAGACGGCGATCAGGACCAGCAGCAGTATGGTGCCGACGAGCTTGCGGGTTCGGGGCTGCATGAACGGGACCTTTGCCTCATCGGGTGAACGGTCGTTGCGGGCACCGGCGCGCCCGATGGGCGCATTGCCGGCGGCGGTCAAGAGCCGCTATCAGACCGCGCCCGAGTGATGATTGCGAAGTTCGCTTGGTTCTGGCAGCAGGCTCCGGAGCGGACTTCGCAATCTGAATCACACGAGTTCCATAGCTTTTCTAGTGTCCTTTTGGCCGCGAAGTTCGCGAAGTCCTCGCGGAAGAATGAGGCGGACTTCGCGGTCGGGACACTAGACTGTCAAGCAGGGCTCTCGAGCCAGGCATTCAAAGGTGCGCGACCGATGGGTTCGACGACGATGATACGGGACGCCTCATCCGCAGCGTCGGCCAAAGCGGCCGGAGGCACGACGGAAGCGGCCGATCGCGCCGTTGCGGCCTGGCTTTGGGCCGTCGCCGGACTCGTTCTCGCGATGATCGTCGTCGGCGGGGCGACGCGGCTGACCGACAGCGGCTTGTCGATCACCGAATGGAAGCCGATCCTCGGCGCCATCCCGCCGCTGACGCATGCCGACTGGCTCGAAGCGTTCGAGAAGTATCGCCAAATTCCCGAGTATCATCTCGTCAACAAGGGTATGACGCTCGAAGAGTTCGAGTTCATCTACTGGTGGGAGTGGAGCCACAGGTTCCTGGGCCGCGTCATCGGTCTCGCCTTCGCGTTCCCGCTGCTGTTCTTCTGGCTCCGCGGTTCTCTGCGCCCAGGCCATCTCTGGAAATACCTCGGCGTTCTGGCGCTCGGCGCGGTACAAGGCGGGATCGGCTGGTACATGGTACAGTCGGGCCTCGTCGACCGCGTGGACGTGAGCCAATACCGCTTGGCGCTCCACCTCTCCGTTGCTTTCCTGATCCTCGGCTGCCTCGTCTGGCTCGCGATGGACTTGAAGCCGCGCCGCGTTCCGTCGTTCCGCACGGTCGAGGCGCTCGATGGCGCATTCGCCGGGGCAGCGCTCATCGTCGGGCTCGTCTTTCTTCAGGTCGTGCTGGGGGCGTTCGTGGCCGGTCTCAAAGCCGGGCTGCATTTCAATACGTGGCCGCTCATGAACGGCGCCCTTATACCCGAGGGTCTGTTCTCGGAAGTCCCTTGGGTTCTGAATTTCTTCGAGAACCCCACGACGACACAGTTCAATCACCGCATCGTCGCCTACGTCGTTGTCGCGCTCGGCCTCTGGCACGCGTGGACGATCATACGCCGCGGTGCGGAGGGCGACGTTCGCGCCTCGGCCCTACTTCTCGCCGGTGGCCTCGCCGCGCAGATGGCGCTCGGGATCGTGACGCTCCTCCATGCGGTGCCGATCGGTCTCGGCATCGCGCACCAGGGTTTCGCGGCCGTTGTGATGGCCCTCGCCGTGCGCCACATGGCGATCGTCCTCGACGCGAAGCGCGCCTGACGGCATCCGCCCGGTCAGACGACCGCGATTCGCGTCAGAGCGCCGATTAGGCAGGACGCCGCCAGCGTGCCGATGACCGTGAACGTCAGGACCATGCCCGTGACCCTGATGTTGATCTGCTCGGGCTCCTGCGACACGCCATAGGCATGGACGGCACGCCCCAGAACGAGCGCTGCGCCGGCCCCATGCAGCAGCCAGACCGGCAGCGCCAGGCTTTCCGCAAGCGCCAGTAGCAGGAGCGCGAAAGGCGCGTACTCGGCAAAATTCGCGTGAACCCGCATGGCCCTGAGGAGCCTCCTGTCTTCGCCCGGTCCGAGCGCCACACGGGCGGACCGGCGCAGGCCGATGACGCGAATGGAGAGAAAGATGAATAACGGTGCGAGAAGGGCGGCGTAGAGCGCGGTGATCGGCATCATGACCTCGCATTCGGGTGGCGCGATGAGGAGGAGTGTCCGATCTCTCTTGCGGTCTAAACTTTACACTGTCAAGATAAGTGTCGCGCGCTTCGAGGCGGCTGTGCGAGCCGCCTGTGCGAACGGTTGCCGAGTGGATAGCTGCCGAGAGTCGAAAAGGAGTAGCTGACGGCGATGCGCTCCAGAACCGGATCAACACCTGGCGCCGAGCGGCCCTATCATCACGGCAATCTCGAAGCCGCGTTGATCGAAGCCGGTCTCGCGATCCTCCGCCGCGACGGCATCGAGGCCTTGACCTTGCGACGTGTCGCGGCCGAAGCCGGCGTGTCCCACGCCGCACCCGCCCATCATTTCGGAAATCTCCGCGCGCTCCTTTCAGCGCTCGCCGCGATCGCATTCGAGGCACTAGACGCGCGCCTGACCCGCGCCCGCGAGGAGGCCGGTCGTGATGCCGGCGCGATCGTGCGGAGCGTCACGGCGGCCTATCTCGACTTCGCGCTGAAGGAACCGGGGCTTTTCCGGTTGATGTTCCAGGCCGAGCGCCTCGACTGGAAGGACGCCCGCCTCGCCCGTGCCTCCGGCCGCACCTATGCCGCGCTCGCTGCCGCCGCCAGTGCGCTCTCAGATGAGATCGGCATCACCGACGCCGCCGCGCGTGTCGAGATCGAGCAACTCGTCTGGAGCGTGTCGCATGGCTACGCGAAACTCGCGCTCGACCGGCTCGTGCCGAAAAAAGGCGGTCCGCGGCGCGTTGCGGTGCCAGATGTTGCGGGCCTGATCCTGAGCACGCACGCCGCTCTCATCCGCAAGACGAACTGAAGCCGCCACCGCGGCGGCCGCTTGACTCGCTCCTGCGCATGCCGTATCAAACCGATAAGTTAAATAACTAATCGGTTAAACAATATGGACCCGCTGAGCGCGACATTCCAGGCGCTCGCCGATCCGACGCGTCGCGCGATCCTGGCCCGGTTGGCACGTGGCGACGCGACGGTGTCCGAATTGGCCGAGCCCTTCGACATGAGCCTGCCGGCAGTCTCAAAACATTTGAAGGTGCTCGAACGCGCGGGTCTCATTGCACGCGGACGCGAGGCGCAATGGCGGCCCTGCCGTCTCGAAGCGGCGCGCTTGAAGGAGATCAACGACTGGCTCGAAACCTACCGCCGGTTCTGGGAGGAGAGCTTCGACCGCCTCGACGCCTATCTCGCCGACGTGCAGGCCAAGGCATCGCCGTCGAAGGGCGGGAAGGACGTCCGCGCACCCACACGCCAGTTGGCGACACCGAAAAAGACATCGAAACCGTTGCGCAGCAGGAGATCACCCCATGGCCGCAAGCATTAAGTCCACAGCCGATCGCGAGATCGTCTTCCAGCGCATCGTAAAAGCTCCGCGCGAACTTGTCTTCGACGCCTTCACCGATCGCGATCACATCGGCCATTGGTGGGGCCCGCACGGATTCACGACGACGACCGAGACGATGGACGTGAAACCGGGCGGCACGTGGCGCTTCGTCATGCACGGTCCCGACGGACGGGACTATAAGAACCTCATCACCTATCGCGAGGTTACCCGTCCCGAGCGCCTCGTCTACGATCACGGTGAGCCCGAAGGCGTCGATCCGTTCGACGTGACGGTCACCTTCGAGACCGTGCGTGAAGGGACACGCGTGACGCTGACGATGATCTGCTCCTCGGCCGAGGCCAAGGCAGAGCTGGTCAAGTTCGGCGCGGCGGAAGGCGGTCATCAGACACTGCATCGCCTCGAAATGCACACCGAGCGCATGCGGGCGCGAGCGGCGCAGAAACCCTATGCGATCACCCGTACGTTCGCGGCCCCGCGCGACCTCGTCTGGAAAGCCTGGACCGAGCCTAAGCGGCTCGCGGAATGGTGGGGTCCCAAGGGCTGCAAGATCGAGATCGGGAGTTTCGATCTGAGGCCCGGCGGCATCTTCCACTATGCGATGACCTATTCGACCGGCAGCCGGATGTGGGGACGCTTCCTCTATCGCGACGTCCGCGCGCCCGATCGCCTCGTCTGGTTCAACTCGTTCTCGAATGAATTGGGCGGCATCACGCGCGCGCCGTTCAATGCCGACTGGCCGCTCGAGATGGAGAACATCACGACATTCCGCGAGAAGGGCGGAAAGACGGAGGTCGCGCTCGAGAGCCGGCCGTTTGGCGCGGGACCGGCCGAGATCGAACTCTTCGAAGGGTTCTTCGCCTCGCTCGATCAGGGCTTCGGCGGGACGATGGATCAACTCGCGGCCTATCTCGCGAGCGCCCAGTCCTGAACTTGGTGTCCTGAACGTGGCGTCCTGAACGAGGCGGCGAACGCGGGCGGGTGCGTCTAGGCGAGGCCGAGCATCAGCTTGATATTCTGCACCGCCGCACCCGACGCGCCCTTCCCGAGATTGTCGAGACGCGCCACGAGAACGGCGTGCCCGTGCTCCGCATGGCCGTAGACGTAGAGTTCGAGACGGTCTGAGCCGTTGAGCGCCTCGGGCTCGAGCCGTTGGCCTTTGGCGGCGGAGTCGGTGACGACGCTGACGAGCGCCGATCCCCGATAGCGCGCGGCGAGAACAGCTTCGATTTCTCCGAGCGACGGCGACCCCGGCAGCGTGTCGAGATGGAGCGGCACGGACACGAGCATGCCCTGCCGGAAATTGCCGACGGACGGCACGAAGATCGGCCGCCGCCGGAGCCCGGTGTAGGCCATCAGTTCCGGCACATGCTTGTGCGTGAGCCCGAGCGCATAGAGTTCGAACGCGGGCGCCGTCCGCGTGACCTCGTAGCTTTCGATCATCGACTTGCCTCCGCCCGAGTACCCCGAGACGGCGTTGATCGTGACCGGGTGATCGCTCGGCATGAGACCAGCTTCGACGAGCGGGCGGAGGAGGGCGATGGCGCCCGTCGGATAGCAGCCGGGATTGGCGACATGCTGCGCGGTCCGGATCGCGTCGGCGTGCCCAGGAGCGAGTTCGGCGAAGCCGTAGACCCAGCCCGGCGCGACGCGGTGGGCCGTCGAGGCGTCCACGATCCGAGGTTGAGCCGCGCCGAGTGAGGCCGCCATCGCGACCGCGTCCTTGGCCGCGTCATCGGGGAGGCAGAGCACGACGAGATCGGCCGCCGCCATCAGCGCGAGCCGCGCGGCGTTGTCTTTACGCTTCTCGGGCGCGATCGAGAGCACGTCGAGCGCCGTCTCGCCGCCGAGCCGCTCGCGGATTTCGAGGCCCGTCGTGCCGGCTTCGCCGTCGATGAAAAGAGCCGGCTTGGCGCCGGATTTCCAGGTGCTCATCGCGCCATCACTCCCGAGCCCGTCGCCGGAACGATGCTCTAGCGCCGTTCCGATCGACGTTTCGTCTTATGTCCCGCCGCCCGAAAGGCCGAGGCGATGCAGGATTCCCTGGAAGATCGTCTCCGAGCATCCGACGCCATAGGCCGCGCACGCGATCTTGTGCGTGTCGCGATAGATCATGTCGAGCGCGACGAAGAGGATAATGATGAGGCCGAGCCACGCGATCCAGGGATAGCGGTGCAGCAACTTCGCGATGTAGGTCGAGGCGACAGCCATCAGGATGATGGCGACGGCGAGGCCGATGACGAGAACGAGCGGGCTCTCGCCGGCCGCGCCCGCGACCGCGAGCACGTTGTCGAGCGACATCGAGAGGTCGGCGAGAATGATCGTCCAGAGCGCCGACCAGAATGTCTCCTCCTTGCCATTGACGCCCGGCTTCGCGAGTCCGGCCTCGATATCCTCGATCGAGTGCTCTTCGCTTCCGTCCATGATCTGGCGGTACATCTTCCAGGAGACGAAGAGGAGCAGGAGGCCGCCCGCGAGCGTCAGGCCGATGATCTGAAGCATCTGCTGCGCGACGCCCGAGAACAGGATGCGCAGGATGACCGCGCCCGCGATGCCCCAGAAGATGACTTTGGCCCGGTGCTCGAGCTTCACGCGCGACGCGGCCATGCCGACGACGATCGCGTTGTCGCCGGCGAGCGTGAGGTCGATCATGAGAACGTTGAAGAGCGCCATCCAGTGTGTGGTCCACCACTGGGGCGAGAACGCGTGCTCGATCTCGGTCGTGATCGCGGTCCAGAGACTGCCGGCGTCGGCGGCAAGGAATTCCATGTCTCGATATCCTCTCGGCGGCGGGCCTCGGCAGGCCAGGAAATGGGCCTCGATCGCGAGTGCCCGCGGCGGGTAGATGACATTGCGTTCGGCGCGCGACAAGGGCCGAAAGGCCGTGTTCCAACGAACCGGCACCCGGAAGCCACGGTTCGCTCGGAACGGGTGCGCCATCGGCCGCACCGTAGAACGAGGACGGGGGAGCCAGCGTCCGCTGCTCCCCCGCCCGGCATCGATTGTTCCGGCGTCGTCCGGATCGAACCGCGTTTAGCGCTTCGAGAACTGGAAGCTGCGGCGGGCCTTGACGCGGCCATACTTCTTGCGCTCGACGGTACGGCTGTCGCGCGTGAGGAAGCCGCCCTTCTTGAGCACGCCTCGGAGGTCGGGCTCGAAATACGTCAGCGCCTTGGAGATTCCGTGACGAACGGCACCCGCCTGGCCGGAGAGACCGCCACCCATGACCGTAACGCGGATGTCGTACTGCGTCAGACGGTTGGCGGCATTCAAGGGCTGCTGGAGCAGCATCTGCAGCACGGGACGCGCGAAGTACTTCTTGAAGTCCTTCTCGTTCACCGTGATGAGGCCCTTGCCGGGCTTGATCCAGACGCGCGCGACGGCGTCCTTGCGCTTGCCGGTCGCGTAGGCGCGGCCGAGCTTGTCGAGCTTCTGCACGCGGATGGGCGCCGCGGCAGCGGCCGCCATGTCCGGCTTGATCGCCCCGAGATCGCTCAGGGTCTTTGCTTCGGTCGCCATGTTTATGCGGCCCTCGAATTCTTGCGGTTCAATTTCGCGACGTCGAGCGGGGTGGGATTCTGCGCCGCATGCGGATGCTCGGCGCCCTTGTAGACGCGGAGATGCGTCATGAGCCGGCGCTGCAGCGGCCCGCGCGCCAGCATGCGCTCGACTGCCTTTACAATCACCCGCTCTGGGTACTTGCCCTCGAGCAGACGCTTCGGCGTCGTCTCCTTGATGCCGCCCGGATGGCCCGTGTGCCGGTAATAGGTCTTGTCGTCGTACTTGTTGCCGGTGAAGACGACCTTCTCGGCGTTGATGACGATGACGTTGTCCCCGCAATCGACGTGGGGCGTGTAGATCGGTTTGTGCTTGCCCTTGAGGCGGATGGCGATGAGGGCGGCGAGACGGCCGACGACAAGACCGTCGGCGTCGATCACGACCCAGCCCTTCTCGACCTCGGCCTCTTTGGCGACGAAGGTTTTCATGGTGCTTGGAGCTCCTGCTCGGGAACGGACGTTTGGCGCGCCACCGGGGGCGACTGGCGCCGGGGAGCGTTGAGCAGCGCTCCGTTGAGGGGTCGAGTATGATCGATCGCACATGATGTCAAACAGAATTTTCGTCCGATCAAATAAAATACATCAAAAACAATGGGATAGAAGTACAGGTAAAATAATACCTCATATCAGGTAATATATTACCGCATGATATCCTGCCCGTGGCTTCGATTTCGAGCCTCCGTTCTTTGCCGGTCGGAACCGTCATCGACGTGCCATCGAATTTGGGTCATACGGGACACGTCGCGTCCTTAATACCGTCGAAGTACTGCGTGCTTCGTCTCAGGCGCGCAATCCGGTTAATGCGCGACCATCAACGTGGAGGCCCCATGCCGTCCCCAATGCCCAATCGCGTAGCGTCGATGAACGCGACAAACCCCGCTCGTCAGCACTCGATGTCGAGGCTCCTGACCGTCGCGGCCGCCTCGGTTCTTTTCGCCCTCGTGCCGCCGAGTGGCCCGGCTCAGGCTGAGAACGCAGAGCAGCCCGCCGTCGAGGCCCTTCGCCAGGTGCCGCTCACGGATCAGCAGGTGGCGGGCTTCATCGCCGCGCAGAAGGACCTCCAGCCGCTCTCGAACAAGCTCCTCGAAGGCGGCGAGAAGCCGGACGACGCGCTTTTGAATGAACTCGAGGAGATCGCGAAGAAGCACGGGTTCAAGAGCTTCGCGGAGATGGAGGAGGTCGGCGCGAACATCTCGATCGTCCTCGACGGTCTCGACCGCACGACGGGCACCTACACCGACCCCATCGAGAAGATGAAGGCCGAGCTCGAAAGCATAAAGGGCGACACCACGATCAGCGACGCCGACAAGAAGCTCGTGATCGACGATCTCAATATCGAGATTGCGGCGGCCAAGCCCCTTGCCCATCCCGGCAATATCGATGTCGTCAAGAAGCATCAAGCCGAGCTAGAAAAGCTCATCGCCGACGTCGCACCCGAGGACACGGGCGGCGAGCCGTCGACCGAGGAACAGCCGAAGAAGGATCCCCAATGACCGCCGCCGTCGCAGCACCTTCGAAGGTATCGGCACCTGCGTCGTCGGGAGCCGCGGGGCCGCTGATGATCGAGCGGCCGGAAGCCGGCATCGCGCTTGTGATCCTCGATCGGCCGAAGTCCCGCAACGCGCTGTCGCTCGAGATGATGGCCGCGATTTCGGACGCGATCGCGACGCTGGGAACGGACGCGAGCGTGTCAGCGATCGTACTCGCCGGCAATGGTCCCGCATTTTGTGCGGGGCATGACTTGAAGGAGATGACACGAGCGCGCGACGACAGTGACGGCGGCAAGGCCTTATTCACCGAGACGATGTCGCGCTGCTCCGCGATGATGCAGGCGATCGTCGCCTGTCCGAAGCCCGTGATTGCTGCCGTCGAGGGGATCGCGACGGCCGCCGGCTGCCAGTTGGTCGCGACATCCGATCTCGCGGTCGCCGGCGCCACGGCGCGGTTCGCGACGCCGGGCGTCAATATCGGTCTATTCTGTTCGACGCCGATGGTCGCGCTGTCGCGCAACGTCGGCCGAAAGCAGGCGATGGAAATGCTGCTCCTGGGCGATATGCTCGGCGCCGAAGAGGCCCGCTCTGCCGGGCTCGTCAATCGCGTCGTTCCGGAAGGGAGCGCGCGCGAGGAAGCGATGTCTCTCGCGCGTCAGATCGCGTCGAAATCACCACTCACCATCGCCATCGGCAAAGCCGCCTTCTATCGCCAGATCGAACAGCCGCTCGGCGAGGCCTACGACTACGCCGCCCGCGTCATGGTCGAAAACATGATGACCGCCGACGCGAACGAGGGCATTTGCGCCTTTATCGAGAAGCGCGAACCCGAGTGGAAAGGCCGCTGAGATGGCCGATGGTTCCGCGAACGGATCAGCAGCCCGCCCGGCACCTCGCCTGTCGCTCGTGACCCTAGGCGTGCGCGATATCGCCCGTTCACGCACCTTCTACGAGAGAATGGGTTTCCGGCCGCTCGATGGAACAAACGAGAACGTCGTGTTCCTCTCGGCTGGTGGCACAATGATCGCCCTCTTCGGCCGCTCAGCACTCGCCGAGGATGCGCGTCTCATGGACCGGCCGACCGGGTTCGCGGCGGTATCCCTCGCCGAGAACATGCCGAGCGGACCCGACGTCGACCGACGCCTGGACGAAGCCGTGGCCGCGGGCGCAACGCTCCTCAAGCCTGCTGAAGACGTCTTCTGGGGCGGTTACTCGGGCTATTATGCGGATCCAGACGGACATGTCTGGGAGATCGCCTACAATCCGTTCTGGCCGCTCGACGCGGGCGGCGCCGTGACGCTCGCCGAGCTCCAGAGCCCGGTCTCCTGATGACGCTCCATCGCAATCCCGCCGACCGGACCCTCAAAGCACTCCTGAAGAAGGCGCGCGCATTCGCGGTCGTCGGAGCTTCGGACAAACCCGACCGCCCGAGCTATGGCGTCATGGCATTCCTGTTGGCGCACGGCTATCGCGTCGTTCCCGTGAACCCGGGCCTCGCAGGCCAATCCATCCTCGGTCAGCGCGTCTATGGTCATCTGGCCGACGTGCCGGCACCCATCGATGTCGTCGACATCTTTCGCGCGGCGGACGCCGCGATGGCGGTCGTCGCGAATGCGGTCGAGGAAGCACAGCGCCTCGGCGTCGAAACGGTCTGGATGCAGCTGGGCGTGATCAACGAGGCGGCGGCGGCCCATGCGCGTGCGGCTGGTCTCAAGGTCGTGATGGATCGCTGCCCGAAGATAGAGATCGCGCACCTGGGTGTACCTCCGAAGGCGAACGCGGCAACGAGTGTGCGCGCGCGCACGGCGAAGCGGGTGACCACGAACGAGGAATGCTCTCGGACCGGCAAGACGTTGGCCCGAAAGTCGAAGGCTGCCGCCAAGCGCGCGCCGCGCAAGCGCAAACCTTAGCGCTCGGGACCTGATAGCCGCTGCTGTCCGGCAAGCAGCGCAGCGCTCCATGGCGCGCGCGGACGCCTGGCGGGGATCACGCTACTCCACCACCCTGAAGTCCGCTTCAAGCGCCGTCATCGAGCTGCCGCCGGCGAAGACCTTGAACGGGCCTGCCTCGACCTTGAGCAGCCCGTCGTCGTCATGAAATCCGAGGTCGCGCGCCTTCAACGTGAAGCGGACGACCTTCGTTTCGCGCGGCGCGAGGTCGATCTTCTGAAACCCCTTGAGTTCCTTGACCGGCCGCGACCGGCTCGCGACAAGCTGGCGCGTATAGAGCTGAACGACCTCGCTGCCGGAGCGCGCGCCGGCGTTGCGCACCTTGACGGCGACCTCGATCTCGCCGTCGCGCGCCATGACGGGACGATCGAGCCGCAAGGCCTCGTAGGCAAAGTCCGTGTACCCGAGACCGTGCCCGAACGGGTAGAGCGGCGAGGGATCGCTGTCGATGTAGCCCGACGTGTAGCGGCTGCCGGTCCACGGGCGGCTCGTCGGCAGGTGATTGTAGGCGATCGGGATTTGCCCGACGGAGCGGGGGAACGTCATCGGCAGTTTGCCGGACGGCGAGACTTCGCCCGTCAGCACCTCGGCGAGCGCCGTACGCCCCTCGGTGCCGGGGTGCCAAGCGACGAGGATCGCCGCCGCATAGGTGTCCGCATGTGAAAGCGCCAGCGGCCGTCCCGTTTCGACGACGAGGACGACGGGCTTTCCGGTCTTGACCAGCGCTTCCATGAGATCCTGCTGCACGCCCGAGAGGCCGAGATCGGTTCGCGAGACCCCTTCGCCCTGAATTTCGCAGTCCTCGATCGCGCTGAAGACGACGAGGTCCGCCTGACGCGCCGCGGCGAGGGCGGCGTCCCTGCCCGCGTAGCTCCTGCCGCAGGGGTCCGCGAATGCCGGCTCGTAGACGAGGCGCTGGCCCGGTCTCAGCCGCGCGTCGAGGGCCGCCTTGAGCGTGACCGTGTCGGGCTTCCCGTATCCCGCCGGGCCGTACCAGGAATGGTCGTTGACCGAGACCGCGTTGGCGCCGATGAGCGCGATCGAGCGGACGCTGGGCGAGATCGGCAAGGTCGCCTTGTCGTTCTTGACGAGCACGAAGCTTTCGCGTGCGACCTGCCGCGCCGTCGCGCGCACCTCGCCCTCACCGACCGTTTGCGGGAGCCTGTCGAAATAGTCCTCCGGCAGGTCGAAGAGACCGAGGCGATACTTGACACGCAGCACGCGCCGCACGGCATCGTCTACGAGCTTCTGGGCCACGCGCCCCGCTTTAACCTCGGCCGCGAGGTGCTGATCGTAGGCCCCGCCCGCCATGTCGAGATCGATGCCGGCGAGGATCGCCTTCCGCGTGGCCTCTGCAAGGTCGGCCGCGACGCCGTGATTGACCAACTCTCCGATGGCGACGAAGTCCGATGTGACGATGCCATCGAACCCGAGCCGGTCCTTCAAGAGCCCGCGCACGAGCCGCCGGTCCGCCGTCACGGGAACGCCGTTGATTGTGTTGAACGACGCCATGACGATCTCGCTGCCCGCGTCGAGCGCCGCCTTGAAAGGCGGCAAATAGCGGTCGTGGAGTTCGGGCACGGAGATCTCAGCACCGTTGTAGTCGCGTCCGCCCTCTGGCGCTCCATAGCCGACGAAATGCTTGACCGACGTCGCAAGCCCGCCGTCGCGGTAGCCCGCGACGCGCGCGGCGGAGAACGCGGAAGCGAGGAACGGGTCCTCGCCGGCCCCCTCGATCACGCGGCCCCAGCGGGGGTCGCGCGAAATATCGACCATCGGCGCGAACGTCCAGTTGACGCCGAGCGCTGCCGTCTCCCGCGCAATCTCGCGCGTCGCGGCGCGCGCGAGTTCCGGCCGCCAAGTGGCGGCCCACGCGAGCGGCGGAGGGAATGTGATCTTCAACGCATAGATCGCGTCGATCGCGAACAGCATCGGGATCTTGAGCCGCGATTGCCGCGCAGCGAGCCCGATCTCGCGGATGTAGCGCGGATCGACCACGTTCAGCATGGCCCCGATCCGGCCGCGCTTGACGTCTTCAATTTGCGGCGCGTGCGGAAACCCGAGCGAGGGGAAATTGAGCTGCCCGACCTTCTCTTCGAGTGTCATCCGGCCGAGGAGCCGCTCGACGTCGGCCTCGATGGCCTTGGCGCTCCGGGTGGCCGCCGCATGCGCGGGTGGGATCATCAGCAACGAGAGCAGGAGAAGGAGGAAGGCCCGCATTGAACCTCGTTGTGCTGATGACGTCTCGTGGGCCGGTTGGCGTGGCGCTAACCACGTTCGCCTGGACCGAGGGGTGCTGTGTGTGCATGCGCCCCGGACTTTGTAGCGGCCGGTTCGCAGCCGAACCAGCGGGCGCGGCAATTGTGCGCTGCCAACCGGCTGGCTTTACGGCGCCGTCGTTTGGGTCACGCTGGGAGCAGCCGCGGCAGTTGCCGGGCTTTACGGCGACCTGAGAAAGCTCTAAGCGCTTGCCGTAACGCTGGCTGAGCGCGATGCTCGCGCGCCAGGTCGGGGCGATGCCAAAAGGGCACGCCCGGAGGTCCAAAGTTTTTCCATGTCATCACGCGAACTGAAATCGCAGGCGCTTGGCATCGATTGGACCGTCGAGACGTTTCTCCCCATCGAGTGGATGGGCAAAGAGGTGATGCTCGAGGCTCACGCGTTTCAAGGTGCCGAGACCGACGCGCAGGCGATCGCGCTCATCCACCGCAAGGAAGGCGGCCCCGCCGCCGGAGACGCGGCACTCCCCGTCGTGCGGGTTCATTCCGGTTGCGTCACTGGCGACGTCTTCCATTCGCTCCGCTGCGACTGCCATGCGCAACTCAAAGCGGCACTCGCGCGCATCGCCGAGGAGCCGCTGGGCGTCCTCGTGTATCTGCCTTATCAGGAGGGGCGCGGCATCGGCCTCTTCCGCAAGATAAAGGCCTATGCGCTCCAGGACGAGGGCCTCGATACGGTCGATGCCAATCTCGAACAGGGCGTGCCGATCGACGCACGCGACTATGCGTTCACGGGCGAGATCCTCTGCTCCCTCGGTATGCGCCGCATCCGCCTCATGACGAACAATCCCGACAAGCTCGAAGCGTTGAGCGAGGCGGGGATCGAAATTGCGGAGCGCATACCACTCATCGTGCCGCCAAGCCCGCACAACAAGGCCTACCTCGACACCAAGCGCCGCCGCCTGTCGCACAAGTTGTGAGAAACGTGCGCCGCGCCCGGGATCATTCCTTCGGAGCGCTGCCGTCCTGAGGCCCCTCCGGGACCGTGAACCCGCCCTCCCGCACCATGCGCTCGAAGAGGCCACCAGCGCGCGCGAGGTCCGTGAACCGGCCCTGTTCGACGATGCGGCCCTTATCGAGAACGTAAATGCGATCCGCATTCGCGACCGTCGAAAGACGGTGTGCGATGACGAAAGTCGTGCGACCCGCGCGCACGCGATCGACGGCACGCTTGATCTTGGCCTCCGTCTCCGCGTCGAGCGCGCTCGTCGCCTCGTCGAGAACGAGGATCGGCGCATCCTTGAGGATCGCGCGCGCGACCGCGAGACGTTGCCGCTCGCCCCCCGAGAGCGCGTTCCCCCGCTCGCCGATGCGGAACTGGTAGCCGCCCGGTTTTGCCATGATGAACTCGTGTGCCTCCGCGAGCCGGCAAGCGCTCTCGACCTCGTCGTCGGTCGCGTCTGGCCGCCCGATGCGCACGTTGTCCGAAATCGAGCGATTGAAGAGACCGGCGTCCTGGAACACGACGGCGACCGCAGCACGGAGCGATGAGAGCGTTACGCGCGAAATGTCCTGCCCGTCGATCGTGATGCGCCCGCTGTCGGGCGCTCGTAGACGCTGCAAGAGCGTGAGCGTCGTCGTCTTGCCCGAGCCCGTCGGCCCGACGAGTGCGACGGTCTCGCCCGTGCGGGCTTCGATTTCGAGATCGAAGACGCCCTGCGTCGTGCCCTCGAAGACGAACGAGACCCGCTCGAACCGGACCGCGCCCGAGACGGATCCGAGCGGCATGGCGCCGGGGACGTCGGTGATCCGGACCGGCTCGTCGAGCAGCGCGAAGTATGTTCTGAGCGCCGGCGCGGCGCGGTTGATGCTGGCGACGAAAGAGGACAGTTGATCGAGCTTCCCGATGAGGAGCCCGGCGAAGGCCACGAACGAGACGATCTCGCCGACCGTCATTTCTCCCCGATCCGCGAGGACGGCCCCCGTTGCGAAAACCGTGACCATGGTGATCGTCGCGGCGGCCCGCTGGAGGACGGTCAGGACACCCCACCAGGTCAGCACGGGGTACTGTGCACGCAGAAGCTGCGCCGCGAGCCCGCGCATTGCCTCTGCCTCCGCCGCGAGACGCGTGAAGCTCTGCACGACCGTCACGTTGCCGATGACGTCCCCGACCCGCCCCGCAACGTCGGAGTGGTACTGCTCGACATTCGCTTGCCCCTCCGCCGTGCGCCGCATGACGACGACGTTGATCCCGACATAGGAGAGCGCGAGGGCGGCGAGGATCAGCGCCATGCGCCAGTCGATGCTGATGGCGGTCGGAACGAGCAGGATGATCGATGTGAGCGCGGTCAATTGTTCACGCATGGCGCTGAGCCAGATCCAGAAGAGCTGCCCCGCGCCCGCCTCGATCGACCGTATGACGGCGCCTGATCCTTTGGCGGCATGATAGCCGAGCGGCAGCGCGATCGCGTGTTCGAAGGCGCCCACCATGGCCGCAAGGCGCCTGCGATGCGCGAGCCGATCCGCGATGACCGCGACAACGACGCTCGCGAAGATGCCGAAGAGACCGAGCGCGGCCCAGATCGCGATAAGATCGAAAGCGCCTGTGCCCTTTGAGAGCGCATCGACGACGCGTCCGAACAGAACGGGCTCGACCAGTTGCACGATCCCGATAGCGACGCTCGCAGCCGCGAGTGAGCCGGCAAGGCTGCCCTCGCTGCCAAGCAGCTTGAGAGCGCGGAGATAGACATCGAGCGTCGAAGGCGTCGGGGCGGGCATAACGAAATGGATCCAGCTTTCGACGAAAAAAGCGTTCAGGACGGTAGCGCGACGAAATCGGTCTGGCTCAGTTCAACCGATTGGCGTTGCCGCGCGAGCCAGCCGTCGATCATCTTGTCGTGGCCCTTCGCGATGCTGCGCTGCGCTTCGCCGAGCAGCGACTGCACGCGCGCGATGAGCCGCGCCTCGGCTCCGCGCAGGAGGACCGCACTCGACCCCTCGATCACGGAATGCCCCGTGAGCGTCAGCTGTTCGGAGAAGAATGTCGCCGCAACATGCCCCGCGGCGGGGCCATGGCCGCTCTCGCCCAGGAGTTGACGGTGGAACGCCGCGGTCATCGCTCCGTCCATGGCGTGGTGCGGCGAGAAGCGGATGCGGCCGTCGTAGACGCACGAGACATGGACGGCCGCACGCTTGGCATCCGCGAGCCCGGCGATGCGGCGGAGCGCAGTTTCGGGAAACGCGATGAGGTCAGCACCCGCGCAAATGAGATTGAGGCCCTCGATGGCGGGAAGCGCCGCCGGACCGCGCGCGTCATGGAGGAGAAGGTGCGCGTCGATCCTGAGGCCGTGCCGCTCGATCTTCAGAAGGTCGCCATCCTCGCGGCTCGCAGGTGCCCACCGCAAGAAATGATCGCGAAGGGTCGCGCGTGCCGCCTCGTCGGGGGCGAGCAAGGTCCAGGTCTGGTCCGGTGGCAGCAGTGGCGCGATGGCGCGCAGCGTTTCCCCGATCCCCGGCGCGACGTCGAGCACCGTGATTTCGCGGCGGGCCTCGAACCAGCCCGCGAGCGCGTCCGAAACGTCGCGGTTCCGCGCGCGGGTGTCGGCAGCCTCCTTCATCATGCGGTCGTCGGCGCGCGTGAACATGGCAGTCTTTACCCTTCTGGGACTCACCAATCGAGCCCTCACCAATCGAACCAAGCCATGGCGGCGGTCGCTGGCGGCGCGCCGGGGTGTGCGAAGAGACGCGCCAGCTTTTCGGGCGCGATCTCCCGTCCCGTCATCGCGTCGTTGCGATGGATGCCCGATGCGATGAACAGCGCGTCGACGCCCATGCCCGCGGCGGCCTTGAGATCCGTTCGAATTGCGTCGCCGATGGCGAGAATGCGCCCCGGCGCAATGGCGGACTGTCGCAACGCCTGAGCCTCCCTGAGCGCGGCTTCGAATGCGACGGGATGGGGCTTGCCGGCCCACGTGACGTGCCCGCCCGACAGCTCGTAGGCCTCAGCGAGCGCGCCGGCGCACAGGTAGTGCCGCCCGCCGACATCGACGACGAGGTCGGGGTTGGCGCAGACGAAAGGCAGCGCCCTCGCGCGTGCCGCATCGAGTACGGGACGGTAATCCTCGACGGTCTCGATCTCGTCGTGTTCGAGCCCTGTACAGACGACGGCCTCCGCAGCCTCGAGCGCGACCGGCCGCGCGGCGAGTGCGGCGAAGAACGCGCGGTCCCTATCGCGCGGGCCGATGCAGTAGACGGCCTCGTAGCCGGACGCGACGACGTGTTCGAGCGCGAGCCCGCCCGACGAGACGATCGCATCCCACGACGCGCGATCGACACCCCTGTCGTCGAGCATTTCCGCGACGCGCCGCGGAGGGACGGGCGCGTTGGAAACGAGGATGACCGTCCCGCCCCGACGCCGGAACGCCGTCAAGGCGCGCATGGCGCCAGCGTTGGCCTGAAGTCCGTCGTGCACGACACCCCAGACGTCGGAAAAAATGACGTCGTATCCGGCGAGGAGATCGCGGGCTTGGCGGATGACGGGCGGCGAATGGCTGTCGATCATGAAAGGGGGCGCGCGGGTTCGGGGACTGGGGCACGGAGGCCTAACGCGCGCGAGCACGCGCCGCAACATGCGACGTCGTGTTGACAATCATGCTTGCCAAAAAGCCTGGTGGAGCAAGCTTAAAGTGTTGAAACACATGAAAAAAGTAGATTACAAAAAATTTTGGCATTCACCCCTTGAAAGTGCCAGCACGTTGAACAATTCCATGGTGCCCCGAGGCGTCTGAATGAGCCCGCGGCGTAAAGCGCAATCTGGTTAGGGCACATAGGAGATGAGACCCATGAAGTTTCGCCCCCTGCATGACCGCATTGTGGTGCGGCGCATCGATGCAGAAGAGAAGTCCGCAGGCGGGATAATCATTCCCGACACGGCCAAGGAGAAGCCCCAGCAGGGCGAGGTGATCGCGGTTGGTCCCGGCGCGCGCAACGAGAAGGGCGAGATCGTCGCCCTCGACGTGAAGCCCGGTGATGTCGTGCTGTTCGGCAAGTGGTCAGGCACTGAGGTCAAGATCGACGGGGAAGACCTTCTTATCATGAAGGAGAGCGACGTGATGGGAATACTCGATGGCGCCGCGCGGAGCCTGAAGGCCGCGGCCTGAAAATCGCCCCGTACGTGCAATCGCCGCACGTCTGAGGTCTGGCCGATGACTGGCCGTGACGCGCAAACTGCGCCGTCGCGACGGACTCTTCGAGTGCGGATTAGAACATCAAGTCTCAGGAGAATCGCTCATGTCCGCAAAGGAAGTGAAATTTTCTCATGATGCGCGCGAAAAGATGTTGCGCGGCGTCGACGTTCTCGCAAATGCCGTAAAGGTTACGCTGGGGCCCAAGGGCCGGAATGTCGTGATCGAGAGGTCGTTCGGCGCGCCTCGCACCACGAAGGACGGCGTCTCTGTCGCCAAGGAGATCGAACTCGAGGACAAGTTCGAGAACATGGGCGCGCAGATGCTGCGCGAGGTAGCATCTCGGACGGCCGACTTAGCTGGTGACGGCACGACGACTGCGACGGTGCTCGCCCAAGCCATCGTGCGCGAAGGCGCGCGGTCGGTCGCAGCGGGTGCTAATCCGATGGATTTGAAGCGCGGTGTCGATCTTGCCGTGACCGCTGTTGTGCAAAACATCAAGACGAATGCGCGGAAAGTGACCAGTTCGAGCGAAGTTGCCCAGGTCGGCACGATCTCGTCGAATGGCGACCAGGAAATCGGCCGCATGATCGCGACGGCGATGGATCGCGTCGGCAAGGAGGGCGTAATCACTGTCGAAGAGGCCAAAAGCCTCGAAACCGAGCTGGATGTTGTCGAGGGCATGCAGTTCGATCGCGGATACATCTCTCCATACTTCGTCACAAATGCCGATAAGATGACGGCAGAACTGGACGAGCCGCTGATCCTCATTCACGAGAAAAAGCTGACCGGCCTTCAGGCGATGCTTCCCGTTCTCGAAGCTGTCGTCCAGTCGGGCCGGCCGCTGTTGATCATCGCCGAAGAGGTCGAGAACGAGGCGCTTGCGACACTTGTCGTCAACAAGTTGCGCGGCGGCCTCAAAGTCGCAGCCGTCAAGGCGCCGGGCTTTGGCGATCGCCGCAAAGCGATGCTCGAGGACATCGCCACTCTGACTGGCGGTCAGGTTGTTTCGGAGGATCTCGGAATCAAGCTCGAGAACGTCACGCTCGATATGCTTGGCCGCGCCAAGCGCGTCACAATCGACAAGGACAACACGACCATTGTCGATGGGAGTGGCAAGCGGGAGGACATCGACGCGCGCGTCAAGCAGATCAAGTCGCAGATCGAGGAGACGACGTCCGATTACGATCGAGAAAAGCTGCAGGAGCGTCTTGCGAAGCTGGCAGGCGGCGTAGCTGTGATCAAGGTCGGCGGTGCGACGGAAATCGAGGTCAAGGAGCGCAAGGATCGCGTCGACGACGCGCTTCACGCCACGCGCGCGGCCGTCGAGGAGGGCATTGTTCCTGGAGGCGGCATCGCGCTTCTGAGGGCCGCGGTGGCTCTCGATGGAGTGACGGCCGAGAACGACGACCAACAGGTCGGCATCAACATCGTCCGCAAAGCGCTCCAGGCTCCGGCCCGTCAAATTGCGGCGAATGCGGGCGAGGACGGCTCGGTAATCGTTGGCAAGATTGCTGAGAACGCAGCGTACGCGTGGGGCTATGACGCTCAGACCGGCAAGTATTGCAATATGATCGAGGCCGGTATCATTGACCCGGCGAAGGTTGTCCGCTGTGCACTACAGGATGCGGCGTCCGTGGCTGGGCTCCTCATCACCACGGAAGCCATGATTGCCGAGTTGCCGAAGAAGGCTGCGGCAGCCCCGGCATTGCCCGGCGGCGGAATGGACTTCTGACAAAAGGCGAAGTGGGGCCATCCGGTGATCCGGAAGGCCCCATTTCGCGATCAAGCACCAACGATAAGGTGCAGTGAAAATACAATGGGGAGCTGGAAACGAATATGTCAGCGCTGATCGAGGCCGAGGCGCTTCTGAAGACGTTTGGCGACATCCGCGCCGTGGACGGCATCAGTCTGTCCGTCAAGAAGGGCGAGGTCCTTGGCTTCCTCGGCCCAAATGGCGCCGGCAAGTCGACCACGATGAAGATGATCACGGGCTTTCTTGAGCCGGATGAGGGTCGTGCGCGCATCGCCGGCCACGACGTTCATCGCGACCCGAAGGCGGCGAAGCGGCAATTCGGCTACGTGCCCGAGGGCGCGCCGGCCTACGGCGAGATGACGGCCGCGGGCTTTCTCGCATTCATCGGGGAGGTGCGCGGATATCGCGGAAGCGAGATCGCCAAGCGCGTCGCGCGCGCTGTCGGGATGACGGGTCTCGAACCTGTGGTCGACCAGCCCATCGAAACCCTTTCGAAGGGCTACAAGCGCCGCGTCGGCCTCGCGCAGGCGATCCTCCACGATCCCCCCGTGCTCGTGATGGACGAGCCAACCGACGGCCTCGATCCGAATCAAAAGCATCAGGTCCGCAAACTCATATCCGACATGGCCTCCGAGAAGGCGATCATCATCTCGACGCACATCCTCGAAGAAGTCGAAGCCGTCTGCACGCGCGCCGTCGTCATCAATCGCGGCCGGATTGTCGCGGACGGAACGGCCGAGGACCTCATGCGCCGCATGCCCTATCACGGCGCGGTGGCGCTGCGTGTGCCAGCCGATAGCGCCGACCGCGCAATCCGCATTCTCAAGGCTTCGGCCAATGTCGCGGGCGTCGAGCGGATCGGCAAGGCGGATGGACATGCCCAGTTGCGCGCGCTTCCGGGCCGAGGCGGCATCGATGCAACCGGGATCGCGGCCACGCTGCGCGCGGAGAATATCCCCGTGGACGAACTCTACGTCGAGAAGGGCCGCCTCGTCGAGGTGTTCCGGGAGATCACAAGCGCCGATGGACCGCCGCGCGCCAGCGTGGACGCTGCAGTCAGCGCGAAATCCGGAGGCCGTCATGCGTGAGACCTTGGAGACCGCCTGGATCGTCGCGAAGCGCGAGTTCCGCGCCTATTTCGCGACACCCCTGGCCTTCGTATTTCTGACCATCTTCGTCGCGCTGACCGGCGCCTTCGCGTTCTATATCGGCGGGTTCTTCGATCGCGGACAGGCGGACCTCTTTCCCTTCTTCGCCTATCACCCCTGGCTCTATCTCCTGCTCGTGCCCGCGGTCGCCATGAGGCTCTGGGCCGAGGAACGGAAGACCGGCACGATCGAGCTTCTCATGACGCTGCCGATCTCGCCTCTGGAAGCTATCCTCGGCAAGTTCGTGGCGGCATGGGCGTTCGTTGGCCTCGCACTCGCGCTGACGTTCCCTATGTGGATCACAGTCAACATGTTGGGTGATCCCGACAACGGCATCATTCTGACGAGCTACGTCGGCAGCTTCCTGATGGCGGGCGCCTTCCTCGCCATCGGTTCGTTCGTCTCGGCCATGACCAAGAACCAGGTCATCGCGTTCATCGTAGCGGCCACGGTCTCGTTCCTATTCACGATGAGCGGTTTCGAACTCGTGCAGAACACGCTGCGCGCCTGGATGCCCGACTTCGTGACCGAGTCGATCGGTTCGATGAGCGTGCTCGCGCATTTCGAGCGCATCACGCGCGGTGTGCTCGAACTGCCGACACTGGTGTTCTTCCTCTCGATGATCGCGTTCTGGCTGTTCGCGACCGTCATCGCCGTCGACCAGAAGAAAGCGCAGTGAGGGGCGGACATGACTGACGAATCCACGACTGAAGATGCAAAAAGTCCCGCGAACGCCTCGTCCGATCGCTACGTCGCGCCTTACGAGCGCTTCACCGACTGGGTCTCGTCTCTGGACCGCAAGACCATGGCCTGGACCGGCCTCGCCCTCGGCGCAGTGATCCTACTCTCGGTCAATCTTATTGCCGGCATCGGCCTCAAGAATTGGAAAGCGGACCTCACGGAGGATCGCCTGTTCACGATCTCGGACGGGACGCGGCTGGTCCTCCGCGCGATCGACGAGCCGATCACCGCGCGGCTCTATTTTTCGCGCCGCCTGGCGGAAAGCGCGCCCGAGATGTCGCGCTATTTCGATCGCGTGCGCGCGCTCCTCGAGCAGTACCGCGATATCTCGGGCGGCAAATTCGAACTCGCCGTCCTCGATCCCGAGCCGTTTTCCGATGCTGAGGACCGCGCGGTCGCGTCCGGACTGCGCGGCGTCCGGCTCAACACGGAAGGCGAGATCGGGTATTTCGGTCTCGTCGCCAACAACTCGGTGGATGGCCGCGAGACGATCCCGTTCTTTGCCGCAGACCGCGAGGCCTTCCTCGAGTACGACGTGACGAAACTCATCGCCACGCTCGCCAACCCCAAAAAGCGGGTCGTCGGCATCATGACCGGCCTGCCCCTAGACGGCGGTGAGATCGACACTCCCATGGGCAAGCGGCCCGAAAAGTCGTGGCTCATCATGGATCAGATACGCGAGTTCTTCGACGTCCGCACGATCCCCGAAACCGCAACCACGATTCCCGCCGACATTGACGTCCTGATGATCGCCCAGCCGAAGGGCCTCACGGAAGCGGGCGCCTACGCCATCGACCAGTATGCGTTGAAGGGTGGCAAGGTCGTCGTCTTCATCGATCCTCTGCCCGAGAGTGCCCAATTGGCGATGCTCCAGAACCAGGGCGAGGGCCGCCGGCATCTGTCGAAGGTTCTCGAAGGCTGGGGCGTGAAGTTCGACGGCACCGAAGTTGCGGCCGACATCCGGAATGCACGCCGCGTGCAGTTTGGCGGGCGCGACGGCAATATGGTCACCGAGTTCGTCGCCTGGCTCGCGCTCGGCAAGGAAGCGATCAATTCGAAGGATGTTCTCGCCGCTGGCATCGACGTCTTGAACCTCGCGTCCGCCGGTCATCTCGTCAAAGCCGACGGCGCGAAGATCGACATGCAGCCGATCCTCGAAACGAGCGCGGACGCGGCAATCGTGCCCGCCTCGAAGATGGGCTTTGGCGCCGATCCGGTCTCCCTGCTGCGCGAGTACATTCCGGGCCGGAAAAAGCTCGTCCTCGCCGCGCGTCTCGGAGGCGACGCGCCGTCCGCCTTTCCGAACGGCAAACCGGGCGAGGCCGCCAAGCCGGACGCCGGCAAGAGCGCGAACCCCGCGAAGGAACACGTCGCATCCGGCCGTCTGAACGCCATCGTCGTCGCTGACACGGACATTCTCGCCGATCAGTTCTGGGTCGATCGCCGCGAGATGATGGGTCAGGAGATGGTCGTGCCCGCCGCGCACAACGCCGCGTTCGTCGTCGGCGCTCTCGAAAATCTCTCGGGCTCCGACGCGCTGATCGCGCTTCGTGGACGTGGCGTCAATGAGCGTCCCTTTACGTGGGTCGACGAATTGAGGCGTTCTGCCGAGCGCCGCTTCCGCGAGAAGGAACAGCAACTCGAAGCGCGGCTGAAGTCCGCCGAGGACGAGTTGAGAAAACTCGAAACGGCGGGCGAGGACGGCGATGTCGTCATGACTGAGAAGGAGCAGAAAGCAATCGAGGCCTTCCGCGCCGACATGCTCGCGACGCGCCGCGAATTGCGTGAGGTGAAGCGCGAGCTTCGTCGCGACATAGACAAACTCGATGGCTGGCTGAAGTTCGCCAACATCGCGCTTGTGCCGCTTCTCGTGATCGGCGCCGGGCTCTTCTGGAGTGCACGCGGAAGGAAAAAAGACCAATGAAGCCGAACGAATTCACCGCTCTCGCACTGGCCGCAACTGCAGCGTTCTTTTTGGCCGTCGCTACCTACGTGGCGGCGACGCCTTGGGCATCCCGGCTCAGTTTCGAGCCCGCGCGTCTCCTGCCGCAACTGTCGAGCCGCGCGTCCGATGTCGCGGCCATCGAAGTGCGCCAGGGGAAGACGACGGCCAAACTGGAGAAGCAGGACGGCACATGGCGCATCACGTCGGAAGGCGGCTATCCTGCCGATCCCGAAAAGGTGAGAGCGCTTCTCGTCGCCGCAACCGAAGCCGATGTCGTCGAGAAGAAGACCGCTCGGATGGAACGCCATGCGGACCTCGGTCTCGCGGATCCCGAGCTTGCCGAGACGAGCGCCCGCCTCATCCGCTTCCTCGACAAGAGCGGCGCGCCCGTGGCCGAGATCATCGCGGGCCGAACGACCCTTGATGCCTTCGAAGCGAGCAAGGGCGGAACCTACGTCCGCCGCCCGGGCGACAATCAATCGTACCTCGCGAACCGTGAGATCGCGGCATCACTGTCGCTCCGGGACTGGGCCGAAACGAAACTCGTCGACCTGAAGCCCGAAGTGATCAAGTCGATCAGGATCGAGCCCGTGGGGCAGGCGCCTTACGAGATCAAGCGCGCGGCTGATGGCAAGTCCCATGAACTCGTCGCCATGCCGGCCGGCAAGAAACTGAAATACGTGAGCGGCGTCGACGACATTGCCGAGGCCGTCAGCCTCATCGAATTCAAGGGCGTCGCGAAGGCAGGTGCCGCGGACAATCTGCCATCGAAGGGCAAGGCGACGTTCACGACCGACAACGGATTCAATGTCGTGGTGGAATTCCGTTCCGACGACAAGGACGCTTACGTTCGCATAACTCCTTCGGGCGAAGGCGATAGCAAGGCGGCGGCCGATGCGTTGACGCAGCGGACTCAGGGCTTCGATTTCGAAGTGCCGTTGGCCGAACTCCGCGCATGCATCGTCAATCTGGCAGATCTGATCGAGGACGCACCCGCGTGATCCGTCGGGCCTACGAGCGCGCCGAACCGATCGGGCGCTGGGACTTCGTCATGCGGCGCGACCCACCCGAGACGGCGGCCTTCGTGCGCGACCGCGCCGCGCCATCTTTCGACTTTCGAGGCTTGGCGGCCGCCATGTCGGCGATCGTCGTTTGATTGAGGACGGCTACGAAGGCCTCGAAAGCCTCGTCGAACATCGCTTCGCCATCCGCACGGCCCCGCCCGCGTCCCGCACCCCCGATCGGCAGGCGCTCCATCGCGACCACGACGTCGCCGACGCGGATGTCGTCCGGCGCCGCGGCCAGCCGGACGCCGCCATATCGCCCGCGCTCGGCCTCGACGAGGCCCGCGCGCGATAGGAGATGCGCGATCTTCAGCGCGTTCTGCTGGGTGAGACCAAGGTCCGTCGCGAGATCGGCGACTTTCCGCAGCGCTCCATCGGCCCGCGCACAGGCAACGAGCAGCCGCAGCGCGTGCGAGGTCACTTTATTGATTTTCATTCCGTCCTCTGTTCACGCTTGCGCCGGCAGTGGGCCGATCGCCGATTGTCGAGCGTCGCCACACGTTTGCCCCCCCTGCGCAACATCAATTCCTATACTGACCACACGCGCCACGCAATTCGACGAGTTATCATAATCGGGCACGAATAGGTGCGGAGCTTGCCATCGCGGGGCCGAGCCGCCACTGTCGCGCCACCGATCGAGGCTCGGGCGGGGAATAGCAAGGCGGATCAGCATGGTGGCAGGGGATGAACGTGCGGCCGGACGCGCGGCACGCGGGGTGTTTGCCGGCCATCCGAAAGGATTGGCTTTCCTCTTCTTTGCCGAATTGTGGGAACGGTTTTCCTATTACGGCATGAGGGCGTTATTGACGCTGTTCATGGTCGCGCCGGTCACGGCCGGCGGCCTAGAACTGTCGTTGACCGACGCCGCGGTCGTCTACGGCAACTACACGATGGCCGTCTACATGCTTTCGATCCCCGGCGGCTTCGTGGCGGATCGCTGGCTCGGGCCAAGCCGGGCCGTCATGTTCGGCGGCGCCGTGATCGCGCTCGGGCACTTCGTTCTCGCCATTCACGACCTCTCGTCATTCTATCTGGGCCTCGTGCTGGTGGCCCTCGGAACGGGGCTGTTCAAGCCGTCGATCTCGGCCCTCGTCGGGGGCCTTTATCCCGCGAACGACACGCGCCGCGACGCGGGGTTCTCGCTTTTCTATATGGGGATCAACATCGGCGGCTTTCTGGCCCCGCTCGTCACGGGCTTCCTGGCGCAGGGCGTGCTGTTCAAGGGATGGCTCGGCAGCGCCGGGATCGCGCCGGAATTGAGCTGGCACTTTGGATTTGCGGCGGCCGGCGTCGGCATGGTTGTCGGCCTCCTCGTCTATCTCTCGGGCCGGGATGTCGTGGAGGCCGGCCAGCAGCGTCCGGTCGAAACGGGCGACGAACCATTTCTCGGCCGAGGCCCCTGGCCGATCGCTGCGATGATCGGCGGCACGCTGACGCTGCTCGCTCTGACGATCCTGTCCGATGAGCCCGGCTGGGAATGGCTCCGCGCCATTTTCGTGCTGGCGCCCATCCTCTCTATTGCTTGGTTCGCGCTGCGGCCGAACGAAACCTCGCGCCGTCTCGCCGCGATCGGCGTCTTCTTTTCTGCCGCGATGGTCTTCTGGGCGATCTTCGAGCAGATGGGCTTCACGATCGCGCTCTTCGCCGACACGTTGACGAGAAACGAGATCCAGGGCATCGCGTTTCCCTCGTCCTGGTATCAGTCCCTGAACCCGCTGTTCGTGATCCTCCTGGCGCCGCTCTTCGTGATGCTATGGACCCGGCTCGGTGCGCGCCAGCCGTCCGCGCCCATGAAGTTCGTGCTGGCGCTTGTGCTGCTCGCGCTCTCGTCCCTGCTGATGGTTCCAGCCGCCTTGCTGACCGCCGAAGGCCGCGTCAGTCCGCTGTGGCTGATCGGACTGTTCGCGCTCCAGACGGCGGGTGAACTTTGCCTGAGCCCGGTTGGCCTCAGTACCATGACGAAGCTCGCGCCGATCCGCGCGACGGGACTGGTTCTCGGCATTTGGTTCTTGGGCGCCGCCTTCGGCAACAAGCTCGCGAGCCTCGCCGGGTCCAAATTCACGGCAACCGAGCCCACGGCGCTCATGAACTTCTTTCTTGTCCAGGGTCTCGTGATCTTCGCGCTCGCCCTGATCCTCCTGGCGCTGACGCCCTGGGTCAAGCGCCTCATGGGGCCGATCAGGTAGCTGATCCGAGACGCTCGAACCCACGCGCGAGATCTGCGATGAGATCGTCGGCATTCTCGAGCCCGGCGTGGATGCGGAGCGCCGGGCCCTCGGGCTTCCACCGGGTGGCGCTGCGGTAGCCAGTGCAGTCGAACGGCAGGATGAGGCTTTCGTAGCCGCCCCACGAATAGCCCATGGCGAAGAGCGTGAGCCCGTCGAGGAAACGCGCCAGCGCCGCGCGATCACAGGGCTTGAGGACGACGCTGAAGAGCCCGCTCGCACCCATGAAGTCGCGCGCCCAGATCGTATGTCCGGGATCGGTCGCGAGCGCGGGATGGAGGACGCGCGCCACTTCGCTGCGTCCCGCAAGCCACGTCGCGAGCTGGATGCCGTTTTCCTGGTGCCGCGCGAGCCTGACCGCGAGGGTCCTGAGCCCGCGCGCGCCGAGATACGTCTCCTCCGAGCCCGGGCATACACCGAGCGCTCCTGCCGCACGCTCGACATGAGGTGCGGCGCGGGCGTTCGACGTCACGACCCCGAGCAATGCATCGGCATGGCCGACGATGTATTTCGTCGCCGCATGAATGGAGACGTCGACACCATGCCGGAACGGCTGGAAGAAGAGCGGCGTCGCCCATGTGTTGTCCATGAGGACCCAGATGCCGCGCTCACGCGCGGCCGCCGTGATCGCGGGAATGTCCTGAACCTCGAACGTCTGTGATCCGGGGCTTTCCGTCAGCACGAGGCGCGTATTGGGCCGGAAGAGGGTCGCGATGTCCGCACCGATCAGCGGATCGTAGTACTCGGTCTCGACGCCGAGCCTCTTTAGGAGCGTGTCGGCGAAATGCCGTGTCGGCTGATAGACGCTGTCGGTGATAAGGATGTGATCACCCGCCTCGGCGAACGCGAGGATAGCGGTCGTGACGGCCTGATAGCCCGATGAGACGAGCCGCGCGCGGTGCCCGCCCTCGAGGTGGGCGAGCGCCTCTTCGAGCGCCTTGACGGTCGGCGTTCCGCGCCGGCCATACGTGAACGGCTGTTTGTGGCCTTCGAGCGCGTCGAGCGTCGGGAACAGGACAGTCGA
This sequence comes from Hyphomicrobium sp., assembly GCA_033765145.1. Classification (GTDB taxonomy): domain Bacteria; phylum Pseudomonadota; class Alphaproteobacteria; order Rhizobiales; family Hyphomicrobiaceae; genus JAGVSR01. Next base: position 116,394 of record JANRIH010000034.1, on the reverse strand, counting down.
GCCGCGAAAGGGCGGTATGTTCACGAAGCCCATGTGGTCGTGCGGCGCGCGCCCGGCGTGGACAACGTCCGTCTCCGGATGATGCGGAGGTTCGGAGTCGGACGACGGGGCGGCATCGCGCTTGGACATGGCTCTGAGCCTTTCATGGCCCAAGGAGCACGCCGGGGACCGGCGCGGCTTGGGAAGGTCGGCGGCGTGTGGCGCAAAGTGCGCCTGGGGTCAAGACCTTGACCGGCCGGGAGAGAGGGTAGATCAGTATGCGCCGAGGCGCTATTCCGCGACGGCTTGCGCGGGTCATGGACAGGCCGGCAGCCCGGAACAGGGGTTGGGCCGGGTGCAAGAGAGCGACGGAGGTCGCGCGCGACGAGAACAGCGCCCCAGATCAGGGTCACGAGCGCTCAATTGTGTGCCCGGATCACGTAGGAAAATGACGCGGACAACGAATCTCGCGCAACGACCGGCGGCAGGCCGGGCAGGCAACAGCCGAAGGACGTGTGGTACGCTCATGCAGATCAGGGACAGAGCCAGAAGCCCCGTCCGGAAGCTCGCCGCCATCGCTGCGGCTTTTCTTGCGCTGGGCCTCGGCCTGCCGATAGCCACTCCGTCCGAGGCGGCGTCGGGCACGCTCGAGGAGGTTCGCAAGCGCGGGCACGTCTCCTGCGGCGTCGGCGACAAGCTCGGCGGGCTGTCGCGTCTTGGACCCGATGGCAGCTGGACCGGCATGGAGGTCGAATTCTGCCAGGCGGTGGCCGCGGCCGTTCTCGGCGACAAATCCGCCGTCCGGTTCCGGCCCGTCAATTCGTCGGACCGGTTCGTCGTCCTGACGTCGGGCGACATCGACGTTCTTCTCCGCGCGACCGGTGACACATTCTCGCGCGAGGCCGATCTCGGCGTGCGCTTCGCCGGCGTTCTTCTGCATGACGGGCAAGGCTTCCTCGTCAAGCGCGCGGTTGCGGTGTCAAGCGTGCTCGAACTCTCCGGGGCGTCGATTTGCGTCCAGTCCGGCACCGCGGGCGCCATCGGCATCGAGGACTATTTCAAAGCGCGCCAGATGCGTTTCACGCTCGTCGAACGGGACAAGTGGGACGAACTGATCCGCGCTTACAACACGGATGTGTGCACGCTTCTGACTTCGGACGCCTCTCTGCTGGCGATCGAGCGAAGCCAGCAGCCAGACCCCGCGGCGCACATTCTGCTGCCCGAAGTCATTACTCATGAACTGTTGGGGCCGGTCGTCCGCCAGGGCGACGATCCGTGGTTCACCATCGTGCGCTGGACGCTGATGGCGTTGATCGAGGCCGAGGAACTGGGCCTCACGCGCGAGAACATCGATACGCTGCGCGAAACGGGCGGCTACGGCATCCGCCGCTTCCTCGGCGTCGAGGCATCCCTCGGGCAGTCGCTCGGCCTCGCTCCGGACTGGACCTACCAAATAGTGAAGCAAGTCGGCCACTACGGCGAGATGTTCGACCGCAACCTCGGCGCCAATTCGCCATTCAAGCTCGCGCGCGGCTTGAACGATCTCTGGAGCCGTGGCGGAATACTCTTGCCGGCGCCGTTCCGTTGACGGATGCCGCAATCGGGGAAGTCCTAAGGGAGCGTGCGCGCCGGTTCCGGGAGCGCATGCCGTGGAGACGGTAGCCTGGACGGCGTATTGGGACTGATCGAAGGACCGATGGGCGCCGTCATCCTGGCGTTGCCGTGGTTGGCCCTCGTGGCAATCATCATTGGCACCGCTCGCCGGTCGCGACGCAAGGCGGCGCGCGAGGCCGCACCATCGGATGCGGAAACGCTTCAAGCAACGCTGGTCAACAGATCGCCGCCCGCCACCGACACCCTTCCGGCGAACGTTTCCGATGCGACGAAACTCGCGCTCGACCGCAAGGCCGGTTCCGCGCCCACGAGTTCCGTACCATCAACTGCAGCTTCGCCCACTCCGGCACCTGACAGGCAGGATGCGGCCGCCGCATCGCCAACAGCCCGCTCACCACAGCCGTCGAACGATCCACAACCGGCGCCGCGACCACCCGTCGAGACGTCCGCAGAAGCAGCACGCATGCCATCGACACACACGCCTCCTCCCGCGACCTCGACCGTACAGGTCAATGTTCCCGATGAAGTCTCACGCGCCGCATTGAAGCTCTTGGGCGATGCCCGCCGCGCCCTCGCCGCCGGTGAATTGAAACCCGCCAGCGAACTTCTGCGCGAGGTCGTGCGTCAGGCCAGCAAATTGAAACTCGCCATCGTCCATGCCGCCGCGCGCCTTGACTTGGCAGAAATCGCGCGCGCCGAAGGCGATCTGACGACGGCCTGCGAGCACTGGCAGATCGCGCGCGGCATCCTGCATGAAGAGAAGCGCGCACGCGAGCGCGACGAGGTGACCGAGCGCATGCGCGCGCACCGCTGCCCGACGGATTGGGTACTGACCAATTTCTAGAACGACCCGACGAAGCCCGCCGGCGTGCGGCCGCTATCGAAGCTCAGTCGTCACTTCGATCTGCGCGATCTGCCCGTCCACGAGTTTGAACCGCCGCGTGTAGGTCTGCCCGAACGATTTCGCGATCACGACGTAGTCGCCGGGCGCCAGCGTATGCGTCGGCAACGCGCCGACGCTCTCCTTGACGACATGCCCGTCGTCCGTCTGAACACTCCACTCCGTTCCGGGAAGCGCTTCGCCGCCCGGTCGCGCCACGAGTCGGAACGTCACTTTCGCGAAGCTGTGAGTGATAGTGGCTTCCGTGAGCTTGCCGGCTTCGACCGTCACGTCGCTCCGGACCGTCGCGTTTCCGTCACCGTACGTCGAGACGACGTGATAGATGCCGGCGTTCAGCCGGATGATGAGACCGGGCTTGGCACCGGTCATGACCTGGCGCCGGCTGTCGGTTTGATCGCGGTCCGTGAAGATATCGTAGGTGACGGCGTTGGGCGGAGCCGCTTTGCCGCCGATGAGGGCCGCGAGCCTGAGCCCGCCGGCGTTGAGAACGAACTGCTCCGTCGCCGTGACGGAAGAAGCCTGCGCGACCGTGATGCGCCGCGTGAGATGAGCCCGTCCGAACGCCGCGTTGACGATGTAGTTCCCGGGCGCCAGTTCGACGATCGGGCTGGCCTCCCGGAGCGTGCTGAGCGGCGCGAGGTCCGCCGGTCGGCCCTGCTGGTCGCGATAGATGCGCCAGATGAGCCCCTGGTCGATGTGCTGGCCATCGGTCGTCAGGAGCGCCACGAGTTGGATCGCGGCGCGACCTTCGCTCGCCGCGTTGCTCGAATTGTCGCCCGGAGCGCGCGGCACGACCGTGACATTCTGCGGCGGGAGATCAGCCGGCGGTCCCGGCGTGGCATCAGGCGCGGCTCCGGTCGACCAGCCACCTGCCGGCGCGGTCGGCGCGCCCGGCTGCAAGGCATCCTGCGCCACGGCGCCCGGAGGCAGGATCGAGACGCCTGCCATGAGCGCGATGACGATGGCGCGCCGACGGAGAAGAGAGATCGATTGTCGAGGCGTGCTCATTTTCTGTCGTCCAGTCAGGCGGGAGGGACCCCGGCTGAGGCGGGAAGTTCCGAAGCGCCCATCGGCCGATGCGGCGGATCAACGTCTAGAGCCTCAAACCCTGATCGAAGTGTGGCAGGCTGTCGTTGGGCGGGCATCACTTCTTGCCGCGGGCCGGCTTTTCGAGGCCGGAGGCGGGCTCGCTTCCGCCCGGTGCTGCGCCCCCGCCCTTCGGGGCCTGCGACAGCACTTCGATCGTCTGTTCGTGCCGCTCGTCCTGCGATTCGACACTGACGACGTACCGTCCCGGCGACAAGAGCGTCACGAGATCGTCGCCACGCCGCGAGCGCCAGACCGTCCGGCCACGCTGGTCACGGATGACGGCGCGCGTGTCGGGTCCGGTCTGGACGCCTTCCAATTCGCCGACGCGCACTTCCTTGGCTTCGAGGACGAGGTCGACGGTCACGTCCTTCCCCGACGCCACATCGAGCAGCCGGCTGGTCTTGACGTTCGACGTCCCGAGCTGGGCTTCGACCTTGTAGCTGCCGGCTGCCAGCGTGAAGGCGGGCTTGCCCGCCGAGCTTCGTGCGACGACCCGCTTCTGGCCCTGCATCTCGGTGATCCGATAGGCGATCGGGACGTCGGGCGGCACCGGAACACCGATGAGCTCTGCATTCAATCGCACTCTCGCCGTACCGAGCACGAGTGTGCGCTGCACGCGGTCGCCGATGCTGACGGCGACGCGGTCACGCACGATATTTGGCCCAAGGAGCGCCGTGACGTAATAGGTCCCGGCGACGACCGTGAACGTCGGTCGCGGCGCGGCCGACCGCGCGATCTCGCGCCGGCCGAGCGGCGCTTCGGGATCGTCGACTTCGAGCACGAACGTCAGATTGTCGAGCGGCACCCCGCCCTCGGTTCCGACAGCCGCGAGCGTGAGTTCTCCGGTCTCGAGAACGATATCGGCCCGCTCGGTGCCTCCGGCCGGAAGTGCGACCTTCGCGGCGGCGCGCGCCAGTCCGTCGACGACATCCACTTCATAGGAGCCTGACGGGACCACAAGCTCCGCGACACCTTCGCGGCCGATCCAGATCGGTGTGTCGCGCCGGCCGTCGGCGGACAGGGGAATGACCGACACGACCGGTGCCTTCAACGGCGCCCCGTCCCGGCTCGCGGTCATCGCGATCTTCAGCGTGCCGGCATCGAGAGCGACACGCTCGGTCTTCGGGCCAGCGCTGCCGACTTCGAATTCGACGGTGCGTGTCACGAGGCCGAGTGACGCCGACACTTGATAAGTTCCGGGGTCGAGCGGCTCGTTGATCTCCGCCGATGTGCGCTCGACGAGCGGCGCTGCGGCGGGGTCGATCGGAACACGGCGGATGACCCAGCCGATGGGTCCGCCGATCATCGTCCCACCGTCGTTGAACGCCGCCGTCAGGCGAAGACCGGGCGGTCCGCTGGCCTGCGTTGGAGGGGGTGTGACGACCGCTTCTGCGGGCTGAGCGGCCACGGCGGGGTCGAGCGTGCTCGGCTTCAGAAACTCGGTGAGAGCGCTGCCGATCTCGGCCTCGGTCCTGGCTTCGATCTGCCGGCCGCCGGTCTGTTCGGCGACGCACCGCATACGGGCGCTGTCGGCCTTTTCGAGCCCCAGCGACAGGATGTTGATCTTCAATCGCGGGTTCGACTTCGCGATTTGACCTGCCGTGGCGCAAGCGTCTTGCTGACAATTGTCGAGGCCGTCATGAATGAGGATGATGGTTCCCTGAGCACCTGTGCCGACCGATCCAGCCGCGGCCTTCAAGGCTTCCGCCAGCGGGCCTTTGCCCTTGGGATTGAGTTGATCGAGGGCTTCCACAAGGCGCGCGGCGCCTCCTGCTTCGGGGGGCGCGATCACTTCGACGTCCTGACAGTCTCCCTTCCGCCGATGCCCGAAGCTGACGAGCCCGGTTCTGGACTGGGGAGCGGCCTGTCCCAAAAGCACGCGCAGATGATCGCGCGTCGCATAGAACTTCGCCGTCTCGTTCCCCGGCATCTTGCCCCACATGGAGCCCGAGCCGTCGATGACGACGATCGTCGGCGTATCGGCCGAAGCCGGACTGACGGCGAGAATGGTCGAGGCGACCCAAATCGTCATGAGCGCGAGGGCGGGCGGAATTGCGAAAAGCTGCACAGGTCCCCGATTTTCCGATCCCACCACATGCCTCCCCGAAGGCGCTCGCTTTGTCGCCATTGTATCAGACCCGCCGTTGCGATAGCGAGAGCCCGCCTGGACCGACGAGGGAAAACAACCAGGCAATTCAATAAGCCCTTGCCGTGACATGACAGATCGAGCATTGGGCTGGCCGGAAAGATGAGTAGGGATCGACCCTCGTGCGGCGGAGGCAGGACGACGTGACGAACGAAGCGATGTTGGATTTCCTGAAAGCGCGCCGAAGCGTGAAGCCCGATCTTCTGGCGGCACCGGGCCCGAGCAACGAGGAAATTCAATCGATCCTGACGATCGCCGCCCGCGTTCCCGATCACAAGAAGCTGGCGCCTTGGCGCTTCATCCTGATCGAGGGCGAGGCGCGCGCCGCCCTTGGCCAGAAAGCGGCCGAGGCCGTGGAACTCGAGGAGGCGGAGGCACCGTCGCCCGTGCGCATCGAGACCGAGCGGCGCCGGTTCCTGCGCGCGCCGCTCGTGATCGCCGTCGTCTCGCGGGTCGTGGAAACGCGCGGTGCGCCGGAATGGGAGCAAATCCTGTCGGCCGGAGCTGCCGCATACAACTTGTGTCTCGCCGCCAACCTCATGGGCTACGGCACGTCCTGGATCACTGAGTGGGTCGCCTACAGTCCCGCCATGCGCCGCGCGCTTGCGCTGGCCGAGAACGAGCGCATCGCCGGGTTCGTCCACATCGGCACGCCGACCCTGAAACCCGAGGAGCGCGAAAGGCCCGATCTCACGAAGATCGTCTCGCGCTGGGCGCCCGATTGATACAGACCGGCTGATCTGGATCGTATCGAAACGATACGTCCGTTTACCTCCCATTTACGCCTTTTGGCCAAGCTGAGCATCGAGGGCTGACCCGATCCCGACGGGCGCCCCCGGAGCCCGCTGGCCGAATGGCGTCAGGGATGAATGTCGTGAAATGGGGGTGCCGGACCGTGTTGGCGGCGGTCGCGGCAACCCTCCTCTGCGCCTCCGCAACGCGCGCGGCCGACGCGGAGCCCGCTGGAGACGACCCCACCTTTACGGAACAATCCTGGCTCGCATCGGTTTCGGTCTGCGGCTCGGCGAGCGCGGTTTCCGCGACTTGGGTCGGCCGCATATTCCGCACCTCCGCCGGCCGCTACTACGCGCCCGAAGCGTCCGTCCGCCGTGCGATCGAAATCGGACGGAAGAACGCGGATGCACGAAGGGCGATCGCGGCGTGTCTCGAAGCCGTCAGAATAGCGGCCGTGTCCCCGCCCACCCTTCACGGCAGTCTCGCGACGGCGCCTTCCGATCCATACCGTGAACCCGATGATCGGCTCCTCGCCCATCACGGCCGCTTCGGGTTGGGAGCGGGGCTTCAAGCTCACGCATCTGGCGCTACGGGCGAGGACCCACGGAGCACCAAGTCCGAACAGCGTGCCGAATGGCCGACCGAAATCATCGCCGCGCGATGAGCCCTCGACGCTAGAAGCGGAACTGCTCGGCGAGCACACGCTCATCGAGACTGTGACCGGGGTCGAACAGCATGTAGAGGTCGACATGCCGCGCCTGCTCGACATCGACGCGCGCGACGCTGCGGATTTCGGTATGATCCGCGACCGCGCTGACAGGGCGCTTCTCGGGTTCCCGCACCGTGATCGAGATTTTCGCGCTGTTCGGTAGGATCGCACCGCGCCAGCGGCGCGGACGGAACGGGCTGATCGGCGTCAGGGCCAGAAGTTCGGCAGCGAGTGGAAGTATGGGTCCATGCGCCGAGAGATTGTAGGCCGTCGAACCGGCGGGCGTCGCGACGAGAATGCCGTCGCAGATGACTTCCTCGAGCCGCACCACGCCATCCACAGAGACGGAAAGTTTGGCCGCCTGATGCCGTTCGCGGAAGAGGGAAACCTCGTTGATCGCAAGCGCCTTCGACGCCCGGCCGTCGTTGCCATAGGCGACCATCGACAAGGGATGCACACGGCTGACCTCCGCCTGCCGCAGCCGGGTCTTGAGATCATCCTCGCTGTACTCGTTCATGAGAAAGCCGACCGATCCGCGGTTCATGCCATAGATCGGAATGCGGTCGTTCATGAACCGATGCAGCGTCTGCAGCATGAGACCGTCGCCGCCGAGCGCCACGATCGCATCGGCCTCCGACGCCTTGGCGCTGCCGTAGAGGCTCGAAAGTCGCGCGAGCGCCTCCTGGGCTTCAGGGACATCGCTTGCGACGAACGCGATCTTGTCGAATTCTCTGGCACGGCTCGATGGCATGGGCGGAGAGCGTCTCGTGTGGATGGCGGATTTCGCCCGTCACGTGCGGACCAGCACCCGGGCCGGGACGGCCGGGACATTCGGAGGCTCGCGCAGTTGACGGAAAACGACAAGGCCGTTCTCGTCTATGCCACGTATCCCGACGCGGACGCCGCGCGGGCCGCGGCCACCTACCTCGTCGAAGCGGAACTGGCCGGATGTGTCAACATTCTGCCCGGTATGACGGCCGTCTATCGCTGGAGCGGCGCGGTGCGGATGGAAAGTGAGTGCGTGCTGATCGCGAAAACGCGGCGAGGGCTCGCCGACAGGCTGATCGCCGAGGCGCGAAGCCGGCACCCCTACGACACGCCAGCCTTTCTCGTGATCCCTGTCGTCGGAGGTTCCGAGCCCTATATCGCCTGGCTGATGTCGGGACTGCAGGGGGCGGACGACGGGGACGTGCGTTGACAGCCCGGAGACCGGACACAGGAAGCAAAGGACACAGGCCGGAATGGCGTCGGTCACGGAACGATCAAGTTGAGCGCAGCGCGCGCTGGCGCGCCCGCCCGCCTACATCCGGCCGAGCGGATGCTGGAACAACGACTGAACCGATCGCTGGCCGTAAGAGTAGGATGCGCGGCGCTGGCGCGCTTTCGCCTCCGCCTTGGCGCGCTTGGCCTTGTATTGCGCTTTCGGTGGGTCGACGCGAACCGGCTTCGCTTCGATCCGCGGCGCATATTCCACCCCGTCGTCGAGGCCGTCGTCATCGGGCAGTGCGGCATACACCACGCGCGGCGCTCGAACGGCCGGTACGGCGGCCGTCGCACCTGTCGCGCCAGCGGCGGGCGCAGGCTTCCACGGCAGCACTTCTCTCGCGACGGGCTCCGATGCTGGATCAACCGGACCACCGACCGACATGCGGCCATCGAGCGGCATCTTCGCCGGACGAACGGCTGTCTCAGGTGCGACGGCGGCCACACGCGGAGCGGGCGCGTCCGTCGCGACTTTTGCAACTGCCGTCGTCCCTGTCTGCTTGGCTTGCGCCATGACCGCGCGAGGAACGCAACGCCCGCTGGCGAGCGTTTCGTCAGGCGCGCATTCGGTTGCGCAGATGCCACTCGGGTGCGCCTTGGCGAGGCTCAAGAGGATGAGATCAGGCTCCGTGACCGGAAGCGAGGCGTTCACGTGGCGCAGAAAGCGCATCATGGCGTCCTGGCTCGCGCCACCCCAAACACCGTCGATCCGCCCGCCGTAGCAACCGAGACGGTCGAGTTCCCTCTGGATGTCGCGTGCGAGCCGCCGCTCGGCCGGAACTCCACCGGCCTGCGCCTTCGTCTCTCCGGGCTGGACGGCATCCGACGACGGTCGCGAAACGGTCGGTGTCCAGGCGTCGGTGCGCGGAGGCTCGACGGCGGCGACGGTCTGGATCTCCGGCGACTTTGGTTCAGCGGTCGCCGAGCGCGTGTCCGTAACTCTTTCGATCAGCTTCTTAGACGTACCTGCCAGCGCTGGAAGGCGCTCGGTGGAGCCGGGGGGCGCGGACGGTTCGGATGCCGGAAGCGGCGTCTCGACCGCCGGATCGAGGGTGCTCTGCGCGATGATCCGCGCAACAGCCGCCACTTGCTTTTCCTGATCGACCGGCGCGGTCGGCTGAATATACAGGCCAAGCGCAACGCCAGATAGAAGACACCAGAGCCCGAGCAACGCACGCATACGAACCTCCCGCTTCCCGACGGATCGGTTTCAAGCCGGTGTCCTGATACCGCTGCGGCAGAGGACAACAGTTCCGGCTCGGACGGGAGCCTTGTCACAGAATGCAAATTCATTTTGCGCGGCGCAATCGAAACCCCGTTCCGATCCGAGCCATGAACTCCCGGTAATCTTGACTCTACATCCAACACTCGGATTTGGCCAGGGGCGATCGTGCTCAAACAGTTATCACATAAAGGAAAATTTAGACATTTCCGCAGGCGGAGCAAAACTCCAGCCGGAGAGCGACCCCTGGCAGCCGGTGACCCGCGCGAGGGTGATCCGCTGAGGTCCAAGCTGTGATCGAGAAGGCGAGTGCCGCCTCCATGCCGTCCAGCGGGATCGCGAATGTCCGGCACCGCCTCCAGGCCGCCGCGACAGCATCCAAAGTTACTCACAGCGCACGCGTCGCCGATGTGGACATTGCCGGGACATGCTGTGGATGCCCGAGAAGATTCCGCGTGCCGGCCAGGGCACGAAAAGTGCGTCTCTCGCGCCACAACCGTCGCCCGGCCGGAAGCCCGGCTTCCTAGCGGGCTGATTCGCTTAACAATTAGGAACGAATCGCCTAGCGTCCTCCCCTGAGGGGGTGTGTATCGCGTATCACACTTGTTCGCCTCGACGTCGGGTCAGCGTTTTCCACGGTCGTGCTTCTAGCGGCAGCGCGTCTTGTGAATAACGCCCCAAGTCATCGAGGAACCAGCCAGGAAAGCGTCGCGATCCTAGCTCTTCGGGTGCTCTCGACCGGTCGCCATTGGGGGTGGTCCGGTCAGCTCAAGGGAGTTCACCGGGACGAAGTATCGCCGCCGCGGGTTGTGCGTGCTGCTGGCCGTTCCTTTCTCCCTCGGAACAACAAGACCAATGAGCCGGGGGCTCGTTTTGCGTCGTGCCGGCTCTCCGCAATGGAGAGGGCTATGAGACACCTTATGGGTGTACTAGGCGTTCTCGCAGCCGGCGTATTGCTCGCCGTGTCCGCTGCGATGAACTGGAAGTTCGGGTACAGCCTCGGGCAATCCGAGGTGGACGGTATGATCTACGGCGCGGCCTCGGCTGCCGCCGACTGCCTGAAAGCGTTGATACCGTTTTTCTTCTTCGCCGCTATTCGAAACCGGATGTGGTCGCAAGCAGCGGCCGCAGCTTTGGTCGGTCTGGTTTGCACGGCCTACTCGTTCACGTCGGCCATAGGTCATGGAGCGTTGAACCGCTTCCACACGACCAATGATCGCGCGGCCGAAGCCCAGACCTACCAGGATCTCCGCTCCGATCTCGCACGCGCCAAGGAACAGCTTGGTTGGGTGCCGCAGCATCGGCCGGTGGCGACCGTGGAAGCCGAACTTGCCAGCCAGGAAGCGCAACGTCCCTGGGCATGGACCAGCGGCTGCACCGACATCAAGGGCAAGCAGGGCCGCGAGTTCTGCCAGGGCTACCAGACGCTGGCGTCCGAAAAGGCGTCCGCCTTGGAAGCTCAGAAACTCGAAGCTCGCATCTCCGAGATTTCGGCGAAGCTCGGTTCGGTCAGCGGTGCAACCGCGATGAACGAGGCTGATCCCCAGGCGACGGTCCTCGCCACTCTGACGGGTCTCAGCATCGACAAGATCCAGATCGCCATGATGCTGTTCATCGCGATCCTTCTCGAAGTGGGTTCTGGCCTCGGCATGTACATCGCCTTCAGCCAGTGGCGTCTCTACGACCAGGAAGCCCCAGCGGCTCCCAAGATGGTCGACATCGCCACCCCCATCACCGCTGCGGCAGCGGTGGCGGTCCCCGTCCGCGAGGCGGCGCCCGCTCAGATCTCCAAGCCGCGTTCCGGCGCGAACGACAACAAGTCGGCCGCCCCGGCACCACAGCGTCTCATCGCACCCGAAACGGATGTCGAGCGTTTCTACAAGGAGAATGTACAGACCCAGAACGGTTCGAGTCTCACTGCAACGGAACTTTACGAGGAGTATTGCGCCTGGTGTGAGATCCAGGAGAAGGAGCCACTCGCACTTCCGACATTCGGTCGTGAGTTCGGTGAGCTGGGAGTTCAGAAGCAGAAGCTTGGAGGACGGGTCCGCTACATCGGTATCGCGCTCACTTCCCAGAGGGACGCCGAGGAGGATAAGAAACTGACGGCCTACAGAGACAAGGCCGCCTAGTTTCTAGGCGATCGAGGGCCGCGAAAGCGGCCCTTTTTCTTTGCGCAGTCGACAAAATCAAAGGGCGCCGCCGAGGAGGCGGCGCCCTTTTCATTTTTTATTGACGGTAATCTGGTCCGCAAAAGTTAATTACACTCGTTCAGCGCCTCCGCCGTTAACGCGATATTTGCCGTGATCCGTTGCTCCGGATTTTCATGGCAAGCAGGCTCAGACTGGAAAGTTGAGTTTGCGGACCGCCCGCCAGCGCGCCGTACCCGCACGTCGGGCGTCGATCAGGGTGTCAGCCGCAGGAGCAGAGAAAAAGCGGAAAAAACATGATGTTGGGTTGTTTTGCGGGGATTTTTGGATCAGTGCCCAAACACTCAAACCTTGCCGATACGTTTCCACCATCGCGACACTTTTCAAAGATCTCGATTGAAAGTCCGGCTTTCATCTAGGGAATTTTCTAATCCCAATCCATGACGAACGGCGTTCGACGCGATCTCGTTAAAATTGCGACCAATTCTGAAAGCCATCAGTGAAGTGTCGCTTATAGTGTCATCCCCACGTTTTGTTGCCAGCGTGTGGGAGTTTCATATGTTCAAGTCGCACCTCTTGTCTTCGACGAGCGCCTTCGTCCGCGACAAGCGCGGCAATATCGCGGTGATCTTCGCTCTGATGAGCATCCCGATGCTCGGCATGATCGGTGCTGCGGTCGACTTCTCCCGCGCGATCCATCTGCAATACAAGATGCAGCAGATGGCCGACTCGACCGCGCTGACCGGCATTCGCACCTACAAGACGACGGGCGATGCCGAGACGGCCGAGCAGAAGATGGTGACCCACGTTGAGGCGGCGCTGCGCGAAGCCGGAATGATCCGTGCCCAGGAACTTGCCGATCTCGGGGCCGCCAGCATCGAGCAACAGATCGTCTACGTGGATGGCCTCAATATCGACGAGTCGAACTCGTCCGCAAAGCCCGTTTTGACAAGCAAGATCTACACGCCGTTCCTCGGCATCGGTAAGATCATCGACACTGACTGGCCGGACGTGATCGATGTCTCGACAAAGAGTGAGGCGATGGCGTCAGCGAGCGCCGAGTCGGGCACGAAGGCGCTCGAGCTGTCCCTCATGCTCGACGTCTCGGGCTCCATGGCCGGCCAGAAGCTGACCGACATGAAGGCCGCCGCCGCGGACTTCCTCGACATCGTGCTCCCCGACGGCCAGAACATCTCCAACCGCCGCGTCGGCATCGTGCCCTTCTCGGATCGTGTCAATGTCGGCCAGTATGCCTCCGCCGCCATGGGCCTCCCCGCATCCATGCAGGTCCAGAGCGGTGAAACCATCACGAACGTCTTCTCCCAGACGCTGTTCGGCTGGCAGACGCTCAACACCTGCGCCAGCCGAGTGCGCAGTGTTACGGCCTATGAGGACTACAGCAACAGCCAGGCCCGCGCACACTGCCAGGCGAACTTCCAGACGCAGCGTTCGGGCAACACGACCTACTACCGCACGCCGGTGGTCGTCGTGAATACGACACCGAACTACGTGACACGCTACCTGCGTCCCTGCGTGACGGAGCGTACGGGCTATGACACCTACTCCGAGGCGGCTCCCGGTTCGGGCCGCTACGCCGGCTGGCATTCGCCGACCCAGTCTCAGGAAAGCCAGTACAATACGGGCGGCACCTGCTCGTACACCTACCCCGCGATCCGGGCGCTCTCGAACGACAAGAATGCGATCAAAACCCACATCTCAGCGTTCTCAACCTACAGCGGCACGGCCGGTCACGTCGGCACCGCCTGGTCGTGGTACATGCTGTCGCCCTCGTGGAACGGCTTCTGGGGCTCTGGCGTGGCCGATGTCGCTCCCTACAGCGACACCGAGACGATCAAGGCTGCGGTTCTGATGACGGACGGCGAATATAACTCCAACATCGCCTCGACCTCGGCATCCCAGCAGGCTCTGCAGATCTGTTCACGCATGAAGGCAGCCGGCATCATCGTCTACACGATCGGCTTCGACATGAGCACGAACACCGCCGATCCGGCCCGCCAGACGCTCCAGCAGTGCGCCTCGCCCGACAAGTACTACTTCCCCTACGATGGCACGCAGCTTCGCGCCGCGTTCCAGCAGATCGGTAGCCAGCTCGTGGCGACGACCCACACCAACAGCGAAGACGTCGAGATCGTCATCCAGGAATAATCGGATCACGATCGCGAGGATGGAATGAGGCGGCGCCGCAGCCCGGCGCCGTCTTTTTCATTGCGACGTCAATTACTGCGACGTCAGGTGCCAGTGACCGCCGATCCGGCCGATGCGCCCGCGAGTTCGATCGCGAAGGCGTAGTCGCGAGCTGTTTCCCTGAGCCGCTCGAAACGTCCCGACGCGCCGCCGTGTCCGGCACCCATGTTGATGTGGAGAAGAAGGAGCCGGTCGCTCGTCCAATTATGCCGGAGTTTCGCGACCCACTTCGCCGGCTCCCAGTAGGTGACGCGCGGATCGGTCAACCCGCCGGTCGCGAGAATGTGCGGGTAGGCGAGCCGCCCGACATTGTCGTAGGGTGAATAGGCCCGGATCGTCTCGAACGCAGCGCGGCTCTCGATCGGATTGCCCCATTCGGGCCACTCGGGCGGCGTCAACGGCAGGTCCTTGTCAAGCATCGTGTTGAGCACGTCGACGAACGGCACGTCCGCGATGATCGCGAGGAAGAGATCGGGCGCCATGTTGGCAACAGCGCCCATGAGCATGCCGCCCGCCGAGCCGCCGTTGGCGACGATCCGCCCGCGTTGCGAATAGCCTTCGCGGACGAGGTGCTCACCGGCCGCGATGAAGTCGCGGAACGTGTTCGTCTTCTTTTCGAGTTTGCCGTCCTTGTACCAGCGATAGCCGCGCTCCTTGCCGCCACGGATATGGGCGATGGCGAAGATGAAACCGCGATCCACAAGCGATAGCCGTCCCGTCGAGAACGACGCGGGCATCGCAATGCCGTAGGCGCCGTAGCCATAGAGAAACGCCGGTGCGGAGCCATCGAGCGGCGTGTTCTTGCGATAGAGGATCGAGATCGGCACCTTTTCGCCGTCGGGCGCGTCCGCCATGAGCCGGCGGGTCACGTAGTCGTCCGGATTATGGCCTGACGGGATCTCCTGCCTCTTCCGCAAGACCCGCGCGCGGGTCGCCATGTCGTAGTCATAGGTTTCCGCGGGCGTCGTCATCGACGAGTAGGTGAAGCGCGTCGACGTCGTGTCGAACTCGTATCCGGACGCGAGGCCGAGCGAATAAGCCTCCTCCGCGAAGGCGATGGCGTGCTCTTCCCCGTCCGCGATGTTGCGGATCACGATCCGCGGCAGCCCGTCTTCCCGCTCGAGCCGTGCGATGTGGTCCCGGTAGACGACGACGTCGAGAATGAGCCGGCCGGGGACGTGAGGGACGATCTCGCGCCAATTATCCCTGCCAGGTGCCGAAAGCGGTGCCTCGACGATGCGAAAATCTTCCGCACCTCCCGAGTTGGTCGTGATGATGAGGCGGTCGCCGACGTGCTCGACGTCGTATTCGTGTCCCTTCGCGCGGGCAGCAACCAGGACCAGTCGGGCATCAGGGTCGCGTGCGTCGAGGATCCGCACCTCGCTCGTCTCGTGATCATGGGCATCGATGACGATGAAGTCGCCCGACTGCGTCTTGCCGAGTGAGACGAAGAACGACCCGTCGGCCTCTTCGTAAATGAGCGTATCCTCGCTCGACGGCTGGCCGAGGACATGCCGCCAGACCGAGCGCGGCCGATGGTTCTCGTCCATCCGGACGTAGAAGATGGCCCGGCTGTCCGCCGACCACGCCATATCCCCGCGCGTGTCGGTCACGACGTCGTCGAGAAACGCGCCGGAAGCCATGTCGCTGAAGCGGATCGTATAGAGTTCCGAGCCCTTGTCGTCGGTCGCGACCGCGAGAAGGCGGTGATCGGGACTGTGCGCGCTGCCGCCGAGGTCGAAGTAACCGAGACCTTCCGCGGCTTTGTTGCCGTCGAAAATGACGACGACATCGCCCCCCGCGCGCACCGTCCGGCAAAGCTCGACGTAGTTCTTGCCCGGTACGAAGCGCGAGAAGTAGGCGTAAGATCCGTCGGGCGAGGGAACGGAGCTGTCGTCGGGCTTGAGACGCGCCTTCATCTCTTCGAAGAGCGTCTCTTGCAGCGGCTTGGTCGGCGAGAGGATCGAGGCCGTGTAGGCATTCTCGGCGTCGAGATGGGCGCGAATGTCAGCCGGCAGAAGCTTGGGATCGCGCATGACCTCCTGCCAGTTGTCGGCGCGGAGCCAGGCAAAGTCGTCGGCGATCTCGATACCGTGCCACGAGGACGTGCGAACTTTCCGCGGTGCCAGGGGGGCGACCAGCAGGGGGCCATTGGCAAACGAAGCGGTCATGGAAGTCCTCGGAATGCGCGTGATGCGGTTGAGGCAGCGGGGAAATTGAGGGTTGTGCGCCTGCTGTAGCGGTGAGGCGGCGGTGCCGTCCAGCGGTGTCTATGCAAACAATGGCGAGAAATTGATTTATCGAGACACAGTTTCTCGCCAGAATTGAACATGCCAAGTCTTGACAGGTTGCTTGACGGCTTGCGACTCTGACTGCGTTTTATTTGGTGCCTCCCGGCATGGAGAGTTTATGGACAACACTGCGGCGCCCGGCCTCGTCGAACTGACGGCGCGCATCGTTTCGGCCTATGTCGGAAACAATACCGTTTCGGCAAGCGATCTCCCGGGATTGATCAACGAGACCTATGCCGCGTTGAGCCGCGCGACGAGCGGCGTGCCCCAGCCCGAGCGCGAGGAGCCGCGCCCGAAGGTCCCGGTTCGCAAGTCCGTTTTCCCCGATCACATCGTCTGCCTAGAGGACGGCAAGAAATTCAAATCGCTGAAGCGTCACCTGAGGACGCACTACAACTTGTCGCCGGAAGAGTATCGCGAGAAGTGGGGTCTGCCGCCCGACTATCCGATGGTCGCGCCGAACTATGCCCGCGCGCGGTCCGATCTCGCGAAAAAAATGGGTCTCGGAACGCGCCGGGAGAAGTGACCGGCGGCGCGGCTCTCATCACGCCGTCCCCTCGCGCGTCGATCGGTGGCTCTCCTGGATGGCCGCGAGCGCGGCACGCTCCTCCCGGCAGGCGGCGAAGAGCTGCGCATGGCGCGCCAGATCGTAGCTCCAATGGCTCATAAGACCTCGCCGGCGCTCGGCGCGGAGCGCACTTTCGAGCTTTTCGATGAGCCGCACCCGCCCCGCGATCGTGTCGACGGCAATCTCGTGCGGCCAGAGCGGGAGCAGGCGGGGCAAATCGCGTCCCCGTTCGTAGCGTACCCGCCCGGACGTGCTTGGCGTTCGATCGTCAACCGACGCCGGACCGCACGCTGTCCGCGGCTTTCTTGATGGGGTCCGCGCCTCGTCCATCCTGTCTTGCGCCACCAACTTTGCCTGGGTCCGATCGCGGGACGACGCACGCGATCGATGGGCGCTGACGATCTCATGAGAGCGGCGCGCGGGGACAATGGCGAGAGCCACAAGTCCGGAACGCCCATCCGATTGGCAAATGCGCGTGGATTTTAGCGGCGACGCCCGAAGATTTATCCCCGTCCCCGCCGCATTCGGCACACTTCTCGCAATGCCGCACGCAACACCGTCGAACGATGCCGTCTTCAAAGCCTCCGCTTCACGATGCCAGCCTCTCGAAGCCAGCTCTCGACGCGGACGAACCGGCGGCCCGTTTCCGGCCATGAGACGAGAGGTGCACCGATGGCGCAGTTGGCGACGAGGGAACCCGAAGCGATCGGAGCGCGGCTCGCGGCATCCAATGCCAGCCCATCGATCGCGAATGCCGAATGCGAGCGGCTCCGCGTGATCATCGAGCAGTCCGTCGCGCAAGTTTTCGGTATCGCGCTGCGTGACCTCGAAGGCCCGACCCGCGGCCGCGCCCACGTCGCCCTCGCACGCCAGATTGCCATGTACACCTGCCACGTGTCCTGCGGGCGGTCGCTGACCGATGTCGGCCGCATCTTCGGCCGGGATCGCACGACCGTCGCGCATGCCTGTAGCCTCGTCGAAGACCGTCGCGACGACGCGCTCTTCGATCACGTGATCGAACTCTTGGATCGCATCGTGCGATCGCTGATTGAACCGAGAAGCGCGTTTGTGCATCACATCGTCTGAGGCCCCGGAGTGAGATGACGAAATTGGAAGACAGATTGGGGATGCGATTGAATACGACGGCCAGAGTTTGGCCCGATCGGAGAGAGCCGAGAACCTTGGCGCTCGAGAAAGTCCTGCCGCTCCTCGCAGGCCGCACAGCCGCGCTCGAATGGGAGCCGCCGGATGCCGGCGGTGCGCGTGTCGTCCGCTTCGAGCCCGAAGGCCGCCAGACTCTCGGTCGAATCTCTCGCCCCGATCGCCTCATGGCCGTCAGAAACGGCTGGCTCGACGAAGACCCCGAAACGTCGTACTGGCGCCTGTCGCCGGCCGGACGAATGGTCGTGAAGCGGCTGCGGTCCGGCACGTCGATGGCTGAACTTCGCGACGACGTCCAAGACGTTGAAGCCGGACCAGCCCGTAAGGCTGTCCGCGACTGCACGGAAAGCCCGTTGGCCTGGTTGCGGTCTCGCAAGGGACGGGACGGCGAACCCTTCATCGATGTCGCAGCGTTCGAGGCGGGCGAGAGACTGCGGCGCGACTTCGAGTTCGCGCAGATGCGGCCGTCCGTGACGACGAACTGGAATGCAACCGGTGGCACGTCCGGTCTCCGCGGAGCCCCGGGCGCGGGCGTTGACCTGTCCGACAATGCCGCCGCGTCCGCCGAACGGGTCCGCCGCGCGCTGGTCGCCGTTGGACCCGAACTCTCGGGGCTGCTGCTCGACGTCTGCTGTCACTTGAAGCGCCTCGAGGACGTCGAGCACGAACGAGGCTGGCCGCGTCGGTCCGGCAAGACGGTGCTCGAGATCGCGCTTCAGTCGTTGGCGCGGCACTATCGCGTGCCCGGCGCGGAGCGGGCCGCGCAATCTCAAGCCAAGATCGGCCACTGGGGCGACAGCACGTTCCGTCCGCCGATCGCGGTGCCCGGGAGGTAGCCGTTTCAGCAATCCGCGATGCCGCACCGGCGCGCCTACGCCTTTTCCTGCTTCATCGCCGCCTCGGCATCCGCCCGCATGCGCTGCACCATCGAGGCGAGACCGTTCGAGCGTTGTGGCGTCAGGTGATCCCTGAGCCCGAGTTTCGCGAAGTCCTGGAGCGCATCATGGCGCGCGATCTCGGCGGCCGATTTGTCCTGGTAGACGGTGAGGAGAATGGCAATGAGCCCGCGCACGATATGCGCGTCGCTGTCGGCCAGGAAATGGAG
Organism: Hyphomicrobium sp.; assembly: GCA_033765145.1. Lineage (GTDB taxonomy): Bacteria > Pseudomonadota > Alphaproteobacteria > Rhizobiales > Hyphomicrobiaceae > JAGVSR01. Next base: position 97,256 of record JANRIH010000034.1, on the reverse strand, counting down.
CCGCGGGCCAGCGCCAGCGGGATCGCTCACAACCTCGGTCGCGACCCAGACCTGGCTCGCGCATCCTCTGACCTTTGTCGCGTCGGTCTTGAGATCTGCTGCCATGGGCGCGAGCGTGCGGCCGAGCTCGATCACGTACCGGTAGCGATCCTCCCAGTCGTCCATCACGGCGAAATTGTCAGCGAGTTCGTCGAACGTCATCACCCACTCCGGTCGCGCGTCCGAGGCGTCGGCGCCATGGCGGAGATAGGATGTCCGAGCGGGCCCTGGCAAGGCCGAAGCCTGCGGAGGGATCGCCTCACTTAGCCCTCGGCCGGGCCCTGACCCGTCCAGGGCGTCAGGAGGTCGGCCTCCTGCAGCGTCCCGCGATCGAGCGCCGCGGGGCCATAGACCTCGGCGGCGCCACTATAGGAAACCGGTGCCAGCGGGGGAATGGCGGCCGTCGAGGGAACGATCTGCCCGACCTGCTTGACGGTCAGATCGTAGATCATCGCGCCGGCGAACTGCGCCTTGCGCTTCATCGTCTCGGCGATGGAGTTCGCCCGCTCGCAGCTTTCGGGGTTGCGTTCGCAGAACGTCGCGGACCATGCAACGGCCTGCTCTGCGCGCTCGTAGAGCCGCTTCTGCTCGTTGGCATCGCTCGGCATCAGCGCAATCGCGACGGTGGCGGCGGCGGCAATCCGGAAGAGACCCATGTTCGAGACCTCGAATACCCGATGAACGAGGAAACGATACACGGCGAGGCTCAAGGAAGCGGAAGGCTGCGCGGTGCAATTTATTTCAAATTTTATCGATTGTCCCCGGCCCGGCCGGCGAGCCCGGTTAACGAGGCCTTAACGGCACGCGGGGATAGTGCCGAAGACCAGAGTTGTGTCGAGTGTGGAGTGAAGAGCGATGGCTCTCGGAACACGGACCATTCAGAGCGTGATGACGCTGTTCGTCGTCTCGACCGGCGCCGTGGCCACCAATCTCGTATTCTTGCAATCGGGCTCGGGCGGCGGACGCTACGGGGGCCTCGCCTATAGCGACGCCTACGGCCTGGAAACAGCCGCCATCGTAGCCGCCGAAATGGCCGAAGGCGCCGCCAACGCGCGCATGGCCACGCCGGAAGTCCACCAGCGGCTCATCGTCACCCCGCCCGGAGCAAGTGACAGTGACACTATCCGGGCGATCCAGTCGGCCCTCAATGCCAAAGGGTATACGACAGGCGGGACCGATGGCGTGTCGGGCCCCGTGACACAGGCCGCGATCCTCGCCTACGAAACCGATCAGGGGCTGATGCTGACGGCCGAGCCGAGCGAGCGTCTCCTGCACCTGATCGTGAGGGGCGACGTGCCGATCGCGGACCGCGTGTCCGCGTCGTCCATGACCCCGGGACCGAAGGCCGACGCGTTGATCCGCCGCGTCCAGGATGCGTTGGCGAGCCTCGGTTACAAACCCGGCGCCTCCAACGGCCGCCTCGGCGCGGAGACCGTGACCGCCATCCGCGCCTTCGAGCGCCAGAACAATCTCCCCGATACGGGCCGCATTTCTGGTGATCTGGTGGCACGCCTCTTCGTGGCCGCGCGGGATGTCGCAACCGCGCGCTGATCAACATCGTGCAGGGATCGGAGCCAAAACGCCTCACTCACGCGCGACGGACGTTGATATTCAAGCCAACGGCTGGCAATGGAACGTCCGCGACGAACAATCGGACGAAGGTCCATGCGCCTCCGCACCGTCATCTGGGTCAAGGCTTACATCAGGCGCTGCGAGGTGGCCGGCTTTCCCGCCGCCATCGTGCGCCACGGCGATGACGATGCCGGCGCGATCTTCATTCGCATCAACCGGCTCGATGGAACCTCTGATTTGTTCACGCCCGCGCCCGCCGGCCTCGACGAAGCCGATAGCGATCGCCAATGGGTGCACGCGTCCGCCGCCGCTCCCGAACCGGACGAACGCATCGAGCATCGCCTCTCGCGCGAAGCGAGCTTCGATCCCGATCTCTGGATTGTGGAGGTCGAAGCACCGAAGGGCGATCACATGCTGGAAGGCTGGATCGCGAATTTCAGAGGCTGAATTCGGCGCCGCGTTAACCCGATCTTAACGCGCATCGGCTGCATAATCGATTGTCCGCAAACAGAGGGCTGATCCACGAGGATCGTCGCCGGCAGACCGGGACGAATGAAATTGCGGCAAGCGGGGCTGTGCATGGGCAGCATCATCGCGTTTGATAAGAGCCATCTGGCGCCACGCGCCGAGCGCGCGCCGCAGTCGGGTTCGGCCGAGATCGTCATTTTCCCCGGCATCCGATACGAGCACCATGCGGAGCCGCCGCCGAGCACAGGTTCGCCGGAAGGTCCCCAAGGACCTGCCCGTCGCCGCCGTCCCCGATCTGCTCGCTGAGCCGAGCTACCGTCGCGATCCACGATCGAAAATCATGACCGTCCTACGCGGCAGGTCGCGCGCTTCAACTCGTCTTCGTTGCGCGCGCGATAGGCCAAACCCGAATCCGGAGCCCTGAGGATCGCGATTCCGGACGTCGCCGCGACCCTGAGGACGCCGCTGTCGACGGCGCTATCGCCGCGCGCTTCGGGCGTGAGCCCGGCGAACCGTTCGTCGTCGGGCACGATGAGCAGCGCGACGTCCACGCGGCGGCCGGGATCGGCAATGGCCGAGTAGATCGTCGCGCCGTCGGCATCGTAGATCGAGATCGTCCAGCCCTGGGCCGGAAGCGTCGCGTTGAGCGCGACCGGGCCCTCTTCGGTATCGAAGCGGCACATCGCAAGGCGGAAGTCCGAGCCGACGAAGGGCAGCGGTTGCGCGCGCGGGCCGATCGGCGGCAGGAGGGTCATGCGGTTCAGCGGCAGCTTCGCGGCAAGGCGCCCGTAGGGCGTCCAGGCCGTCATCGCAGGCGCGGCGAAGGTCAGCAGGATGTGCAGGATCGCAATCGAAAAGACCGCTGCAAGCACCAGCCGGCCACTCGGGATGGCGATACGCGGGATTTCGATCTTCATCGGCAGGCCTTCCGGACGATCTTCGGCAAATCCGGCCCCGAGCTCTGTTCGTCGCCTGTGCCCGTCGCGACGGCCCAACTCATGCGCGTCAGCACGACGGAAAGGCGCCCTGCGCCGCCGGTCGGCAGCCAGTTGCCGGGGTTCGCGGATCGCGCGAGCGCGATCGAGAACCGCCCGTTCGGCAGGATCGCCGCGGTTTCGCTCGTGTAGCTCGTGCGTTCGGCTGGGTTCGCGATGAGCCGTCCATCGGCATCGAATACCGTCACACTCCACCAGCTCGACGGCGGCGAAAGACCCTCCACGACGTAGTCGCACGAGGAATGGAGCTGGCGGCCGTCGTCGTCCGTCCGCGCGAAATAGGTCTCGGCCACGTCGCTGCCGATCGGCAGCACGCCGAGCCGCGAGAAGTGGGCGCGCGTGTAGGGGTCCGCTTCGACAAGCCCCGCCGTGCGCCACATGACCCACGGACCGACCTTGGCCGTCGTCAGGGCGCTGCCGGTGTCGATCATGTACCAGGCGGTACCGAAGCCGCCGATCAGAACGGCGCCGGTGAAGAACGACCAGTCCGCGACGACGCGGAGCGCGGCCTGGAGCCGCTTCTTGATCTGGTGGCGGACGAAACTCATGGGCTCATGGTCTCGACACCTGGCCGGTTCGCGGCACGGGCCTCAAGGCGCTTTCCTTGCGCACACTCGTTGCGTCCGGACTGTTGCCACCGCCGCTGCCGGGTGCAACGGCCGGTCCCTGTCCCTGCCTCTGCGGCTGCTCGGCATTGGGCTCGGCCGGAACAGGCGCGGCAGGCAGTCCCGCGGCCTTTCGGAGATCGGCGGCGAGCGATGTCAGCGACTTGCGTGCCTCGTCGGACATGAGCGACGACTGTTTCTGTCCCTCGGCCTCGCCTGCGAGCGCCGCGGCGAGCGCGGGATCGGTCCTCTTCAATTCCGCGATACGTTGCTGCTCCGCGACCTGCACCGGATGCGGCTCGAGACCCGGGATGGTCGGGATGTTCATGTCGCGATGCGCGATGGCCATGAAATCGTGCCAGATGGGGGCCGCAAGCTGACCGCCGGTGTTGCCGTTGGCCATCGGGCGATTGTCGTCGTTGCCGAGCCAGACGGTCGCGACGTACTTGCCCGTGAAGCCGACGAACCACACGTCGTTCGGTCCCGACGACGTGCCCGTCTTGCCCGCCGAGTGGGTGAATTCCAACGTCGCGCGCTGCGCCGTTCCTTCGGTCACGACTTTCTGCAGCATGCGGTTCATGTTGGCCGCGACCGCGGGGGCCACGACCTGCGGGGGCGCCGGCTCGTCGCGCTCGCGCGAATAGATGACCTCACCCTTCGAGTTCGTGAGATCGAGGATCGCGTAGGGCTTTGCGAGCTTCCCCCCGTTGGCGAAGGTCGCGAGGCCGCCCGTATGCTCGAGCGGCGTCACGCCGCCGTCGCCCAACGCCATCGAGCACGTCTTGCGAACGCCCGAAACGCCGAGCCGATTGGTCATCTCGATGACCTTCTCGCGACCAACGGCGAACGACAGCTCCGCCGCGACCGTGTTGAGCGACTTGGCGAGCGCGAGCCAGAGCGGCATTCGCGCGCCACTTCCCCCGCCGCCGCCGTAATTCGATGGACTCCACCGTCCGCACGAACGCGAGGCGTCGCGCACGATCGATTCCGGTTTGTAGCCGTTCTCGAGTGCGGCCGCATACACGTAGACCTTGAATGACGATCCGGGCTGGCGCCGCGCGTGCGTCGCGCGATTGAACTGGCTTTCGCCGTAGTCGGGTCCGCCGACCATGGCGCGGACCGCCCCGTCCGTCTCCATGGCGACGAGCACGCCCGAGTTAAGCCTCAACGATCGTCCGCGCCGCTTGATGACCGGCACGATCGCCTCTTCCGCCGCCTTCTGAAGTCCGAGATCGACGGTCGTCCGCGCGGTCAGCACGTATTCGTTCTTGCCTTCCGCGATGCGCTGGACTTCCTCGAACGCGTAGTCGAGGAACCAGTCCGGGCTCTCAGACTGACGCGTCTCGACGATCTTGGCTGGATTGAGCCGCGCCTCATGCACCTGCGCCGCCGAGAAAAAGCCCGCCTCGACGAGATTCTGCAAAACCTCGTTGGTGCGCGCGCGCGAGGCCGGCAGGTTGATGTGCGGCGCGTACTTGGTCGGGGCCTTGTAAAGGCCGCCGAGCAGCGCCGCCTCCGCAAGCGTCACATCGCGGATCGACTTCCCGAAGTAGAATTGCGCCGCGGCCTCGACGCCGAACGCGCCGCCGCCCATGTAGGCGCGGTCGAGATACATCTTGAGAATCTCGCGCTTCGAGAAGCGGCTCTCGAGCAGGAACGCGAGGAAGAGCTCCTTGACCTTGCGCTGGATCGATCGTTCGGAGGAGAGAAAGAGGTTTTTGGCGAGCTGCTGGGTGAGCGATGAGCCGCCCTGCACGACGTCGTTCGCGCGGACGTTCTCAGCCAGCGCGCGGACCGTGCCGAAGACATCGATGCCCCAGTGTTCGAAGAAGCGCCGGTCTTCGGTCGCAAGAGTCGCCTTGATGACCGATTCCGGAATTTCTTCGAGCGGCACCGCATCGTTGTGCAGAATACCCCGCTTGCCGATTTCGTTGCCGTTCTGGTCGAGGATGCGGACGCTGTACCGCCCGGTCAGGAACCGCCCCTCGTCGAACTCGTTGAAGGCCGGGATGGCCAGCGCGTAGAGGACGACGATGCCCCCCGCACCCATCGAGAGCGTTTCGGACGCCAGTTCGTTGAGGAGCCGCCGCCAGCCGGTCAGCCGGAAACGCGCAAAGAAGCTTGACCCCGCGTTCCACCAGTCCCGGATCCGTTCGATCGCGTCCGAGACGGTCGAATCGAGCTTGGCGTCGATGCCGAGCAGGCTGATGAGCTTGTCCCGCCCGCCCTGCTTGAAAAACCAGTCGCTCAACGCTCGGAGCCCCGTTAGAACGCTTGCGCCGCGGTACCGGGGAGACCGGGGGTCGCCCCGCCGTCCACCGATCCGCGGCCGTTTCCGTCGATATCCTTATCTAGCATGTAGGGCGTGAGCGGGGCGAGAGGGGGCCGAGAGGCAAAAAGGGAGCAACAGAGAGTTGGGGAAATCCAAGGCCGGGACGCGGCCCTTCTGGGAAACCAAGGCACTCGAGGACTTGACGGAGGCGGAGTGGGAAAGCCTCTGCGACGGCTGCGGCCGCTGCTGCCTCGTGAAGCTCGAGGATGAGGATACGGCAGCGATCCATTTGACGCGGCTCGCCTGCGCGCTCCTGGACGTCGGGAAATGCCGCTGCAAGGATTACCCGAACCGCTTCGCCAAAATGCCCGACTGCATTGATTTGACGCCCGAGAAGGTTCGGTCGATCGCCTGGCTGCCCGCGACCTGTGGATATCGTCGCGTGGCAGAAGGAAAGGGCCTCGCCTGGTGGCACCCCCTTGTCTCCGGCGACCCCGAGACGGTGCATCAGGCCGGCATTTCGATCCGGAGCTTCGCCCGGAGCGAGAAGGGCATCGCCGAGCACAACTATGTGAAATACATCATCCAGGACTTCGGGGAATAGGAGCCACGCGTGAGGTGCAGCGGCCGCGAATCTTCCGTGGCCGTCCTGTCGTTGCGGTGGTATAGCGAATGCGAGGTCTGGCCGAACCCGGTTCGGCCCAGGCCAACATTGAGTACCGAAAATATCGACCCACGAGGTCCGTCACCTCACAATGAGACACTTGCCCCGGAGCGTATTGCGAGATGGGCCGCAGGATATTCATCAGCTACCGCAAGAAGGACGAGCCGGGTTTCACCAAGGCCCTTTTTTATCAGCTTCGGGATGCCTTCGACCGCGATCATCTTTTCTATGACCTCGTCAGCATCGAGACCGGACAGAACTTCGTCAAAGTCCTGACGGATGCCGTCGAGCAGTGCGATGTGCTGCTGGCCGTCGTTGGACCGAATTGGCTCGACATCCGCGACGAGAAGGGCCTCCGCCGGCTCGACGACGCGAAGGACTTCGTGCGCATCGAGATCGAAGCCGGTCTGAAGCTCGGCAAGCGCGTGATGCCGGTTCTCGTCAACGATGCCCCTTGGCCCGAACGGTCGCAATTGCCGCCAGCCATCGCCGATTTCGCGGAGTGCAACTACCGGCGGCTCGCCAACGACCAGTTCGACGAGAGTTGCGAGCTTCTGATCGCCGCTGTCCGCAAGGCCCTCGACGAGGCCGAGGAGTTCCGCCGCCGCGAAGAGGAAGAGGCACGCCTCCGAGCGGAGCGCGAGGCGAAGGAGCGCGCCGAGCAGGAGCGGCAGCGCAAGGTCGACGAGGCGGCGCTCGCAACCGCTGAGGCGAAGCGTCTCGCAGAACTGAAGCGGCTCGAACTCCTCGAGAAGTTCACGCCCGAGCAGATCCGCGAGCTGGAGGAGCGTACGGACTGGGACGGCATCAAGGATAGTAAGATTCGCACCGACTTCGTGGAGCACCTCTCCAAGTATCCCCGCGGCCTTTACGACAAGCGCTGTCGTGGGCGCATCGCCGAGATCGACTGGCTCGTGGTCGAGGAGAACCCGACCCGGGAAAGCCTGATCGACTTCCGGGAGCGCAACCCCGAGAGCCGGTTCGACGCCGAGGCTCAAAACCGCATTCGCGCCATCGAAGAGCGCTGGGCGTGGGAGGAGGCCGCGGCATCGAATTCCATCCGCAGTTATGAAGCCTATCTCGATATCCACCGCGATGGCGCCAACGCCGAGTTTGCGCGGAACCGTCTTCTGGTGCTGACAGAGGAACGCGACTGGCCGAAGGTCAAGACGTCGATGAGTTCGGGCGCCGTGCGCGACTTCTTGAGGAAATATCCTTCGGGGACGTATGCCGAAGAGGCACGTAAGCTCCTCGATGAACTCGCGGCCGAGGAGCGCGACTGGCAGGCTCTCGGCCGCGAGAAGACCGTCGAGAGACTAGACACCTTCCTGAAGAAATGGCCGAACGGCCGCTTCGAGGCGAAGGCGAGCGAGACCCGCATCACGCTCTTGCAGAGCATGCTCGACACAGCCATCGGGTCCAACGATCTAAAGGCCCTCAAGGCGTTCCTGGACATGAAGCCGGGCTCGTTGATGGCCGGCCGCGCGAATTCGGCGATTGCGTCCCATCCCGACGAAAAGGCATGGCTCGACGCGAAGCGCGCGAACACGATTGCGGCCCTGAGTTCCTATTGGTCGAAGTTTCCACAGGGCCACTACGCGGCCGAGGCCCGCACGCTCATTGCCAAGATGCAGGCGGATTCTGCCTATTCTGCGCTGCCGGCGAACGCAACGACGAAGCAGCTCGAGGATTTCCTGAAAGACCACGGCACGAGCGAGCACGCCACCAAGGTCCGAACGCGGATCGCGAACGAGGACCCGCCAATGTGGTTCGTCTTTTCCTTCTGGTTCGTGATCCTCTTCATCACCTCCTGGCTCATCCTACCGCGCACGATGCTCGAATGGACCGGCGTATTGCCTGGCGTGTGGCAGTCCTCGCCGTTCTATTCGGAGCCTTACGTGCCGACTACGCAGCCCGATCCGGCGCCGATTACGGTCCCCGACCCGGCACCCGTCGTGGTGCCGTCCGAACCCGCCCCGGTCGTCGCGCCGGCCGATTCGACCTACGTGAACCGCTGCATCGGCATTACCGACATGACGTCGTGCCAGAACACTCTCGGCTGCAGCTGGTTGGAAAATTCCTTCTTGAAGCTGTGCATGGAGTCGTCCGGATTAATTGAGGCGCCTCCAGCGACCGCTCCGGTCCCGTGATGCCTGGGACTGCGGGGACGCGGCCGTTGCGCGTGCCTCAATCCTCGGCCCACATCCGCATGAGGTTTGCAGCGCACTTGGCCAAGAGATCGCCGTCGCGAGTCTTGCCCTCGCGCTGAAAGAGAGCGCGGCGCGCGGTGTCGAGATCGAAGAGGAGTTCGCGCTGTTCCGCTGAGCGAATGAGCGACCGCGCCCATCCGACCGCGACGAGCCGCTCGCCGCGCGTGACTGGCTGAACCCTGTGGAGCGTGGTCGCGGGGTAGGCGACGAGCGAGCCCGCGTCGAGCTTGATGGTGTCCTCGCCCGCGGGACTTTCGATCACGAGTTCGCCGCCGTCGCAGCTGTTCGCGTCTGACAGAAAAAGCGTGAAGGCAACGTCGGTCCTGAGGCCGCCCATCAGCGCGTCGTCGACATGCGCGCCGTAGGCGTCGCCCGGATGATAGCGCGCGAAGGTCAGAAGCGTCAGCGCTTTCGGACGCACGGCCAACGCGAAGAGCGGATTGGAGAGGATGCGCTCGGCGACGCGGGATCGGAGGGCATCGAGGACGTGTCCAGGCGCGGCCTGCCGGTTGGACTTGACGAGCTTGGCACTCCAGCCCGCCGTCGCGCGGCCGTCGACGAACGCGATCTCCTCGAGCGTGGCGCGTACGTCGGCCGTCTCTCCGGGAGGGAGGATTTGCTTAATGCTTACGATCATGGTGTGCTTTATTTGCGGTTCGACAGGATTTCAGTTGGCAGCCTTGGGCGCCGATATGCTAGAGGGTCGGCTGGATCCGTATAGCCATCAATCCGGCTCTACCATGCCGCCCGCGGTCGAGACCAGGAGACGACGACATGCGCCTGAGACGAATCTGGCTCGGAATCGGCGCGAGCGTTCTGGCCTCGACGGCTGCGGGGGCAGACGTGCGTCCGCTATCCCCGCTCCAGGGACCGGATGGCAGCGCGATCGGACCTGACCGTGCCGGCACCGACCAGGTCGGGAGCGGCGGCCCCTTCGATCCGGCCGCCAAGATCCTCCTCGCAGGGGGTGAAGGCGGCGAGGGAGGCGAAGGCGGCGAAGGCGGCGAGGGCGGCGTTGCGGCCGCTGATGCCGAACGCGATCCCGTCGCCTGGATGACGGCCGTCGAGATCATCGTCGCCCACTACGCGGCCGGTCTCGAAGCCTATCGCGCGGGTGAAACGACGGCCGGCGCCGAGATGTTCGCCCACGGGCATAGCGAGGTCTTTGCGGACCTCGAACCGCTATTCGAGAAGCGCGGGCTCGGTGCGCTCGGTCCGGCGATGACGAGCGCCATCGGGAAAGCCGTCGAAGGCGTGCCAGCGAGCGAAATCGAAGCCGAAGTCGCGAATGTCATGTCGATTCTCGAACGGGCGGAGAAGGAAGGCCTAGACGGCGCGACGAGCGTCGCGACTCGAGCAGCCGTGCTCGCCGATCTCCTCGATCGCGCCGCGGCCCAGTACGGCATCCTTGCCCGCGTCAAAGGCTATGAGCCCTATCTGGACGGCCTGGGCTTCTTGCGTGCGGCCGAGCGGATCGGCGCGACGCTCATCCCAGAAATCGAAAGCCGGCACGCGGACGCGGCAAAGTCGATGCGCGCGGCGCTCGAACTGTCGGCGAAGGCCTTCCCTGGTGCGAAGCGTCCCGATGAGCGCCCGTTCGAAACGCCCGTGCTCCTCGCCGCGGCTTCAAAAGCGAAGCTCGCCGCGTTCGGCGTGAAGTGAAGTCTCTGCCGCCACTTATCCCCGCGTGACGCTCGTCGTGTAGAGTTTCCCTACGATGCGATGAATGTGCGGGCAGGATCAACAAGCCCAATCACGGCCCAATCACGGCCCAGTCCCGGCCCAGTCCCGGCGATCCTCTTCGGAAATGATGGACGGCATGGATCAGCAGGGACTGCGGATCGGCGGCGCGACGTGGGCCGAGATCAGGCGCCGGTGGATGGAGACGGCGGAACCCGTCCGGACGATAGCCACCTCGATCGGCATCGCACAGTCGACGATCCACAGGCGCGCCCGCAAAGAGCAATGGCCGCCGCGGCCGCTCCTCGTTCGGCGTATCGTTCAACTGGACCGCAAACCATGGGCGGAGCAGGCTGGAGACAGGACAGTCGCCGGCGCCGACCACGCGACGACAGCATTGAACGAGCCCGCGCGGCGAACGCCCGACAGCGTCGCGGGCCGCGTTGCACGTCTTTTTCGACTGATCGACATGCAGATTGACGCCATGGAGAGAACGATGACGACCGGCGAGCCGGCCTCGGCTCAGGATCAGGAGCGCCATGCGCGCGCCATGACAGGTGTTCTTGCCAACATGGACAAGGTCGCGGAACTCGCCGCGACCGTCGCGTCCGGAACAAAGCCTGAGGACGGCGAAGGAACCGACGCCCATGCCGACGCCGAGGCCAAGCGGATGCGCCGCGAGATTGCGGAACGCCTTGAGCGCCTCAATGCGCAATGGCTCCCTCGCGAGCCGCCTCGATGAACTCTCCACCGCGGAATTGGCCGCACTCTATCATCACTGGCCGCTCTGGGCACGCGACGACCAGCTGCCGCCGGATGACGCGACAGGGGACGGAAGGAGGTGGCGCGTCTGGATGCTGCTCGGCGGTCGCGGCGCGGGCAAGACCCGCGCGGGCGCCGAATGGGTGCGCGCCACGGCGCTGGGTCTCTGGCCCGAGGGAGTAGAACCTGCGCGGCGGATCGCTCTCGTCGGTGAGACGATGGCTGACGTGCGCCGCGTGATGATTGAAGGCGCATCGGGGCTTCTCTCGGTGCATCCCGACAGCGAGCGACCGCGCTTCGAGGCGTCGATGATGCAACTCGTCTGGCCGAACGGAACTCTGGCGCAGGGCTTTTCCGCCGAGGCGCCCGACAGTCTGCGCGGCCCGCAGTTCGATGCCGCCTGGTGTGACGAGATCGCGAAATGGAAAGAGCCCGAACGGACCTGGGACATGCTGCAATTCGGTCTCCGTCTCGGCCGCGACCCGAAGGTCTGCGTGACGACGACGCCGCGCCCGATCGCACTCGTGAAAGCGCTCGTTGCCGATCCGCTGACGGCCGTCTCGCGCGCGGCGACGTCCGCCAACCGGGCGAACCTCGCGCCGGGCTTCGTCGATGAGATGGAACGAAAGTATGCGGGGTCTACCCTCGGCCGCCAGGAGCTTCTGGGCGAGATCGTCGAGGAGACAGCGGGCGCGCTCTGGCGGCAGGTTTGGATCGCCCAGAACCGCGTGGGTGCGGCGCCGGAGCTGCGCCGGATCGTGGTCTCGCTCGATCCGCCGGTGACCGCGACGGAGACGTCGGACGCTTGCGGGATCGTCGTGGCAGGACGCGGAGACGATGGCCGCGCCTATGTCCTCGCCGATCGGACGCTCCAGGGACGCGAACCCGCGACTTGGGCGCGCGCCGCGATCGGCGCCTATCACGAGTATGAAGCTGACCGCATCGTCGCGGAGACGAACCAGGGTGGAGATCTCGTTGTCAGTGTTTTGCGCCAGATCGACGATACGGTACCGGTAACGAAGGTCCATGCCACGCGCGGGAAATGGCTGCGCGCGGAACCTGTCGCCGCGCTGTATGCCGAGGGCCGCGTCGCGCACGTCGGGCACTTCGCGTCACTCGAAAACGAGATGCTGATGTTCGGTACGTCGGGTTTCGCGGCGAGAACGAGCCCCGACCGGCTCGACGCGCTGGTCTGGGCCCTGACCGATCTGATGCTCTCGGACCGGACCGTGCCGACAGTCCGCATGCTCTGACCGAACGTGTCCACGTCAGAAATTGAAGCGAGAAGGAACGCCCGATGCTGCGGTTTCCAAACGCCCTGTCGCGTCTGTGGCCGCGCGCCGGCGCCCCGATGCCGGTTCCAGCGCCTGAAGCCAAGGCGAGCCGCACGGCGCGGATCGTCGCTGTCGAAGCGCTGGGCCGGCCCGTCTGGACGCCGCGCGACTATCAGGGTTTCGTCCGGGAAGGGTTTGCGCAAAACCCGATCGTCTATCGGTCGGTCCGCATGGTCGCGGAGGCGGCGGCGTCGATCCCGTTCCTGCTCTACGAAGGACGCGACGAGCTCGAAGGGCATCCCTTCGCAAGTCTTGTCGCGAACCCGAACGCCACGCAGACCGGCGCCGATTTGCTCGAAGCCTATTACGGCTATCTGCTCGTCGCGGGGAACGCCTACGTCGAGGCGGTCGGCATCGCGGGCGAAATTCGCGAGCTGCACGCGCTGCGTCCCGATCGCATGAAAGTCGTGCCGGGGACCGAAGGCTGGCCCGAAGCGTACGAGTATACGGCCGACGGTCGCGCCGTGGTATTCGACACCGAAGCCGTCATGGGTGTCAGGCCGATCCTCCACACCCGCCTCTTTAATCCCGCGAACGATCATTACGGCATGAGCCCGCTGGAAGCGGCAGCGACCGCGATCGACATCCACAACACCGCGTCGCACTGGAACAAGGCGCTGCTCGACAATTCGGCGAGGCCCTCCGGCGCCCTCGTCCTCGCCGCGAGCGACGGCCGCCTGACGCCCGAGCAGTTCGAACGCTTGAAATCAGAACTCGAGACGAGCTTCCAGGGTGCGCGCCAGGCGGGACGTCCGCTGCTGCTCGAAGGCGGTCTCGATTGGAAGCCGCTGTCGCTGTCGCCCAAGGACATGGACTTCATCGAGGCGAAGAACGCCGCCGCACGCGAGATCGCGCTGGCCATCGGCGTGCCGCCCATGCTGCTCGGCATCCCAGGCGACAACACCTACTCGAACTATCAGGAGGCGACGCGCGCCTTCTGGCGCCAGACTGTCGTGCCGCTCGCCCATCGCACGGCGAAGGCGCTCTCGGCATGGCTCGCGCCGGCCTACGGCGGAGAGCTGCGGCTCGTTCCCGATCTCGATCAGGTGGATGCGCTGGCATCGGAACGCGAAGCGCTCTGGGCGCGGCTCAACGCGGCGACCTTCCTGACGCTCGACGAGAAGCGCGAGGCCGCGGGCTACGTGCCGCTCGGAATGAAGGAGGGCGCCAATGGGCTAGGCCCTTTTGATCCGGCGACGGATGCCCGCCGCGCGACCGAAGACCTAGTCGTCTCCTATCGACCCGATCAGCCCCGAGCGCCGCGCGGCGACTCCGATGGCGGTCAGGTGATGTTCATGCGGCCATGACCGAGGTCGTCGACACCCGCGACCTGGCTGCCTGCGATGGCGCTGGCACGGCGCAGTGTTGACGCACGTGAATACCGCTGGCGGCGAAGCAAGGTCAGAGGCTGACGGCCCTCTGCTCCACCGAGTTGCCAATATGCGCGAGCTTGCCTGCCCTCGGTAATCTGTCCTTCAGGCTCACCAGCGCACACACAAGGCTACCCGACATGACAACCCCAACCCGCTTGCGCTCGGCTCCCGAGCTCAAACTGATGACGCTTGCCTTGACGGACGCCGATATCGACGGCGCGTTCGAAGGATATGCGAGCCTCTTTCATCGCGCGGATCTGACCCGCGACATTATCCTGCCGGGCGCATTCCGGAAAAGTCTCGCGGAGCGCGGACCCAAAGGCATCCGCATGCTCTATCAGCACGATCCCGCGCAGCCGCTCGGCACCTGGGCCGACATTCGCGAGGATGGGCTCGGGCTCCGCGTTCGCGGACGGTTGGCGCTCGATGTGCCGAAAGCGCGCGAGGTTCATGCGCTGATGCGGGCCGGCGCACTCGACGGTCTTTCGATTGGGTTCAAGCCGATCCGCTTCAAGCGTGACCGCGCCACGGGTACGCGCCGGCTCGAAAGCGTCGATCTCTGGGAAATCTCGATCGTCACGTTCCCGATGCAGCCGATGGCGCGCGTCGCGAGCGTGAAAAGTGCGCCATTCGGCAAAGAGAAGCCGACGGCGCGGCAATTCGAACGCTGGCTCACGCGGGATGCTGGGCTGACGCGCACCGAGGCCCGCGCCGTCATGCGGCAGGGCTTCGACGGTCTCCGGTCCTCGCGGGACGCGGGCGGAGATCACAACGTCGAGCGAGACCATCAGGCGATGATCCGCGCCGCGGTCTACCGGCTCGAAGCCCTGACACGCCTCATTGGATAAGGAGAGACCATGACCCTCGATACGAACTTGGAGACGAAGGCCGGTGCGAGCACGACACTCGGCGGCGATCTCGACGACCTCATGCAGGCCTTCGAGGCCTTCAAGGACGCCAACGACCGCCGTCTCGACGAGATCGAGCGCCGCGCGACGGCCGATCCGCTGACGACCGAGAAGGTTGCCCGCATCGAGCGCACGCTCGATGCACTCGCATTGAAGGCCGCGCGCCCGCCGCTCGGCCGATCAGGCGAGACGAAGCATGTCGTGACGGAGCACCGAAACGCCTTCGACGGCTACATCCGGAAAGGCGACGCGAGCCGCTTGCCCAGCCTCGAAGCGAAGGCACTGTCCGTCGGTTCCGATCCCGACGGCGGCTATCTCGTGCCCGATGAGACCGAGCGGGCGGTCAATACCGCGTTGAAGACGATCTCGCCGATACGCTCCATCGCCGGCGTCAGGCAGGTGTCGAGTTCGGTCCTGAAGGTGCCGTTCGCGACCTCCGGCGCGGCGACCGGCTGGATCGGAGAGGCGGCCGCGCGGCCGCAAACGACGACCCCGACGCTCGCCGAATTGTCGTTCCCGACCATGGAACTCTACGCCATGCCGGCCGCGACCCAGAGCCTCCTCGACGACAGTGCCGTCGATATCGACCAGTGGCTTGCCGAGGAAGTCCGCGTCGCGTTCGCTCAGCAGGAGGGCACGGCATTCATCAGCGGTGATGGGATCAACAAGCCGAAGGGCTTCCTGACCTACACCACGGTCGCGAATGCGTCCTGGACCTGGGGCAACCTCGGCTACGTCGCGTCGGGCGCCGCGGGCGCCTTCCCGGCATCGAATCCGGCCGACAAGCTGATCGATCTCGTCTACGCGGTCAAAGCACCCTACCGCGCGAACGGCTCGTTCGTCTTGAACCGCTCGACGCTCGCCGTCATCCGCAAGATGAAGGATGCCGACGGGACGTACCTCTGGCAGCCGGCGGTCGAAGCGGGCGCGCCCTCGACGCTGGCCGGCTATCCGGTGGTCGAAGCAGAGGACATGCCCTCGATCGCGGCCGACAGCCTCTCGATCGCCTTCGGAGACTTCCAGAGCGGATACCTCATCGTCGACCGCGTCGGCATCCGCGTCCTGCGCGATCCCTACTCTGCGAAGCCCTACGTGCTCTTCTACACGACGAAGCGCGTCGGCGGCGGCGTCAGGGACTTCGATGCGATCAAGCTCATGAAGTTCGCGGTCTCCTGACGCCGCGCCTCATGCCCTGCCGGGCTCCCTCCCACCTGCGCAGGGTTTCTGCGGGGCCGTCACGCGCGTGGCGGCCCCGCTTCTTTTCGCCGACCTCCAATCCTTCCGTTTCTCGAGAGGCGCCATGACCCTCTTGTTTCTGAGCGGCCCATCGGTCGAGCCTGTCTCGCTCGCCGAAGCCAAAGCCCACTTGAAGGTCGATACGGCCGATGAGGACGCCCTGATCGGAAGTTTGATCCTCACCTCGCGCCTCCACGCGGAGGCCGCATTGGGCTTGGCGTTCATCCAACAGCAGTGGCGTCTCCTGCTCGACACCTGGCCCCCGGGCGGTGCGGTCACGCTGCCCCTGCGGCCTGTCACCTCAATTGATGCCGTCCGTGTCCTGGCCAGCGACGGAACGCCCACGACGCTGCCGCCGTCGAGCTACGCGCTGGAGCCCGGCGCGCGTCGGCAGCGTCTCATCCCGGAGTCCGCAAATTGGCCGCTCCCCGGCCGCCGCGCGTTGGGCATCGAGATCGACTTTACCGCTGGCTTCGGCGTAACGTCCGCAAGCGTGCCGGAGGATATTCGCCACGCGATCCTCTTGCTCGTCGCCCATTGGTACGAACACCGCGACGTGATCGAGATCGGTTCTGCCGCGACGCGAATTCCGTCGATCGTGTCCGAGCTCCTCGCCAACTGGCGGGAGCCGCGCCTATGACCGCACACAGGATCGGCGCGATGCGTCACAGGATCACGATTGAGCGCGCAATCCCGACACCCGACGAAGGCGGTGGGTCGACGCTCGCCTGGGAACGCTATTGCGACGCCTGGGCCGAGATCGAGGCAAAGTCCGGGAGCGAGATCGTTGCTTCGGGCGGCGTCAAGGGACGTGTCAGTCACACGATGCGCATCCGTTACAGGCCTGGCATCACATCCGCGATGCGCGTCGTCCTGGGCGAGCGCCGCTTCGACATCGTTGGCGTGCGAGATCCCGACGGCCGCACGCGCGGTCTTTACCTCGATGTCGAGGAGCGTCTGCCATGAAGATCGCCGTTCGCCTGGTGCAATCGAAATCACGCGCGCCGGTCAGCCGCTTGGAGCGACTGACGAGCCGCAGGGCTGTCGTCATTCCCCGCGCTCGAACACGCAGAATGCCACGCATCGCCCCGCGCCGCAGTCCGGAGACGAGATCATGAGTCATGCCGGCTGGGCCTTGCAGAAAGCCGTCTTCTCCCGCCTCTCGACCGACGGACCGTTGACGACGGCGCTCGGTGGTGCGCGCGTCTTCGATGATGTTCCGCGCGGCATCGAGCCGCCCTACGTCACGATCGGCGAAAGTGTCGTCAGGGACTGGACGACGGCGACTGAGGACGGACATGAACACGCGCTGACCATCAGTGTCTGGACGCCAGCGGCAGGCTTGCGCGATGTCTGGGCGATCCTGGCCCGCGTCTCGTCACTTCTCCACGACGCGCCGCTCGTTCTCGACGGACATCGCCTCGTCAACATCCGTCACGAGTTCTCCGGCGTGCGCCGCGATGCCACCGAGGAGACGAGCCGCGCTCTCGTGCGTTTCCGCGCCGTGACCGAACCCACGTCGTGACGGCCCCAAACCGTGACGCCGCAATATGACGGCGCTCTCGGCGCACATCGGCAGTTGAATTCATCTCGAAAGGATCGTTTCCATGGCCGCCCAGAAGGGTAAGGACCTTCTCCTGAAGGTCGACAGTACGGGTGCGGGAGTCTACGCGACGGTCGCGGGCCTGCGCTCGCGCGCCATCGCGTTCAATGCCGAGACCGTCGATATCACGCACCAGGAATCAGCCGGCCAGTGGCGCGAACTCCTGGGTGGTGCAGGTGCGAAGTCTGCGCGCCTCTCGGGTGCAGGCATTTTCAAGGATGCGGCGAGCGACGAGCTTATCCGCTCCTATGTGTTTCAGGGCACGATCCGGAATTGGCAAGTCATCGTGCCCGACTTCGGCACCGTACAAGGCCCGTTCCAGATCACGTCATTCGAATTGACCGGACGCCACGACGGCGAGGTCGCATTTGAACTGGCACTCGAAAGCGCCGGCGAGCTGACGTTCGTCGCGGCTTAAGGGAGAGCGGGATGGCCAATCTCCACCGCGGCGAGATCGAGGCAGTCCTCGACGGCCGCCGCCACGCACTCTGCCTCACGCTCGGCGCGTTGGCGGAACTGGAACACGCCTTCGCGGTCGACGATATGCTGGCGCTCGCGGGCCGCTTCGAAAACGGTCGCATTTCGGCGCGCGATTGCGTGCGCATCATCGGCGCGGGTCTGCGGGGCGCCGGCAACGATCTCACGGACGAAGCCGTCGCGCGTATGCGGACCGAGACCGGCGCGGCCGGTTTCGTCGACATCGTGGCGCGGCTCCTGAAGGCAACGTTCGACGGCGGCGCATCGGCGGAGGAGCCCGGCGCTAGCTCGGGCCCTTTCCCTGGTCAGAAGTGATGGCGCTCGGTCTCGGCGCGCTCGCTCTCGATCCGCGCACGTTCTGGTCCATGACACCGAGGGAATTCGAGGCCGCAGTCAGAGGCCGTTTCGGAGCCATCGCGCCAGTTGCAGCTCCGCACCGCCGACACCTCGACGACCTGATGAAGAAATTCCCCGATAGGGAGCCAAAAGCATGATCAGTGACGACGACCTGCCCGAGACTTGGACGATCGCCATCGACGCCGATACGACGGCGCTCGCGCAGGAGTTGCGCGCCGCGACGAGCCTCGGGCGCCAGTTCGGCACGGCGCTCTCGACGGCCTTCCAGGGCATCGCGATCAAGGGCAAGTCCGTCTCCGATGTCTTGCGCTCTTTGGCGCTGCGCCTCTCCGACCTGACGCTCCGGGCCGCATTGAAGCCGCTGGAGCAGGGGTTCGGCAATCTCCTGTCGGGCCTCGTCTCGGGATCGTTCGGCGGGGCAGGCAGCGCGGCCCCGAGCCTGCCGGTGCCATTCGCGACAGGTGGCGTCATCCGAAGCCCCGTGACGTTTCCGCTTGCGAACGGCCGAATGGGGCTCGCGGGCGAACGCGGTGCCGAAGCGATCCTGCCGCTCGCGCGCGGGCCTGATGGACGGCTCGGCGTCGCGGCGTCCGGCGGAGGACGGGGCATTGCGATCACGTTGAACGTCGCAACGCCAGATGCCGAAAGCTTCCGCCGGTCAGAAGCGCAGCTCGGCGCGATCCTCGCCCGGGCGGCAGCACTCGGCCAACGCAACGCATGATGCCGGAGCGCGCCCGTGAACTTCCATGACGTGAGATTTCCGACCCATATTTCGCGCGGGTCCGAGGGGGGACCAGAGCGCCGCACGGATGTCGTCGTGCTGGGCTCCGGCCACGAGCAGAGGAATGCGCGCTGGTACGCCTCGCGCCGGGTCTACAACGCCGGATATGGAGTCCGCAGCATTGATGACTTGAACGCGATCATCGCCTTCTTCGAGGAACGGCGCGGCCGCCTCTTTGGCTTTCGATGGCGCGATCATCTCGATTGGAAGTCCTGTCCGCCGAGCGCCGCGCCGTCTCCCCTCGATCAGGTGTTGGGAACGGGCAATGGCACGACCTCGATATACCAGATCGTGAAAACCTACGGCTCGGCCCACGCACCCTATGTGCGCGACATCGCAAAGCCCGTCGCGGGAACGGTCCGCGTGGCGGTCGCCGGCAGCGAGCGCATCCTGGGAACCCACTTTAGCGTGGACCATGCGCTGGGCCGTGTGACGTTTCTCGCAGGCCAAATTCCAGCCGCGGGCGCGAGTGTGACCGCGGGATATGAATTCGACGTTCCCGTTCGCTTCGACGCCGACCGGTTGGAAGTGAGCCTCACGGGCTTCGAACACGGCGCTGTGCCGTCGATCCCGATCGTCGAGGTCAGGACATGAGAGATATTCCGGTCGATCTTGCGGCGCATCTCGCAACCGGCGCCACGTCGCTCTGCTGGTGCTGGCGCGTCACGCGCCGTGACGGGCAGGTGCAAGGCTTCACCGACCATGACCGTCCGCTCGAATTCGACGCGACGACTTTCGAGGCGGCGAGCGGCTTCGAGACGAGCGAAATCCGCGAAACGCTTGGCCTCGGCACGGACAATCTCGAACTGACCGGCGCGCTGAGTTCGGCCGCCATCACCGACGACGACCTCGATGCTGGTCTCTACGACGATGCCGGGATCGAGATCTTCCGGGTCAACTGGGCGGTCCCGGGCCAACGCGTGCTTGTGAAGGCCGGGACACTCGGAGAGGTGAAACGCTCAGGCTCAGTCTTTACCGCCGAGGTCCGCGGTGTCGAACACTACCTCCAGCAGCCGAAAGGCCGCGTCTATCAATACGGCTGCGACGCGGACTTGGGCGATGAGCGCTGCGGCATCAATCTCTCGCTCCCGGTCTGGCGCGCCGAGGCGACGGTGATCGATGTCATCGACGACCGGCGCGTGACTGTATCCGGTCTCGGAAGTTATGCGACGGATCATTTCACCCGCGGCCTGGCCACATTCACGTCCGGCGCGGCGGATGGGCAGAAGATCGAGATCCGGCGGCACACGCGGCGCGATGGCGTGGTCCGGCTCGAATTCTGGCAGCCCGTCGCCGGACCACACAGAATCGGCGCGACGCTCGTCGTGACTGCCGGATGCGATAAGCAATTCGCGACCTGCCGGGCGCGGTTCGAAAACGCCGTCAACTACCGGGGCTTTCCTCATATGCCCGGCAACGATTTTCTCGCCGCCGTCTCGCGTCCCGGCTCGAAGGTGCGCTGATGCCCATTCAACTGATGCCGGTCGAGCAGGCGCGAGAGGTCGAGAGCCAGGCGATCGTTTTCGTTGCGCGCACGTGGATCGGGACGCCCTATCATCATCAGGCGAGCGTGAAGGGCGTCGGCGCGGACTGTCTCGGTCTCGTGCGCGGCGTCTACCGCGAGGTCGTCGGACGCGAAACAGAAGTGCCGCCGCCCTACGCGCGCGACTGGGGCGAGGCCGACGGCCGCGAGCGGCTCTTCGAAGCCGCGGTGCGCCACCTCGACAGTATCGCGCCCAGCGACGCGATGCCGGGCGACGTATTGCTGTTCCGGATGCGGCCTGGCGCCGTGGCGAAGCATCTCGGTCTTGTCGCAACGCGCGAGACGATGATCCACGCCATCGAAGGCGCGGCCGTCGCCGAGGTCCCGCTCGGGTCTTGGTGGCGCCGCCGGATCACTGCCGTCTTCCGTTTTCCCAACAGGCGAGATTGAGCGATGGCAACTCTGGCTCTGGCCGCGGCCGGCGCAGCCGCCGGCGGCGCGCTGCTGCCCGGCGGACTGACGCTTCTCGGCGCGACGCTCTCCGGCGCGACGATCGGCTCCCAGATCGGCGCGCTTGCGGGCTCTTACATCGACAACGCGCTGTTCGCTGGCTCCGGACGAACGAAGCCGATCGAGGGACCACGCCTCCAGCACCTTCACGTGACGGCGTCGACCGAAGGCGCGCCCATTCCGCGGATCTATGGCCGTGTGCGTCTCGGCGGACAGATCATTTGGGCGGACGAAATCACGGAAGAGATCGTCAAGTCCTCGTCAGGTGGCGGATCAGGCAAGGGCGCGTCGGCTGCATCCCCCTCGGCGACGACGATTGAACATCGCTATGCCGCGAGCTTCGCCGTGGCGCTGTGTGAGGGCGTGATCGCGGGCCTCGGACGCGTGTGGGCGGACGGCCGCGAAATCGACCTGTCGCGCCTCTCCCATCGGCTCCACTTGGGGTCCGAGACGCAGCCCGCCGATCCCCTGATCGTGACGAGGCTCGGCGCGGACGCCGCGCCAGCCTTTCGTGGCACGGCCTACCTCGTCTTCGAGAACCTTCCGCTCGCCGAATTCGGCAATCGAATTCCTCAGCTCTCCTTCGAGGTCTACCGTCCGGTTGAGCCCGCGCGCAACGACATAAAGGGCGTCGTGCTCATTCCGGGCTCAGGCGAGTTCGTCTATGCGACAGAACCCGTGACGCAGACGACGGGCGGCGGAGCCACCCGGGCGGATAACGTCCACACGCTTCAAGGACCGACCGATTGGTCCGTTGCCCTCGACCAGCTCGAGGAGACACTGCCGTCCGTAGCCGCCGTCTCGCTCGTTGTCTCATGGTTCGGCACCGATCTCCGTGCCGGGCTTTGCCAGCTGAAGCCGGGCGTCGAGCGCACGGCGAAAGTCACGGAAGACCTGGAGTGGCAAGTCGCCGGCGTCGAGCGTGCGAGCGCCTATGTCGTGAGCGAGCGCGATGGCCGGCCAGCCTACGGCGGCACGCCCTCCGATGCGACCGTTGTCCAGGCCATTCAAGACCTCGCCGCACGCGGCAAGGATGTGATCGTCACGCCGTTCATTCTGATGGACGTGCCGGCCGGCAATACCCTGCCCGATCCCTACGGCAACGCGGCACAGGGCGCCTATCCCTGGCGCGGAAGGATCACGGTTCATCCCGCGGCGGGCGAGCCTGGAACCCCTGACAAGACAGCGGCGGCAAACGCGCAGGTCGCAGCCTTCGTCGGAACCGCGGCGCCGGCCGACTTTGCGATCTCAGGAACCTCAGTCTCCTATTCCGGTCCCGCCGAATGGTCGCTCCGTCGGCAGGTCCTGCACTACGCCCATCTCGCCAAGGCTGCGGGCGGCGTCGCGGGCTTCATCATCGGGTCAGAGCTGCGCGGTCTCTCGACCGTGCGCAGCGCCGCGTCTACCTATCCATTCGTCGCGGCACTCGTCGCGCTGGCGGCGGATGTGAAGGCGGTCCTGGGCCCGGGTACGAAAGTGACTTACGCCGCCGACTGGTCCGAGTATTTCGGACATCAGCCGGCGGATGGCACGGGGGATGTTCATTTCCACCTCGATCCGCTTTGGTCGTCGGCGGCGATCGACGCCATCGGCATCGACCTCTATTGGCCGCTCTCCGATTGGCGCGACGGGGGCGTGCACCTGGATCGCGACGCGGGATGGCGCTCGATCTACGACGTCGACTATCTGCGCGCGAACATCACGGGTGGCGAAGGTTTTGATTGGTATTATGCCAGCGCGGCCGACCGGGACAACCAGGTTCGCACGCCGGTCACCGACGGGGCCGGCAAGCCCTGGGTCTTCCGCTTCAAGGATCTCGAAAGCTGGTGGAGTAACGCCCACACCAATCGCCCTGCCGGAGTTGAAGCGCCGACGCCGACATCGTGGGTCGCGCGCTCGAAACCCGTATGGCTGACCGAGGTCGGCTGCCCGGCCGTCGACAAAGGCGCCAACCAGCCGAACGTCTTCGTCGATCCCAAGAGTTCGGAGAATGCCCTTCCCTATTTCTCGCGCGGCAATCGCGATGACCTGATCCAGCGCCGCTATCTCGAAGCCCTGATCCAGCACTTCGATCCCGCCCATCCGCGCCATACGCCAGGCGCAAATCCGGTGTCCCCCGTTTATGGCGCGCCGATGGTCGATCCCGCGCGCATTCTCGCATACTGCTGGGATGCGCGGCCCTATCCCGCGTTTCCCTTCGACACGTCGATCTGGTCCGATGGTGAGAACTGGCACCTCGGGCATTGGCTGACGGGGCGCTTCGCGGGTGGGTCCGTAACGGCCACTCTCGCACAGATCCTGACCGACTTCGGTTTCACCGATTTCGAGATCGATCATCTGCCGGGCGTCGTTCCCGGATATGTCATCGATCGCGTCATGTCGGCACGCGATGCCATCGAGCCCCTGGAACTGGCCTACTTCTTCGACACGCTCGAAAGCGGTGGCAACATCGCGTTCCGCGCGCGGGGACAGGGTGGGCTTGTTGCGACTTTCAGCGACGATGACCTCGTCGAGACGAAGCCCGGCGCGCCCCTCGCCGAGACCGTGCGCGCGCAGGAAACCGATCTCCCCCGCTCGGTCAAGGTGAGCTTCATCGACGCGCAGCGCGATTTCGAGAGCGCCGTCGCCGAAGCACGCCGCCTCGCAGGCGCGAGCGGCCGCGTCTCGGAAGCGGAGCTGCCGATCGTCCTCGACGCGAACGCGGCGGCGGAACTGTCGGAGGCCTGGCTCTACGAGACTTGGGCCGCCCGCGAGCGGGTTTCGTTCGAGTTGCCGCCGACGGCGCTGGCCCTCGAGCCGGGCGATATCGTGGCGCTCGTCCGGCCCTCGGGTTCGAAAGCTCTCCGCATAACGGGGATCGGCGAACACGGGAGTCGTGAAATCACAGCTTCGACGCTCGACGCCGAAGTCTATTTGCCGCCACCCATGCCCCCGCGACCCGTCAATCCCGGCACGCCCGTCTTCGCGGGCCGTCCCGACATCCTGTTCCTCGATCTGCCGCTCCTTTCTGGCGACGAGCCCGACCTCCGCGGTCACGTCGTCGCGCGTCAGGCGCCATGGCCCGGGAGCGTCGCCGTCTATTCCTCTCCCGAGACGTCGGACTTCACGTTGCGGACCATCGCGCGCGCGCCCGCAACCAAAGGCACGACGCTCGATCCTCTGCCGAAGGGTCCGCTGGGCGTCGTCGATCGTTCGACAAAATTTCGCGTCTCGGTCGAAGGCGCAGCACTCCAATCGCGGACGGCGGCACAGGTTCTCGGAGGCGCCAATCTCGCGGCGGTCAGAACGCCGGAGGGCGAATGGGAGGTCCTGCAGTTCGAGACGGCGAACCTCGTATCGGCCGGCACATACGAACTGTCGGGCCTTATTCGCGGCCAGGCCGGTACGGAGCACGCCATGCGGGTGCCCCTGGGATCCGGCGCACCGTTCGTCGTGATCGATGACGCGCTGACGGGGATTGATCTTCTCGCGAGTGAGATCGGCGCGCCCCTCAACTGGCGCTACGGTCCCGGTAACCGCGACCTCGGCGACGCGACGTACCGCACCGCTGAGCACACGTTCCAGGGTGTCGGTGCGCGACCGCTGTCGCCAGTTCACGTGCGCGGACGACGGACGGGCGGCGACCTGACGCTCTCGTGGATCAGGCGGACGCGGCGGCATGGCGACGCCTGGAGCGTCGCTGACGTTCCGCTCGGCGAAGAAAGCGAGCGCTACGAGGTCGACATTCTCGATGGAGCGGTCGTCAAGCGTACGCTCGCCGCGAGCACATCGAGCGCGATCTACACGTCATCGCAACAGATGTCCGACTTCGGCGCGCCGCAATCGAGCATCGCCGTGGCCGTCTATCAGTTGAGCGTCACGCGCGGACGCGGCATCGCAGCTCTCGCCACTGTCTGACCGGAACGCGACTATGAACGAATTCGCCGACGCTCCGCGCTGGATGAGCGAAGCATGGACGCTCTTCGGCGCGCGAGAAGTCGTGGGGAAGCGCGCCAATCCCGCTCTCCTCGACCTCTATCGCGACGCGGGTCACGCGGACATCACGTCCGACGAAACTGCTTGGTGCGCCGCTTTCGTCGGTGCCTGTCTCGGGCGTGCGGGAGTGAAGCCGTCGGGCTCGCTCATGGCGCGCAGCTATATCCGCTGGGGCCATCCCCTCGCCGAGCCGAGAACGGGCGCTGTCGCCGTCCTGGCGCGATCGAACGATCGCCGCCTCGGGCATGTCGGCTTCGTCGTCGGGATTGCACCGGGAAAAGTCATTCTGCTCGGCGGCAACCAGGGCGATGCGGTGTCCGTTGCGGCGTTCGACCGGAAGCGCCTCCTGGGACTGCGATGGCCGACGGCAGTGCCCACCGAGGACACTCGCGCTTCGAACTCTCCGACAAGGAATGACCCCGTGTCGATCCGCGATGACGCTGCGTTTGAAAACGCTCTTCGTCTCGTCCTCGAATTCGAGGGCGGCTTCTCCGATGACCCGGCCGATCCAGGAGGACCAACATGGCGCGGCATTACGCTCGCGACGTTTGCGGCGTGGCGGGGCATTCCGATCACGATGACAAACCGCGCGCACATGGTGCGCGAGCTTCGAGCGATCTCCGACCGTGAAATCGTAGCCATCTATCGCGCGCGCTACTGGACGCCGGCACATTGCCCTCGATTACCGCCCGGCGTGCGCCTCATGCATTTCGACGCGGCCGTCAATCAGGGTGTGCCGACAGCCATCCGGCTCTTGCAGGCAGCGGTTGAGACCGAGGTCGATGGTGAGTTCGGCCCTCTGACCCGCGCGGCCGTCGCATCGTGCGACCCGCTCGATCTCATCGAGCGATGCGCCGCCCTCCGACGCCGCCGCTATCGCGCGCTCCCTCATTTCCCGCGCTTCGGCAAAGGCTGGCTCGCGCGCGTCGAAAAGACCCGCCGGGCGGCAATCGCCGAAGCGGCGGCCGAAACCCAATCCGCGACACATGGAGATGACATCATGAACTCGAAAACCGTGCAGGCGCCCGCCGATTCCGGAGAGCGTGGGGTCGAACCCAAATGGTGGGGGCACTCGCTCACAATCTGGGGCACGATCGTCACCGCGCTGGCGACGGTCCTTCCGGCCGTCGGTCCGCTCATAGGCATCGAGATCACGGCTGATCTCATCCGCCAGCTCGGGCACGATACGGTCGCGGTAGGCCAGGCCGTGGCGGGTCTCTCAGGCACGCTGATGGCGATCTATGGCCGGATTCGCGCAACGTCGCCGTTGACGCGGCGTGACGTCAACGTCCGCCTCTGAACAGCACTGCGACAGCCGGGGCTAGGAAGCGCCCAAATCGACGGTATACTTGGCGGTGAAGATCGCGGCGCTACAACTTGGGCGCCGCGACGGAGCCGAGCCAGGAAGAGACCGCGTGCGCATCCTCGTCGTGGAAGACGACAAAGACTTGAACCGCCAGCTCGTGCGCGCGTTGACCGACGCGGGCTATGCTGTCGATACCGCATTCGACGGCGAGGAGGGGCACTACCTCGGTGAGACAGAGCCCTATGATCTCGTGATCCTC
Organism: Hyphomicrobium sp.; assembly: GCA_033765145.1. Classification (GTDB taxonomy): domain Bacteria; phylum Pseudomonadota; class Alphaproteobacteria; order Rhizobiales; family Hyphomicrobiaceae; genus JAGVSR01. Next base: position 70,387 of record JANRIH010000034.1, on the reverse strand, counting down.
GACATCGGTCTGCCCAAGAAGGACGGCATCTCCGTTCTCGAGGAATGGCGCCGGGGCGAGCGTGTGATGCCCGTGATCCTCCTGACCGCGCGCGACCGCTGGAGCGACAAGGTCTCGGGGATCGACGCGGGGGCCGACGACTATGTCGCCAAGCCGTTCCACATGGAGGAATTGCTCGCGCGCGTCCGTGCCCAGGTCCGCCGCGCGAGCGGCCACGCCAAGAGCGAGATCGAGTGCGGACCGGTCCGCTTGGACACCAAGTCCGCGCGCGTGACGTGCGACGGGCAGCAGGTGAAGCTGACGTCGCACGAGTACCGGCTGCTCGCCTACATGATGCACCACAAAGGTAAGGTCGTTTCGCGCACCGAACTCGTCGAGCATCTCTACGACCAGGACTTCGACCGCGACTCGAACACGATCGAGGTCTTCATCGGCCGCCTACGAAAGAAGCTCCCCGCCGACGTGATCGAAACGGTCCGCGGCCTCGGCTACCGGTTGAATGCCGGCGCCGATGAACCTTAATTCCCTCGCCTTTCGGCTGCTCGCGACGTCGGCCGCCTGGATGCTGGTCGTGCTCCCGCTCGCCGGCTTCATCATCTATCGCCTCTACAGCGAGGACGTCCGCGCCAATTTCGACGACCGTCTGGCGAAGCTCGTGAATTCGATCGCGCTCGACGCCCTCGATACCGGCTCGATCGAGCCCGTCATTCCCGTCAACCGCTTCGAGCCGCTGTTCGAGGACCCCCATTCCGGCTGGTATTGGCAGATAAGTCCGCTCGGGCACGCGGCGCAGACGCTGAAATCGAAGTCGCTCGAAAGCGCGGGGCTCGAGTCGCCATTCGAAGCGAAAATGCCTGCGGACGAGGCGGGTCAACGCTGGTTGAACGCCAAGGGTCCCGTCGGGGAATCGATCCGGATCATCGAAGTCATCGATGCTATTGGAAAGGACGCCGGTGCGAAGCAGTATTCCGTCAGCGTCGCCGGTCCCATCGCCTGGCTTGAGACGCGGAACCGGAATTTTCTGACGCGCCTCACGATCGCGCTGGCTCTCACCGGTATCGGCCTCGTGCTGGCATCCCTCTTTCAGGTCCGGGTCGGCTTGATGCCGCTGCGCAGTATCGAACATGCTCTAGCGGACATCCGCTCGGGCAAAGCCGAGGCGCTCGACGGCGAATTGCCCGAGGAGATCGCGCCCCTGCAGCGCGAATTGAACGCGCTCATCAAGTCCAATCAGGACATCGTCGATCGCGCGCGCACGCAGGTCGGCAATCTCGCCCATGCCCTGAAGACCCCCCTCGCTGTCATCACCAACGAAGCGAACGAGGAGCGCACGCCATTTGGCGCGAAGGTCGCGGAACAGGCTCGCTTGATGCGCGATCAGATCAACACCTACCTCGACCGGGCGCGCATGGCAGCTCGCATCGGCGTCATCGGCCGCGTGACGGAAGTCGCGCCCGTTGTCGAGGCGCTGAAACGTGCGCTCGAACGCATTCACCGCGATCGCGGTATCACGATCACGACGAGCGTCGCGCCCGGTCTCAAGTTCCAGGGTGAGCAACAGGATCTCGAGGAACTGCTCGGCAATCTCCTCGACAACGGCTGCAAATGGGCCACGAGCGAAGTGAGTGTATCGGCCTCGCCCGCGCCCGACCGTGATCGTCTGCGCCGTATGGTCGTCACAGTCGAGGACGACGGCCCGGGTTTGTCGGCCGACGAGCGTGCGAAGCTCGGAAAGCGAGGATTGAGGCTCGACGAGACCAAACCCGGCTCCGGCCTCGGGCTCTCGATCGTGACCGATCTGGTAACGTCCTATCGCGGGAACTTCGAACTGGCCGAGAGCCCGAAGGGCGGCCTCTTGGCGCGGCTCGAATTGCCCGCCGCCTGAGCTCTGCGCGGATCATTCCGCTGGAACTCCTTTCGCTGTCTTGCAAAAATCTGTTCCCATGGCATCGCCTCGCGACGAACTTTTGCCCGAATCGGTGGTGAAAAGGCAACTTGGCGGGATGCAGGACTTTGTGCGATAGCGGATTCCATCGTGGTTTGCGTTTGCCGGCCATCCCCTGAGATGAAGAGGAACGACATGCGCTCCTGGCGCTTCCTGGCGATCATGCTGGTGCCCCTCGCGGCGGCAGGCTGCAGCAACGGCGAAGGTCCGTCTAAAGCCGACGCGGGGTTGGTGCTGGGCGGCATCACGGGCGGAGTGATCGGCAACCAGTTCGGCAAGGGCACCGGCAAAATCGCAGCAACCGCGATCGGCGCCGTGATCGGCGGCATCGTCGGCAGCGAGATCGGCAAATCCATGGATCAGCAGGACAAGATGCTGGCGCAGCAGGCCGAGTTCGACGCTCTGGAGCGTGGTCAGTCGGGCGTCGCACGGCAGTGGCGGAACCCCGACAACGGCCGCTACGGCGAAGTTGTCCCGAGCCGGCCCTATAAGCGCAATGGGAATGACTGCCGCGACTATAGCCATAAGATCTATGTCGACGGCCGACCGCAGACCCTGACCGGCACCGCCTGCCGCAATCCTGACGGGACATGGACCAACGTGACCTGACCATCGGCGCAGCCCGATCAGAATCCCGATCAGAATGACGAGATTTGACGCCAGGGCCCACGCGGGCCCTGGCGTTAACATTTTTGGGGATCATAACCGGGCGCGACACAAGGGCCTCCGACCGTCCGCGCTACTTGTCACACCAGGTGTGGACACCTATTGCAAGGCCACTTGTCAGCCGGGATTGGCGATGCTGCTCTGGATCGTTTTTGCAGTTCTGACGGCGGGCGTCGTCGCGGCACTCGTTCGTCCATGGCGCGCGTTCCATGGCGCGTCGCGCGCGGCGCTCGACGCGGCGCCAGCCGACTTGGCGCTCTATCGGGACCAGCTGACCGAGATCGACCTCGACCGCGAGCGCGGCGCGATCGACGCCGCCGAGGCCGAAGCGGCGAAAGCCGAGGTCTCTCGCCGCATCCTCGCCCGCGCATCGCATATCCGGGGCGAAGACGCCGGACGCGCTGCGGCCGACGGCCCGGCGCGGGCGTGGGCACTTCCTGCGATCGCAACAGGCGTGCCCCTGGCCGCCGTCATGCTCTATGTTGCCGTCGGTGCGCCCTTACTACCCGACCAGCCCCTCACGGCACGGGCCACGAACCCGGGCGGACCGACGATCTCCGACATGATCGCGAACGTCGAAGCACGCCTGAAGTCGCATCCCGAGGACGGTCGTGGCTGGGACGTGATCGCGCCGATCTACAAGGGCATGAGGCGCTATCAGGATGCCGCGGTCGCATACGCCAACGCCAATCGGCTGTTGGGTGAGAGCGCGAAGCGACTTGCCGGCTTCGCGGAAAGCGAAATTCTCGCCAACAACGGCGTCGTAACCGAGAATGCGCGCAAGGCCGCCGCGCAGATACTCGCCCTCGAGCCGGGCCGGCCGGATGCGAAGCTATGGCTGGCGCTCGCCAAGGAACAGGAAGGCGACCTCGCGGGCGCTCGCGACAGCTACAAAGCCATCCTGACCGACGACATCCCTCCGGGCAATCTGCGCACCGCCGTTGAGACGCGCATCGCGAGTGTGGAGGCACGTCTTACCGGCGCACCGGACGCGGGCCCTCCGGCGCCCGCCGCTCCCGGAGCGAATGGCGCCGCATCCGCGCCTCCCCTTTCGCCCGATGCGGTCGCCGCACTCCCACCCGACGAACAGGCCAAGGTCATCGAAAGCATGGTCGCGCGCCTCGCTGCACGGCTCGATAAGGAACCCGGTGACGTCGAAGGCTGGCTGAGGCTCTTGAATGCCTATGGAGTCATGGGCCGCAAGGACGCCGCCTTGGCCGCGCTCGTCAAGGCGCGCGCGGGGCTCGCGGGTGATGCGCCGGCGCTTGCGCGGATCGAAGAGGCCGCGCGCTCGCTCGGTATCGACGCAGCCTCATCCGCGAAGCCGGGCGGACCGTAAGGACAGGGAACATGACGCGAAAGCAGCGACGCGGAATTCTGATTGGCACGGCGGTTGCCGTCCTGTCGGCTGCCGTCATTCTCGTACTGTTTGCCATGCAGGACAGCGTGGTCTTCTTCCACACGCCGAGCGATATCTCGGAGCGCAAGCTCGAACCCGGCCAGCGCATTCGCCTCGGCGGCCTCGTCGCCGAAGGCAGTGTCAAGCGCGGCGAGGGAACGAAGGTCGCATTTGGCGTCACCGATACCCTGAAAACGATTGGCGTCACCTATGAGGGCATCCTGCCAGACCTCTTCCGCGAGGGGCAGGGGGTCGTGACCGAAGGCCGGCTCGGCGCCGACGGCACTTTCGTAGCCGACACCGTCCTCGCCAAGCACGATGAAACCTACATGCCCCCCGAGGTCGCGAAGGCACTCAAGGAGAAGGGCGTGAAGCTTGGCGCCGGTGCCACGCACGACAACGGCGCATCCCCGACAGAAACCCCACCCTCCGGATCTCAAGACCCGGCCAACGGATCGTAGCCGAACATGATCATCGAAACCGGACACTTCGCGCTCGTCCTGGCCCTGATCGTCGCGCTCGTGCAGACGATGGTTCCGGCCTGGGGTGCACACACGCGCGACCCGCGTCTCGCTGCCGTCGGCGAACCGGCGGCGGTCAGCCAGTTCGTGTTGATCCTGATCGCCTTCGCCGCGCTGACGCACGCTTACATCGTGTCGGACTTCTCGGTCGCGAACGTTGTCGCCAACTCGCACTCTGAAAAGCCGCTCCTCTATCGGATCTCGGGCGTATGGGGGAACCATGAAGGCTCGATGGTGCTCTGGGTCCTGATCCTCGCACTTTTCGGCTCGGCCGTGGCCATCTTCGGGACGAATCTGCCCCCGACGCTCCGCGCGAACGTGCTGTCCGTGCAAGGCTCGATCAGTGTCGCCTTCCTGCTGTTCATCCTGTTCACGTCGAACCCTTTCGAGCGCCTCGACCCCGCGCCACTCGAAGGCCAAGGCCTGAACCCGATCCTTCAGGACCCCGCACTCGCCTTCCATCCGCCGTTCCTCTATGCGGGCTATGTCGGCTTCTCGATGGCTTTCTCGTTCGCGGTCGCCGCTCTGATCGAAGGCCGCATCGACGCCGCGTGGGCGCGCTGGGTGAGACCGTGGACGCTGGCCGCGTGGATGTGCCTGACACTCGGCATCGCCATGGGGTCGTGGTGGGCCTACTACGAACTCGGCTGGGGCGGGTGGTGGTTCTGGGACCCGGTCGAGAACGCCTCGTTCATGCCGTGGCTACTCGGAACAGCCCTCTTGCATTCCGCACTCGTCATGGAAAAGCGCGAGGCGCTGAAAGTCTGGACGATCCTGCTCGCGATCCTGACTTTCTCACTCTCCTTGATGGGCACGTTCCTTGTCCGCTCCGGCATCCTGACGTCCGTGCACGCCTTCGCCGTCGACCCCGAGCGCGGCATCGTCGTCCTGACGATCCTACTCGTGTTCACCGGCGGCGCACTGGCACTCTTCGCACTCCGGGCGAACGAGTTGCGCCAGGGCGGAATCTTCGCGCCCGTAAGCCGCGAGGGCAGCCTCGTCCTCAACAACGTTCTGCTGACGGTCGCCTGCGCAACGGTCCTTTTCGGCACGCTCTATCCACTTGCGACCGAAGCGTTCGGCTACAAGATCTCGGTTGGCCCGCCCTACTTCAACCTGACGTTCCTGCCGCTGATGATCCCGCTTCTTCTGGCGCTGCCCTATGGACCCTTGCTCGCCTGGAAGCGTGGTGATCTCTTGGGCGTCTCGCAACGGCTGATGGCTGTCGCAATCGTCTCGATCGTGATGGGCATCGCCATCGCGGCTTACTATCAGCGCGGACCGTGGCTCGCGCCGATCGGCTTCGCGCTCGGCGTATGGGTCATCCTCGGCGCCGCAACCGACATCCTGAACCGCGCGCGCTTCCGCGACGTCCCCTGGCCCGAATTCGTCCGACGCATCACGAGCCTCCCGCGGTCGGCCTACGGCGGCGTCCTCGCGCACATGGGTCTCGGCGTTTCGATCCTCGGCATCGTGGCGACGAGCGCCTACCAGAGCGAGAAGATCGTGGCGCTCGCCATCGGCCAGTCCGAGACGGTGGCCGGGTACACGCTGACCTTCAAGGGGGTCGAGCAGGCGCGCGGGCCGAACTATACCGAGGACGTCGGCACATTCGAAGTCACGACGGGCGGCGCGTTCGTCTCGACGCTGCATCCCTCGAAGCGGCTCTACGATGCGCCCCCGCAGCCGACGTCGGAAGCGGGCATCTATCCCTCGCTCGGCGGCGATCTCTATGCGGTCCTGGGCGACAAGCAGCCCGCTGGCGGCTATGCGGTGCGCTTTTACTTCCACCCATTGGTGCGGCTCATCTGGATCGGCGCGGTCATCATGTTCGTGGGCGGCGCGATCTCGCTCTCCGATCGCCGCCTCCGCGTCGGCGCGCCCCGGCCCGCGCGGCGCGGAACGTCGGCGGTTCCGGCGGAGTGAGGATCATGCGCGGACGCCTGAAACGGAAGTCTTGCGTGCCAGTCTTCGTGGTGGCGCTCACCTTCGCGCTATGGCACGCGGCAGCGCTGCCGGCCAACGCCGTCTATCCCGACGAGATCCTGAAGGACGCCGCACTCGAGAAGCGGGCGCGCGCAATCTCGGCGGACCTGCGCTGCCTCGTCTGCCAGAACCAGTCGATTGACGATAGCGACGCCCCGCTCGCCAAGGACTTGCGCATTCTCGTGCGCGAGCGGCTCGTCGCGGGTGAAACGGACGAAGAGGTTCGCGCCTACATCGTTGATCGTTACGGGGACTTCGTGCTGCTGAAGCCGCCGTTCAATGCCAAGACGCTGATCCTCTGGCTGGCCCCGATGCTGATCTTGGCGGGCGGCGTTATCGCAGCGCGTCGCCTCTTTGAGCGCACGGCATCGGCCTCAGGCGGACGCGAGGCCCCGCTGTCGGAGACCGAAGCGAAGGAACTCGACCGCATTCTCGGCAGCCCGAACAAAGACGCCTGATCTGATTTCGCGAAACGTGCCGGACGCCAACGATCGTCACGGTCGCGGCGCGACACTCCCTGTCTCGAGCGTCGAGAGCGTTGGCGGGGTCTTCGCGGCGGCCGACGCCGAAGCGCGCTCGGCTGCAAGCGCCTGGATGCGCGCCAGCGTGGAGCGGCTCGCGATTCCGGTCGGGAGCCTGCGTTCCGAACGCTCGAAGGCTTCGATCGCATGGCGGAGCTGCGGTCCGTACCGGCCGTCGAGGTCGCCGCGATAGTGTCCCAACGCCGCGAGACTCTCCTGCAAGAGGCGGAGGTCGGCGCGGACTTCGATGAGTTCAGCGGAACGGAACGCCAGGAGCGGCTCACGGAACGCCGTCACGCTGACGGCCGTGTTCGCGACCGTATCGGAGCGGTACCGGTGCACGACTTCCCCGGCCTGGGTCAGCACGCGCGACTGGAGATATGTGCCGACGTTGATGCCGACCACTTCGAGACCCTGCGGCCCGTCGGCCAGGAGCGGTGATCCGGAGGACGCGCCGCCGGTATCGCAAGTGTGCAGCAACAGGTGCTGCGCATCCGCGAAATCTTCCGCGATCGTCCGCCCGTCGATCCGATCGGTCGGCCGGCGCACGATGCAGGGCGGGCTCAGCATCGGACGCCAGTCGCCCACGTCGAGGTGAAAGCCGATCTGGAATACGGGCCGGTCTGCACCCGCGAGGCTCAAGGCGGCGGCCGACCGCGCGCCGAGCTTCAGTTCGGCACCTTTGCAGATAGGTTGGGAGAGCCGCGCGAAGGCCCAGTCCCGCGTCGCTTCGATGGGCGGGGCGACGCTCAGGTTCGTCGAGCCCGTGAGGACGTTCAGTTGTGTCGTGCCCCGGTCGGCGCCCGCGAGCTTCACCCCCCCGCGCTTCTTGGCCAGGCTCGCGGGACGGAACGTCATACTGGCGAGCGACGGCGCGCGATGCCCGCGTGTCCCAAAAAGACAATGGGATGCCGTCGCGACGACATTGGGTGCGACGCAGAATGCCGTGCAGACGGAGCGGGTTTTCGGTTCGTAGAGAAGCCCGATCGAAGATTCGAGGTCGCTGAGGCGGCGGGGCAGCGGCACACGGTCGTCAGCGCCGAAGACCGCGACCGGAACGACAGAGTTGATCGTGGCTGGCGCCGGCGGACGAACGGGAGCCAAGGGCAGCGCCGCCGCCGTTCCGGCCGTGGCCAAGGCGATTGCGAGCCCACCCGTCGAAAGCGATGCCAGAGCACGCTTCGACCGAAAAAGACCCGCTCGTTGTCCGATGTGCTCGATCACTTTGAAATTCCAGACACTCCGGCCCCGTCGCAACATTAACAAGTCTTAAGGCGACCGAAAGGCGGCCGTAAGGCCGGTCCTCCTATCTCCAATCGGAGAAGCTCTGAAGCTTCGTTCGATGGAGGTTTCCCCCGATGACTGTTTTCCGTTCCGACCGCGCCGTTGAGGCAGGCCGAGCAAAAGCCGGGCCAGCTCTGGCTTCGACCGCGAACCGCCGTCTGGGTCTCGCGGGTGGCGTGCTCGGACTGGGACTTCTGGCAGCAGCGACGATCCCCGTTCTCGCCCCCGCCTTTGCCGAAACGCAGCCCGCCGCCCCCGGCGTCGCAACGGGCATTGAAACGCCGTTCGGCCGCGCGCCGCTGACCTTCGCCGACATTCTCGAGAAGGTGAAGCCGTCGGTCGTCAGCATCTCGGTCGTCTCAGGCGGTGACAAGGTCGCCAAGACTGACGAACGCGGGTTGCCCGAAGGCTTCCCCGACATTCCCGAGGACAGCCCCTTCTACGAGTTCTTCAAGAACCTGCCGCGTGATTTCCGCGGTCCCCAGATGCAGCGTCCGCAGCAGGCGCAGGGCTCGGGCTTCGTCATCACCGAGGACGGCTTCGTTGTCACCAACAACCACGTTGTCGAAGGCGCTTCGAAAATTCAGGTGAGCTTCGATGATCAGGAAAAGCTCGACGCTGACCTCATCGGCACCGATGCGCGCACCGATCTCGCACTGTTGAAGATCAAGTCGGACAAGAAGTTCCCGGCCGTCAAGTTCTCAACCAAACCCCTCCGTGTCGGAGACTGGGCGCTGGCCGTCGGCAACCCGTTCGGCCTCGGCGGCACCGTGACCGCCGGCATCGTCTCGGCGCTGGGCCGCGACATCGGCTCCGGCCCCTATGACTTCCTGCAGATCGACGCGGCCGTGAACCGCGGCAACTCGGGCGGCCCGACCTTCAACCTCGATGGCGAGGTGATCGGCGTCAACACGGCCATCTACAGCCCTTCAGGCGGCAACGTCGGCATCGCCTTCGCGGTTCCAGCCAAGACGGCCATGGAAGTGATCGATCAGCTGAGGTCTTCGGGCAAAGTGAGCCGCGGCTGGCTCGGCGTGAAGATCCAGAACGTCGATGACGACACCGCCGCGGCACTCGGCCTTCCCGCCGCCAAGGGCGCGCTCGTGAGCGAACTGACGCCGAACGGCCCTGCCGTCGCGTCGGGTCTGGCGCCACAGGACACGATCATGCAGGTCAACGGCGCCGACATCGCCGACAGCCGCGACCTCGCGCGGAAGATCGCCGACTATGCGCCCGACACTACCGTCGACGTGAAGGTCTGGCGCGGCAACGCCGAAAAGATGATCAAGGTGAAGCTCGGCACGTTCCCCGGCTCGACCGAGGAACTGGCTCGTCTCGAGCAGGGCAAGCCCGTCGAGCAGCAGCCGACCGCGACCAAAACGACGCTCGATATGCTGGGCCTCACCATCGTGCCGGCCAAGGCCGGTGAAGAGGGTGGCGCGGTCATTGGCGACGTCGAGCCCTCATCCGACGCGGCTGAGAAGGGTATCCGCCCCGGCGACGTCATTCTGCAGGTTCAGGGCGAGCCGGTGGCGAACCCGGGCGATGTGGCAGCGCAGGTGCAGAAGGTCGCCGAAATGGGCCGCAGCGCCGTGATGCTGAGCGTCAAGACCCAGGACCGGACACGCTTCGTCGCCGTTCAGTTGAAGAAGGACGGCGGTAATACAGCCGCCAAGGAGAAGGACAAGGGCTGAGATCCGGGGCTCGGGCGCACCCACAAAGGGCGCGCCCCACGGATCGACGCACGAGACCGACGCCCGAGCAAATGGGCAGAAGAGGCGGCCCCTCCGGAAATCGGCGGGGCCGTCTCGACGTCGGGCCCGGCATGAGGCACAACCACGGCAAAGGGCAGTCGCAGCGGAATGACGATGCGGGTTCTGGTGATTGAGGACGACCGCGAGACGGCGCAGTTCCTCCAAAAATCGTTGAAGGAGAGCGGGCACACCGCCGATCTCGCAATGGATGGCGAGACGGGCCTTTCGATGGCTGAAGACGGGCAGTACGACGTGCTGATCGTCGACCGGATGCTGCCGAAATTGGACGGCCTCTCGGTCGTGAAGACGCTGCGGACGAACGGCAGCCGCACGCCGGTTCTCATCCTGTCGGCGCTGGGCGATGTCGATGATCGCGTGAAGGGTCTCCGCGCCGGCGGTGACGACTACCTGACGAAACCGTATGCCTATACCGAGCTTCTCGCGCGGATCGAGGCGCTGTCGCGTCGTGCCATACCCGAGGAGCAGGTGACGCGCTACGTCGTCGGCGATCTCGTGCTCGACCGCCTCTCCCATCGCGTCACGCGCGGCGGCGAGCCGATCGTGCTCCAGCCGCGTGAGTATCGACTGCTCGAATACCTGATGAAGAACGCCGGACAGGTCGTGACGCGCACCATGCTGCTCGAGAATGTCTGGGACTATCATTTCGATCCGCAGACCAACGTGATCGACGTCCACGTGTCCCGGCTCCGCGCCAAGATCGACAAGACGTTCGACAAGCCGTTGCTGCATACCGTCAGGGGCGCGGGGTACATGGTGCGCGACGGTGCAGGATAGATCGATCCTCTCGGCTTGGACGACGACACCATTCCGCATCGCGGCCCTCTCCGTCGCAGCCTTCCTCGCGACCGCCGCCGGCATCGTCGGCCTCCTCTTCTGGCAGACGAACGAGGTTCTGACCGAGCAGGTCCTGCGCGCGATCACCGCCGAAGCCCAGGAGATGCGCCATATCGAGGCCGCGGCAGGCGTCGCATCCGTCGTCGAGGCCGTCAAGGCGCGCAGCCGGCCCGAGGGTCCCGGCCTCTATTTCGTGGCCGCGAGCGATGGCTCGAAACGCGCCGGCAATCTCAACCGCCTCCCGCCCGAGATCGCTGGTGACGCGAGGGGCGGCGTCTTTCGCTACGAAACAGGTCCCGAAGGACAGCCGGCCCGCAGCCGCCTCGCGGTCGCGATCCCGGTCCTCCTCGCGGACGGAACGCACCTTCTGATCGGCCGTGACATCGAGGAACAGCGCGCGCTCGCGAGCCGCATGCGCATGATCTTTCTGTGGGGCTTCGGGCTCCTGTCCGCGGCGGGCCTCGCAGGCGGCCTCGGTGCCGGACGCGCGCTTCTCGCGCGCATCGAGGCCATCAACGCCGCGAGCCGTTCTATCATGGCGGGCGATCTCTCGCGGCGCATTCCGCTCTCTGGCGCCGGCGATGAATTGGACGGCGTGGCCGCGAACCTCAATCAGATGCTTGACCGCATCGAGCAACTGATGAACGGTCTTCGCGAAGTGTCCGACAATATCGCGCACGACCTGAAGACGCCGCTCAACCGCCTGCGCAACCGTGCCGAGGCGGCGCTCCGCGATCCGCGCGGGAGCGACGCCTATCGTGAAGGCCTCGAACGGACGATCGAGGAGGCGGACGAACTCATCAAGACTTTCAACGCGCTGCTCCTGATCGCGCGGCTCGAAGCAGGAGCGCTCGACGGAAATACCGAGCACTTCGACTTGGGTGCGCTCGTGCGCGATGTGGCGGATTTTTATGAACCTGTCGCCGAGGAGAGCGGCCTCACGCTGACGGTCGACGCGGCGGACGGCCCGGAGATTTCCGCGAACCGCCATCTCGTCAGCCAGGCGATCGCCAATCTCATCGACAATGCCATCAAGTACGGGACACCCCCGCCTGGAGCGCCGTCATCGCGGCTCAAGGTCGACGTTGTCGTAGAGCCGCTACCCACCACGGTCGAGATCATCGTCGCCGATCATGGACCCGGCATCAGCCCCGAGGATCGAGAGCGCGTCTTGAAGCGCTTCGTGCGCCTGGAGGCGAGTCGCACGCGGCCGGGAACGGGATTGGGCTTGAGTCTCGTCGCGGCGGTTGCGCGACTGCATGCCGGCACGATACGTCTCGAAGACAACGCTCCGGGCCTCAAGGCCGTGCTCGTACTGCCGCGCGCATAGCCGCCGTGGTCGAAAGGGCGACCGGGCAACGGACGAACTCGGGGACGGATATCGGGGGACAGGTGCGACCGCAAGACCAAACCGCATGTTGTCCTGAAGCGCTCGTTCGGCGGCTCACGTCGACGCCCATTCCCGATCCCGAAGGCCATGCATTCGCCGACCTGCGCGCCCTCGCCCACGAGACGTCGGAGAGCGCGGCACTGGCCCGATGCCTCGACGACGAGCGCGCCGCGCGGTTGCTTGCAGGTGTGACCGCGGGCTCGCCGTATCTCAAGAGCTTGATCCGGCGCGATCCCGGCCGCGCGGCTGCACTGCTCGAAGCCGTCCCCGAAGCTCACTTCGAATCTCTCGCCGCCGAGATGTCGCGCAACATGGCAGCCGCCGCGACACTCCCCGACGCGATGCGCCACCTGCGCGTCTTCAAGACCGAGGTGGCTCTGCTAACCGCGCTCGCCGACCTCGGTGGCGTGTGGCCGGTCATGACCGTCACCGAATATCTCACGAGGACCGCCGATGCAGCACTCGGAGAGGCCGTGCACTTTCTCTACCGGCAGGCGGCAGCCCGTGGCGATGTTCCCGCGAGTGCCGCCGACCCTGAGGCCTCGGGCTACATCGTCCTCGCGATGGGGAAGTATGGCGCGGGCGAACTCAACTATTCGAGCGATATCGACCTCGTCGTGTTCTACGATCTCGATCGTGCGCGCGTGCGCGACGGTCTCGAACTGCAGCCCTTCTTCGTCCGCCTGACGCGCGATCTCGTGCGGCTCATGGACGAGCGGACGAGTGACGGCTACGTGTTCCGAACGGACCTGCGCCTGCGCCCGGACGCTGGCGCGACCCAGGTCGCGCTCTCCACCGATGCGGCCATGATCTACTACGAGAGTTTCGGGCAGAACTGGGAGCGCGCGGCCCTTATTAAGGCAAGGCCGGCTGCGGGCGACATCGATGCCGGCGAACGCTTGATCGAGGACCTCGCTCCGTTCATATGGCGCCGCTATCTCGATTACGCCGCCATCGCGGACGTGCACGCGATGAAGCGCCAGATCCACGCCTTCCGGGGACTGGTTGGGCTGACCGTTCCGGGGCACAACGTGAAGCTTGGACCCGGAGGCATCCGCGAGATCGAGTTCTTCGTCCAGACCCAGCAGCTGATCGCGGGCGGCCGGCAGAAGGAGTTGCGGACGCGGCGGACGCTCACCGCACTCGAACGCCTCGAAGCCCGGAACTGGATCAAGCCCGCGGTGCGGCACGAACTCGACGCGGCCTATCGCGAACTGAGACGCATCGAGCATCGCGTCCAGATGACGCTCGACGAGCAGACGCACGAGCTGCCCGAAGAGCCGAGAGCACTCGAACGTCTCGCGCGGTTCGCCGGCTTTACGACCACCGAGGACTTCTCCCGCGCCTACCTCGCGATCCTGGAAACCGTGAGCCGGCACTATCGGAGCCTCTTCGAGAACGCACCCGAATTGACCGCCCAGCAGTCGAATATGGTGTTCGCCGGCGAGGAGGACGATCCGGGCACTGTCGAAGCCCTGAAGCGGATGGGGTTCTCACATCCTTCGGCACTGCTCGCGGCCGTGCGCGGCTGGCATCATGGCCGCTACGCCGCCGTCAGGAGCCCGCGCGCGAGAGAGCGGCTGACGGAAGTGCAAGCGATGCTCGTCGCGGCTTTGGGCGAGACGACCGATCCGGATGCTGCGTTCGCCGGCTTCGATCGGTTCCTCGCCGCGCTTCCCGGCGGCGTGCAGCTTTTCTCCCTCCTGGCCGCCAACCGGGCCCTTCTTCGCCTCGTCGCCGACATCATGGGTACGGCACCTCGGCTCGCCAACGTGCTCGCGAAGCGCCCGCGCCTGCTCGACGCCGTCATCGATCCCCGCATCCTCGACAACCTGCCGAGCGCCGCCGAATTGGATGCGCTCATCGCCGCCGAACTCGCGTCCGCGCAGGATACGCAGGAGCTTCTCGATCGCGCCCGCGTCGTCGGCAGCGAGCAGCAGTTCCTGATCGGCGTGCGCGTCCTGTCGGGCGTCATCAATGCGAGCCGCGCGGGCGAAGCCTATGCGTTGCTCGCCGAGCGCATGATCGTCGCCTTGCACGCCGCCGTCGAAGCCGATCTGGCGCGCCAGCACGGTCGCGTGCCGGGTGGCGCAGCCGTCGTCCTCGCCATGGGCAAGCTCGGCGGCCGCGAAATGACCGCCTCGTCCGATCTCGACCTCATCGTCATCTATGGCGTACCCGAGGGAGCGCAGCAGACCGACGGCGAACGGCCCCTTGCGCCGAGCCAGTTCTACGCGCGGCTGACACAGCGCCTCATCACGGCCCTGTCCGCGCCGACCGGAGAGGGCACGCTCTACGAGGTCGACATGCGCCTCAGGCCGTCCGGCCAGAAGGGCCCCGTCGCGACCCACATCGAGAGCTTCCGCGATTATCAGGCCAAAGAGGCCTGGACATGGGAGCACATGGCGTTGACCAGGGCGCGCGTTCTCTCGGGCTCGGAACCTTTGCGGCGCGAGGTGGCCGACACGATCCGCCGGACACTGCTCATGCCCCGCGACCGCGCCAAGATCGCATCCGACGTGCGCGCGATGCGTGACCTCATAGAGAAAGAAAAAGGGACCGAAAATATCTGGGACCTGAAGCAGGTCCGCGGGGGTCTCGTCGATCTCGAGTTCATAGCCCAGTATCTGCAACTTATTCACGCGGCCGCGTGGCCAGAGGTTCTCGATCAGAACACGACCCGTGCACTGCATAAGCTCGCCGAGGCGGGTGAGATCGACCCCGCCGACGCCGAAGAACTCCTCGCCGCGACCCGACTGATCAACGATCTGACGCAAATCCTTCGCCTCTGCCAGGACGGGCCGTTCGACCCCGAGAAGGCTCCGCGGGGCTTGAAAATTCTCGCGGCCCGCGCCGCCGGCGAGCCGAGCTTCGAAGCCCTGGAGTTCCGCCTCCGCGACACGCTGGCCACGACCCGCGCGCTTTATGACCGCCTGGTGGTCTGAGCCGTTCCGGCGGGCGCAAAAAATTAATTGCGGTACAGAACGACGGATGCCGCGCGGTTAGCCGTTGACACCCTGACGGGGGGACAACGCCGGCCGATGGCCGGGGCATCGAGGTGGCCGTCATGGTGACTTGGAAGAGCGCATTTCTAGTTCTTGGGATCGCAATGGCGATCCCGTCCGCGGCGAACGCCGCACCGGGAGACGAGGCCGGAGCGCCCGCGACCGAACGTGGAAAGGTCCGCGCCAATGAGCGGGCGAGCGGCCTCGCGCGTCTCGACGCGGACGGCGATAGGTCCGTGACACTCGAAGAATTCATGAAGCGGCGGATCGCCCGTTTCCAGCGCCTCGACAAATCCGGGGACGGGGCGCTTGATGCCGCCGAACTCGCCGCCGGCCGCGCCGGGAACGCGGCCCGCCGCGACGAACGCCGGATGAACCGCCTCGATCGTGACGCGGACGGCTATGTCACGCGCGTCGAGTACGACGCCGGACCCTCGAAGTCCGAAGATACCGCAAAGGACAACGGCGGCCTCGAACGCTACCGCTTCCGCCGCGAGGCGGGACCCGAGCGACGGGCAGCGATGTTCCAGCATCTCGACCGCAACGGCGACGGAAAACTGGAACGCGTCGAGTACGACGCGGTGCGCAAGGAGGATGCCGACTATCAGAGCCGCCGCGCCATGCACATTTTTGATCGCGACCGCGACGGAAAAGTGACCCTCGAGGAGTTTACCTCCGATCAGCGCGCGCGCTTCACGCGCCTGGATCTCGACGGCGACGGGCGGATCACGGCGCCCGATCTCCCGCCGATCCAGCGTGCGAATTGGATGCAGCCATGAAGCCGGCCGCGAAGCGGAAAGCCTAGCCCTGGCGCAGTCGGACGATGGGTGCGAGATTGGCGATGGTAAGCCGGAAGGAAGCGAGGGTCGTGACTTTGGCCGCGTCCCTTCCGGCCGAAGATCAAGGAGACGTCGGTCGCGTGGTGAGCGGGGGGAAAGCGTCGGGCGCGGTCCAGGAAGGCGACAGTGCCCTCTTGGCACGCGTTGCCCGCGAGGACGAGCGCGCCTTCCGCTCACTCGTGGATCAGCACATGTCCCGCACGCTGACCCTCGCCCGACGGATCTTGCGCGATGCCGACGAGGCCGACGACATCGCGCAGGAGACATTCCTCAGGCTCTGGCGGAAAGCCGCCGGGATCGACGTCGGCCCCGCCGGCGTAGCTCCCTGGCTCCGCCAGGTGGCCACGAACCTCTGTCTCGACCGTCTACGCCAGCGCGGACGGCTCGAGGTGACGGATGACCTTCCGGAGGTGCCCGACGCGCCTCGGCAACTCGCCGCACTCGAGGCACGGGACCTGAAGTCCCGGGTCGACGAGGCGTTGATGCGCTTGCCCGAGCGCCAGCGCGTGGCGCTGACACTTTTTCAGTACGAGGGCATGAGCATGGCCGAGGTCGGCGCTATGATGGGCATCTCGGACGAGGCGGTCGAATCCCTGCTCGCTCGCGCGCGCCGCAGCTTGAAGGTCGCCCTGGCCAGCGAGTGGAATGAACTGAAGCGCGACGGCGCTTGAGAGACGGACGGATTGGACGGAAGAGAGATGAGCGACAGCGAGCTTCAGGATTTCAGACGGTTCCTCGAGAGCCACGGCGCGGATCGTGCGCGCTGGCCCGCGGCCGAGCGTTTGCGCTTCGCGACCCTCCTCTCGTCGAGTGCTGAGGCACACCGCGCTCTGGCCGACGAGGAAGCCTTCGACGCCGTTTTGCAGAGCGCGCCGGGCGTTTCCCCCGGAGACGCCGCGCGGGCAGCCGACCGCTTGATGGCACGCCTGCCGAACGCTGCCGCGACGAACGTGGTGACCCTGCCGCGTGCGAAGCCAATGGCACGGCCGCACGCGCGCTCGCGCTCGGGCTATCTCGAGGCGGGCCTCCTCGCGGCTTCGCTGATGATCGGCGTGCTGGCCGGGACGGGCGGATATGTCGACACATCCGGACTGGCGCTGCTCGCATCGAATGAGGTGGCCGAGGCCGATCACGGCGCGATCGCACTTGGGTTCGATGAGACCGCCGCCACCGAGGAGGACCTTCTTTGACCGTGGAGCCAGGTCCCACTGCGCCCGAGGCCGCAACCGACCCGGCCGCTCGTCCACGCCGGTGGACGAAGTGGCTGCTCGTCGTTTCGCTCGCGCTCAATCTCCTGATCGCGGGCGGTCTTGCAGGCGCATGGTGGCACCACCGCAACGAAGGACCCATGCGCTGGGCCGGCGGTCCGTCCGACTTCGGTCTCATGTACTTTTCCCGCTCGCTTCCCGAGGAGCGCCGCGAAGCTGTGCGCAAACTGCTTCGCGAGGGGCGGAAATCCCTGCGCGATCACAAGTCCGAGGTGACGGCGCTCCGCGCGTCAGCCGCCGACGCGCTCGCCGCGGACGACTTTTCTCCCGAGAAATTCCGCGCCGCCGTCGAAACCGTGGGAACATCCGAGGAGACGCGCCGGAAGGGCAGCATCGATGTTCTGATGCAGGTCGTCCAAACGCTGACGCCGGACGAGCGCAAACGCCTCGCGGCGATGTGGAAGAAGCGCATCGAGCGCGAAAGCCGCCGTTTCAAGAAGCCCAAGGACGACGACGGACCTTGATGCCGTGACGTCAGCACGCGGCGCTCAGTTGGTGTGCCCGGCGAAGAAATCCTGCTGCACCGCGCGGTCGAAGGTGGTCGCGAGGCGCCAGGTTGTGCCGTCGGCGTCGACGGTCTCCGTCACGGACGACCCCATGAGATCCGCAATGGCGCGCGCGATCGAGAGCGACAGCGATTTCGGCGCGTGAGACGGGCGCGGTTCGCCGCCGGGCACGGTGATCTCGAGTTCGACGGTCCCCGAGCGCTCGCGAGCCGTGACGATGACCCGTCCTTCGGCTCCGGCCCGAACGCGTGCCTCGGTCAGCATGTTGATCAGAAGCTGCCGCGTCGGTCGAGCTCCCGCGACGACCTCGATGCCGTCGAAGCCATGTCTCTCGATCAGAGGACTACCACCCACGCGGCTCGCGCCGAAAAAGCTCCAGGCATCAGTGAGAACGGATGCGAGCGAGAGCGGCGTATGGGCTTCCCCGCAGTCCGGCGCGCCCAGAAGGGCCGTCAGCGCAAGCGTGTCCTCAGAGCTTTTGAGAAGGTCGCGGCCGCTGTCGCGGATGTGAGAGATGTATTCCCGGTACCGGTCATGACCGACGGGCCCGAGAAGTTCGGCATGCATGATGTCGGTGAAACCGATGACGGCGTTCAAGGGCGTGCGCAGTTCGTGGCTCATGCGCGCGGTGAGGTCCGACCAGAGTTGTTCGCGAATTTCTGCCTCGCGCCGCGCCCGTGTCGCGGCGTCCGCCAATTCCATGAGGCGCTGGGATTGCCGCTCGATCGCCAATTGCCCGGCATCGAAGTCCTCGAACGCGCCGTCGCCGCGCTCGGCCGCCGCGTCAGTGGCGGGCCGCGTGTTGAGGATCGCTACGACGACGAGGGCGAGACCCGTTGCGACGGGCAGGATCGAAATCGGGTGAGCGCCGTGGCTCAGGACCGCGTAGGCGATGGCGCCGAGATTCGCGAGCGCTGCGGCTTCGAGGAGGCCCGTCCGTCCGAAGGCGGCGTTTGTGCTGCTTCCCGAAGCAGCCGTCTGCCCACGGTCGATCGCATCTGCGCGCGCAGACGCACCCCGCGGAGTGGCGGACGAAGTCCACGCCATCCCGATCCCTCGCCGAATTGTCGTTAGTTGCCCCGTGTCCCCGTGCGCCTCAGGCCAGTACGCAAGCCCGATTCGCACGATCACGTTCACCGATTCGCGACTCGGCTGTCGAGGGAGATTAAATCCGAGTCAAGCGGCGGACTCCTTTCGTTCACGCATCCAGAAGCCGCGTCACCATCTCCATGAGATCGCGCGAGATTTGCGGGGCCTTCGCAACCTTCTGCAACGCTCGCCGCGCCTTCTCCCGCCGCCCCGCTTCGAGCGACCGGAAGCTCTTGAACGCACCTGCCATGCGCGCGGAAATCTGCGGGTTGAGACGATCGATCTCGAGGATTTCGGTGGCGACGAACTTGTAGCCTTCCCCGTCCGCTCGGTTGAACTGCAGTGGGTTCTGCATGGCGAAATTCCCGATGAGCGCGCGGACCTTGTTCGGAGCCGCCCGGCCGAACAGCGGATGCGTCGTGAGCGTCCTGACGACATCGAGCGTGTCGTCGCGGGGCGACATCGCCTGCGCCGCGAACCAGGTGTCGATGACGAGGTGATCGCCCTTCCAGCGGTCGTGGAACCGCCCAAGCGCAAAGTCCCGATCCGGATGATCCGACGCGGCGAGGAGCACCAGCGCGTGCGCCTCCTCCGTCATGCTGCGGGCCTTGCGGAAATGTTCGATGAGACGCTTCTGGTCCTCCTCCTCCCCGCGCGCGACGAGCAGCGAAAGCGCCGCGTTGCGCAGTGCCCGCTTGCCGGCGGCCTTGGCCGAAGGTGAGAACGCGCCTCGGCCCGCGTGACCCTGGTAGATGTCGACCAGGAGATCACCGAGCGTCGCGCCGACCGTTTTCGTGAGCTGCCGGTGCGCCTTGTGAATGAGGTCGGGATCCACGTCCCGTCCGATCTCGCGCGCGACGTCCGACTGCGTCGGCAGCTTCAGCAACTCGGCGCGGTAAGCGGGATCGAGATCGGCGTCGCCGACGGCCCGGTGGAGCACCTTGGCGAACGTCGTGCCGCGCCCCGGACGCCGCCCCGCCGCGAGGGCCGTGACCATCTCGACGAGCGTCTTCAGCGCGTAGGTATTGAGCGCTTGCCAGCGGTTGAAGAGATCGCTGTCGGTCGCCGCCAGAAGCTCGAGATCCTTGTCGGCGAGATCCATGTTGAGGCGGACGGGCGCCGAGAATCCGCGCAGAACCGAAGGGACGGGACGTGACCCGATGCCTGTGAACGTGAACGATTGCGTACGTTCGGTCACGTGCACGACACCGTCCGCGACCGCCGAGCCGTCCGCGAGCACGAGGTCCATCGGCTCGCCGTTTTGTCCGATGAGGGCGAGGCGCACGGGAATGTGCAGCGGCTGCTTCTTCGATTGTCCCGGCGTCGGCGGCTGCATCTGATCGAAGGTGAGCGTCGCGCGCTTGCTCGCCCGATCCCACGCCATGCTGACGGCCAGTTCCGGCGTGCCCGCCTGCGCATACCAGCGCTTGAATTGCGAGAGATCGCGCCCGCTCGCGTCTTCAAACGACTTCAGAAAATCCTCGATCGTCGCCGCTTCTCCGTCGTGGCGCGCGAAATAGAGATCCATGCCGCGGCGGAAGTCCGTGCGCCCGAGGATCGTCTCGATCATGCGCACGAGCTCGGCACCCTTCTCGTAGACCGTCGGCGTATAGAAGTTGTTGATCTCGATGTAGCTCTCGGGTCTGACGGGATGCGCGAGCGGCCCCTGGTCCTCGGGAAACTGGAACGTCTTCAATTGGCGGACATCAGTGATGCGCTGCACGGTCCGGTCGCGCTCGTCGGCCGAGAACTCCTGGTCGCGATAGACCGTCAGACCTTCCTTGAGGCAGAGCTGGAACCAATCGCGGCACGTGATGCGGTTGCCGGTCCAGTTGTGGAAGTATTCATGCGCGACGACGCTCTCGATCGCCTCGTACATCGTGTCCGTCGCCGTATCGGCGGAGGCGAGGATCAGCCGGTCGTTGAAGATGTTGAGGCCCTTGTTCTCCATCGCCCCCATGTTGAAGTCCGAGACGGCGACGATGTTGAAGACGTCGAGATCGTATTCGCGACCGAAGCGCACTTCGTCCCACCGCATGGAGCGCTTCAACGCATCCATCGCCCAGTGCGCGCGATCTTCCTTGCCGTGTTCGACGTAGATGCCGAGATCGACCTTGCGGCCCGACATTGTCGTTAACTCGGACGCCACGCGCCCGAGATCGCCGCCGACGAGGGCGAAAAGATAGCAGGGCTTGGGATGCGGGTCGTGCCAGACGGCGTAGTGCCGGCGCCCGCGCTCGGTCATACCCCGTTCGACGAGGTTGCCGTTCGACAGGAGCACGGGAGCCACCTTCGGGTCCGCCTCGATCCGGACGCGGTAGGTCGCGAGCACGTCCGGCCGGTCGAGGAAGAACGTGATGCGACGGAACCCTTCGGCCTCGCATTGCGTGCAGAAGACGCCCCGTGAGCGATAGAGACCCTGCAGAGCCGTGTTGGCCTCGGGGTTGATGTAGACGACGGTCTCGACGGTGAACGGCGTCTCGGGCGTCTGCGCGATGACGAGGCTCGTCTCCGTCTGCTCGTAGTCACCAGCGCCGAGCTTCGCCTTGCCGATTGCGACCGACTTCAATTCGAGATGCTCGCCGTCGAGCCTCAACGGCCCGCGCGGCGCGGGATAGTCCGGGTTCGGTCGCAGCCAGAGCTTCGAGCGGACCCGGGTCCGCGCGGGATCGAGAGCGACGTCGAGATCGACCTTATCGATGAGATAGGCCGGCGGGCGGTAGTCCTTGAGGCGGATCGGACGCGGAGTGTCGGTTTTCATGGCAGCTCGATGATTGCGGGGCGCGCAGCGACCGCCCCATGTTCGGCATTTAGGCAGTTCCTGCCGCGCCGTCACGCAGGGATTGCGCGCGTGCGGAAGGGGGATGAAGCGCCGCGGATTTCTCGCTAGAGTAAAGAAACGTGCCTATGGGGAAAAGAGCGGCGCGTGAGGACAGCAGCGAGGGTGCCATGGCGGGTTTCGCATACATCATCGGTCAGCAGCGATACGTCTTCCGCGACTTGAAGGACCTGATGGCCAAGGCGACGCCGCTCCGCTCCGGCGATCAATTGGCTGGCGTCGCGGCCGCCAACGACGAAGAGCGCGCCGCCGCGCAGTTGGCGCTCGCGGACCTGCCGCTCAGAACCTTCCTCGAAGAAATGATCGTCCCCTACGAGACCGACGAGGTGACCCGCCTCATCATCGACAGCCACGACCAAGCCGCGTTCCGCGCGATCGCGCACCTGACGGTCGGCGGCTTCCGCGACTGGCTCCTCTCGGACGCCGCGACGTCCGAGGCGCTCTCCGCCCTCTCGCCGGGGCTCACGCCCGAGATGGTCGCCGCGGTCTCGAAGATCATGCGCGTCCAGGACCTCGTGCTCGTCGCCAAGAAGTGCCGCGTCGTTTCAAAATTCCGCAACACGATCGGCCTCCATGGCCGCATGTCGACGCGCCTCCAGCCGAACCACCCGACCGACGACGCGGCCGGCATCGCTGCGAGCATCGTCGACGGCCTCCTCTACGGTAACGGCGACGCGGTCATCGGCATCAATCCCGCGACCGACAGCATCGGGCAGGTGACGACGCTCGTCCAAATGCTCGACGAGGTGATCGCGCGCTATGAAATCCCGACGCAGAGCTGCATCCTGACCCACGTGACCACGACCATCGAGGCGATCAACCGCGGCGCGCCGGTCGACCTCGTGTTCCAGTCGATCGCCGGCACGGAAGCCGCGAACAAGAGCTTCGGCATATCACTCGCGACGTTGCAGGAAGGCTACGACGCGGGGCTCTCGCTCAAACGCGGCACGGTCGGCGACAACGTGATGTATTTCGAGACCGGCCAGGGGAGCGCGCTCTCGGCCAATGCCCACCACGGCGCCGACCAGCAGACGATCGAAACCCGCGCCTACGCCGTCGCGCGGAAATTCAAGCCGCTGCTCATCAACACCGTCGTCGGATTCATCGGCCCCGAATACCTCTACGACGGTCGCCAGATCGTCCGCGCCGGTCTCGAGGATCACTTCTGCGCAAAGCTCCTCGGCCTGCCGATGGGTTGCGATATCTGCTACACGAACCACGCCGAAGCCGATCAGAACGACATGGACACGCTTCTGACGCTGCTCGGTGTCGCGGGCATCAGCTTTATCATGGGCATCCCGGGGTCCGACGACGTGATGCTGAATTACCAGACGACATCGTTCCACGATGCGCTCTACGTCCGGAAAGTTCTTGGCTTGAAACCCGCGCCCGAGTTCGAGAATTGGCTCCACACTCAGCGGATCTTCGAACCCGGCGCCGAGTTGCGCCTGGGGTCGGCGGTGCCGCGCGCATTCGCGCCGGCGATCGCGGCGGAGTAGACCGATGGCCGAAGATCTCGAAAGCCCAAAGGCAAGCGCAGGCACTCAACGCGCGACCGGTGTCACGATCGAAAACCCCTGGGCGCATCTCCGCCGCCTGACGCCGGCGCGCATCGCGCTTGGGCGTTCCGGCATCTCGATCCCGACATCCGAGCACCTGGCATTCCAGTTGGCCCACGCCCGCGCGAGAAATGCGGTCCATCATGCGCTTGATTTCGCGGGCCTCGAAACGCGCCTTGCCAGCGCCTGGGGTCCGGTTTGGCGTGTCGCCAGCGGCGCTCCCGATCGTGCGACTTACCTCCAGCGCCCCGATCTCGGACGCCGCCTCGCACCGAAATCAGCGGAGCAATTGAGATCGATCGCCAGCGGGCCCTATGATGTGGCCGTCGTGATCTGCGACGGGCTCTCCGCCTTCGCAATTGAACGCAATATCGCCCCGTTCCTCACAGCGTTCCTGCCGCTCGTCGAAAAATCCGGCTGGACGCGCGCGCCGCTGATCCTCGCCGAGCAGGGGCGCGTGGCGCTGGGCGACGAGATCGGCGAAATTCTGAAAGCACGGCTCATGGTGATGCTGATCGGCGAGCGCCCGGGCCTCTCCTCGCCCGACAGTCTCGGCGTCTATCTCACTTATGGACCGAAAGTCGGTCTCACGGATGCCGATCGCAACTGCATCTCGAACGTCCGCACGGAAGGCCTCACGTACGACGAAGCGGCCTACAAGCTCCACTATCTCGCAAGCGAGGCGCTCCGCCGCGAACTCTCGGGCGTCAATCTGAAGGACGATGCCGAAGCGCTGCCGAAATCCGAAGCCGGCCCCGCGCGCAATTTCCTTCTCGACGTGCCGAAGGGATGAGCCGCCCTTAGGCGGAGGTCCAACCCCTACCGCCCGCCCCGCCGGAGCGCGCTCTCGGGCAATGTGCGGGCCTTCACTTCGCGCAGCGCGAAGCTGGAGCGCAGCCGCGCCACGCCCGGGAGCCGTGACAACTCCTGGCGGTGAATGCGTTCGAAGTCGGCGAGATCCTGCGCGAGCACGGTCAGCACGTAATCGTCCTCACCCGACATCAGATGGCACGTGACGACCGAGGGCGCCGCAAGAACGGCCTTCTCGAATTCCGCGAGCAGGTCCTCGTTTTGGCTCTTGAGACTGATCTGCACGAGAACGGTCATGTCGAGGCCGAGTGCAGCCCGGCTGACCCGCGCCTGATACCCTTCGATGACGCCGGCCTCTTCGAGCGCCTTGATGCGCCGCGCGACGGCGGTCGGAGAGAGCGGAACCCGCTCCGCGAGTTCGACCTGCGACAGCCGCCCGTTCTCAGAGAGCGCGGTCAGGATGGCCAAATCCAGCGTGTCCAGGCTCATAATTGCAGAAATTCAGCATAAAATGACGAAAGCGTGCCGATAATCCGCGAGCAAGAGCGAAAACGCAAGTGAAATTGCAGACAGTCTCCCACGTGAATCGCCGATTCTGACCCTACAAATGGCCTTGGCCTTCAGCCGGCCGAACCCGAGGGAGACACCACCATGCGCATTGGCGTTCCGACCGAAATCAAGTCGAACGAATTCCGCGTCGGCCTCGTGCCGGGCTCCGTCCGCGAGCTCGTGGCCAAGGGCCACGACGTCATCGTGCAGGCGGGCGCCGGCGCTGGCATTTTCGCTGACGATGAGACCTACGTGAAGGCCGGCGCCAGGATCGTCCCCGACGCGGCAGCCGTGTTCGCGGGCTCCGACATGATCGTGAAGGTCAAGGAGCCCCAGAGGGTCGAGTGGGAGAAGCTCCGCCCCGATCACATCCTATTCACCTATCTCCACCTGGCTCCCGATCCGGCGCAGGCCATCGGCCTTCTCGAGTCGGGCGCGACGGCGATCGCCTACGAGACGGTCACCGATCCCGCGGGCGGCCTGCCGCTGCTGGCGCCCATGAGCGAAGTCGCTGGCCGTCTCTCGATCGAGGCCGCAGCCCTCGCACTCCGCCGGCCGACCGGTGGCCGCGGCGTCCTCATGGGCGGCGTTCCGGGCGTTCGTCCGGCGAAAGTCGTCGTGCTCGGCGGCGGCGTCGTTGGAACCCATGCCGCGCGCATGGCCCAGGGTCTCGGCGCCGAGGTCTCGATCATCGATCGCTCGCTGCCGCGGCTTCGCCAGCTCGACGAATTGTTCGAGGGCCGCGTCAAGACGCTCGTCTCGACCATGGACACGATCGAGACCGAGGTGCTCGCGGCCGATGTCGTGGTCGGTGCCGTCCTCGTGGCCGGCGCGAGCGCGCCGAAGCTCGTGACGCGCGAAATGCTTGGCCGCATGAAGAAGGGCGCCGTGCTCGTCGACGTATCGATCGATCAGGGCGGATGCTTCGAAACGTCGAAAGCGACGACCCACGCGAACCCGACGTTCGAGGTCGATGGCATCATTCACTACTGCGTCGCCAACATGCCGGGCGCCGTGCCGACGACATCGGCCCAGGCCCTCAACAACGCGACGCTGCCGTTCGTGATGAAGCTCGCCGAGAAGGGGCTCGCCGCCTTCGATCGCGATCCCCATCTTGCAGCCGGCCTCAACGTCAAGGACGGCCGCATCATGCATCACGCGGTCGCGGCCTCCCTCGGCTTCGATCGGCTCGACGCGGGAAAAGCGCTGCCCGTCGCGGCTGAGTAAGCCATCGCGACGGGTTCAGAGAGAACGACAACGACACTCCCTCAGACCTCCGACCCTGCCTATAAACTACGAGGGCTGGCGCGACGAAGCGCCAGCCTTCTTTTTATGTCGGGGCGCGAGGCCGTCTACTTCCCGACGCCGGGATGATCCTGCATGGCCTTACCCGTGAGGCTCTTGTTGTCGGGCTTCGAGGTCGGGTTGGCCGTCGTGCCGTCACCCGTGACGCCCGGCAGATCCTGCATCGCCTTTTCGGCGAGGCCGCCCGTCTCCGGTTTGGCCGTCGGGTTCGCGGTCGTGCCGCCGCCGGTGACGCCGGGATTGTCCTTCATCTCCTTCTCTTGCAGATCGCCGCCCGCGAACGCGAGGGCGGACGAAAGAGCAAGGATGGTAGCGGCCAGTGTGAGCGACTTCATCGTCGGTCTCCATGAATTGTGGGATCGGTTGAGACGTGCGACGGTTCGAACTGTCGAAAGGAACTACGGCCGCAAGGGCCGGTGGTTTCAGAAGCCGAGTTCTAATTCTGATGCGCGCGCCGATGCGCTGACGCGTCCCTCACAGCGCGCCGGATACAAAAAAATTGCGATTGAGGACGAACTAGCGCCCGAAACCGAAGCGGTAGGTCAGACCGACCCCGGCCATGAACTGGCTATCGCTCTCGACGATCGGGCTCTCCGCCGCATCGCCGACGAGGTGCGCATAGCGGCCCATGAGCATCAAGGTCCAGCGCTCGCTAAGCGGCACGTCGCTGGAGAAGCCTACGAATACATCCTTGATCCCGGCCTCAGCATCATAGACGCCGAGCCCTGCCGCCGAGTTGGCGCTCTGCGCCGGCGTCACCGAGAAAAACGCATTCATGTAATCGTCGTCCGCGTAGGTCGCGCCCGCCGCAACCTTGGCCGTCACGCCGTGCCATACCGGGGCGACGCTTTCCGCGCCGAACTTCAGAAGCCCGCCTGTTTCGTCGCCCGATACGGCATGATTGTAGGAGACGAACGGCTTTACGAATCCCAGTCGGTAAGCCGCATAACCGCCGAGCACGACACCGCCGTCGACATCGCCGAGGCCCTCCAGCCGGTCGGCATCATCTTCCTCGCGGTCGAAGCGGTAGCCGACGAGCGGACCCGCCTCGAAACCGGAAAAATTGAGCACGCGAAAGCGAAGGTCGTCGGGTCCCCGGAACTGCACCACACCGTCGTCACCGAAACCCGAACCGCTCGGAGCGATCATGGGGAACCCGAGAACCTCGTATTCGTCCGAACCTTCGTATTTGGGCGCGACGAAGACGACGCCTCCCGCCCTAAGCTCGAGATCGCCGAAGTCACCGAACCCGCCGGCCGATGCCGGTGCGGAAAAGACGAGCGTTGCGCTCAGCGCGATTGCCGCGCCGGTCCTGGACGTAATCATGAGTGGACGCCTGCCCCGCTTCTTTGCCCACTAGTATCTAGGTGCTTCGCATTGAAATCTCACGTGAAATTTTGCGCGCCCTACGTGTTTTCGCCACGTTCCGCCAAGCCTTGTCGCGGACGTGCCACAGGAGACTTTCGAAGTCACTGAACGATCTGGCCTAGTAGCAGTCCAGCGACACGGCGCTGGCCCAATTGGACCACGGACACCTTCTCGAAGAAGATCCCAGGTCCTGACGCCGCTTCACCCCATGCTCGGGAAGTTAAACTCCGCACCCTTGCGGATTCCGGTCGGCCAGCGCGCCGTCACGGTCTTGATGCGCGTATAGAAGTTGACGCCTTCGGGTCCGTAGATCGCATGATCGCCGAACAGCGACCGCTTCCAGCCACCGAACGAGTGATAGGCGACCGGAACCGGGATCGGGACGTTGATGCCGACCATGCCGACCTCGATCTTGTCAGCGAACGCGCGCGCCGCGTCGCCGTCGCGGGTGAAGATGGCGGTGCCGTTGCCGTATTCATGCGTGTTGATGAGATCGGCGGCCTCGTCATAGCTCTTGGTGCGCACGACCGAGAGCACGGGTCCGAAGATCTCCTGGCGGTAGATCGTCATGTCGCGCGTCACGTGATCGAACAGCGACCCGCCGAGGAAGAACCCGTTCTCGTAGCCCTGGAGCGTCAGACCACGCCCGTCGACGACGAGCTTGGCGCCTTCCTTGACGCCCTGGTCGATGAGACCCGTGATCTTGCGCTTCGCCTCCGCCGTCACGACCGGCCCCATCTCTGCGTCCGGGTCCGTCGCCGGGCCGACCTTCAACGCGCGGACCTTGGGCGCGAGCGCTTCGACCAGCTTGTCGGCTGTCCGCTCTCCGACGGGCACCGCGACCGAAATCGCCATGCAACGCTCACCCGCCGAGCCGTAGCCAGCGCCCATGAGCGCGTCGACCGCCTGATCCATGTCCGCGTCCGGCATGATGATCATGTGGTTTTTCGCGCCACCCAACGCCTGTACGCGCTTGCCGTTCGCCGAGCCTCGGGAATAGATGTATTCGGCGATTGGCGTCGAGCCGACGAAGCTGACGGCCTTGACGTCCGGGTGTTCGAGCAGCGCGTCGACCGCTTCCTTGTCGCCATGCACGATGTTGAAGACGCCGGGCGGCAGCCCCGCATCGTGGAACAGCTCCCAGATCATCATCGTCGGGGAGGGGTCGCGCTCGGACGGCTTCAGGACGAATGAGTTCCCGCATGCGATCGCGATCGGGAACATCCACATCGGGACCATGACCGGGAAGTTGAACGGCGTGATGCCAGCGCAGACGCCGAGCGGCTGTCGATCCGACCAGCTGTCGATCTCGGGGCCGACATTGCGGCTGAACTCGCCCTTGAGAAGATGCGGGATGCCGCAAGCGAAATCGACGACGTCGATGCCGCGCTGCAACTCGCCGAGCGCGTCTGAGTGTGTCTTGCCGTGTTCCTTCGAAATAGCGCGCGCGATGTCGTTGGCGTGCCGCTCGAGCAGTTCCTTGTAGCGGAACATCGGACGCACGCGCTTCATGGGCGGCGTCGAGCCCCACGACACCTGCGCAGCCTTTGCGACCGCGACCGCTTGATCGACCTCGGCGCGGGTCGAGAGCACGAGGCGCGCGCTCTCTTCCCCGGTCGCGGGATTGAAGATCGGCTGATGCCGTGCGGATTGCGAACGGATGCGGCGGCCTTCGATGCCATTCTCGATCGTGTGCATGGTCGTCCCGTCTCGGCTGGAGCGATGGTTGTCCCACTTCCCGTGTGCGGGGAGAGGGGCCGTTGTTCAGTTTGTCGTCGTCAGGACATCCGTGAGGATGTCGAACAATTCGTCGATCTCGCTCTTCGTAATGATGAGCGGTGGCGAAAGCGCGATGATGTCGCCGGTCGTGCGGATGAGAAGTCCCTTCTCGAACGCGCGGACAAAACGGTCATAGGCCCGCTTGGTCGGCTGCGCGGGATCGGGCTGAAGCTCGACGGCACCGATGAGGCCGATGTTTCGGATGTCGATGACGTGCGGCAGGCCCTTCAAGGCGTGGATGCGCTCCTGCCAATAGCCCGCAATGTCGGCCGCGCGCGTGAGAAGGCCCTCGTCCGCGTAGGTGTCGAGCGTGCCGATTGCCGCCGCGCACGCGATCGGATGGCCCGAGTACGTGTAGCCGTGAAAGAAGTCGATCGCCCAGTCGGGCCCGCCCATGAAGGCGTCGTGGACATGGTCCTGAACGAACACCGCGCCCATCGGGATGGTGCCGTTCGTGACGCCCTTCGCGGTCGTGATGATGTCAGGCTTGATGCCGAAATAGTCCGAGCCGAACGGCGTACCGATGCGCCCGAACGCGGTGATGACTTCATCCGCGATCAAGAGGATGCCGTGCTTCCGGCAGATCGCTTCGAGCCGCTTCAGGTAGCCCTTGGGCGGGATGAGAACACCCGTCGAGCACGCGACCGGCTCGACGATCACGGCCGCGATCGTCGAAGCGTCGTGAAGTGCCACGAGCCGCTCGAGATCGTCCGCGAGTTCCGCGCCATGCTCCGGTTCGCCGACGGAGAAGGCGTTGCGCGCGAGGTCGTGGGTGTGCCGCAAATGATCGACACCGGCGACGAGCGCGCCGAATTGCTTGCGGTTGTTGACCATGCCCCCGACTGACATGCCGCCGAAGTTGACGCCGTGATAGCCCCGCTCGCGTCCTATGAGACGCACGCGCGTTGCTTCGCCCCTGGCACGATGATAGGCGATCGCCATCTTGAGCGCTGTCTCGACCGATTCCGACCCCGAGTTCGTGAAGAACACATGGTTCATGCCCTCGGGTGCGATGTTGACGAGACGCGAAGCAGCCTCGAATGCCTTGACATGCCCCATCTGGAACGTGCCAGCGAAGTCGAGAGTTTCCGCCTGCTTTTTGATCGCCTCGACGATCTTGGGCCGGCAATGGCCGGCGTTGACGCACCAGAGACCGGATGTGCCGTCGAGAATGCGTCGGCTGTCGGCGGTGATGTAGCGTGTCCCTTCCGCGCCCGCGATGAGCCGGGGCGCACCTTTGAACTGCCGGTTCGCCGTGAACGGCATCCAGAACGCTTCGAGATCGTTGGTCTTCAACTGGAGGTTCATGGTCGAAATCCGATGACAGATTGATGGATGGGACGGCGCGATCTCAACCGGCGCGCGCGACGGCTTCTGTGAGGCTCGCTTCGAAGACGTCCATGCCTTCGCGAACTATCTCGTCGCTGGCCGTGAGTGGCGCGAGGAAACGGATGACGTTGCCGTAGGTGCCGCACGAGAGCAGGATCAGCCCGCGTGCATTGGCCGACTTCAGAAGCTCTTGCGTCAGTTGTGGCGCGGGCTCGTGGCTCTGCTGATCCTTGACGAGTTCGACCGCACACATCGCGCCGAGACCGCGCACGTCCCCGATGCAATTGAGGTTCGAGCGTGTCTGCAACTCGTGGCAGCGCCCGAGGATGATCTCGCCGATGGCGTTGGCGCGTCCGCAAAGGTCTTCGTCGCGGATGATGTCGAGCACGGCATGTGCCGCCGCGCACGCAACCGGATTGCCGGCGTAGGTGCCGCCGAGTCCGCCCGGCGGGGACGCATCCATCACGTCCGTGCGTCCGACGATGGCCGAGAGCGGCATCCCGCCGGCGAGCCCCTTTGCAAGTGTCACCACATCCGCTTTGACGCCTGCGTGTTCGAGGGCGAACATCTTGCCCGTGCGCGCGAACCCGGTCTGGATTTCGTCCGCGATGAAGACGATGCCGTGCTCGTCGCAGATCTTGCGGATCTCCTGAAGGAACTCGGGCGGTGCGATATTGAACCCGCCTTCGCCCTGCACCGGCTCGATGATGATCGCCGCGATGCTCGAAGGATCAACCGTGTGCTTGAAGAGGCTTTTCAAGCTCGCGAGGCTCATCTCGGGTGTTACGCAATGATAGAGGTTCGGAAATTCGACGTGATAGACATCCGCCGGGAACGGCCCGAAGCCCTTCTTGTAGGGCACCACCTTTCCGGTCAGCGCCATGCCCATGTGCGTGCGGCCGTGGAACGCGGCCGTGAAAGCGATCACGCCCGGACGCCCGGTGAAGACGCGGGCGACTTTGACGGCATTCTCGACCGCTTCTGCGCCGGTCGAGGCGAGCATGGTCTTGGCGGGACCGGAAACGGGGGCCAACGCGTTCAGCCGTTCCGCGAGCCGCACGTAGTTCTCATAGGGCGTCACCTGAAAACAGACGTGGCTGAACGCCTTCATCTGCTCCTCGACGGCGGCGATAATGCGCGGATGCTGATGCCCGGTATTCGTGACCGCGATGCCGGCCGCGAAATCAATGTAGCGCTTTCCGTCTTCGCTCCAGATCTCGGCGTTCTTCGCGCGGCTGGCGTAGATCTGCGTCGCGTGGCCGATGCCGCGCGGCACCGCATTCGAGCGCCGGACCTGAAGTTCTGCTGACGTCGCCATGAAATCAAACTCCCCGGGAAAAGGCCTGGATGCCGGTCTGCGCGCGGCCGAGGATCAGGGCGTGGATGTCCGCCGTTCCCTCGTAGGTGTTGACCGCCTCCAGATTGAGCATGTGCCGCATGACGTGATACTCGTCCGATATGCCGTTGCCGCCGTGCATGTCGCGGGCCGCGCGCGCGATGTCGAGTGCCTTCTGGCAGTTGTTGCGCTTCAGAAGCGAGATCGCTTCAGGCGCCAGCAGTCCCTTGTCCTTCATCCGCGCCGCATGAAGGCACGCCGAAAGTCCGAGAGTGATCTCGGTCTGCATGTCGGCAAGCTTTTTCTGGATGAGCTGATTGGCGGCCAGAGGGTTGCCGAACTGGCTGCGATCGAGCGTGTATTGCCGCGCTGCGTGCCAGCAGCTTTCCGCCGCGCCGAGCGCGCCCCACGCAATCCCGAAACGCGCGTTGTTGAGGCAGCCGAACGGCCCTTTGAGGCCGGAGACATTCGGGAGCATATTGGCCTCGGGCACGTAGACGCCGTCCATGACGATTTCGCCCGTGACGGACGCCCGGAGCGAGAGCTTGCCCTCGATCTTCGGCGTCGAAAGTCCCGCCATGCCGCGTTCGAGGATGAAGCCGCGGATGACGCCGTCGTCGGTCTTGGCCCAGACGATGGCGATGTCGGCGATGGGCGCGTTCGTGATCCACGTTTTGGCGCCCGAAAGGCGATACCCGCCGGTCTCCGCGCGCGCGCGCGTGATCATGCCGCCGGGATCGGACCCGTGATCGGGTTCAGTCAATCCGAAGCACCCGACGATCTCGCCTGTCGCGAGGCGTGGCAGATAGCTCTGTCGCTGGGCCTCGCTGCCGTAAGCGTAGATCGGATACATGACGAGGCTCGACTGCACGCTCATGGCCGAGCGATACCCTGAATCGACCGCCTCGATCTCTTTCGCGATGAGCCCGTAGCCTGCCGCGTTGACGCCCGCGCCGCCGTAGGCCTCCGGGATCGTCGGACCGAGGAACCCCATGGCGCCGAGTTCGCGCATGATGGCGCGGTCAAAGCTCTCGTTGCGGAAATCGGCGACGACGCGGGTCAGCAACTGTTCGCGGCAGAACCGGCGCGCCGCGTCCCGCAGCATGACTTCGTCGGGATCGAGCGCCGCGTCGAGCGACAACGGGTCTTCCCACGAGAAAGCCGTGCGTGAGATGTCAGGCTTTGCCCCATCCTCATTCTCGATCGCCTTGGCGACTGCCGTCATGTCGGACACTCCTCGCGCGCGCCCTTCCCGGGCGATCAGGTCTCAGGCGTCCATGCCACCGATGCAGATGAACTTCGTCTCGAG
The DNA here is from genome assembly GCA_033765145.1 of Hyphomicrobium sp. Lineage (GTDB taxonomy): Bacteria > Pseudomonadota > Alphaproteobacteria > Rhizobiales > Hyphomicrobiaceae > JAGVSR01. The sequence continues at coordinate 37,176 of JANRIH010000034.1, read as the reverse complement.
GTATTCCTCGAGCCCTTCGGCAGCACCTTCGCGGCCGAGGCCCGATTCCTTGACGCCGCCGAACGGGACGACCTCGTTCGAGAATATGCCCTCGTTGACGCCGACCATGCCCGCCTCGAGCCGTTCGGCAACGCGCCACGCGCGGCTGATGTTCTGGCTGAAAAGATAGGCGGCGAGCCCGAACGGCGTATCGTTCGCGAGCCTGATGGCCTCGTCTTCTGTCTCGAACCGGACCAATGCCGCCACCGGTCCGAAGATTTCCTCGCCGACGATCGCCATCCCGGGCTTCACACCGGTCAGGACGGTCGGTTCGAAGAACAACGCACCCGCCGATGCCCGCTTGCCCCCGGTCGCGACGGCCGCGCCTTTCGACACGGCGTCCGAAAGCAGGGTTTCGACCTTCGCGACGGCGTCCGCGTTGATGAGCGGCCCGACGTTGACGCCGGACGACGTCCCCGGTCCGACAACGAGCTTCTTCGCCGCCTCCGCGAGCGCGGATGCGAAACGGTCGTAAATGCCCGACTGTACGAACAGGCGGTTGGCGCAAACGCAGGTCTGGCCCGCGTTGCGATACTTGGACGCCATGGCGCCCGCGATCGCCTGATCGAGATTGGCATCGTCGAACACGATGAGCGGTGCGTTGCCGCCAAGCTCGAGCGTCAGCTTCTTCACCGTGTCCGCGGACTGCCGATAGAGTATCTTTCCGACTTCTGTCGAGCCCGTGAACGTGAGCTTCCGCACGCGGCTGTCTGCGCACAGAACCTGGCCGACGCCCTTCGCGTCTGTCGACGTCACGACGTTGAGGACGCCCGGCGGCACGCCGGCTTCCTCGGCGAGTTTGGCGACGGCCAGCGCGCAGAGCGGGGTATCTTCAGCCGGCTTCACGACGGCCGTGCAGCCGGCCGCGAGCGCGGGTCCCACCTTGCGCGTGATCATCGCGATTGGAAAATTCCACGGCGTGATGGCGGCGATGACGCCGATCGGCTGCTTGATCGTGATGTAGCGCTTCGTCGAAGCCGTCGTCGGGATCGTGCGCCCGTAGGCGCGTTTGCCTTCTTCCGCGAACCACTCGATGAACGACGCCGCATACGCGACCTCGCCGCGCGCTTCCGCGAGCGGCTTGCCTTGTTCCGCCGTCATCAGTTGCGCGAGACTTTCCGTCTCCGACATCATGAGGTCGTACCAACGCTTGAGAATCTGCGCCCGCTCCTTGGCGGTTTTCTGCGACCACGCGGGGAACGCTGCGGCAGCCGCGTCGATGGCCGCGCGCGCGTCGTCCGGTCCGAGATCGGCAACGTCGCCGAGCTTGGCTCCCGTCGCAGGGTTCGTCACGGGGAACGTCTTTGCGGCGTCGACCCACTTGCCGCCGACGAAGGCGGCGGTGGGGAACTTCAAGGCCGTCGTGTCCATGTCTGGCCTCTCCCTTATGAGAGTGTAATCGATATGGCTTTGAGGTCGGCGTACTTGTGAAGCGCGTGCAGTGAGCGGTCGCGGCCGAAGCCCGACTGCTTGAAGCCGCCGAACGGCATCGTGATGTCGCAAGCGTCCCATCCGTTGACCCAGACAAGCCCGGCGCGGAGTTCGCGGGCGGCGCGATGGGCGAGCGTCACGTCCTTGGTCCATAGCCCGGCGGCGAGGCCATAGATGGTGCCGTTCGCGAGCTTGAGGGCCTCGTCTGCTGTTTTGAACCGCGTGACGGCGAGAACAGGCCCGAACACCTCCTCGCGCGAGAGTGTCGCCTCGGGCGACACGTGATCGAAGACCGTCGGCTCGACATAATAGCCGCCCGTCTCCTCCCGCGCGCGCTTGCCACCGAGCTTCAGGTTTCCACCTTCCCGCGTCGCCGTGTCGATATACCGGAGCGCCGTCGTCATCTGCTCCTGGCTGACCATCGCGCCGAACGCGGTCTGCGGGTTCAGTGGATCGCCCGGCACGATCTTCCGCGCGGCTCTCAGAACCTTGTCAATGAACTCGTCCGCGATCTCTTCATGCACCAGGAGCCGCGATCCGGCCGTGCACACTTCGCCCTGATTGAAGAACACGCCCCACGCCGCGCTGACGGCCGCCTTGTTGAGATCGGGGCAGTCCGCGAAGACAATATGTGGAGACTTGCCGCCGAGCTCCAGGCTGACCCGCTTCAAGTTGCTTTCGCCCGAATACTTCATCAGGAGCTTGCCGACCGGTCCCGATCCCGTGAACGCGATCATGTCTACGTCCATGTGGAGTGCCAGTGCTTTGCCGGCCGTTGCACCGAAGCCCGGAACAATGTTGAGCACGCCGGCCGGAAGGCCCGCTTCGAGTGCAAGCTCGCCGAGCTTCAAGGCCGTCAGCGGCGATTGCTCCGCGGGCTTCAGAACGATCGAATTGCCCATCGCGAGCGCGGGCGCGACCTTCCACATCGCCATCAGAAGCGGGAAGTTCCACGGCACGATGCACCCGATCACGCCGAGCGGCTCGTGCGTCGCGAACGAAATGCGGTCCGGCGCCTCGGGCCCGACTTCACCGTAGACCTTGTCGAGCGCCTCCGCGTAGTAGCGCAGCGTGCGGATGGCGCCCGGCACGTCGATGCCGAGAGCGTCCTTGATCGGCTTGCCGACGTCGAGACTTTCGAGCAGCGCCAATTGTTCCTTGTCGCGTTCCATGAGGTCGGCGAGTTGGAACAGAACCTGCTTCCGCGTCCGGTAGTGTAGTTTGCGCCAGCGTCCGTCCTCGAAAGCCGCCCGCGCCGCGTCGACGGCCGCGTCGATATCCTCGGCCCCGCATTCCGCGATCGCGTTGACGATCTGCCCGTTGCGCGGCGTCACGTTGTCGAACGTCTTGCCCGAAAGGGCCGGAACGATCGCGCCGTCGATGATCGCCTTGCCCGGAATCGCCATGCCTCCGGCGAGCGTCTCGAAATGCTGAAGCGACGTCATGAGCGGCCTCCGTCACGCAACCCGTGCGTACCACTGGTGATCGAGCGCGGTGACGACCCTTTCGAAGTCCGTCCGCTCGGTGTCTTTCATGCTGGTGTAGACCGTCTGGAATACCGACCCGAAAGCCTCTCTGACGACAGGAGAGCTTTCGAATACCTCGATGGCATTGATCCATGCGGTCGGAAGTTCGAGACCCGCCCCGCCGTCGGCTGCGTTACCCTTGCTCTCCGGACCCGGATCGAGTTGGTTGCGGATTCCGTAATCCGCGCCCGCGAGAATGGCCGCGAGCACGAGATAGGGGTTGGCGTCCGCACCCGCGATCCGGTGCTCGACACGAGTCGCCGCCGGCGACGTGTTCAAGACGCGCAGCGACACCGTCCGGTTGTTGAAGCCCCAGTGCGCCGCCATGGGAACGTACGACTTGGGCTGGTACCGTCGATAAGCATTCGCCGACTGCGCCCAGACCGCCATGAAGTCGCCCATCGTCGAGCGGAGACCGCCGAGCGCGTGGCGGAACAGCGGCGAAATGGGATCGCCCGCGAAGAGGTTCTGACCCTTGTCGTCAACGAGGCTCATATGAACGTGCATGCCCGAGCCCGACCAGTCGTGATGCGGCTTCGCCATGAACGTCGCTTCCATCCCGTGCACGAGCGCCGCGGCCTTGACCGCACGCTTCAGGAGGAGCGCGTCGAGCGCTGCAGCAACGAGATCGTCACGGTGCTTCAAATTGATCTCGAACTGGCCCGGACCCGCCTCCTGGATGACGGCATCCACGGGGATGTTCTGCAACTCGGCGGTCTTGTAGATGTCGTCGATAAACGCGCTCGCCGTGTCCATTTCTTCGAACTGATAGAGCTGCTGCCAGTCTGGGTTTGCTTCGAGACCGTGGGGCACCTTCAGCGTAAACGGCCCACCGGTGTTTGCGACCGACACATAGAACTCGAGTTCGACCGCCGCGACCGGCTTCTGTCCGCGCGTCGTGAAGCGCGCGACCTGCTTTTCGAGTATGCGGCGCGGGTCGAGCCCTTCGCCGTCCCCGACCGGCACCATCACGGCCTGCGCATAGATGCCGCCCTCGACGCTGATCGGCGCGAGCGTGTCGGCGAGCACGCGGAACTCGAGATCAGGATCGCCCGTCTCCCAGAGGCGGCCTGTCGATTCAACACAGCTCCCGCGCATATCCATGATGTAGACGGTCGAAGGGAACATGATCGTCTTGCCGGCGAACGCTGCGAAATCGGAGGCGCGCAGACGCTTACCCCGCGCGACCCCGTTCACGTCGAACATGAACACGTCAATCCACTGCACAGTGGGATTGGCCTTCAGGAAGTCCCGTGCAAGTTCCGGCGTCAGATAATTCTCTTTGGCGCTCATGATTGCTCTCGGATGGCCGCGCCGAACCTGCGGAACAGCTCTTGTGAAACAGGATTGCTCTGAGCCTTCCATTCCGGGTGCCATTGCACGCCGAGAAAGAAAGGATGATCCTCGGGACCGCGCACGGCTTCGACAAGGCCGTCCTCGGCGAAGGCCTCAGGCGTGAGGCCCTTGGCGAGCGTCCTGAGACCCTGGCCATGGAGCGAGTTGACCATGATCTCGCTCTTGCCGATCCAGTCGCGCAATTGCCCTTCGAGCCGGATCGGATGCTTCGGCGCCCAACGCTCGTCGAGCGCCAGTTCTTTGCGCTCCCGGTGATCCATGTGTCCCGGCTGCTCCTGCACGGCTTGATGCAGCGTGCCGCCGAGTGCGACGTTGACCTCCTGCACGCCCCGGCAGATCGCGAAGAGCGGCACTTTCTCCTCTTTCGCGATTCGGATGAGCGGCAGCGTCAGCGCATCGCGCGCCGGATCGACTTTGTCGGGCAGGATCGGCGCTTCTTCGCTGTAGTTCGACGGATGCACATTCGACGGGCTGCCCGACAAGAGGATGCCGTCCGCGATCGCGAGGATCGCGGGGAGGTCGACGAGTGCGGTGTCGAGCGGGATGATCAGCGGCTGGCATTCCGCGACCTGGGCGACGGCCGCGGAATACTGCCGGCTGACGGCATCGAAGGTGTAATCGTCGATCCGCTTCGAGCAGCCGGGAATGACGACGATCGGTCGCCGGCTCATGCTGCCAGTTCTCCCGCGACGTCGTTGAGCGTTAGATCGAGAACTTTGGCGATGACGCGCTCGGCTTCGTCGAAATGCTCCTGGGACATGATCAACGGCGGCGCCGTGACCATCGTGTCGCCGATCGCGCGCATGATGTAGCCTTCGCGCGCGAAATGGTTGCGGCAGATCGTGCCGACCCGGCCCGGGTCCGCGAAACGCGTCCGCTTGCGCTTGTCGGCGACGAGTTCGATGGCGCCGAGGAGGCCGACCGAGCGCACCTCGCCGACGAGGGGATGATCCTTGAACTTCTGCAGCACCTTCGCGAGTGCAGGGCCCGAGAACTCGTTGACGCGCTCGACTAGCCGTTCCTTCTGCATGATGTCGATGTTGGCGAGAGCGACCGCGCAGGCCACGGGATGCCCGGCGTAGGTGTAGCCGTGGTAGAATTCGTCGTCGTGAGCCGCGAGCGCGTTCGCGACGCGGTCTCCGACGAGGAGGCCCGAGAGCGGGATGTAGCCCGAGGTCGCGGCCTTCGCGAAGGTCACGAGGTCCGGACGGATGCCGTAATAGTCCGACGCGAACCAGCGGCCCGTGCGTCCGAAGCCGGTGATGACCTCGTCGGCCAGGAACAGGATGCCATACTTGTCGACGATGCGTTGGACCGCCGGCCAGTAGGTCGAGGGCGCGATCTTGAGGCCGCCCGCGCCTTGGATCGGTTCGCCGACGAACGCCGCGACGTTCTCCGGCCCGACGGCGAGAATTTCATCCTCGACGGCCTTGGCCGCGCGGAGCCCGAACGCCTCCGGCGTCTCGCCCTCTTCCGAATTGCCGTACCAGTAGGGTTCCAGCACGTGGCGGAAGCCGTCGTAGACGGGATAAAGCTGGCTGTGCATCAGCGCCATGCCGCCCATCGAGGCCGCGACATTCGTCGAGCCGTGATAGGCATTGCGCCGGCTGATGATGACATGCCGCTTGGGTTCGCCCTTGATGTGCCAGTAGTGGCGGATGAGGCGGACGGCGGTGTCGTTCGATTCAGACCCCGACGAGCCGTAGAACACCTGGCTGATGCCCGCGGGTGCGATCTCCGCGAGCTTCTGCGAGAGCGCAATGACCGGCGGATGGGTCGTCTGGAAGAACGTGTTGTAATAGGGCAGCTCAAGCATCTGCGCATAGGCCGCATCAGCCAGTTCGCGCCGCCCGTAGCCGATGTTCGTCGTCCAGAGCCCCGACATCCCGTCGAGAATGCGCTTGCCTTCGCTGTCGAAGATGTAGGGGCCTTCGCCGCGCACGATCACGCGCGCGCCGGCCGCGCGGAGCGACTTGTGATTGGAGAAGGGATGCAGGTGATGACGCGCGTCGAGCTCTTTGAGGCGAGCCGTTGAGACGGTGTTCGACATCGATGTGAGACCTCCAGCTGAATGATGACCCTTGAGGGCCCGCGATCAGACGTGCTGGCGGTCTCCCGGGGGCGTGAAGCCGATGCGTGCGCAGAGTATGAGAAGCTCGGCCTTCTGCGAAAGTCCGGGCTGGCGCACCAGGGGGCGGCGGCGGACAGTCGTCGCAGGTGTCGTCGTATGTGCGGCAGGCACGACATCAGAACGGATCATCGGACGTGCCTCCCTGCTTCGCGCTTCAAGTTTCGACCGACGCGGGCTACACGCCTCCTGCCGTCGCCTGCTTGGGCGCGATCCGCAACCCGGGCGACAGGGGGGCTTTACAAAGCCAGCGCCATTGCCGAGAACGTATGTCCTACAGTGTAGAACTGTCAAGGGTCATTGTGGCAAAGCCGAAGCCAAATCCCCACGCGCCCCGCGGGCTCGACCGGAACGCCATCCTAGACGCGGCTTTCGCGCTCTACGAGGAAGGCGGAGAGGCGGGCTTTTCGGTCAGGAAACTCGGCGCCCGCCTGGGCGTCGACCCGATGACGGTACTCCACCATGCCGGGTCGAAGGACGCCATCTTGCGCGGGATCGCCGACCGCGCGCTGTCCGGGATCGAGATCCGCGAGCCCGACGGCTGCTGGAAAGACGCCCTGATGGCCGTCGCCGATGCCTACCGCCGCCGCGCGCACGAAAGCCCGTCCGTCTTCCGCCTGCATTTCCGCTATCGCGCGACCGGCCCCGAGGACCATGCCTCGAGCGAGATCGTGTACCGCGCAATGCTCGACGCTGGACTCTCGAAATCCGAGGCGGCCGCCATCGGACTGTCGTACTTCGCATTTGTGTTGGGATTTGCCTTCGCCGAGATCGAAGGCCTCATTAAGCCGCTTGCGGGCGAGGAACTCGATCGCATGACCGCGATCGATGCCGATCACTTCCCCTCGAAATTGAGCCTCGTCCCGGCATTCCGCAAGCTCGACCCCGACCGCGCGTTCGCCGAGACCATGACCGCGTTCATCGAGGGGATCGGCGTCAAGGGAAACGCTCCCGGGACGATGCCCCCGCGCCGCCATCGCACGCAGGCGCGCCGGTCGGCCGGGATCTGAGGAAGCCTGCGCATTTTGCACGAGCCGGCGCCGTCGGCGTCAAACGCGGCTATGGCTTCTCGTCGAACACGTAGCCCGCGCCGCGTACTGTGCGGATGGGATCGGGCTCGGTGCCGCGCACGACGGCCTTGCGGAGCCGGCCGACATGGACATCGACCGTCCGCTCGTCCACTTCTGCGTCCCGTCCCCAGGTGCCGTCGAGAAGCTGCGCACGGCTCAAGACGCGGCCCGTGTTTTCCATGAACTGCTCGAGCAGGCGGTATTCCGTCGGTCCGAGGTTCACCTCGCGGCCGAACCGCGTGACCCGGTGCGCGACCCGATCGAGCTTGACGCCGTTACCTTCGAGGACGTCCGCGATCCGCTCCGGCGCCGACCGGCGGAGCAGCGCCTTCACCCGAGCGACGAGTTCGGACACCGAAAACGGCTTGACGACGTAATCGTCGGCCCCGGTCGCCAGACCGCGGATGCGATCCGCTTCCTCGCCGCGCGCCGTCAGCATGATGATGGGCAGCGCTTTCGTCTCCGGCCGGGCGCGGATCTGCCGGCAGATTTCGATGCCCGCGAGACCCGGCAGCATCCAGTCGAGCACGACGACGTCGGGACGTTCCTCGTTGACGACCATCAGGGCATCCGAGCCCGATTTACACGTCGCGATGTCGTAGCCTTCGACTTGGAAATTGTAGGTGAGGAGCGTTACCAGCGACTCCTCGTCCTCCACGATCAGAACCTTCGCAGCCATCCGTATCTCTCGTTGGGGACGTCGATCAGCTCGAGCCGATGAGCGTCGAGCTTGTTTGGTCGTTCTTCGGCCGGTCCCCGCTCGGAGGAGCGCCGCGGGCCATGAACGTGACGGTCTCCGCGATGTTCGTAGTATGATCGCCGATCCGTTCGAAATTCTTCGCCACGAACAGCAGGTGCGTGCAGAGCCCGATATTGCGCGGGTCTTCCATCATGTAGGTCAGAAGTTCGCGGAATACCGAATTGTAGACCGCGTCCAGCTTCTCGTCGTGCCGCCAGACGGCGAGCGCGCGATCGACGTCGCGCGCCGCGAACGCATCCAATACGTCCTTCAACTGATGTGACGCGAGGTCGACCATGTGACGAAGCCCGGTCAGCAGGGCCTTGGGATGATTTTCGCCCGAGATCGCAAGCGCGCGCTTAGCGACGTTCTTTGCGAGATCGCCGATTCGCTCGAGTTCGCCCGCCACCTTCAAGACCGAGATGATCTGACGGAGGTCGTCGGCCATCGGCTGACGCCGCGCGATCATCGAAACGACTTGCTCTTCGATCTCGCGATGGAGCTGGTCGATCGTCGCATCGCTCGCGACAGTGGCTTCGGCGCGCCGCGGATTGTGGCTCTCGAGTGCGTCGAAACTTTCGCCGACCAGTTGCTCGGCGAGACCGCCCATCTGCCCAATCTTGGCGTCGAGCAGGTTGAGCTCCTGCTCATACGACTTGACGATGTGCTCGCCTGACATATTCACTTTAACCTCCTCGCGAGGCGTTCTCGAAAACACGGCACTAGCTCCCGAAACTAACCGAACCGGCCGGTGATGTAATCCTGCGTGCGCTTGTCGGTGGGGTTAGTGAACATCGTCGACGTGGACCCGACCTCGACGAGATTGCCGAGGTGGAAGAAGGCAGTCTGCTGCGAGACGCGCGCCGCCTGCTGCATCGAGTGCGTGACGATGATGATCGTGAAGTTCTGCCGCAGTTCACTGATCAGTTCCTCGACGCGCGCCGTGGCGATCGGGTCGAGTGCCGAGCAGGGCTCGTCCATGAGAATGACTTCGGGATTGATCGCGATCGTGCGCGCGATGCAGAGGCGCTGCTGCTGACCGCCCGAAAGGCCGGTGCCCGAGTCGTTGATGCGGTCCTTCACTTCTTCGAACAGGCCCGCCTTCCGGAGGCTCGACTCGACGATGTGATCGAGTTCCGCCTTGGTACGGAAAAGACCATGAATGCGCGGACCGTAGGCGATGTTCTCGTAGATCGATTTCGGGAACGGGTTGGGTTTCTGGAACACCATGCCGACGCGTGCGCGAAGCTGCACCGGATCGAGCTTCGGATCATAGATGTTCTGCCCGTCGATCTCGATGAGCCCGGTCACGCGGGCTGAGGCAACGGTATCGTTCATGCGGTTGATGCAACGCAGGAACGTGGACTTGCCGCAACCCGACGGTCCGATGAACGCAGTGACCGACTTTTCGGGGATGTCGACGTTCACGCTCTTCAGCGCGTGCTTCTCGCCGTAGAAGACGTTGACATCCCGGGCAGTGACCTTTGTCCGCGCGGGCTGCGCGGCAACCTTAGGGTCAGAATGCATCGTCTCGATGGGTAAGGGTCGCATGTCCATGGGTGTAGCTCTGTCTCAACACTGTGAAAAGGCCGAAGACTACCAGCGGCGCTCGAATTTCTTGCGCAGCCAGATGGCGGCGCCGTTCATCAAGAACAGGACCCCCAGCAGGACGATGATCGCAGCCGCCGTCTTGGCCTGGAAGGCCGGTTCGGGCAGGTCGGACCAGAGGAAGATCTGAACAGGAAGCACGGTCGCAGCGTCCGTCAGCCCCTGAGGCACGTCGACGATGAACGCGACCATGCCGATCATGAGCAGCGGCGCGGTCTCGCCGAGTGCGTGCGCCATGCCGATGATCGTGCCGGTCATGATGCCCGGCATCGCGAGTGGCAGGACGTGGTGGAAGATCGCCTGCTGCTTCGAGGCCCCGATCCCGAGCGCCGCTTCACGAATGGACGGCGGCACGGCCTTCAGGGCAGCGCGCGACGCGATGATGATCGTCGGTAGTACAAGGAGGGCAAGTACGAGGCCGCCGACGAGCGGCGCCGAGCGCGGCATTCCGAAGAAATTGAGGAACACGGCGAGGCCAAGCAGACCGAACACGATCGACGGCACCGCGGCGAGGTTGTTGATGTTGATCTCGATGATCTCAGTCAGCCAGTTCTTCGGCGCGAACTCTTCAAGATAGACCGCCGCGAGAACGCCAATCGGGAGACAGAGCCCGATCGTCACGAGCAGAGTCAGGATGGAGCCGACGAGCGCACCTTGAATGCCGGCAAGTTCGGGCTCGCGACTGTCGCCGGACGTGAAGAAATTAAGATCGAAGTAGTTCTCGACCTGGCCCTTGGCCTTCAAGCGCTCGAGGAACGTGACTTGCCGGTCGTTGATGTTGCGGTCGGCCTCCGGCGTCTCGTAGACGATGATCTGCCAAGTTCCGGGTGCGGCATCCGCCGTGGACTGCAGGGGGATGATCGCTTTGCCCACGATGGACGTCGGGGTGATTTTTTCAGCCTTGACGACACCGCCGTTGATGGCGATCAGGCGGCTTGCCGTCTTGCTGTCGAGCGTTTCCTCGGTGGCACTGGCAGTGTAGCGCGCCATGAGAGCCGTGGCTTCGCCGCGAAGCTCGCTCAGGCTTTCAGGCGTCGCTCCGCGCGCGGCACGATTATCAGCGAGCGCGGTCAAGGCATCGGCGCGAGCTTTAAGCTCCGCTTTGATCTCGGCGACATCATCAGCGAACGCGTTCGCCGCGACGAGGATCGTCACGTCGTCTTTGGTGGCGCTCGGGGTCGCGATTCCGCGCGTCTCGGTGATGGACCTGACGGTTGTGCCGGTGCCTTTCAGATAGATGTCGGCCTCGTCCGAGAACTTGAACCGCGCCGGGATCTTCTGCCCGACAAGGGAAGGGTCGGCGACAACGGCTTCTCGAAGCGCATCGCCAGCGCCCGAACTCAACAGGCTGTTAAGCTCCTTCTTGAGCTGCCGGCTTTCTATTCCGGGCACGGCGTCGGCGAGTGCTGCACGCGCGATCGCCGTATAGTCGCCGGCGCGCAACGTATCCGCGTCACCCTTGCCCTCGGGGTCGATTTTAGCCCTGTCGACGACGACCTCGGTCGTAAAGCCGTGGGCGAAGAAGCCCGGAATGCCGTTGCCGACGACCGATGCCAACAGCAGCACGAGGAACGCCGTCGTAACCGCGAGCGCGAGAATGCCGTAAGCGCGGAAGCGGGCCTCGGCTCGATATCGCGCGCGGACACGCGCCTGAGCTTCGGCACCCGAGAAGTCGACGCGCGGCAACTCGGCTGAGCCGCCTTGAGCGGTGAGATCAGTCATATTGCTCTCGATATTTCTGCACCACCTTGAGGGCGATGAAGTTGAGGACGAGCGTCACGAAGAAGAGGACGAACCCGAGCGCGAAGGCGGCGAGCGTCTTGGCGCTGTCGAATTCCTGATCGCCGACGAGGATCGTCTTGATCTGGACGGTGATGGTCGTCACCGCGTCGAGCGGGTTGAAGGTGAGATTTGCGGCAAGTCCCGCGGCCATGACGACGATCATCGTCTCGCCGATGGCGCGGCTGATGGCGAGCATGAACGCCGAGACGATGCCCGGCAGCGCGGCCGGCAGCACGACCTGTCGGATCGTCTCCGACTTGGTCGCACCCATCGCATAGGCGCCGTCGCGGAGTGACTGTGGAACCGCGTTGATGACGTCGTCCGAGAGCGACGAGATGAAGGGAATGATCATCATGCCCATCACGACGCCGGCGGCGAGCGCGCTTTCAGACGCGATGTCGAGCCCGACGCTCTCGCCCCAACCGCGGATGAGCGGCGCAACTGTCAGAGCGGCGAAGAAGCCGAGCACGACAGTCGGGATGCCAGCCAGAATTTCCAGGATAGGCTTGGCGACGGCCCGCGTGCGCGGGCTCGCGTACTCTGCCAGGTAAATCGCCGAAAAGAGGCCGAGCGGGCCCGCCACGAGGATCGCGATCGTCGTGATGAGGAGCGTGCCGGCGAGCAGCGGCAGGAAGCCGTAGGCGGTCGAAATCTCGCCCTGGTCCTCGCGCATCGCGGCCTGGGGGTTCCACTGCGTACCGAACAGGAAGTCGAAGACTCCCGGCTTGCCCTTGATGGCCGGATCGAAGAAGAAGCGATACGTTTCGCCGACGACCGAGAACACGATGCCGATCGTCGTCAGCACGGCGATCGTCGCGCAGACGAGTAGGATGCCGGTGACGATGCGCTCGAAGGCGTTCCGCGCGCGGAAATTCATGCTGACGCTCGAGACGCCCGCAAAGAGCGCCAGGAGCCCGACGAGACCGCCGATGCCGAGCATAATCCAATTGGCCAGCGACAGAGTGCTGGCATACGATTCGGAAGCCGCGAGAACTTCAGGAGATGGCTCGCCCATCTTCTGGCCGGCGGCGAGACCCATGACCTCGCGCATCGCCGCGCCGAGCTTCAGGTGATCGCCGACGACGTCGGCCGGAAGTCGTCCATAGGCCGCGTAGTTCGCCAGTTGCCCGACGACGATCGAACCGGCAACCAGGATGATCAGCATCGGCACCACGACGATCGTCGCGGTATAGAGCCCGTGATAGCTGGGCAGCGAGTGCATGGCAGCGAAATTGCCGCCTGCCACCGATCGCGCCCGACTGCTCGCGGCGAAGAACGCCGACACGACCAGGAGGAGCGTGAGGCTGAGATACCAACCGGCCATGGCGGGCCCACTTTCCGTTTGCCCGGCGAGGGGCGATGCAACCGACCCGAAATCGGTCTTTAACACACGCCATTCGGCGCGCCGAACAGGTTAGATGAGCGGCCGCCTGCTGAACAAACGCCGGCTCTGACAAAAAAGTCCCGTGGCAGACATGCGCGGCCGCGGAGGGTTCCCCGCGGCCGCGCCCGAGATCTTACTTCAACTCGTCCGCCTTGAGCGTCGCGCCCTCAGCCGCAGCCTTGGCCGACTTCTCGAACGCGTCCTTCGGCAGCGCGACGAGACCCTTGTCCGTCAGGTAGCCGTCCGCACCGAGCGCCTTCTCCGAGGTGTACTCAGCGATGAGCTTGTCGACGCCGGGAATGACCCCGATGTGCGCCTTCTTGAAGTAGACGTAGAGCTTGCGGGCGCCCTTGTACTTGCCGCCCGAGATGTTTTCGTAGGTCGGCTCAGCGCCTTCGATCGCAACGCCCTTCAACTTGTCGGCGTTTTCTTCGAGGAACGAGTAGCCGAAGATGCCGAAGGCGTTCTTGTTGGCTTCGAGCTTCTGGACGATCACGTTGTCGTTCTCGCCAGCTTCGACGTAGGCGCCGTCCTTGCGGATCGACTTCCAGACCTTATCGAAGTTCTTCGTCTTGTTGGCTTCGTCGTCCTTCTTCATGGCCTTGAGGACGTCGAACTCTTCCGCGCCCTTCTCCATGAAGAGTTCGTGGAACGAGTCGCGGGTTCCCGAGGTCGGCGGCGGACCCAGGACCTCGATCTTGATGTTCGGCAGCGAGGCGTCGATGTCCGACCAGTTCTTGTAGGGGTTGTCGACCAGTTCGCCCTTATCGTTCGGAACTTTCTCGGCAAGAGCCTGGAAGACCTGCTTGCGGGTCAGAGCGATGGCAGCACCGTCTTTCGACTGGGCGATCGTCAGGCCGTCGAAGCCGACGGTCAGCTCGATAATGTCCTTGACGCCGTTCTTGTCGCAAAGCTCGAATTCGCTCTTCTTCATGCGGCGCGACGCGTTGGTGCCGTCGGCCTTGTCGACGCCGACGCCTTCGCAGAAGATCTTCATGCCGCCGCCCGTGCCGGTCGACTCGACGACCGGCGTCTTCATGCCGGACGACTTGCCAAACTGCTCCGCAACCGCCGTCGTGAACGGATAGACCGTGGACGAACCGACGATGCGGATCTGGTCACGCGCCTCGGCGGCCGTAGCGACTGCGAGGCCGCTCGCGATAGAGATCGCGAGAAACGCTGCCTTCTTCATAAGGTAAACTCCTGTTGCCTGGGGTGGCCGCGGCGTCCCGCATGCCCTCTTGCGCGCAACGCCACTTCTAACGACCGGAGGCTTAGGTTTTATGACAGTATAAGTATCTGTGACATCGAGAAAAAAAATTATTGCGACGGTTCGGTGACGGCAATCTCGTCGGCGTCCTCTCGATGGGGTTCCGGTGCGGGAATGACGTCGAGCATTACGGCAAATGTCGATCCACGTCCGACCTCCGAACTGATCTCGAGGTCTCCGCGGTGGCGGTTGAGGATATGCTTAACGATGGCAAGCCCGAGCCCAGTTCCCCCGCGTTCCCGGCTCCGTGCGGTGTCGACGCGATAGAAGCGCTCCGTGAGCCGAGGAAGATGCTCGTTGGCGATCCCCGGCCCGTCGTCCGCGACCTGGACTTCGACCATTCTGTGCCCGTTGACCGGGTCGTTTCGGTCGAGAACCGCGATCTCCACGCGCCCGCCCGCGCGGCCGTACTTGATGGCGTTGTGGACGAGGTTCTGGAACACCTGCTCGAGTTCGTCACGGTCTCCCTGGACCCACCGCGGCCCATCGTTCGGAAAGAGCTTGAGCGTGATCTGCGCCTCGCGCGCGAGCGGCTCGAGACCGCGCAGCGAATCCCGCACCGTCTCGACGATCTCGACCGGCGTCTCCGGCCTCAGGTGCGCGCGCATTTCGATCCGGCTCAACGACAGGAGATCGTCGAGGATGCGGTTCATGCGGCCCGCCTGCGCCTCCATGATTCCGAGAAATCGGAGCCGTGCTGCGTCATCGGCGCGGGCTGGACCTTGCAGCGTCTCGATAAATCCCTTGATCGAGGCGAGCGGCGTTCTGAGTTCGTGGCTGGCATTGGCGATGAAGTCCGTGCGCATCTGCGCCAAGCGATCCTGCTCGCCGATGTCGCGAAACTGGATCAGAAGGGATCGCGCGTTGGGCGCGTCGGGTGCATCGGGCGCGGCGTCGATGAGCGGCGAAATGGTGACGAGGAGACGCCGGCCGAACGGAAGGCGCTCGACCATTTCGGCCGTCTGCGGGCGGCCGGTGGCGATGGCGCGCTCGAGCGCGCGGGTGAGTTCCGGATTGCGACTGACGAGCGCGAGCGGCTGACCCTCGGCGAGATTGGGAAAGAGTTCCCGGGCGAGTTTGTTGTGGGCGCGAACGCGGCGGGCGCCGTCGATGGCGAGCGCCGCGACTTCGAGCGCCCGGATCAGGAGCACGAGTTCAGCGGTCGGCGTGCGCGCCCGCTCGTCCCGTCCTTGGGCGGTGGTAGCCTCGATCCGCCCCTGTGATGCCATCCAGCCGACGCCGCCTCCGACAGCCCCGGCGAGTGCCAGCATCAGCACGCTGGTCACGTCGAGGCCGGCAACTGCCGCAAGCCCGAGAAGCGCTATCGCGGAGAGCGCGACCACGACGGGGCGCCGAAGATGGGCTGGGAACGAGAGCGCGGTTTGGGATCGGGCATCGAGCATCGTCCCTATCTACCGCCTGGGCCGACGCGATGCCAGCCGCGCGTGCTCCATGTCGCGCGCGGCCTTGGAGCCTCAAAGTCCGACGCAATAGGCCGAAATGCGGTCCCACCCGCCGAACGCGGCGAGCACGCCCGCCCCGGAAATCGTGAGTCCGGCGACGGGGCCCCAAACGCCGCCGCGGAAGCAACTGAGTCTCGAAAGTCCCATCGCCGAACCCACCACTGCGGGAACCGTGCCGAGCCCGAAGCCGGCCATCAGGAGTGCGCCGTATCCGGCCGTTCCCGTGAGTGCGGCGCTGAAGAGAGCGGCGAGCACCATCGGGCAAGGATTGGCACCCCAGAGAAGTCCGGCACCGAAGGGTGCGATCGAATGCGCGCGCGCGGGCGAGGTCGTCCACCGGTTGAAAACGGGCAGAAGCGCGCGCGCGACCACCGTCGCCCGTTCGGGGATCGGCAGCAACCCCGCGGTCCAGAGCCCGACGGCGACGATGGAAACGGCCGCCGCCGTCCGAATGACGCGGAAATGATCGGCCGGCGCGACCCAGGCATAGCCAGCGGACCCGACGAGGCCGACCAGAGCACCGAGGGCGACGTAGGTGGCGACGCGGCCGGCCTGCATTTCCATGAGGAGCGAAAGGCGCGAGCGCCGCCTGGTGGGATCGAAGCCCAAGAGCAGTGCCGCGCCGATGCACCCGCACATCGCCGCGCAGTGGAGCGCACTCGCGAGCCCGAGCGAGGCACCCGCGAAGAAGACGCCAACGACGATCGATGCGTCATGGAACGGCACGGGATAGTCTCCTCATGACGTCCGATCGGCGGCGCGGACGGTTGACCTTTCTCTCGGCGGCGCATCGTCGAGAGCGCGCCATGCCGCGCCGTCCAGATCCTCGAACTGCCGCGACTTGAGCGACCACATGAAGGCCGCGAGCCCGAGACCGCCGAGAAACAGCGCCGCGGGAATGAGCCAGGCGAGAGACGTCATTTTTCGAGCCTCAGGTTTCGCTTCTTCAGTCTCAGTGCATTGGCGACGACGGTGATGGAGGAAAACGACATGGCGAGCGCTGCGATGAGAGGCGTGACGAGACCGGCCATGGCGAGCGGGACGAACAGAAGATTGTAGACGATGGCGATCCAGAAATTTTGGACGGCGAGGCGCTGGGCGGCCCGCGACGTCGCAAGAAGATCGGTGACGGCCGCGACGGATCGCGTCTGGAAAACCGCGTCGGACGCCGTCTGGCTGATGTCCGCCGCTGTCGCGGGCGAAAGCGAGGCGTGGGCCGCGGCGAGCGCGGGGGCGTCGTTGAGGCCATCGCCGACCATGAGAGCCTTCCGGCCAGCCGATTTCAGATCTTCGAGATGCGCGATCTTCTGTGCCGGATCCCGCGCGGAGTAGGCCGCCCGTATGCCCGTCGCGTCCGCGGCGCGCGCTACGGCCTCCTCCCGGTCACCCGAAAGGAGTTCGACGGCGAAGCCTGCTTGCCTGAGCCGCGCGACGGTCTCGCGCGCGTCAGGACGAAGCGCGTCTTCGAACCGGAAGAGGACCGGACGCCGATCGCCTTCGGCGAGCCAGACAGCGGTGTCTTGTCCCGCGGCGCTCGAATCCGGCCCGCCGGTCCAGGCACGGGACCCAAGGCGCACGCGCCTCTCGTCATGGATATCTTCAAGCCCGAGACCGGGTTGTTCGACGACGCGGTGACGAGCGGGAACGCTAAGTCCGCGCGCTTTCGCGGCAGCGACGATCGCGCGCGAGTAGGGATGCCGGCTCTGCTGGGCGAGCGACGCGGCAAGCGCAAGATCGTCATCGCTGATCTCACCGGAATTGACGAGTTGGGGTTCGCCCATCGTCAACGTGCCGGTTTTGTCGAAAACGACGGTGTCGATCTCGGCCAGACGCTCCAGACCATCGGGCGCCTTGACGAGAACCCCGTTCTCGAAGAGCCGGCTCGACGCTGCAACCTGAACCGCGGGAACGGCCAGCGCGAGCGCGCAGGGGCACGTGATGATGAGAACAGCGATGGCGGCAAGGAGAGCCTGTTCCCACCCCTGCCCGGCGAGAAGCCAGCCCGAGAGCGTGAGGAAGCCCAGAACGTGCACGGCGGGCGCATAGAGTTTGGCGGCCCGGTCGGCGAGGCGGACGTAGTGTCCCCGATGCTGCTCCGCGGCAGTCATGAGTTGGGCGATCTCGGCGATCAGCGACTTGTCATGCGGTGCCGTGACCCGAACGGTGAGCGGCGCCAGAAGATTGATCGTGCCGGCATGAACGGCCGTGCCGGGTGTCAGCGTTCGCGGCAGGGTCTCGCCCGTGAGCACGCTTTCGTCGGCGGCACTCGTTCCACTGACGACGATTCCGTCCGCCGGCTGCCGTTCACCGGCCGCGACGATCACGCATTGGCCGGCGCCGAGCGCTTCGACAGGGACGCGCGTCGTCGTTCCGTCCAACGCGATCAAGGTGGCGGTCGGCGCGCGCACGCGCAGGAGATTGGCGGCGGCGCCGGCCGCACGCGTCCGCATCGTCTGATCGAGGTACCGGCCGAGCAGGAGGAACGCGAGCAGCATCACCGCGGCATCGAAGAAGACGTGCTCCTGGCCGCGGATCGTCTGGATGAGGCTCATGCCCGTAGCCAGGATGACCCCGAGCGAGATCGGCACGTCCATGTTGAGCTGCCGCGCCCGGAGCCCGCGCGCTGCCGAGCGGAAGAACGGCTGTCCCGCGTAGGCGACGGCGGGGAGCGCGATGCCCGCCGAAAGCCAGTGGAAGAGTGTTCTCATGGCGTGGTCCATGTCGCCGCTCGCGCCGCCGGACCACACCGACACCGACAACAGCATCACGTTCATCGCCGCGAAGCCAGCGACGGCGAGCCTCTGGAGAAGGTCACGCGCTTCGGCCGCGTGCGCCGGCTCGCTGGCGTCCCCGAGTTCCGTCGTCTCGAAGCCGCGCTTATCGAGCGCCGTCTTGAAATCGTCGGGCTCGACCCGGCCCCGCTCGTATGTGATGCGGACGCGCCGCGTCGAGAGATTGGCGCGTGCGTCGAGGACCCCGGGAAGCTCCTGGAGCGACCGTTCGACATGGGCGATGCAGAGCCCGCAGTGCATCGAGGGAACCGCGAGCACGACCGTGTCGATGGCCGGGCCGGCATCGTTGGTCGCCGCGTCGGTGGGCGTTGACGTGACGCGCTTTAGGGCTTCACCCATAGCCGCTCCTTCACCCGGAACACGGGCTTCTGATCTTCGGCCGCCGACGGCGCAACTTCGATCATTGTGATATAGCCGCCGGGTTCGAGCGCGCGGATCGCGGCGACGTACTGTCCCGGAGAGACTTCGGAGAAGCTGAGCGCCTGGTCTTCGGCGTTCGTGGCCGGGCGTCCGATCGTCCCGGTGACGGCAAGCCCGGATTTCGGAGTGCCGGCTTTGTCATCGACGGAAAGCGTTAGATTGCCGGACGTCGGATCGAGTGTCATTGCGTGCCGCCAGCCGAGCGCGCTCTGTCGGGCATCGAAGGCGATCCGATCGTTGTAATGAAGCCCCTTGCGATAGGGTTCCACGGCGACGAGGCCCGTGTTGGTCTCGATTGCGGTCACGATGAAGATCGCATTGACGGCGACGATCGTTCCGAAAAACGCGAGGAGCGCGGTAAGGACGTGCCAGCCCTGGATCTCTCCGGCCGTTCGCGTCGGCGTCGTTCCGTGCATGTCGTTTGCGAAGCGAGAGGTCATTGGGCGCTCCGGAATGTCGTGGCCCGGCGGGCCGTGCGGCTGTCCGCCAGATCACGAACGATGAAGACGAATGGCGCATGCGTCGATCCGAGGGACGCGACGGCGGCTTCCGGCACCGACACGAACAGCCGGAATTCCTGCAGGACGTCGGTCGGGACCAGGATTTGCGGCGGGGCGCCGTCCGCAATATCAGCAAGTGTGAGCTTCGCCGACGGCAGACCCTCGATCGATATTCCATAGCGGCGCGGCTCGTGCAGCTTGTTCAGCACCTTGAGCGTGTAGCCATTCCGGATGTCGCCGTTGGCGAGCTTCACGAAGAATGGATTTCGGTCGGGAATGACGTTTGCCTCGACCAGAGATCGGTTCGAGATCGCGGCGAGCATGATCCCCCCGACGATCGCGATGAGACCAAGATAGAGGAGCGTGCGCGGGCGCAGGAGATGAACCTTGTTCTCAGCAACCGCCGTCGAGCACGCGCATCCGGCCTCGCACTCGGTCGCTTGTCCGGACTTGACGAGTGCAGCCACGGCTTCACCGCGCGCAATGGTGTCGTAGGCGACGAGGCCCTGGGGACGCCCGATCTTCGCCATGACATCGTTGCAGGCGTCGACGCAGAGCGCGCATTGGATGCATTCGAGCTGCGAACCGTCCCGGATGTCGATGCCCATGGGGCAGACAGCCACGCAGGCCTTGCAGTCGATACAGTCGCCGCGTCCTTCCCAGCTCGTGCCCTTGCGGAACGCGCCGCGCGGCTCGCCGCGCTCGGTCTTGTAAGCGACGAGAAAGCTGTTCTTGTCGATCATCGCGCCCTGGATGCGAGGCCAGGGGCACATGTAGATGCAGACCTGTTCACGCGCGATGCCGCCGAGAATGTAGGTTGTCGCCGTGAAGAGGCCCGCAAACACGTAGGCTTCTTGCGGCGCAGACAACGTCATGAATTGCCAGAAGAGCGTCGGCGCGTCGGTGAAGTAGTAGACGAATGCGCCACCCGTGGCCGCGGAGATGAACAGGAACGACAGGTGCGTCATGGTCTTCTGGAACACCTTCTTGAGGGTCCAGGGTTCCTTGTCGAGGCGGATGCGCGCGTTGCGATCGCCCTGCCAGAACCGTTCGACCGCGACCATGAGGTCCGTCCAGACGGTCTGCGGACAGAAGTAGCCGCACCACACCCGGCCGAAGAGCGACGTCACGAGAAAGAGCGCGAGCGCGGCCAACACGAGAAGGCCGGTCACGAAATAGAACTCCTGCGGCCAGATCTCGAGCTCGAACATAAAGAAGCGATTGTGCGTCATGTCGAGGAGCACGGCCTGGTTCGGAAGCTCCGGCCCGCGATCCCACCGGATCCACGGCACCAAGTAGTAGATGCCGAGACAGACGACGAGCAGCGCCCACTTGAGGCCCCGGTAGAACCCGTGCGTCAGCTTGGGATAAACCCACTTTCGCTCGGCATAGAGCCGTTGGTCGGCACGATTGACCGCCTCCGCGTCGTGCCGCTCCGGTTCGTCCCGGATGATGAAATCGGAAGGCTTGGTGTGCTGCATGGCACCGTGTCCAATGTCGATCGGAAAATCCGCAACTCTGCCGCCTGAGCTCGTGCCGTGTGCCGCCCATGTTCGCGGCGCCGCGGAGCGAACTTTCCGCGGCGCCCCTTCGACCTACTTCACGCCGCCGCCGAGGCCATGCACGTAGACCGCGAGCGACTTGATGGTCGTGGGATCGAGACGCGCGCCCCAGGCGGGCATTTTCCCGCCCCGGCCGGTCCGGATGCTCTCCATGATCGCCGCCTTCTCGCCGCCGTAGAGCCAGATCGCATCCGAGAGATTGGGCGCACCCATCTCCTGATTGCCCTTGCCCGTTTCGCCATGACATGCGGCGCACTGTTCCGCGAAAATCGTCTGCCCGCGAGCGGCCGCGTCCTTGTCCGTGGAATGGCCCGAGAGCGACTGCACGAATTCGGCCGCGTCGGCGATCTGTTCGGGCGTGAGCGCGCCGTCTATCCCGAACCGCGGCATGTCCATCGCGCGCGAGTCGGCCGTACCCTGCCGGATGCCGTGGAGGATCGTGAACTGCACGTCCGAGATCTTGCCGCCCCAGAGCCAGTCGTCGTCGTTGAGATTGGGATAGCCCGCAAACCCCTGCGCGCCGCGGCCGTGGCAGGGCGCGCAGTTGGTGGCGAATGCGGCCGCGCCGCCGACCGTCGCGAAGCGCTTCAAGTCGGCGTTCTTCGCGACATCCTCGAGCGGTGTCTTGTCGAGCAGCGCGCGCATCTCGGACTGCGCAGCCTTTCCGGCTGCGACGTCGGCCGAGACGACAGCGCGCTGGGAATACCCGAGGATGCCGCGCGTGTAGTCGTTCGAGAGCGGAAACGCGGGGTACAGCACCCAGTAGCCGATGGCCCAGACGATGCACGCATAGAACGTATAGAGCCACCACTTCGGCAGCGGCTTGTTGAGTTCGCGCAGGTCCTCGTCCCACACGTGCCCTGTGGTCTCGATGCCCGTTACATCGTCGATATGCCGTTCAGCGCTCATCGAATGTCTCCGCGCTTGGATCCAGTGTCGAAGGGGTCCTGCCCGAGATCGAGAGCCTCGGTCGAAGCCCTATGAAAGCGTTCCCGATTGGCCGGCCAGAGCGCATAGGCGAGGACGGCGACGAAGAGCGCGACGAAGATGAGGAGCGAGCCGGTCTGGCTCACTGTTGCGATCGTTTCGTAAGAGATGGACATGGCTTTCGGGGCTCCTATCGAAGATTGGGGCCCGACGCATCGAACGACGCGAAGTCGACGAGCGTCCCGAGCATCTGGAGGTAGGCGACGAGCGCATCGAGTTCGGTGACGGCATCCGGATTGCCGTCGAAATCGCCGATCTTCGCCTTGGGATACCGTTCGAGCAGCGCCTTGGCCTCTTTGCTGTCAGGCTTCACTTGCGCTTCGAAATCCGCCGCAGCCGACGCGATCATGGCGTCGCTGTAGGGCACGCCGGCGATCTTCAGGGCCTTGAGGTTGTCCGCCACGCCCTTGGGGTCGAGCGGACGCTCGGCCAGCCAGGGATAGGCCGGCATGATGCTCTCGGGCACGACCGCGCGAGGGTTCTTGAAGTGCTCCACGTGCCATTGGTCGGAGTATTTTCCGCCGACGCGCGCGAGATCGGGCCCCGTGCGCTTCGAGCCCCACTGGAACGGATGGTCGTACATGCTTTCGGCCGCGAGGCTGTAATGGCCGTAGCGCTCGACCTCGTCGCGCAACGTGCGGATCATCTGGCTGTGGCAGACGTAGCATCCTTCCCGCACGTAGATGTCGCGTCCGGCCTGTTCGAGAGGCGTATAGGGCCGCATGCCCTGCACCTTCTCGATCGTGCTTTCGACCCAGAACAGGGGCGCGATCTGCACGAGGCCGCCGATCGACACGACGATGAGCGAGCAGACGAGCAGGAGGATCGAGTTTCGTTCGAGTACACCGTGGTCCATGATCGATCCTCCTTATTCCGCCGCCTGAAGTCGAAGCTCGGGAGCGGCCGCCACGCGCGGCTGCTCGGCCGCGTCGACCGGCTCGTCGCCCCGGATGGTGCGGATGATGTTGTAGGCCATGATGAGCGAGCCGATGACGAACAGTAGTCCGCCGACGCTGCGCACGATGTAATAGGGATGCATAGCTTCCACGGTCTCGACGAACGAGTAGGAAAGGAAGCCGAGCTTGTCGTAGGCCCGCCACATGAGCCCCTGCATGATGCCCGACACCCACATCGCCGTGATGTAGAGAAGGATGCCGATCGTCGAGATCCAGAAGTGCCACTCGACCAGCCGGAGCGAATAGAGCGCCTTGCGCTTCCAGAGCCACGGCACGAGGCAGTAGATCGCGCCGAACGACACCATCGCGACCCATCCGAGCGCGCCGGAGTGCACGTGTCCGATCGTCCAGTCCGTGTAATGCGAGAGCTGGTTGACGGCCTTGATGCTCATGACCGGTCCTTCGAACGTCGACATGCCGTAGAAGGCGACCGAGACGACCAGGAGGCGAACGACAGGATCGGTGCGCAGCTTGTCCCACGCGCCCGAGAGCGTCATGAGGCCGTTGATCATCCCGCCCCACGACGGCATCCAGAGCATGATCGAGAACGTCATGCCGAGCGTCTGCGCCCAATCGGGCAAGGCGGTGTAATGGAGATGATGGGGACCGGCCCAGATGTAGAGGAAGATGAGCGTCCAGAAGTGCACGATCGACAGGCGGTAGGAGTAGACGGGCCGCTCCACGCGCTTCGGGATGAAGTAGTACATGATCCCGAGAAAGCCGGCGGTGAGGAAGAACCCGACCGCGTTGTGGCCGTACCACCATTGCGTCATCGCATCCTGAACGCCCGAGAAGAGGCTGTAGCTCTTGGTGCCGGTCCAGGAAACGGGGATCGCGAGGTTGTTGACGATGTGCAGCATCGCCACGGTCACGATGAAGGCGAGGTAGAACCAGTTCGCGACGTAGATGTGGGGCTCGCGGCGCTTCCAGATCGTGCCGAGGAAGACGAGCAGATAGACGACCCAGACGATCGTGAGCCAGAGATCCGCGTACCATTCGGGTTCGGCGTATTCCTTGCCGCTCGTGACGCCGAGAATGTAGCCCGTGCCCGCGATGACGATGAGCAGGTTGAAGCCCCAGACCACGAACCACGGCGCCCACCGGCCCGGCAGCCGCGCATGGCACGTCCGCTGCACGACATAGAGCGAAGTTCCGAGCAGAACGTTGCCGCCGAACGCGAAGATGACGGCCGAGGTATGAAGCGGACGAAGTCGCCCGAAGCTCGTCCACGGCAGATCGAGATTGAGCGCCGGAAAGGCCAGCTGCCAGGCGATGATGTCGCCGACGAGAAAGCCCGCGATGCCCCAGAACACGGCCGCGATGACGGCGACCTTGATCGGGCCGTCCATGTACCCGTTGACGTCTTCGATACTGTCGCTCTGCCCGAGCGCGCGGACGACGACGATCGTTGCGACAGCCCCGGCCGCTGCGAAGATCCAGCCGTGAAAGGCCATCACGGGATCAGAGGTGCTGAGGGCGACAAGCGCACCGGTGATGGCGACGGCAAGCGATGCGAGAGCCGCCAACACGCTGCCGAACGCCGACCGTTCGACCTTTGTGTCTGTCATGAGGAAGTTTCCCTTGGTGGAAGCGCGGAAGGGCGCAGGGAAACCTTTGGGGCAGCGTGAGGTGTTCGCGTTGATCTAGGTCAACGTCGGCGAGCGCGCCTCACCGGGCCACAGGGGTGAAAGCGGTGAGCGCGGCCTTCGGCAGGCATGAAAACAAGCCGTTCGCGCGCGTTGACTGGTGGGCGTGCCGCGAACGACAATTCCGTCGCAGACGCAATGTCGCACGACGTTCGATCGAACCGACGCGCCGCCTGTGCAATCCGGGAGAGGGATGAACGGCCGGTAACCGGCGTCAGACGCAGGCTTCGTCCGTCTCGGCCTCACCGGCGAGCCGCTCGAGGCTCGGCACGACGACGACCCGCGGGCCTTCGAGGCTGATGAGGTTTTTCGCTTTGAAACGGCTGAGCTGCCGGCTGACCGTCTCGATCGTGAGGCCGAGGTAGTCTGCAATCTCGCTCCGCGAGAGCGGCAACTCGAACCTGACGCGATCGGGATGCTCGGGATCGCCGCAGCCGAGTTGGCGGCTGTGCCTGGCGATGAGCACGAGCAGGGACGCGACCTTTTCCGCCGCCGTCTTCCGCCCAAGGAGCAGCATCCATTCCCGTGCCGAGTCGAGTTCGTCCAGCGTGTGCTCGAACATGCGCTTCTCGAGCGAGGGGTGCGCCCTGAGAATGCCGTTGAACTGATCGCGGTTGAACGTGCAGAGCCGCGCGTTGGTGGCCGCTTCCGCGGAATAGGAGGCACGCCCTGTGATGGTCTTGCCGAGGAACTGGGACGGGAACAGCAGTCCGACGATCTGCTGCCGGCCGTCGGGCAGGCTCTTCGTGAGTTTGACGACGCCCGAAAGGATGCTCGCGAAATAGGGCGGCGGCTCGTCGTCCGCGAACAGCACTTCCCCGGCGGGGACCGCGCGGAAATGGGCGATGGCGTTGATCTTCGTCAATTCATCGCGGGTGAGTTCGCTGCATATGGCCTTGCTCCGAACGGCGCAGGTCTCGCATGCAAGACGGGCCATGGGGTCGCCTCCTGTTCACTTGAAGAGGAACGCGCTGACGAGACTAGCACATTTTGTCCCGCCGATCCCTCGACCGACGGAAATCTGTATGCGGGCCGGCTCCCGACGGAATTCCGCCGTACGACGCTGGGACGAGGCGCCGCGTCGTGTTTCGGAATTGACCGATGTCAAGCGTGCATGACACAATTGAGTGTCAATCAAAGGAACCGTCCCCGACTCCACCCCGGCACATCCGGAACCGCTCCATGCTGATCGACATCGTCCGTAAGTACTCCGAACCCGTGCCCCGCTACACGAGCTACCCGACCGCGCCGCACTTCTCGGCCGGGGTCGGCGAAGCGGCTTACCGCGATTGGCTCGCCGCGTTGACGCCGGCCGACACACTCTCTCTTTACCTGCACGTCCCCTATTGCCGGGATCTCTGCCACTACTGTGGCTGCAACACGAAGGCCACGCACGCCTACGCTCCGGTCGCGCAATACGTCCATGCGCTCTTGGCCGAGATAGATGCCGTTGCAGATTGCCTCCCAGCAGGCGCCCGCGTCGGGCACGTCCACTGGGGCGGTGGTTCGCCGAATGTCCTCTCCGCCGAGGATATCAGCACTATCGGAGCGCGGCTCCATGCGCGCTTCGCCATCGAACCCGCCGGTGAGCATGCGGTCGAGATCGACCCGCGCCGCCTCGACGGCAATCAAGTAGACGCCTTTGTGGCCATCGGAGTCAATCGGGTCTCGCTCGGCGTCCAGGATTTCGATCCTGAAGTCCAGCGCGCCATCGGCCGGGAGCAGTCGTTCGCGACGACGAGATCCGTCGTCGAGCGCTTTAGGGCGGCAGGTGTTAGCTCCATCAACATCGACCTCGTCTATGGCCTGCCCCATCAATCCCGGAAGAGCGTGACAGAAACGCTCGCGCGCGTGCTGGAACTCGAACCCGATCGCATCGCCATCTTCGGATACGCGCATTTGCCACAGCGTCTGAAGCATCAGCGCCTGATCGACGCCGCGGCGCTCCCGGACATTCAGGAAAGGTATGCCCAGTCACAGCGACTGTCCCGCCTTCTCCAGCGCGCGGGTTATAGAGCGATCGGCATTGATCACTACGCCCGCGAGACGGATAGCCTTGCGCAGGCCCCGCTACGGCGCAACTTCCAGGGCTATACGACCGACACGGCGACCGCCCTCATCGGATTGGGCGCGTCGAGCATCGGCCGCCTGCCTCAAGGGTACGTCCAGAACGCTGTCGCGACTGCGGACTACGAACGTCGCGTGCTTTCAGGCCATCTCGCAACCGAGCGCGGCTTTCGCCTGTCGAACGACGACGCGGCACGCGCCGCCGCCATCGAGACCTTGATGTGTGAATACCGGTTTTCTCGGGCCGACCTCACGAAGCGGTTCGGCGACGCCGCCGCTCCGGTCTGCGACATCGCGGACGACCTCATCGCCGCCGACGCCGACGGCATCGTCGAGCGCACGAGCGAGGGCTTTGTCGTGACCCCGCTCGGACGGCCCTTCGTGCGCACCATCGCGTCCTGCTTCGACGCCTACCTCGGAACGAAGCCCGTCGCCCACGCGCCCGGCATTTGATTTCGGAAAAGAAGCCGCCTCACGCCGATCGGTCGAGCGCAACGGGCGCAATGATCGCCTCGATCTCGGGCGCGAAGGTCGGTAGCGGCGCTTCCGCGAGAACCGATGTCCGGCGCCCGAGCACATTGCGGCGGAGCGCTTCCGACGATGCCGCGAACGCGCGGGCCAGTTCGGTTTCCGACCGCCACCGGAGCACGGGAATCTTGCCGAGAACGCCGACCTTGTCCGCCTTGGCGATGCGCCGCCGGTCGGGCTTCGGCGGCTCAATGGTCGAAATGGATTTTGCGGGAATGACGGGCGCTGGGTCCACGAAGCCGATGCTAAGACCGAGATGCACGGGCCGGTCGAAGGCGTGATCGTAGGGAACGACGATCGGCAGGAGGCGTGCGAGATAGCGGCTCGCGGCCGCGCGCGTGAGAATGTAGGCGACCGACCCCGTCATGCGTGTCGCCATCACGCGCACCCGGTGACCCGACGGAAGCCGCGCAACCGTCGCCCCGATCCCCCGGCGCCGCAACTGCAGGCGCACGATGTCAAAACCCGCGAGTTGGCACGCGACGAGTTCGTCGATGGCCGCCTTGCCCCCCTTGGCGATCGTCGCGTCGTCTTCGAGAATGACGCAAAAGGCGTGTGACGACGCGAGGAACGTCCGCATAGCCTTCATGTGCGAGAGGTAGCAGCCGACCTCACCGGGGCGGATCGTGCGGCCGTGATTGCGCCGGTAGACGTCCGGGTCTATGCCCGGGATCGGCAGCCCGATGTTCTTGCCCTCGACCGCCGGCACGCGGACGAACGAAATGCCGTGCGCCCGAAGGTGCGCGCCGGTTTCCGCCAGCCGTTCCGGCGATCGGTCGAGGTTGATGAGGAGATAGAGCGGCTCGGTCAGGGCAGGGCTCCCCGGGTGCGGAACGCGAAAAATAGTCCGCCGAAACGGTCAAGTCCTTTGGTCCGCGCGACCGCTGCCGTCAAGTCCCGCACGCTTGAAAAGTCCAAGGCCGCCCCGGTTTCGACCGGCGACGGCCCTGGTCTTGACGTGGTGCGCGCCGGAGGCACGTGGAAGTGCCTCACGCGATGATGGCGATGTCATCGAAGTCGAGCGAGGGCCGGGTGGTCAGGACTGCGATCAGCGAAAGCCCGCCCGCGCCCGTGCCATTGGCGTCGAAGTAAAGGTTTCCGGTGGATGTATTGTAGATGATCTCGGCGCTGTTGGTCGTGGCCGCATTGGAGGCATGGGCCGTGAAATCGACATCGGCCAGTTGTCCGAGTGGGATCGCGTTGCCGAGTGCCGATCGCGCGATTTCGATCTTGTCGCTCTGATCGGGCACGAAGTCGGTAATGCGGTCCGCGCCGCTGGCAAACTCGCGAAAGATGAACGTGTCGGCGCCGGTACTTCCCGTCAGTGTATCGAGACCTGTGCCGCCGTCGATCCGGTCGTCGCCTTCCCCGCCGCCGATGCGGTCAGCACCCGCTTCGCCCCGGAGCCGGTCGTTGCCTTCCTGACCGTAGATCACGTCGTTCCCGGCCCCACCCGCGACGGTGTCGTTGCCTTCGCCCGCATAGGCGATATCGTTGCCAAGCCCGAGGAGGCCGACGTCGTTGCCCGTCGAAAGGTCGACCCGGTCATTGCCATTGCCGGCATCGACGCTGTCGTCGCCCTGTCCGGCTGAGAACGTATCGTTGCCGTCACCGCCGAAGCCACGGTCGTTGCCCTGCCCGAGGTTGACCAGGTCGTTCCCTGCACCGGCATAGACGAGATCATTCTCACCGCCGGCGTCGATGATGTCGTTCCCGTTGCCGCCATAGATTCTGTCGGCGCCACCTTCGCCCCGGAGGGTGTCGTTTCCTTCTGAGCCCTCGAGATAGTCGCCACCCGCCCCGCCGATCAGGGTGTCGTTTCCTGCCAGACCGTAGAGAAAGTCGGCATCGTCCGTGCCAAGAAGTCGGTTGTTTCCGCTATTGCCGGTCCGCGTCACCATTGTCGATCTCCGTTGTTCAATTATCGAATACGAGTATCCGAGCCTCTAAACCGCTCCTGACGGCGCGATCCGTGTGTTTTCGCCCCCTGCAGCGGGCAATTTGCGGGCGACAAACGCCTGCGCCCGGCAGGGAGAACGCCGGATTTCGACCTTTATTTCATCGAAATCGACGACATAAAATCTAGACACAAATTCAATATGTTGGCGATTAAGCCATCGGCAGTCCCGGCCGAGGCTTGACGGCCACCGCGAACTGAGGCTCTAAATTCATGGGTCGATCGCTGACGCGTGTTCTGGCAATGGTCTTGGTCGCAGCGCTGAGCTGCGGCAATGCCTTGGCGTTCGCCGCGACGAAGGTCCATCTCCAACACGCGCTCGAGAAGTCTGCCGTCGTTGGCTCGGACGAGATGCCGGGCGGCGCAGGCCACCACCACTACAATGCGGCCCATCAAGATAAGGCCGCTCACGATCACGGCTCGACCCGTGGTGTGGCCCAACTGACAGCGGGCGCCTCGGAGCAAATCAATCCATGCCCCGATGCCGGCGACCGGCAGCCTTTGCTCGCTACCGGTCATGGAGCTCCGGGCTCCGGTCACGCCGATCACGCGCCTCACGACGGCTGCTGCAAGTGCCCTCCGACGTGCTGTGCCTCCATGGCCGCCATGCTGGATCGGATCGCGTCTCCCGGCCCGCGGGACATCACGCGCGACGCGTCTGTCGATCGCGGCCGCTCGATCCCGCTCGGGACGCTTTTGTATCCCCTTTTGAGACCGCCCCGCGCCCTCGCCTCATCCGCGGGCGCCACACAACATTTGAGCGCCCGCGTGTCTGAGACAGCGCGGACCCTTGGCGCCTGAAGCGCCCCCGAACATAACTCCTGGTCCGCGCTCGCGTCCCTTTCGGCACGAATGAGCGCTCAACATGCTACGCATTGCACTTCTCGTATTGGCCCTGGTGCTGCCCCCAGCGTGGGCAGGCCCGGCCACAGCCCATGGCGGCGACGACCACGGCGCCGCACCGGCAGTGTCTGCGACATCAGCCCCGCGCGTCGAAAGCGTCGGGACGGACTTCGAACTGGTCGCGGTCGCGGAAGGCCACACGCTCACCATCTATCTCGATCGCGTGGCGACCAACGAGCCGATCGAAGGTGCAACGATCGAAGTTTCGGGCGGCGAGGGTGCCGCGGTCACCGCGAAGTCCGTCGCACCCGGCACCTACGCGCTCGACGCCGATTGGCTCGATACGCCCGGCACGAAGGCGCTCGTGTTCACGGTCACGGCCGGCGACAGCATCGACCTGTTGAACGGGACGCTTTCGATCCCGGCTCCCGCCGCCGAAGCACCGACATCGTCGTTCGATCTATTGGTGCTGTTCCGCCACCCCGAGGCGTGGGCGCTCCTGGCCTGTGGGCTCTTGGCGGGTTTCCTGGTCGCCCTCGCCCTCATTCCGCGCCGTGGCGAAAGAGGTGTCTCGGCTGCCGGGCCACATAACGGCGATGCCGGAACAACTCGTGACAACCAAGACCGCAGGTCCGGCGGCGCGACAGGCCAAGCCGCGGCGCTCATCCTCGTCGCCGGTCTGGGCGCAGTCCTTGTCCTCGGCTCAGCGGGAACGACCGGCGCTCTGGCCCACGGCGACGACGATCATGTCGCGAAGCCAGCCGTACCGGCCGTGAACGCACCACGAAAACTGCCCGACGGCCGCGTCTTCCTTCCTAAGCCGACGCAGCGTCTCCTCGAAGTGAGGACCGAGCCCGCCGAAGATCAGAAAGTCCAGCGCACCCGCGAGCTGATGGGAACCGTCGTTCCCGATCCCTCCGCGGAAGGCCAGGTCCAGGCTCCCATGGACGGCAAGATCGAATTGGCTGACAGGGGCATTTCCTACGTCGGGCAACGCGTCAGGGCAGGCGAAGTTCTGGCGCTACTCTCGCCGACCATCCCCGTCGCCGATCTCGGAACGATGCAGCAGTTGCGCGCCGAGGTGGAAGGCAAGCTGAAACTTGCCGAGTTGAAGCTCGCGCGCCTGACGCGGATCCAGAATGTCATCGCGCAGCGCGATATCGACGACACGAAAGCCGAGCTTGCCGCGCTGCAGGAGCAGCAGCGCGTCCTGGCGCCGAAAGACATCGAACTGATGGCGCTGAAGGCCCCGGTCGATGGCATCATTGCGGTGGCGAATGTCCGCGCCGGGCAGGTCGTCTCGGCACGCGACACCCTGTTCGAGATCGTCGACCCCGCGCGGCTCTGGGTCGAGGCCACGGGCGCCGATCTTCATGCAGAGGGCGACATCGTCGCCGCGAACGGACGCGACGCGGAGAACCACCCCCTTCAGTTGACCTATATCGGCCGCGCGCCGGCCCTGCGCCAGCAGGCGCGGCCATTCATGTTCCGCGTCGGCGACCACCACGAGGGCTTAGCCATCGGTGCGCCGGTTAAGGTGCTTGTTGCCTCGGCCGAAGAGGTCCGCGGCATCGTTCTGCCTGACGTCGCCGTCGTCCGCGGCACGAGCGGACTCCTCTACGTCTGGATCAAGGAGACGCCTGAAACATTCCGGGCGGCCGAAGTGCGAACCGTGCCGCTCGACGCGGAACGAACCGTCGTGGTCGCGGGAGTAAAGCCCGGCGAGCGCGTGGTCGTCCGCGGTGCCGAACTGATCAACCAGGTCCGCTGAGGCGAGGGCGTCATGTTCAATGCAATCGTCCGCGGCAGTCTCGCGAACCGCCTGTTCGTCTTCATCGGCGCGCTCGTCCTCATGGGCTACGGCGCACTGACACTGCGAACGCTTCCCGTGGATGTTTTCCCCGACTTGAACCGCCCGACCGTGACCCTCATGACGGAAGCCGGCGGATTGGCTCCCGAGGAAGTCGAGCTTCTCGTAACGTTTCCGGTCGAGACGGCGATGAACGGAATGCCGGGCGTTTCGCGCGTCCGCTCGGTCTCAGGCGTCGGTCTCTCGATCGTCTACGTGGAATTCGACTGGTCGACGGACATCTATCGCGCACGCCAAGAGGTCGCCGAGCGTCTGCAACTCGTCCGCGAACAGTTGCCGCCCGGCGTCGCGGCGCAGATGGGTCCCATCTCCTCGATCATGGGCGAGATCATGCTGATCGCGATGTCGAGCGAGACCGCGGATCCCATGAGCCTGCGCGAGATCGCCGATTTCACGATCCGCCCGCAACTGCTGACCGTTCCGGGCGTGTCCCAGGTGATTCCGATAGGCGGCGAGGTCCGCCAGTACCGTATCGTTCCCGATCCCCGCCGTATGGCAGGTCTCGACATCGGCTTCGAGGCGATCGAGCGCGCGATCCAGAAGTTCGGCGGCAATACCGGCGGCGGCTTCGTCGACATCAAGGCGCGCGAATATCTCATCCGCAACATTGCCCGGTCGACGAGCCTCGACGACCTGAAGAACCTCGTCGTTGCCTACAGGAACGGGCAGGTCATCTCGCTCGCGCAGGTCGCGACGGTGGACTTTGCGGCACGCACGAAACGCGGCGAAGCGGGCATCAATGGAAAGCCCGCCGTGATCCTCGCAGTCCAGAAGCAGCCGGCGGCAGACACGGTCGCGATCACGCATCGGATCGAAGAGATGCTGCCGGAACTGCAGCGCGTCATGCCCGCAGGCGTGCGCGTGACCGACATTCAATTCCGTCAGGCGACCTTTATCGAGACGTCGATCGAGAACGTTCAGCGCGTACTGGTCGAGGCCCTGCTCGTGGTCGCAGTCGTACTCTTCGTCTTTCTGCTCAATTGGCAGACGACCATCATCTCGCTTGTCGCGATCCCTGTCTCGGTCCTGACAACGGTCATCGTCTTCCAATTTCTCGGGCTCTCGATCAACACCATGACACTCGGGGGGCTCGCGATCGCGATCGGCGCGCTCGTCGACGACGCGGTCGTGGACGTGGAAAACATCCACCGCCGCCTCGGCCAGTGGCGCGCGTCGGGCGGGCGCGACCGGCGCTCGCTCGAGGATATCGTCGCATCGGCCTCAATCGAAGTGCGCACCGGCATCCTCTATGCGACCGCGATCATCGCGCTCGTCTTTCTGCCGTTGTTCGCGTTGTCCGGCATCGAGGGTCGCCTGCTGACGCCGCTCGGCATCGCATTCATCGTTTCGATTATGGCGAGCCTCCTGGTCTCGATGACGCTGACGCCGGTTCTATCCTATTGGCTCTTGCCAACGATGAAGGGGCTCGGCGAGCACGAGACGGCACTTGTCCGCATCCTGAAGCGGCTCCAGGCGCGGGGGCTCGCATGGAGTTTCGAACGGCCGGCTTTCGTCTGCGGTCTTTCTGCCGCGGCCGTCGCAGCCGCTGCGGTCGCGGGCACATTGCTTCCGCGCGCGTTCCTGCCGAGCTTCAACGAAGGCACGGTTCTGGTCAGCGTCATCCTGCAACCAGGCATCAGCCTCGCGGAGTCGGATCGGATCGGCCGCATCGCCGAAACGATCGTCGCCCAGGTGCCCGAGGTTCGTTCAGTCGGCCGCCGAACGGGCCGCGCCGAACTCGACGAACATGCCGAGGGCGTCCACAACTCCGAACTCGACATCGATCTTGAGACGTCCCGGCGGAGCCGCGAGGACGTGCTGGCCGATATTCGCGGACGCCTTTCCGTTCTCCCGGCGAGCATTGCCGTCGGCCAGCCGATCGCCCACCGTCTCGATCACATGCTGTCGGGCGTCCGCGCTGGGATCGCCCTCAAGATCTACGGCGACGACTACGACACGCTGCGCGGTCTCGCAGCCGATCTCGAGCAGCGGCTGAAAGCGGTTCCCGGCATCACAGACTTGCAGACTGAGAAGCAGGTCCGCATCCCCCAGCTTCAGGTCCGCGTCGATTACCACAAGGCCAAGCAGTACGGTCTCAACCCGAACGACATAACGGCAGCGCTCGAAACGCTCTCGAACGGCCGCGTCGTCTCGGAGATCGTCGATCAGTCGAAGCGCTTCGACGTCGTTTTGCGTCTCAGCGACGGGGATCGCAGCACCCGTGCGCTGGGCGAGGTCCTGATCGAGAGCCCTGCGGGACGCATTCCGCTGAATTCGGTCGCGGA
The DNA here is from genome assembly GCA_033765145.1 of Hyphomicrobium sp. Lineage (GTDB taxonomy): Bacteria > Pseudomonadota > Alphaproteobacteria > Rhizobiales > Hyphomicrobiaceae > JAGVSR01. The sequence goes on along the minus strand of JANRIH010000034.1, from coordinate 2,967 downwards.
CGTCGTCGAGACCGACGGCCCCAATCAGATCCTGCGCGAGAACGGCCGCCGGCGTATAGCGGTCCTTGCCAATACCGACGGGTCCGATCTCGCCCGCATCGTCGAGGACATTCGAAGCGAGTTGGCGCGGTCGTCCCTGCCCCAGGGATACTTTGCGAGCCTCGAAGGCCAGTTCCAGGCCCAGGAGGAAGCCTCCCGGCTGATCGCGCTTCTGGCGCTCGTTTCGCTGATCCTGATCTTCCTGGTTCTCTACTCGCGCTATCAGTCGAGCATCCTCGCACTCATCATCATGGGGAACGTGCCTCTGGCCCTCGTCGGAGCTGTTGCGGCCCTTTGGATCGCCGGACAGTCCTTCTCCGTCGCGAGCGCCATCGGGTTCGTAACGCTCGCCGGCATCGCCACGAGGAACGGCATCCTGAAGATAAGCCACTATATCAATCTGGTGCTATTCGAGGGCGAGCGATTCGGGCCGGAAATGATCATTCGCGGCTCCCTTGAGAGATTGACGCCGGTATTGATGACGGCACTCGCCGCCGCGATCGCGCTCGTGCCGCTCCTTATCGGCGCCTCCGAGCCCGGCAAGGAGATCCTCCACCCCGTCGCCGTCACGATCTTCGGCGGCATTGTCTCCGCGACAATCCTCGATGCGTTCCTGACGCCGGTTCTGTTCCTGCTCCTCGGCCGCCGGCCGCTGGAGCGCCTGATCACTGTCGCGCGCGAAAAGTCGCTCGCGGAAGCCTACTGATCCGCAATTAAGGAGATCACTCATGAAGCAGCACCGGTCCATCTTGGCGGCGATATTCGCTTCGGTCGCCATCCATGCCTCGCCCGCCGTGGCCGGGGACGATCACCACCACGACGGCGCACCGCACGAACACGTCAGCGCGCACGGCGGCACGGTCGTCGAAAGCGGGCATCATCACCTGGAGATTGTCGCGAAGGACGGAGAAATCGCCGTCTACGTCGCGGGCGAAGACGGCAAGCCCGAGGACGTCTCGGGAGCGAAGGCGAACGCAGCGGTGCTCTCGGGCGGGAAGAAGGTGGATGTCGCGCTGGCGCCCGACGCGGGCGGCTTCCTCAAGGGAACTGGCGACTTCACCGCGACAGCCGGCACGACGATCGTCATCACGCTGACAATGCCAGAGCACGCGCCCGAGCAGGCGCGCCTGAAGCTCGAATAGGGGAGAAGTGTGCATGTCGCGGATGAAGAGCAGAAAATTATCGATGGCCGTTCTTGCGACGATGTTGTCCGCCCAAACGACGATCGCGCACGAGATCGCGTGGCGACAAGGCGAGCCGCGCATCGCGGCGTTCGGAACATGCGCCAAAGGACCGTGTGCGAAACGCGCGAGTTTCGCGACGACGAAGCCGCATCGCCATATCGGCGCGCAGGTTGTCGTCGGACAGATTTCGAGCCGGCCGACGACGGCCTCCAAGTGAAGACATGGGGTCTCGCACTCGGACGCGAGACCCCTGCGCCGTCAGATGACGAAGAAGTCGGCCGCCGTCAGCACCGGCTTCGTCGAAAGCGTGGCGAACTGGACCAACCCGCCCTCCACGTTGCCGTTGCTGTCGAAGAAGAGCGCGCCGGTCGTGGTGTTATAAATGATGCGATCGTTGGCATCGCCCGCCGTCCCGGTCGCGTTCGCGCGGAACATGGCCGCATTGAGAGCGCCGTTTGCGAGGCCGCTGAAGAGGCCCGCGCCGGTATTCTCGAGATGGAAGACGTCGTTCTGGCCGACATTCGAGAAATCCGAGATCGTGTCGCGGTTGGCGGCGATGAGCTGGACATTGAAGACGAACGCGTCGTTCCCCGCCCCTCCTGTCAACGTGTCGAGGCCCGTGCCGCCGGCGAGCACGTCGCTTCCTGCGAGGCCGAGTAGGGTGTCGGACCCGGCCAGACCCGCGAGCCTGTTCGCGCCCGCATTGCCCGTGATCGTCTGGCCGAACTCGTTGCCGGTGAGATTGATGACGCCGTTGAGCGCCGCATTCGTCGTCTCGATCCGTTCGATCTGATCGCCGGCGCCGAGCGTGTAGCTGACGCTTGCCCGCACCGTGTCGGATCCGGCGGTTTCGGAGATCGCATCCGCGGCGTTGTCGACGATGTAGGTGTCGTTACCCGCGTAGCCGAGCAGGTTGTCGACCCCGCCCCCACCGTTGAGGATGTTCCCCGCCGCATTCCCGATAATGGAGTTCGCGAAAGCGTTGCCTGTGAGATTGATCAGGTCTGTACTTGTCGTGCTGAGCGTGGACAGCACCTCGACATACGCCGTCGCGGCAGGCGTGTAATTCACGCTCGCGAAGACGCGGTCCATCGTCCCGCCGCCCGCGATCTCGATGACCTGATCCATGGCAGCGTCAACGAAGTAGCGGTCATCCCCGCCCTGGCCGCGGAGAATGTCGTTTCCGCCCCCGCCGTTGATGACGTCGCTCCCCGCGCCGCCGACGAGCGTATTGGACGCGCGGTCACCCATGACGTTCTCGGGATTGATGTCCCCGATGGTGATCGTGAAATCCTCGAAGGTGGTGAGAGCGCCCTGGTCGGTGACGAGGACGCGCACGGTATGCTGGGCGTTCTGCTCGAAATCCAAGAGCACGCTGTTGGCGACGCGGATCTCGTTGCCGACGATCGTGAACCGTCCGCCAGCCGTGTTTGTTAGCGAGAACGTGGCCGTGGCGCCGGCGTCCTGGTCCGTGCTCGACAGCGTGTCCGACATCAACCCCTGTGAGACTAAACTAGCGGCTTGAGGAACGGAGGATTTCGGGCCCATCGTGACCACCTGAGGAGTGGAGCATGAGACAGAAATCCAGCCCACCAGAGACACTGTCCGATCGTCTCGTCAGAGACATCCGACGGGCCACCCGCAAGCAGTATTCCGCCGAAGAGAAGATCCGCATCGTCCTCGACGGCCTGCGCGGCGAGGTCTCGATCGCCGAGCTTTGCCGGCGCGAAGGCATCGCCGAGAG
>JANRIH010000020.1:0-259967 GCA_033765145.1 Hyphomicrobium sp. | reverse complement strand
GCAGCTCCAGGGCCTTGCGCATGTCGGCCTCGGCCTTGTTCCACTGCTTGGAGCGCTCCTCGCAGATGCCGCGATAATAGTAGGTCACCCAGGTGTTCTTGTCGGTGACGCCGGGATTCGCCTCGATCGCCTGCGTGTAAGTCGTCGCGCAATCGCTGAACTTCTTGCGGCCGCGCTCGATATTGCCGAGCGCCATGATCGCCTCGATATCCTTCGGTGCGTCGGCGGTGACGCCCTTGAGGATCTTGATCGCCTCGTCGCTGCGGTCGGCGGCGTCGAGATTGGTGGCAAGCTGGATCTGCGCGTTGCGCTTGAGCGGCGAACTCGCCGGCATGCGCTCGTAGACCTTGATCGCCATCTGCGGCTTCTTCACGGACTCATAGAGATCGGCGAGCGAGAGCAGCGCCAGCGGATGATTGTGCTGCAAGTAAAGTGCAAGCTGCAGATAGACCAGCGCCAGATCCTCGCCGCCGCGGCGGGTCAGCGTGGCGCCGATGCCGTACAGCGCCTCGGCCGCGCCGGCCTGCGCGGACTCGACCAGCGGCGGCAGCTTCTTGCCGGCCTTGGCGTCGCGCAATCCTTCCAGCACCAGCGGATGCCGCGGCACCTTCTTGTCGAACGCCTCGTAAATGGCGGCCGCCGCCGCGCCGTCCTTGTTGCGCGACAGCCAGCGCGCATGGGCGTCGGCGACGCGCAGCATCGTGTCGTCGAGCTTGTAGGCGCGCTCGAACCGCGCGCCGGCTTCCTTGTCCTTGCCCGAAATCTCCAGGATCATGCCGGTGTGGAGATCCATGCAGATCGGAAACCCTTCGGGGCCGGTCAGCTTGTCGAGGCCGGCAACCGCCGCCTTGGCGTCGCCCGCGCCATAGCTCGCCCAGCCCGACAGCAGCGTCGCGACGAGGTCGGTGATCGGTCCGCGGATCGACTGGTTGATGTTCAGTTGCGCGGTCGCATACTTCTTCTGCTTGAGGTCGCGCACGCCGACCACCAGCCGCGCGACGCGGTTGGCCTTGTCGTTGGTCAGGATGCGATCGGCGAGCTTGACCGCTTCGTCGATATCGCCGTCGGCCAGCGATGAGATGAAGGCGCGGTCCAGGAGTTCGTTGTTCTTCGGATCGGTGCGCAGCGCTGAGCGATAGAAGGCGGCTGCGGATGACGCGTCGCGCTCGACGCTGGCGTGGCGCGCGGCCAGATAGCTGCCGGCCTTCGTCATCGACTTCAGGTCATGCTTGGTCGGAAACTGCGCCGCGTTGTCGGCCGGATGATCGGGCGTCTGCGCCAGCGCGTGTCCGGGCAGCGCCAGCGCGGAGGCGGTGAGCACGGCAGTCGCCCAGCGATGGAAACGGGTGGAAAGCATCACGACCTGCCTGGCTCCAGGATTTTGCGGGTATACGGCAATCGGCAAGGGCAGCCCCGACCCAGCGGCCTCTAAGGCCCGCGACAATGCCGCTTTTGGCGCTGAACCGCAAGGAAAAGGGCTGACGAATCAAGTGGCATATCGTCCGGCCGCCGCCGATTCAGCCGACTTGGCCTGCAAACCCTCGCACTATGGCGGTATCGTGACCGGATACCGCCGCCGCCTCACGCCAAGGTGGTTACATCGCCTCGTAGTTCGGCCCACCGCCGCCCTCCGGCGGAACCCAGGTAATGTTGCCGTTGGGGTCCTTCACGTCGCAGGTTTTGCAGTGGACGCAATTCTGCGCGTTGATCTGGAACCGCGCCGCGCCGGTCTCGCTCTTGACGATCTCGTAGACGCCAGCCGGACAATAGCGCTGCGCCGGTTCCGCCCATTTCGGAAGATTGACCTCGATCGGCACCGCGAGATCGGTGAGCTTGAGGTGAACCGGCTGATCCTCTTCGTGGTTGGTCGCCGAGAAAGAGACGCTCGTCAGCTTGTCGAAAGTCAGGACGCCATCGGGCTTCGGATAGGCAATGGGCGAGTGTCGCGCAGCCGGATCGAGGCTTCTGGAATCGGGCTTGCCATGGCCCCAGGTCCCGAACGGCGACCAGCCGAAGAAGAGCGTGCGAGCCCACATGTCCGCGCCGCCGAGCCCAATGCCGAGGATTGTGCCGAGCTTGGACCACATCGGTTTGGCATTACGCACGCGCTTGAGGTCGCGTCCGATTTCGCCCTCGCGCACCGCGGTCTCGTATGCAGTGAGTTCGTCATGCGCGCGACCGTCGGCGAGGGCTGCGAGCACGGCGTCGGCCGCCTCGATGCCCGAGAGGATCGCATTGTGCGAACCCTTGATGCGCGGAACATTGACCATGCCGGCCGCGCAACCGAGGAGAACGCCGCCCGGGAACGTGAGCTTCGGCAAGGATTGCCAGCCACCCTCCGTGATCGCGCGTGCGCCATAGGCGATCCGTTTGCCGCCCTCGAAGACGCCCCGGATCGTGGGGTGTGTCTTGAACCGCTGGAATTCGTCGTAGGGCGAGATGTAGGGGTTCTTGTAGTTGAGATGAACGACGTAGCCGACAGCGACGAGATTCTGCCCGTAGTGATAGAGGAACGAGCCGCCGCCGGTCGCATTGTCGAGCGGCCAGCCGAAGCTGTGCTGCACGAGACCCGGCCGGTGGTTCTCGGGCTTCACCTCCCAGAGTTCCTTGAGGCCGATCCCGTATTTCTGCGGCTCCGCCTTCATGTCGAGTTGGAACCGTTTGACGAGAATTTTGGCGAGCGAGCCGCGCGCGCCTTCGCCGATGAACGTGTATTTGCCGCGCAGTTCCATGCCGCGGACGAACCCGTCCTTGGGCTCGCCGTCCCGGCCGACGCCCATATCGCCCGTCGCGACGCCGACGACACGTCCGCTCGCGTCGCTGAGGACCTCGGCAGCCGCGAATCCCGGATAAATTTCGACGCCGAGTTCGGCCGCCTGCTCGCCGAGCCAGCGGGTCAATGCCCCGAGGCTGACAATGTAGTTGCCGTGGTTGTTCATGAGCGGCGGCATCAGGAAATTCGGCAACGTGACGTCGCCGGCCGGTCCGAGGAACAGGAAGCGATCCTCCGTAACTGCCGTTTCGACCGGCGCGCCACGCTCTTTCCAGTCGGGAATGAGCGCATTGAGGCCGACGGGGTCGATGACGGCGCCGGACAGGATGTGCGCGCCGATCTCCGACCCCTTTTCCAGCACGACGACCGACACGTCCTGGCCCGATTCGGCCGCCTTCTGCTTGATCCGGATCGCGGCCGCGAGACCCGCAGGCCCCGCGCCGACGATGACGACATCGAACTCCATCGACTCGCGGGGCGGCAGTTCGATTTCCTCGGCGGCCATGGGCCTCGACCTCTGTGCTATCTGGGAAAGACCCGACCGATTAGGTCTCAGAAGCGCCGCGCGTCAAGCGACCCGGATGATCGGTCACATCGCTGCCCGCGAAACCGGCGCATCCGATTGGAACCCGTTTGTGCCAGGGGGAATGAGCGCTATGGTCCCCGCGACATGACCGGACGCGAAATCGACATCGACATCGAAGATCAACGCACATTGACCGCCGTGCTCGAGTGGTACGCCGCCATGGGCGTCGATGCGCCTTTATCGACGGAGGCCAAATGCTGGCGATCCGCCGCGCCTGAGAGTCCCGGTGAAGGCTTTGCCTGGCCCGGAGATAGGCGGGAGTTGGCGCCCGAAGTCCGATCCGACATCCATCCGAGATCATCCGCTTTTCCTATCCCGGCCGTGCCGCCGAGCGCGCGGGCGCCATCACCGCCGGAACAGCGACCGGGTGCGTCGTTCGCGCCGGCACGCCCCTTGGCGCCTGCACCGGCGGCCCGCTCAAGATCGGCGACGACCGCCGCCGCGTCGGCGACCACTCTGGCCCGAGCCGCCGGGACACTCGACGCCCTCGGCCGCGCGCTCGCGTCCTTCGAAGGCTGTGGCCTCAAATCGACGGCGAAGTCGCTTTGCTTCTATCGCGGTGCGGCGACCGCCCCCTTGATGATCATCGGCGAGGCGCCCGGTCGCGACGAGGACATCGAGGGGAAACCGTTTGTCGGCCGCGCGGGCCAATTGCTCGATCGCATGCTGGCGGCGGCCAGCTTCGACGAGACGAACGTCCACATCACCAACGTCGTCTATTGGCGCCCACCGGGCAACCGCACGCCGACGCCGGAGGAGGCCGAGAGCTGCCGTCCGTTCCTCGAACGCCAGATCGAACTCGTCGCGCCGAGAATCGTCCTGCTCCTCGGCGGCACGGCGGCAAAGCAGGTTCTCGGCACGCAGGAAGGGATATTGCGGGTGCGCGGGACATGGCGCGAGATCGCCCCGAACGGCCAAAAATTGCGCGCGATGGCAAGCCTTCACCCGGCCTATCTTTTGAGGCAACCCGCCGCGAAACGCCAAGCCTGGCGGGATTTTCTTGCCGTTCGCGACGCGTTACTGAACGGGTGAAATTTATCGTTCCAAGGCTTGCGGAACGATTGCCCTCAGGCATCGGAATATTGGCTCAAATTGAGAGCAAGTTCTGCGCAAGTTGCACTTGACCACTTAAACGGCCTTGAACACGATCCTGGTATCTTCCTCGTCAAGCATACGGGGGCAATGGGCCCTCGAAAACACATGACGACCTTCGGCGAGGCAGCATGAAATCCGGTTTTGTCTATCTTCGGCCCCTGAACGTGGCCTTTGTCCGAAGCACCGGCCCCTACGGCACTTCGGCCGCATCGGCATGGGGGCAGATGTTCGATTGGCTGGATCGCACCGGGCTTCTTTCGACCGTCGGCACCGGGTACGGCCTCCTGCTCGACGATCCGCGCACGATCGAGCCGCACCTCTGCCGCTACGATGCCTGCGTCGAGCTGACCGAGGAGATCCGCGCGCGCATTCCCGAGCACTTCAGCATCCGCCGTTTGCCAGGCGGTGCTTACGCACGCGACCGCCATGTCGGCGGTACCGCAGGTCTCGCCGACGCGATCTCGAATATGCGTCATTCCGGCATCGAGGCCAGCGGCCTGCACGTCGATCCCCGACGCCCGCTGATCGAGATCTATTTCGACAACCCGCGCGTGGTGCCTGCGGAAAAGCAGCGTATCGACATCTGCATGCCGGTCGCCGTCGACGAGGCATTCGGGCGTACAGCGGCCTGACGTCACCCGCCCCACTTTACGTAAGGTACGCGACAGGCGACAAGCGGGGCTCGTATCGGGAGACGCGAGCCATGCCACGCATCGACGAAAGCCGCCCATTCGTCCCGGTCCGCATCGCCGTGCTGACTGTTTCGGACACGCGCAGCCTCGACGAGGATCGTTCCGGCGCGACACTCGTGGAGTTGATGACGGCAGACGGCCACAAGGTCGCGGATCGCGCGATCGTGACCGACGACATTCCCGCCATCCGCGCGCGTGTGGAAAATTGGATCGCCAATCCTGAGATCGATGTCGTCGTAACGACCGGCGGGACGGGTTTCACCGGGCGCGACGTCACACCCGAGGCGCTGACGCCGCTGTTCGAAAAGACGATCGAGGGTTTCGCGATCGTTTTTCACATGCAGAGTTATCAGAAGATTGAAACGTCGACGATCCAGTCGCGCGCGTGCGCCGGTCTCGTGCGCGGCACGTATATCTTTTGCCTGCCGGGTTCGCCGGGGGCCTGCCGTGACGCATGGAGCGGCATCATCAAATGGCAGCTCGACAACCGCCACCGTCCCTGCAACTTCGTCGAGATCATGCCCCGCCTCGAGGAGCATCGGCGGAAGCCGGGCTGACAACGCCCCACCTCAGTCGAATGGAAGGATGCGCCGCCCGCGAAGGGCGCCGGCCCGGACGAGATCGGCCGGTTCATCCACGTCATCGAGCGTGTCGATCAGCGCGACGTGGAGCCGGTCGAGATTGGCAAGTGTGTCGCGGAGGGCATGGGCACTCGACCATCGGACGGCATCAAAACACCTGGGCGCATGGCCGCGACGGCGGGCGACCCCGATAAGCCAGTAACCCCCGTCCGTCGATGGCCCGAGAACCGCGTCAGCCCCGCCAAGCGCCCGGAACGCCCGGCGAATGCCCGAAGCAGTGATCGCCGGAACATCCGAACCAATGATCACTATCGGTCCCCTGCCCGTGCCGTCGAAAAGTCTCTGCAGCCGCTCGCCGAGGTCGCCTCCGCCTTGGCCGATGCGGACGATCCGGCCCGGCCAAGCGCGGCTTACCCGGGCCGAATCCGGCGCGACGGCAAGCACGGTCCGCCACTCGCGAGGTCGAACGATGCGCGCCAGAACCGATGCCGTCGCTTGACGATAGAACGAGGCCGCCGCGGCTGGCCCGATCCCGCGCGCGAGCCGAGACTTCACGCGCCCGGCCAAGGGTTCTTTGACCATGATGACGAGCGTCGGCTGGTCGCGCATGCGGGTTCCTGTAGTGAAGCGCTCGCAGGCCCGTTCCGGCGCCTTGCGAACCTCACGCCTCGCCCCGCATCACGTGCGAGCCGACGCTGTGCTGGGTGTCGGGACGACCCTCGTAGATTCGGCGGATACGCTCCGGATCGATGCCGGCGAAATAGAGCGACAGGCAGAGCTGATTGCGCGCAATCCGGCTGAGATACCCTTGCTGCCGATAGCGCCGCGGGCTGGTCGTGGCTTTGATTGGAAGCGTGACGAGGCGCCGCCGGCCGATCCGGCGGACGAGGTCCACGTCTTCCATGATCGCCATGTCCCGGAAGCCGCCGACGGCATCATAAAGCTTGCGCGAGACGAGAAGTCCCTGATCTCCGTAGGGCAATCCGAGAAGCCCGGACCGGAAGGCGACCCCAGCCTCGACCACACGCGGCGCGACGCCCTGATCGGCGAGAGCGAACCGGAACGTCGCCGCCTGATCGCCGGCAAGCCCACGGGCGACGCGCTCGATATGTCGTCCAGCGAGGTCGTGCCAGCCATGCTCGAGCACCGTATCGGCGTGAAGGAAGAGGAGCCAGGGGAACTGGGCCTGGAGCGCGCCGGCCTTCAGCTGGCTGCCCCGTCCGCTATGACCAGTCACGATTTCCGCGCCGGCCGCATCGGCGATGTCGAGCGTTTCGTCCCGCGAACCGCCGTCGGAAACGATCACTTCCTTGATGAGACCGTCAACCGTCGCTGGGACGAGCGCGGCCATCGTATGGACGAGGTGCGTCCCGGCATTGAGGGTCGGAATGATGACGCTGATCATGCCTTCTTCTGACATGACCGCCGACCCGGTGCAAAGCTACACAAAAGCCGGGGAGTCATCTCTTCGACGGAAATGTTCTTGAAATGTTCTCGTTATCCGGGTAGCTTTCCACTCTGAAGCGGAGAGACATGCGAGCCGCCGAGATGAACACCCCGGGACAAACGAAATCGGCCGAGCAGCATGCGGGAGAAGAACCCCGCCAGCGCACGGTCGAGGCGGAGCGGCGCCGGGGTCGGGGCGCGCGATCGAACGTCAGCGGTCGATATGAAGCCGAGAGGCGCGAAGATATCGATGACGGCTGGGGTACGATCGCGGAATTGTCGAGTTTCAAGACCGAGGTCCGGGACGAGGTCGCACGCTCGATCATCACGACCAACGACAGCCCCGACATTTCCTTCGACCAGAGCATCAATCCCTATCGCGGCTGCGAGCACGGCTGCATCTACTGCTACGCGCGGCCGACGCACTGCTATCAGGGTCATTCCGCCGGGCTCGATTTCGAGACCAAGCTCTATGCGAAGCCGAACGCCGCCGATCTGCTGCGAAAGGAGCTCTCGGCCCCCGGCTACAAGCCGCGGACGATCGCCCTCGGCACCAACACCGATCCCTATCAGCCGATCGAGCGCGAACGTCGAATCACCCGCGCCGTGCTCGAAGTCCTCGAGAGCGCCGGGCACCCCGTCGGCATCGTCACGAAGTCGGCACTTGTCGTGCGCGACGTCGACATTCTCTCCCGTATGGCCGCCAAGGGACTGGCCAAGGTCGCGCTCTCCGTGACGACACTCGACCGGCGGCTGGCGCGCGCCATGGAGCCGCGTGCATCGACACCTTCGCGCCGGATCGAAGCCCTAAGGCAGCTGTCGGACGCAGGCATCCCGACGGCGGTGATGGTCGCACCCGTCGTTCCCGCGCTGAACGATTTCGAGATCGAGCAGATCCTGGAAGCGGCGGCCGGAGCGGGCATTCGCGAGGCCGGCTACGTGCTGCTTCGCTTGCCCCTCGAGATCAAGGACCTGTTCCGCGAGTGGCTCGCGACCGAACTCCCGGATCGCGCCGCGCGCGTCATCCATCAAATGCAGGCCATGCGCGGCGGTCGGGACTACGAAGCAGCTTTCGGTGTTCGTCAGAAGGGACGCGGGCCCTACGCGGAGGCCATCGCGCAAAGGTTTCGCCTCGCGCTGCGCCGATGGGGGCTCAATCAGGAGCGCCGACCGCTGCGAACGGACCTCTTCACGCCACCGAACGGAGCGGGGCGTCAGTTACGGCTTCTTTGAATGCTGCTAGCCCGCGACGACCGCGCGGAGCGTCTCGTGCAGAAGCCGTTCCTGCGCGGCGGCATCCTTGACGGCGAGGTGCGCCTGGAACCAGTCCTGCACCATCTTGCAGACCTGATCCTTGGGGGCTTGAGCCAGTGCCTTGGGATCGGCAAAGAGCTGCATGTCCGCTTCGCTCCAGCCGATCGTGCCGAGTTCAGCGGCAAGGAGGTCGTAGTCCTTCTTTTGAGGGGCCTGCCGCGTCATGGGACTGACGCGACCCTCCGCGGCCGCAGCGAACACCGCCTCGAGCTGCTTTTGCAGCGGCTGGGCCTGATCGGGCTTGGTCAGCATGGTCGCGGCCTCGGGTGTCGCCTCGCCCTTGCTGATGAACCCGTAGCAGGCTTCGACGCTCTGGCCCTGCATGGCTTTGAGGTTAGCGACGAATGCGGTGGCCATCTCCATGAGCTTCGGCGTGCTGGCCGACAGTGCCTCGGTCGCGTTCTTGCGACGAAGGTCGACGAGCGCCGTCAGCAAGGATCGCGTGATCTCTTCCTCGCCCTTCTTTTCGTTTGTCATCGACCGGATCGTGCCGACCTGAGTGCCGTACCAGTCAGGGTACTGCGCCTTGAGCAACGACCAGAGCGGCACTTTTTGCAGCCGCGCGTCGATCGCGGCGTCGTCGACGGCCGATGAGGCGGGTGCAGCGCTGGCTGCATCGCTCGCTGCGGGAGATACGGCAGCGGGCGTGAGTGATGGATCGGCCGCTGCCTGTTGTGACGTCGCGTCCGGCGTGGCGGGCACCTTGTAGGGCTCGGACGACGCCGGCTCGCTGGGGATCGCGTCCTTCGGTCCGGCCGGAGCCGTCAGCGATGCGATGAGCGAGCGAATTTCGTTCTGGTAGTTGAATGCGGCGAACGCGCCGCCGCCGATGATGGCCAGAACCCCGAGGCCCACGGCAGCGACACGCGCTCCGCCCCCCTGTCCCGACGTTTGCGATTTTTCCCGGGCGCGCGCCGCGAGCGGGCGTTCACCTGCGGGTAGCGACGCCATCGGCCGCTGAAGCGTCGCTTGCGCCAGGTTCTCTTGCGGCCGCGGATCGGCCCACCGCTGTGGCTCGACGACCAGAGGACGGCTGGCGGCTTGCGTGTCGAGCTGCTGCGTTGGCGCGGGCCAGAAGCCGTCGCTGGACAGCGCTGCGCCGAGTGTCGGCGTCGCCTGCGGTGTCGCGCTGCCTTGCCCAGTCGGCGATGCAGTCGGTGATGCAGCCTGCGTTTGTGTTGCGGCCGCTGGCCCGGCCATCTTGCTGACGTCGAACTTGGACTGGATCGGCTGCGGGGAAACGTATGCGGATGCCGCCGATGCGGCGACATTCGATGATGCTGAGGACGAAGCCGCCGCCGAGGTCGCACTGGCAGTGTCGGTTTTGGCCGCGGGCGCATTTGATGCGGGTGGGCCGCTGCTGCTGACGGCCGATTGCGAACTAGGCGTTGCTGGCTGAACTTGCGGGAATGCGTCGGCCGCCGCGCGCCACTCCTCGAAGCCAGGTCGCCAGACGAGATCGGATGGCTTCAGGTGGCCAAGCTCGACGAGCTTGGTCATCTCGGCGTCGCTCAAGGGGCCGTGCTGTTTGCCCTCGCGGGCGATATACCAAATGTCTTGGCCGGTCATGGTGCTCTTTAGGGGCTTGGCTGGAAGGCCAGGCGCGATCCCCGGTTGTTGGCCCCGGTCCGCCGAATGACCGGCTGACGAGGGCTAGACGCTTGTGACTGTTGTGTTCCCTGGATCGCCGCTCGTCAATCGGACGACGTCGTATTGACAAACAAGGTTTTCGATCTTCGCTGGGAAACGGGGCATTTCATGGGCGATATTAGAGCGGGAATGTAAGACAATTGTCGCATATCGGACTGGCTCCGCGGGCGACTTGGCCGCGCCGACCCGCGCTTGCTGCCTCCGGGGGCCGAAGCTATAAGGCCGACGCCAGAACGGCCTGGTTGTGGGCCGGGCGGAAGGGCATAGGCCCGCATGAGATGTCGATCCGGAAAGGAATTGCATGGCCATCGAGCGGACGTTTTCCATCATCAAGCCGGACGCGACGCGGCGTAACCTGACCGGCGCCATCAACGCCGTGATCGAGAAAGCGGGGCTCCGGATCGTCGCTCAGAAGCGCGTGCGTTGGACGCGGGCCCAAGCGGAGAAATTCTACGAGGAGCACAAGGCGCGGCCGTTCTACGGCGAATTGTGCGATTTCATGACGTCGGGTCCGATCGTCCTCCAAGTCCTGGAAGGCGAGAACGCAATTGCCAAGTATCGTGAAACGATGGGAGCGACCGACCCCAAGGAGGCGGCCGACGGCACCATCCGCAAGCTGTTCGCGGTATCGAAAGGTGAGAACTCCTCGCACGGATCGGACAGCGCGCCCTCCGCCGAGCGCGAGATCGCATTGAACTTCCGCCTCGACGAGATCGTCGGCTGAGCATCGCCCGTCGCTGTGCCAGGACCATGGACGGGCCCCACGCGGGCCCGTTTGCCTTTAGGACGCCATGATGCTCCCACCCGAGACCGTCGCCGAACATCTCGATCGCTTGGCCAAGCCGCGTGGGAGCTTGGGCAAGCTCGAGCGTTTGGCGATCGATCTGGCACGCATACAGGGGACCTTGAGGCCCGAGACGAGGCCGCGCAGCCTGTTGATCTTCGCTGGTGATCACGGCGTTGTCGCGGACGGCGTCGGGATCTGGCCGTCGGATGTGACGGCCTCCATGATCGGTCTCATCGCGTCCGGTCGCGCGTGCTGCTCGGCGCTCGCCGCGGCGTCGGCAACCGAAGTCGCCCTAGTCGATGTCGGTTCGCTGATCGAGGCCGCACCTCTGACCGAAATCTATCGCGACCGGCGCATCGCGCGTGGGACGGCCAGTCTTGCGCGTGGCCCTGCCATGTCACCGGCTGAATTCTGGTCCGCCTGGCAAGCCGGCGAAGCAGAAGTCGCTCGCGCCGCCGCGGACGGCATCCGTGTGCTGGCGTTGGGCGAGATCGGCATCGGCAACACGACTGCCGCTGCATGCCTCATCGCGCTCGGTACAGGAGGGGATACCGATGCGCTCGTCGGCCCTGGCGCCGGCGCCACGGACGCAAGCCTTGCCCGAAAACGTAACGTAGTAGCAGAGGCGGTCTCACGCGCGCGCCAAACCATCAAGACGGATCCGGTCGCAGCCATGGCTGCCGTCGCCGGTTATGAGATCGTCGCCATGGCCGGCGCGATCGCAGCCGCGAGCCAGCACGAGATCCCGATCGTAATCGACGGTGTCGTCTCGGGTGCCGCCGCGATCGTCGCGCAAGCGGTCGACCCCTCGGCACTCGAATGTGTGATCGCGTCCCACAACGGTGCCGAACCGGCCCACGGCAAGGCGCTCGAGCACCTCGGTCTCGAACCATATCTCGAATGGGACCTGCGGTTGGGCGAGGGTACGGGCGCGCTTCTGCTGATGCCGATGCTCGACGCTGCCGCGGCACTTCTGACAGGTGTCGCAAAACTGGAAGAAGTCACTGGCCCGGCATCGGGGGCCACGTCGTGAGCGCGTGGACAGAAGCGCCGCGCGTCCGCGCCTTTCTAACGGCGGTGCAATTCCTGACCCAGTTGCCGGTTCCGGGCGGTGCCACGCGCGACCTTGCCACCTTCCCCGAGGACATTCGCCGCGGCCTCGCCTACTTCCCGCTGATCGGCGCCCTCATCGGACTGATCACCGCTGTCGCGCTCTCGCTGAGTGCGCTTGTCCTGCCATTCGCGCTGGCCGTTGTCGTCGCTTTGGCCGTCGAGGCGCGCGTGACGGGCGCCTTCCACGAAGACGCCGTCGCGGATTTCTGCGACGCATTCGGCGGCGGCTGGACGCGCGAAGACACGCTGCGGATTTTGAAGGACAGCCGAATCGGCAGCTTCGGCGCGCTGGGATTGGGCCTCGCAGTTGCGCTGCGTGCCATCGGCCTCATGGCGATCGGCGATTTCTGGCTGGCGTGCATGGCATTGGTCGTATCGGGTGCGCTGGGCCGTCTCGCGATCCTGGCCGTTATGGCGCTCGTTCCGCCGGTTCCCGCGCGAGAAGGCTTGTCGAAAGACGTCGGGCAGGTCGCGGACTGGTCGGTATTCTGCAAGGGTGCGATGCTCGTTCTGCCGGTCGTGCTCCCGGCGCTGTTCCTCGACTGGATCGCGATCCTGTTGTCGTTCGTCATGATCACGGCCTTCGTGATTTGGATGAGAGCGCTTCTCATGCGCTGGCTTGGTGGCGTCACGGGCGACTGCCTCGGCTTCACCGCCTACGCAGCGATCGTCCTCACGACGATCGCATTCGCAAGGCTCCGCTGACCGATGGCGCGCGTTGTTCTCATTCGCCATACCGCGGTGTCGCCACACTGGAAAGGACGATGCTACGGCCGGACCGATGTCGGTCTCTCGGCCGAGGGCCGAAGCACCGCGCGGTCGCTCGCCGGTCGATTGATCGCCGACCGACCCGACATCATCGTCTCGTCGCCCTTGCGCCGTGCCCGTATCCTCGCGGCGCGGATTGCCCAGGGAGCCGGCCTGCCGCTCGTCATTGAGCCGCGTCTCATGGAGTGCGATTTCGGCGCATGGGAAGGGCGGCATTGGGAGGACATCTGGCTGGAAAGCGGCGATGCCATGATGGGCATGGTCAGCGCACCGGCCAGCTTCCGCCCCGGTGGAAACGGCGAGACGACCTATGAAGTGCGCGATCGTGCGTTGGCTTGGCTCGGTGAACAGCGCGCCGACATCACTGTTCTCGCGGTCTGCCACGGCGGCCCCATTGCCGCGATTCGTGGAACCCGCGACAGTGTTCCCGCAGCCTCCTGGCCACGGCTCGTGCCTGGTTATGGCGAGATGTTCGCGATCGACACTTGAAGGAGTGGAGACGCCGCGCGCAGCGAGGCCAGAGCCGAAATCACGGTCCGCCGAAACGGTAATTCAGCAGCAGCTTCGCCGCGTGAATGTCGGTGTCGATCTCGTAGCCGAACCCGAAGAGGTCGAGGTCCAAAGTCTCGCCGAAGGCTTCAAGGTCCGTATAGCGGTACTCGGCCTTGAGTGAGATGCGGTCGGTCAGGAACTTTTCGAATCCGCCGCCGACCGTCACACCGTCGAGGGACGGCATGTCGAATGCCAGGCACGTGCAACCATCGACGCCGAACGAGATGTCCTTGAATTGCGCCCGCGTGTAGCCGAGGAGACCGTACACGAGGAGATCCGATCCGGCCGCGTATCCGAGCCGCCCGCCGATCGTCCAGCTGTAGTCGAGATTGAGAAGCTCGGCGCTGACCCGGCCGCCGTCGACCTGGATTGGTGCCCCGGTTAGCGTGTCGATCTCGGTGAGCGCGACGGACATGTCGAGGCTGCTCTCCGTCGCCGACCAGTCGGCCGAGGCGAGCACGCCCGCGACGATGTGCGATGTCAGGGGAATGTCGTACCCGCCCAAGACCGTCGCGGTCATGTTGCCGCCGCCGATGCCCTCGGCACTTGCGTCGGCTCCGAAGCCGAAGACTTCGGCCGATGCATCGAGTTCTCGGTCATAGGCGTCGAGCCCGATGCCGAAACCGGCGTGCACACCGCGCCACCGCTTGGCCGGGTCCGTCACCGTCTCGCTGTCCGACGTCTCGTTGTCGTCGACGCCCAGCCGGTAGAAGGCGCCGATCCGTGCCGAGTGGCTCTCCGCTTCGCCCGTGGCTGTGAGCCCAAGGCCCGGCATCTCCGCAAGAGTCTCGCGGCCGAAATTCGTATAGCGGTACTCGGCCCGGAGCGACACGCGGCTGCCGAGCTTGTATTCGACGCCGCCGCCGACGGTGAGACCTTCGGACGACGGCAGATCGATCTTGAAGTTCTGCGTCAGGAAAGCCGAATTGATGCCAGCCTCGAGATCGTCGACATCGAGCCAGGAATAGCCGGCGAGACCATAGAACAAGGTTGTTGGAGAGACGAGGACGCCGGCACGGGCGGCCACAGTCCAGACGGATCGGACATCCACGAGATCGAGGAAGGCGGTGTCGCCCGTGTCCGCCGAGATGTCGACGCCGTTCTCAATGTTCGACCAGTCGTAGCTGACGAACGCGCCGACGACGAAGAGTTGGTTGATCTGATAGTCGGCGCCGGCCGTGAGGCTGACGCCGATGTTGCCGCCGATCGGCGTGCTGACATCGGCCTCGCCTTCAAAAACACTGAAGAAGTCCGCTTGCGACTGCGAGATCGTGGCATCGCCCGTCAGAAGATCCGCGCCGACGCTGATGCCGAAATAGCCGTCGGTCCAGGTATCGGCCGAGGACGCGGACGGGGCGAGTGTGATCCCTAGAACAGCAATCAATGACCGCGCGACGGAACCCGCCGCAAGCCGCCCGCCGATGGATCCCGTCACGTTACGCCCCCGGACGTGTTGTTATGCGAAGGAGGCTATCGATCTGCAGGCAACGTTTCAACGTGCGTGGCGCGGAACCCACAACTTCAGTGGCCGCATCGCCACGCTCCGTCAGCTGAGTTCTCGAACCCGGAACATGAGGCCGCCCTTGGGTGTCAGTGTCACGGTGCCCGAGAATCCGGGCGGCTCCTTGCCGAGGTATTCGGGACGGAACCGGCGGAGCAGCATCGAAAGCGCGAGCGTATTCTCGACCTGGCTCATGGCGCCGCCTATACACGAGCGCTTGCCGGCACCGAACGGCAGGTAGGAATATTTCACCTGCCCTTTGGTTCCGCCCATCCAGCGCTCTGGGCGGAATTCCTCGGGTTCCGGCCAGAAGCGCGGGTTGTGATGCGCGCCATAGGCGAACATCACGACGCGGTCGCCCGGCTTGATTTCCTTGCCCCCGATGACATCGGGCTTTGTCGCCACGCGAATGAGGCCCCAGATCGGCGGATAGAGCCGCATCGTCTCCTGGATGACCGCGCGCGTGTAGGCGAGCGCCGAATAGTCGGCAGCCGCGGGCTCGCGATCACCATAGACCGCCTCACCCTCTTTGCGGATCCGTTCGGCGGATTCGGGATGCTTCGACGTGAGGTACATCGCCCACGCGAGCGTCAGCGCCGTCGTTTCTGTGCCGGCCCAGAGGTACTGCTTCAGTTCGTCGACCGCCTGCTGCTGGTCGAACTCGGGAACCGACGGGTCCGCGACCACGGCCTCGATCATTTTGAGAAGAGTGCGTTCACGCTCCTCATTGGGGTTCTGTGCGAAGACAGCCGGCGGCACGTTGGCCCAGATCTCCATGGCCTTCGCCGCGTTCTCTTCCGTGATCTTCACGTCGTCGCCGTGCAGCACCCGCATGCGGATGGCCTTGTGCTCCATGACGTCGGTGTAGGTCTTGACGCACTTGAAGACGAAATGCGGATTGAACGGCATGTCGCGGTCGAACAGCGCCTTGCAGATCATGTCGGCCGCAAGCGTCCAGGTCTGCTCGACCATCTCGAACGCTTCGCCCGTTTCCGCGAGCTTCGACCAGAGCCCCGTCTTGGTCCGGATCGCCTGCAGGAAGTACGGGATGTATTCCGCGAACATGTCCGGGTGGAAGGCCGGCTGCTGCGGCATGCGAATCTTCTGCCAGAGCACGCCGTCATGCGTGATCATGGATTTCCCGAAGACCGGCTTCAGTCCGTCGAAATACTTGATGTAGTCGTCCGCCTTCGAGACGAGCACGTGCTTGAAGTGATCGGGCTCCGTCAGGAACACGACCCGCTGGTCCGCGATGTTGACCGCGATGACCGGACCATAGCGGTCCGCCATCATCTGCAACGTCTGCATCGGGTTGTCAGGGTTGCCCTTGGCGAGCGCCGTGAGCTTGAACCAGATGCTGTTGGCTTCCCCGAGCCCGAGGGTGTGGGAAGCCGGTTGTTGGATCGTCATGCCTCGTCTCCGAGCCGCACGTCCGAAGGGCCCTCATGGGCCGGTTTCTGCCCGCCGACGCACGTGCGGAACGCTGCGACGGTCCAAATTCTTGGTATTGCAGCGATATTTTGGGGCCCGCGGCTCATGGTCCGCCATTCTGCCACCCCCTAGCCGCCGAGCGCGAGGGAATACCACTGACAGTCGCGCATTCGGTAAACCTCATTCCCGACCTCTGTCCATGATGCGTGCCGACACAGCGTCAATTTTGCGGGCGCCCGCATTGTGCGTGCAACACCCATCCGAACCGGAAACCATCATCACCCGCATCCCGGAGCCAGATGCGACCAGCCCGTATCGACCGTCTCCGAGACGATGGCACGCTCGCCTTCGATCCGAATGTCCCCACGGGCATAGCGTGCCACGACCTCCGGGTAGAGCCGGTGTTCGGCCGCGAGAACTCGCGCGGCCAGAGTGTCTTCCGTATCGTCGGGCGCAACAGGCACGACGGCCTGCCCGAGGATCGGCCCCTCGTCCATTTCTGGCCGGACCGCATGGACGGTGCAGCCCGCGAACCGGGCCCCGATCGCGAGCGCGCGCGCGTGAGTATCGAGCCCCTTGAAGGCCGGCAGAAGCGAGGGGTGGATGTTGAGCATCCGATTTCGCCAGCGCTCGACGAATGCGGGTGTCATGAGGCGCATGAACCCGGCGAGGCACACGAGTTCCACTTTGGCTGCGCGGAGAACGCCGTCGAGTTGGCTCTCGAAATGGGCCCTGTCCTGATAGAGCTTGTGATCCAACCCGAGTGCCGGAAGGCCCTGGTCGCGCGCCCATGCGAGACCGGCGGCGTCGGGCCGGTTCGAAATGATCGTCACGAATTCGACCGGATAGTCGGGCGCCCGGGCGGCCTCGACGAGGCTCTTCATGTTCGATCCACGCCCAGAGATGAGGATCGCGGCCCGCATTTTGGGCGCATGTCGGGTGGAAGCGTCTGTCATGAAGCCGCATTAGCATGCGTCGCACGCCGATGGGAGCCCGGTCGATCCTGCTCGTGGGGACACGCGCGCGAAATGCTCAGCAGGCCCATGGTTACAGACTCCCAATGTTGCGCTAGCTTTCAGCCCGGGAACGGCGCGTATTCCGATCGAAAGTTGGGCGCTGCTGTTCGGCACGATCGATGTACCTCTGTGGCGCCGCGTGAGAGGGGCACTTCCCCATGGCCGAGAGTTCGTTCGCAAGATCGCGCGCCGAGATTTCCGATCTCCTGTCCGGCGCAAAGTGGGTCATCCTGCTGGCCCTCGTCGTCTCGGCGATCCTGTTCGTGCCCGAACAGATCCGCGAGCTCTATCGGATCGTCCACGCGGACCGTTCGATCAAAGGCTTCGTTTCGCTCTATGCCTCTGTTCTGGCGATGGGCGCGGTGACATGGCTCGCGGCCGTCATCGTCGTGCGTGCCGCGCTTGCGGAAATCGATACTCCCAAGGCCTTCACTGTCGGGCTGGCGCGAATACTGCCGCTGGGCTTGGGCGCGCTACCGCTGTTGGGCAGCGCGTCGGCGCATGTCCTCGCGCAACCGGGCATTGCCGGCGAGCGACTGAGCGACATCGTAAAGACCGTCGGCAGCCCGTGGGAGCAGTACGATCTCCTGATTTCTGGCGACGTCGGCTCCGGCCTCGTCTTCGGTGCGATCGGCTTGACCGCAGCCGCGGTCCTGTTGGCTTTGCCGGGCATCTGGCTAGGTGCGCGGACGTCCGGCCGCTGGGTCGATCTGCTCGTGATCGCGCTCGGAAACTGGAAGGCGCTGATCCTTTCAGCACTCGCCATCGCAGCGTTCAGCTACGTCTATATCGAATGGCCCATCGAGGTCGCACGCACGCTCGGCGTCTTCGGCATCCTGGCGATTTTCACGCTTTGCATCACGGCCTCGACGGTTCACCTGAGCCTTCTGACGCTTCGTCACAACTTCCCGTTTCTACCTTTGATGTTCGCCGCCGCGGTCGTCTTTTCTCTGTTCGACCTCAACGACAACCACACGCTCGTCGAAGCCGCTCCAGAGTTCTCAACGGGCGCGGAA
Organism: Hyphomicrobium sp.; assembly: GCA_033765145.1. Taxonomy (GTDB): domain Bacteria; phylum Pseudomonadota; class Alphaproteobacteria; order Rhizobiales; family Hyphomicrobiaceae; genus JAGVSR01. Next base: position 241,646 of record JANRIH010000020.1, on the reverse strand, counting down.
CGCCGAGAAGAGCCCGCACTCGACCAAGAGCTGATCGAGCGCTGGTATCAGAGCCGCCCGGACAAGGATCGCTATGGGTCCGCCTATCCCGTTTATGTCGTCGCGGCGCAAGGCGGCGGGATCTACGCCGCCTATCAGACAGCTGTCTTCCTCGCGCGTATGCAGGATCTCTGTCCGAGCTTCCGCCACCATGTATTCGCCATCAGCTCGGTTTCGGGCGGCAGTCTCGGTGCCGCGGCATTCGTCGCGGCCCTCGAAGACGAAGCAGAGGCCACACCCCCCGCCGCCCCGCCTGCCGCGACCCCGACCGGCGATGCAGTCTTCACGGCCGCCCCGTGCCCCGCGATCGCGCGCTTCGTCGATCCGAAGAACGTCTACAAGACCAAGGGTCTCGACGAGCCGGGCCCGGTCGAAAAGCGCGTGCGCGCGCTCCTCGGCGCCGACTTCATTGCGCCGCTGACGGCGGCGACACTCTTTCCGGATTTCACGCAGCGATTCCTGCCGTTTCCCGTGCCAGCCTTTGATCGCGCGCGTGCGCTGGAGCAGTCCTTCGTCGCGGCGGCTGAGAAGGCGATCGGCGGAGATCGCAATCCCATGCGCATGAGCTTCCTTGCGCACTGGGAAATGACCGGCTCGAAGCCCGCGCTGCTCATCAATGCGACGGATTCGGGCAGCGGGCGGCGCATCGTGATTGCGCCGTTCGCGTTCTCGAAGACGGCGGAACTCGGATTGTCGGCCCGGTCGTTCGCGAACTATCCGTTCTGGTTGTCGAAGGCGGATGACAAGGCCGCCACGTCCACAAGCGCCTTCGAGCCGGCACCCGAAATCTCACTCGCCACTGCCGCGGGCGTCAGCGCAAGGTTCCCCTGGATTACGCCGGCCGCGACGGTCGTACTGCGCGAGCGCGAGACGGGACGCAATCAGAAGCTGCGGCTCGTTGACGGCGGCTACGTCGACAACTCCGGCGTCGAAACAGCACTCGATCTCAATGAAGAGATGCGGCCGTTCATCGACAAGCGGCCGGACGGATATGGCGTGCCCCTGAAGCTCACCATGATCGTCTTGAGCGGCGGCGACTATCCGAAACGCACATCCTACGGCCTGGGTGAGATCATGGAGCCGATCCGCGGACTCCTCAGCGCCCGCCAGTCGCGCTCATACGTGGCGATCGAACGCGCGGCACGCCTGATGCCGCCGGATATCCTGGCGTCGTTTCCGCGCGGCAAGGATGTGGCGTACGTCACAGCTGGCGGCGTGCAGCGCGTACTGCTCGAAAATCCGTTCTACGAACTTCCTCTCGGATGGGCGTTGTCGAGGCGGAGCCGCGACATCGTCGAACGCCAGAGCGGGCGCTATTGGGAATGCCAGCCCGACACCCGGTTCAACCAGTCGTTCCGAGGTCTCTCCGCGGCGGACTGCGTGCAGATGCTCGTGCATCACCAGTTGAGCGGCACGCTCGCCTCGGCCGGCAACTTCATCGCCGCGGTCCGACAGGCGGAAAAAGTTGGCCCCGACGGCAAGCCGTTTGCCCAGCGGACGGACTACGAGGCGGTGGCGGGCTGCTATCGCAAGAAGTCCATGCCCAACATGACGTTCGCGCAGCGGAGCGCGATCGTATCGCTGCTCCAGGTCTGGGACGAGCACCCCGAGTGGCAGGACGATCGCTACCTCGCCTACATCCTGGGCTCGGTCGCCCATGAGACAGGAAAGTTCTCAATCAACGCCGAGAATGCGAAGTACAATAGCGCCAGTCGACTGATGACGATCTGGCCGTCGAAGTTTCCGACGCTCGCGGACGCCGAACCCTACGTCGGCAACGAGGAGAAGCTTCTGAATTTCGTCTACGGAGGTCGATACGGGAACGTCGAACCCGGCGATGGCTTCAAATATCGCGGACGCGGCCTCGTTCAATTGTTCGGCCGCGAAAACTATCGCCGGTTCGGACAGATGCTCGGCATCGACCTCGAAAGCGATCCCAATCTCGTCGGCCATCCCGGTATCGGCGCGCGCGTCGTCTTCAACGTGATCTTCCCGAACGGCGACGCCAGCAAGCTGTCGCGGTACTTCAACGCCACGACCGAGGACTGGGTCGGTGCGCGCCGCATCATGGCCGGCGGGCAGCACGGGGCCGAAGCTGTAAAGAGCTTGAGCCTCGTGTTTCTGGACTGCATCAAGACGGCAGGGCGGCGGTAACGGCTGCCCCAACCAGTCGACCAGCGTGTCGACCGGCCAGTCCCGTCAGATCACCAGGAAATCTCCTGCATTGAGCGTGTCCGGTGAACCGCTGATGGTCCCGATCAAGACCGCGCCTCCTCCCGTGGAGCCGTTGGTGTCGTAGAAGAGATTGCCGTTGGTCGTATTGTAGACGATGCGATGCGACGAACTGGTCGCCACCCCCGTTGCGTTGGCGACAAAGGCGGCGGCGCTGAGATTGCCTGCCGTCGTGAGCGCTGTGAAGATCGCGTTCTCGAGGTGAATGCGATCGGCGACGAGATCGTAGTCCATGATGCGATCGACATTGTTCGCCGCGAGCGCTGCGTTGAACAGATAGACGTCGTTGCCCGCGCGGCCGTAGAGCGTGTCGTTACCGCCACCACCGACGAGTGTGTCGTTGCCCGATCCGCCATCGAGGATGTCGTTTCCGCCGCCGCCGTCCAGTCGGTTGGCGCCCGTGTTGCCGAAAATGCTGTTGGCGGCGGCGTTGCCCGTGCCGGTGATATTGCCGCTGCCGTCGAGGCGCAAGTTTTCGACGTGCTGCAAATTAGTCGGAGCCAGACTGCGGCTCGTCGTTGATTGTATTGTGTCGCTGCCGCCACCCGAATTCTCGATGACGGTATCGTTCTGTCCATTCAGGATGTACGTGTCGTTGCCCGCGCCGCCGGACAACGTGTCGACGGCGTTGTCCGGTCCACCGTTCAGAACATTTCTGCCCGAATTGCCTTGGATCGTGTTGGCGAGCCCGTTGCCGGTGCCGTTGATGTTCTGGGTTCCCATCAACGTCAGCTTCTCGATGTTGTCACCGAACCCGACGAGCGACAGCCCGGCGAGCGTCAAGGCCGTGTCGATCCCGCTATTGGCCGGGTCCTGCGGCAGATCGTTGAACGCGCCGAGATTGTAGACGTCGTTGCCGGCACCCCCGTTCAGAATATCCTGGAATGTGTCGTTGCCGCCTGAGAGCGTATCGTTACCCTGCCCGCCGTTCAGCGTATCGCGGCCTTCTCCGCCATTGAGACCGTCATTACCATTGAGGGCGTTGAGAGTGTCGTTGCCGGCCCCGCCGAACATCTGGTCGTTGCTGTTGAGGCCGTTGAGGATCTCGCCCAGCGAGGTGCCGAGAATGGGCGCCTGGTCGTTGATGACCGCCCAGATCTCGGCACTCGATGAACCAGAGCCGGGAACGATGTCGCGGACGATCCGCGTTCCAGCTTGCGTGCCGTCCGTGACCCACAGCTCGTCACCGGAACTGCTGATTGCCGAAAAGTAGACGAGATTGCCCGCGACGGTCAGGCGCGACGGGGATGTGGCATTGAAGCTGAGACCGAACGTTCCAGCCTCGGTTCCATCGGTCACGTAGAGGCGTGGGGTCCCAGAGATATTGGCGACGAACACGATGCGGTCGTTGATCACGGTCAGCTGCGAAGGGTTCGAGCTTCCGATCCCAACCGAGATGTCGGCGGCGCGCTGCGTGCCCCCTGGCGTCCCGTCTGTGACCCAGAGCTCGCGCCCGTTGGTGCTGTCGCTCGCCGAGAAGTAGACCTTTCCACGATAGACGACGAAGTCGTTCGGGTCCGATCCGCTTGTTCCAGTGTAGATGTCCTTCAGACGCACCGTTCCGGCCGGCGTGCCGTCAGTCGACCAGAGTTCACTGTCGCCGGTCTGATTTTGACCGCCAAAGATCAGCCTGCCGCCGAACTCCACGGCACTACCCGATGTGATCAGGAAATTGTTGAACTTGAGCGTGCCAGCGCTTGTACCATCCGTCGAGAAGAGCGCCCCGACGTTGATGCCATCGTTGGCGGTGAAAAGCGCCCGCCCTCCGACTTTGCCGATCACCTGCACGTTGCCGTTGGCGGTGCCGGGGTTCATGTCCTTGACGAGGGCGATCCCGCCGCCTTCGGAATTCATTGACCAGAGTTCCCGGCCATTGGCTGTCGTCGCGCTGAAGACGATCGCGTTGCCGATCTTCACGCCGAACCCGGGGCTTGACGAGCCGGTCGTGTTGATGTTTTGGACGAGGCTGTAGTTCCAGCCATTGGTGACGTAGAGTTCGCGATCACCCGCAGCATTCGTCGCCGAAAAGAAAAGCTGCCCGCCGGAAACGGCCACGAGATCCGGCATCGAGCTGCCGGCTCCCGGATTGATCTCGCCGAGCAGGACAGTGGTCGCGGCCGAACCGCCCGTGGCCCAGATCTCGACGCCGGAAGAGGCGTTCTTCGCGACGAAGATGGCGCGCTTGTTTACGACACCGAGGACGCCGCGAACATCCTGACCGGCACTGCCGGGCGCGAGGTCTCCGAGCGTCACCGTTCCGGCCGACGTTCCGTCCGTGACCCAGTATTCGCGGCCAGCAGACGGAGTGATAGCAGTGAAAATGATATTGTGCGCCATATTGTGCTCGACTCTTTCGCATGGGGCAACAGCCAAGGCTGCCTGATGCGGGGAGGCACGGCGGAAGGCTGATGCGGAGGACAAGATAGAGGGATGGTCGGCCGGTGCAATCGGTCTGAGGTCTGATGGTATATCACTCAACTGTGGACGAGGTTCGCCATCGGAGCCGCGCCTCGGTGCGCGAAATGATCCAAATTGGGAAGAACTCCCACAGTTCCGCGATCAGACCCTCATGCGCCCTTCGTACTTGACCGCCCAGGCGTCGCCCTTGCCTTTGGCCTCGGAGCGTTGACCCGTCGGCGCAATGATGTCGCCAATTCTGACCGGTTGTTCGCCCGCGGCGACGAGCGCATCGATGACCTGATCGGCGCGCGCTCCATCTGCGACGACGACCATGCCGATCCCGCAGTTGAACGTTCTGAGCATCTCCGCGTCATCGACATTGCTTGCGTTCCGAAGCCAGCCGAAGACCGGTGCCGGCATGAAGCTCGACAAGTCGATGGCAGCCGCGACCTCGTTCGGGAGCACGCGCGGAAGGTTTTCGGAAAGTCCTCCGCCCGTGATGTGCGAAAGCGCTTTGACCGCGCCGTCCGACGCCCCGCCGGTCGCTTCGATCGCGGCGAGCAGCGACTTGACGTAGATGCGCGTCGGCTCGAGGAGAGATGCCGCGACCGTTCGGGACGGCTCCCACGGCGCGGGCGCGTCCCATGGAAGCCCCGCCTCCGCCACGAGACGGCGAACGAGCGAGTAGCCGTTCGAATGCACGCCCGACGATGGAAGCCCGATCAGTGCGTCCCCGATGATGATGTCGGGCCGGGGCAGAATTTCTCCCCGCTCGACCGCACCGACCGCAAAGCCCGCGAGGTCGTAGTCGCCTGGCTGATACATGCCAGGCATTTCGGCGGTCTCCCCGCCGATGAGCGCGCAGCCCGCCATGACACACCCGTCCGTGATCCCTTTGACGACATCGTGCGCGACGCCGACGGCCAGCTTTCCGGTTGCGAAGTAGTCGAGAAAGAACAGCGGCTCGGCGCCCTGCACGACGAGATCGTTGACGCACATGGCCACGAGATCGATGCCGATCGTGTCGTGTTTGCCGCTCTCGATCGCAATCTTGAGCTTTGTGCCGACCCCGTCATTCGCGGCGACGAGGATCGGATCGCGAAATCCGGCGGCCTTCAAGTCGAACAGTCCGCCGAACCCGCCGAGCTCCGCGTCCGAGCCGGGGCGGCGTGTCCCCTTGACCAGCGGCTTCAAAGCCTGCACCAGCGCATTGCCCGCGTCGATATCGACCCCTGAATCCCGATAGGTGATCGAGCCCGGCGTGCCGCCTTTCGATTGGCCGTCGCGAGATTGGACCATGAGTGCCCGACATCCTTTTCGTTTGACGGTCGCGCCCTGCCTCACATTCCGCGCGTTGAGGGGCGAAAGTGGCGCTCCTAACAGCTTGGCTCCCCGGCGGCAACCGCCCGGGCCGGGAGAGCTTCGATCGCCGGATCGGCCCATGGGCCGCACCGCCAGACTGTCCGCCGCCGAGGAGCACCCCGTGCCGAAGAAATTGCCGCGATGGAAATCTGGTCATGGACGCAGGAGCGCCGCCGTGTTTGCGGCTGTCGTCGGCCTGCTGCCGTCCGCCACGCTGGCAGCCGGCGGCCAAGTTTTCACCGTCGGGAATTATCCTGTCGAGGCCAAGGCCGCCAACGCCGTCGCGGCCAAGGAGCAGGCGATTTCTTCGGGCCAGGCCGCGGCGTTCCGATCACTGCTGAAGCGGCTCGTTCCGGTCACGGCCTATGCGGGCCTCGAACGCATCCGCGGCACCGACGCCTCCACGATGCTCGACGGGTTCGCGGTTCGATCCGAGCGAAATTCATCGACCGCCTACATCGCGAGCCTGGATTTCAGCTTCCAGCCCGATGCCGTTCGCAGCTTGCTGACGGGCGCGGGAATTCCGTTCGTGGAGCGTCAGGCCCCGGTCACGGTGGTCGTCCCGGTCAGCCGCGACGGGAGCAGCGCGTCGGCTGCGTACCGACCCGCGAGCGGGACCTGGGCCGCCGTCTGGCCGGATCTCGACATCGACAATTCCCTGACGCCGCTGAAGATCGAAGTGCTGAAGCCGGATGTCCAGCCGGCGACGCTTGGCTCGCTCTATGAGAATGACACCGGTGCGGTCGCCACTCTGGCCAGCCAGTACCGCGCGGATCGGATCGTGTTCGCCATTGCCGACGTCGACAAGAGCGCGGGCCGCGTCAATGTCCTCCTCGCCGGCGCCGACGCAGTCGGACCGTTCTCCTGGACGAAGAGCTACCGCCTGACCGACGGTGACGTCGCCTATACGCTCGAGCTTGCCGCTGTCATCTCGCATGGGGTGCTCGAGGGACGCTGGAAGGCCGCTCAGGCGCCGGGTTCTGTTGCGGCAGCACCCGGCGGCTATGGCGGTGGGATAATGGCACCCTATGACCCCTATGCAACCGTGCCCGGTGGCAACCAGTTCGCGGCTCCCGGCAACGATATCGCTTTCGAAGCTCGCTACGCGGGCAACGGCGAATGGAATGAAATTCGTCGCCGCCTGCTCGATACGCCCGGCGTCGACGATATTCGCATCAGCAACTTGTCCGGGTCGAGTGCGTCCATCGTGGTCAAGTACCCCGGCGACGGCCAAGCTCTTGCCGCGGCGATGGCCCGGCAGGGCCTCTCGCTCTTGAACGAAGGCGGGGTCTTTGTCGTCAAGACGGCGCGGTGGTGACGAACGTTCCCGATGGCGGCGACATTCGCGCAAAGGCCGGTTGAGGGCCTGACGAAAGGCGCGCAACCGCTTGCGGGCCGGCGGATAATCGTGCAACCCGTGCCGTGACCCTCGCGTCCTGAACCCGGTCGAACCGCGGCAGCGATGCTCGAACCCAGCCTCGAAGACAAGATTGTACGACCGTGAGTGTTCCGAATGTCATAACACTGGGCCGGGTCATCCTCGTGCCCGTGGTTTTCTGGCTCTTGCTCAACGGCCTCAACCAATGGGCGTTCTTCGCCTTCGTCGTGGCCGGCGTTTCCGATGCCGTTGATGGTTTTCTGGCCAAGCGCTTCCATTGGGAAACCGAACTCGGCGCCTACCTCGACCCGCTGGCCGACAAGCTCCTGATCGTCAGCATTTTCGTGGCGCTGGGTTTCCGCAGCGAACTTCCGTCCTGGCTGGTCATTGCGGTCGTGACGCGCGACATCCTGATCATCGCGGGCGTCGTCCTCGCCTGGGTCCTCGACAAGCCGATGGTCATCCGCCCGATCGGGGTCAGCAAGGCCAACACGGCCGCCCAGATCGTGCTTGCCGCAATAGTACTCGCCGACATGAGCATGTCGCTCGGCCTCGACACTCTGCGCACATTGCTCGTTTGGGTCACGGGTGCGTTGACGGTCGCCTCCCTGGCGGCCTATCTCGACCAATGGCTCCGTCACATGTCCGAGACCTGACACGCTGGTGGGAGGCTGTCCCGGGAGTTCCAGTGATGCGCGTTGAACGGCACGTCGTCTTCTGGCTCGTCGCCCTGGCGCTGGTTGTGATTGCGGTCGGCCTTTTGCGCGAAGTCCTGCTGCCGTTCGTCATGGGCGCCGTGCTCGCCTACTTTCTCAATCCCCTTGTCGACCGATTGCAGACGTCCGGCCTCGGACGCGGGTTGGCGACGGCGCTGGTCGTCGCCGTTATCATGCTGGCTGTGATCACATTCATCGTCATCGTCGTGCCGATCCTTGCGAGCCAGGCCCAACAGGTGGCCGTGTCGGTTCCGACCGAGGCCGAACGACTGAGAGGCGTCATCGACGAGTGGGCAAAGGCGCAGTTCGGACCGCACTACCCCGCCTTCCAGTCCGCGCTCGAGAAGGCCATGCGCGGCATTGCGGAGAACTGGTCCGTCCTTGCCGGCTGGCTCGCCGCAGAGGCCCTAACGACGGGCAAAGCTCTCTTCCAGTTCGTCTCGCTTCTTCTCGTGACGCCGCTCGTCATGTTTTACATGCTGATCGACTGGCCGCGCATGATCGGCAAGATCGACGGCTGGCTCCCGCGCGACAACGCCCCGACGATCCGGCGCATCGCTGGCGAGATCGACGCGGCGGTATCCGCGTTCATTCGCGGCCAGGGCACGGTCTGTTTGATCCTCGCCTTCTATTATGCGACGGCACTCACCGCCGTCGGTCTCGACTACGGCCTGCTCGTCGGCCTCGCGACCGGCCTCATGTCGTTCGTGCCGTTCGTCGGATGGGCACTCGGCCTTATCGTGTCGCTTGGTCTCGGGATCCTGCAGTCATGGCCCGATACTTCGCTGTTGGTCTGGATCGCCGCCGTCTATCTGTTCGCCCAGGCGCTCGACGCAGGATTCCTGTCGCCCCAGATCGTCGGCTCGAAGATCGGACTTCACCCGGTCTGGCTCATCCTTGCGCTCTTCGTCTTCAGCTATCTCTTCGGTTTTATCGGCGCGCTCCTCGCCGTACCGGTCGCGGCGGCGCTGGGCGTGCTCGCGCGCTTTGGTCTCAAGGCCTATCTGGCAAGTGGGGTCTATCAGGGGCAGGTCCGACCGAGCGACATTGAGCGTCCTGCAGCCTCGGCCCGAACGGAATCCGGCCTCTGATGACGTCCGATCCCATATCGTCCGCCGCCCCCGAGCAACTCGTGCTCGACCTGCCGCATCGGCAGGCGCTCGAACGCGAGGATTTTCTCGTGACGCCCGCGAACGCCGCCGCGGTCGAACTGATCGACGGCTGGCCCGGATGGGCGACGCGCGCCGTCGTTGTTGTCGGACCGCAAGGCTCCGGCAAAAGCCACCTGACCCATGTCTGGCGCATGCGGTCCGGGGCGCCGAGTTGTCCGGGCACCGCACTCGACGAAACCGCGATTGGACAAATCGAGTCCGCCCGCGCCCTGGCCGTGGAAGATATCGATCGCGGGATCGCCGACGAGCGGGTCTTTTTCCACCTGCTCAATCTGACCCGGCAAGAGGGCTATTCACTGCTGGCGACCGCCCGCTGTCCGCCTGGGGACCTCGACGTGGCGCTCCCCGACCTGAGGTCACGCTTGCGCGCCCTCCCGGTCGTACATATTGCGGAACCCGGTGAGGATGTATTGAAGGCAGTGCTTGTAAAATTGTTTGCCGACCGGCAGTTGGTCGTCGAGCCGCATGTAATTGCCCATCTGGCGCTGCACATCGACCGCTCGTTCGCGGCCGCCGAGGAGATTGTCGCGACCTGCGATCGATTGGCATTGACGCGGCAGCGGAGGGTCACGCGGCCCCTGGCTGCCGAAGCGCTGGCAAGCGTCGTCGGGCCGGAGAATGAGAAGGGCGCCACAAAAGGCGTGTAGGGAATTGAGGTGGGCCGCGACGACGGCCGACCATGGAGCGATTGCGATGGCGACTGCCAAGGGTAAAGCGAAAGAAGGGGTTGCGGCCCCCATCGGCCCGGACCGCTTCTACAACCGAGAACTGTCGTGGCTGCAGTTCAATCGGCGCGTGCTCGAGGAATCACAGAACAAGAACCATCCGGTTCTCGAGCGCCTGCGCTTTCTCTCGATCTCGGCCTCAAACCTCGACGAATTCTACATGGTCCGCGTGGCCGGCATTCACGGCCAGATCAACGCCGGCGTCACAACGCCGTCCCAAGATGGTTTGACCCCGGTTCAGCAGCTTGAGGCGATCAACAAGTTCGCCGCCAACCTCGTCGCCGAAAAGCAGGCCAGCTGGCGATCGATCCGCACTGACATGGCCGCCGCCGGCGTTCACATCGTCGAACCCGAGAACCTTTCCTCCGATGATCGTGCTTGGCTCGAAGGCCTCTTCCTGACCCATATCTTCCCGATTCTGACGCCGATCGCCGTCGATCCAGCCCATCCCTTCCCATTCATCCCGAACAAGGGCCTGACGCTCGCCGTCCAGATGCAGCGCCAGTCCGACGGTAAGACGATGAGCGGTCTGATCCCGATCCCGGCTCAACTCGAACGGTTCATTCGCGTTCGCACGACGGAGAACGGCGAAAAGCACCTTCGCTTCATCCAGCTCGAACAGTTGATCGGCATGTTCCTCGATAAGCTGTTCATGGGCTTCGAGGTCCGCACGCAGGGTTCGTTCCGCGTCCTGCGCGACAGCGACGTCGAGATGCAGGAAGAGGCCGAAGACCTCGTGCGCTCGTTCGAGACGCTTCTGAAGCGCCGCCGACGCGGAGACGTGATCCGCCTCGAAATCGACATCCGCATGCCCGACGCGCTGCGCAAGCTCGTCGCGGACGAACTGGGTGTCAGCGAACAGGCCATCTTCATCAAGGACGGCGTGCTCGCGCTCGCCGACACCGCGCAGTTGATCGTCGCCGATCGGCCCGATCTGCTGTTCAAGCCTTTCAATATCCGCTTTCCCGAGCGCATCCGCGAATACAACGGCGATTGCTTCGCCGCGATCAGCAAGAAGGATCTGATCGTCCACCATCCCTACGAGAGCTTCGACGTGGTGGTGCAGTTCCTTCGCCAGGCGGTCAACGATCCGAACGTCATGGCGATCAAATGGACGCTCTACCGCACGTCGCGCGACAGTCCGATCGTTCAAGCATTGAAGGAAGCCGTCGAGGCCGGAAAGTCGGTGACGGCCGTCGTCGAATTGAAGGCGCGGTTCGATGAAGCGGCGAACATCCGCTGGGCCCGCGATCTGGAGAACGCGGGCGTGCACGTCGTCTATGGCTTCATCGAGTTGAAGACGCACGCGAAGCTCGGCGTCGTCGTTCGGCGCGAGGGCGCGGAACTCGCGACCTACTGCCATCTCGGCACAGGAAATTACCATCCGCAGACGGCACGGATCTACACGGACTTGTCGCTCTTCACGCGCGATCCCGTGATGGCGCGCGACGTGACGCGCATCCTGAATTTCGTGACCGGCTACGGCGAGCCGGGCGAACTCGAAGTGATGGCCGCGAGCCCGAACGGCATCCGCCATCGCGTCCTCGCCCACATCAACGAGGAGATCGCCCACGCCAAGGCCGGGCGGCCCGCGACGATCTGGATGAAGATGAACGCGCTCGTCGATGCTCAAGTCATCGACGGTCTCTACGCGGCGAGCAAGGCGGGCGTGTCGATCGATATCGTCTGCCGCGGCGTCTGCTGCCTGAGGCCCGGCGTGCCGGGGTTGTCCGAGAACATTCGGGTCAAGAGCATCGTCGGCCGCTTCCTGGAACACGCGCGAATCTACTGCTTTGGTCGAGGCGAGTTGCTTCCCTCGCCGAAGGCTGCCGTCTATATCAGCTCCGCCGACATGATGCCTCGCAACCTGGACCGCCGGGTCGAGGCTCTGGTGCCGATATTGAACGAGACCGTGCACGAGCAGGTCATGAATCAGATTATGGTCGCCAACCTGATGGACAACGAGCAGAGCTGGCGGATCGCGGCCGATGGGTCCTCGACGCGGTTGAAGGCGGAAGAGGGCGAGGTGGCCTTCAACGCGCACAAGTACTTCATGACCAATCCCTCTCTGTCGGGTCGTGGTCAGGCCTTGAAGACCAGTTCGCCGCCGCGCTTCAGGGCGACGCGCAAGCCTGCGTAAAGAGAAACGTATGAGCCTGCGCTCGGGGATGGAAAAGGTGGCCTCGTGACGACCGCGATGCAGGTGTTCCAGGCTCGGGCACAGATGGACGGCCTCGAGCCACTCGGAGTCATCGACATCGGCTCGAACTCCGTCCGCCTCGTGATCTACGAGGGCGCGGTCCGTTCTCCGACACCCGTCTTCAACGAGAAGGTCTTGTGCGGTCTCGGCCGCGGCATCGCCACGACCGGCCGCCTCGGCGACGATGGGATTGCGCGCGCGCTGCTCGCCTTGACGCGGTTCCGCGCCATTGCGCGCGTCCTGAAGGTGAAGAACCTGCGCGCCTTCGCGACGGCGGCGGTGCGCGACGCGGCGAACGGGCCCGAGTTCATCGCGCGCGGAGAAAAGGCGTCGGGCACAAAGATCGACATCCTGTCGGGCGAAAAGGAAGCGCTTCTTGCTGCCCAGGGCATTCGTATGGGCTTCATGGACCCGGACGGAATGGCCGGTGACCTCGGCGGAGGCAGCCTCGAATTGATCGACATCTACAAGGACGAACTGAACGACGCTGCGACGCTCCCGCTCGGCGGATTGCGTCTTATCGACCAGACAGAAAACCGTCCCGAACTCGCCGTCGAGATCGCCGATGCGGAAATCGCAAAATTGCCGTGGCTGACAAAGGGCCGCGGTCGCGCATTCTACGCCGTCGGCGGAACGTGGCGCTCGCTCGCAAAGCTTCACATGGAACACGCGCGCTATCCGCTGCGCATCATGCAGGGTTATGCGGTGCCGCGCAGTGAGATGATCGAATTCTGCGAGATGGTCCGACGCGCCCGGAAGGTGACGCAGCTCCGCGGCATCGACGAGGTGGCGCGCGCCCGGCGTGAAGCACTTCCCTACGGCGCGCTCGTGCTGGAACGGCTTCTCAAGTATCTCCAGCCGTCGGCGGTGGTGTTCTCGGTCTACGGCGTGCGCGAGGGATTGATCTACGGTCTCTTGCCACCGGCCGAACGCGCCAAGGATCCCCTGCTGACCTTCTGCGGTGAATATGCCCGCATCCGATCGCGATCTCCGGCCCATGCGCACGAACTCTGCGAGTGGACCGATCAGATTTTCGTGCCCCCCGGCCCTTTGGAAAGTCCCGCCGAACGCCGGCTTCGCCACGCCGCTTGCCTGTTGTCCGACATCGGATGGCGCGCGCATCCCGACTATCGCGGCGAACAAAGCCTCGACAAGATCGCTCATTCAGCACTCGCCGGCATCGACCACCCCGGCCGCATCTTCCTGGCGTTGACCGTCTATTTCCGCCACGTTGGTCCCGAGGAGACCGCCACGCGCGGCCTGCCCGAGCTTCTGACGAAAATCGCCGACCGGCGGCTCGTTCGCCGCGCGCGCATCCTTGGTGCAGCACTCCGTGCGGCCCATATGGTCTCGATCGGGCAGGCGGGGGTCATCGACGAGACCACCCTGACCTACGCCGAAGGGAAAGTCGTTCTGACGCTGCCGCGCCAGTACGGCGACCTGGACGGCGAACGCCTGCAGCGGCGTTTCGAGTCGTTCGCGGAACTCTTGGGTCTCAAGGGTGAGATCGTGCGCGGTTAGTCCGGTTTCGGCAGGAATTGGCTGAATGAGCGAACAGCTCGCCATCGATTGTCCGCCCTGGCAATGACGGAATCTCTGCTAGACTTCAGCGTCAACATCGCTCGTCCGGGGGCAGTGCCCGCCGCGTGCGACGGCAAATCAGGCGGATAATGGCCGACGATCCCTATCAGATTCTGGGCGTGAGCCGCACGGCAACGGACGACGAGATACGCCGCCGATTCCTCCGCCTCGTGAACGAACTCCATCCCGATCGCAACAAGGAGCCGGGTGCCGAGGAGCGGTTCAAGAAGGTCACGGCTGCCAACACGATCATCGGTGATCCAGAAAACCGCCGCCGGTACGACCGCGGCGAGATCGATGCCAACGGCGAGCCACGGCGGAGCGCTGCGGGCGCCGGCGCAGGTTTCGGAGGCGGCTTCGGAGGCTTCGGCGGACGGGGCAGCTCGAGCACTGTCTTCGATAGCGACGACCCCTTCGCGGACATCTTTTCCGCATTCCGCTCCGAAGGCCGCTCGCAACGCGCACGCGGCCCCCAGAAGGGACAAGACACGCGCTACACGTTGGATGTCGAGTTTCTCGAAGCCGCGACCGGTGCGAAAAAGCGGGTGACACTGCCCGGCGGCGGCATGCTCGACATCGCTGTTCCAGCGGGCGTGATCGAAGGACAGACGTTGCGGCTCAAGGGCAAGGGTCAGCCGAGCCCGAACGGCGGTGCGGCGGGCGACGCGCTGATCGAGGTCCGGATCAAATCGCATCCGACGTTGAAGCGCCAGGGCAATGACATCCATCACGAGCTTCCCGTCTCGCTCGACGAGGCCGTGCTCGGCGCGAAGGTGGATGTGCCGACCATCACGGGTCGCGTGCAGTTGACGATCCCGCCGGGCACGAGCGCCGGTCGGGTCTTCCGCCTCAAGGGCAAAGGAATATCCCCACAACCGGGTGGCGCGCCCGGCGATCAGTTCGTGACGGTGCGCATCGTGCTCCCGCAGGAGATCGACGACGACCTCGCGACGTTCATGGCGAAATGGCGCGAAAAACACCCCTACGATCCGGGGCGGCGCTGACGCGCTCTAGGCCACGATCGCTTCGGACCCAATCAGTCCGAAGCGTGAATCGTCGGTCAAAACAAAAAGCTAGAGCGCGTCGCCAATTCTATCAAAGACTGACGCGCTCTAGGCCGGTACCTTGGCCGGCGATTTCGCGGGTAGCACGATGACTTCGCCGCCCGAAAGCGAAAGCGCAAGCTCGCCGCGTTTGAGCCGCAGCGCGTCCTCGCCGAAGAGGTCGCGGCGCCAGCCCCGGAGCGCCAGAACATCCGGTTCGTGCTCGGCAGCGATCCGTTCGAGATCCTCGGTATCTGCAATCATGCGCGGCGCGACGCGGTGCCGGGCCGCGGCCGACTTCAACAGCACCTTCAGAAGCTCGACCGTGGCGCCCGCTTCCGCCGAAACGGGCCGCGCGTTGGATTGCGCGGGAAGCGCCTTCGGGTCCCGCTCGAGCCCGCGATTGACGGCTTCGATGATCTCCCGCGCGCGAGCCGAGCGCGAGAAACCATCGCTCAAGGTCCTGAGCCCCGCGAGTTGTTCGGTCGACGTCGGCATCTGGTTCGCGATGTCGTAGAGCGCCTCGTCGCGAAGCACGCGATTGCGCGGCACGTTCGACGATTGCGCGACCCGCTCCCGCCAGGCCGCGAGTTCGATGAGGACGGCAAACGACTTGCGGTTCCTGACCCGCATCTTGAGACGCTTCCAGGCATCTTCGGGATGCGTCAGGTAGGTCGACGGGTTCTTGAGTTCGGCCATTTCCTCGTCGAGCCACGACTCGCGATTGAATTTTTCGAGCTCGGACTTGAGGTGTCGATAGACATCCCTCAAGTGCGTCACGTCCCCGAGCGCATAGACGAGTTGCTTTTCGCTGAGCGGCCGCCGGCTCCAGTCCGTGAAGCGGGAACTCTTGTCGAGATCCTGCCCCGTGATTTCCCGGACGAGGTTGACGTAGCTGACGCTGTCGCCGAAGCCGCACACCGAGGCCGCGACCTGCGTGTCGAAGATGGGGTTCGGGACGAGGCGCGCGCCCGAATAGATGATCTCTATGTCTTGCCGGGCCGCGTGGAACACTTTGGTCACACGGTCGTTGGCCATCAGCTCGTAGAATGGGCCGAGATCGATTCGCCCCGCCATGGGATCGACGATCGCCTCCTGCCCATCGGCGGCGATCTGGATGAGGCACAGTTCCGGCCAGAATGTCTGTTCGCGCATGAACTCGGTGTCGACCGTCACGAAGTCCTGGTTCGCGAGGTCACGGCAAAACACCGCGAGTTCATCTGTGGTTGTGATGCAGCGCATGGAGGTCGGTATACATCAGAACGTCACGAAGAAAAGCCGATCTGCTGCGCGGAGTTGAGGCAAATAGTAACGCATTGGTTACATTAAGTTTTTTGCCTTGAGTCTTAACCATCCTCGGCGACGGGTTGTGAACGGCCCGGAAGGCAGTCTGCCGCCCTGACCTCAAACGGAGCGAGAACCGTCGTGGCCCAAGTCCCATTGACCGCCAATGAACAGCTGCTCCTGGAGCTAGTGAACCGCGCCCGTCTCGACCCGGCGGCCGAGGCGGTCCGATACGGTATCTCGCTCAACGAGGGATTGGCGCCCGGCACGCTGAGTTCGCGGCCGATGCAACCTCTGGCGCCGAACGGCTATCTGGTGGATTCCGCGCGCAAGCACAGCGTCTGGATGATCAACACCGACAACTTCTCCCATACCGGCGCAGGCGGCTCCTCGGCCGGGACGCGCATGACGCAGTCCGGTTACGCCTTCACAGGCAACTGGACCTGGGGCGAGAACATCGCGTGGTCCGGCACGACCGGCACGCCCAACGTCACCCTGACGACGATCGAACTGCATGAGAACCTGTTTCTGAGCCCCGGCCACCGCACCAACATCCTCGAAGACTATTTCCGTGAGCTCGGAACAGGGATCACGACGGGCGTCTTCACGTCCGGCGGCCGGAACTGGAACGCCGTCATGGCGACTGAGAATTTCGCGACGTCGGGCGCCAAGTTCTACGTGACGGGCGTCGCCTACACCGACCGCGACAATGACAAGTTCTACGATGTCGGCGAAGCGCGTTCGGGCGTCACCGTGACCGTCAAATCGGGAGCAACGACACTCGGCACGGACGTCACGGAAACAGCCGGCGGCTATAGCGTCGGCGTCACGACGACGACGGGAACCGTGACGTTCTCGGGCGGCGGGCTCACGGCCCCGGTGTCCGTGTCCATCATCGGCGGGGCGTTGAACGCAAAAGTCGATCTCGTCGGCTGGAGCACGATCTATTCGTCCGCGTCGGCGACACTCGGTGGCGGCGCGAGCAGCCTGCGCCTATTGGGCTCGGTCGACATCACCGGCACCGGCAACACCATCGCGAACACAATCACCGGCAATGCCGGCAAGAACACGATCAACGGCCACCTCGGAAACGACATCCTGACAGGCGGCGCGAACACCGACAGCTTCCTTTTCAACACCGCGCTCAACGCCACGTCGAACCGCGATACCATCACGGATTTCAGCGTGCCGCAGGATACGATCCGGCTTGAGAATACCGGCAGTGGCGTGTTCACGCTGTTGGCCAATGGCGCACTCAATGCCGCGTTCTTCAAGGCCAACGCGTCAGGCGCGGCGACGGATGCGAACGATCGCATCATCTATAGCACCACGACCGGCGCGCTTTTCTACGACACGAACGGCAACGTCGCGGGCGGCGCGACGCAGTTCGCCGTGCTGTCGAACAAGGCAGCGCTGACAGCCGCGGATTTCTTCGTCGTTTGAGCGGAAGTGCTTAGGTCGGCGCCTCGCGCCGCGAGCGCTATTCTTTGTCCGGGCCCGGCGCGAAGGTCGGCTTCGCCATGTGCATCTCGGCCATGATGCGCTCGACGAGCTTGGCATAGCTGCCGATATCGTGCTTCTCGGGCTCGCTCAGGATTTTCCTGAGTTCGGCAGCCAGGGGATGCTCGGGCTCGTTCACCGGCGCCATACCGCCATTTGCTGTCTGCTCGGTCGCCAGTCGCGAAAGCGCCTCCACGGCGGTCATCGCACTTTTCATCTCGGTCACCCTCCGGACGCGGCACCGGGCACCACAATGCTCACCTCGCGTCTTACCGAATCGTTGCCGGAACTTGCTTAATTTCGGGTTAAAGCCGTGCGCATGCATAGAACCGCCCGCCAAGCCCGCGAATCTTGACTTTCCGCCGACCCCGTGCGCTTGTCCGCGCCTCGAAACGGAACGACGCAACGCGGGCGGATTGCACAGGCCATGGCCGAAAAGAAAGCAAAGAAATCAGAGGGTTCCGAGATGTCGGGCGGAGTAGGTGGCGGCACCCTCCACCGCTACCGGTCCCATACTTGCGGTGCGCTCCGGAAGTCGGACATCGACCGCACGGCTCGGCTCTCGGGCTGGGTCCACCGCGTCCGCGACCACGGCGGCGTGCTCTTTATCGACCTCCGCGATCACTACGGCCTGACGCAGGTTGTCGCCGACCCCGACAGTGCCGCTTTCAAGACCGCCGAGCGCCTGCGCTCCGAATGGGTCGTGCGCATCGATGGAGCGGTCCGCGTCAGACCCGACGGCACGACCAATCCCGACCTCGCAACCGGCGAGATCGAAGTCTATGCGACCGAGATCGAAGTCCTTTCAGAGGCGAAGGAACTGCCGGTCCCCGTGTTCGGCGAGCCGGACTACCCCGAGGACCTCCGCCTCCAGTATCGCTTCCTCGACCTCCGCCGCGAGACGCTGCACGCCATCATCATGAAGCGGCTTTCGATCACGAAGTCGATCCGCGCGCGCATGCACGACGCAGGCTTCTTCGAATTCCCGACGCCCATTCTGACCGCCTCGTCGCCCGAGGGCGCGCGCGACTTCCTGGTGCCCTCGCGCATTCATCCCGGCAAGTTCTACGCGCTGCCCCAGGCGCCGCAGCAGTACAAGCAGCTGCTGATGGTCTCGGGCTTCGATCGCTACTTCCAGATCGCACCCTGCTTCCGCGACGAGGACCCGCGCGCGGATCGCCTGCCGGGCGAGTTCTACCAGTTGGACGTGGAGATGAGCTTCGTCGAACAGGAGGACATCTTCGCCACGATGGAGCCGATCCTCACGTCATTGTTCGAGGAATATGGAAACGGCAAGCCGGTGACGAACGGCTGGCCGCGCATCCCGTACGACACGGCCATCGCGAAATACGGCTCGGACAAGCCGGATCTCCGCAACCCCATCGAAATGGCAGACGTGACCGAGCACTTCCGTGGCTCGGGCTTCAAAGTCTTCGCCGGCATGATCGAGAAAGACCCCAAGGTCCGCGTGTGGGCGATCCCCGCGCCGACCGGAGGGTCGCGCGCCTTCTGCGACCGCATGAATGCCTGGGCGCAGGGTGAAGGGCAGCCGGGCCTGGGCTACATCTTCTGGCGCGACGAGGAAGGGTCTGCCGGCGCCGGCCCGATCGCCAAGAACATCGGAGCCGAACGCGCGTCGGCCATTCAAGCTCAGTTGGGTCTCAAGACCGGAGACGCGGCCTTCTTCACCGCTGGCGATCCGGCGAAGTTTTATAAGTTCGCCGGCCTCGCCCGCGACCGCGTCGGGCACGAACTGAAGCTCGTCGACGAAGGCCGCTTCGCGCTCGCCTGGATCGTCGACTTCCCCTTCTATGAATGGAACGAAGAAGACAAGAAGATCGACTTCTCCCACAACCCGTTCTCGATGCCGAAGGGCGGCCGCGCGGCCCTCGAAGCCGCAGAGCAAGAAGGCCGCGACGCGCTCCTCGCATTGAAAGCGAACCAGTACGACATCGTCTGCAACGGCTACGAGATCGCGTCGGGCTCGGTGCGCAATCACGTGCCCGAGACGATGGTGAAGGCGTTCGAGATCACCGGCCTCAGCCAGAAGGACGTGGAGGATCGCTTCGGCGGCCTCTATCGCGCGTTCCAGTACGGAGCGCCCCCGCACGGCGGCATGGCCGCCGGTATCGAGCGCATCGTCATGCTTCTGACCGACTGCAAGACCGTGCGCGAGGTGGCGCTCTTCCCCATGAACCAGCAGGCGGCCGACCTGTTGATGAGCGCCCCCTCCGAGGCGTCACCGAAGCAGTTGCGGGAACTTTCGATCCGGGTCGTGGCGGAGCCGCGCAAGGGTGAAGGGGCGGAGCCGCGCAAGGGTGAAGTGCCCGACGCGAAACAATCGTGACGCTGGGACATAGACTCCAAGGCGCCAGAAAAGGCTAACGTTCGCGAAAGGGGAAAGCGATTGATGCGAGGCGTAAGTCGCGATGTCCGGGCCGCACGCGAACGATGGCTGGAATTCTTGGAGTTCGCCGAAGTTCGCAATGATGATCGCTGGCTGTTTCGAGGGGTTGCCGACGCCGATAACCATCAGCTGATTCCGAAAATCGGCAGGGCGAAGCGGCGATACAACAAAACGGTCGAGCTGTTGCTGTTTGCAAACTTCAAGCGCCGCGTCCCTCAATTTATGCCTTTGGCAGGATTGTCAGACTGGGATTTACTGGCGCTCGCCCAGCACCATGGATTGCCCACGAGGCTGCTGGACTGGACCAAGAACCCCTTAGTCGCTGCATTCTTTGCAGTCGTCTCGGAACCCCAAGATTGTAACGCGAGAGTCTACGCTTTTCGGGCAACGGACCTCGCCGACGGCACCCGGCAAATGCCGCTTGAAGTCGACAAGACGTTGGCATTCGTTCCCTCCGCTGTCGCGCCGCGCATCATTGCGCAGCGAGGCGTCTTCACTGTCCACGCTGATCCTACTGTCGCGCTGGAGGCAGACGATCGTTTCGACATCGACCTGACGCATCGCGCCTATTTTCAAAGGCGCCTGTTCGATTTGGCCATCGAACCAAGCCACATACAGGCCGATGTAGACGGCCTGTGCAAGATGTTGGATTGGCAGTATAGTCAAGGTATCGGACCGGGTAGGTTCGGCTTCTGAGGATCGTGTATGGCCAAGCAGTCTGCCAAGAAGCTGAGCGCGGCCCCTCGATTGGATGAGGCGGCGCTTAAAGATGCAGTCGTCGAAAAAGTAACTGCGTACGATCTTGAGAACTCGCAGGCTTGGACCAGCCTTGTGAGCGAAGCCGATCGTGTCACCCTCCAGGGCATCGATGCCGATCCTGAGGCAATTATCATTTCCGGCGACAAATTTTCGAGTGCGGCGAACGTCTTCGTAAGGATGGACTACGATGATGCCCCTGGGAACAAGGGGTTCTCGATGGGCGATTCACGCATCGTAACGATCGAAGGCCATTTCGCAGCCGATAAGACGCCAATTATCGATACGGTTCAGTTCTTCCCGGGCTTGATCGAAGATTAATTCGCACAGTGCAGCGCGCGCGTCGCACGATCCATCATAAAAATAAACAACGCCCGCCCTCTCGTCTGAGAGAGCGGGCGCGAGGTTGCGCCTGTCGAGGACCCGCGGGGGAAGCGGCGGTCCGGGACGGAGAGACAGGCGCGCTAAGGTGAAACTTAGTTCGTTGCGGCGGTACCCGTTGCGACCGGGACAACGAGCGAGACGTAAGCCGGCTTGCCGTCCTTCATGCCCGAGCCCGTCCAGCGCCCATCCGCATCGCGGTTGAGATTGACGACCTGCGTGTAGCCGCGCGAGGCGAGCAGAGCGCGCACCTTGTTGGCTTCCGCCTGATGGGCCTGCTCGGCGAGGAACGTCGTGGCGGTGTTGGCGGCATCGGCCGTCGCGTCGGCTTCGGCGGCGAGAGCCGGGAAGGTGAGACCGGCGGAAAGAAGTGCTGCAAGCGTGGCGGCGCGGATCATGAATTTTCCTCCAGATTTTGTTGAATGGACTGTCGACGTCGATCAGTCCGACGAAGCGCACTGTTCGCCTCGTCGATAGTCCTGAGATAGGTAGACCTGGCACTCACCGCCACACACGAGTGCGTCAGCCGCAGCCTCGTCGGATTCCAAATTTCGTGATCGACGCGTGAATGATCTGAAGCATTGCCGGAATGTAATTTGTCCGTCGTCCCCTCTTGTGGTCGCCGACCGGCGTTCTCAAATCTTTCTCAGTGCAGCAGGCGTGGGATGGGCAATGCAGTTGGGGCTGTTCGGCGACGTCGACTCCGCGAAATCAGGCGAGAAAACGGATCAGAAAGGCAAACGCCGCGGCAATGAAATCCGGGTAAGGATCGAAGCCAACTGGAAGAAGCGCTTAGCCTTCGCCGAGGCCATGAAACGCGAAGCTGGTGTTACGGCCCATACGGTTTGGCCGATCGAGAACGGCGGCCTTGCGTACATCGGAACGGGGCACATCAAATCGCCCGAGGGCCGCAATATTCGGCAGCTCTACATCCTTGCGCACGAATGCGGCCACATCTTCCTGCACGACAAGATGCCGGGATACCATCTGCCGTCGCATATCAAGGAACTGGAAGCCGAAAGCTACGCTCATCAAGCATTCCGAGCGCACGGCATGAAAGTGCCTGCTGCCTGTACACGGTTTGCACGCTGGTACGTCGGATCGTGGATCAGGAAGGACCGCGCGGCGGGAATCCCCATCGACCCGCGCGCCGTTGATTTTGTCGAAGGGCGCCGCAGTCCATTCGAACCACTCCGCATGACGCCGTTGGAATGGCAGGGGCCAGCGGCCATGAGAGCGATGCGCTGGCGGCGCTGGAGGAAATCCGTAGGGGACATGGTCGCCCCGACTTTCCGGGAGGCAGCAATCTTGTTCGAGCTGTCCCAGTTTGCATTCTGTTTCGGATACTTCGTGATGATGCTCGCGGTCGCGTTTGGCTTGTTGAGCGTTTGGCTGCCAGGCGAACCTAAGGGCTTCGACGATGCCGCGACGCTTCGCATGCTCCCGCTCTATCTGACTTCTGGCCTCGTCTGCATCTGCATCAGGCTGTCTTGGTACACCCTGACGCGCCGCCAGCCAGGACGCGGCAAATCCGAAGCGCGCAAATGGCTCGAGGCGCCGATGGAAAGTGGCTGGCGGGAGCGCCTCAGTTGGTGGCGACGAGGGGTCTCGCCCGCGCCCGCGTGATGAAATCCATGACGGGCTCGAGCGAGCGTTGCCCGTCCCCCGCGAGTTCGCGCTCGCAGAAGGCCTTCGTCACTACCTCGTGTTCCGTCAGGAGCCTCAGCACGGCTCGATGCTCGGGCGGTGCCATGGCTTCGAGCGCGGCATACTCCGCGATGACGGGGTCGAGCTCTTCGACGAAGAGGCGCATGAGATCGGGCCACGCGAGCGGCGCATATTTCGGAAGGTCCTCGAAAGCGCGCGAGGTCCAGTAGGGATCAGGGGCGGGGCTCATCCCCATCTTGACGACGAGAGCCTCCATGTGTGCGCGCGTTGCCTTTTCGAGTTCGACGAGCACGCGCCACTTGCGCGCTTCTTCGGCGTCCGTTCGGGCATCCGCGATGCTCCGATAGAGAATTTCGCCGTAGATCTCGCCCTGATAGGCCGTGTCGACGCCCTTGGCGTAGTCGATCGTGCTGGTCTCGGTCATGGCTGAGTTCCAGTGCTGCCCCCTTTCTACGTAGAACGTCCACCGGAATTCCGCCACGTGTGGATGGCCGGTTTGACCTTGGACCCGGCGCCACCTATGACCATCGGCCAGTCCCGTCTGCGTCTCCCGTCAGCACCCCCATTCCGACCGCGCCGCCCCCGATCGCCGGGCGGATGAGACCCCGACCCGCCATGCGCCTCGAGCACCTTCTGGCCCCGTCCGTCTATCTCCCAGCCGCAGCGCGGGCGCTCGACATTGCCGCGATTACGGCCGACAGCCGCCGCGTCGTGCCCGGGTCGTTGTTCGTTGCTGTCCCCGGGACCCGCGTGGACGGCGGCCAGTTCGTTGCCGACGCCGCCGCGCGCGGTGCCGTCGCGGCAATCGCCGAAGCGGAGGCGAGCGTCCCCTCAGGCGTTGCCATTCCAGTTGTCAGGGTCTCGAACGTCCGGCAGGCCCTGTCCGAGGCCGCGGCGCGCTTCTTTGGCCGCCAGCCCGAGACAATCGTCGCCGTCACGGGCACCAGCGGAAAAACGTCCGTCGCGGAGTTCACGCGCCAGCTCTTCGCGGCCTCGGGCCGGCGAGCGGCGTCCCTCGGCACGATCGGCGTCGTAACGCCCGACTATGCGGATTACGGGTCCCTGACGACGCCCGACCCCGTGACGCTTCACGAAACGCTCGCGCGACTTTGCGATGAGCAGGTAACCCATCTCGCCATGGAAGCATCGTCCCATGGTCTCGATCAGCGCCGTCTCGACGGCGTGCGCCTCACGGCAGCCGCCTTCACCAACCTCGGCCGCGACCACATGGATTATCACCCGACGGTCGCTCACTACCTTCAGGCGAAGCTGCGCCTCTTGACCGAACTCGTTCCGGAAGGCGCGCCCGTCGTCATCAATTCCGATGGCGCCTGTGGCTGCGAGGCCGCCGCCGCGGCGCGACGCGCCGGCAGGCGGGTTTACTCGACCGGCCGGGCGGGGGATATCGTCGAGCTTCAGGACGTCGTTCAGATCGGCTTCCGCCAGCGCCTGACGCTTTCGGGCGCGACGTGGAAGGGCCGGGTCGAGTTTCCACTCGTCGGCGCCTACCAGGTCGAGAACGCGCTGGTCGCCGCGGGGCTCGTCATCGCAACAGGCGAGCCGGCCGATATCGTTTTGCCCGCACTTGCGAAACTCGAAGGTGTAAAGGGCCGGCTGGAAATCGTCGGCGAAGCCGCCGGCGGCCTCGGGATCGTCGACTACGCGCACAAACCCGAGGCGCTTGCCGCCGCACTCGACGCCTGCCGCCCGTTCGCAACGGGACGCCTCGTCTGTGTTTTCGGCTGTGGCGGCGATCGTGATCGCGGCAAGCGTCCAATCATGGGCGCGATCGCGGCGGAAAAGGCCGATGTCGTGATCGTCACCGACGACAACCCGCGCACGGAAGTCCCGTCCGCGATCCGCGCGGAGATCATGCAGGGCAGCCCCGGTGCACGCGAAATCGGGGATCGAGAGGCCGCGATCCGTACGGCCGTAGCGCAGATGGGTCCGGGTGATGTCGTTCTTGTTGCGGGGAAGGGTCATGAGACGGGCCAGATTGTCGGGACGACCGTCCTGCCGTTCTCGGACCAGGACATCTTGAAGGACGCGTTGAGCCGCCGATGACCGCCGAGATCTGGAAATTCGAGGAGCTTCTCGCTGCGTCTGGCGGAACGGCCGACGGCCGGCCGCAGAAGCCGCTCGCCGGCTTCTCGATTGACACGCGCTCGATTGAACCCGGTGATGTTTTCGTGGCCTTGAAAGGCGCGCGCGACGGACATGAATTTGTCTCGACGGCCTTCGCTGCCGGGGCCTCCGCCGCCATCGTCTCCGATGCATACGTGCGCCAGTCCGGGGACGGCGCACTTATCAAAACACATGACACGCTCGCCGCTCTTGAAAACATCGGCCGCGCAGCCCGCGCGCGGCTCTCGCCCGAGGCGCGTGTCGTCGCCGTCACAGGCAGCGTCGGCAAGACGACGACGAAGGACATGCTGGGCGCATGCCTCGCGCGGCTCGGACCGACCCATGCCGCAGCGAAATCGTTCAACAATCATCTTGGCGTTCCGCTGACTCTGGCACGCATGCCGCGGGACACGCGCTACGGCGTGTTCGAGATCGGCATGAACCACGCGGGCGAGATCGCGCCGCTGACGCGCATGGTCCGGCCGGACGCCGCGATCGTCACGACGATCGAGGCTGTCCACATCGAAAACTTTGCGAGCGTCGAAGATATCGCGCGGGCGAAAGCCGAGATCTTCGGGGGCCTCGAAGCCGGTGGCGCCGCCGTCATCAATGCCGACAATCCACATTGTTCGATCCTGGCCGCCGAAGCGCGCGCGCAGGGCGCCCGGATCGTGACGTTTTCGGGATGTGGTCGGGTATCGGGCGCCACCGTGTCCGCGGATATTCCAAACCTCGCGTCGTCGGGTGGCGAGACGGACGTCGTGACCGAGCGGTGGCGCTACAGGCTCGCGATCCCGGGCGCCCACAACATCATGAATTCGCTGGCAGTCGTCGCAACGCTCGAAGCCATCGGCGCGGATGTCGAGCGAGCGCTTCCGGCATTTGCCGCCATGCGGCCGCCCGCGGGCCGTGGAACACGCGCGGAGATTGTGCTCGAAAAGGGGAAGCTCCTTCTCGTCGACGAAAGCTATAACGCCAACCCGGCCTCGATGCGGGCGGCGCTGACGGTCGTCGGCACTATCCCTCGCAAGGATTGGCCGCGCCGGATCGCCGTTCTCGGCGATATGCTGGAATTGGGACCCGAAGCCCCGGCCCTTCACGCCGGTCTCATCGACGCAGTTGACGCCGCCGGGATCGATCTGGTCTTTGCCGCGGGTCCGAATATGGCGAGATTGATCGAGCGCGTGCCTGAGCCGCGCCGGGGAGGTTGGGCGCCGAGTTCGGCGGAGCTGGAAGGAACACTGCTGAACGCCGTGCGCTCCGGCGACGTGGTCATGATCAAGGGGTCGAACGGCTCGCGCATGGCCCGGTTGGTCGAGGCCCTGAGGTCCTTGGCGACGGAGCGATCGAAGGACGCACAACTATAGCCCTGATGGGCATGCAGACCGGGTGCGGCAAGGGCCGCGGAAAAGGGACAGGATGCTCTACGAACTCGTGCAGTTCAGCGACCAGATCGGTCCGCTCAACGTCTTCCGCTACATCACGTTCCGGACCGGCGGCGCGATTTTCACGGCACTCCTGTTCACGCTTCTGTTCGGACCCGCCATCATCGACCTCCTGCGCATCAAGCAGGGCAAGGGCCAGCCAATCCGCGAAGACGGCCCGAAGTCCCATCTCTCGAAGCGCGGCACACCGACCATGGGCGGTCTCATGATCCTGTCGGCGACGACGGTCGCGACGATCATGTGGACGGACCTTTCCAACGCCTACGTCTGGATTGTCCTGCTCGTGACACTATCCTACGGCGCGATCGGCTTTTACGATGACTACCTCAAGGTGACGAAGCAGACCGTCAGCGGGTTCGGCGGCAAGGCTCGGCTCGGGATCGAGCTTCTGGTGGCGGCCGTCGCGGGCTACTTCATCATGCAGCTGTCCGCGCCCAATCTTTCGGGGATGCTGGCATTGCCGTTCTTCAAGGACGTGCTGCTCGACCTGGGGCCGCTCTTCATCTTCATGAGTGTCCTCGTCATCGCAGGCGCAGGCAATGCCGTGAACCTCACCGACGGTCTCGATGGCCTGGCGATCGTGCCGGTCATGATCGCGGCGGCAACCTTCGGCCTCATCGCCTATCTCATCGGCAGCGCGAAATTCGCCAACTACCTCCAGATCCACTACGTCGCCGGCACCGCGGAGCTGTCGATCATCTGCGGCGCGCTGATCGGCGCGGGGCTCGGCTTCCTCTGGTTCAATGCGCCGCCCGCCATGATCTTCATGGGCGATACCGGGTCGCTCGCCCTTGGCGGGGCGCTGGGTGCCATCGCGGTCGCGACAAAGCACGAAATCGTGCTCGCCATCGTCGGCGGGCTGTTCGTGCTCGAGACACTCTCAGTGATTATCCAGGTGACGTCGTTCAAGCTGACGGGAAAGCGCGTGTTCCGAATGGCCCCGCTGCATCACCACTTCGAGCAGAAGGGCTGGCAGGAATCGACGGTCGTGATCCGGTTCTGGATCATCGCGGTCATCCTCGCGTTGATCGGCCTCGCGACCTTGAAGCTCCGGTGAGACGGATTTCCGGCATCGAAGGAACGCGAACGCCCGAGGCGCGATGATCCCCATCACCACATTCGCCGGCAAGGACGTCGCGGTCTTCGGACTCGGTGCATCGGGCAATGCGACGGCCGCGGCATTGATTGCCGGTGGCGCGACCGTCGCCGCTTGGGACGATACCGAACCGGGCCGTGCGAGTGCGGCAGCGGCGGGCGTGCCGCTCGTCGATCTCGCGGAAGCTGATTGGTCCCGTTTCTCGGCGCTCGTCTTGGCTCCGGGAGTGCCGCTGACCCATCCCGAGCCGCACTGGGTCGTGAAGCGGGCGCAAGAGGCCGGCGTCGAAGTGATTGGCGACATCGAGCTCTTCTGCCGCGAGCGCCGCGCGCGATGCCCAGAAACGAATTTCATCGCGATCACCGGGACAAACGGCAAATCGACGACGACCGCACTCATCGCGCACATATTGAAAGAGGCCGGCCACGACGTTCAACTCGGGGGCAACATCGGCCGGGCGATCCTGACGCTCGACGATGTGACGCCTGAACGGATCTATGTGGTCGAATGCTCATCGTTCCAGATCGATCTGGCGCCGACACTCGATCCGACCGTCGGCGTTCTCTTGAACATCACACCCGATCATCTCGACCGCCATGGGACGATCGAGAACTATGCGAACGTGAAGAGCCGCCTCGTCGAAGGCGCACGCACCTCCGTTATCGGGATCGATCGCGCGCGGCACGATGCAGGCGATCTCTCTGGCGCGATCTTCCACAGGCTCGACCACGACCGCGGCAACGTCACCGCCTTCACGCGCACGCCGTCTGACGTGACCGGCTACACGTATCACGAACAGGGTTTCTTGAAACGCGCCGTGACCCTCGGGCTGATCGGCGCCTACGTGGAGGTTCTGGCCGACTTGAAAGGCGCTCGCGCGCTGCGCGGCGCGCACAACGCCGAAAACGCCGCCGCCGCGTTCCTCGCCTGCGAATGGATCGGTACGCCGCACGACGTCATCGGCCGCGGCCTCGCGAGCTTCCCGGGCCTCGTCCATCGCCTCGAAGAGATCGGGCGAATGGGGAACGTCGTCTTCGTCAACGACAGCAAGGCCACAAACGCGGAATCGACCAAGAAGGCGCTGGCTTCGTGGGACAGGGGCATCCACGTGATCCTCGGCGGCAAGGCCAAGGACGGCGGTATCGAGGCGTTGCGGCCGTGGTTTCCCCGCATCGAGAAGGCTTATCTCATCGGCGCGGCCAGCCGGGATTTCGCACGCTCGCTCGGATCTGTCGTTCCTTTCGAGGAATGCGGGACATTGGACGTTGCCGTCGCGCGTGCGACCCGCGATGCGCTGGCGGCAAATAATGAGGATCGCGTTGTGCTCCTCTCGCCGGCCTGCGCGTCCTACGACCAGTACAAGAACTTCGAGCAGCGTGGAGACCACTTCCGCGCGCTGGTCGCCAGGGAGTTGGCGGCACACACCGGCGAGAAGGGCGGTCCATG
Organism: Hyphomicrobium sp.; assembly: GCA_033765145.1. Classification (GTDB taxonomy): domain Bacteria; phylum Pseudomonadota; class Alphaproteobacteria; order Rhizobiales; family Hyphomicrobiaceae; genus JAGVSR01. The sequence continues at coordinate 212,691 of JANRIH010000020.1, read as the reverse complement.
AGGCTGTCGCGGGCCGATCGCAGTCGGCTGACGGACTGGTGGTTCACCATCGACCACGTGCTCATGGCCGCGATCTTCGTACTGATCGGGCTGGGCTGCATTCTGTCACTGGCCGCAAGCCCATCGGTCGCGCTGAAGAAGGGCTTCGACGCCTATTACTTCGTCGAGCGTCACCTCATGTTCTCCGCGCTCGGCGCGGTGCTGGTTCTCGTTCTGAGTTTCATGACGCCGCGCGAGGTGCGGCGACTGTCCCTCATCCTGATGTTTCTGGCGCTCGCCGGTCTAATCGTAGTCGACCTGACCGGAGCCGAGATCAACGGGGCGCGCCGCTGGCTCTCGATCGCCGGCGCGTCGTTCCAGCCGTCCGAATTGGCGAAACCGGCCTTTGTGGTGCTGTCCGCGTGGCTCCTGGCCGAAGCACGCATGCGGCCCGACATGCCGGCACTCCCGGCCGCAATCGGACTTTGGCTCGTGCTTGTCGTGCTTCTGGCGCGCCAGCCCGACGTCGGACAGACGCTCCTTGCAAGCACGGTCTGGGGCGCGCTCTTCTTCGTGTCCGGTCAGCCGCTCGTCTATGCAGCGGCACTGGTCGTGCTCGGAGTTGCGGGGCTGGCCTTCGCCTATTTCAATCTCGATTACGTGGCCGCCCGTGTCGACCGCTTCTTCGATCCTATTCCGGGCGACAGGAGTCAGGCCGATCGCGCGCTGCAGTCGTTCACCGAGGGCGGCTTTTTCGGGCGAGGTCCGGGCGAGGGTACGATTAAGACCGTCCTTCCCGATGCCCACACCGACTACATCTTCGCGGTCGTCGCCGAGGAATACGGTGCCGTCGCTTGCGTCGCGATCGTCATCCTCTTCGCGTTCATCGCCTTACGCGCCTTACACGGTGCCTCACGTAATCCCGAGCCGTCGAACCGCCTCGCCATCATTGGCCTCGCGGCGCTTTTTGGCCTGCAGGCGCTGCTCAACATGGGCGTGAACGTCGGCCTCCTTCCTGCCAAGGGCATCACGCTCCCCTACCTCTCGGTCGGCGGGTCTTCGACGCTGGCCGTTTCAGTCCTTCTCGGGATGCTGTTGGCCTTGACACGCCGCCGCCCCATTCCCCCTGCCCATTCCACTTGAAAGTGGGGTTCCGGGCGTCGATCCGCCGCGAGTGCGGGCCGGCGGGAGCATGAGATAAGCCGCCGGAGGAGCGGACTTGACGGGGGGAGCATGGACGGACGCGCGCGTATTGTGCTGGCCGCCGGCGGCACCGGGGGGCATCTGTTCCCGGCTTTCGCTCTCGCCGAGGAATTGCGGCGCCGCGGCTATGCCGTCGAGTTGATGACTGACATGCGCGGCGACCGCTACGGCACCGGCTTTCCCGCCGAGCGCGTCCACTGTGTCCCGGCCGCGACCGTCACCAGCAAATCGCCCGTCGCTCTGGCCCGCACCGCATTGACCCTCGGACGTGGAATCATGGCGGCCCGAACGATCCTGAAATCCATAGAGCCTGCCGCCATCGTCGGCTTCGGCGGCTACCCGTCCTTTCCTCCGCTGATGGCGGCGACGCACCTTAGAATTCCGTCTGCTCTTCATGAGCAGAACGCTGTTCTCGGAAGGGCCAACCGCAAGCTGGCGCGGTACGTCGACCGGATCGCGACCTCCTTCGAGACGACGCGCTTCCTCGAGGGGCCCCTGCTCGCCAAGGCGCGTTTCACGGGGAACCCGGTCCGCGACCAGGTGATCAACGTCTCCCGCGTCCCTTATCCAAGCGTCGAAAGTGGGCCCTTGAAGCTCCTGGTTTTCGGAGGCAGCCAGGGCGCGCGGTTCTTCTCCGAAGTCGTACCCGCCGCATTCGCCGCCATGCGCCCAGAGATTCGCCGAGTGATCGATGTCGTCCAGCAGGCGCGGGAGGAAGATGTCGCCGCTGTCAGGGCCGCCTACGCCGCAGCGGGCGTGCCGGCCGAGGTTGCGACGTTCTTCAAGGACTTGCCTGAGCGGATCGCAACGAGCCATCTCGTGATCGCCCGTGCCGGGGCGTCGTCGGTGGCCGAACTGTCCGTCATCGGCCGCCCCTCGATTCTCGTTCCTCTGCCACACGCCCTTGACAACGATCAGTTGCAGAATGCGACGAGGCTTGCCGAATCGGGCGGTGCTTGGTGTATCGAACAGAAGAATTTGACGCCGGAGGCCTTGGCCGACGCGATCACGACGCTGATTGAGGCGCCCTCGATGCTGGTCGAGGCGGCGGCGCACGCGAGATCAGAGGGTCGCCCGGACGCCGTGTTGCGGCTTGCTGACCTCGTGGAGGAGCTTGCGCTTCGGCCGGCCTGACGTCACGATCGGCTGGAAGTATGACCGGGTCCAAGGGATTTCGGTCGTCGGGATTTAGGTCGGCGCGCGGCGTTCAGAAAGACGGGAACCAGAACGAAATGCAGATCCCTCGCGACGCGGGCACCTTCCACATCATCGGCATTGGCGGCATCGGCATGAGTGCCATTGCCGAGATCCTGATCGCGAAGGGCTTCGCGGTTCAGGGCAGCGATCAGAAAGAGAGCGCGAACGTCCGCCGCCTCCGCGCGAAGGGTGTGCGCGTCTTCATCGGCCATGACGCGATCAATCTCGTCGGCGCGCGCAACGTCGTCATTTCTTCGGCCGTGAAGTCGGGCAACCCCGAACTCGAGGCGGCGCGCCAGAAGGGCTTGCCGATCATACGCCGCGCGGAAATGCTGGCCGAGCTGATGCGCCTTTATGCGACCGTGTCGGTCACCGGCACGCACGGCAAGACGACGACGACATCGCTCGTCGCGACGATCTTCGAGGAAGCCGCCAAGGATCCGACCGTCATCACCGGCGGCATCATCAACGCCTGGGGCTCGAACGCGCGCCTCGGCAAGGGCGACTGGATGATCGTCGAGGCCGATGAGAGCGACGGCACGTTCGTACGGCTTCCGACCGAAATTGGCATCGTCACGAATATCGATCCCGAGCATCTCGACCACTTCAAGACGGTCGAGAACATGCATCGCGACTTCGAGGCCTTCTATCGCAACATTCCATTCTACGGCCTCGCCGTGACCTGCATCGACCACCCGGTCGTGCGCGCCATGATCGCGCGTCTCGATCTGCGCCGCGATGGCCGCCGACTCCTGACCTACGGCGCGTCGGAAGACGCCGACATCCGGTTGACGTCCGTTACTCAGACCGGGTTCACAACCCATTTCGACGCCGAGTTGTCGGCGCGCGTGGCGGGCGGCGCACGAAAGATCACTGGCTGGTCCGTTCCCGTGCCCGGTCGCCACAATGCTTTGAACGCGCTGGCAGCGGTGGCCGTCGCAGCCGAAGCGGGCATCCCGGATGACGTCACCAGATCCGCCCTCGGCCGATTTTCGGGCGTCAAGCGGCGATTCCAACCCGCAGGCGCCTGGAACGGCATCGAAATCTTCGACGACTATGGGCATCATCCCGCGGAGATCGCAGCCGTTCTGGACGCCGCGCGTGCGGGTGCCAAGGGTCGCGTGATCGCGATCGTCGAACCGCATCGGTATACGCGCGTCAGGGACCTGTTCGGCGAGTTCTGCGCCTGCGTCTCCAAGGCCGACAGCGTCATCGTCGCTCCGCTCTATTCGGCAGGCGAAACGCCGATCGACGGCATCGACCAGCATTCGCTTGCCGAGGGCATCCGTTCGACGGGCCATCGCGCCGTGACGTCGATCGATCGCGCCACTGACATCGCGCCGCTGTTGCGACGCTACGGGCGGCCCGGCGACATGGTCATCTGCCTGGGAGCCGGCAATTCGACCGAATGGGCCGCGAACCTCGCGGGCTGGCTCTCCTCGGAGGCGGCGGAATAGGGTCTCGGCATTTGCGCGCGAGCCCCCACGCTGGATGATCAATGAGCTTTGCCGACATCACCGACGAGTTGCGAACGCGCGTGCCATCCCTGCGCGGGCGACTGACAGCGAACGCGCCCCTCTCTGAAATCACCTGGTTCCGTGTCGGCGGCCCGGCTCAAGTTTTATTTTCGCCCGCGGACGAAGCCGACCTCGCGGCCTTCCTCGGAGCCATCCCGCCCGACCTCCCCGTCTTCACGATCGGTCTCGGATCGAACCTGCTCGTGCGCGACGGCGGCGTCCCCGGCGTCGTCATCCGCCTCGGCAAAGGCTTCTCGAACATAGCCGTCGAGCCCGGACATCGCCTCCGTGTCGGAACGGCAGTCCCCGACGTCAAAGTCGCGCGCGCCGCGGCCGAAGCCGGCATCTCGGGTCTCGCCTTCTATCGCGGCATTCCGGGCTCGATCGGCGGCGCCCTTCGCATGAACGCAGGCGCGCACGGCCGCGAAACGAAGGACGCCCTCGTCGAGGCGCGGGCCGTCGATCGCACGGGCACGATCCATGTGCTCTCGAATGCCGACATGGGCTTCACGTACCGCCACTGCGCCGTCCCCGATGACTGGATTTTCACCGAGGCCCTGTTCGGCGGCGCGCCGGGCGAAACCGAAACCATCATCCGGGAGATGGAGGAGGTCGCTGCCTACCGCGAGGCAAACCAGCCGATCCGCGAGCGCACGGGTGGCTCGACGTTCAAGAACCCGCCCGGACACAGCGCCTGGAAGCTGGTCGATGCTGCCGGCATGCGAGGCGCGCGCGTCGGTGGCGCGAAAGTATCCGACATGCATTGCAACTTCCTGATCAACGATCAGGGCGCGTCCGGAGAGGACGTCGAGCGCTTGGGCGAAACGGTGCGCGCCAGGGTGAAGGCGAACTCCGGCTTGGTGCTCGAATGGGAAATCATCCGCTTGGGGCTGCCACGGGACGGCCATCCGACCGGCGAGGCGCTGGCAAAGAACGACGACGCTGCGCGCGCACCGGCAGGAGACGCAGAATGATGAACCTTCCGCCGGCACCGGCCCGCACGCGCAACCACGTCGCCGTCCTGATGGGCGGGCTCTCCGCCGAGCGCGAGATCAGTCTCAAATCCGGCACAGCCGTCGCGGCGGCACTCGAAGGCGAGGGCTACCGCGTAACGCGTCTCGACGTCGGCCGGGACATCGCAGCCCGTCTCGTGGAAACCCGGCCCGACGTCTGCTTCAACGCCCTTCATGGCCGGTTCGGCGAGGACGGCTGCATTCAGGGCGTCCTCGAGACGCTTGGCCTTCCCTACACGCATTCGGGCATCCTGGCCTCAGCACTCGCGATGCACAAGGAACGCGCCAAAGCGGTGATGCGGCCGGCCGGCGTCCCCGTTGCCGAAGCCGTCGTCGTAACACGCAGAGACGCGGCATCGGGGCACATGATGGCCCGGCCGTATGTCGTGAAGCCGGTCGACGAAGGGTCGAGCGTCGGCGTCGTGATCGTGCGCGAGGGCGTCAACGCGGCAGCCGACGCCATTTTGTCCGGCAACGACCCAGAGGCATTGGTGATGGTCGAGCGCTACATCGCAGGCCGCGAATTGACCTGCGCCGTTATCGGAGACTTCGTTTCCGACGTGATCGAGATCCAGCCGAAGGTCGGCCTCTCGTTCTACGATTTCGAAGCAAAGTACGCATCGGGCGGTTCGATCCACGTGCTCCCGGCACAAATTTCACCAGATGTTTACCAGCAGGTGCGGAGATACACCGGACTGGCGCATCAGGCTCTCGGCTGCCGCGGCGTTTCTCGCGCGGATTTCCGATACGACGACACACCGGGCGGTACGGGTGAGCTGATCTGCCTCGAAGTGAATACTCAGCCGGGGATGACCGGCACCTCTTTGGTACCCGAGTTGGCGGGCCACGCCGGTTGGAGTTTCGGCGAGCTCGTGCGTTGGATTGTCGAGGACGCGAGTTGCGTGAGGTAGGTGGAAGTACGGCTCATTCGAGGCGGGCGTCTGGCGCCGCGCCGCACGAAAGCGTCTGGACTGCACTGAACTCAGGCCGAGAAGCGTATCCCCATCCCCGCAGCCTGCCGGTCACGGGACACGACGCGCCGCCGGTTCGGCGAACGGCCTATTGGGCGACCCTCGCGGTCTTCGGCCTTATGGCCGCGGGGCTGGCAGCATCGCTCGACGCCGCGGGCGAGGGGCGCTCACTCTTCGATCGCGATCGCCTCGCACGCCTTGCGGGCTTCGGCATCGACCAGGTCTCGGTGACGGGGCAACGATATACCAGCGATGCCGACCTCTTCGCCGCACTCGATCTCGAACACGCGAAAAGTCTCGCGAGCTTCGATCCCGGAGAGGTTCGTCGACGCTTCGAGCAGCTGCCCTGGATCCGATCTGCCGAGATTACGCGGCTCTGGCCGGGCGAACTGCGCATCCGAGTGAGTGAGCGCCAGCCGTTTGCGCTTTGGGAACACGGCTCGACGGCAAATATCATCGATCAGACCGGACGCGTATTGTCGGCCGTGAAGCCCGATGCGCCGCTCGACTTGCCGCGCATCTCGGGTGCCGGCGCTGACAGAGAGGCCGGCGCGCTCTTCGAACAACTCGGTCAGCATCCCGACATCGTCCGCCGTATGGCCTCCGCCGAACGAATTGGCGCGCGTCGCTGGACGCTGCATCTGAAGAACGGCGTTGCTCTGATGTTGCCGCCGGACGCGGAGGCGACGGCGCTCGCGCGACTCACGCGGCGCCGGGATGCCGACATGCTCATGGGGACCGCCAACCGCATCCTGGATCTGAGGGCGCGCGACCGCATTGTCCTGCGCGACGGGCACCGCACTCGGAACGGTACGTCGGGAGGCCGCCCATGACGCGCCTCACGCCGTCAATCGTCGTTCCGATGCGCGTCCGCCGCGGGGTCGCGGGTGTTCTCGACCTCGGATCATTCAAGACCGCGTGCCTCATCGCCGCCATCGAGCCGGACCGTCCGCCGCGCGTGGTCGGCATCGCACAGGCCCCCTCGCGCGGCGTGAAGTCGGGCGTCGTGCTCGATCTCGCGGAAGCCGAGCAGTCGGCGCTCGCAGCCATCGCCGAGGCCGAGCGAATGGCCGGTGTTCGCCTTCCGGGTATCGCTGTGACGGCCTCTTGCGGACGCCTCTCGTCACGTCACTTCTCCGCGGCGACGGACGTGGCCGGAAGCGACGCTCGCCTCGACGACCTGGCGAGACTTTGGAAGGCCGCGTCGGATTTCGCCGGAAGCGACGGTCGCCGCGCGATCCATCTCGCGGAAACGAGCGTCACGCTCGATGGCCAGTTGTCCGACACCCTGCCGCTCGTCCAGTCGGCCCGGAATGCGGCCGGGAATGCGGCCCGGAGACTGGGCGCCGAATTCCATGCTGTCACGGCAGACCCCACGCCCGTTCGAAATCTCGAGCACGTCGTCGAGCGCTGCTACCTGTCGGCGGACATGGTTCTACCCGGTCCCCTGGCGAGCGGCCTCGCAACGACGACGGACGAGGAGCGGGCCGCGGGCGTGCTCGTTCTCGACATCGGGGCCGGCGTCACGGGAATTTCGGCCTTTGCAAACGGAGCATTCGTCGTCGCGGACGCCGTGCCTATGGGAAGTTTGCACATCACGCTTGACATCGCCCAATCGTTGCGTGCGCCACTCGAAGAAGCCGAGCGAATCAAAGTGGTTTGTGGCACATTGATTCTCGCGCGGTCGGATACGCACGAGCCAATCGAGATCCGGACGAGCATCGAGAACGGGACCTACGGCGAACGGTTCACGAAGGCTGATCTTTGCGCTGTGATCCGGCGTCGCGTGGATATCGTGCTCGATCACGTGGCGCGGCGGCTGGATGCGTCGGGGCTTCCTCCCCGGTCCATCGGCTCCGTCGTCGTCACAGGAGGAGCCTCCGAGCTTCCCGGTCTGGTCGAGTACACCGAGAAGAAACTAGCCAGGCCGGTGCGTGTTGGTCGGCCTTACGGCATGTCCGGACTACCCCCCGAGTTCGCCAAGCCGGCATTTGCCGGCCTCGTCGGCGGGCTGGGGACGATGATCGAGACCATGGCTCACCCATTGGCGGCCCACCAGGGTGACGACAGGGCTCTCGGATACTTCGGCCGCGTTGGGCAGTGGCTCAAAAGCGGCTTTTGACAGACAGGCGGAGGATCGCCAATCGGCAGGCATGCGCGCGAGACGTGGGATCACTTGGGTCCCATGACGCTCCCCGAGCCGGAGGCGGCAACGGACCTGAGGGCCAAATGACGAGCAGTAAGGGTCTCAACCGGATAATCGACATGCGCCCGCGGATCATCGTGATCGGCGTCGGCGGCGCCGGTTGCAACGCCGTCAACAATATGATCGACGCCGGGCTCGATGGCGTGACGTTTGTCGCCGCGAACACCGACGCCCAGGCGCTCGCAGCCTCGCAGGCATCAACCAAAATCCAGCTTGGCGCCTCCTTGACCGAGGGTCTCGGTGCAGGCTCGAAGCCCGAGATCGGCGAAGCGGCCGCGGAAGAAGCGCTGCCGGAAATCAGCGAACTCGTCGCCGGCGCGCACATGGTGTTCATCGCGGCCGGCATGGGCGGTGGCACGGGTACGGGCGCCGCGGCCGTCATCGCCCGCGCGGCGCGCAACGCGGGCATTCTGACCGTCGCCGTCGTGACGAAGCCGTTCCAATTCGAAGGTGCTCGGCGCATGCGCATCGCCGAAGCCGGCGTCGAGGAATTGCGCGGGGCGGTCGATACCCTGATCGTCATTCCGAACCAGAACCTGTTCCGGATCGCGAGCGACAAGACGACCTTCGCCGAAGCGTTCGTGCTCGCCGATCAGGTTCTTTATTCCGGCGTCGCCTGCATCGTCGATCTCATTATCAAGGAAGGCCTCATCAACCTCGATTTCGCCGACGTGCGCACCGTCATGGGCGGCATGGGTTCGGCGATGATGGGCACGGGCGAGGCCAGCGGCAATCGGCGCGCAATCCTCGCCGCCGAGGAAGCCATCACCAATCCCCTTCTTGACGACGTGAGCCTCAGGGGTGCCAAGGGCCTCCTACTGTCGATCTCCGGCGGAAATCTCACGCTGTTCGAGGTCGACGAAGCTGCCGAGCGGGTCCGCGCCGAAGTGGATCCCGACGCGACCATCATCGTCGGCGCAACCGTCGAGCCGTCGATGGGCGAGCGCGTGCGCGTGTCGATCGTCGCATCTGGAATCGCGCGCCCGGCCAACGAGCATCGTCCGCCAGTCACGCGCCAGGAGATTGAAACCCGTCAATCCGAGCGTGTCGCAGTGGCCTCCAGTCCGACGCCGGAAAGAACGCTGCCCGCGGCGACACCCTCGCTCCCTCAGATTCATCGCCCGGAGCTTCAGCACCCCCCGCTGCCGGCCGATATCCATCATGCCCCGCTCGAGCCGCAGAACGTCGGCACTCCGATTTATTCCGATCATCCCGCCTCACTCGAGGAGCGCCTTTCGAGCGCATTGAACGCCGATGCCACCCACGAGGTGAGCAGGGCGAATGCGGACGCTCATTCGAGCGTCGCGGTCCCGCCCCCCGTGCCTTACGCGCCCCCGAGTTGGCACAACATCGGCGATGTCGAGATCGAAGAGCGCAGGCCCGCGGCCTTCGCCTCGCGTTCAGCCTATCCGATCGGTGGCGAGGAGCGCTTCACCGCCCGGTCCGACACGACCGAGCCCCCGGCCTTCCGCGCTGAGCCCCCGGCCGAGATCCGCCGCACGCCGCGTCGGATGCCCGAGGTCGGCGACTTTCCGGCACACGGCCAGCGCGAGTACTACGCGAAGACCGGCCATCCCGCGGGGCATCCATCGGCACAGCCTGGCTCCTTGGGTCCGAATGCCGATACGCTCGGTTACGGTCCCGGAAAGGGCGGCTCCGAGCGCGGGGCGCCGAAGAAGCGTAAGGGGTTTTTCGAGCGTCTCCGATCGCTCGGACAGCCCGAGATTGATTCGGCCTCGGAACCCGCTGATCCTGTCCCGCGAGGGTCGAAGAGCGGTTCTCCATCGTCTCTCCATCAGGGAACACAGGCCGAGCGCGAGCCCGCCGCTCGTCACGATGACAGCCGTGTGACGCGCGCGGAAAAGCCCGAATTACCTGTGTTTTTCAGCAAGAACCGACGCTGATCGGCTGCTGGGACGGCGCTAGTCCTCTCAGTATTTCGAGTAGTCTAGGCAATAGTAACAGAGTGTAAGAAAGCGTGATTTGTAGCGGCCCGCGAGCCACGGCTATCGTCCAGTTAAGAGATCGTTGTCGATGATCTCTCGCGGCCATGCAAAGCGCCATATGAAGAGCGCGATACGGCCAGCCTCTGAAGACGGGTGGGAGCCCCGGCTGCGGAGGACGATGCGAGAGCGGGGCAGGGTCTGGGGGGGTGCCGTCCGCTGCAAGGCGTCCGTCACCTGGGATAGCATCGAGGGACGGCGCAGGATGTCGAATCGATTTATCGGCGCGCGACAAACCACGATTGCCAGAGAGATCGAGCTGAGGGGCACGGGCGTGCACAGCGGAGCACCGGTTTCGGTACTCCTGCACCCGGCCGAAGCCGATACCGGCATTCTCTTCCAGGTCATGAAACGGGGTCGCATCATCGCCGAGATCCCGGCTCATGTCAGCCAAGTCAAGAATTTGACGCTCTGTACGGTCATCGGTGACGACACGGGCGTGACGGTCGGAACCGTCGAACATCTCCTCGCCGCCCTCCGCGGTCTTTGCATCGACAACTGCATCATTGAGATCGATAGCAAAGAAGTCCCCATTATGGACGGCAGCTCGGCGCCGTTCGTCGAAGCGATCGACGAAGCCGGGATTCGCGAACTGTCCGCGCCGCGCCGGTTCATCAAGGTCCTGAAGCCGATCCGTGTCGAAGAAGGCACCTCGTTCGGCGAGATCGTCCCCCACTCCGGTTTCCATCTCGACGTCGAGATCGACTTCGCAACGCCCGTCATCGGCCGCCAGCGCATGGCCTTCGAAATGAGCCCGGGCATCTTCCGCAACGAACTCTGCAATGCCCGCACTTTCGGGTTCATGGCCGATGTCGAGCGCCTCTGGAAGGCCGGTCTCGCGCTCGGTGCCAACCTCACGAACACTGTTGCGATCGGCGACGACCGTGTGATGAACCGCGAGGGTTTGCGCGATCCCCAGGAATTCGTCCGCCACAAGATGCTCGATGCCGTCGGTGATCTTTCGCTGGCCGGCCTCCCGCTTCTCGGCGCCTTCCGCTCGGTCCGCGGCGGACATCGCTTGAACTCGCTCGTCTTGCAGGCCCTGTTCGCCGACCAAAGCGCCTGGACGGTGGTGCAGGCTCCCCGCGTTCGCGAGATCACCCCGCGGACGTTCGGCATGGGCCACCAGGCCCTGGCCGTCGGAGAATAGGGCGCATCGCCGGAGCGATTCGCCCAATCCGTTTGTGGGTCTGCCGCTTGTTGGCCGGGCGCGGATACAAGCCAGCAGCTTCAATGGGCGATGCGTCCGGCACGGCAAGTGTTTCCCGCCGCGTCTTCTGGTCAAGCGTTGGCGCCGCATGCCCAACACAATGACGACTTAGACGTTTTCGACGATCGATTGGGTGTCGGATGTCGAGATCGGTTTGGCTTAGGCGCGTCTCGTGTTAGACCGGCCCACGAGATTGATCGAGCGCGAGGGTCCGCGCCTGGAAACTTGGAAGAGCGAAAGTTGGTTCCGTTGATGGCCAACAGCACGATGTCGAAGTCCGAGACGCGCGCCGTGAGGTCGTGGCGGCTGGCGCTCGCGGTGTTGGCGACGGCCTGCCTCGCGGGCTGCGCATCCTCTTCGCTCGACACCGCCGCCCTCAGCAGCGATCCGCCGGAAAAGATGTACGCCGACGCCGACGCCATGATGACTCGTGGCAGCTTCGACAGCGCGGCGCGGAAATTCGAAGACCTGGATCGTACGCATCCCTATTCGCCCGAGGCACGACGTGCGATCGTCCTTGCGGCGTATGCCTACTATAAGGCCGGCAAGCTTCCTGAGGCGATCGCCTCGGCCGAGCGCTACACGGTCATGCATCCGGGCACCAAGGACGCGCCCTTCGCGCACCACATCATCGCGTCGGCCTACTTCGACGAGATGAACGGTCCGAACCGCGATCAGCGTTCGACGAAGAAGGCCCTCGAGCAGCTGAAGATCCTGCGGACGCGCTATCCTGACAGCTCCTACGCCGAATCAGCCGAAAACCGCATGCGCATCGCGGAAGACACGCTCGCCGCTTCTGAAATGGAGGTTGGTCGCTATTATCAGAAGCGCGGCAACTTCATCGGCGCGATCAACCGATTCAAGACGGTCGTATCCGAATACCAGACGACGGCGCACGTCGAGGAAGCGCTGATGCGCTTGACCGAATGCTACATGGCGCTCGGGATCAAGCAGGAGGCGCAGACGGCCGCGGCCGTTCTGGGTCACAACTTCCCGAATTCGAAGTGGTACAAGGATGCCTACGCGCTCCTTCAGTCGGACGGCCTGGCGCCCCGAGAGGATGGCGAGAGCTGGATCTCGAAGGCCTGGAAGAGCATCCCGAAGTTCTCGCTGGGTGGTCCGCTTTAGTCCGAAGTTTACCCCTCACCCCTTGCCGTACCGTCCGTCTCACGGTCTATAAGTCGCGTGATGGCGCGGAAATCAGCTGAAAGAAAGCGCGTGGAAGACCTGTCCGAGGCGGAAGCCGCGGGCGAACTCGCGCGCCTAGCAGCTGAGATTGCCCGGCACGATGCGCTCTACTACCAGTCGGACGCGCCTGAAATTTCCGATGCCGACTACGATGCGCTCCGCCAGCGCAACGCCGCGCTTGAAGCGCGATTTCCCGCCCTCGTGCGCCACGATACGCCGTCAGAGCGCGTCGGCGCTGCACCGGTCGACGGCTTCGGCAAGATCCGCCACCGCGTGCCCATGCTGTCGCTCGGCAACGCGTTCAGCGACGAGGATGTGATCGACTTCGTCGGCCGCGTGCGCCGCTTTCTGGGGCTCGGCCCCGACGATCCGCTCGCCGTCTCGGCAGAACCGAAGATCGACGGTCTCTCGATCTCGATCCGGTACGAGAACGGCCAACTCGTCGAGGCCGCGACGCGCGGCGACGGCGCGGAGGGCGAACGCGTCACCGAGAACGTCAAGACGATCCGCGCTATTCCGCATGTGTTGAAGGGGCGAAGCATTCCCGACGTCGCGGAAATCCGTGGTGAAATCTACCTCTCGCATGCCGACTTCGCGGCCTTGAACGCCGCGCAGGCCGCGGCCGGCGAGAAGGTCTTCGCCAATCCGCGCAATGCCGCGGCCGGGTCTCTCCGCCAGCTCGACGCCAGCGTGACGGCGCGCCGTCCGCTCGGGTTCTTCGCCTATGCATGGGGCGAGATGTCGAAGTTCCCCGCGGACACTCAAACGGGATGCGTCGAGGCTTTCGCATCTTGGGGGCTGCCGACCAATCCACTGATGCGCCTTTGCGAGAGCGACAGTGATCTCCTGGCATTCTACCGCGACATCGGCGAACGGCGTGCAACGCTCGGCTATGACATCGACGGTGTCGTCTACAAGATCGACCGCCTCGATCTGCAGGAGCGTTTGGGGTTCGTTTCACGCGCGCCGCGATGGGCGATCGCACACAAGTTCCCCGCCGAGCAGGCGACGACGATCTTGAATGCGATCGAGATCCAGGTCGGCCGCACCGGAGCGCTGACACCCGTCGCCAAGCTCAAGCCCGTGACCGTGGGCGGTGTGGTCGTCTCCAATGCGACGCTCCATAACGAAGATGAGATCGCCCGCAAGGACATCCGCGTCGGCGACACGGTCGTCGTCCAGCGTGCGGGCGATGTGATCCCGCAAGTCGTTCGCGTCACCAATCCGGAACGCCACGGGCGCGCCGAGCCGTTCGCGATGCCCGACACCTGCCCGGTCTGCGGCAGCCATGCCGTGCGCGAAGCCGACGAAACGGGCGCGGCCGACGTCGTGCGCCGCTGTACGGGCGGCCTCGTCTGCGACGCGCAGGCCAAGGAGCGCTTGAAGCATTTCGTATCCCGCCTCGCCTTCGATATCGAAGGGCTCGGAGACGAGCGCATCGAGCTTTTTTATGGTGAGGGCCTGATCCGCAGGCCGGCCGACATCTTCACGCTCCGCGCGCGCAACGCAACGCTGGCTGAACCGCTGGAAGCCCGCAAAGGCTTCGGCAGGAAATCGATCGATAAGCTGTTCGCCGCGATCGACGACCGTCGCCGCATTTCCCTCGAACGGGTGATCTTCGCACTCGGCATCCGTCACATCGGCGAGACGACGGCCAAGGATCTGGCCAAATCCTTCGCGACATGGCCGGCGTTCTGGAATGCCGTCGTCGCGGCAGCGAACGGCGGCAAGGGCAGCGAGGCCTACCGGGAGATCGACGATATCGAAGGCATCGGCGAAACGGTCGTCGACGCGCTCGTCGCATTCGTCTCCGAGCCCCACAACGTTGAAGCAGTCGCGGCGCTGTTGGCCGAGATCGAGGTGCTCCCGTTCGAGCGGATCGTCTCGGCGGATTCGGTCGTCGCCGGCAAGACGGTGGTCTTCACGGGCACACTCGAGCGCCTATCGCGGAACGAAGCCAAGGCCCAGGCCGAGCGCCTCGGTGCGAAAGTGGCCGGTTCGGTGTCGAAAAAAACCGACTACGTGGTCGCAGGCACCGATGCGGGTTCGAAGCTCACGAAAGCGCGCGAATTGGGCGTCGCGGTCCTGACCGAGGACGAATGGCTGGCGCTCATAGCATAAGGCCCTCCCCCCTTTCGGGAGAAGGGCCTTCGCGAACGGCGCAAACTCCTCGCTACTTCGGCGTGTCGATGCGATGGCTCGGCATCTTCTTCACAACCTTCGGCTCGAATGTCGTCGTGCGCGAGCCACTCGATGCGCTGTCGAGACCGCTGCCTGAGGGCTTCCGGACCTTGACGCGATTGATCCAGTTCGAGGCCGCGTCTTCCGCGATCCGCCGCCAGTTGCGACCCTTTTCGCCCAATGATGCCGTGTCGAGCTTCGGCTTCTTGATGCGCGGCGGCTTGGTCTCGCTCTCAGTGGCGTCCGCGTCCTGCCGTGGCTTCTTGAAACGCGGCGGCTTCACGATGACGACGCGCGGGGGCTTCACAACAGTTGCATCCGGAGTTTCGGCAGTCGTCGCGGATGTTCCCGGCGTGGCATCTGACCGCGAAGTCGGGTCGGTCACTTCGGCCTTCCGGTCCGGAGATTTCGGTTTGGTCCGCGCGGGCTTGGCGTCGTCGAGCAGCGCCTCCTTTGTGAAGAGCGGCGTCGGGTCGATGGACGGAGGATTTGCCACGAACGGGAAGGCGTCGTCGAAGCCGAAGCCCTGCGCGCCGTCGAGGCTCGCCCACCGGAACGGTTTGCCGATCTCGCCCTCGTCGTTGACGAGAATGAGCTTGCCAGCTTCGGAATGCACGCGGCAGCGGCCGCGGTCGTTGCAGATCTTGATGCCGCCTTCATGGAGCAGAACCCAAGTGGCGCCGTTCAACTGCACGAAGACGTCGAAAATCGTACCCCGCACGGTAATCGACGCATTCGGCACGCGTATCACATAGCTGGGCTTGGTCGCGACGCCGGTCATGAAGCGGAACGTCCCTTTGAGAAGATCGACCGCGATATTCCCATTACGCTTGTCAGGATCGTAGACGAAGCGGTCGAGCACCAGACGGGCACCCGGCCCGAGCGCGAGTTTGGTTTCATCCTCGAGCTTCAGTTCCGTTCGGGCGTCCGCCGCCGCCTCGATGACTTCGTTCTGGCGGACGCCATCACCGATCGAGAGCGTGCGCGTTTGGGTGGAGAGAGCCGCGGTCACGACGTTGACGACTTGCAGCGTCGTGCCGATGTTGTCGGCACTTGTCGTTTCGGCATGAGCCGCGGCGGTGCTCGCGATGACGAGCGACGCCGCGCAGAGGAGGGATGAGCGTCGTCCCATGGACGGACTCCTTCGTTTCTTGTTGTGCACCGGGGGCGAGCGGAGGGCCGCGCGCTGCCGGCCGCCGCATGCGCGGATTGAACGGGAACGCTTGTCCCCGCGCCCGTGGAAAGCCGGTCATGGCGAGTGTCGCCGAAGCGGATGGCGCGCGCTGTTACCTGCGAAACAGGGTCATCGCGCTGGCCGAGTGAACACGCCCGAGAGTTAATCCAGTGGCGCGGTCGCGGTTTCGAGCCAGGCGCGTGTCTCACGATCGAGGCCGCGTGAAAGCGTCGTCCTGACTCGCGCGTGGTACTGATCGAGCCACTGACGCTCATCCGCGGAAAGCAGGCCTGGCACGATGAGGCGCCTGTCGATGGGCGCGAGCGTCAGCGTCTCGAAGCCCATCATGGGGCGTTCGCCGCCCTGCGGCACCTCCGGTTCCGTCACGAGCACGAGGTTCTCGATGCGGATGCCGTAGTGACCTTCCTTGTAGTAGCCGGGTTCGTTGGAAAGAATCATGCCCGGCTCGAGCGCCACCATGCCCGCCCGCGAAATGGACTGCGGACCCTCGTGCACCGAGAGGTAGCTGCCGACGCCGTGGCCCGTGCCATGATCGTAGTCGAGGCCGTGGCTCCAGAGTGCGCGGCGCGCGAAGGCGTCGAGTTCGATGCCGCGCGTGCCCTGGGGAAAGCGTGACGTCGCGATCCCGATGTGCCCCTTGAGAACGAGGGTAAACCGCTCCCGCATCTCCTTCGTCGGCTGCCCGATCGCGACCGTCCGCGTGATGTCGGTCGTGCCGTCCTCGTATTGCGCGCCGGAATCGATGAGGAACAGCTCGCCCTTCCGGAGCGTGCGGTTCGTCTTCTCCGAGACGCGATAGTGCACGATTGCGCCGTGAGCGCCCGAACCCGAGATCGTATCGAACGAGATTTCCTTGAGGGCGTTCGTTTCGCGGCGGAACGCTTCGAGCGTCTCGACGGCATTGATTTCATCGAGCTTGCCACCGGCCGCGGCACCTTCGAGCCAAGCGAGATAGCGCACCATCGCCTGCCCGTCGCGAACATGCGCACGCCGCGCGCCCTCGATTTCGACAGCGTTCTTGATCGCCTTCATCTGGATGATGGGATCGCTGCCGGCGACACCGGATCGTTTGCCGAGCGCGCGTTTCACAGCGTATGCGGCCGTTTCTGGATCGAAGCGCACGCGCTTCCCGGCCGCGACGAGGGCGGCTAGGCGTTCCTGGAGCTTTGCGGGCAGAAGGATTTTCGCGACGGTTTCGAGTTCCTGGCGCACGTCTTTGCCGAGCTTGTCGGGATCGATGAAGAGCTCGGCCTTTCCGCTTGCATGAATGAGCGCGAAGGCGAGAGCCACAGGATTGTGCGCGACGTCTCCGCCCCGAATGTTGAAAAGCCAGCAGATGCTGTCGGGGAGTGTCAGTATGAGCGCGTCCTGCCTGTCGTCCGCGACGCGCTTTGCCACCCGCGCCAGTTTCGATTGCGCGGTCTCGCCCGCAGCTGCAATCGGATGCAGCGATACCGGGGACTTCGGCGGCGCGGGACGATCCTTGCCCCAGGCCTTGTCGACGAGATTGGGTCCGAGCGGCCTGAGCTTCAGGCCCTTGGCCTTGAGCTGCGCCCCGAGCCGCGTGACCTCGCCGCCCGTATGGAGCCAGGGATCGAAGCCCACCACGCCGCCATCGGGCAGCGCGCTCTGGAGCCATTCCGGCAGCTTGGCTCGGGCCAGTCCCGGCATATCGAAGAGGCTCGCATCACATTCCTGTGCGGCCTGAACCGTATAGCGGCCGTCGACGAAGAGCGCGGCTTTGCGTGTGGCGACGGCGGCGAGCCCCGCGCTTCCCGAGAACCCTGTCAGCCATTTGAGCCGTTCGGCTGACGGCGGCACGTATTCGCCCTGATGCTCGTCCGCGCGCGGAACGAGGTAGGCGTCAACGCCTGCCTTTGCCATCAGATCGCGCAGCCGAGCCACTCTGGGATCAGCAGTCGATGGGTCGGACGGCGCCGAGAACGACTGGTACATGATGGCCTCGGTTTGAGAGTGCCGCGAATGAGTGAAGTGATTTAGCGCCGCCGGAAGGTCAGCGTCGACCATCCCGTGATTCGGTCGTGTCGCATAAGGACGAAGCCATGGGCGTTGTACGTTGCCACGACCGCGGCGGCCTGTGGAAGGAGGATGCCGGAAAGCAAAAGCGTCCCACCCGGCCGGACGGCGCGACGAATCGCGCTGGCGAGCATCATGAGCGGACCGGCGAGAATGTTCGCGATCAGGAGATCGTAGGGTGCCCGCTTGCGGATTTCGCTATCCGCGAGTCCCGCCGCAGCACGAACAGCGACGCGCCCCGACGTGCCGTTGATCTCGATATTCCGCCGTGCCACATCGACGGACGTCGGGTCCATGTCGGTGGCGAGGATCGCCGAGTGCGGCAGTGTTCGCGCGACAGCGATCGCGAGCACGCCCGATCCGCACCCGAGATCGAGAACGCGCCGTACCGCCGGCCGACACCGTGTCAGCCGGTCGATGGCCTGAAGGCACCCGAACGTCGTCGCGTGATGGGCCGTGCCAAACGCTTCACCCGCATCGACGAGGATCGAAAATGGTCCGCGCGCCACTCTGGCGCGATCGTGGCTGCCGTGCACGGTGAAGCGTCCCGCGATGACGGGCGGGAGGGCCGCCTGTGACAGCGCCACCCAATTGAGTGCGGGCACTTCGGATACGACGACCTCGGGAATGGCGAGGCCCGTCATGTCCGCGAGTACGCGGCGTAAATCGCCCGCATCGGGCGTCTCGTCGAAATAGGCTTCGACAGTCCAGCCCCGACCGGCATCTTCGAACAGCGTCAGCGCGTGGGGTGGCGGTTCAATGAGATCCTGAAGGGCGCCCGCGACGGCGCGTGCGGTAACACGGTCCGCGGAGACGATCGAGACCTTTTCCTGAGACATCGCGGCGACTGCCTGCCTTTGAAGGGGCTTTTCTGGTTGTTGCTTCGGCCGAAGGCGGCGCGCTGATCACGCTTGGAGTCCGGCGTCCTCGTCCATGTAGAGTTCATGTCCCTCTGCCTGGACGCCAACCGGGAGGTCGTCGAGGAAATGGTCCCACTTTGCATCCAGCAACCGCGCGGCGTCCTGAGGCGGCAGCGCGCGAAGATCGCCGTTCTGATCCTCGGTGACGATCCCCTCCGCCAGAAGACGCTCGAGCGCGTCGTCGAGATCGAAATCGACGCTGATACCGAACGTGTTGAAGAGGTACCGCTCGACCGCGCGATCGATATGGGGCAGGTCTCGCCGGTTGGCCGTTTCCTTAGCGAGCACGCTGTAAAGGAGGATTTCTTCCTTGACGTCCTCTTCCGCGCCGCGCTCCGCAAGCTTCACGATGACGCCGCGATTGTCCGCCATCGAATGGAAATAGAGGTTCTGCGCCATGACGACCATGTAGCGCTGCTTCTGATTGACGAAATTCATTCCCTGCCGGAAGGCAATGCCGCCGAGCGTGACGACCGTGCCGGCGAGCGCGATGGGGTTGGCCGCCGCGAGGCCGCCGGCTACGAGCTTGCCCGCCGTTCCAAACACGCCCATGCCGACCGCGCCACCTCCGGTGACACCGAGCTTGATCTTGTCGAGCAGGCGAAATTTCACCTGCGTGTTGGGAAAGATCATCTCGATATCGGTGCGCGGAATGTTCTTGAAGAGCTTCATGTAGATGTTGCCCTCCTTGAACTCGGTCGGAAGCGACGACCTCAAACGCTTCACGAGCTTCTCGGCTTCCTTCTCCGTGCAGCCCTTGTCCTTCATGACTTCCGCCACGCGGACGGCCAGCGGCTTCAGCTTAAAGAGCAGGAAGAGGCGCTGGTAGACTGGAACGTCGAATTCCTCCTTGCGCAGGAACTTTGTGAGTTTCCGGCGCTCGTACTTCTTGTTCGAGGCGCCGCGATAGAAAAGTACGCATTCTTCGAACGCGGTGAAGTCGACGGTGAGGTCGAGGCCGTAGTGGCTTTCCGTCGTCAGGATGACGGAGACGTCTTTCGGGTCGATCGACTGGTAGTTCGCGTGCTGAAGCGCATATTTGACGCCGTCGACGACCCTTTTTTGAAGCTTCGCGCGTTCATCCGCGTTGTAGTCACGCGTGATCAGGAGATCGCTATCGGGATTGAAGGGTTCGTAGGCGCGAAGGAGCGACTGCGAGCGAGCTGTGTACTGATTGCGACGCCAGAAATCGAGAAATCGGAAGAACCGCCGCGCGTCCTGCGCCTGTCCGTGTGGCCAGGCCTCTTCGACCGTCAGGCGATCGACGATGGCGAGCGGCGTCAGGGGAATGAACTTTTCTCTCGCGCGCGTGTCATCTGATTCGAGGATGTCGAGCTGCACGTCGCCGTGGGGTGCCGCATCTGCGCCGCTGCCGTTGGAGGTTTTGCCACCTTTGATTACAACATCGGCCGAGGCCATACCCCACCTCCAATTCCACCCACGCAGAACTCGCCAGCCGCGAGGATTGAGCTGTCCCGAATATTCGGGACCGCTGTGTCTTGCGGCCAACGCCCAGCCCGTGCTCGTGTTTCTAGGCCGGACCGATCCGTGTTGTCGAGACTGACCGGGCGGGGCGGCGGGAATTTGACTTCTTCTGAGCAGAGCTTCGGTCTTGTCGCTATTTGCGCGGGCAAGTGGAGGTACGGAAGAAGGTCGGCGCAGAACATTCGATGGACGCGCGACTTCTGCCGTGCTTTCCGGCACGGTTTTCAGCTTGACGCCATAGTCTCGCCGTTGTCGGAACCAACACCTTTCGGTATGGTAACCCGGGGTTCGCGCGGGGGTACGCGATGCGTCTTCGAATAGTCGTTGCCGTTTCGGCCGCGTTCTGCGCGACAGCTACGGCCGAGGCCGGTGAGCCGTCGCAATTGGGCGCGACGGGCGTCACCCCTGCAGTGGACGCGACGGAGCGGCCGAAATCGGCTCGCATCCCGGGACCGGAACGCGTTGTCCTCCCCTATTCCTGTGTTGTCGAGAACGGTATGGTGCGCCTCAGCCCATCGCCAGAGCGCACGTTCCCTGTGATCGAAGGGCGCGAGATGCGCGAATTCGAGACCTGCGATCCGCCGTTCTCGCGCAATTGCACGAAGCTCACAATTCATCGGTTCGACATGGCCTGCGGCGGGCAGCGCGTGCCTTGGCCGCGTGTGGTGGAAGCCATGGGGCGGACAAAGGCCGGCGTCGCTCGTATCGAGCGCGGGCTTCTGACGTTGGTGCGCTCCGCAGCGCCCGCGCAAGGTCACGCGCCGAGCTGCCGCGACACGTCCGCCACTTCGGACTCCGCCGAATGTCTCCCCTGGAAAGTTCGCCGCAACGTCGAGAGCATTGTCGTTCCGAAAGGCTTCGCGCCGGCTTCCGAGGTCGGCGCGAGGTTCCTGAACGGTTCGGCGCCGGCCGAGATGTCTTCGAGCATGCTGGCCCTGGCGACGACGGCCGGCGGCGGAAAGATCGTCGCGGAAGAAGCGCCGTCTGCGGGCGTGCCGGAATTTTCCCTCACGATCGAGACCGAGCCCGAGATCGCGACAGCGTCGACGCGCGTCGCCGCCGCACCCGAGATTGCCTCTCAATGGCTGACCGTCGTCGATACCCGCGTCCGGCACGAGGGGCAGCGCGCCGCGTCCGGTGGTCCGTCGATCGGTTTCGGATTGTGGCTGATGGCTTTTGCCATGCTGGCCGGTGGTGCAGCGGTCGTCGCGGCCATGCGCGGGCGGCTCGACATGTCGCGGATCAATGCCATGACGTCCCGATTGCACGCCTACGCGGCGCCGGAACTCGTTCGTCTCCGCGCACGGATACCGTCGGTCTCAGGCGTCGTGCAGCCGCTTCGAGCCATGATCGCGCCGGAACCGATGATCGAGCCCGCAGAGCGCGCGGTGTTTGCCGAAATGCGCCGGGCCTGCGACATGTGCCGCGCGTCGGTCGAGAATTTGGCCGGAGCCGAGCCGGTGAAGGCCGTACTGCTCGACGAAGTCAGCAAAGCTGAAGCGAAGGTTGCAAAACTCTATTCAGCCGCGGGCACGCAACGCGCATCGGTCGTGCGAACGACCGCGCAATTGAGAACGGTCGGCCGCGACCTCGATCGTGTGACCGAAACCGTGCTCGCCGTCGCGCGTTGGACCAAGGCGTCCGCGCCGGCAGGAGATGCGATCGAGTCCCCCGAGTCGAGCTTGATGCCGAAATCAAGAGACGAGGCGCTTGCCTACTTCGGCTGCACCACCGAATTGGGCGACGAGGTGCTCGAAAAATTCGTGGAGACGGTGCGCCGCGCATGTCACCCGGATTTCGCGACAAGCGCGGATGATCGCCTGGAACGTATGCGCCGCATCGAGCGCATCGACGCTGCTTGGCAGATCTTGAAGCCCAAATCCTGAGTATTGCTGCTCCGCAGTGTCGGCCGATGTCGATTCCGATCCCGCGAGGATTTGATCTGCGAACCTCTACGAGCACCACGTCGTGCCGATACCTATCAAGAGAAACGGCGCCACTTCGGCGCCGTTCATGTAAAGCGACAATCGATAAGCGTGATCGTGCGGCCTACTGCGTGTCGCTGCTGCCGTACATCGGGAATGGCGGCGGCACGGCCTGGGGCTGTGTCGATGAGCTACTGGGCGTGACGATTCCCGCCGGCCCCGAGCCCTTTTCGATCTGCGGCGCGATTTCGGCCGCATCCTTGACCCGTCTCGAGCGCCCGTCGAACGATGCGCCGTGTTCGATCGAGAGTGACAACGTATGAATGTCGCCCTCGACCTCGGCGGTCGAATGTAGCGTCACCTTCTGCCCGAGGATCGCACCGTTGACGCGCCCATGCACGTGGACCGTCTCGGCCGCGATGGCCCCTGTAATGATGGCTGTGCGGCCGACGTCGATCTGGCGGCAGTGGAGGTCGGCCTGGATGTCGCCATTGACCCTGAGCGTTCCGCGGCTGCGGATGGTGATCGCCTGGCCCTCGATCGTGAGATCGCTGCCGATCACGGACTCGTCGGGACCCGCCATGCCACCCGAAACGGGTGTCAGCTGAGCCGGCGCCGCCATCGGACGGTCAGGTCTTCGAACGAGCGCCTGCGCGGGCTCTGGCGGCGTCGGATCGGATCTGCGGTGAAACACCATACGAATACTCCCAAGCTCCTCGACTGTGCCCCGAGAGTGACAGCATTAGCGGCTGGAGATGGTCGGAATATGTCGCACAACAGCCGCCCGCAAAGCTCGAAAAGAGCAGAACGGAATGTCTTCGGGCAAAGAGCGCGGGGACGGAACTTCGATCGGGCGGCTCAGACGATAAGGCCGCCCTGGTTCCAGAGGGACGTGAGGGTCAGGCCGTGAACGCCCTTGAGCACGACCGTATCGACCCACCCGGCGCTGCCGCCCATGTTGATCGTGATGACCGTGCCCCCGATCGTGTCGGTGACGCGCACCATGTTCGAGAGCGCCGTCGCCGGCTGCCCCTCGAACACCGACGCGAAGTCGAGCTTGTCGCCGGGCATGAAATCTACGACCGTATCGAAGCCCGCCCGCGCGCCTGTTCCCGTCACGATGTCGGTCCGCGCCCAGGCGAACGTGTCGTTGCCGTGGGAGTAAAAGCCCGTGAGCTGCCCGCCAAGCATCCAGTCGTTGCCCGCGCCGCCCCAGAGTGTGTCGTTGCCGCCGTCGGCATAGAGCTTGTCGTTGCCGCCTTCACCGCGCAGCACGTCGAGACCGCCGCCGCCCCAGAGCCCGTCATTGCCCTCGCCGCCATAGAGGCGATCGTTGTCGGCGCCGCCGTTGAGGTTGTCGATAGCGGCTCCACCCGTGATGGTGTCGTTGCCTTCGTGGCCCCAGAGATTGTCGACCCCGTCGCCGCCGTTGATCGTGTCATGGCCGCGCTGGCCGAGGATGAAGTCGTTGCCCGTGCCGCCGTCGAGCGTGTTGTTGCCGAGATTGCCCGTGATCATGTTGTCGAGCGAGTTGCCCGTCCCGTTGATGTTGGACGAGCCGCCGAGCGTCAGGTTCTCGAAGTTGGCGCTGAGCGTCATGGTCAGCGTCGAGATGACGAGATCCGTGCCCTCGTTCGCACTTTCCGAGATCGTGTCGCCGGACTGATCGACATAAAACGTGTCGTTGCCCGCGCCGCCCGTCATGCCGTCATTGCCGCCGCCGCCGTTGAGGACGTCGTGACCGCCGCCGCCCGAAAGCGTGTTGTTGCCGGAGTTGCCGCTCATGACGTTATTGAGCGCGTTGCCCGTCCCGGTGAGGTTGGACGTTCCGAGCATCGACAGGTTCTCGACGTTCGCAGCGAGCGTCAGGTTCAACGTGGTCGCTACCACGTCTATTCCCTCGCCGGCCAATTCGACGATCGTGTCCGAGTTGTGATCGACGTAATAGGTGTCGTCGCCGGCGCCGCCCGTCATCGTATCGCGGCCCGATCCGCCGTCGATGACGTTGTCGCCGGAATTGCCCGTGATGCTGTTGCCGCTCGAATTGCCCGTTGCCCGGAGATTGAGCGTGCCGAGGAGGACAAGGTTTTCGAGGTTCGAGCCTAGCGTGTAGTCGATCGAGGCATTGACCTGATCGGTTCCCCCGTTAGACGCCTCGATTATGGTGTCGCCGGTGGAATCGATGACGTAGGTGTCGTTTCCGCCGAGGCCCGACAACGTGTCGTTGCCGCCCCTGCCGTCGAGCGTGTTGTTGCCGCTGTTACCGGTGATGCTGTTGGCAACCCCATTGCCAGTGCCCGAAATGTTGCCCGAGCCGGTCAGCACAAGGTTCTCGATATTGCCACTGATCGTATAGTCCGAAGACGTCTGGACCGTGTCGGTGCCCTGGCCTGCGGCTTCATCAATGACGTCGGTAGATTGGTCGACAACATAGGTGTCGTTGCCCATGCCCCCGACGAGCGTGTCGGCGCCGCCCCGTCCGTCGAGTAGGTTCGCGCTGTCGTTGCCGACGATCCGGTTAGCACTCGCGTTGCCCGTGCCGTTGAGTGCGGAGCCGATGAGGATCAGATCCTCGACGTCGGTGCCGAGCGTGTAGGAGAAGGAGGCCGTGACGGAGTCCGTGCCGCCGTTCGAGCTTTCGACGACCTGATCCGAGCTGCTGTCGACGGTGTAGCTGTCGTTGCCCGCGCCGCCGGTCATCGTGTCGTTGCCCGCGTCTCCATTGAGAACGTCGTGTCCGACACCGCCCGAAACGCGGTCGTTGCCCGCGCCGCCGTTCAACGTGTCGTTGCCCGATCCGCCCCAGACGTAATCGTTGCCATTGTTGCCTGAGACCAGATCGTGGCCCGCGTTGGCTGCGATCCAGTCGTCTCCCGAGCCGCCGTGAACAGTGACGGCGCCGTAGGTCAGTGTTGTCGCGGTGAGATCGATGATCTGCCCGCCACTTCCCATGACAAACGTCTGGATATTGACGAGGCGCGTCGAATGCACACCCGTCGAGAGTCCATCCTCGAGGAACAGCGCAAAATGGCCATCGCCCATTTCGAGTGTGTTGCCGGTGCCCTCTCCGACGAAGGTGTCGTTGCTCTGACCATACGTGAGGAGCGAGATCGTCGTACCGTCGCCCGGATTGCCGGGATCGCCGGCGTTGTTCGCCTGCGCCGTGGTCCAGAGACCGTCTGAGGTATAGCGGAATGTGACGCCGCCGCTGCCGCCGAACAGGATGTCCTTGCCGAGACCGCCGTTGAGCGTATCCGCGCCACCATTGCCGTAGATCGCATCGCCGAACAGCGTGCCGTTGATTGTTTCGGCGTTCGACGTGCCGTTGATGACATTGAGGCCGGACAAATTGTACGACATCTGAAACTCCCGCAAACTTGCCTGGGAGCTTAAGCATCGCGCCTCAAGGATCAGTTTCTCGCGGCGTACAATTTTATTGAATTCGACTTTCCAGCTGCGCTGATCCTGGAAAACGGCGTGCAATGATATGGGTAACGGCGAAGTAACCTGAAT
Organism: Hyphomicrobium sp.; assembly: GCA_033765145.1. GTDB lineage: Bacteria > Pseudomonadota > Alphaproteobacteria > Rhizobiales > Hyphomicrobiaceae > JAGVSR01. The sequence continues at coordinate 186,948 of JANRIH010000020.1, read as the reverse complement.
AATGTGCGCGGGCCTGTGCGCATCTGAAACAATCTCGCGTCAGAACCGGTATTAAGCAACGTCAGGCACGCGAAACGAAGCTGTCGACGACCCGTTTGCGCCCGGCCGTCTTGAACTCGATCGTCAATTTGTCGCCGTCGACCTCGACAACCTCGCCCTCGCCGAATTTCGGATGCATGACGAGATCGCCAGTCTTGTAACCGAGACCCTCTGCGATCGACGATGCGATGACCTTGCCCTCAATCAGGGGCGCGCCTCTGCGCGTCGGAGCCGGACCGGGCCGGTTGTTGGGATTCGCTTGCGCGCGTTTCCACCCGGGCGTCTCATAAGTCGAAGTCTTGAAGCTCTGCGGCGCATCGTCGAAGCGGCTTCGGCCGTAGGGGTTCCCATAGAGCGCGCCGAGGTTCTGGTAGGCGCCGCCGAACGGACTGCGGATCTCGACAACTTCGACATGGGCTTCGGGCAACTCGTCGATGAAACGCGACGGTGCCGCCGATTGATATAGGCCGCGCAGCCGCCGGTTCTGTGCAAACGAGATGGCCGCGCGCTTCTTGGCGCGCGTAATTCCGACATAGGCGAGCCTTCGCTCCTCCTCGAGCCCTGCCTTGCCCTGCTCGTCGAGCGCGCGTTGATGGGGAAAGAGCCCTTCTTCCCAGCCCGTGAGAAAGACGGTGTCGAATTCCAGGCCCTTCGCCGCATGGAGGGTCATGAGCGAGACTCGGTCCCCGTCGTCGCCCTGATCGGCATCCATCACCAGCGACACGTGTTCGAGAAAGCCCGCGAGCGTGTCGAACGCGTGCATGAAGCGCACGAGTTCCTTGAGGTTGTCGAGCCTGCTTTGCGCCTGCGGGCTCTTGTCCGCCTGCCACATGGCCGTGTAGCCGGACTCGTCGAGGATGAGTTCAGCGAGTTCCGTGTGCTTGAGATTGTCGATCTGGCTCCGCCACCGGTCGAACGACGCCACGACGTCTGACAGTGATTTCCGCGCCTTTCCGGCAAGCTCGTCTGTGCCCGATAGATCGCGTGCGGCGTCGAACATCGGTACGCCTCTGGCGCGCGCGAGATCGTGGATGCGCTTTACGGTCGTATCCCCGAGGCCGCGTTTGGGAACATTCACAATGCGCTCGAACTTCAAATCGTTCGCCGGGTTGGCCGTGACCTCGAGATAGGCGACCGCGTCCTTGATTTCGGCGCGTTCGTAGAACCGAGGGCCACCGATGACGCGGTAGGGCAAGCCGATCGTGACAAAGCGGTCTTCGAGAACGCGCATCTGCGCGGACGCGCGGACGAGTATGGCGATCTCGTTGAGCCGGTGTCCCGACTTCCGCAGCGCCTCGATTTCGTCCGTCACCGCGCGTGCTTCCTCCTCGTCGTCCCAGACGCCCGCGACGGAGACGCGCGTCCCGTTCTCGCCGTCGGTGAAGAGCGTCTTGCCGAGCCGGCCCTCATTGTGTGCGATGAGTTTCGAAGCCGCGCCGAGGATGTGCGCCGTCGAGCGGTAGTTGCGTTCGAGGCGAACGACTTTCGCGCCGGGGAAATCCTTCTCGAAGCGAAGAATGTTGTCCACTTCCGCGCCGCGCCATCCGTAGATCGACTGGTCGTCGTCGCCGACACATGAGATGTTCGGCGAACCTTGCGCCAGAAGCCTGAGCCAAAGGTACTGCGCGACGTTGGTATCCTGATATTCGTCGACGAGAATGAACCGGAACCTGCGCTGAAAGTCGGCGAGGACGTCCGGATGTTCGCGGAACAACCGGATCGTTTCGAGGAGCAGGTCTCCGAAGTCCGCGGCGTTGAGTTCCTTGAGCCGCTGCTGATAGGCGGCATAGAGCTTGGCGCCTTTCCCGGCCGCGAATGCGAACGCCTCGCCCTTCGGGACGTTGTCCGGGGTCAATCCCCGGTTTTTCCAGCTGTCGATCAGATTGGCCAGTTGCCGCGCCGGCCAGCGGTCCTTGTCGAGACCCTCCGCTTCGATCACCTGCTTCATCAGGCGCACCTGATCGTCGTCGTCGAGGATCGTGAACTGCGACTTGAGCCCGACAAGTTCTGCGTGCCGCCGGAGAATTTTGACGCCGATCGAATGGAACGTTCCGAGCCAGGGCATGCCCTCGACGGTCCCGCCGACAAGATGAGCGACCCGCTCCTTCATCTCGCGGGCCGCCTTGTTGGTGAAGGTCACGGCTAGGATTTGAGAGGGGTACGCCCGACGCGTGGCGAGGATGTGCGCGATGCGGGTCGTCAGAACCCGGGTCTTGCCGGTCCCGGCGCCGGCAAGCACGAGGACAGGGCCATCGAGAGCCTCGACGGCTTCGCGCTGCTCTGGATTGAGCTTTTCGAGATAGGGAACGGCTGCCGCGGCCGGACGCGCCATGGCGCGCGCCGAGATCGAAGGCCGTGCCGTGCCGGGAGCGTCCGGCAGATCGAACGGCGGATCGTCGGCCCCGGTCGGCAGATCCTGCTCCAGGCGATCCGGCGGGATTGGATCGCCGGCATCGCGGTGGCTTGGCTTTCTCGGATCACTCATCGTCTGGAACTATCGCATCGAAGAAATCGCAGCAATCGCGGGCTGTTTGCTGTGCACAGAGAGAAGCCGGATGAAGTCGCTGGCGACGGGCACTTGGTGATTCGTCATGAAGTTGCCAGGGATTCCCGTTCAGAATTTGACTGAGGTGCGGTATAGCCGGTTCCGGGAACGGGGATGTCGGCTGGATGAGCCCTGCAGTCCGTGTCTTGGACCGGTCTGAAAGGGTCTTTGCCGCGTCGGTGCTGATGAGATCTGGCGCTGCGCGGCTCGCGCTGTCGGGCGGCCAGACGTGCAGGACTGTTGAGGCCCCTTCCGGGGAGCGGGCGTGCGGACTGGAACGGGCACCATGAACCGTCGGGTCGATCGGGCAAAATGAACAACCTGCTCCTCACCCTCGCTGGTCTCCTGATCGTAGTGCTGTCCGCACTCTTTGCGGTCCCCTATGCCATCGATTGGAACAGCTACCGCGGGGTGCTCGAGGAAGAAGCGAGCCGCGTTCTCGGCCGCGAAGTTCGCGTCGGTGGCAACGTCGTCCTGAGGCTCTTGCCCGCCCCTTATGTGAGTGTCGAGAAGTTGCGCGTCGCGGACAATGCCACGGAGCTTGGCCGGCCGATCTTCCGTGCCGAAGGTTTCACGCTCTGGCTGTCCGTGCCACCGCTTCTCAAGGGAATTCTGGAAGCACGCGAAGTTGAACTGACCAAACCCGAAGTCGAACTGGCCCTCGACAAGGACGGACAGGGCAACTGGACATCGATGGCGATCGCGCCGGGGTCGTTGCCGTTTGCACCCACGACCGTTGCGCTGCAGTCCGTAAAGGTGACGGGGGGCGCTGTCGGTTTCACCGGACCCGGAGGCGTCGAACTCGCCCGCGTGACGGCCATCGATGGAATCCTCTCGGCCGACGACCTCGCAGGCCCCTATCGCTTCAAGGGAACTGTCGTCTGGTCTGGTTCGCTGCGCGACGTGCGTCTGACGACGGCAAAGCGCGATCCCGATGGTGGACTGCGCTTCAAATCCGTCGTCGATGTCGCGGCGTCCGGCAACACCTACACGTTCGATGGCCGCATAGCCGGCCTCGACAGCGCTCTGGAATTCGAGGGCGATCTCGTCGCCAAAGTGACGCCGGCAAGCCTTGCACTTACCGGGGCCGCTTCAGCGGCCTCTGGCGCAGCGCCACCCGCAACGGCTTCGGCCGACGGTTTGATCGAAATCCGCTCCAAAGTTTCCGGGACCGGCAAAAAACTGGAACTCGGAAACATCGAAATCTCTATTGACCGCGGCGGCGTGCCCCAGCTCGTCAGCGGGCGCGCAGGGGCGGCGTGGTCCGACCGCGTGAGCCTCAATGTCAAGCTCGCGTCGAAATGGATCGACGTCGACAGGCTGACGGAAACGGCAGGGGCCGTGCCGCCGCTCGAGCGGGCGCGCGCGCTGTTCGATCGGCTCGTGGATGCGTTGCCGTCGGAAGCCGACGCCAACGTTGATTTGGTACTCGATCAGGTCGGGATCGGAGGCGACGTCATGAGCGGCGTCGCCATCCACGCGCGGCGGGCGGGCGGAAACCTGGAACTGGATGACGTGCGGGCATCGCTGCCCGGCGGTACACAGGCGCTGATCGATGGCGCCATCGAAGACGAGAAGGGCGCGCGCACGTTCAAAGGAACCCTCGCGCTCGGCGGACAGAGCCTCATGCGCTTCACGGCCTGGGGCTTTGGCGAGACGCCGTTCTCCCGCCTTCCGAGAGACGGACCCTTCTCCGTCGAAGGTCAGCTTGTTCTGAGCGACAAGACCATCGAATTGAGCGACGCCACCGCCGAGATCGACGCCATGCCCTTGACCGGCTCCGTGCTTCTTGGGCTCGGAGAGAAGCGCCGCGCCGCGGTGTCTCTGGAAGGCCAGCGGATCGATCTGGCGTCCTTGTGGCCCGGCAACCCGGGACTTGCGGGTCTCCGATCCCTTGTTTTCGCGGGCGTCGTCGCGCCCTCGGCAGAAGGCGCGACGGCGGAAAAGTCGAATGGCAGCGCGCTCGGTGACGTGTCGGTCGACATAAAGGCCGCAGAACTCATCGACGGAGACCGAAAGCTCCGCGATGCGCACGTCGAGGTCGCCCTCGCGGGCGGCGGACTGTCGATTCCCCGCCTGGCGTTCATGTCCGACGGCGGGCTGTCGGTCGATCTCACCGGCGGCGCCACAGGAATGCCGGACGAGCCAAAGGGCGCCCTCCGCGGTATCATCGACGCGCCGACGTCCGAGGCCGTCGTGACCCTTGCCCGGCTCGTCAACACGCCGGCCGACGCGCAGGCGATCGTGGATCGTGCCGCTTCCCTCGCGCCCTGGCGAGCCGGCGCGACGTTCAGCTTCGGCGAACGCACACCGAGCGCCGTGGACGTCGCGCTCGATGGAACGATCGAGGGCGAGCGCATGGTCCTCGCCGCGCGGTTCGACGGCGCACGCACGAACTGGCGCGAAGCGCCGGCCGACGTCTCGGCGAGCGTCGCGACGCGGGATGTCGATCGGCTTCTCGAGCGGATTGCCGGCGTCCGAAGCGTTCCCGACGGCGACGTCCCCGCGGCCCGGCCAGGCAACTTGTTCTTCAAGGCGGCCGGAACGCCATCGGCGGGGCTTGTTGCGGTCGCCGAACTCGACGCCGAGCGATTGTCACTCGACTTCAACGGTCGCATGAGCGTGCCCGATCTCAACAACATTGCCGCCAAGGGCGACGTCCGCGTCGATGCCGCCGATGCGCGCGGCGTCATGGCGCTCGCGGGCATCGTTCTGGGTCCCGGCGCCGCGGGAGCAGGCATCAAGGGCAAGGTGGCGACGGCGCTCGAGAACGGCGTGCTGACCCTCGCGAGCCCCGACCTGAAGCTCGGCCGGTCCAAAGTGTCCGGTGTCGTGACTTTGGCCCGCGAGACGGGAGCCGGGTCGACCAAAATCGACGCCGACATCGTCGCTGACGCCGCGAGCCTGCCGGGTCTCCTGGGAGCGGTCACGGGAAGGCCCGAGCCAGTGACTGCGGCCATGGCGCCGCCGGCACCGGTGCCGGCGTCCCGCACGAAGCGCAATCAGGTGGCAGTCGAGACGACGGAAGCGCTGCCCGCGATCGAGCCGACGATCTGGTCAGGGGCGCCATTTGATTTCAGGCTGCTGGACAGTATCTCGGGAACGGTCAAGGCCTCTATCCGTTCGCTCGATATTGATACAGGTGTCGCGCTCAAGGATGCACGCGTCGAGATTGCGCTGGGCGACGGCGCTGTGAAGGTCGAACGCCTCGAAGGCGCGATGCTCGGCGGAAAGGCTGTGTCGAAGTTCTCTTTGGAGCGACTGGCCGCGGGCGCGGCGCTGAACGGGGGAATAGACATTGCCGTCTCGAGCACGGGCAGCGCGGAAAGCCACGGCGGCGACGAGATCGTCGGCGACGTCGCGGCGATGTCTCTGAGCTTTGAAGCCAAGGCGCTCACACCGGACGCCCTGATCGGCGCACTCTCCGGCAAGGGCGACTTGAAACTCGGCGACGTCGCGCTGAAAGGCGTCTCCCCGTCGGCCGTCGGCCGCATCAGTGACCTGGCCCTCGAAGGCAAGGTTGCGAGTTCCGGGCCCGAACTGGCCGCCGCTCTCAAGACCGAACTCGACGCCGAGGAATTCAAGCTCGGCAAGATCGCCGTCCCGGTCAGGATCGAGGATGGCGCGCTGAAGCTCGATCAAGTTGCAGTGGAGAGCTCCGGCGGCCGTGCGACATTCGACGCGGCGCTGGACCTCAGGTCACTGAAGTTGGCGAGCACGTGGAACATCGAGGGCGAGGCTGCGGCCCGCGCTCAGCCGAGCGTTCCGCAGGCCGACACCGTCGGCGCGCCGTCCACCAACGCATTACCCCTCCCGCTTGACGGCGAGCGCAAGACGCTCCCGCCGGTTTTGATCGTTTTCGCGGGCCGGCTCGCCGAACTGGACGGGCTCGAGCCCAGCATCGTCGCGGATAGTCTCGAACGCGAGCTTCTCGTCCGCCGCATGGAGCGCGATGTCAGTGAGTTGGAGCGACTGCGCCGTCTCGACGAACTCAGGGCCAAGCAGGAAGCGGCGCGCCTCAAGGAACTGGAACGGCAGAAGGACGTCGAGCGCCAGAAGGAGATCGATCGGCAGAAGGCGCTCGAAGCGGAACGACTGCGGCTCGAGCAGCTGGACCAACCGGTTGACGGCGCCCTCCCGGCACCGGAAGGAGCGCCGAACGGTGCGGCAGGCGAGGCGCCGGGCGCGGTGCCTGCGGACGGCGCGGCGACCGCCGGAAGCGTCGATCCAGCCGCAGCCGCGGAGGCGGCCGCCGCGGGCCCCGCCGCCCCGCCGAGGCCGCGCCGCCCGACGCAACCGAAAAAGCGTGCGCAGGAGACCTGGCAGCCGTTCCAGATCACGCCCTATCAATAGCCGCTGACGCGCCGCGCGGGATCAGTCGCGATTTCCGCCGTCATAGGACCGCTGGCGGGAACGATTGCGAAAATAGTCGAGGATCCAGATCCGGACAGCACCGGAAAGGCCCGAGCCCTTGCGGCCTTCGTCGATCCGCGACACCAGCACCGCGGTCGGAACGCCTTCCCGGTCCGCCGCTTCCCTGAGAGCCTCCCAGAAAGGTTCTTCGAGCGAAATCGACGTCCGATGGCCATTGAGCGAGAACGACCGTTTGACGGGTCGCATCAGGACACGGCACCGGGATCGAGATCGTCCTCGTCTCCTCGGCTCCCCGATGCCAGTTCGCGACTATCGTGCTGCTGGCCTTGTCGCGCGCGGTCGGCCTCGTCGCGGGCCCGTTCGCCCTTGGTGCGCCCGTGCCGAATACGGTTCTCGGCCGCCGCCTGCTCTTTTTCGGCCCGCGCCTTTGCCTTCCGGTATTTGTTGAGATTGATGATCTCGGCACTCATGTCGCAGTTGTCTCCGCCGGATGGCTCCAAGGCATCATGCGCAAAGTGTCTGTGAAGTCGATCGGATAGACAACTCTCCCGAACGACGCATGTCCGAACGAGTGGTGCGTCGCGGTCACGCGGCAGGAGGTCTCTACCGATCGCAAGGAATCACCTGGATTGGCAGAAGTCTCGCTGGCCAGCAGATTAACTCGGAATTAGCCATGGCCGTTCCGTCCGACGCATGATCCCGTCCCCTTAACGCGTTTTCAGCATGAGGCGCCTACCATCCCGGCCAATAGCATCCGTGCGGTCATCGGTGGGCATGGCGATGCAGTCGGAACGAACGCTCTACGATCAATCGTTCGAGGATAACCCGGTCTATCGCCGGATCTTCGAGCGTTTGCCTCAGCATATCGCGAACTCGTTCTCGCGCGAGCAGCGCGAGGCGATATATTGGGCGAGCTCCTACCAGCGGTCGGAGCATCGCGTCGCGCTTCGCCGACAGTTCAGCTTTTTCGGCGCACGGTATTATCTCGCAGTCTTCTTCGGCAAGGATCGCCGGCGCAAGACGAGTGAGGTCGATCAGATCGTGATGAACGGGCTGCGCGAGCCATGGACGGTGCTCGCCGTTCGCTGGCTTCTGCGTTCCCTCGTCGTAATCGTTCTGATCGCCATCGGAATTCTCGCGATCCTGCCGCTACGCAAAGTCATCACGTCCGACTTCAAGGCCGAACCCGCGCACTACTTCCAGTTTCTTCGCGAAAATCCGTCCGGCGACTGATAGCACGGTGTGATGACGGCGAAACGCAAGAGGTCCAGTTCGGCGCATTACGCTTCGTCCGGTCCGATCATCTTCGCAGGCACGACGATCCGATCGAAATCCTCCGCCGGTATGCCGTCCTTGATCGCTTCTTCGCGCAACGTCGTGCCGTTCTTGTGCGCGGTCTTCGCGATCTTGGCCGCGCGGTCGTAGCCGTATTTCTCCTTGAGCGGCGTGACGAGCATGAGCGAATTCGCCAGTCCCGCCTCGATGTTGTCGAGCCGCGGCTCGATGCCGGCGACGCAGTTGTCGGTGAATGACACGGCCGCGTCCGCGAGCAGTCGCACGGATTGCAGGAAATTGTAGGCCATCATCGGATTGAACACGTTCAACTCGAAATGGCCCTGCGAGCCCGCGAACGCGATCGCCGCGTTGTTGCCGTGAATGTGGGCCGCGACCTGGGTCAGCGCCTCGCACTGCGTCGGGTTCACCTTGCCGGGCATGATAGAGGACCCCGGCTCGTTCTCTGGAAGAGCGAGTTCGCCGAGCCCCGCGCGCGGGCCCGAGCCGAGGAAGCGGATGTCGTTGGCGATCTTGAATGCGCTCATGGCGACGGTCGTGATCGCGCCGTGTGTCATGACCATCGCGTCGTGCGCGGCGAGCGCCTCGAACTTGTTCGGTGCCGACGTGAACGGCAATCCCGTGATCGCCGCGATCCGCACGGCGACTTTCTCGGCAAACCCCTTGGGGCTCGCCAATCCGGTGCCGACCGCCGTGCCGCCCTGCGCGAGCTGCATCAGCATCGGCAAAGTCATCTCGATCCGCGCGATCCCGTTTTCGATCTGCTTCGCGTAGCCCGAGAACTCCTGCCCGAGCGTCAGCGGCGTCGCGTCCTGCGTATGCGTGCGCCCGATCTTGATGATCGACGCCCACGCCTTCGCCTTCTGATCGAGCGCCGTGTGCAAGTGCTTCAGCGCGGGGACGAGACGCTTGACGACCTCTTCCGCGGCCGCGATGTGCATGGCGGTCGGGAATGTGTCGTTGGACGACTGGCTCATGTTGACGTGATCGTTCGGATGCACGGGCTTTTTCGAACCCATGGCGCCGCCCATCATTTCGATTGCGCGGTTCGAGATCACCTCGTTCGCGTTCATGTTGGACTGCGTACCCGAGCCCGTCTGCCACACGACGAGCGGGAAATGCGCGTCGTGACGGCCGTCGATCACTTCTTGCGCCGCCTTGACGATGACGTCGCCGATCTTCGCGTCGAGTTTGCCGAGGGACACGTTCGTTTCGGCCGCGGCCCGCTTCACGATACCAAGCGCACGGATGATCGGCTGGGGCTGCTTCTCCCAACCGATCTTGAAATTCCCGAGGGATCGCTCGGCCTGCGCGCCCCAGTATTTCGAAGCATCGACCTCGATGGGGCCGAAGGTGTCGGTCTCGGTGCGCGTCTTGATCGTCGTCATGGGTGTCCTGGCGAGCTCGAATTGGCTTGGGCGTTCGCTACCATGGGTCCGGCGGACGCGCGAGTGCGGCCCGTCGCGCGCGCCCCGGACAGCAAACGACTCTCGACCGTCGGCGATATCGTCCCGATGAACCTAACCCACTCTTTTTGTAGCCACTTTCTTGGCTGACCAGTGATCGGGATGGAACTGCGATTCGGGGGGCGCCGATCGTTTCCAAGTCGAGGCTGCGTGCCAGTTCGCGTGTTGCCGACCGGAGGGAGCGGGACCTCGCGTGTCATCGTTGGACACCGATCTCAAAGGATCACGCCCATGAACACGTCCGTCTTCGTGATGATCGTGACGCTCGCCATGCCGAACGGGGATTCGAGCGTTGAAGTGAAGCCCATGCAGACTGCCGACCACTGTCGCAAGGCCGCGGTGCTGGAGGCGTCAGATCCTTTTGTCGCGAGCGTCGAATGCTCGGAACTGATCGACGGGAAGCTGCAGCTGGAATTCCTCAAGCCCGATGAGCCGGTCGGACGCGAGGACGCTCCGCAGGCCTCGAACCCGTCCAGCACGGGTTGACCGGAGATCACTTCTTGCGGAACTGGTCGAGGCTCACAATTTGCGCGCCGTTGGCGGCGGGCTGAGCTGCCGGCTCTTCCTTGGCGATGTCCTGCGAACTGGCAGGCTCGAGCCGTGATCCTGCGGCGCTGTCGCCGATGGATCGGGTGGCGGGTTGTGGACGAGCCGGCACGACCCGTGGGGTGTCGCGAGACGGCGCGTCATCTGGCGGCACGTCAGCAGGCTTTGTGGTCTCCGTGTCGACGACCCGGGGCCGCTTCGGCTGGCGCGGCTTCTTGATCGCGCGCGTACCGCGCGGCCGCCCGTCGTCGGTGTCGTCCGGCGTCCCGACCGCCTCGCCTTCGGCTTGCGCGAGGCGGCTTGGGTCCTCGAACTGGAGGCCGTACCGGACAGAGGGATCGATGAAGACCTTGAGCGCCATGAACGGCACGACGAGCCGCTCTGGGATGCCGTCGAACGTGAGTTTCACCTCGAAGCGATCTTCCGTGACGAGCAGGTCCCAGAACCGGTGCTGGAGCACGATCGTCATCTCGGTCGGGTATTTTTCCTTGAGCCGCTTCGAGAGGCTGACCCCCGGCGCTGTCGTATCGAAGGACACATAGAAATGGTGATCGCCCGGCAAACCGGACTTCGCCGTGCGCGCGAGAACGGCGCGGACGACGTTCCGCATCGCCTCCTGTTGCAGGGCCTCGTAGTCGATCGATTGGCTACCCGTCATCCTGGCCGCGGTGCCCCGTCTGCCTTGCCCCACCCCAAGCCGGCATTCGGCTCGCTATCATCGGGCGCTGCCGGAACCGGCTGACACCCGCTTGACCTCTGTTTGCCCCATGATCCGCGTCCCTCGCAAGATCCGGCAAATGAAGTGGAGGGCTTCTGTTGCCCGGTGCCCTCCCGACCGCGCCTCACCCGGCTAGGGGTAAGGGCTTCAAGTTCAGGCTAATCGCGCCGCATTACGCAGCGAGAGCAGCCTCAGCATAGTTGTCATTGGCAACTATTCTGAATGACCCGATAACGGCGGTATCATGCCGAGCGAAAGCAAAGCCCTTTACACCCTCGTCGATCCTAGTTCGCCCCCATCAGATGCGGCCCCCGATCCGGGACCAAGGCCCTCGAGAGCCGCATGTGGTGGAGGCGCCGGGTACTGCCCCCGGGTCCGAATGGCTTATTACGACCGCGTTTATCGCCATAGCCGGACGAATCCGGCACCCTCAATATAGGTGCTCGGTGATGCTAATGCAAAGCCCGAACCCGCGCGAGTGAAGCCGTGCCGCGTCAGGCCAAAGCCCGAAAGGACAACTGATGACCTCCGCCACACTGGGCGACCTCTTCCGGGGGCCGGCGCGCTACCGGGCCGAGAGCCCCTGGCGGCCGATCGCCGCGCTTCTGGGGACGGTCCTCATTTGTACGGCGGCCCTCTTTCTCGTCGCCGGCGTCATGGCGGCATGGAGCGCGCTGGACGCCACGGGCGGGCCGAGTGACACGCTGATCGAGCGGCTGTCGAGCCTTGCGGCCATCGAAGGCGCGGCACTCGCCGCCGCGACGCAGATCATATCGCTCGTGCTCCTATGGCTTCTCGCCGGCTGGGGCGGTCGGCGTGCCGCGGTCCTGAAGCTCGACGGTCCCGCGTCCTCGACGGCGCTGCTGGTCGGCGCCGGCCTCCTCCTGGTCGCGATCACGGGCCTTCTCGAACTGAGCCTCTACCAGTTCATGCGATTCGACATCTTTGCCGACGTGGGCTGGATCAAGGCGGGTCTGGACGGCCCGGCATGGTGGCTGACGGCCATCGTGGCGGTCGTATTGGCGCCACTCTGGGAGGAACTGACGTTCCGCGGGTTTCTGTTGTCGGCGCTCGCCAAGACCGCGCTGGGCTTCTGGCCGGCTGCGATCCTCTCGAACGTCATCTGGACCGCACTCCACGCGAGCTACTCCATCCCCGGCTTAGCGAGCGTGTTCGTCGCCGGGCTCGTGCTCTCCTGGGTCGTCTGGCGCACGAATTCGATCTGGCCCGCCATCGCCGCCCACGCCATCGGCAACATGGCAGCTCTAGCCTTCACACAGGCTTTCGCGCCCTCAGCACTCCCCGGCTGAGCGGCAGGCCGGTCGGAATTGAGTTGCGCGCCGCTCATCGAGCAACAGTTCGAGCTTGTCCTCCGCGTCGGTTCCGAGGCCACCCGGAAGACGACAACATCGGATTGTCGGTGTGGCGCTTGGCGTCAGCGCGGTGCCTGAACGGCCGCTCGATTCGGCTCGAACTCTTGCAACCCGTCGCCCGGGTCACGACCGAGCAGACCAGCGCTCAAACGATTATGAAATGGTCGTTCGACAGCACCGCACCACCGCCGAGATCAGGCAGATAGGCCACCAGGACTGGAGCGAAGGCACCGATCGTTCCATCGGCATCGAAATAGAGGGTGTCGGTCAGGCGCTCGTAGATGAACTGTGCCGATGCGATGCTGGCCTGGACTGAACCTTCGATATTGAGAACGAAGTTGGCCCCCGTATTGATGCCTGCAAACTCTGCCGCCCGGACAATGATGTCGTCGCCGCTGATTTGCCCGTCGAAATCAAGGAGAACGTCCGCGCCGGTACCGAGGTGCAACAAGAATACATCGACACCGCTGCCGCCGCGGAGAAACTCGGTTGTCTGATTGGAAAGACCTGTGGCTCGGCTGCCCTCGACGGCATCACTGCCCCCCAGACCATCAACTGTTCCGCCGCGATGCACTTGGATCAAATCGTCGAAATTTGAACCGAGCACGTTCTCGATCGAGATGAACACATCGTTGTCGGCACCGAAGTCCGTGAGGCCTCCTTCTAGCGCAAGGCCAACTTTCTCTGTCGCATCCTGGTAGCTGACCGTGTCGATGCCGTCCCCGCCATTGATGACGTCTGCTGCCTGATCGGCACCGGGGAGAAGAATGTCATTGCCATCGCTGCCGAACAACTGATCGATGCCGGCGCGCCCGAACAGCAAATCCTCACCGCCTCCGCCAAAAAACAAATTCGCGGACGAGTTTCCTGAGATGGTGTCGCCGAACCGCGTGCCAACAACGTTCTCGACGTTGAAGAAGGTATCGCCCGTCGCGGCCCCCGATGCCAAAACCGAATTGTTCAAGAACACGGAGACGGCGCTCAACTCCGCCCCATACGTGACAGTGTCGACGCCGATGCTGCCATCCAGACGGTCCGCCCCCGTCCCGCCGATGAGCGTATCATTTCCGACGCCGCCGCCGATCGTGTCGTTGCCCGCGCCTCCGTTCAGAACGTTATTGCCGCCATTGCCCGTGAGCGTGTTGGCAAGGCCATTACCCGTCAAGCTGCGGCTTGCCGTCCCGAGGACAATGGCCCTTTCAACACCGGCAGACAGCGTGAACGAGACCGTTGTGCCGATCGTGTCGATGCCGGAGCTATCGAAGATGACGTCACCGATGGAATCGACGATGAAGGTGTCGTTCCCCGCCGCACCGATCATGGTGTCGTTGCCAGCGCCCCCGTCCAGACGGTCGTTCCCATTTCCCCCGTCGAGTTGATCGTCACCGTCGAGACCATTGAGCGTATCGGCTTCGTCGAAGCCGAATAAAGAGTCAGAAACAGTTGTCCCCGTCAGCAAGTTCTTCCGGCTGTTTCCGCGAATGACGGCCATCGGTTTGCCTCATGAAAATGGAGTGCTTGATGCCAACATATCTTACTTGAAACTCTTTGAAGTCTATAGATTTTTCTCACGCGAGCGCTCTTCGCGACTGAGTGAAGCTCGGTGAAAGCTCTGTGTTAGACTCTTCGTGGCGGCCGGTTGTGAGGGCGCCAATTGAAAGGAATCGCGCTACCACCAGTCCATGGACCAGTATCTTAACCTTCTCCGCCGCGTGCGCACCGAGGGCGTGCGTAAGGCCGACCGCACCGGGACGGGCACGCTCTCCGTCTTTGGCCATCAGATGCGGTTCGATCTCGGCGAGGGTTTCCCGCTCGTCACGACGAAGAAGCTGCACACGAAATCGATCGTCCATGAGTTGATCTGGTTCCTCGCCGGCGACACCAACATCGCCTATCTGAAGGCCAATGGGGTCGGCATCTGGGACGAGTGGGCGGATGCCGCGGGAAATCTGGGCCCCGTCTATGGAAAGCAGTGGCGCTCCTGGGCAGCGCCCGATGGCCGCACGATCGATCAGATCTCGGAAGTCGTGGCCCAGCTGAAATCCGACCCCGACAGCCGCCGCTTGATCGTCAGCGCATGGAACCCGGCCGACATTCCGGCCATGGCGCTGGCGCCTTGCCACTGCCTGTTCCAGTTCTATGTCGACGGCCCTGCCGAAGGCGGGCACAAGAGGCGCCTCTCCTGCCAGCTCTACCAGCGCTCGGCCGACGTGTTCCTCGGCGTCCCGTTCAACATCGCGAGCTATGCCCTTCTGACCATGATGATGGCACAGGTCACCGACCTCGAGCCGGGAGAATTCGTGCATACCTTCGGCGACGCGCACCTCTACCTCAATCATCTGGATCAGGCCGACTTGCAGCTTTCGCGGACCCCGCGTCCGCTCCCGAAGCTGACGCTCGACCCCTCAGTTCGCTCGATCTTCGACTTCCGCTACGAGCATGTCGCCTTGACTGGGTACGACCCGCACCCCCACATCGCCGCGTCCGTCGCAGTTTGAAGGTTGCCATGTTCGGTCCGGGAAGCTCAGCCCTCCTCTCCCTCATCGTCGCCGTCGCCGAGAACGGCGTCATCGGCCGCGAGGGCGGCCTGCCCTGGCGCATGCCCTCCGACTTGAAGACCTTCCGCCGTCTTACGATGGGCAAGCCCATCGTCATGGGCCGGCGGACCTTCCAGTCCATCGGCCGCCCGCTCGACGGCCGCACCAATATCGTCGTGACCCGCGATCCGGCGTTCGCAGCCGACGGCGTGACCGTCCTGGACAGCATCGAAGCAGCACTGATCCTCGCGCGGGGCATCGCGCGGACGGGCGGATCGGACGAAGTGATGGTCATTGGTGGCGGGGACATCTTCGCGGCGACCTTGCCGATCGCCGATCGCATCTATTGGACGTCCGTCAAGGGCGCCCCCGAAGGCGACATTCAGTTCCCCGAACTCGATCCCTCCGAATGGACCGAAGTCTCCCGCGAAGCCATTCCGCCCTCCCCGCGCGACGAATATCCCGCCGAACTGCGCGTTCTCGAGCGGCGCTCAGCGTGACCCGATGTCCGCGGCCGAACCGATATGACTTGAACCCACTGGCGGGCATCCCACATTCCGCTCGGTATGTTTGCGTCGCATCCGCCTGTCGCCTATAAGCGCCTCATCTCGCGCGGCAGCCGGTCGGCCGCAACGCGCATGCAACTCGGACGCCGCTCGGAAACGAACGTGAGCGCGGTCCGCTCAATCCCCAATCCCGAAGGGCTTGCACGATGCCTTGGAGCAATCAGAGTGGCGGCGGTGGCGGCGGCTGGAAGAGCGGGGGCGGCGGTGGAGGTGGCGGGGGTCCCTGGGGTCAGGGTCCAGGCGGAGGCGGTGGTGGCGGGCGCAATCAGCCCCCGGACCTCGAAGAACTGCTGAAACGCAGCCAGGACCGCATGAAGCAGGCCATGGGCGGCGGATCGGGCCTTCCGGGGCCGATCCTGTTCTTGGCCGCTGCAGTTGGTGTGGCCGTCCTGGTCTGGAACGCCTTCTTCTTCCGGGTCAACACCGACGAACTGGGCGTCGTCATGCAGTTCGGCAAATTCAGCCGGCAGGAGCCGCCCGGCCTGCATTTCCGCCTCCCCTACCCGATCGAGGAAGTCCAGCTTCCGAAGGTCACCCAGCAGCGCATCTTGGAAGTCGGTTTTCGCGGCTCGGGGTCGAGCGCAGGCTTCGCAGGCGGCACGACCGACGTGCGTGAGGAAAGCCTGATGCTGACCGGCGACGAAAACATCGTCGACATTGACTTCGTCGTCTTCTGGCGCATCCGCGATGCGGCCGAATACCTGTTCAACATTCGCAATCCTGAGAACACCGTCAAGGAAGTGGCGGAAAGCGCCATGCGTGAGATCGTCGGCAAATCCAAAATCCAGCCGATCCTGACCGAGAAGCGCCAGGAACTCGAACAAAGCGTCCTGAAGCTCATGCAGGACACGCTCGACCGCTACAAAGCCGGTATTCGCATCGATCAGGTCCAGTTGCAGAAGTCCGACCCGCCCTCCGACGTGATCGAGGCGTTTCGCTCCGTCCAGGCCGCGCGGCTCGAGAAGGAGACGCTGCAGAACCAGGCCAGCGCCTATGCCAACAAGTCCATCAACGAAGCCAAGGGCGAGGCCGAGCGCATCCTTCAGGGTGCCGAGGGGTACAAGCAGCAGACGGTCGCCGAGGCCAGCGGTCAAACCGCACGCTTCTTGAAGGTCTACGAGGAATACAAGAAGGCGCCTGACGTGACGCGACAACGCATGTTCCTCGAGACGATGGAGCGCGTCCTCGGCGGCACCGACAAGATCATCCTCGACAACTCGAAGGGCGGCCAGGGCGTCGTGCCGTTCCTGCCCCTCGACCAGCTCCAGCGCCGCGCGGCTCCGCCCGCTGGCGGCACATCGCCCACGGGAGGGAACTGATCATGCGGACGTTCCTCGGTCTCCTCTTCGTCCTTGCACTCGGCGCCGGCGCCGCGCTCTACGCCTCGGCGTTCATCGTTCACCAGAACGAGCAAGCGCTGGTGCTGCGTTTCGGACAGCCGATCCAGGTCATCCGCGAGCCCGGTCTCAATTGGAAACTTCCGATCGTCGATACGGTCGACATCTTCGAGAAGCGCGTGCTCGATCTCGACACGAGCCCGCAGGAATTGACCGCGATCGACCAGAAGCGCCTCGTAGTCGATGCTTTCGCGCGCTACCGCATCGTCGATCCGTTGAAGTTCTATCAGACGCTCCGCTTCGACGGCGCGGTGCGTTCGCGGCTCGGTCCGATCATCGAATCGTCGCTCCGCGGCGTTCTTGGCGCGGTCTCGTTCCAGGACATCGTGCGCGACAAGCGCGAAGAACTGATGGGGCGCATCGCCAAACAGGTGAACATCGAGGGCGCGAAGCTCGGCCTCGAGGTCATCGACGTCCGCATCAAGCGCGCGGATCTTCCCGAGCAGAACGCCAAGAGCGTGTTTGACCGCATGCGCGCGGAACGCGAGCGCGAGGCGGCCGAGTTCCGTTCCCAGGGCACCGCCGAAGCGAACCGCATTCGCGCGACCGCTGATCGAGAGGTGACCGTTCTCAAGGCCGACGCGACCCGCAAGGGCGAGGAATTGCGCGGCGAGGGTGACGCCGACCGCAACCGCATCTTCGCGGACGCCTTCGGCCGCGATCCGGACTTCTTCGCCTTCTACCGTTCGATGCAGGCCTACGAGGCAGCCATCAAATCGGGAGATACGCGCCTCATCCTCTCGCCGGATAGCCCGTTCTTCAAGTACTTCAATGACCCGGCGGGCGCGGCGGCAGCACCGCGCCCGTGATCGTCGCTCGCGTGGGCTAGGCGGCCATGTCCGACCTGATCGTTGCGCTGGGTTTGATGCTGGTGTTCGAGGGCCTCATATGGGCCCTCGTTCCGGGCTTCGCGAAGCGCGCGCTCGAAATGGTGAGCGATACCCCGCCCGCGACACTCCAGGCGTTCGCATGGGGTGCCGTTGCGGCGGGAGTCGGCATCGTCTGGTTGATCCGCGGTTGACTGCCGTGAAGGCGCCGCGTTGACAGCCGAGACTTGCGACCATCAATCTCGCCCCTCTCGCCTCACATCTGGCCGAACAACGCTGTGCGGATCGCTGCCCTGGAGTTTCAAATGACGCCGAAGCCCGAGAAACCGCTCCGCCGGACCGCCGCCGCTATTGCCGTTGCGACCTGTTCACTGATCGGCAGTGCCGCGATCGTTGCCGAGAAGGCCAGCGCGTTCCGAGAAGGCCCGCAGTCGCTCGCCCCCCTGGCCGACCGCCTGAGTGGCGCGGTCGTCAATATCTCGACGACCCAGATTGCGAAGAGCATGGACGGCGTTCCGCTTCCGCAGGTGCCGAAAGGGTCGCCGTTCGAGGACTTTTTCGAGGACTTCTTCAATAAGCGAGGCGGGCGCGGACCGGGTGCCGAGCGCAAGGTGTCGTCACTCGGCTCGGGCTTCGTCATTGACGGCACCGAAGGCCTCGTCGTCACCAACAATCACGTGATCGAAGGCGCAGACGAGATTGTCATCAATTTCCAGGACGGCTCGAAGCTGAAGGTCGACAAAGTCTTGGGACGCGACAGCAAGAGCGACATAGCGCTTCTAAAGGTCACGCCTCCGAAGCCGTTGCCCCAGGTCTCCTTCGGCTCGTCGGAAGCCATGAAGGTCGGCGATTGGGTGATGGCGATCGGCAACCCGTTCGGTTTGGGTGGGTCCGTCTCCGTCGGCATCATCTCCGCGAAACAGCGCGACATCAACTCGGGCCCGTACGACGATTTCATCCAGACCGACGCCGCGATCAACCGCGGCAATTCGGGTGGTCCGCTCTTCAACATGGATGGCGCGGTAATCGGCGTGAACACCGCGATCATTTCCCCGACCGGCGGCTCGATCGGCATCGGCTTCTCTGTGCCGTCCGACACGGTGCAGTCCGTCGTGAGACAGTTGAAGGAATTCGGAGAGGTGCGCCGCGGCTGGCTCGGCGTCAAGATCCAGACCGTGACCGAGGACATTGCCGAAAGTCTCGGCGTGCCGTCGAGCACCGGAGCCCTCGTCGCCGGCGTGACGCCCGAAAGCCCGGCCGCAAAGAGCGGCATCGTTGTCGGAGACGTCATTCTGAAGTTCGACGGCAAGGACGTCACGACCATGCGTGGCCTGCCCCGCCTTGTCGCACAGGCCCCGATCGGGCAATCGGTCCCGGTCGAACTCTTGCGAGCCGGCGAGCGCAAGTCTCTCGATGTCGTCGTCGGACGCCTGGAGGATGACGACATCGCGCCGACCGCCGTGCCGGATGAGGAGAATGCTCCTGCCCCGCCCGCCTCCATCCTCGGCCTCACGCTGAAGCCGTTAACCGACGACCTCCGCAAGGAGCTGGGTTTCGACGCCAAGGTCAAAGGCCTGATCGTAGGCGCCATCGCGCCCGATAGCCCCGCCGCCGCGAAAAACATCAAGCCGGGCGATGTCATCGTCGAGGCGCAGCAGGAGAGCATTGAGAGCACGGCAGATCTCGAGCGCGCCATCGACAAAGTGAAAAAGAGTGGCGGAAAGCAGGTTCTCCTGCTGGTCGAGGACGCGAAGGGCGACACGCGCTTCGTGGCACTTCCGTTCTGATCCTGGGGAGAACGCACGACGTGTCCGCCGACCGGAGCCTTCTCGATTCGATCTGGAACGCATTCGTGCCCGTCCACCCGGACGGGCACAAGTTCTTGGGCGTAGCAGCCGTGGTCGCGCTGGTCGGTTTCTTCGTCTGGGACCCGCTCGGATGGATCGCGGCGGGCGCGACACTCTACATCGCCTATTTCTTCCGTGACCCCGAGCGTGTCGTGCCGCTGCGCGATGGCCTTGTCGTCGCCCCTGCCGATGGCCGCATCTCGGCAATCGAGGTTGTCACGCCCCCATCCGAGCTCGATCTCGGAACCACCCCGCTGACGCGCATCTCTATCTTCCTGTCCGTCTTCGACGTCCACATCAATCGCGCGCCGGTCGCGGGCCGCATCCGTCGCTCCGTCTACATTCCCGGGCTGTTCCTCAATGCCGAACTCGACAAGGCGAGTGAGGACAACGAGCGCCGCGCACTCGTGATCGAGACATCTTCCGGAACAAGCATCGGTGTCGTGCAGATCGCGGGCTTCGTCGCGCGCCGGATCGTGACGTTCGCATCCGAAGGCGATGCGGTCGGCATCGGCGAGCGGTTCGGCCTCATCCGCTTCGGCTCCCGCGTCGATACCTACTTGCCCGCCGGGCGAACGGCGCTCGTCGCCGTCGGGCAGCGTGCCGTCGCTGGCGAGACGATCTTGGCAGACATGAAGTCCGATGAGCCCGAGCGTGAGGCGCGCCGCACCTGATCAGGCCAAAGGCCGGGCGGCGAGAAAGGAGTGCGACATGGACCCCGTTTTTCCCCGCCTCGCCTCGCGTGCAAAACGACTGCGACGACGTCCTCTGTTCAAGGAGACGCGCATTCCAGCCCGCATGCTGGTGCCGAATTTCTTCACTCTGCTTGGTCTCTGCGCCGGTCTGACATCCATCCGCATGTCGATCGAAGGCAGGTGGGACTTGGCACTCGCCGCCATCGTATTTGCGGCACTGCTCGACGGCATCGACGGGCGCATTGCGCGACTTCTGAAGGCCTCCTCGCGCTTCGGTGCGGAACTGGATAGCCTCGCGGATTTCGTGAACTTCGGCGTCGCGCCGGCCTTTCTCCTCTTCACGTGGGGGTTCGGAGAGGTGAAGAACTCGGGCTGGATCGCAGTCATGATTTTTGCGCTCGCATCCGCGCTGCGCCTCGCGCGCTTCAACGTCTCCGCCGACGATGTCAAACCGCGCTGGCAGACAGGGTACTTCGTAGGCGTCCCAACGCCGGCCGCGGCCATCATCGTGCTCCTGCCGTTCTATCTCCATCAACTGGGTCTCGGCCTCGCCGAGATGAAGCCGGCGATGATGGCGAGCGTGGCCTATACGGTCGTGGTGGCGGTGCTCATGGTCTCGACCGTGCCGACGTTCTCGGGAAAACTTATCGGAGAGCGGATCGCGCGCGAGTGGGTGATGCCCGCCTTCATGCTCGCGATCGGCTACGTCGCGTGCCTCGTCACGTATCCCTACGAGGCTCTGACTCTGACAGCGCTGATCTACCTTTTGCTGCTGCCGCTGTCCTGGCGGCGTCACAGGGCAGCGTCGGAAGTGGCAGCCCGAGAAGCGTCAGACGAGGTCCCACCTCGGGCGGAGGAGGATGCCAAGGCGGGCACGCCGCCACGCGTCGTGGATTTGAGGACGAACGAGCCGCGGCGCTGAATTGCTCGTGCAAAGCTCGAGCTAGGCCCGAGGCGCAGGCCGCAGAAGCCGGTCACGCAACGATGCGCGATGCCCCGCGGCGTCCGCCTGAGGTGCTGGTTGTGGCGCCGTCTCCGGACGCGGAGCGGCGTCACGGCGGAGCAAAGAGCCCGCGCCAAGTCGCGACAGCGGAGACGCCTGAGCGGGCGGCGTATGAGGCTGGGAAGCGGCCTCCCGGCGAAGGGCGCTCAGACCTCCGCCGAGGCGCGAAGGGGCGTCGGCGGCGGGAGTGGCGTGTTCATGGACGGTGTGCGGAACGGCCGGTTCCCCATGACCTTGGTGTGAGGCGCTCGGCTGGGGCTGACTGCGCGACGATCCGGCGATGCCCATCGCTTCGGCGAGCATCGCCGCCTGTTGCGTCTGGTCGACGCCGGGCCCGGTTCCCGCGCCACGCCAACGCTCGACCACCTGATCGAGGAAGTTCTCGTCGCCGAGCGAGGCCTGCCACTTCTCGGAAAAGCGCGCCGTCGAGGAGCGCGGCAGCTTGTCCTTCGGCAGCTCGTTGAACTTGATTCGGACGGGCAGCGCGACGCCGTCGCCGAACGCGATGGCCTCGCGTTGCCCGAGGGCGGGCAGGAATTCCAGAAGACCGGAGCCCGTATCGGCGATCGCCGACTGAACGATGGCCTGGTCGCGGTCGTTCGACATGCGGAGCGCGAAGACGGTGTTGCATTGTGAAAGGATTGTCGGATCAATTTCCGCGGGGCGCTGGGTCACGATGCAGAGCGAGGCGCCGTACTTGCGGCCTTCCTTGGCGATCTTGGCGATCGCGCGCTTGCACGGCTCGAACCCGAGGTTCGGATTGAGCGGCACATAGCGGTGCGCTTCCTCGCAGACGAGCGTGACGGGCACCTGTCCCTCGCTCCAGAGCGCAAAATCGAACGTCATGCGGCAGAGAACCGACACCACGACGTTGACGATTTCGGTCGGAATGCCGGTCAGTTCCAGAATGGTAATCGGCTTGTTGTTGACCGGCACGCGGAAGATGCGCGACAGGATCTGGGCCATGCCGTCATAGACGGTGAGCGATCCGAACATGAACGCGTAGCGCCCGTCCTGAGAAATCGTGTCGATGCGCGCCTTGAGGTTCCGGTAGGGCGTCAGGTCCTTCTTGTTCTCCAGCTTGCCCATACGTTCGTCGATGAGACCCGTGAGGTCCGAAACGCGATAGGGAACCGGCGTGTCGACCGTGAAGCGGCCCGTATCGACGACCCCGCGCCGCAGCTTTTGGCTCTCGGCCGCGCGACCGGCGCTGTAGCGTGCTTTCGCGAGCGGAATGAGTTCCTGCAGAACTTCGATCTCGTGCTTGCGCTCGTGGTCACAGACGAGCACTTCGACGACTTCCTCGAAGTTCAAGAGCCACAGCGGCAGCTGCATGTTCCACGGGCTGATCACCTCGGCCCATTCGCCGAACGCCGTCGCATATTCGTTGTGCGGGTCGAGAAGTACGATGTGCGCGGCCGGATGCTCTTCGAGGATCGAGCGCAGGATGAGCGCCGTCGTGCACGATTTGCCGGTGCCCGTGGTGCCGAGAATAGCGAAGTGCTTGCCGAGGAGTTCGTCGACGCGAACGCGGGCTGCGATGCTCGAATCCTGCCGGATGTGTCCAACGCTGACCGTGCGCTCGTCCGAACCGCAGAATGAGTGTGTGAGTTCGGCCTTCGACGCAACGCGGACGCGGTCGCCGAGGCCGGGATAGACCGTGACGCCGCGATTGAACTTCGGCGGCTTGCCGCCGAAGCCCTTCCACAACTCGCCGACGAGTCCCAATTCGGCGATCCAGATTTCGTTGTCACCGTCGCGCTGCGAGGGCACCGGAACACTCAGTGCAGAGACGATCGCCAGAACCACGGTGTTTGCGGTGTCGATCGCGAGCAGCGTTCCCATCTCCGGGCGATCGGCGACATTGCGCATGCCGCCTGCCTGCGGGCCGTCGAGCATCACGATCGCCTTCGATCCCGTCACCGAGACGATGCGTCCGATCGAGCTGTCCTCGAGCGAGGAGGGCGGCGCTTCTGTCGACGATTGCCCGAGCATGGTGCGTGGGTTCCTGACCTAGAGTGCGTGTGAATGGCCGATGCCGAGAACGGCATCGCGAGCTTCTTGAACGGTGACGCGCTCGCCCGGAGGCAGCACGACGAGGATTTCCGTTCCGTGTCCCTTCTTGCTGCGAACCATGAGTTCGCCGCCGTGCAATTCCACGAGCGTCTTGGCGATCGGAAGCCCGAGGCCCGTGCCCTCGCGCCAGCGCGTGCGCGTGCCGTCGACCTGACCGAACGGCGTCAAGGCGATGCGGATGTCGTCCTCGGACATGCCGATCCCGGTGTCGCGAACAGCGACGGCAACGCTGCCGTTCGCCCGGCGGATCGCTTCCACTTTGACCGAGCCGCCCTTGAGCGTGAACTTGATCGCATTCGAGATGATGTTGGTGAAGACCTGCCTCAGCTTCGTCGGATCGCCACGCAGAACGGGCAGGTTCGGCGGCATGTTGAGCGATACCGCGACCTCCGCTTCCTGAGCCTGCATCTTGAGTGCCGCGATGGTGGCCGAGAGAACTTCGTCGATGTTGGTTTCGCGCGCATCGAGCGTGTACCGCCCGCTCTGCATCTTCGAGATGTCGAGAATGTCGTTGATGACCGCGAGGAGATGTCCGGCTGAATCGCGAATGAGCCCGGCGTACTCGACGATCTCCGAATCCGAGAGCCGGCGCCTGTCATGCTCGCAGATGATTTTCGAGAAGCCGATCATCGTGTTGAGCGGGGTCCGGAGTTCATGGCTCATGTTGGCTATGAATTCGGATTTGACCCGGCTCGCGAGTTCAGCCTCGATGCGCGCCGCATGCTCCGCCGCACGCGTCCGGTGCCGGAGAACGGCGTCTCCCAGCAGCGACGAGTACTCACTCATCAGCGACTGTGCTTTAGGCTTACCGAACGCACCGTTAAGCATTTGTTCTTGATTGATTGGAGTTCCCGACCTTCGAGACGGTACGGGCCAATGGCTAAGGCGGGGTAAATGCGTTCCCCTCAAACTTGATCGAAGTCCACCGAAATCCGACTTGGATCAGCGTACGGTAAACCGGAACGGGACCGTGACGACGAGCGGGCCTTCGGCGATCGTCTCAGGCATGGCCGGGAACGGCGCCGCTCGCTCGATCGACGAGAGCGCGGCGTTGTCGAGCACGCTGTTGCCCGAACTCGTCGCGACCTCGCGTGTCAGCAGGTTGCCTGTCCGGTCGACCGTGAAACGCACGATGACCGTGCCGACGCTGCGGCTGCGCGGGTTGAGCTTCCTCTTCTCGAGATGCGAGCGCAACTTGCCGAGATAGGCGTTGCGCTCCGTCACGCTTCCGCCCGTCTGGGCGGCGCCCGCGGCGCGTTTTTCTTCGACCTGCGTCTGCTCGACCTGCTCGAGCGTCGCTACCTGTTCTTGTACGGGCTGCTCGACGGGCTCGGGCTTGACCTCTGGGACTTCTTGTTCCGGGCCCGCCTCGGAGGCGATGACGCGCGTCTCCTCGACCTCTTCGACAGGCTCGACCGCCTTGACCGCTTCGCGCGCCTGACTGGCTTCGAGCGGCTCGGCCTCAACGGCCGAGATGTTCGTGGTGTCGGTGCCCCAGGTGGAAATCCCCTCGATCGCGACGCCCTGCTCGATCACGAACTGGTCGTCACCGGTCCCGCCTTCGAGCGCCCCGCCGGCCGGCGGCACGTAGGCGAGCCACGCCGCGAACCCGAGGTGCATGGCCAGTGATAGCCCGAATGTCGTGGAGCGCAGCACGGTTCACTCGCGATCAGTTGGCGGGAGGCGGCGGAGAAGCACCCGGTTGAGCGGTGCCCTGTGGGTTCGGTTGGGAGAGAAGCGAGACGCGGCCATACCCGCTCTCGCCGACTTTTCCGAGAAGGTCCATGACGTCGCCGTAGGCATTGCGCTTGTCCGCTCGCACGTAGACGACCGCGTCGCCTTCCGTGGCGCGGATCTGCCGGAGACGTGGCACGAGATCGTCCTTGCCGATGTAGTCGGTGCGGATCTGGAGCTGTCCGGTGCTCGTCAGCGTCACGACCATCGGCTTTTTCGACTGACCGAGCTTGGCCGCGGTCGTTTTCGGAAGTTCGATCGGCACGCCCGTCACGAGAAGCGGCGCGGCCACCATGAAGATGATGAGCAACACCAGCATCACGTCCACCATCGGCGTGATGTTGATTTCCGCGACCGGCCTGTACGCGGCCTCGTCGCCATCCGACGCGCCGACGCTGACGTTCATGCCCATCAGTGGCCCTTCCCGGCCCGGAGCGGTTCAACGCCGGATCCGACAACTGTTTCGAGACCCGGCCGCGAGATGTGCTTCGCGATTTCGGCGATGGCGTGCGAGCCGCGTGCCGAAGCACGTCCGAGACGCACGGCGAAATGGTTATAAGCCATGACGGCCGGAATGGCGGCGGCGAGGCCGAGCGCTGTGGCGAAGAGCGCTTCCGCGATACCCGGGGCAACCGTCGCGAGGCTCGTGTCTTGTCGCGCGGCGATCGCCGTGAAGCTGTTCATGATGCCCCAGACCGTCCCGAAAAGCCCGATGAATGGGGCGGCCGAGCCGATAGTCGCCAGGAACGGGAGACCGGCTTCGATGCGCTCGAGTTCTGCTTTGAGCTTGAGCTTCATGGCACGCTCAAGACGCGCGCGGACATCGCTGCGGGCTTCGCCGCGCGAGCCGCCGTCGTGCGCCTCACGCTCGGCAGCCGAGAGCAAATTGCGGACGAGACCCTTGCCGTTGTTGGATTCGGGCTGACCTTCGGCGACGGCCTCGATCTCCCGGAGATCGCTTCCGAGCCGCCACATCCTGACCGCCTTCTCGAGAACAATCGCCCAGCACGCGATCGACGAGAGAAGAAGAAGCAACATCACGCCTTTGACGATCGGGTCGGCGGCGAGCACCATTTCCCAGATCGAGAACGGATGACCGGCAGCTACGAGAAGCAAAGTCGATACTCCTTACTTGGTGAGCTGCACGCTCGTGAGAGATTTGACCGTGATCGCCGCAAGACAGTTGTCGACAGCACCGGCGTCCGTCTTGCAGTCGACGATATCGTTGATGAGGAAGCTGCCGACCTTGTCGCAAGCCGTGCCATCGAGATCGAACAGTTTTACGGTTCTTTTCTGCGCCTTCAAGGGTGCGAGATCGATCGCGACGCGCCGCCCGATGACCCCATCGGGCTGGAACAGCACGAGATCGAGCTTCAACGCCTGGAACGGCGCGGCGCTCTGATTGTCGACGACCACGTAGGCCCGGCACCCCTTGTCCTGGCTCTCCAGTTTGTTGAGTTCAATGGTAAGCTTACTTGGATCGGCCGCGACTGGGAATGCCATTGCGACAACGAATGCAGCCAGCGACAGGCCGGATGCGAAAGTCTTGGACCGGCTCATGTATGCAAGAATTCCCACATGCGTCTCCGAAAGTTCCCGAGCGGGTGTCGAGGCCGACTTGTCGATGGTTGGCGCGAAACGGCGTCAGGCTGAAGGCGACCCCCGCGTCGTAACCGCGATGTTCTAATGTAACAGTTTAGATAGAACGGCAAGCCCGCTCAGTCACCTAACAAGGCATCCATCTTGGTCTTGCGGACAACGGCTGTGCGCCGCCGCCGAGGCCGGTGTCGGACCCGGGAATTTTTCCCTTCGAAAGAAGGCATTCCCCGACCCGCGCGCCCAATAATCCCGCCAATCATGCATTCGGGAAAAATGCCCTGAGACTAATGTGTTACAGCGGCAACTGAATTGAATGATCAGCCGTCTGCCGGGAACTAGGGCCATTGTTCGATCCGTCCCACCGAAACTACCAAAATTGAAAGTTCTCGAGGGCGGACGCCAATCGCGCGCCGCCTCACGAGAATGTTGAACGGCAGGGTTCGGGGAGCACGAGAAGATGATCAGGAACGGCGTCAGATTGATGGCCATGGCCGGGCTTTCCGTCGCGGCTCTGAGCGCGGCACTGGCGCAGGAGCAACCGGCACCGACGGAACCTGCTCCGGCAACCGAAGCTCCGGCCTCCGCACCGGCGCCCGATGCCTCAGCGCCCGCCGCCACGACCGAGCCCTCGCTCCCCGACGTCGAAGTCATTCAGGACGCCCAGCCGAAGCCCAAGCCGCAACAGGCCGCCAAGCCGAAACCGTCCCCGGCGCCCGCGCCGGCCGTTGTTGTCGACGAGCCCGAGCCCGTTGCGGCGCCCGAAGTCGTCGACGACGTCAGCGCCCCGAGCAATCCCAACCCCGTTTATGGCGCCACGGGCAGTGCCGGCGCCGCTGCCCGCGCCAATCAGTCCGCCACTACGCCTGCCAATCCCTCGCAGCTCCTTCCGTCGAATCTCGACGGCTTCTCGTCCGCTGCGTCGAACGTATCGCCCGA
The DNA here is from genome assembly GCA_033765145.1 of Hyphomicrobium sp. Lineage (GTDB taxonomy): Bacteria > Pseudomonadota > Alphaproteobacteria > Rhizobiales > Hyphomicrobiaceae > JAGVSR01. The sequence continues at coordinate 159,377 of JANRIH010000020.1, read as the reverse complement.
GGTCCTTGCCGCCAACAAGCCGAGCACCGTAAACGAAGCTTTGACTCGCGTGCCGGGCGTCATCGTCATCAATGACGACGCGGCCGCCCATCATGGCGGCGTGGCACTCCGCGGCTCACCCGCACGCCGCTCCCGCAAGGTCCTCGTGATGGAAGACGGCCATCCGGTGAACCTCGCGCTCTGGCTCGACCCCTCGGTTCACTATTGGGGGCCGGTCGACCGCTTCGAGAGCATCGAAGTCCTGCGCGGCTCGGTCATCACACACGGACCAAACAACAACTTCGGCGTCGTGAACGCGCGCAACCTCTCCCCATTCGGGCCGAACGAAACCGTCATCAGTTCCGCAATTGGCTTCACGAAAACCCGACGCGGATCCTATGCCGAGGCCGAAGAGTTCGACGCCGAGGATGTCGAGGACGGCGCACCCGTTCCATTCGGCGAGGCGACTTCGAAGGGCGACGAGACGGACCTGTCGGGCCGCTGGCACATCCATACGCGCCAGCAGGTCGAGAACGTCGGCATGGTGTTCTCGTACACTGGCGAAGATCTGCAGGGTGCCTGGGATGCCGAGCGCTTGAAGGCGAACGATTTCTACGGGGCGCTCGGCTTCCGCGGGTCGAGCCAGGACGTTGTGGTCTCACTCTCCTATGCTCGCCAGCGTGACACCTATGACGAGCAGAACTTCCTCGGCGAATATGAATTCGAAGTCGACGCCGCGACGCAGGAAGAAGCCGAGGAAGCTGCGGAAGCCTTTGCCGAGGAATTTCTAGTCGGCCTTGCCGAGCGCCAGTTCCGGGATCTGAAGCACTGCAAGACGTGCTTTGCGCCCGCGTCCGGTTTGAACAATTACAATGGCGACATCTGGCGCGGTCAGGTCGTCCATAATGCCTATCTCGACGACGACACCACCATCACGACGCGCGTCTACGCCGGGCACCACACCCGCGACCGCTATCAGCTGATCTCCTACGACAGTGATCCTCGCGAAGGCGATGATTCGGGCCCCGTCATCGGCGGAACGGATTTCGAGGAAGGCGTTGAAAACAGCCAGGTTCTCTTCGGTGAGAACACGATGTTCGGCCGACTGCGCACGTTCCGCCACATCGGCGGCGAGGTGCGCGCCGAGTGGGCCAATCGCCAGATTTTCGGACTGAAGCAGGACCTCCAGGCGGGCATCCGCTACGAATACCAGGACATGACGAACCGCAACTTTCTCGGTCGCGATGATGAAGCATTGAGCGACGGGGACGAGACCGGATTGACGATCTTCGACCGCGAACTCGACGCCAATGCCGCTTCCGCGTTCCTGCAGACGAACGTGTCGCTGACGAGCGACTTCAATGTGGTGCCAGGCGTCCGCTTTGAATGGTACCAGGCCAGCCGTCAAAATCGCGTCGTAGCGCGGGAGGAGAGCGAAGCCGGAGGAGCGGACGATGATGACTGCACCGACAATGGCTTGCCCGTTGGATGCCTAGAGATTGACGGTATCGTCTTCGATCCTTCAACGCGCAACGAAGCGTTTGACAACTTCCATACGCTCCCAGGTGTTGCGTTTGCCTACACGGGCCTGAAGCACACGACGGTGTTCGGCGGCTATCATCGCGGCATGTCGACCGGCATCCTCCGCAACGAGGACTTCCCGGTTGAGGATGAGATCGGCGATAACTTCAATTTGGGGTTCCGTTCCAACGCAATCCGCGGTCTCGATCTCGAAGTCGTGGGCTTCTACCAGCTCCTGCACGACTATCAGTTCGGCGCCTCGTTCAACGCCGCCATTGACCGTTCGTTCGGCCGCGCCGACGAGGTCGAGATCAGCGGTGTCGAACTCTACAGCCGTCTGAACTCGCAGCCCTACACCGGCGGTCCGATGAACGTGTATGGCGAAGTGAACTACACCTACTCTCGCGGCGTCTTCAAAGATCTCGTGACGCCTGACGGTGAGGACTTGAGCGGGAACCGCATTCCCGAAGTGCCGCTGCACGTGGCGGCTTTGACCCTCGGCGTCCAACAGACGACTGGCTGGCGTTGGGATACGAGCGTCACCTGGACCTATCGCGGCGCGTTCTTCACCGACGAGGGCAACACGGCCTTCGGCGCGGGCGGCGAAGTCGAATGCGAGGGCGATCCCGGTGATTTTGAGTGCGAACTCGAGGAAGCCGGCGAGGACGGTGAGGTCCCGTCGGTGTGGCTCCTGTCGGCCCGCGCCAATCTCGACATCGGCAACACGGGCGCCAGCGTATTCGTCGCCGGCGAGAACCTTCTCGACGAACTCTACATCTCCGACCGCGAGGACGGCATGAAGCCCGGCCTCGGCCGCACGCTCTGGACCGGTTTCAAGTACAAGTTCTAGTTCCCAGGAGAGAAGGGAAAAAATCCTATGGCGGCCGGGTGTTCCGGCCGCCTTTTTGTGTCTTTCCGACAACGGGATAGAGCGAACTCGCGCGCGAATGCCGATCGGGCGCCAACCGTCCATGACACATGAATCGGCTGTGCTAGCGTCCCCCGGGAATCGATCCTGGCTCTGTGCCGATTATTCCCGCTCCGATTCTGGGATGGGTGTCGCTGGAGCGAGGTGGCTTTCGGGGGTCGGGGACGCAATGTCGATCAAGAAGAACTTGGGACGAGCCGTGGTCGCGACGTCGCTGCTGGTGGCCGCCGCCGGCACCGCGATGAGCCAGGACACCACGACGGAGCCGACGCCTCCGCCCGCCGCTGAAACCACGACGCCACCGCCGTCGACAGACACTCCTCCCGCCGCAGCGCCCGCCGCAACGGAAACACCTCCGGCTGCAACGACGCCGCCCGCCGCGACCGATGCCGCTCCCGCGACGCCGCCGCCGGCAGACGGGACGGCACCCGCGGCCGCACCTTCTCCGAACCTCCCGGAAGTCGAGGTGATCCAGGACGCGCAGCCGAAGCCGAAGCCCAAGCCCGTCGCGGCCAAGCCGAAGCCCGTCACTGCTCCCCCTCCTGCCGCGGAACCCGAGCCCGTGGCCGCGCCTGAAACGGAAACCGCAGTTGCAGCTCCGGAAAACGCCGCGCCATCGGGACCGCCGTCCGGCACAACGCCCGTGAAGATGGCGCCCGTGTCGGGCAGCGAAATCCCGCTCGAGAAAGTTCCGGGCGCCGTCAGCACGGCGACGTCGGCCGACATCGCTCGTGACGGCTCGGCTCAGGTCCAGAACACGCTTAATCGCAACGTGCCCGGCATCGTCCTGTCGGATACGGCCGGCAGTTCATTCCGCACGGATATCCAGTATCGCGGCTTCGACGCCTCTCCAATCGGCGGCCGCTCGCAGGCACTAGCGGTCTATCAGAATGGCGTCCGCATAAACGAAGCGTTCGGCGACACGGTCAATCTCGATCTCATCCCCGCGATCGCGATCAACGACATCACGGTGCTTGGCAACAATCCCGTCTATGGCCTCAACGCCATCGGCGGCGCCATCGGCATTACCATGAAGGACGGCTTCTCGTTCCAGGGCGCCACGATCGACGCCATGGGCGGATCTTTCGGACGACGCCAGATCGCGGGCGAAGCCGGCGCGAGAATTGACAACGTCGCGGCCTATGTCGCCGCCGAAGGCCTCCACGAGGACGGGTTCCGCGACTTCTCGGAAGCCGACATCCGCCGCATGTACGCCGATCTCGGCTTCAAGGGCTCGAGCGTCGAAGTGCACTTGAGCTTCACCGGCGGTGACAGCAAGGCCGGCGTCGTGACGGCCGCACCCGTCGACCTTCTCGATCTCGATTGGGGCCGCACGTTCACGTCGCCCCAGGTCACCGAACTCGAAGTCCTGATGCCGACGTTGAGCGCCAAGGTGCAGGCGACCGAGACGCTGTCGTTCTCGGGCATCACGTATTACCGCGACTTCAAATCGGACGTGATCGACGGCAACCTGTCGGAAGCCGCACCCTGTTCGTTCGACGCCTCGATCCTCTGCCTTACCGAATTCGAAGACGGTGCCGAGGAAGAAGAGGAACTCGTCGACGCGAACGGTAATACGATCGCAGTTCCGGGCGAATTCCTGGGCTCCATCGAACGCATCAACACCGAAGCCGAGAGCTACGGTGGGTCGTTCCAGGCCGTCGAGAAGACGCCGCTCTTCGGTCGCCCGAACCAGTTCCTCATCGGCACCAGCTATGATCGCGGCGAGGTCCGCTACAAGACGTCGAGCGAAGTCGGCACCATCGGCGAGAGGTTCGTCGTCACCGGCTCCGGTGACATCCCGGTTGGACCGGAAGACTTCCAGCCGCGCGACCTTTCGACGACCAACGACTACTGGAGCGTCTACTTCACCGACACGCTCGACGTGACCGACGCGTTCGCCTTCACTGTCGGCGGCCGCTACAATCACGCGACCATTGAACTCGTCGACAACACCGGATCGTTCGACGGGCTCAATGCCACGAACGTCTACGAGCGGTTCAACCCGATGGTCGGCGGCACGTACAAGCTCATGAACGGCATCTCGGTGTATGGCGGATATTCGGAAGCGAACCGCGCCCCGACCGCCGCCGAACTCGGGTGCGCCGAGCCCGAGAACCCCTGCCTCATCGAAAGCTTCCTGACCGACGACCCACCACTCGAGCAGGTCGTTTCGCGCTCCGTCGAGGCGGGTCTCCGCGGCGACCACGCCATGGCGGACGGTCGCTTCACCTGGACGGCCGGCTACTTCCGCACCAAGAACACCGACGACATCCTCAACGTCTCGGCCGAGCAGACGGGGCGCGGCTACTTCCTGAACGCTGGCGATACGCTCCGCCAGGGTCTCGAACTGGCGCTGGGGTATCAGAACAACCGCTTCTCAGTTTATTCGTCCTACGCCTTGATCGACGCGACGTTCGACAGCGACATCGCGCTGCCTGCGCCGAATACCCCGCTGGGCGCAGAGGATTGCCCCGATCTCGAACCCGGCAATTTCGATCCCGACGAACCGCCGCAGTGCAATTTCGTCAGCGCGGGAGATCGCCTGCCCGGTATCCCGCGGCATCGCTTCAAGGCCGGCGTCCAATACTGGCTGACACCGGCATGGAAAGTCGGCGCCGACATGATAGCGAACTCGAGCCAGCACTTCTTCGGTGACGAGGCAAACAACAATCCCCAGCTCGGGGGCTACACGCGGGTCGATCTCAACACGTCGTACGACATCAACGACAACATCCAGATCTATGGCCTCGTGAAGAACCTCTTCGACAGCCGATACGGCCTCTACGGCACGTTCTTCGATACCGAAGAGGCGAGCGAGGCTGGTGAAGGTGCTGGACTCGGCGAGGACTTCTTCGAGGACCCGAGGTCGGTCACGCCGGCCCAGCCGTTCGCGGTCTATGGCGGCGTGCGCGTCACGTTCTGACGGCCATTAACGCGACGTGAGCCCGACTTGCGGCGATCACCGAATGGTGGTCGCCGTTCTCACTTCTGTGGCCAACGCACAACGGGACCTCGTGATCGGCCGCCAAAAGGGATGACATCACAGTGCACTGTGCTAGCGTGCGGGAAAATGTTCCCGAGATCGCATGCCGCTGTTTCCTGACAACTCGACAATTCATGGAGCACGCCGCTTTCTGGCGCTTGCCGTCATGCTTGGCGCCACGGCGTCGACGGCATCGGCCGGCGGCCCGTCGATCGGCCAGTTCGAGTTGAAGACGCTCGAGTCGGCGCCTGGATACATGGAATTTCAGAGCCAGAACGCATGGTCCTTCGGACAGCCCGATCGCGAGTCGGCACTTGTCGATGGCGAGCAGCTCTATGACGAAAACTCGGTCATCAAGCAGCGCCACGCGCTCGAGTTGGAAATGGGCTTCACCTCGTTCCTCAAGATGCGCGTCGGCATCGAATACGAGCGTGAGCGCCTGGAGGAGCCGTTGACGCTCGCCGATGCGGAAGACTTCGGGCCCTTGAAATTGGACGAACTGGGCGCCGAGGTCATCGGCATTTTCATTCCGCGAGAGGGAGACGGGTTCGGGCTCGGAGCTGTCGTCGAGGTCGAGCGACCTCTCGAGCGCGAGGAACAGATGAGCGTCGTCATGGGGCCGATCTTCGAGTACGCCTCGGGTCCCTGGTTCGTTGCCGCACTGCCTCTCCTCGTTCACAATTTCGGCGGTCAGCCGGACGACGACGGCATCAAGGACAACAAGTGGGATTTCGCCTACGCGGCCCAGCTCGCCTATACCCTGAATGAGGAGTGGATGTTCGCGATCGAGGCTTATGGAACCGTCGAGCGTGTCGGCAATTCGGGTGATCGCGGCGAGGCGGCATTGGCGTTCGGAGATCACGATCAGCACCGCATCGGTCCGATCGTGTATTACACTTACGACCTTGGCCGCGATCTCGTGGTGCAGCCGAATTCCGCGAATGACGGGGAGGAGGAAGCTAGCGAGCTGACAGTCGGCTTGGGCCTTCTGGCGGGGCTCAATGCCGATACACCCGATGCGACGCTCAAGATGAGCGTCTAGGTCGAGTTCTAAGAACGAATTCTACTGAGAACCGCGCGGCAGAAAGCGCACCGGCTCGAAACGGGTCGGCAGGGCTTTCAAATTCGAACGCCGCTCTGCCACGTCGATTTCCCGGATGGCCTCGTCGAGCGCCGCCGAAACTTTCTCGAGCCCCGGGACGGCCCGCGCATCGTCGCGCATGTAAAGAAGCGTCTCCTTGACGGTGCCGAGATCGAGCGACGGCGGCCACGACTGAGTGCGGGAGATGCAGAACATTTGGGCACCCTGGAGAAATTAAAAATGCGTTAACGGCTATTTGTATAATTCGCAAAGATCATGCCGTTTTGCAAGTCCGCATTTCATTGATTTTGCGTCCCAATTTGAAACGCCGCACACTCAAAATCGACCATTCTCCTCATCGGTTCATTTACCGCTCTGACGCACGATGACACGCGGTGTTGCCTGGGTGGAGGCGGCACCGGAATGCGCATTGTGTGAGTGGGTCGCTGTGGCGCGTCGTCCGGGTGTTCTGATCATCGTCGAGAACCTCACGGTTCCCCTCGATCGCCGCGTTTGGCAGGAAGCCGAAGCGCTCCGCGACGCAGGCTATACCGTGTCCGTGATCTGTCCGAAGGGCGGCCGGTACACCGCCGCCTACGAGGTCTTGAACGGCATCCATATCTTCCGCCACCCGCTGCCCTTCGAGGCCGACGGCGCGTTGGGCTATGCGGTCGAATACGGCTGGGCGCTCGCGTGCGAATTCTGGCTGTCGCTTCGGGCCTATCAGAAAGTCGGCTTCGACGTCGTGCAGGCTTGCAATCCGCCGGACCTTTTGTTCCTCGTTGCGGGCTTCTGGAAAGTTCTGTTCGGCAAGCCCTTCGTCTTCGATCACCATGACATCAATCCCGAACTCTACGAAGCGAAGTTCGGCAGGCGCGGTTTCTTTCATCGGGTGCTGCTGGCGGCGGAACGCATGACGTTCCGTACTGCCGACGTCGCAATCGCGACGAACGAGAATTTCCGAGACATCGCGATCTCGCGCGGCGGCATGGACAAGGATCGCGTCTTCGTCGTCCGCTCGATCCCAGACCTGACGCGCTTCCGCCGCACGACGCCCGATCTGGCACTGAAGAACGGCCGCGCGCACCTTGTCGGCTATGTCGGCATCATGGGGGCGCAGGACGGCGTCGATCTCCTGATCGAGGCGATGGCCCATGCGGTCCATGTGGAAGGCCGCCGCGACATTCAATGCGCGATCGTCGGCTCGGGGACGGAACTCCCGAACCTCGAACGTCTGACCGTCCGCCTGAAGCTCGAAGACTATGTGACGTTCACCGGCTTTCGCTCGGGCGAGCCGCTGCACCGAGCGATGTCAGCCTTCGACGTCGGCGTCATTCCTGATCCAAAGAATGGCTACAACGACAAGATTTCGATGAACAAGGTGTTCGAGTACATGACACTCGGCATTCCGTTCGTCGGCTTCGACCTCGACGAAGGCCGCAAGATGGCGGGTGATGCGGCGATCTATGCCGCGAACAATTGTCCCCGCAATCTCGCGGCAGGGATGCTGCGCCTCATCGACGACAGCGATCTGCGGACGCGAACATCTGCAGAGGGGATGGCCCGCGCCAAAGCACTTCTGCGATGGGAGGAAGAACGCGGGCGACTTCTCGCGGCCTATGAAGCAGCCTTGCGTCCGCGTGGCAGCCGGTTCGCCGGCGCCGTCGAGGCGCTCGGCAAGTAGCGACCCTCAGAAACTCTCTCATGTTCGAGCGACTACGCTGGCCTCAACGCCGGGCGCCGAACGGGGCCGTGAATGAGTGACCGACGATGCGCAGGACCGCGCGGCGGTCGTTCGCGGGCAATCGCACGATAAAGAGCCCGGCAATCAGTGCGACGGCCAGAATGGTCGCGAGAACCTGAGCGATGGGCCCCGGTGCCACCGATAGTGCTGCAAACACCAAGGCAAGACCGGCAACCGGCGCGAGCAGGAGTGCGCGCTGCGCGAGTTCCACACCCAACCCAGCCCGGAGACGATCGACGCGGAACGTGACGTAGATGAGCGACGCCAGTTCTCCCAGAACGCCGCACGCAGCGATGACTTCGAGGCCAAATCCATTGAGCGCCGCAACGAATGCCGGGATGAGTGCCGCCGCCCGCACGAAGCCCGCGACGAGAAATGGCCGCGTTTCGCCCTCGGCCATCAATGCCATTCCCGGAACCGCCTGAATCATCCGGATCCCCCACATGAGGGCGAGCCAGGCTGCGAGATTTCCGTAACCGGCATAGTTGGGTCCGAACGCAAGCCCGAGTACCGGCCCGCCGAGAATGATGAACCCGGCCAGGAAGACTGAAGCGGCGAAAACGGTCGCTTCGCACGCCGAATTGAAATGGGCCGCGAAGCTTTCGCGGTCGTCGCGCGCGCGTGAGAACACCGGCAACATCAGCGCGTGCCCGACCTTGGCTGCAATCACACCCGGCACCATCGCCATCATGAACGCGGCCGTGTAGGCCGCGAGCGCTTCCATCCCGATCAGGTGGCCGACGACGATACGGTCACCCTGGTAGACGGCCACGAGAGGAAACGCGCTGAGCCAGATCGGCCAGCCAAAATTGATGAGGCGCACGAGGGCATCGCGGTCGCACGCGAGGCGATACGGTCGCTCTGCAACGATGTGGGAGACGGCGAGGAACGCCCCCGCCTGCGCGAACGAAATCCAGATGACGGCGCGGTAGTCGCCGAAGACGTAGAGCGCCGGAACCGTCACAGCGAGCGCCAGCGCTTGCGGCGCGACCTCGGTAGCGGCGAACGGCCGATTGTCGAACCGTCTCTGCGCGCGTCTCAGATCGAGATGCTGGAAGCCTTTGATGAGCGGCACGAGCGCGACCGCGGTGAAGGCAGTTGACGCTTCGGGAACGCCGAAGAAGTGCGCAGCAGGCTCCGCCAGAATGAAGATGACGAGCGCCGTGACGACGCCTCTGAAAATCAGGGCCAGATGCTGGGTCGCGACGAACCGCGGCGCGTCCCCGTCCCGCGCCTGGATGATGAGGCGATCCGCGCCGAGATCGCTCAACGTCTCGACCAACTGGAGGATGAGCGTCAGCGTAGCGGCGATTCCGAAATCGCCCTTCGCGAGCCAGTGTCCGAGAATCGCGTTTCGTCCGAAGCTCAGGCCCTGCGCAATCGCGAAGGCGCCGAAGAGCAGCGCGCCCTGGGATGAGACGAGACCCGAAGCCGAGGTGCTCTCCTTGGCGAGCGCTTGAACGTCCTCGCTCACGGTGTTGATCCCCGAGACGCGTGACGTCCGAAGCGTCTCAAAACCTTCGCATAAGGCCGTTCCGCATGGCGGAGGGCGTGAGCGCCGATGGCGGACCCCGAGATGTGGACGAGTGCGCAGGTGGTCTGCATCCAGCGTCCGCGGAGCGCCGCATTCCACTTGGCCCTGAAGTTTTCCTGCGCCTCGAAGAAGGCCCGGCTCTTGGTGCCGCCGGAGAGATGCAGCAGGTGGAAGTCGATCACGTAGGAGCGGTATCCGGCGATGTCTGCATTGAGGCAAAGATCCGCGCCGTAAAAGTGAAAGCCGGTGAGGTCGGCAGAAAATCCGATCCGGGCGGCGCGCTTCACGACGATGAAGTTCTCGTCGAGACTCATGACGCGCGCGGGATAGCGACCCGTGTTCTGGTCGGCGCCATGCGCGTCCGTGATCCTGAGCGCAAGCTCGCCAGGTGCGACGCCTCCTGCGTTTCCACAGAGTGCCCAGTTCGGATCATGAGCGTTGAGTGTCGCGAGCCGCGCTTCGAGCGTTTCCCGGTCATCCGCGAGCAGCCGCACGTCCTGATGGCAGAGAATGACGATCGGCGCGCGCGCGGCGGCAAGTACGGCATTGAGTCCGCGATAGGCGCACGTCTGCGTAGGCCCCGTATTGTCGACCAGAAGATATTCGGTCTCCGCGACATCGAAGCCGCCGGCTTCGAAGCTCGCGCGCATGGCGGTGTATTGGGCACGGTCGTTGACCAGCGTTCCGACGGTGAAGCGTGGATCGGCGCATGCCGGCGAAGCGGCGCACACGAGCGGAGCCGAGGACGCTGACGTCATCCCGCGCCCCCTGCCCCGACGGCAAGCCGCTTGCCCATCGTGACGTTTCTGGCGGCATGCTCCGCTGGCGTAAGGTCGGGCCGTGCGTAGCCGAACCGCCATGTGTCGCGCGTGGTCCAGATTTCGCGCCATGTCTTGGCGCTCGCCCGGCTCGTCGGTGCTCCTGTCAGGCGATGGTGGATGTCATGCGCGATCCACCGCGTTAGCGGCCAGAGCGTCAGCAGGAATTTGCCGACCTCGTCGAACGGACGCGGGAAGTGACGGTCGATGAGCGTTGCCTTGGCCGCAAGCAGCTTCACCATCTTGCCCGTCCGCGTCGTCTCGGACGCGCCGCCGTGGTGGATGATCGCCGCATCGGGCGTCACCATCGGCCTTGCTCCGATGCGTTTGGCCCTGAGGCAGAGATCCGCTTCCTCGCCATACATGAAAAACGCGGGATCGAAGCCGCCGAGTGCGAGCCAGATCGGCCGCGGAAGCATGAGGAAGCAGCCGGACACGATATCGACCTCGCGGACCGTATCGCGCGGCCAGGAGCCGTAACTTTCGCCATTGAAGTACTCAGATTGCGCAAGAACGCTCGTGAGCCCCGTCACGCGGCAAGCAAGGTTCCAGAGCGTTATCCGCCCCCAGCACGACGACGGATTGAGCGAACCGTCGGCGAAGAGCGTCCGCCCGCCCCAAATGAGCGCCCGTCTGTTCGCCTTCGAGAAGGCCCAGAGACGGTCGATCGCGGAATCGAGGACGACGGTGTCGGGATTGAGCAGAAGGATATGGTCCCCACGCGCATATTCCGCCGCGAGATTGTTCGCGCGCCCGAAGCCGATGTTCTCTTCGAGCCGGATGAGCTGCGGCTTCGCCGGATGCAGCGCGATGGCGTCCGCCGAACCATCCTTCGAGGCGTTGTCGACCACGATGATCTCGATCGCGGCCTCGTGCGTCTCACGGACGGCGGAGCTGATCGCCTCGAGCGTCATCTCGCGCGTGTTGTAGCTGACGATGAGAATCGAGATATCGATCCCGTTCCGGCCGGTCACGGTCTTCTCCCGTGAATATGTCCGCATGCTTCCGAGATCCGCGTCCGTAGGACTGACGCAGATGCGGTGAGAAGCTACGACCGAGCCATTAACCATGCCTTAAGACGCGCGATGCTGCGACGCAAAAGGGGTCCGCGTGAGGAACTGATTAACGACACTCGGGGAATATGCAGAATGATCCCGGGTGCATTCGTACGAACCGAGAATCTCGGATCAGGGAGAAAATCGATGCGTGGCGTACCGAGTTCGATGTCCAAGTCTGTCGCCAAGTCGTTCGATGGCGTGATCTGCATCGGCGGATCGGACTGGTGGTATCACAATCGCGGCCATTTCGATTTTCAGGTCATGCGGCGCATCGCGCGCAGTTGCCCGGTTCTCTACGTCAACTCCCTCGGTGTCCGGATGCCGAGCCCTGCCGCTTCCGGAAGTTTTACCGCCAAGATTTCCCGCAAGTTGAAAAGCCTCGCGAAGGGTCTGACCCACGTCGAGAACGAGTTCTGGGTTACGTCGCCCGTTATGGTTCCTGGCGCGATCGGTCAGGCGATGTCGGGCTTTGCGCTCGCTCCTCAGATCAAACTGGCCGCGCGCCGAGCTGGAATTCAGAAACCCGTCTTGTGGCTTCATTGCCCGGCTGGAGCTTCGCTCGCCGCCGCGCTTTCGCCCGTGGCGACCGTCATGCAGCGGACCGATCGCTTCGAAGCTTTTCCTGAAGGCGATCCCGTGCACCTCGAGGCTCAGGTCGCCGAGATGAAGCGGTTGGCCGATCTCGTCGTCTATGCGGCACCTCATCTCAAGGACGAGGAGTGGGGCACCGTCCGCCGCCAGCTTCTCGTCACGCATGGCGTTGAACTCGATGCCTTCGTGAAGGCCGGCGAAAGCGCCAACTGGCCTGTTGACGTCGCCGAGTTGCCCAATCCGCGCGTCGGGTTCATCGGCGGCATCGATGCCCACACATTCGACCCGGAGCTTTTCCTGGCCGTCGCGCGCCGCTTGCCCGATCTGACGTTCGTCATGGTCGGCGGCTCGTCGCTGCCGGCGGATTGGTGCCAGCTCCCGAACGTGCGCTTCCTCGGGCGCAAGCCCTACGAAGAGATCGCGAGCTACATGGCTTCCATGGACGTGCTCATCATGCCCTGGAACAAGAGCGCGTGGATCAAGGCCTGCAATCCCGTGAAGCTCAAGGAATACCTGGCCGTCGGCCGGCCGGTCGTCACAACCGATTTTCCCGCCCTCGACGGCTGGCGCGATCTCCTGTCCGTTGCCGATGATGCCGACGCGTTCGCAGCCGCGATCCGCGCCTCGTTGGCGTCGCCACGCGATCCGGCCGCCGCGCGTCTGAGGCTGAAATCCGAGACCTGGGAGCACAAGGCCGCGCTCGTCTGGTCCGAACTCCACGCCATGGGCCTCGTCTTCGAGGGCCGTCATCAGGCCGTGCGGAGCGCTGGATCGCGGACCGCGCCGGCCTTCGAGCCCGGCGAGTAGCAAGGTCGACCATGGCCGCCACGAAGGACGCCTATCGCGCCGATATCGACGGACTCCGCGCGATTGCCGTCCTGTCGGTGGTGTTCTATCACGCCGGCGTGCCGGGGTTCTCGGGCGGCTTCGTCGGCGTTGATGTCTTCTTCGTCATCTCGGGCTACCTCATCACCCGCATCCTCGCGAGTGAACTCGACACCGGCCGCTATTCGATCCTCGCCTTCTACGAGCGGCGGATAAGGCGGCTGTTCCCGGCCCTCTTCGCCATGCTCGGCGTCTGTTTGATCGCCGGGCAGTTTCTCCTCCTGCCGCGCGAATTCGACGAGTTCGCCCAAAGCCTCGCGGCGGCGACGCTCTTCGTCTCCAACATCTTCTTCTGGCAAACGACCGACTACTTCGCCGGTCCCGCCCATCTGAAGCCGCTGCTACACACCTGGTCGCTCGCCGTCGAGGAGCAGTTTTACATCGTCTTCCCGGTCCTGCTTGCGGTGCTCCATGCCCATGCGAGAAAGTATCTCCTCGCGATGGTCGCGGTTCTTGCGCTCGTGTCGCTCGCCCTCGCGGAATGGGCGGTCCATGCCAAGCCGATCGCTGCGTTCTACCTGATGCCGGCGCGCTTCTTCGAATTGGCGATCGGCGCGCTCCTGGCACTCGGTGTCGGAGGTGCGACCGTGCCGCAATGGGCCCGAGAGGTGGCTGCGGGCTTGGGACTGTTGTGCCTCACGGCCGCGATCGCGCTCTTCGGTCCGGAAGCACCATTTCCAGGGCTCTCGGCACTTATTCCCTGCTTCGGCGCGGCGCTGATCATCTGGGCGGGCGAGAAAGGAACACCACGCTCGGCCGCCATCCTGACGGCGCGACCCATGGTCGGCGTGGGGCTCATCTCCTATTCGCTCTATCTCTGGCACTGGCCGCTTCTTGCCTTCGCCCGTCAGGCAAGCGGCGAAATTCTGTCTCCCGCGACCATCGCAATTCTCGTGATCGCAAGTTTCGCCCTCGCTTTGCTCTCTTGGCACTTCGTGGAACAGCCCTTCCGCCATCGTGATTCCGATACCGCCCGAGGCCCGATCTTCCGCACGGCATTGGGCACGATGTCGGTGGCCCTCGCGGCCGGCATCGGCATCCACGTGCTTGGCGGTCTTCCCGGCCGCTTTCCCGAATACCGGCCCGTCACGATTGCGGGTCCCGAATTCCTCGACAAAGGCCATTGCTTCCTGACCGGAGATCAGCACCCGTCCGACTGGCCGGGGTCCGAGGCCTGCGGCGCGGCATCGACAGTGGGCGCGCGCGTTGTCGTCTGGGGCGACAGCTTTGCGGCGCATCTTGTCCATGGTCTCCGCGCAGAGGGCGGCGAACGTCTGAGCTTCGTCAATCTGACCTCCGGCGGATGCCCTCCCATCCTCGCAGTGAATTTGCCCTCGAGGCCGTTCTGTCGCGAATTCAACGAACGCGCGCTTGGCGAAATTGGGCGCACACGGCCCGACGCTGTCATCGTCGCGGCCCGGTGGGAGAGCTATCTGCCGCGCGCGGCGTCCCTGGCATCCATCAAAGAGACCCTTGCCGCGATCGAACGGACGGGGACGCGCATCATCCTCGTCGGCCAGAGCCCCGCGTTCGACTTTGCTTCACCTTACGACTACGTCTTCAGAACCGGCCGCGACGGCGCGCGTGTGACCTTCGGTTCAGAACTCAATAGAGATCTGGCGCGCATTGCGGTCGCGCATTTCTTCGATCCGATGACGATCGTTTGCCCGGAAGCGCGCTGCCCGCTGACCGAGAAGGGTGCTTATCTCTATTTCGACGGCGGACATTTCTCAGATGTCGGCAGCCGGAAGATCGCCGCAAGCATCTTGGGGCCGATTCGATCGGCACTGAACGTCGCCGAGCCTTCGACAGTCGCGAGTGAAACCACCCATCTCCTCCCGATCACGCGCTGATCGGCCACGTAAGTCTGGGAAGCCGCGCTCAGGCAGCCTGAGGGTCACGCACTGGGAACGGTCCGAAGCTCGGGTGCCGAGGGCGAGTCCGCGCAATCGATGTATCTGTTCCACGAGCGGAGGCCGTAATGCGGCGCGGATCAGCGAGCGCGCTGCCGAGCCCGATGAAAAAGAAGAACAGCGCGTGCGGCACGTTCCAGAAATGCACCGTTGCGCCGAGCAGGCAGAACGCGACAAGCGAGATCATCCAGCCCGATCCGATCCTCCGACGCTCTGCATCGCGCGATCCGACCGCACGGCGGATTACGCCCCGTCCGAGCATGACGATCGTGAGGCTCAGAAGAAGAAGCGCGGGAATGCCGCTGCGCATGGGCAGAACGAGCCAATAGGCGTCGATGGTGGAGGACACCATCCAGCGCGGACGCTCCCACTCCGCGAGGCCGATGCCGGTGAACGGATAGGCCCAGACGTTTTCGAGCCCGTGCGTCCAGATCATTATGCGATAGAGGCCGGTCCAGGGATCGAACGTCGCGCCGACGATCAGAAGCTCGATCGGTGATTTCGGCGAGACTGCGGCGACGCCGATATAAAGTCCGACAACAGCAGCGAGCGTGAGCTGCGTACGCATCCCGATGCCGCGCGTGCCCCGGTCCCAGAGCAGCATCATGGTCTGCAGCCCGAGACTGAGGAGCGGGGCCGACGACAACGCCAGCAGCGCGGCGATCGCGAGCACCGCAGCCCGCATCGCCCGCACGACCTTTTTCGTCTCCGCCGCCCAGATGAGCGCAAACATCGTCGCGCAGTAGGTGCCGTAGTGGATCGGGTGATCGAACGTCGAGGCCGCGCGCGCGATCCCTTGCCGAAGTTCCACCGGCGGCATTGGTTCGCCGCCGACGATGGCGCGAAGAAGCTCGTGCGTGAAATAGCTCTGCGTCAACGAATCGAGCGTGGCGATGAGCGCCGCTGTCACGATCGAGGCGAAGACGATCTTGAGCGACGCTTTGAGCGCGTCGAGGTCCCGGATGTACGCGCGCGCGATGAGGTACCCGCCGAGGCTTTCGAGCGCCCACGATCCGCCGAATGCGAGCCCTTCGTTGCCGGAGTGATACGTGAAGATCGCCGACTGCCATGCCGCGAGCAGAAAGATCGGGAAATCGTAGGCCTTGAGACCGCATGCCGGGTTGGACAGCAGCCGCCACACGGCGAAGGGGAAGAAGATCAGAAAGACGACGCGGTGGGGCGAGAGGCGCAGGTCCCCCAAGACGAGGGAGAGCTCCGTCGGCATGATGAAGCTCAGGATCGCGAGCGTCACCGGGATCGGCGTCAGCCTGAGCGCTGTCAACATCCTGAGACCCCCCAAGGTCCCCAAAGGCCCAAAAGTTCCGGGACACCTCGCTCGGCGCCCGTCACCCACGGGCGCCGAGCGATCGTTCAGTGGGCGTTTTCACCCCGGATGACGGTTGCCACGGTCTGAAGAATGATCTTGAGATCGAGCCACAGCGACCAGTTGCGGATATAGGCGATGTCGGCATTGACGCGGGCTTCGACGCTATCGGCCGTGGGTGTCGGTCCGCGGAGACCCGTGACCTGTGCGAGGCCCGTGAGACCCGGCTTCACCTGATGGCGATAGTCGTAGCTCTCGACCATCCGGCCGAAGGCGATGTCGTGCGCGACGGCGTGGGGACGCGGCCCGACGAGGCTCATGTCGCCCTTCAAGACGTTCCAGAGTTGCGGCAGCTCGTCGAGGCTCGTGCGGCGCAGAAAGCGCCCGACGAATGTCACGCGCTCGTCGCCCGGCTGCGCCTGGGACACGTCGGGATCGTCCGACGTGCGCATCGTGCGGAACTTCAAGACTTCGATCGGGCGCTGGTTGAGCCCTGCGCGCGTCTGGCGGAAAAGAACGGGACCGCGGCTGTCAACTTTGATCGCGAGTGCGATCAGAGGAAACAGCGGCAGTGCCGCGAGCATTAGGATGCCGCCGACGATGAGATCCTCGGCGCGCTTCATCATGGGCGCCCAGTCGTTGAGCGGCTTGCTCTTGACATCGAGGAGACCGACGCTGCCGATGGACGAGACACGGTGAGCCGGGCCGTCGTCCACGAGGTCTGATGCGATGTGCGTTACGATGTGAACGCTGACGGGCAGCTTTTCGAGACGACGAGCCACATAGGCCATGCGACGGTCCGCCGTTTGCGGAAGGGCGATGATGATCTTGTCGATGCCGCCTTCACGTGCGGACTTCACGAGATCGTCGAGGCGACCCACGACATCGAGGCCGTCCGTGTCGAGCCGGGTCTCGTCCTTGCGATCGTCGTAGACGCCCGCGAAGTAGATACCGGAGTTCTTTGCCCCGAGGTGCTCGCGAACGCGACGGGCGATGGTGCCGGCACCGAAGACGGCCACGCGGACGTCGAAATATCCGCGCGCCGTGAGGTAGGCGAACAGCGGGTTCGCGACTCCGCGGTTGATCAGGAGGCAGGTGTAGATCGAGGAAAGCCCGACGAAATACCAGACCCAGAGGTGCTCGTCGCGGATCGCATGCGGTGCGCCAAGTCCCATGACGAGCGACACGCCCATGAAGACCGCGAACAGCGTCAGAGCCGGACGGTGCGGGAGTTCATTCATCTTGTCGAGGTCGTACATGCCGGCGAGCCGAAGCGTCACGTGCATGACGAGCGCGGCTGCCAAGGCACCCTTGAACAGGAGGCTCCAGTCGGACGTGATCCCGCCAGCCTGGCTGTAGATGAATGCGGGAAGGAGGAAGCCGGCCATCACGCCGACCGCATCCGCAAGCCCGAGAATGTCCATCGCGACCGTGCGCGAGAGGCGAAGCTTTTGTGGCTTATGGAGAGGCGCTTCGACCGGCTGCTGAGATGGGACGGCCAGCGACGGGGCTTCAGACATCGACATGGTGGCTCCTACGCGCCCGGCACGAACATCCATGCCGGACCTACAACACACGTCGAAGAGGATATCGATCGAGCGCTAATATTTTGCTTCAATTTCGAAATTTGCCGCTGACTTGAGGCGCGGAATCACGCCGCGCGGCGCGATCCGCCGGCCGCTGCGAGCGTCAACGATGCCCCGAGCGCATAGTTGTCTTCGAGTGCCTCGCTGGCGACGCTGTTGACGACGACGCCGGCGACCTTGTCGTGGTTTAGCCCGAGGGTCGAAAGCGCGCGCTTGGCGAGTTGCTTCGGCGTCCTGCGCCACGCCATGGTAAACACGATCTGATCCGCGAAGTCCGCAAGGATGCGCCCGTCGACGACCGGAAGCAGCGGCGGCGCATCGATGATGATCGTGTCGAACACCGATCGCATCCTCTCGATCGCCGCAACCATCTGCGGCGAGGTCAGCAGTTCGGGACGGTGAATATCGAGCGGCGCGGGACCCATGGCTGGCAGGAAGTAGAGGCCGGTCGCCTGATCGTGCAGTATCGCCTGATCGACGACATCGCCTTGAGCCAGGATGTCGAGCAGTCCCTTGAAGCGCTGCGGCGCGAGCCGGCGCGTCAAGGGCGCACGTCGGAGATCGCCGTCGACGAGGAGAACACGGCTTCCGGTCAACGCGTAGTGATGAGCAAGATTGGATGAAACGAGCTCACCGCCTTCGCCGGGCAGGCTCGACGCGACGAGGATGACTCGGGCCTTCCCGGGCCGCGAGCGGACGTCGATCTCGCGCCGGACACCGCGAATGACCTCTGCAAAAAGACTTCGCGGTTCGGCGAGAACGAGCCTGATGGCCCGCAGAGGATCGGCGAATTCCGCATCGGGCTCGACGATGACCGGAAGCGACGCCAGGTGCGCGACCTCGAGCGACCGCTCGACATCCTCGGGCGTCGTGACTCCGCGGTTCGCGAATTCAAGAACGAGCGCCACCGCGATGCCGAGGACGAGTCCCGCGAGGACCGCGAGAAGTACCATCTGCTTGCGCTTCGGCGCGGCCGGGAAGAGGGGCACGTCCGCCTGCTCGACGATCCGTGCGTCGGGCAGCTGCAACTCCTGTGTCTCCGACGTCTGCTTGTAGCGCGTCAGAAGCGCTTCGATCAGTTGCCGCGCCGTCGCCGCGTTCCGTTGCAGCTCCATGAGCTTGACCGACGCTTCTTTCGACGTGGCTTCCTTCTCTTTGAGCGTCGTGACCTCGACCTCGAGCTGGCGTTGCCGCTGGGCCGCCTCGCGATAGTCGCTGTCGAGCTTGACGACGAGCCGCGAAACTTCGGCCTTCAACTGTCGCTCGGCTTCATCGAACTCCGCCTGAACTTTCTGCATCTCGGGATGGCGCGCGCCATAGCGTGTGGCAAGCTCGGCGCGCCGCTTGGCACTGCCGACCATGTTCTCCTTGAGGATCCGGATCGTGTTGCTGTCGAGAACGTCCGCGATCGTGTCCGTCCCTCCGGAGACCGTCATCATCCGCCGGGCCGTCTCGAGTCGCGCCTCGGCCTGCGCGGTCGCGTTCTGCGCCATGACGAGCTGTTCCATCGTGCGCGTCAATTGCCGCTCGGACAGCGGCTGGCCTTCGGCGTCGAACATGTTGTTGTCTGACTTGAAGTGCGCAATCGCGCGGTCCGCGTCCCCGATCTCGCCCTCGAGCTTGCGGATCTTCTGCTCGAGAAGTTCGGTCGCAAGTCCGCTCGCCTCACGCTTCGCGTTGAGCTGTTCCGCGAGGTAGACTTCCGCGATCGTGTTCGCGATACGGGCCGCCATCACCGGGTCGCGCGACGAGAAACGAATTTCGATGAGAAGCGTCGAGCGCACGCGCGCGACCCGGAGCCGGTCGTCGAAGGCCGCGGCGACTTCGTCGCGCTCCGGCATGAACATGCCCGGTTCCGGCGTCCCCATGATGCGGCCGATCGGATCGGAATCGAGCCGTTTCTCCTGCATTTTCGCAGGTTCTGCCGGCGTACTCGACAGGAACTTCCCGAGCCGGATTGTTTCAAAAAGGCGCTGGAACGGCGCGGGCTTCGAGAATTCCTCGTCCTCGCGCAGCTTCAGGATCTCGATGACCTTGAGCACGATCGATCGCGATTTGATGACCTCGACCTCGCTATCGACGGTTGTCGAATCCGCGCGCAGGTCGGAAATGACGTTCTCGAGGTTTGAGATCGATTTCTTCCGCGGGTCGATCTGCACGGTCGCGACCGCATCGTAGCGATTGGGCAGCAGCATGACGGTCGCGGCAACGAGCCCGACGACCAGCCCCGTGACGATCGCGACGATCGGCAGGCGTCGTTTCACAGCCGAAACGGCGCGTTCGAGGCTGAAAGCCCCGCCCGTTCCTTCTGCTGACTGTTGCGCCTGTTGCGTCACGTGCGGTCCATCAGAACTTCAGTTTTCCGCCGATGCGGACCTGGTTTCGGGAGTAGTCGAAGTTGTCGTCGGTGCTGTCGCGGTCCTCGTAGACGTAGCCGATCGAGAACAGCCAGTTCTTGTGCATGTACCAATCGAGTTCTGCGCCGAGTTCGATGGTGTCGTCGGTGCGGTTCGAGCCCGTGAAGTCGCTGGCGATGTATTCGGCGCGCAGATTGGCGACGAGGTCATGCCGGATCTCGAATTCGGCCCTGGCGCCGAGCGTCGTGTCGACACGCCCGTTGTCGGTCGCTCCGACCTCGTCGACGAGGGCGCGGCTCGCGTTGCCGTAGATCGTGAGCCGCTCCGTCGCGAGCCAGCGCACTTCGGCATCGAGGAGCGAGGAATCGACGGAGGGGTAGAGCGCGCTGTCGAATTCGCGGTGCCCCCAGCCGCCCATGAGCCGCCAACTGACGAGCGCCCCCTGTTCGAACGCAACGCCGACGAGGCCCTCGTAGCCGGTCGAATGCCGGTCCGCGTCGGCAGCGTCGTCGATCTCGTTCAAATTGCGGACGATGCGCGCCTTCGAGACGAGTTCGAAGCCGGGCGAGAAGCGGTATCCGGTGCGCAGTTGCCCGGCGTAAATCGTCTGGTCGCGGTTGTCCTGATCGAGAAGCGAACCGTCGAGCGCGCGCACGTCCGAATAATCGAGTGTTTCCGCGGTTGCCGAGAGCGTGCCGTAGAGCCGGCCCGCATCGCGCGTGAGGCCGACAGACAGTCGATTGCGGTGGATCGGAATCGGCTCGGACGCGGCGAGCGGCGCTGTTGCGGCACCCCGCTCCTCGTAGTCGAGGCTCGTATTGACGGCCGCGGACAGCGTGTGCGCGTGATCGATCTGCAGCGCGCCACGGACGAGCGCGCCGTAGTCGGCATAGTCCTGGTCGGTGTTCTCGGCGTAGTTGATCAATCGCCCCGTGATCGTCGCATCGAGGACATGGCGTGGCAGGCGCGACTGCAGCACGAGCGCCGCCTGGGTGATGAACTTGAAGTCCGGCTCGATGTCCGATGGCCGAGCAAAGATGTTGTCGTCGTAGACGGCGGTCTCGGAGACGGAAGGAAACAGCACGAAATTGCCGAGCCGGATGCCTTCTGGCTGTGCGAACCCGCGATCAATCTCGGAAACGGGAAGCGCGCCATGCTTGCCCGCATCGTCCCAGACCTGGCGCCGGTCCTGATTGGCGATCGTATCGGTGATGAGATCGCCCTGCCCGTCGAGGTCGAGCGCAAGCGCCGCCGGATACGGCGTCAATGCGGCAGCCGCCATCGTCGTGATCCCGGCGATGGCCGTGGACCACTTGGCGATGCGCTGTGGCTCTGACGCGTAAAGAGCGGTCATCTCGTCGGCGCTACGGCGCCTGCTCCTCGGGACAAGGTTGGGTTGCGGGGGTGATGGAGGGGCTCGGATTTTCGGTTCTCATGTCAGAAGAACCGCTCCGGAATTCGGATGTTGTCGCCGGGGAGTACGGCCATATTGCCTTCGGCCGCGACCCGTGCCTCGGGCTGCCCCCCGCGCACGATCAGCACGTAGCCCTGGTTGGCGCGATAAGTGTAACCGCCGGCCATCGCGACCGCGTCGCGGAGCGTGATGGCGGTCTTGTAGGGGAACTCTCCCCCGCTCCGGACTTCGCCATGCACGTAGATCGGCCGGAAGTTCGCGATTTCGACGTTGACCTTGGGGCTCTTGAGATAGCCGTCTGACAGGCGACGCGTCACACTCTCGCGGAACTCCGCGATCGTTTTGCCATGGGCCTGGACTTCGCCTGCGAGGGGGAGCGCGACGCGGCCGGCCGGATCAACTTCGACCTGACCCGACAGGCTCTCTTCGCCGAAGACGCTGATCTTCAGTTTGTCGCCGATTCCGATCTTATAGGAACTGCCGAGAGCAGCCGGCCCATCGGCGCTGAGAGCCGATGACGGCAACGTCGGGCCGTCCGAACAGCCCGTAACGGCAAAGACGAGGGCGAGACAGGGCAAGGCCCTGCTTGCGAGGAGGATCGACGCGCTACGCATGGCACTCATGAACGCGGTACAAAACGGTCGGGTGTCCGGCGGAACCCGGACGACCTCACCGTTCAGGAAACGGCTTCTGCGGTAAATTTGAACTTAACGGCGAGCGCGAAAAACAATGCAATTTCATCGGGATCGCTTAGTCAGTTCGTTAGGAAGTCATTGACGCCGGGCTGCTAGGGTCGGGAACAGGATCGAGAAAGACCCCCGCCGTGACCTCTGAAGCCGCAACTCCCGCCGAAAGCCTCATCCGCGCCTATGAACAGAAGGCTGCGCGCTACTATTCGAACGCGCGCACCGATTTCGTGCGCCAGCTCCCAGCTGATCCGACGGCCTCCGTCCTGGAGGTCGGATGCGGCACGGGTGCCACCGGAGCGCTCGCACTGGCACGTCGCCGGGCCGGCCGTTACGTTGGCATCGAACTCATGGAAGCGGCCGCGCGTGAAGCACGCGAAGTTCTGACGGACGTGTATGTCGGCGACGTCGAGAAGATGACGCTGGACTTCCAGCCGGCGTCTTTCGATGCGCTGCTCCTATCCGAAGTGCTCGAGCACCTCGTCGAACCGGACGCCACCCTGCGCCGGCTGGCGCGCTTCCTACGCCCGGGCGGAACGGTCCTCGCCAGTTCTCCCAACGTCTCCCATTGGCGCGTCGTGCGCGAACTCCTGAACGGACGCTTCGATCTCGCCGACCAGGGCGTGTTCGACCGGACGCATCTGCGCTGGTTCACGCCGCGCAGTTTCGTGCGCATGTTCCACGAAGCCGGTTTTGTCATCGAGAGCGCGGGTCCAGTGACGCCGTTCTCCGCCCGGACACGCCTCGTCACGCATCTGACTGGCCACCGCTTCGATCATCTGTTCATGACGCAGATCGCGCTCCGCGGCGTGAAGCGCTGACCCCTACTCCACGAACTCAGAGCGCCGAAACTTCCGCCCGCCGCGCGATGACGTCATAGTCGCACGCGACCCGCGAGATCGCGTCTCCGAGCCGCAGACGAATGACGGGGTTCCGGTATCGCTGGTTCCAGAGCACGTGATCCACTTCCCAGAAGCCGACCGACACGCGCGCGTTGCCGGTCATAATCTCACCCGTGCCGGCACGCGACCAGTCGAGCGTCCCGACGGCGAGCGGCAGGCCCCGCCCGTCTGTCGTCCGCTGCCGCTGGCAGGCTGAAACGGCATCGGCGTGATAGGCGAGGCGCACGGCATCCTCGAGCCCGGCCCGATAGAGCCAATCGCCCGTCCAGACCTTGAGCCCCGCCAGAACGGCGAGAACGGCGACCAGAATGCGCAATTGCCGAGACCTCGGGAAATTCGGAGACGTCGATCGCGATGGAGCCGCAGGCTTCCGAACGCACGCGGGCCCAGTGACGGGAGTTTCCCGCCTCGGCGTGAACAATTGATTAGCGGCTGTCCGAATCGAGACGGCAAAGGTCCGTTTGAGGACCGATGAGCCATGTCGCTCCGTGCCCCTGGTGCTGGTCGCCGGCCAATGCATCCGGGCGGCCGATCGGCTTTTCAATCGTCATTCTGGGCCCCGAACCGCTTGTCAGCGGGCGGTCCATGCGGCATGGATCGGCGCCATTGAACCAAAGTCGAACCGCCGCGGAGGACATCCAACTCATGAAGAAGAAAATCCTGATCACCTGGCCTCTGCCGGACGCCGTGATGGCCCGCGCCCGCGCGACCTACGATGTCATCGCCCATTCCGGCGAGCCGAAGATCACCATCGAGGAAATGCTCGAGACGGCGAAGTCGGTGGATGCTATCGTATTGACGCTAAACGAGAAATGCCGCCGCGACGTGATCGAGCGCATCCCCGAGAACATAAAGTGTATCTCGACGTTCTCGATCGGGTTCGATCACATCGACCTCGAAGCCTGCAAGGAGCGCGGGATCAAGGTCGGCAACGCGCCACACGGTGTGACGGTCGCAACGGCCGAAATTGCGATGCTGCTGCTGCTCGGCGCAGCCCGCCGCGCGGGCGAAGGCGAAAAGATGATCCGGACACGTTCCTGGCCCGGCTGGCAGCCGCTGCAACTCGTCGGCCAGCGCCTCGATAACAAGGTGCTCGGCATCTACGGCTTCGGCAAGATCGGCCAGGCGCTTGCGCAGCGCGCGCGCGGCTTCGACATGGCGGTCCATTACTACGACATCTATCGCGCGAAGCCCGAGGTCGAAGCGAAATACGGCGCAACCTATCACGACAGCCTCGACAGCCTCTTGAAGGTCTCGCAGTTCTTCTCGATCAACGCACCGTCGACTCCTGAAACGCGCGGCTTCTTCAACAAGGCGACAATCGAGAAACTGCCCCACGGCGCCATCGTCGTGAACACCGCACGCGGCGATCTCGTCAATGATGAAGACATGATCGCGGCCCTGAAGTCGGGTCGCCTCGGATACGCAGGCCTCGACGTTTTCGCGGGCGAACCGAAGATCAACGAGGCCTATTACGACCTGCCGAACACTTTCCTCTTGCCGCATCTGGGCTCAGCCGCCATCGAGGCGCGCAATCAGATGGGCTACGAGGCGCTCGACAACGTCGACGCCTTCTTCGCTGGCAAGGACATGCCGTTCAAGCTCGCTTGAAGCGGCAAGCTGGCCAGAATTTGAAGTCTGAGCGGGGTCGGGCAATACAGCCCGGCCCCGTCTTTCTTTTTGCGCCTGCGCGATGATTGCGGGGCGTCCGACGGCATTAACGGGATCTCGACACCACACGCATAAATTGCAATCGAAAAGAAGCACAATCTTTGAGGGTTGCCGTGTGCGTCGAAACCGTTAAGGACCGTCAAGGTCTCGACATTGAGAAGCGAGCCAACCGTTGGCCTCGCCCATGGTCCTTGCCGATTGCCGGGCGGCTTTATCTGATCGCCGCTCTGTTTGCCGTAACGATGACCAGCATGTCCATCATGACGGCCACCTTCGTCCGCGAGGCGGACGGCGTCGCCCGTGGGCTCAAGGCCGATGCCATGCTTGGGTTCTTGCTCGCTTCCGACCTCGCCGATCTCAATACGCGGCATCGTCAAATCGTGGATGCCGTGGCTTCGGAACCCGAAGCGAGCATCGAGGATCGTCGTGCCGCCAAGCGCCGCGCCGCCTCCCTGGCGAACAGAATTTGGCTGCTCACACGGAATCGGCAGGAGCCGAACCTGGCGAGCATCGCGAAGCTCACGACCGGCCTGTCCAATGCAGCGAACGAGATCATTGCTCCGCCGTCGGGTTCTGCAAGTGCGATCGATAGTGCGCGCTTGACGGCGTACCGCGCGACATCCGATGCGACCGCCGACCATATCCGTCACTACCGAGACCGAGAGCATGTAATTGCGAACGACCGGCTGCAGGAAATCGTCGAGCGTGGACATCGGCTAGTCGAATGGATCACACTCTTGGCAATCGCATCCTGGGCCTTGGTCCTTCCCATGAGCCTCGGCATGATCGCGGGGATCGCGGTTCGCCTGCGCTCGATCACCCGGACGCTGCTGAGTCTTGCAGATGACGACATTACGGTCGAAATCCCGTCGACGCGCGATCACGACGAGATCGGCGACATGGCGCGAGCGATCGAAATTCTGAAGGCCAACGCCGTCGAGATGAAGGACAAGCAGAGAGAGAACGAACATCTGACGCATCTGCTTGACGTGGCCTTGAACAACATGGCCTGCGGTCTCTCGATGTTCGACGCCTCACGCCGTCTCGTGCTGTCGAACGGGCTGTACCGGAAGATGTACGCCATACCGGACGCGTCGGCGCGACCAGGCACGGCATTTGAAGAGCTTGCAGCGAGCGCTGGTGTGATGTGCACCGAGGCGGATGCCTCGAGCCGCGATTCTGGCGAGTCCAAAGACGATCCGCAGGCGAAGCTGAAAGTCTGGCTCGAACAGCATCAAGCACGCTTGGTCCAGGGCCAGACGTTCACGAACATCCACCATCTCTCTGATGGCCGTATTGTTTCGATCGTGTGCCGTCCGTTGAGTGATGGTGGCTGGGTGGATATCCACGACGACGTCACAGAAATTCAGCGCGCCGCGAAAAAGATCGTCGAACTTGCCGAGTGCGATGCGCTGACAGGTCTCCACAATCGGCGCAGCTTCCAAAAGGAGCTTGAAGCCCGTCTAGGCAGCGGAGAACCAGACGAGCCATTTGCCGTGCTTTGGATCGATCTCGATCGCTTCAAGCTCGTCAATGATACCTACGGGCATCTTGTTGGCGACGAGATGCTGAAGACCGCTGCGCGGGTCATTCGAGAGACGGTCCGCCGGACCGACGTCGTAGCAAGGCTCGGCGGCGACGAGTTCGCGATCATCGCGGAGGGCGCCCCGCTCGTGGCGACGCGCGCGGCAGGGCTTGCAAAACGCTTGATCTCAGCCCTGTCCGCCTGCCGCGAGGTGGCCGGACATTCGGTGTCCATTGGGGCCAGCGTCGGAATCGCATGTGCGCCCGAGAACGGCTTGACGCCGGAAGACATCCTGAGCAATGCCGATGCCGCGCTCTATCGCGCCAAGACGAGCGGACGAGGGCGGTTTGCTGCATTCGACCAGAATATGCAAAGTGAGTTGAAACAGCGATCGCGGCTTCAGATTGATCTCGGCCAGGCGATCCGTCGCAATGAACTCTCGCTGCACTATCAGCCGATCGTCGATCTGCAAACGAACCGGATCGTAGCGCTCGAGGCGCTCTTGCGCTGGACACATGGCCGTCTGGGGCCGATCTCGCCGGCCGATTTCATCCCGCTCGCAGAGGAAAGTGGCCTCATCGGCGATATCGGTGAATGGGTACTCGACGCGGCATGCAGCGAGGCAACAACGTGGCCTGTGGACGCATTGGTCTCCGTCAATCTCTCGGCGGCTCAATTCGATAGTTGCGATGTAGGGTCGGCGATCCGCAGCGCGCTGGCCCGTACCGGACTGAGCCCGCTCCGCCTTCAGCTCGAAATCACCGAAAGCCTCGTCATGGACGAGCGGCCGGGCACGTGGGCAACGCTTCGCGCCCTGAAGGCCGAAGGCGTTCGTGTCGCGCTCGACGATTTTGGAACGGGCTATTCGTCGCTGAGCTACCTGAGGAGCTTCCCGTTCGACACGATAAAGATCGATCGATCGTTCGTTCGGCTCATCGACGAGCGCGAGGAAAATTTGGTCGTCATCCGCGCCATCGCCGCGTTGGCTCGCGCGCTCGGGATGGAAACGGTCGCCGAGGGCGTCGAGACGGAACAACAGATGTCTGAAGTGCGATCGGCGGGCTGCAATGGCGTTCAAGGGTTCTTGTTGAGCCGTCCGGTCCCGGCTTCCGAACTGGGACTGCTCTTCAGGGCGAGACAGGTCGCCGCTGCGGTCGAGGCCGCCTGAAGGATCGGCAGACCTCGCCATGGTCCTGGCGTCGTCTGCCGCGTAAGGTGATCGTCGGTGATCGGTCGAGCACTTCATCTGGGTCGAATGGCATGGGCGGAAAACGGAGGATCGAGGCATCGGCATTTCCGCCTCCGGGGCCCGTGGCGCGGACCGCGCGCCCACGGATTGGCCTCGCTCTCGGGGGAGGAGGCGCGCGAGGTCTCGCCCACATCGTGGCCCTCGAAGCATTCGATGACCTCGGATTGAAGCCGTCCGTCATCGCCGGCACGTCGATGGGCGCAATCCTTGGTGCGGCTTATGCGTCAGGCCTCTCAGGTCGCGAGATCCGCAGGCAGGTGGAAGAGACGCTCGCCGTCCGCGTCGCACTCGTTCGCGACATCTTCTCGATGCGCTCGCGCGCGTTCACGCGACCCCTGAAGCTCTTTTCGCCACTGACGGCGCTCCTGTCGTCCGAAGCCCTCGTCGAGACGGTCTATCCATCAGGGGTCGCAACGACGTTCGAAGACCTCGCGATCCCAATGAAGGTCGTCGCGACCGACTTCTATGGCCTCGGTCAGGCCGTGTTCTCGAGCGGTCCCTTGCGTCCGGCCGTTGCCGCGAGCATGGCGCTGCCGGCGGTCTTCGAGCCCGTCATCATCGATGGCCGCGCGCTCGTCGACGGCGGTCTGGTGAACCCGCTGCCGTTCGACCTGATCGCGGCCGAATGCGACATCACGGTCGCGATTGACGTCTCCGCGACGCCGTCTCCGTCCGCGAAGCGCGTGCACCCGACTGCCACGGAAGCCCTGTTCGGCGCACCCGCCATCTTCGAACGAACGATCCTCCGCGAAAAGCTGAAGACGGTTCGTCCCGATATCCTGATCGAAGCGGGGATCGGCCACTTCCAATTGCTCGATCTTTGGCGCACCAAGGAAATTCTCGCCGCTGCCGAGCCCATTCGCGCGCGCATCGTCGCGAGCCTCGGCAAGGTCATCTCTGCCGAAACGGTCCCGGCGCTCGACACGCCTACGAAACGCCTGAACAAACCGGACGCCAAGCCGTGATGGCGCCTCATCGCCGCTCGACGAAAAAGTCCTTGAGGATGTCGGCCGCTTCAAGCTCGCTCAGTCCGGCATAGATCTCAGGCGCATGATGACAGGTCGCGTGTGAAAAGACCCGTGCACCGTGTTCCACGCCACCTCCCTTGGGATCGCTCGCGGCGTAGTAGAGACGCCGGATGCGGGCGAACGAGATCGCCGCGGCACACATGGGGCAGGGTTCGAGCGTGACGTAGAGGTCGTGGCCCGGAAGTCGCTCCGAGCCGAGTGCGCGGCATCCTGCAACGATCACGAGCATCTCGGCATGAGCCGTCGGATTGCAGTCCGCGCGGGTACGATTGCCGGCGACGGCCGCGACGGTGCCATCGGGTGCGACAAGAACGGCTCCGACCGGCACCTCACCGCGCGCCGCGGCCTCGCGCGCGGCCGCGAGCGCAAGTTCCATGTGGCCGTTCGTCTTCGCGGATGTCATAAGTCCCGACCCGATGTGAGAATTAATGACACTAGAGAGCGCCCACGCAATGCGCAAATCCCGTTCCGGACCTGGCGATAGAGAGCGGCGCGGCGGCGACCGCGGCGAGGCGGCCCGGCCTGTTCGGAGAGGATCGAATGCCGGGAAACGGGACGATCGCCCGCGGTCTCGCGACAGCCACCAGAACGTCGACGACGCGGCACGCGGACCAAGAACCGGCAGGCGTGCAGGTGGTGAGCGTTCCGCACAGGGTGCTGGGAAGGAGAACGCGGCGCGCAAACACAAGGGTGGGCCGTCACGAGCCGATGTGAAATCAGATCAAAGTCGCCATGTCGCTGCTCCGCATATGTTGCCCGCGTCGGCGCGCGAGCCAATGCGGATCGCCAAGGCAATGGCCCGCGCTGGTCTTTGTTCTCGGCGCGAAGCTGAGCGCTGGATCGCCGAGGGTCGTGTCCGCGTGAACGGCCGGTTGCTCGAAACGCCTGCATGCGAGGTCGGCCCGGACGACCAGGTGATCGTCGATGGTAAACCCTTGCCGACCGTCGAGCCAGCGCGGCTCTGGCGCTATCACAAGCCGAAGGGCCTCGTGACGACGCACAATGATCCCGAAGGCCGTCCGACGGTATTCGAGAAATTGCCGCCTGAATTGCCGCGCGTCGTCTCGATCGGGCGGCTTGATTTCAACACCGAAGGTCTCCTGCTTCTGACGAACGACGGCGAACTCGCGCGATTCATGGAGCTACCGGCGACAGGCTGGCTCCGCCGCTATCGCGTCCGGGCGCGGGGCCGCGTCACCGAGGAGATGCTCGCCTCTCTCGCTGGCGGCGTCGAGATCGACGGCGTGCGCTATGGTCCGATCGAGGCCCGCATCGATACCGTGCAGGGCGCCAATACCTGGCTGACGGTCGGCATCCGCGAAGGGAAGAATCGCGAAGTTCGCAAAATCATGGCCGCGTTGGGTCTCGAAGTGAGCCGCCTCATTCGTATTTCCTACGGGCCCTTCGAACTCGGCGACCTCGTTCCTGGAGCCGTCGATACGGTGCGCCGCCGACATCTCGCTGAGCAATTGGGTCCCGAACTGGCCCAGAAATTCGGACTGTCCGAAAGCCCCGAGGCCCGGCGTGAGCGCCAAGGCCGTGGCCGCGAGCCCGGCCGTCCGCCGCCTGGACTACGTGGCGGCGACGGGAGTGGGAGCAAGGTATGAGGATCGTCGGCGGGCGTTTGCGCGGCCGGCCGATCGCCAGCCCGGCTCACGACGGCTTGCGACCGACGTCCGATCGCGTGCGCGAAAGCGTCTTCAACATCCTCGCGCACGGGCTCGACGGCTTCGACATCGAGGGCCTGCGTGTGATCGACCTCTTCGCCGGCACGGGCGCACTCGGTCTCGAAGCCCTATCGCGAGGTGCGGCATATGCCTTATTCGTCGAGGAGGGCGCCGAATCACGCGCTCTGATCCGCCGGAATATCGAGGCGTTCGGCCTCATGGGTCAGACACGGATCTTTCGTCGGGATGCCACCGACATGGGTCCCTTGGGCACGATGGCGCCGTTTGGGCTGGCCTTTCTTGACCCGCCCTATGGCAAGGGTCTTGGCGAGAAGGCGCTCATTGCGCTGCGCGACGGCGGTTGGCTCGTTCCTGGCGCACTCGTTATTGCGGAGGAAAGCGCCGCGTCACCTATCGTGTGGCCGGACGGCTATCACGCGCTCGATCGGCGCACCTGGGGCGATACGGAAGTTGCATTCGCGCGCGCCGCGGAGCCGGCCTGAGCAAATATCTCTCAGGCCCCGAGCAGCCACTCGCTCGGCTTCAGCCTCATGCTACGCGGCGCATCGGTCGCGACGGAAATCGGGAACGAGCTGGCCGCGACGCCGGCCTTCGCTTCAAGCGCCAGCAATTCCTCCGGGAACGGCAGGCGCGTTGTGCGATAGGCATGGCCGACCAGCGTCGCGGATGGATGCAGCGACATGATGTGGTGGTGGACGTCGCCCTCGACGAACGAGCCTTCCATCATGTGCACGATGCCGGCATTGACGCTGCCGACGATCTGACCTTCGAGAAAGAGTTCGCGTGTGATCACGTTGCCTTTGACATAGCCGTCGGGCCCGACGTCGAGCCGCGAGCAGAGGATGTCGCCCTCGAACCACGTATTGAGTTGGATTCGTCCAGCCGCTGTGAAATTTCCGCGCATCAAGGTGGTCGTATCAATGGTGAGCATCGCCGTGGCTCTCTACGCATGACAAAGGGCGCCCGCCCGTCTTCAGAGAACGAGTGCGGTGCGGTTAAATTGCGTCCGCATTCGAGAATATTTTCGGTCGCGATATGCTCAGTGCGAGTGCGTTCAGCGTCGGCCGAACAGCCGCTCGATATCTGTGAGCTTCAATTCCACGTAGGTCGGACGGCCGTGATTGCATTGGCCGGAATAGGGCGTCGCTTCCATCTCGCGGAGAAGGGCGTTCATCTCTTCGGGCGCGAGCCGGCGTCCCGCCCGGACACTGCCGTGACAGGCCATGCGCGACGCAACCGCCTCGAGCCGGTCTTTGAGCGCGCCCCCGTCGCCGCCCGATGCAAGTTCCGCCGCGAGATCGCGCACCAGGCCGGTGACGTCGCTCTGTCCGAGCAGCGCCGGAACTTCGCGCACCGCGACCGCACCCGTACCGAAGCTCTCGACCACAAGACCCAATTCGGCAAGCTCGCCTGAGTGCTCGACGACGAGCGCTGCTTCGTCGTCTCCAAGGTCGACGATCTCGGGGATGAGCAGCGCCTGGGTCGCGACGCCGCCGTTGCGCAGCATGGACTTCAATCGCTCGTAGACGAGCCGTTCATGTGCCGCGTGCTGATCGACGATGACGACGGACGAGCGCGTCTGCGCGACGATGTAGGTCTCATGCAGCTGTGCGCGCGCGGCGCCGAGCGGTCGGTCGAGGAGATCGGCCGCCGGCGGCTCTGCGTCCGCGCGCATATCCGCGCTCGGCGCATTGACGTGATCGAAAGGGGCCTGATATGCTTCGGCAAATCCCGTTGTCGAAAAAGGGGCGCCGGCGTCCTGCTGGTGGGCACGCGGCGCCGAAGCCGCGGCAGCAGATCGCGCCAGGATGTCGAACGTCTCGATGCCTCCCGACGTGCTCGCCCGATGCCCCGCGCCGCCAAGCGCATGCTGGATCGCGCCGATGAGCAGCGCGCGGACGCGACCGCCGTCGCGGAAACGAACCTCGGCCTTCGTCGGGTGCACGTTGACATCCACGTCGCGGTGATTGAGCGTCAGAAAGAGAGCAAGCAGCGGATGGCGGGCTTTGGGGACGAGATCGCCATACGCCGCGCGGACTGCGCCGACGAGAACCTTGTCGCGTACCGGCCGGCCGTTGACGAAAAGGTACTGTTGTCCGGGGTCCGGGCGGTGAAGCGTCGGAAGACCTGCAAAACCCGAGACATCGATTCCGTCCCGTGAGCCTGAGATTTCGAGCGCATCGTCCATGAATTCGCGGCCCATGATGCGGCCGAGCCGGGAAAGAAGCCCGTCCATCGAGGTCTCACATCTCGGCAGCCGCAGCGTCGCGCGCTCACCCGTGACGAGCGTGAAGCCGACCTCGGGATGCGCCATGGCGAGCCGTCGCACGGTCTCGCTGGTGGCCATGTTCTCCGCGCGCTCGGATTTGAGGAACTTGAGCCGCGCCGGCGTCGCCGAGAAAAGCTCTCTGACCTCGACCGAGGTTCCGGGATTGACGGCCACGGGTTTCAGTGGAGATTTCTCGCCGCGCAGCACGGCGATCGCATGGCCTGCGGCACTCGTTCTCGTGCGCGACGCGATGGTGAGGTCCGCGATCGAACCGATCGACGGCAGCGCCTCGCCACGGAACCCGAGCGTGCGGATGTCGAGGAGATCGTCGTCGCGAAGTTTCGACGTCGCGTGACGCTCGACCGCGAGCGAGAGGTCCGTCGCGTCCATGCCTGTACCGTCGTCGGTTACACGGATGAGTGACAAGCCACCGCTCGACGTGACGACCTCGATCTCGCGCGCGCCGGCGTCGATGGCGTTCTCGACCAATTCCTTGACGACACTCGCCGGGCGCTCGATGACTTCGCCCGCCGCGATGCGGTTGACGGTTTCCGGCGCGAGTTGGCGGATGGCCATGGGCACGAATCTCCTCGCCCAATTCATTTGGCATGACTTGATAGCGAGGGACGACGCGGCCGTCACGGCGCGCGAACGGGTGTCAACAGCAACGGCCAGCACGCCACGTCGGGTCAGCCGCGCTGCGCGAGACGTTCCCGGGTCAGGACCTTGGCCAATTCCACACCGGGTTGATCGAAGGGATCGACGCCCAAGAGCCGGCCCGCGATGATCGTCTCGAGCATGAAATGCATAAGAAGCGCGCCCATCGACCGGCCGTCGAGGGTGGCGAGATCGAGTGTGCGAACCGGCCGCCCGGCCTTCATGAGCGCCGCCACGATCGCCTGCGACTGGGCGTGAACGACGTCTCCGATCGTGGCGCCGGCCATGTAGGCCGCACCCGCCGTCTCGGCGAGCTCCGCGTCGATCTTGGGACCAACCCCTTCGCTCGCGACACGAACGACCGTTATCGCCAGCTCGCGGGGTCCATCCATGAAAAGCTGGAGTTGGCTGTGCTGATCGACGGGGCCAAGCGCCGGCACGGCTACCGTACCTTCACCGCTCTTTCCAAGGCTCTCGGCCCAGAGCTGAACGAACCAGTCCGCGAACTTTCCGAGCCGGTCCGCATAGGGCATCACGACAACGCTGCGGACGCTGCGCGCTTTCGACAACGCGACGATCGCCGCGGCGCCGAGCGCAGGCGCGAAATCGGCCGGAGATGGCGCGGCATTCAGCGCCGCAACAACGTCGCGCGCGCCGGCCCGGACGGCCCGGACGTCGACGCCGCGCGCCATGGCGGGCAGAAGCCCGACGTTCGTCAGCACCGAAAAGCGTCCGCCGATCCCTGTGTGATGATCGAGCGTCGGAATGCCGAGGCGCTCGCAAAGCGACCGAAGTCCGTTCTGCGTGCCGGGCTTCGACGGTTCGGTGATCCCGAGAAAGAGGCCTGGAATACGGCTCTCAAGTCCGGCCGACTTGACCGCCGAAATCGTGGCGATGGCCTGCGCGAGAGTTTCAGTCGTCCCGCCCGACTTCGACGTCAGGACGAAGCGGGTCGCGGCGAGGTCCGTCCCCGAGAGTAGCTCCGCGAGGCTTTGCCCGTCGAGGTTGTCGTAGAACCGCACGCGCGGGCGCTTCCGCTGCGCGTCGGATGCCGAGAACGGGATGGACCAACCGGCCGTCTGCGCGAGCGTCTGCCCGCCGAGCCCCGAGCCGCCGGTCCCGAAGAACACGATCGACTCCGCACCGGCCGAAAGCCTTTCGAGCGCTGCCTCGGCCTCATCGATGTCGGCCGTATCCTCGGCGATCCTGAGCAGCGGGAGCGTGCGCGAACGGTATGCTTCGCGCAGGTCTTGGATCGCGCGGTCGGCTTTCGCGAGGTAACCGCTGAGCGTCCCTGAATCGATTCCGGAAGCCCCGATCGCGCCCTCGCGAAATCCGTTGATGCTCTGCCGAATGACCGGTGTGGCCGTGGCTTGGGTGTCGGTTGTCACGCAAAGGCTCCATGGCGGCGCGAGGCTCCGGTAGCCCGTTTCTGCCTCTGAGCCAAGGGAAAGCCATGCCGTTGGACAACCCGCCTCAGCCCCCGACAGCCCGTCGAATGGTGAGTCGCCTGGCACAGAGAGGGGCGCGGCGCATCGGACTTCTGCGCAAATCAGACCGTGTCAGCGCCGCACGTCAGCCCTTTTCGTCCGCGAGCGCATTCGCGGGCGCTGGGCGTCCGACGATCGTGATGATCAGGTTGTCGGCGTCGATCAGCCGCTTCGCGACGCGCTTTGCGTCTTCGAGCGTCACAGCCTCGATGAGCCCGTTTCGCTTCTCGATGTAGTCGGGTCCGAAACCTTCTTCCCAGAGACCAAGAAGCTGCGTCGCGATCTTCGCATTGGTGTCGAAGCGGAGCGCATAGGACCCGGTGAGGTAGCTCTTGGCGTTCTCGAACTCCTCTGGCGTCGGGCCGTCGCTTGCGATCTTGTTCAACTCGGCCTTGATGATGTCGAGCGATGTCGTGATGGCGTCGTTGCGCGTGGCGACGCTTCCTGAATAGATCGACGCATTACGGAATGGCTGGATGTAGCTGTAGACCGAATAGGCGAGTCCACGCTTTTCGCGCACTTCCTCCATCAGCCGCGACGCGAACCCGCCGCCGCCGATCAGGTGATTGAGGATGAAGGCCGCCATGAAGTCGGGGTCCTTGCGCGGCATGGCGCCGAAGCCGAACACGGCGACCGACTGGGGCACGTCCATGTCGACGACATCAGTTTTGCCGCCCTTGATAGGGTCCACCTTCGCGACGGGAACGAGATCGGCCTTTTCGGCAAGCCCGCCGAAAACCGTATCGATCATGCGGCCAAGCTCATCGCTCGTGATGTCCCCGACGGCGACGATACGCAGATTGGAGCGCGCAAACACGCGCTTGCGGTAGGCCTCGAGGTCTGCCGCTTTGATGGCTGCGACAGTCTCCTCCGTCCCGCTCGACCGCTTGCCGTAAGGATGTCCTGGAAACGCGGTCTCGAACCACGCATTGTAGGCGACCTTGTCGGGGTCCTTGTTCGCATAGACGATACTTGCGAGGAGCTGGCTGCGGATGCGTTCGATCGCGTCGGCGTCGAACCGCGGCTTTGTCAGGGCCAATGCAAGCAGCTTTGCCGCCTCGTCGCGGTTGGAGGTCAGTGTCTCGAAGTTGCCGTAGAAGGCATCGTTGCTGTCCGTGAAGCTCATGCGGACCGCGAGGTCTTCGATCCGCTCCTGAAACTCGGCCGACTTGATGTCGCCCGCGCCCTCGTCGAGCATGGCGGTCAGGAAGTTTGCCACGCCGTCCTTGCCCGCGGGGTCTTGCGCGCTGCCACCCTCGAAAGCAAAGCGCAGCGCCATCATCGGGTTCGAGTGATCCTCGACCAGCCAGGCTTCGATGCCGCCCGGGCTCTTGATTGTCTTTATTTCCATGGCGCTTGCGGGTCTCGTGGCTGTGATGGCGAGAAAAATCACGAACACGGCCGCCCACATGACCAGTTCGAATCGGGCGAGCGTGCGGATCATGGAGGGAACCTGACGGAGCGCGATCATGGACGGCCTTTCGGTGACTGCGGGGCTCACGTGCGGGGCTTCGGCGTTTCCGCCTTGCCAGCGCCGACTGGACCCGGCGCCGGCGTCAGGCTGCCGGTGACGCTGCCCTTTGCGTCGAGCCAGCGCTGGGCCGCAGCCTTGACGTCGTCGACCGTGACTTTCGCGATGTCCTGCGGCCAGGATTCCACTTGAGCGATGGTGCGCCCGAGCGCCAGCGACCAGCCGTAGCGCCGTGCGAGCGTCGCCTGATTGTCGTTCTCGTAGATGTAGTCGGCGATGTAGCCGTTCTTCGCACGCTCGAGCTCGGCGGCTGTGACGCCGTTTGCGCGGATGTCCGCGATGACCTTGTCGAGCGAAGCCTCGATCTTGTCGAGCGCGACGCCGTCCGCGGCGATGGCGTAGAACGAGATCTTGCCCTGATCGAGCGCCGACCCCATGTAACTTCCGCCCGTCGAGGAAGCGACTTTCTCCTCCATCACGAGCTGACGGTAGACGCGGCTCGTCGGGCCGTCCGCGGCAATCTTCATAAGAAGATCGAGGGCTTCGGCTTCGCCCGCCTTTGCCGTCGCGTAGCTCGGCGCGATGTAGTCGCGATGGAGTGACGCCTTGCCGGCTCGCGGGTCTTCGAGCGCCACACGGCGCGGTGCCCGCTGGGGCGGGTCCTGAATGCGGGGATCGCGCACCCGTTCCATGTTGGCGGGGATCTTTCCGTAGATCTCGGTCGTGAGAGTTTTCACTTCTTCGGCCGTCACATCGCCCGCGACCACCAGGATGGCGTTGTTGGGCGCATAGTAGCGCTTGTAGAACGTCATCGCGTCGGACGGCGACAGCTTCTCCATCTCGTGCATCCATCCGATGACGGGAATGCCGTAGGGGTGATGAACGTAGAGCTGCGCATCCATGAGTTCGTCGAGGATCGCGCCGGGGTTGTTCTCGATCCGCGAGCGCCGTTCCTCGATGATGACATCCCGCTCGGTCAGAACTTCCTGCTCGGTGAGCTTCAAGTTCGTCATGCGGTCCGCTTCCATCTCCATGACCTTGCGAAGCCGGTCTTTGGAGATGCGCTGGAAATAGCTCGTGACGTCGTGGCCGGTAAACGCATTGTCCTGGCCGCCGAGCCGCGAGACGATCTTCGAAAACTCGCCCGATGGGATCTTGTCGGTCGACTTGAACATCAGGTGTTCGAGGAAGTGCGCGATGCCCGACACGCCTCTCGGCTCGTCCGCCGCTCCGACCTTGTACCAGATCATGTGCGTCACGACGGGTGCACGCGTGTCTGGGATGACGACCACCTGCATTCCATTGTCCAGAGTGAACTCGCTAACGCGCGGCGCTGCCATTGCGCTGAATGCCGTATGGGCGAGAACGACCATGCTGAGTACCACCATCGTGAGAGGCGATCGGACGAGCGAGGCGGAAAGGCTCATTCGGGTTCCTCGGTTGCGGAGAAGCGAACGGCGCGCGTCGGGTGAGCAGCGCGGCCACCGAATTCCCGAAGGAGCCGCATTTGCCCGAGGACGCAACGCCAAGTCTGACGAACCAGCGTTGAGACGCCAGAGTTCACAAGGATGTCGGTTGAGGGGCCGTCAAAGTCAAATGACAAGCCGTTCATACCGGCCGTTCATAGCGAGTGGTAGATGCGGGCGGCGACGCCCTGCCATCAGCTCAACGGCAGCACGCCATAAGAACGTTGAACGGATAACCCTGAAGCTTACTGGCCGGCGCCGACGACTTGGCCCGGTTGCGGCGGTTCGGGTGCGTTGATCTGTTTGATCGCGGATAGAACCGACGGTCGGCACGGACCGAGCGGCCCGGCAGCGAGATCGGCGTTGTTGTCGCCGACGGCCTTTGCAAGCTCGTAGTTCTTCTTGCAGTACTCGGCCTGTTGCCGCTCCATCTCCGCCTGATTGATCGATGCCTTGCGATCGGGATCGTCGAGCAGCGTCGTCACGTCCGCGGCCTGGGCTTCGACTTGCTCGCCCGGCTGCGGCAGACGCTCGAGCGTCGGCGGCACGACCAGCGGGCCGCGCTGGACCATCTGAGGCTCGGACTTCTTGGTAGTGGAGTTGAGGCCCATTGCATCGAACACGCCGCCGTTGAAAGCCACGTCGTCCATGCTGCAAGCGCCGAGCCCCGCCGAGACCGCAGCGGCTAGGAGCGTGAAGATGGCAGAGGCGCGCGGAGTGGGTCCCATGCGGGTTCCTCGTTCTGACCCGGAAGTCGTCGAGCGGGTTCAAGGCGATAGTGTGCCGGGCTAGCCCGGATTTGCGGCACCTTTGCGACTCGGTGCGAAGGAATCGTACAGAAGCAGCATGACCCCTGCAACTATACCGACGTCGGCGATGTTGAAGATGTACCAGGAGTGGCCGAAGGCATGCAGCTGATAGAAATCCGCCACACCGCCGAGCCACAGCCGGTCGATGGCATTGCCGATCGCCCCACCGATGATGAGGCCGATGCCCCACGCCATGGCCCGGCTCTCACCCGCTCGGGCAAGCCAGATCCAGAGCGCAGCTGATGCCGTCATTGCAAACGCGGCAAGACCTAACTGCCAGGAATAGCTGGGAGAATTGAGCATCGAGTAGCTGACGCCGGTGTTAAGAGTATAAACGATGTTTAGGAATGGCGTGACCTCGATCGGCCCGAGATCCCGGATGCCCCAGCCGATCAGGAACCACAGTTTGTTGACCTGATCGAGCACCAGCGTGCTCGCCGCCACGGCCAGGGCCGTCGGCGCCCACTTTCCCCAGAGCCAGTTGTTCCCCATCCCGGAGTGGGCAAGATCGTCTCTCGGTTCGTGCGTCATGAACTTAGCCTACCCGCCCGGCATCGATCTCACGCATGGCCAGGGCGTCGCGGGCCGAGAGAGCAGGATAGACAGGGTCCTGGCCCACATCCGACGTGATCCGCCAGGAGCGCGCACACTTTCGCCCTTCCGCTCGTTTGGGTACGACGCCGACCCCCTCGACGGACGCCAGCGTGTAGGCGCCCTCCGGTGCAGCCTCGGACCGGACCGAGATGGCCGACGTGATGCACACTTCCGCCAGATCCACACCGTCGAGGCCGGCCATGAGGTCACCGTCCGTGATGTAGACCTCGGGCGCGGCTTCGAGCGACGAGCCGATCTTCTTTTCCGCGCGTTCGCGTTCGAGCGCTCCCGTCACGACGCTTCGAACCTCGCGCACGCGCTCCCACTTCGCCGCGAGATTGTCGTCCCGCCACGTCTTGGGCACGTCCGCAAAGCCCACGAGATGGATGCTATCCGCCTCGGTCGGCCGGTACATCGCCCATGCTTCATCCGCGGTGAAGGCGAGGATCGGCGCGAGCCAACGGAGGATGCAATCCGCGAGCCGGTCGACGACCATCAGCGCGGCCTTCCGCTTCAGGCTCGACGGCGCCTCGCAGTAGAGCGTGTCCTTGCGGATATCGAAGTAGAACGCCGAAAGCTCGGTGTTCATGAAGTGGCTGAGTTCGGCGACAACCTTGCGGTAGTCATACGTCTCATAGGCGCGGCGGATTGTGTGGTCGAGTTCCGCGAGCCGGTGCAGCATCAGCCGCTCGAGTTCATAGGGACCCATATTGTTGAAATCGACCGTGTCGCGCGCGGGATCGAAATGCGCCAGCGCGCCGAGCATCCAGCGGAT
Source organism: Hyphomicrobium sp. (assembly GCA_033765145.1). Lineage (GTDB taxonomy): Bacteria > Pseudomonadota > Alphaproteobacteria > Rhizobiales > Hyphomicrobiaceae > JAGVSR01. Next base: position 119,378 of record JANRIH010000020.1, on the reverse strand, counting down.
CGTGTTGCGCAGCTTGCGGTAGGTTTCCGAGAACGTCTTCAGGATCTCGGGCCCGATCCGGAGATCGTCCGTGTAGTCCGATGCGGCGACCCACAAACGCAGAATGTCCGCGCCCGATTTCGCGATGACGGCCTGCGGGTCGGTCACGTTCCCGAGCGACTTCGACATCTTCTGCCCCTTCTCGTCGAGAATGAAGCCGTGCGTCAGCACGATGTCGTACGGCGCGCGTCCGCGCGTGCCCGCACTTTCGAGGAGCGAGGATTGGAACCAGCCGCGGTGCTGATCCGAGCCTTCGAGATACATGACCCGGTCCTGCCCGCCGGCCTTGTCGATCTTGCGGGCGATGCCTTTGAGGCCGGGGAAGCTTTCGGGATCTTCGAGCGTGAAGGCGTGCGTCGAGCCGGAGTCGAACCACACGTCCAAGACGTCGCGAACTTGTTCCCAGTTGGCCATTTCGGCCTTGGGCACGAGGCCGGCGAGGAAGCGCTCGCGTGCGCCGGCTTCGAACCACACGTCGGCGCCCTTCTCCGCGAAGGCTGCCTCGATCCGCGCGACGAGTTCCGTCGAATGCGGCCACGTCGCATTCGGGATCACCTCGTCGGTCTCGATATTGCGAAAAACCGTGATCGGCACGCCCCACGCGCGCTGACGCGAGACGACCCAGTCGGGCCGCCCCTCGATCATGCCGGTGATGCGGTTTCGGCCGGTTTCAGGCACCCACTGGACGCGTGCGATTTCGGAAAGCGCCAGTGCGCGGAGCGTCGGCGCATTGCCGCCCGATCCGGCCGGCTTGTCCATCGCGATGAACCACTGCGGCGTGTTGCGGAAGATCACGGGCTTCTTCGAGCGCCACGAGTGCGGATATTGATGTTTGAGACGTCCGCGCGCGATGATGTTGCCCGCCTCGGCGAGCGCCTTGATGACGGTATCGTTCGCGTCGCCCTTGTCGCCGTTCTCCTTGAGCACGCGCTTGCCGGTGAAGCCGGGCGCGGCGGCGGTCAGAACGCCATCGGCATCGACCGTGAACGGGATCGCGGTGTCGATGCCCCGCTCGCGCAGCGTCTTCTGGCTCTGCATCCAGATGATGTAGTCGTCCGACCCGTGACCGGGAGCCGTGTGCACGAATCCCGTGCCCGTGTCGTCGGTGACGTGATCGCCGTCGAGGAGGGGAACGTCGAAGTCGTAGCCGAGTGCGGCAAGGGGGTGGGCACACGTCGACAATTTCAATTCTTGGGCAGAAACGGCAAAGAGCCTTTTGAAGGTCTCGACCTTTGCCGCCTTCATGACGTCGGCTGCGAGCTTGTCAGCGAGAACGTATCTCTCGCCGACCTTCGCCCAATTGTTCTCTGGCGCCGCGGTCACCTCGTAGAGCCCGTAAGCAATCTTCGATGAGAACGAGATCGCGCGATTGCCGGGCAGCGTCCAAGGCGTCGTCGTCCAGATGACGACAGAAGACTCCAATAGTTGCCGGGCTTGCTCGGCTCCTTGTCCTTCTACGTCGCTCGAAGACGTCGCACGTTGGAGGGGAAACTTCACCCACACCATGTCGGACTGATAGTCCTGATACTCGACCTCGGCTTCCGCGAGCGCGGTCTTCTCGACGACGCTCCACATCACTGGTTTCGAGCCACGATAGAGAAGCCCGTTCTCCGCGAAGCGCATGAGTTCCCGCGCGATCGTGGCCTCGGCCCGATAGGCCATCGTCGAATAGGGATGGTCCCAGTCGCCGACGACGCCCAAGCGCTTGAACTCCTCGCGCTGTACCGAGAGCCAGTGCGCGGCGTATTTCCGGCATTCGTCGCGGAAGGCGTTGACGGCCTCGGGATCGGAGAAGTCCGGCTTCTCCTTGCCCTTCGCGCGGTACTGCTCCTCGATCTTCCATTCGATCGGGAGGCCGTGGCAGTCCCAGCCCGGCACGTACGTGCAGTCATGCCCGAGCATCTGCTGGCTCTTGACCACGAGATCCTTGAGGATTTTGTTCAACGCATGCCCGACGTGAATGCTGCCGTTCGCGTACGGCGGCCCGTCGTGCAGCACGAACTTCACGCGGCCTTTCGACTGCGCGCGGATCTTGTCGTAAAGCCCGATCTCCTGCCAGCGCGTCAGGAGCTTGGGCTCCATCTCGGGCAAACCTGCGCGCATCGGAAATTCGGTCTTAGGCAGGAACAGAGTCTGCCCCCAGTCACGGCCATCCGTGTCACGGCCTTCGGCGGTTTGCCCGCCCTCCGCCGCGACACTTAGCGTACCGCCCGTGTTCTTGCTGCCGTCGTCTGCCTTCTGCTTGGCCATCGTTCGTCTTTCTTTCGGGTGGCTGCCCGTTCTGGATGTGGGTGCCGAGTTCAGACGGCGGTTCTTGTCGCGACGAGATCGTAGTCGTCCGCCTCGACAACGTCGGCCATGACGATCTCGCCCGGCTTCAAATCCGTCGCACCGTCGATGAAGACCGAGCCGTCGATCTCGGGCGCATCCCATTTGGAGCGCCCGATCGCACCTTCGGCATCCACCTCGTCGATCAGAACCTCGATCCGCCGCCCGATCCGCTCTTCGAGGATGCTGGCCGAAATCTCCTGCTGCACGGCCATGAAGCGATGCCAGCGTTCCTCTTTGACCTCTTCGGGCACCGCGCCGTCGAGGTCATTGGCAACAGCACCCGCGACGGCTTCGTACTTGAAGCAGCCGGCCCGGTTGATGCGCGCTTCCTTGAGCCACGAGAGCAGGAATTCGAAGTCCTCCTCCGTCTCGCCGGGGAATCCGACGATGAACGTCGAACGGAGCGCGAGATCGGGACACGCACGGCGCCACGCCGCGATTCGCGCCGCGGTCTTCTCCTGATGCGCGGGACGGCGCATGGCTTTCAGGACGTGCGGCGAGGCGTGCTGGAACGGAATGTCGAGATAGGGAAGGATCTTCCCCTCGGCCATGAGCGGGATCACGTCGTCCACGTGCGGGTAAGGGTAGACGTAGTGCAGCCGCACCCAAGCGCCGAGGTCACCCAACGCCGCGCAAAGATCCAGGAACTTCGCTTTCAACGGCGCGCCCTTCCACGGGCTCTCCGCATATTTGAGATCGACGCCATAGGCGCTCGTGTCCTGGCTGATGACCAGGAGCTCTTTCACCCCCGCTTGGACCAGCCTCTCCGCCTCCGCCATCACGTGGTTGGCTGGCCGCGAGACGAGATCGCCCCTAAGGCTCGGGATGATGCAGAACGAGCAGCGGTTGTTGCAGCCCTCGGAAATCTTGAGATACGCGAAGTGTCGGGGCGTCAGATGAAGCCCTTCCGGTGGCACGAGATCGACGAAGGGATCGTGCAGCGGCGGCACCGCATCGTGGACCGCCGAAACGACCGCTTCGTACTGGTGCGGACCGGTGACCGCGAGCACGCCCGGATGAGCGTTGCGGATGGTCGCCTCCTCCACGCCCATGCAGCCCGTAACGATGACGCGGCCATTTTCCGCCATGGCCTCGCCGATGGCGTCGAGGCTCTCCTGCTTGGCGCTGTCGAGAAACCCGCACGTGTTGACGACGACGACATCCGCGCCGTCATAGTCGCGCGCGATCTCGTAGCCTTCGGCCCTCAACTTCGTGATGATGCGCTCGCTGTCGACCAGCGCCTTCGGGCACCCGAGGGAGACGAAGCCGACTTTCGGCGCGATCTTGACCGGCCCTGCCGCGGGGTCGCGTGTGAGGCTCGGCTTCGCGGCGGATGTCGATGGGGCGCGTGTCATGGTCCTGCCGGGTTCGGGCTCTCGCGGATGACTATTCCGCATGGTCTCGCGCGTTCTAATGCGTTTGCTGGGTTCTGAGTATGGGTCTCGCTGCGGCGTTCACGCACCCTTGGCCGACAAGGCCCGCGCGACCCCGTCGAGATAGGACCCGAGCAGGATCTCGAATACCCGCTCGCGCTCGTCCCTGGCGAGAACCGGGGCAAGCCTCCGCGTCACGGGAAAGAGCCGGGGATCGAGCGCATCGATCTCGCGAAGCTCTTCGTCCGGCGCGGCGTCCAGCATCCCCCCGACCTCGACGACCCCGAACCCAATCGCAAGGGAGAAAAGGCCCATGCCGTAGTCGGCGGCGTCCTCTTCCCCCATACCGGCCTCGATCAGCGCCGAATATACGATTTCGCCCAGCTCGAAATCTGCCGGACCCGATGTCTGGAACCGCGTGACGATCGAGAACGCCCGCGGGTACTTGTTGGCAAGCCCACGATACCGTCGCGCCACTTCCATGAGCTTTTCCCGCCAAGTGCCGCTCGGCCGCTCAATGTCGAGCGTCGCGACCATGGCGTCCGCGACGGCCCGGAGAAGCCCCTCGCGCGACTTGAAATGATGCAGGATGGTCATCCCGTCGACCCCGACGGCGGCTGCGAGCTTGCGGACGGAAAACTGATGTTCGCCGTCGGCCGCGAGCATCTCGAGCGCCGCGTCCACGAGATCGGCGGGCTTGATGCCCCTGCGGCCGCGCTTGGATTTCTCGGGTTCTTCCTGCAACACGAATTCCTTCACCGTCGAGATATTTTTCTACAATGCAGCCTTGACTTCTACGCCGCAGAATATATATTCAGCATCGTAGAGTTTAGCGGCGATCCCCGGAAACGCAAGTGCAACCGGCGCGGGCGCTGCCCAGCGAGCGAAAGGACAGACCATGACGACTCTGATCAACACCAACCACACCACGACGGCCACGAACACCTCGGCCACCGGCCAGGTGATTGCGCTTGGCGGCTTTTTCGGCAGCTTCGTCAAGAGCTTCGAGGGGCTCACGCGGTAAGGCAAAGCTCGGGGCAGACCATCATCGCGACGTCTCCCTACGTTCGAGTGCCCGATCGAAGCTCCAGGGCCGAGCGGAACGACGCTACGAAAAACGAAGCCAAGCAGAAGCCGGCCGCCAAATGCCGCGGTGGCCGGCCCGACGAGCCCCGGTTTGCATCGGAAGGCGCTCCGGCACGGTCGGGACGAGACGCGGTGTCAGACACCCGTATCTGACACCCGTGTCGCCGCCCGTATCTGACACTGCGCCTCCGCCGGTGTCTTACGCCACGTCTCAGTCGGTGTCTGACACCTCGGCCCTGCCGGTGTCTGACACCGCGCTCCAACCGTGTCTGACACCGCGCCTCGGTCTGGGAGTGCGGTCTGGGAAAATGCACGGCCGGATGCGATCCGCCCACCCACTTGCAAAGAGTGCTACCGGGGCACGGACGTCGCGGCTCCGGCGGCGGGCCATTGACAGGGCGGACGGCTCGAATTCACTGCCGACTGACGACCGCCCACATCAGCCCTTGCTTTCCCACCGACCGTCCGCGCCCTGCTTCCAGTAGCTGACCTTGAGACCTGACGCCTTCGCCGACTTCCATTGTTCTCGCGCGCGAGCGACCGCGTCCGCGTCACTGCCGTCGAATAGGAAGACGAGACGCGCGAAACCGTCGAATTTCTGCGTCTCCGCGCCGTCCACGAGAAACCGCACGCCCGCGCCATTCGGCGTTTCCGCCCCTGTCGTGAGATAGACGGGTTGCGCGTCCGCGAACCCGTCTTTGGCCGTGCCGTGCGGCAGGAAACTGTCGTCGCGATACGTCCAAAGAGCCAGATCGAGCGCGTCGAGGCGCTCCTGGCTGCCGGCCTGGACGACGGCGCGCCAGCCGCGCTCTAGCGTCCGCTCGATGAGGGCCGGAAGGACGGCTTCGAGGGGCTTCGTTTCGAGATGATAGAAGAGTATTTCGGTCGTTTCGGACATGCGCGACCGCCAGACTAAACCGCCAGACTACACTTTCAGAGAACTGTCTGAGCGTCACAGAAGCGCGGGGCGCCGGCCCGAGGTCAGGTTCTGTCTCCACAACGATGGCGAGCGACCCGCGACCATTCGAGTGGCACGGATCGGTCGCCTCGAAGGTCTCAGCGGCGCTTCTTGATCTGGCCCGTGTCCGCGAGCGCATCGATGCACCTCGGCGAGAGACGCTTTCCGACCTGACGCATGCATTGCCGGGCCTGGGTCGAGTCGGGCTCGTAGTTGGGGCAGAAGCGCAGGTAGTCGTCCTTGCAGGCGTTGCGCACCTTGGAGTTGACGGCGTGTGCCGGATCGGCGAGCGGCAGGGAAAGAGCTGCGGCCCCGACGGCCGCGGCCGCGAGGACCGAGAGACTGCCGACGATGGGGCGGAAAAGCGAGCGGAAGGTCATCGTTGTCGTCCTTTGGGTGTCGGCGGGGCCCTCTGGTGCACCAGAGTCCCGTTGAGGCATTTCACGTGGTCCTGGGAGTGCCTGGACCCGGATGAATAGAACCTGAAGAGCCCTGCACGCGGACGATAGCCGGAACATGGCGGCGAGGCCTCCAACGAGGGGTCAGGGTGTCGCATGTCTCCCCGCTTATCGCCGCCGTTGGTCCTTGTCGAACGGGTTCTCGCCCTTGCGCAGGTTGAACCTCACCGGCACGCCCGGCAAGTCGAACGCCGCGCGCAGGCTGTTGGTCAGATATTTGAGATAGGATTTCGGAAGGTCCTCTGGTCGTGAGCAGAAAGCGACGAACGTCGGCGGACGTGTCGAGGGCTGCGTAATGTAGCGGATCTTGATCCGGCGGCCTGACGCCGCGGGCGGCGCATGCCGCGACAGAGCCTCACCGAGCCAGCGGTTGAGATCCGAGGTGCCGATACGGCGGTTCCACGTCTCCGCAGCATGAAAAACAGCCTGCATCAGCCGGTCGAGGCCTGCTTCGCCGAGTGCCGACACGGGAACGACGGAGACACCCGGAATCTGCGCGAGACTTGTCGTCACGATTTCGCGGATGTCCTTGAGATGCTTCTGCTTGTCCGTGACAAGGTCCCACTTGTTGACCGCGATGACGATCGCCCGGCCCTCCTGGGTCGCGAGGTCGCCGATGGTGAGATCCTGATGCTCGAGCGGACGCTCGGCATCGACCAGAAGCACCACGACTTCAGCGAAACGGATCGCGCGCACCGCATCCGACGCCGAGAGCTTTTCGGCGAGTTCCGTGATCTTCGCCTTGCGCCTGAGCCCCGCGGTGTCGAACAGCCGGACCGTCCGTCCCTTCCAGTCGAAATCCGACGAGACGCTATCACGCGTGAGGCCGGGCTCAGGCCCCGTGATCATGCGCTCCTCGCCGAGGAGGGCGTTGACGAGCGTGGATTTCCCCGCGTTGGGACGCCCGACGATCGCGACGCGCAAGGGTCGGGCCCGAACGTCTTCGGTCTCCGCCGAGTTATCCGAGGCGACGGCATCGCCCTCGTCGGCAGGGTCACCCTTTCGCTTGATCTTCGGCTTGAGGCCGAGAGCCGCCAGTGCATCGCCCATGAGTTCGCCGAGACCTTCGCCGTGTTCGGCTGAAATCGCGACCGGCTCGCCGAGGCCGAGCGAGAAGGCCTCGAGCACACCCGCGGCGGATGCGCGAGATTCACTCTTGTTGGCGACCAGCACCACGGGCTTTCCGGACTGACGGACGATCCGCCCGAACGTCTCGTCGGTCGGCGTCACACCGTCTTTCGCGTCGATGACGAAAAGCACGAGGTCCGCCGCGGCGACGGCCGCAAGGGTCTGCTTGCGCATCCGGTCCGCGATCGAGCCCTTGCTCGCGTCCTCGAGTCCGGCCGTGTCAAAGAGCCGGAGGTCGTGGCCGAGAAAGTTCGTCTCGCCCTCCTTGCGGTCGCGCGTGAGCCCGGGCAAGTCCGAGACGAGCGCGGCGCGTGTACCGGTCAGGCGATTGAAGAGCGTCGATTTGCCGACATTGGGCCGGCCGACGATGGCGATGATGGGCGGCGAGGTCATGGAAAACTTTCGGGGGTCAGAACCCCGCATATGCCGCAATGGGGCCTTGACGCAAGCGACGCCGCGTCACCCTCTCGGGTCCGACACGATTGGAACGCCCAGATGAACTACCGCCACGTCTATCACGCCGGCAATTTCGCCGACGTCCTGAAGCACCTCACCCTGGCGCTCGTCATCGAGCATTTGAAATTGAAGCCCGCCCCGTTCCGGGTCATCGATACCCACGCGGGGACCGGTCTTTACGATCTGTCCTCGGAGGAAGCGGCCAAGACCGGCGAATGGCGAACGGGGATCGGCCGCCTCATCGGCCGGCCAGCACCTGCCGAAGTGGCGGACGTCCTCGCTCCCTACCTTTCGGCGGTCCATCCTTCGCTGGTGGCGCCGGTAGCCTTGACGGGCGCTCCGGTGGACGGCCAAGTCCTTGAATACCCTGGGAGCCCTTTCATTGCGCGCCGCCTCATGCGCCCGGGCGACGTCCTCGTCGCAAACGAGCTTCATCCCGAGGATCGCGTGGCGCTGGAAACCCTTTTCCAGCGCGACAAGTCGGTCAAAGTCATGGGGCTCGACGGCTGGACGGCGATCAGGTCGCTTCTGCCGCCGAAAGAGCGGCGCGGACTGGTCTTGATCGACCCACCGTTCGAGGAGCCCGGAGAATTTCACAGGATCATCGCCGGTCTCGAAGATGGCCTCGCGCGCTTCGCCCATGGGACGTACCTCATCTGGTACCCGATCAAGGACGTGAAGGCCGTGCGGAACTTCTATGCGGGCCTCGACCGCCTCCGCATCGCGGACCGCATCGTGATCGAGTTGAGTTTGCGCGCGATGGATGAGGAGCCGGGATTGGCAGCTACGGGGCTGGTCGTCGTCAATCCACCGTATATGTTGAAGGATCACCTCGAAACCGTGATGCCGTGGCTGGTCTCCGCGCTCGAACGCCGGCCTCGGAGCGGGCGATGGCGCGTGAGCCAGAATTTCACCGCAGACGGCCAGATCACCTCGGCGTGATTATCATCTGCAGTGGTAGAAATTCCCGCATTTTGCCTTGCAATATAGCGAATTCTCTGATCGCATGGGACATGGGGTCGCGTGGCTCATATGCCACGCTCCTCGCGCACGTGAAAATTGGAGCAGCCAAGCATGCGCCAGATGGGGACGGTGAAGTTCTTCAATGAACAGAAGGGCTTCGGTTTCATCAAGCCGGACGGTGGCGGCAACGATATCTTCGTTCACATCACCGCATTGCAGCAGTCCGGGATCGACAATTTGATGGAAGGCGCACGGATCTCATTCGAGACCGAGCCTGACAAGCGCGGAAAGGGACCGAAGGCGGTCAATTTGCAGCGCGAGGAATAGTCCGCCGAATAGGCGATGAAGGTCGAACCAATTCAGGGGCGTCGGACAGCGCGAGTGCAAGTCTGGCCGACGCCCAGCGAACTCTCGGAGCGAGGGGCCGTCGATCTGGCGCGCCAAACCTTGGCGCGAACGCCGGTCGAGACCTCGGCGCGGGTAGACCGACATGCGAACCCGCGCCGAACTAGAATGTTGATCACTGCACTTGAGTGGACCTCAGCGCGCGATGAGGCGTTTCAGGATGCCGACGATCACCATCACGATGCCGCCGCCGACACCACCGCTGGCGACCTGATTGAGAATGACCATCGGGTCGAGCGCGCCGGACGCGGCAGCCGCGCCAAGGAGCGGCCCAAGAACAGGACCCAACACCTGACCGCCGATGCCGCCGCCGATGATGCCGGCAAGCGAATTCCCGAGCACGCCGAGATTGAGGTTCTTGAGGATAGTGCCGGCGAGGTTGCCGCCGGCGGCGCCGCTGATGAGCTGGATGATGAGTGGCAGATAGGCTTCCATTGTCGTTCCCCTTGTTGTTCTCGTGTCGAGCCGGTTTCCTGCCCGGCTTGTTGCTGAGTCGCGTCAACACGCTCTAGTCGATTCCCACGTCACGCTGATGTCAAAGCCTTCTGGAAAATCCGTGTTCATTGCATTCCGGCACACGAAAACACTTCTGCTGCGATCGCTCCGCCCGGTGGGAAGCCGCCGCGTGTGCCGCGTGGGTCACAGACCCGATCGGCCAGCCATCGACCCGACGGAAATGAAACGAACCATCAAGTTTCTGGGTTATAGTTCGATCCAACGGGGCTCGAAGCGAGACCCCTTGGCCTGCCGTGGCGATGGAAAGGTGACGACTATGCGACTGAATTCACTGGCTTTTGCGGTTGTCGCCGGGCTCGGCGCCATGTTCTCGGCGCCGGTCGATGATGTGCTCGCGGGTTCGCGCAAGTCGTGCAAATCCGGTGGCGCTGAACACAATTGTTCGTCCTACTACCGCGGCACGCGCGTCAAAGGCTATGTCGAGCGCCGTGGCGGGTATTCCTATTCGAAGGCCGACACGATCAACACTTACGGTGACAGCCGAGCTCGTGATGGCTCGGCCGGAAACCTGCGCGATCCCGGGCTCGATCGCCAGACGAATGCCGGTCCGTTCGACCACGGCTTCTTCTTCGATTCCGCGATCGCCCCGCGCGGTGGCGATAGCCCCTATATGAACTGATCGACCATTAAGTCTCTCCGCATTTGTCACGCTGCCATAGCATCTCCAAAATGCTGGGAATAATTGCTATTCGCCTCAAAAGTCGCCAGCGGTCCCCGCTAGCCCGGTTCCGCGCCAGCGGCTATACGGGTGTCGAGGGCGTCCGGCGGACGTCGAGGCTATGGGCGGGAGTGGATTAGATGCGTTCAACGATGGTTCGAACGATAGCGGTGGCATCACTGGTGGCGGCGCCATTCGTGCTGGCGGGGGCCGCGGCGGCGAAGTGCCAGCGCATGGGCTTCCTCGTAAACGACTACGGCAAGGACGGCCCGACCAAAGACGCCCAGGACCTGCTCGACAAGCACATCGCCGAATGGGCGAGCAAGAACGGCGTAGTAGACTACAAGGTCGGCAAGAAGGACGTAACTTGCGAGCTGTACCTGAACTTGATCGTATTCGACGAGCACACCTGCACCGCGACCGCGAACGTGTGCTGGGACGAAGGCGGCGACAGCAAGCCCAAGTCGGCCAAAGCCAAGAAAACAGACGAGACTTCAGCCGATAAGAAGTCGGAGGCCAAGGCTGCTGACGACAAGGCTTCGGACTCTGGCGCTGGCAGCGCGACGGCGAAATCCGAAACTCCCAAGTCCGACGCGCCCAAGAGCGAGCCCGCGAAGTCCGAAACGGCGGGTAACGAGCCGGAGAAGGCCTCTGAAAATGCCGCTGCCGCGCCGGCTGACGCGAATAAGGCCGATGCGAAGCCCGCGGAAACTGCGGCCGGGACGCCGAATTCCGGCGATGCCGCAACCGGTGCGTCCGTGAACCTCGAGACGGGAACCATCACACCGGCCGGATCGGACGCTGCGACCACGGAAGGCGACGCAGCCGCGAAGGCCGCCGCGGCCGCCGAACGCGCCGCCGCCGCTGCAGAACGTGCGGCCGCTGCTGCGGAACGCGCCGCCGAAGCTGCGGCTCAGCGTGGTGCGACCGCGGCCGATGTCGATCAAGTCCAACTGCCGTCCTTCGGCGCACCAAGCGCTGGATCAGCTTCGGCCGGAACAGCGGCCCCGACGACGGACGCTGCGGCGGGTGCCAAAGTCGCGCCGATCACACCGACGCCTTGATGGAGTTGTCCCGATAGCGGGACGATCGACGCCAATGGAAAACCCGGCCGGATCTCCGGACCGGGTTTTTTTCTGCCCCGGGGTTCCATTGAAGGGACTTTTCTGGGGGGAAGCGCAACGCCGCGTCAGGCAGTTCCATTCCGGCGCGCGTTCGGGGCCAGCCGATCGAGCCGCAATCGGTCCCGTTCGTCGGTCAGGAAAAAAATGGCGGCGAGTGCCGTGAGCACGACGCAAAGCCCGTTCGCGCCCGCGATGAGGAACATGATCATGACTTGGTACTTGGTTGCCTCGACCGGGTCCGCGCCGGCGAGGATCTGACCCGTCATCATGCCCGGCAGCGAGACGAGACCCGTCACCGACATCGCGCTGAGGATCGGCGTCAGCCCGGCCTTCAAGCCGCGCCGCATGACATCGGACAGGGCTTCGAGCCGCGACTGCCCGAGAGCGAGCCGCGCCTCGATAGTGGCCCTTTCGCGTTCAGCACTCCAGGTGATCGCGTCGAGCACCAGGATGGACCCGGAAAGTGCGTTCCCGATCGTCATGCCGAGCAGCGGTAGCAGGTAGCGCGGCGCATACCACGGGTCGGAGCCGATGATCGCGACGGACGCGAAAAGCGTCGCGAGAAGCCCCGCCAGAAAAGGCGCCGCAGCACCAAGGACCATCGACATGGGCCCCGCGAACGGCCGCTCCTGACGGCTCGCCGCCTCGTGTCCCGTCGCGATGAGCATCACGATCGCGAAGAGCAGCGTATAGAGCGCCGAGCCGCTTTCGAGCACGAGTTTCAAGACCAGGCCGACGACCGCCAATTGCAAACACATGCGCACGGCGGAGATTGAGATCGAGCGGACAAGCCCGAGCTTGAAAGCGACCGAGACCGCGCCCGTCACGACGAGCAGCAGCGCCGCCAGTGCGAGGTCGACCGGCGTCAGCGGAACGTAGGTCATGGCGCTCCGCCTGCTATGCCCTGGGTTCCGCGTTCGGAAAGCGACGGCAGGACAAGACGCTTGTTACGAAGTCGGCCGGCCAGCGCGAGATCATGCGTCGACAAGATCGCGATCCGGCCTTGCAAAAGATGAAAGCGAACCGCTTCCTCGACAAGCGCGGTGCGTCCCGGATCGAGCGCGGACGTCGGTTCGTCGAGGAGAAGGACGCGCGGCTCATCGGAGAGCGCGCGCACGAACGCAAGTCGCTGCCGCTCTCCCGTCGAAAGTTGCGCGAGGGGGCGATCGAGGTGACCCTCGTCGAGCCCGACACTCGACAGCAGACGTTGCAGCCGGGTCCGCGCGAGCGTTTCGGCCGGAAAGGTCGGGCGCGCCGTATCGGTCCACCAACCGGGCTCTGCCGCGACGTAGCGCACGATTTTCCGCCAGGAGGGCGCGGGCATTTCTTTTCGCTCGGCGCCATCGAGAAAGATGTGGCCGTCCGCGGCGTCGAGGTCCGCGATCGCACGCAGCAGGCGTGTTTTTCCTCCGCCCGACGGCGCTTCGACAGCGAGGCACTCGCCGTCCGCAATCTCGACGGAGATCGGTTCCAGTTCGCCGACTTTCAGGTTTTCGATGCGCAGCAATCCGGATGCCCCCGCGTGCCATCCGGTCTGCGATAGCAGGGCGGTCGGGCCTCATCCAGTGATCACGGTGCCACGTCTTCAGCGAAGCGGCTGGCGCGTCACGACATTTTGTTGATCGCGCCGAACTTCTCGCGGATATCCGATCCGTCGAACGGCTTCATCATCACGTCGTCGACGCCCGAGCTATAAGCGCGATTGATGTCCTGGAAATCGTACTCCGTCGGCATGTAGACGACGAACGGGCGACGCCCGCGGCTCGCTATGCGCAGGCCGGTCAGGAATTCCTGCGCGCCCATGACAGGAAGCTGCCAGTCGAGCAGGATCGCGTCGTGGTAGCCCGACTTGTAGCTCTCGAGCGCTTCCTTGCCGTTCTCGGCTTCCGAGACTTCGTAGCCGAGCCTCTCGAGGTGATGGCGCGCGATTTTTCGAACGACGCTGGAATCGTCGACGATGAGGCATCGCTTCATGTGAGGGGGTCTCGCCGATCTGCCGTGCGGGAATGCCGAGCGCATCATGCGCTCATACGAGACTGCGGCGAGGTGGTTAAATTTCCGTTGCCGCCCGATGCGCGCGGATGCGAACGGACCCCTTACGCGGCGCGCGCGCTGAGGAGCACGTCGGCGTCCGACTTCGCGATCGACAACACCATACCGGCCGTGTCGGCGAGGCGCGCCGTGTAATAGGCCTGGATCGTCAGGGCATCGAGCGGCGGCGCACCGACTTTGGCGATGAACTCAGGCAGGTACTGCGGCGGCCGGGCGCCGGTTCCGACACACTTTATCTCGAACGTCGGTGCATCGACGCCGCCCGCGATCGTGACCGCGATTTCGCCCCCGCGCGGCAGCGCCGTGATCGCGGCCGCCACCAGATTGAGGAGGAGCTTGACCTTGTCCTTCTGCATGTGCCCGGGCGGTCCCGACCAGGTGAGCTTGTGCTTGCCTTTGCCCTGCACGACGTAGCCGCGCGAAATCTGCTCGGCCATCGTGAGATCAATGAGTGCCCCGGCCGAACCGCTGGCGCCGAAGGCAAAGCGCGCGAATTGCAGAGCGGCCGAGGCCGTCTGCGTGACGTTGCGGATCATGTCGAGCGCATAGGTGCGCGCGTTGGGATCGTCCTCCTCGTCGAGGATCTCGAGGCCGTTGTTGATGGCACCGACCGGCCCGATCACGTCGTGGCAGATTTTGCTCGAGATGAGTGCGGCGATCTCGAGATCGGTCGGAGCGTTGGATGACGTCATCTCATGTGTTCCGGTTCATTTGGGGCCGAAGCATTGCGGGCGCACGCGACGTCCTGCATCTCCGATGAGCGCATCCTTCGATGCAGAAAGCCGGGCCGATACCATGGTTCGTGGCACCCGCCCACGCCTTTTGCCGGTTGGTTCCGGATGGCGCCCTGATTCGGCCGCGATCGACAACCTTCGGCCCGCTGGACGCGGCACGCGGGCCACACTTTGGTAACACTTTTTCAAGATGGTTTCGGTTCAGTTAATCGATCGCGTTCCGGCCTCCACTCAAGGCCTCGGGCGCGCGGCAGACACCACCGGGAGGTCATCCCCCAATGTCCTCGTTCCCCATGAGCTCGTTCCCTATGCTCGCGAATTCCGTGTCCCGCTCTTTCGTTCTCGCAGCACTGCTGGGCCTCGCAACGCCAGCCATCGCCGCGGAAGGCGACGATGCCTATAGCCCGTCCTATGGGTCTCCGGCCGCCGCCGACACCTACGGCGATGCCTACCGGCCCGCGCCCGAGAATGATCCCTACGGCAGCGCCGACGGCTACACGCCCGAACCGGCCTACCGCGCACCCGATGGCCGCACGGACAGCTTCGCGACACCTTCGAACCCGGACCCCTCCGGTTACGGTGAAGCCTATCACCCGCCCGGTGAAACGGCCGCCACCGACCCCAATGCCGGCTATCCCGATCCGGTCGGCCCGGGTGAGAGCAGCCAGACTTACGAGCAGAAGGAAATTATCGCGGCCGGGCACCAGTTCTTCGGCACGGTCAACTCGGGTATCGCGCGCGGCATCGAGTACGTCTTTCAGAGCCAAGGCCGGCCCAATGGATACATCGTGGGCGAGGACGCCGGCGGCGCATTCCTGGTGGGCCTCCGCTACGGAGAAGGAACGCTCCACACCAAATTTGCGGGCACCCACAAGGCGTTCTGGCAGGGACCTTCACTCGGTTATGATGCGGGAGCCGAAGGCTCGAAGGTCATGGTGTTGGTCTATAATCTGACCGACCCCGGCGAACTCTTCCATCGGTTCGGGGGCGTCCAGGGCTCGGCCTACTTCATCGGCGGCGTCGGCGTGCAGCTGCAGAAGTACGGTGATGTGACACTCGCAGTCATTCGCTCGGGCGTGGGGCTGAGGCTAGGTGCCAACGTCGGATATATGAAGTATACCCGGACGCCGACTTGGAACCCGCTCTGAGGGCGGGAACCGATCGCGCGCCGAATGCCGTGCATCCCTGGCTTCCTGGCGAGGAACCCGCGATGAGCGCATGAACGCCGCGGCGGCCCGATGTGGGAACGTGGCGGGGGAGCACGGTGCAGTCCGTCACGCCCGGGACCGGTGACGACGTGCCGGAGACGATGAAGAGGGCGAGCGGGTGATCTCCATCCAATCAGCCATGTTGGTGGCCCTGGGGTTCGCGGCAGCGGGCCTGCTTGCGTGTCTGCTGGCTCCGGTCTACGGGGCGCGGGCCGCGCGCTTGGCTGTCAGCGCATTGAAGCGCTCGATGCCTCTGACAGCGGCCGAGATCGCGGCCGACAAGGATCGCCTCAGAGCCGAGTACGCGATCAAGATCCACAAGCTCGAACAGAAGCTCGAAGAAGGCTCGCTCAGCGCGGCCCGCCAGCTTGTCGAGATCAATCGCCGCGACGCCTCGATCAGCGCGCTCGAAGGCGAACTCGTCAATCTCAAGACGTCGATCGAGGAGCACGAGAACGCGCGCCGCGTGCTCGAGCAGACGATCGCCGAGCGCCTGCCGAAGGTCGAGGCACGCCTCTCTGAAGCGAAGAAGCTCCTGTTCGAGCGCGACCGCGAGATTGCGGCATTGACGCAGTCCGCACAGCGCCAATCCCAGGCGCTCGAGGAGGCGACCCAGATCAATACCCAGCAGCGAGACGAGATCCACCGCCTGTCGGCGACGCTCACCACGCGAGCCGCGCGCAACCGCGAGCCCGCCAACGACCAGCGCTTCGAGGCGGAAATCGCTCTCCGTTCGGAACTTGAGGCGCTACGCGCCAAGACCCGCGATCAAGCGCAACTCATCTCGCGCTTGCAGGGCGTCTACCGTCAGGCGGGCGCGAGCACGGCAGCGACACCGGGACTGTTCGGTGCGCCGCTGCCCGCAATCGATCCCGCGGCTCAGGACAGTGAAATCGCGCGCCTGCGCGAAAGCCTCGCGGATGCCGAACTCGCGCTCCAGTCGGCCAAAGGCGTCGTTGCAGTCGATCGCGCCGGCCAGGAAAAGCTCGAGACGGACATTCGCTCGTTGAAGTCGGAATTGCAGGATCGTCAAGCCGAGGTCGCGCGCCTCAAGGCGTCGCTCAAGGCCTACGAAGACAGCGCCGCAAGCGATCGCGCCGTGGCCGAAAGCAAGATTACGTTGAAAGCGCGATTGAGCGCACTCGAGGCCCAATCGACGGAGCAGCAGCAGACGATCCAGTCGCTCCGGGCGGAGATCGCGGCCGCCAACGAGAAGCTCGCGCGGCAGGCGGCCCACTACATGGACGAGATGCGCCGGTTGGGAGCCGGCACGCGCCCGACGGCCGCACCGGGCGCGCGCGACGTCACGGCGCCGCCGCGCGGGCGGGCGTCGCTGGTTGATCGCATTTCCGCCCCGCGCGTCGCCGTCCGCGAGGTCGAGACGGACACGCGCCGCGCGGGCGCGGAGGCCGCTGTCGAAGTGATCAGGAAATCCGAGATTGCCGCGGTTCCGGCGAATGAGATGAGCGCGATGTCCGGTGCCGACGAGGCGAAGGCCGTGGAAAGCCGACCGGCCAGCCGCCGGCCAGGCCTGCTCGAACGGATTACCGGCATCGAGAAGCCCGCGGGTCAAGCATAGTCCGCCGCGTCGACCGCAGTTGCCGCAGCTTCCACCCGGAGCGAACGATATGAAGAGTGGCCGCGCGCGCCGGTCAGAATTGGTGACGCTCGGCGTACAGGCCGCCGTCGTGGACGATCAGAAGCGCGTGCTCCTCATCCGCCACGGCTATCGACCTGGCTGGCACTTTCCCGGCGGGGGCGTCGAGCGTGGCGAGAGCCTCGAAACCGCGCTCGCCCGCGAGCTCCAGGAAGAAGCCGGCGTTATGCTACGCGCACGTCCGCGGCTCTGGGGCCTCTTCGCGCACTTCGATGTTTTTCCAGGCGATCATATTGCGCTGTATGTCGCCGACGCGTGGCATCAGCCCCACGTGCCGGCGCCCAATAGCGAGATCGCGGAGCAGCGGTTCGTGGCGCTCGATGATCTCCCCGCGGGCTTGAACAGGGGGACAGGGCGGCGTCTCGGCGAACTCTTCATGGGCGAGCCGCGCTCCGAACATTGGTGACCGCCGGGACCACGTAGTTGGGCGATGGAGCCGTCCTCCTACCTTTCCCGGCCATGGCAAATCCGCCACACAAGGCTGGCGGTTTCGAACTCTGGGCGCAAAGCGCGACCACCCGTGCTTGCACCACTCCGCGACGCGAGGCACGTTTCCCTCGCCGGAATACGCATCCATTCAGTACGCAAATAATAAGAGTGTGACAGCAACACCGCGCCGCCCGCGGCGCCGATAATAGGGACGGACCCATGATGGCGCTCATGTCGAGAGGGCGAATGCTCGCTCTCGTAGTTCCCGCATTTCTGTCGGCCTTGTTCGTCGCCGCGCCCGCGGCGAAGGCGCAGGATTTCTTCTCGTTCCTGTGGGGTGGTGGATACCGCGAGGACGTCTCGGTCCCGTCGAACTTGGCGCCGCGCCAGATCGTCGTCTCGTTCGGCGACCGGAAGCTCTATTGGGTCTACGAGCGCGGCTCGGCGATCTCCTATCCGATTGCCATTCCACGCGCCCAGAGCCGCTGGTCCGGCGTTACGTCCGTCTCCCGCAAGGCGGTCAATCCGGGCTGGACACCGACCGCCGAGATGCGCCGCGAAAACCCCAGCCTTCCGGCCTACGTTCCGGGCGGTCATCCGAGAAATCCCCTAGGCGTGCGCGCGCTCTATCTCGGGGCAACGATGTATCGCATCCATGGCACGGACGCGCCGTGGACGATCGGCGGCGCGGAATCCAAGGGGTGCATACGGATGTACAACGAGGACGTGCTCGACCTCTATCCGCGGGTGCCGATCGGTACGCGCGTCGTCGTGACCTGGAAGCCGATCCGCGGCTGAGCGGGAGCATCGGATTTTCGAGCGCTGGAGCGCCGCTTAGGACACTACGAGCAGGGCCTCGAGGTCGAGCGGGCGCGTTGTCATGGCGAGCGCCCCGTCGACGGATCGCGGCCAGTCCTCAGGCGCCCGGTCCCAATAGAGTTCGACACCGTTACCGTCCGGGTCCCTGAGGTAGAGCGCCTCGCTGACGCCGTGATCGCTCGCGCCATCGAGCGGAACGCCCGCCGCCATGAGGCGCCGGAGCGCGTCCGCCAAAGCGGCGCGTGTCGGATAGACGAACGCGACGTGATAGAGCCCGGTCGATCCGGCAGGAGGTGGTGTGCCGCCCCGGCTTTCCCACGTGTTGAGCCCGATGTGATGATGGTAGTCGCCGGCCGCGAGGAACGCCGCACCGCGTCCGTAGTGTTGCGTGACGCGGAACCCGAGAACGCCCGAATAGAAACCGATGGCGCGGTCGAGGTTGGCGACCTTGAGATGGACATGACCGACGCGCACGGCGGGATCGATGGGTGTGCCGATGGATGTCGAGACCGCGTCCCGGTCCGTCCTAGTCTGTGCTGCGTGCGCGCCGGTCATGGCAAAAGTGTCCTCGGGTAGAGCGTCAGCGCGCAGCGGCCACGGCGAGGCGCGGCAGGAACGACGGGCGCCAGGCGTAAGCTCCGTCGCCGAGCAGCGCCTGGACGACGAGGGTCGCGGTCCAGAAGGCCGGGAACTCCCAGCCGCCGTTGGCCGAGGAGAACAGCCAGCCGTTTCCGGCATGCTGCGCCGTCGCGCCGATGAGGATCGGCAGCAGCAGGAGCGAAATCCAGCGGGTCCAAACGCCTAGGATGAGTGCCAGCCCGCCGCCGATCTCACCGAGGATCACGAGGTACGCGAAGAACGCAGGGTAGCCGATGCTTTCGAAGTAGCCCGCCGTGCCGGCGACCGTGAATGTCATGACTTTGAGAAGCAGGCCGTGGGCCAGCAGGATGAGACCAAGGCTCATGCGCAGAATGAGCGCGGCGTAGGGCGCGGTCGCGGGATCGATGGAGGGGTCACGCGATTCGATGGAAGTCGATGCGGAATTCATGGGTCTCTCCTTTGGGAAGACATCGGTAAGTCGGTGAAGAAGTCGTGTGCCCTCGATATGCGCCCAAAGTTTTAGTTTGATAATTCACGAACGACGCATATTATTTCACACCAATAGTGTGAGATAGCGATGCTCGATCGTTATACGGGAATGCTTGTGTTCCAGAAGGTCGCGACGCTCGGCAGCCTATCGGCCGCCGCCCGCGTCCTCGGCATGTCCCAAACCATGGCCACGAAGCATTTGGCGGCCGTCGAAGACCGCCTGGGCTCGAAACTCGTCCACCGCACGACCCGGCGCCTGTCACTGACCGAGCCCGGCCGCGCCTACCTCGAAGACGTCGATCGCATTCTCGCCGATGTTGCGGAGGCCGAGCGGCGCGCGGGCCGCGATCGCGTCGAGGTCCAAGGGACGCTGCGCCTCAATGTTCCCGTCTCGTATGGGCTTCTCGAAATAGCTCCGCTGTTGCCAGGACTGGCGCGCCGCCATCCGACACTGACGGTCGAACTCGGTCTCAATGACCGGCGCGTCGATCTGCTTGAAGAAGGTTGGGATATGGCGATCAGGATCGGATCTCTGCCGGATAAGAGCCTTGTCGCGCGGCGCTTAGCGCCATCCGCCATGAGGGTTGCCGCAGCCCCCGACTATCTGGCGGCACGCGGGACACCCCGCCGCATCTCCGATCTCAAGAGCCATGATTGCCTAGGCTATACGCTGTCGCGCATGGCGGGAGCCGATCAGTGGTCGTTCGGCGCCGGTGGCCGAGTGAAGGTCAAAGTTTCCGGGTCGCTTAAAGCCAACAACGGCGACGTGCTCGTCGCAGCCGCGATTGCCGGACAGGGGATCATCTATCAGCCGCTCTTTCTCGTCCGCCGGGCGCTCGCCGAGGGCAGGCTTCTGGAAATCACGCTCGATCATCCGCCAATTGCGATGGAAGGCGTCTATGCGGTCTATCCGTCCGACCGACAGCCGCCGGCCAAAGTCCGCGCGGCCATCGATTACTTCGCCGAGTCCCTCCGCGAGCTGTCAACGTGAGGAGGGTGCGGCACCACTCGAACATGCATCTTGAATGATGGCCCCGTGCGACGGGCTGGTGGTAGGCATCGCGCAAATACGTGCGATGGGTTGGCGGGCGGCATCGCGAAAATGAAAATGGTGCCCAGGGCCGGAATTGAACCAGCGACACTGCGATTTTCAGTCGCATGCTCTACCAACTGAGCTACCTGGGCGTCTCGCGATGCCTGAGAAACCCCGGCTCGGAGAGCGCGCTTTATAGGGGGTCGATCCGGGGCTGTCCAGGGCCATCGGGCAGCACCGCAACTCGGGTCACTTGCCCTCATCATCCCGCGATCGAGAACCGCCCTCGGGACCGGGATTGATCTCTCCGCGCGTGAATTCCGAGAGCCCCGCGTCGTCCGCGACCTCGCTCGATCCACCCGCGATGACGTAGCCCCCGCCAAGCCATCGCGCGAGATCGACATCCCGGCATCGTGCCGAGCAGAACGGGCGGTACGCGACGACCGCGGACTTGCCGCAGACCGAACACTCGCCCCCCGTAGGCCGCTCTTTATCGATGCTGTCGGACACGTCTCGTCAATCCCGGTCGGCTTCGGCCGCGCGGACCCAGTTGAAGTGAATGGGGAAGCCCTCACCGACGAGCATCGTCACGACTTCCGTCAGCGGCAGTCCGACGACGTTCGTGTAGGACCCCGAAATTTTCTGCACGAACGCGCCAGCCAAACCCTGAATTGCGTAGCCGCCCGCCTTGTCGCGCCATTCGCGCGAGGCGACATAGGCTTCGATTTCCGCCTTGGTCAGATATTTGAAGCGCACTTTCGTATCGACGATTTTCATGCGCACCCGATCGTCGGGTGTGATGAGGCAGACCCCGGTCAGTACGCGATGCGATCGGCCCGAGAGCCGCATCAGGAATTCCGCTGCTTCCTCGATCCGCTCGGGCTTGCCGAGGATTTTCCGGTGCGCGGCGACGATGGTATCGGCCGCGAGCACGTAGGCGTCCGCAATGTCCTTGTCGTTCGCGATTTGATCGCGGGCCGCCATGGCTTTGGCGCGGGCAAGCCGCGAGACGAGCCCGCGCGGCATCTCGCCCATGCGAGCGGTCTCGTTGATCTCGGCCGGGCGGAGCGCATCGGGTTCGACGCCGGCCTGCTTCAACAGCGTCAGCCGACGCGGGCTCGAACTTGCCAGCACGAGCTTTGGCCGGGTGCCGACGGCCCGTTCCTTGCTCGCGGTCCGCGCAAGTTCGCTTCTGAGCGTGTCTCGGCGCGGACTGTCGGTGCGACGAAGGGCCGAAAGGAGACCGACGCGGGCGCTGCTCATCTTGTCGTCATCTCCTGGAGAAGAGGTTTGGCGCCGTCGCGAACCACCGGTGTCACCGTGAATCTATAGCAGACGAAGCGGCGGAGGTATGGCTTTACCCGGCGGATCGCCGAGCGCCGTTGTGAGTTGTTACCTATGGGATCGCCCCGTCATTGCCTTTGGGCTCTGTTCCACGGATAACCGGCTGGCGGGAGGCGTGCCATGGCTACCAAGGATTCGCTCGTCGACATTATCGGAAAGACGGCATTGTTCGGAGGGCTGGACGTGCCCGACCGGCAAAGCGTCGTGTCGGAAATGCGCGAAGCCTCCTTCGGGGCAGGCGAAATGGTCTTCGGGCGGGGCGATCCGGGACGGGACATCTATCTCGTCGTGTCCGGTCGCGTTCGCCTATCGGTGCTGACACCGGAAGGCCGTGAACTGTCCTTCGCCCATGCCGAAAGTGGTCAGATCTTCGGTGAGATCGCGGTGCTCGACGGCGGATCGCGCACAGCGGACGCGACGGCCGTCTCGAAGGTCGAGGCGCGATCGTTGTCGAAAGGATCGCTGAACCGCCTGATCGAAACGCGCAGTGCGGTTCGCGAATCCGTGATCCGCTTCCTCTGCAACCGCGTCCGCGAAGCGGACCAGCAACTCGAAGGGATCGCCCTCTACCCCATCGAAGTCCGGCTCGCCCGCTTCTTTCTGGCGGCCGCGCGTCAGAAGGGCGATGCCGATGCCGAGCGCGTGGCGCTCGACCTGCCGATCTCCCAGAGCGAACTGGCGCTCTTGATCGGCGCGAGCCGTCCCAAGGTCAACGCGGCGCTGGCTTTGTTGGAGGAACAAGGCGCGATCGAACGCTCGACGCGCGGGTTCGTTTGCAGGATCGAAGCGCTCGAGGACATTGCGGGCGCCGGTTGAGGGACAGCCGCGCCGCCGGGATCAATCGATGATGGATCGCTCGAGGGGAGAGGATCGGAAGGCGATCTGGCGCCGCATTGCGTCCAACACGCAGCGCCTGCCGTTTCGCGGCATGGGCCGGCTGGTGTCGTGGCTCGCTGAAGCCGGAACGACCGGCTATCCGCCGGACGTGAAGCGGCGGCTCATGATCCTCAACATGATCTCCTACCTGATCGTCGTTTCGACGCTCGTCTACGCGATCCAGCACGCGCTCCTCGACTACGACAAATACGCGCCGATCATCTGGATCAATTTGGCTCTCGTGGTGGCCGCCGCGTCCGTACCCTTCGCCCACCGGCTGAACGATATCGCCGGTGCGCTCATCATCGTAATTGCGGAATGGTGCGCTCTCATTGCGTTCACGCGCTATCTCGGTCACGACTCGGGCGTGCATGTTCAGTATTTCGTCGGCGCCGCGGCCCCCTTCGTGGTCTTCGGTCTGAAGCGGATGGGCCTGGTTCTGGCCGTCATCGTTTCGGGCGTCGCCCTTCATCTCGCATCCCACTTTTGGTTCCCCGAGGAAGCCGCGCGGATCGACGCCGAGCCCGAGGTGGTGAATTCGATCTACGTGCAGGCCGCGATCACGACAGCCGCGCTGATCGGCGCGTCGGTCTGGTATGCCTTCCGTCTCGCCGAGGCCGCGAAGGCCGAGACCGACACGCTTCTACGCAACATTCTTCCCGATGCGATCGTCGAGCGACTTAAAGCGCGACCCGACGAGCCGATCGCCGACAACTTCGACGAGGCATCCGTGCTCTTCGCGGATATTTCGGGATTTGTCGCGATGGCCCGCCGCCTCGGCGCTGCGGAAACGGTGTCGCTATTGAACGAGATCGTCTCGGCATTCGATGCGCTGACCGAGAAGCACGGCGTCGAGAAGATCAAGACCATCGGCGACGCCTACATGGTGGCATCCGGTATCCCGATACCATCCCCGGATCACGCCGAGCGGCTGGCGCGCATGGCCCTCGACATGATGGCGACCGTCGAGGTGATCAGCCAGGCGCGCGGCCTTGGGCTGTCGATGCGGATGGGTCTGGCGGCAGGGCCGGTGATGGCCGGCGTCATCGGCCGGCAGAAGTTCACCTACGACGTCTGGGGCGACGCGGTGAACCTCGCGGCAAGGCTCGAAAATTTGTCGATGCCGGGTCGCATCCTCGTCTGTCCCACATGCCGCTCTCGCCTCGACACCAAGTTCGAGTTCGAATCACGTGGACTCGTGACGATCAAGGGCGTTGGCGAACAGGAAAGCTGGTTCCTGACCGGCATTCACGCAGCGTGAAAAAAGCCGCTCCCGGGTGCGCGGGAGCGGCATTCATCGTCCCAAATTTATCGCATCGGCTGTCGATCAGGCCGCCTTCTCGAGCCCGGCGCTCCACGTGCCGCGCGCGGCAAGGCTGTTCATCTTCGCGCGATGCGTGAAGGCGCGCTGGCCGGCGGCGACGTTCTCCGGCTTGCCGCCCCAGGCCTTCAGAGCCGCAGCTTGCAGCGCGCGGCCATAGGAGAACGTCAGCGCCCAGGGCAGGCCACCCATCGCGTTCATGAGCGAAAGGTGTTCCGTCGCCGCCTCGTCCGACTGGCCACCTGAAAGGAATGCGATGCCCGGCACCGTCGAAGGAACCGTCGACTTGAGGCACTTTACGGTCTTTTCCGCAACTTCCGCGGCACTCGCCTGCTTCGAAGACTTCTGCCCCGCGATGACCATGTTGGGCTTCAGGATCATGCCTTCGAGGTCGACGCGCGCGTCGTAGAGCTCGCGGAAGACCATGCGCAGCGTCCACTCGGTGACGCGATAGCATTCGTCGATGTCGTGACCCGAATGCTCGCCGTCCATCAGGACCTCGGGCTCAACGATCGGGACGATCTTCGCTTCCTGGCAGAGCGCGGCGTAGCGTGCGAGCGCATGTGCATTGGCTTTGACGCAATTCCAGGTCGGGCATCCGTCGGCGATGGTGATGACCGCGCGCCACTTCGCGAACCGTGCGCCGAGCGCATAGTATTCCGCGAGACGCTCGCGCAGGCCGTCGAGACCCTCGGTCACCGTCTCGATTTTCGATGTGGGACCGGCGAGCGCCTTGGCGCCCGTGTCGACTTTGATGCCGGGGATCGAGCCTGCGGCCTTCATGATGGCGACGAGTGGCGTTCCGTCCTTCGCCTTCTGCCGGATGGTCTCGTCGTAGAGAATGACGCCCGAGACGTAGGACTTCATCGCTTCGTCGGCGCGGAACAGCATCTCGCGATAGTCGCGGCGGCTGTCCTCGGTCGATGCGAGATTGATCTTGTCGAAACGCTTCTTGATCGTGCCCGAGCTTTCGTCAGCGGCAAGGATGCCTTTGCCCGGTGCGACCATGGCACGGGCGATATCGGACAGCGTCTCGGTCATGGCATATCCTCTCGTTCCTGAGATCGAACATTCTGGTGGACCGCTTAGCCGGTTTGGCGGGTTCCTGCCAAGCCATCCAAGTGGGCGAGCCGGGGATCACGTTCGTCCCGTGCTGCGCGTCATTGCCGCGCCCGGCGGGTCGAATATCGAGGCATGCCGGGCGTTTGACGCGAGCCGTTGCTGCGGGTAGGTCGAGGAGTATCGGCGAGAGCACGACGGACGGCCGGTCTCGGGGGGCGTTCAGGGAGGAGAATATGCCGCCAGCATTCGGCGCTGAACGCCGGCGGCGTGGGGTGAGCGGCCGGCTGTGGTTTGGACTGTTGTCCGCCGCCGTCCTGACCGGCTTTGTGATCGGCGCTGCCGTGGTAACTGGCCCGCTCCTCGACGACTATCATTCGGTCGAGATCGAAAAATCATCCCTTCTGACCCTGTACGCGGCGTTCGCGGCGGGCCTGTTGCCGCTCGCCGCCTTGACCGTGACGGCCATTATCACGGCGGCGGGCGTCGTCTCCCAGTCGACGACACCCCGCGCCTCCCGCATTGTCATGCGCGATGGCAAAGGGATCGGCGTCCTTCGCTTGACGACCGGCTCGTTCGTCTTCGCCGTCGGCTGCGCGGCCGCAATCGAGCTGCTCCCGATGGCGCGGTCGGGCCATCTCATACTTTTCATCGGGCTCGTGCTCGCCATGGCCGCCGTGCTGCTGGCATTTGTCCGCTGGATCGGAGAAGCCGCCCGGCTCGGTCACTCCATTGCAGGAATTGAGACTTTGGCGCGCGCCGCCCGCGAAGCCCTGAAGGTGGACAATATCGGGACCTATGGTGCTGTTCCTTGGAGCGGGGACATACCCTCTGGCGCGGCCGCGGTCCGTCCGACGTCAATGGGCTGGGTCGACTATGTTGACGTCCGCCGGCTCGGCGCGTGGGCCGAGAAGCAAGACTGCCGGATCGTCGTGACCGTGCGGCCGGGCGACCTCGCAGAGCCCTCGGTTCCGATCGCCTATGTCGCGCCTGGAGAGGCACTGACGACGAAACTGGAAAAGCGCATCGTTACGGCGATCCGTCTCGAATCTGTCCCGAGAGACGGCGTCGATGTTCGAACGCGAATACGAGCACTCTCCGAAACCGCCGACCGAGCTTTGTCTCCAGGCGTAAACGATCCCGGTACGGCAATCGCAGTTCTGAGCGAGCTGATGAGCGTGCTGGTCCGCTACGTCGAGATCAGGCGCGCGGCATCGCTGGCGGATGTCCGTACACTCCGCGTGGAGCTGCCCCCGCTCTCTCCGACCGACCTCCTGGAAGACGCCTTCACCGCCATCGCCCGCGACGGCTCTGGTGCGATCGAAGTCGTCGTCGCGCTGCAAAAGTCCCTGGCGACGCTCGCGCGTATGGGCGACCCCGAGGTCGCCGACGCAGCGATGCGCATGTCCGACGTATCGCTCCAATTGGCCGACGCCGCGCTCCCGATCGCCGCGCACCGCGACCGCGCTTTCGCGGCTGCCGAAGTCGTGCGAACCGCGGCAGGTGCGGGTACGACCGGGTTGAGTTCCTGATCGTATATCAAACGCTCAACCCGGTCGTGCATCTTCGGGCCAGAGCACGTCGAGGGCGAACGTGTGGGCGTCGAACGGCGGCGCGGTGACAGGATCGGCGTCCTTGAAGGTCGCCGCGATCTGCCATTTGCCGTCCGTTAGGGCGAGAACCTCGAGCGTCATGGCGATGGGATCGACGAGCCATACATGCCCAACGCCATGCTCCGCGTAGATAGCCAGCTTGTCTGTGCGATCGACCCGTGCCGTTGCCGGGGAAAGGACTTCACACACCCAATCGGGCGCCGTTTCGAAGAAAGCGGTCTCTGGCAGCTTCGGCAGGCGTTCACGCCGCCATCCAGCGAGGTCGGGTACAACGACGTGAGAGCCGAGGTGCAGTTCGGGTTCATCGAGAATGATCCAGCCGCCCGGGCCGCCTTTGCCGCGATCAAACGGCCCATCGAGTTCAGCTCCGAGCCGCGACAAGGCGCGGGCATGCCGCGGCGCAGGTCGAGGATGGGTGTGGAGAACGCCGAAGAGGATCTCGCCAACGACATTCGGCGGCAGTGCCTCGATATCGGCATAGGTCGCGGGACGGCTGGGCGAATGGATATTCATGACCAAAACATAGCACAGCGCCGCCCTTAGGGCGAGGCGCCGTGCCGGCCGTGGTCAAGAGAAAACCGTCAGATCAGCTTCGCCATGGCGACGGCCGTGTCGCTCATGCGGTTCGAGAAGCCCCACTCGTTGTCGTACCAGGAGAGCACGCGCACCAGCTTGCCGTCCATGACCTTCGTTTGGTCGAGATGGAAGATCGACGAATGGCTGTCGTGGTTGAAGTCCATCGACACATTGGGCTGATCCGTGACGCCGAGAACGCCCTTCAGCGGCCCGGCGGCGGCGGCCTGGATGGCGGCGTTGATCTCGTCCTTGGTCGTCTCGTTCCGCGCGATGAACTTGAAATCGACGACGGACACGTTGGGCGTCGGCACGCGGATGGCGGTGCCGTCGAGCTTGCCGTTCAGTTCCGGAAGCACGAGGCCGACGGCCTTGGCGGCACCCGTCGAGGTCGGAATCATGGAAAGCGCCGCGGCGCGCGCGCGGTAGAGGTCCTTGTGCATCGTATCGAGTGTCGGCTGGTCGCCCGTGTAGGCATGGATCGTCGTCATAAACCCCTTCTCGATTCCGACGAGATCGTTGAGAACCTTGGCGACGGGCGCGAGGCAGTTCGTCGTGCACGACGCGTTCGAGACGACCACGTGGTCCTTGGTGAGCTTGTCGTGATTGACGCCGTAAACGACGGTGAGATCGGCGCCGTCGGCCGGTGCCGAGACGAGCACGCGCTTGGCGCCGGCCTGAAGGTGGCTGGAAGCCTTGTCCTTCGACGTGAAGATGCCCGTGCACTCCATCGCGACATCGACACCCATGGCGCCGTGGGGCAACTCGGCCGGGTTCTTGATGGCCGTGACCTTGATCGGCCCCGCACCGACATCGATCGTGTCCCCCGAGATCGCGACCTTGCCCGGGAAGCGGCCGTGAACGCTGTCGAATCGCAGCAGGTGCGCATTAGTCTCGACCGGGCCGAGATCGTTGATAGCAACGACTTGAATGTCGGACCGCCCGCTCTCAATGATCGCGCGGAGCACATTGCGCCCGATGCGGCCGAAGCCATTGATCGCGACCTTCACTGCCATTGGGGTCTCCTTTTGGGGAATGGAAATGGCGCCAAAGCCGGTGCACTGTGACAGGTGTGCGGCGATCGGCTGCCGAAATCGGCGCCATTAACTTGGTGCACGGTCTCTGTGTCAATGCGTCTTGGGAAGAATGCAGCCGCGGTGCGCTGTAGATTATCGCGTGTATGGCGCGCCCTTTTGTTGCACCCTCGAAGCCACCGACCTATGGTTTCCGGAAGGGCGCGCTGATGGCTGCCGTGGGCGTGGCCGCCGTCGGAGCGAATGTTCCAATCGAACGGATTGGCCATGACACAGCGGGTGAGAATGAAGGCCAGGCGCGTGGCCAATGACGACGCGCATCCAGACAGCAGCATTCGGAAGTCCGAGGACGAGATCACGGCCAACGACAGGAAATCCAGTGCGCTCGAGGCCGAGTGTGCGCGACTGAAAGACGACCTCGCGCGCGCGGAAGCGCGGATCGCCGAGCTGGAAAAGCTGAGGGCTTTGGCGATCGACCGCGTGAATTGGGTGATCGATTCGCTGGAAAGCTCCCTCGAGGATCCGACCGAGCGTCGATGAGCGGCCTTAGCTCTTCCGTATACGCCAGCGAACCGAACGGGCCCGGATTCGGGCCCGTAATGTCGAACGTTGTGCAAACCCGCGAACGTCTCCGAATTTCGCTCGGAATGAATTCGTGAGATCGCGCACGCGACCTCAGTAGGTCACCTTCTGCAGCCTGAGACCGCGGAGGCTCGTCCACTCGTCGCATTCGATCGTGGCGTCGCCGTCGGGATTGGCCCGCTCGAAGCGGTGCTTCACGAGGCCGAGCCACTCGCCCATGTCGAGAGAGCCGTCACGATCCGGGTTGGCGCGGGCGAACGAGAGGAGTCCGACGCGGCCGGCGACTTCGTCGAGTTCCAACGTCCCGTCGCCGTCGTTGTTGAGCTTGTGGAACAGCGCCTTCGCGGCGCTCCGAACCTCGCGCCAGTCGAGCGAGCCGTCGCCGTCGGGGTTCAAGGCATGAAGCGCGCTGCAGTCCCGATGCCCGGCCTCGGCCGGCAAGGAAAGGGCCAACGCTACGCCGAGATAGGCGGCAGTACCAAGCAAGAGGGAGCGAGAAATCATCGCGTTATTCCTTTTGGTTATATCCGGCAGGCTTAGATGGCGTCCGAGCTTTGCACGGGACGTTGCAGCTCTGTCAACCGCGGAGCCGCGGGCCGGTTACCCGCATCAGACTTTGCAAGGCGATCGATTGACCCTCTCGATTTTCTCGCGGTCCCAGCCTAGATTCCCCGAGCTGCGGGGCGCGTCAGGAGCAAATGAATCTCCAGGGCCTATAAGATCTGCCAGGGAGCTGTCCCTGCCCGGAGCCGTGGTTCCGGGCACACGGCGCCCACCTTACTTTTGTAGGGACCCGGCGAGATCGAACGCTCCAACGGCTTCCGCGGCACTGATTTCAGGGCAGAATTCGTGACCGAAACCGCGACCGAGACGGAACTAGTCGCTGCGAAAAAGGCCCTCCGCACGGACATGAAAGCCGTTCGCGACCGGGCGGCGGGGCGGCACGGTCGGGAAGCCGCCCGGGCGATCGCCGGCCACGGGATCGGCTTCGCCGGCGCCGCAGCACCCGCCTGGGTCACGGCGTTTCTGCCGATCGGCGCTGAGATCGACCCCTTTCCCCTGATCGAACGGTTGATCCAAGAAGGCTACGGCATCGCCCTGCCGGTCATGGAGGCGAAGGGCCGCCCGCTCGTGTTCCGCGCCTGGAAACCCGGCGAGCCATTGGGCGAAGTGCAATGGGGCATCCGCGAACCGCTCCCCTCAGCACCCGTTGTCGAGCCGGACGTTATCCTGGGTCCTCTCCTCGCGTTCGATCGCGAGGGCTATCGGCTCGGTTACGGCGGCGGCTTCTACGACCGGACGCTGGCCCGCCTCCGCGCGCTGAAGCCTGTCATCGCCATCGGTTTGGCCTTCGACGAGCAGAGGGTCGACGCCGTGCCGCACGCCCATTATGACGAGCGTTTGGATTGGGTCCTGACGCAGTCGGGCCCCACGCGGTTCCCCTCTCCCCGCGAGCGGGGGTAGGGAGTCGAGGGTGAGGCTGCTGTTTCTGGGTGATGTTGTCGGCCGCGCCGGCCGCAAGGCCGTTGTCGAGATGTTGCCGCGACTGCGCGAGCGCTACGCGCTCGACTTCGTTGTCGTCAACGCGGAGAATTCCGCGGGCGGCTTCGGTATCACGGAAGCCATCCTCGAGGATCTCGTCGACGCCGGCGCCGATGCCGTGACGCTCGGCAACCATGCCTTCGACCAGCGCGAAGCCCTCGTCTTCATCAACCGTCACACCCGGCTCGTGCGCCCGCTCAATTTTCCGAAGGGCACGCCGGGGCGCGGCGCCTCGCTCGTTACGGCACGGAACGGCATGGAGGTTTTGGTCATCAACGCCATGGGGCGCGTGTTCATGACCGAACTCGACTGCCCCTTTCGCGCGATCGACGCCGAACTCGCATCGTGCGCGTTGAAATCCGGGGCCGATGCCATCGTCGTCGATTTCCACGCCGAGGCGACGAGCGAAAAGCAGGCTATGGGACTTTTTCTCGATAGCCGCGTGACCCTTGTCGTCGGTACGCACACCCACACGCCGACGGCCGACGAGCGCATTTTGCCGGGTGGCACAGCCTATATGTCCGATGCGGGCATGTGCGGCGACTACAATTCGGTACTCGGCATGGACCCCGACGAACCGCTGAACCGCTTCATCACGCGCATTCCGCGCGAGCGATTCGAACCGGCGAACGGACCTGCGACGGTGTCGGGCGTGGCGGTCGAGACGGATGACAGGACGGGGCTGGCGATCCGGGTAAAAAGCCTGCGGCTCGGTGGCATACTCGAGCCGACCGAGCCGCTTTTTTGGGTCGCGTGACTGGGGCGTCACGCTCCGGGGATTGGACGAGGTCGGGAAACCTCGTCTAGGGGAGCAGGGGGAATACAACCCTGCCGGGCGGTCGCCTGCTGGGCAGCTCGGACGACCGGAGGAGAGACGAATCTCTCGACGGCGTTAACGATTCTGCCAAAAGCGTTAACAAAGTGTTAACGCCAGCATCGTGGTCCCTTGAGCGTCGATCTTGACCGCCCCCACCGGCCTCGATCACAACGGCTGACTAAATCCCGATTTGCTTTCGAGAGCGCACCCATGGCTGGCCATTCCCAGTTCAAGAACATCATGCACCGCAAGGGCAAGCAGGACGCCATGAAGGCCAAGGTGTTCGCCAAGCTCGCCCGCGAGATTACGGTCGCGGCCAAGAGCGGAACGCCCGACCCGGCCATGAACCCCCGTCTCCGCCTCGCGATCCAGGATGCGCGCGCCGAGAATATGCCGAAGGACAACATCGAACGGGCCATCAAGAAGGCGGCCGGCAGCGACATGGCGAACTTCGAGAACGTCCGCTACGAGGGCTATGCGCCCGGAGGCGTCGCCGTCATCGTAGAGGCCCTGACCGACAACCGAAATCGCACAGGCGGCGTCGTTCGGTCCGTATTCACGAAGTACGGTGGAAACTTGGGCTCGACGGGCTCGGTCAGCCATATGTTTGCGCACGTCGGCGAGATCGCCTTCAAGAGTGCCGCAGGGTCAGCGGAGAAAGTCCTGGAGGCGGCGATCGAAGCCGGCGCGGACGATGTGCAGTCCGACGAAGCCGGACACCTCGTGACGTGCTCGTTCGACAGTCTCGGCACGGTTGCCGGTGCGCTCGAGGAAGCACTTGGAGAGCCCCAGAGCGTCAAGACGGTCTGGCGCCCCAACCTCTCGACGACCGTGGACGAAGATGCGGCCGCCAGCATCATGAAGATGATCGCCGCACTCGAGGACGACGACGACGTACAAAGCGTTTTCGCGAACTTCGAAGTCTCCGAGGAGGTTTTGAAGAAGCTGACGGCCGCTTGAGCCCGCGTCCGGTCCGGCCGTTCACAATTTACTACCGTCCCGAGCGTTAAGATCGGTCGATACGAAATCGCCATCCCGGAACGCCCGTGCTCACCCGTCGCCTGTTTCTGAAGTCCCTGCTCGGCGTCTCGGCCGGCAGTGCCGGTTTTGGCGGCTATGCACTGGCCGAGCCCTTCCGCCTGAACGTCACACGTCATCGATTGACGCCGACCGGCTGGCCATCGTCACTCACACTGCGCCTCGCAGTCATCGCGGATCTCCACATCTGCGAACCATGGATGTCCCTCGATCGCGTCCGCCAGATCGTCAATCGCGCGAACGCATTGGCCCCCGATGCCGTCCTCCTCCTCGGAGACTACGTCATCGGCCATGGCCTCGGGCGCTTCGCTCGCCCGATCGCCCATCACGCGTGGGCCACGGAATTGGCGAGGCTGAAAGCGCCGCTCGGTGTCCATGCCGTTCTCGGCAATCACGACTGGTGGGAGGACGAGAGCCTGCAAGTCCGGCGGCAGGGTCCGACGCCCGCCGGTCGCGCGCTCGAAGCCGTCGGCATCCCGGTCTACGAAAACAACGCCGTCCGGCTCGAAAAGAAT
Source organism: Hyphomicrobium sp. (assembly GCA_033765145.1). GTDB lineage: Bacteria > Pseudomonadota > Alphaproteobacteria > Rhizobiales > Hyphomicrobiaceae > JAGVSR01. Next base: position 86,548 of record JANRIH010000020.1, on the reverse strand, counting down.
GGACGTCCGTTCTGGCTCGCCGGGCTCGGCGACCAGTGGGCCTTCTGGCCGAAGCCCGAGAACTACGCCGCGTTCAAACGCGGCGGCAAAGTCGACTACGAAGGCGTGCATGATCTGGCCGGTACGCTCGCCGCCGTCATGGACGACGCGCCAGTCGTTCTGATGGCCCACGAACCGGACATTTTCCCGAGCGTACCCGCGCGCGTCTCGCTGACCATCTCTGGGCACACGCACGGTGGCCAGGTGCGGGTCCTGGGTTTCGCGCCGATCGTGCCATCGCGGTTCGGCCGCCGGTACGTCTATGGCCACATCGTCGAGGACGGCCGCCATCTCGTCGTCTCGGGTGGGCTCGGTTGCTCGGGTTATCCCGTGCGTTTCGGCTCACCGCCCGAGGTCGTTCTGGTCGAGTTGGGGTAGGGCGCGATCCCAACGCAACGACGCGCCGCGTGCGTCGCTCAAACAAACGTCTCGTTGCGCTTGAGATACTCGACGAACGCCGGGTCGTTGCGGACCTTGATCGGTAGAGGCAACTTCTGCACGGCCTCGAAGAACGCCGTCGAACTTCCATCGACCGCCGGAATGGCTTTCGCGATTTCATGGCTGGACGCGAGGTCGCCACGAACGAACTTCAAATGCTCGTCGAGTTCCTTGTCGGCGAGTTGCAGATTTCCGCAGTGCTTCGCGCGCAACTGCTGATAGGACAGCGTGCTCAAGTAGAGCGCGTAGCGTTCCTCGATGTCGTGCGAATAGAGCTTACGGCGCACGAAATACCAGACGACGCCGCCGGCCGCGACGACGACCACGCCGATAAGGACCCAGTAGAGCCACGTTGGCGCGGGCTCGGCCTTTGGCGGCTCATTTTTCGGTGACTGAGCCTTGGGCGGAGTGGCCTGTGCTGCAGCACCATTCTTCGGGTCCGCCGCGGCTTTCTTGGCGGCTTCGGCCGCATCCTGCTGCTTTTTCTGTTCGGCGAGAGCGGCAACGGTTTTGGCCGCCGTCTCGCGAAGTCCAGCGACCGCGTTGTCGATGTCCTGGTCCGACATCGGCGGCTCGCTCGCGAAAACCCACGGTGGTGAAACTTTTGCGAACCCTTCGCTTGAAACGAGATGCGCCTGCACGCCCGCCTTCACGCGCTGGCGCACCGGATAGAGCATCTGATAATACCAGCGGTTCATGATGCGCGGCACGAGATCGCCGCTCGATTCGAGCAGCACCGTGCGATCGCCGAGCAACTTCTTGTATTCGGCCGAGAACGCGGGGCCACCGACGGCCGGCGCGCCGAACGTCACCACCGCACCGACTCGGCTCGGCGCGATGCCGCGATCCCGCTCGAACCCCGTTTCGATGCGCGCGTGATCGAAGGCCGCGACCTGCGCCATCGCGCCGCCGAGCGAGTGTCCGGCGTAGATGATCTTGTCAATGGCGCCATGCTCTAGGAGGCCCGCGAGCCAATCCTCCACGTCGTCCTTGAGTGCGGCCCACGCAATCGAGAACCCGACGTGCCGGCCGGGATTGGGATCTCCGAGCTTGTCGATCAGCCGCCCGTATTCCTTCCGCAGGCTTTTCGCGCGCCGGTCGCTGGGCTTGACGAGATCACTGGTCAGCGCGTCGATCCGGTTGATCGTCCAGTCGCTCCCGCTCGTCGTGCCTCGGAAGATGAGGAATGCCTTTCGCTCGAACACGTAGCCAAAGCCTTGCGCGTCGGCGAGAACGCCTGCGGCGTCCGCCTTGTTCGTTGTGGAATCGAAGAAGCGGTAGTGTGTAACGCCGCTGCAGCACTTCTCGAGGAAGGCTTTGATGCGTTCGGTCGGCTCGTAGGCGAGTGCGGTCTTGTAGGCGAGATACTCGCAGAGCTGCAAAGGCACACGTGGCGGCACACCCGAACCCAACGGCCGCCACGCATAGTCGTTCGGCAGCAACACGCGCTGATGGGATGACTGGGATGCCCGTCCGTCCGATCCAGCGAAATAGTCCGTATCGAGTTCGATGCCGGTGACTGTCGGCGGCCGCGCAAGCAGTTCGGCGATTTGTGCGACCAGTTCCGCCGACGGCGGAGTCGCGTCTGCCGTCTCTTGGGCCAAGGTGCACTTCCCCACACTTCAAGTCATGGCATTACTATGTGTACGTAACTCTATCAGCCCGCCCGTTTGTGGCAAGTTGCACGATGGCGGACCCCTCTGCATCGCGCCGCTCCGTGTCGCGGTGACGACAGTCTCATCGACGCCACCGAGGTCGGCGCCCGGGCGGCCGATCGAAATCCGCCGATCGCGTCGAAGGGACGCGACAACCCTCCCCCTCAGGGTTGCAGACGTTCGTGTAGGAGAGAGCCACCTAACCTTCCTCGCCGACGGAGCAGATTCCGATGTCAAATGACAATTGGCCCGACCTTGCCGGCCGCATCGTCGACGACGCTTACGGCCGCTGGCACATTCTGCCGGTTCGTGTCTACTTCGAGGACACCGACGCCGGAGGAATCGCCTACCACGCATCCTACATCCGTTGGTGCGAGCGAGGCCGCACGGATTTTCTCCGCCTTCTCGGCACCGATAGCCGGCGTCTGATCGACGGATCGGACAGTCACGAACCCGCGGCGTTCGTCGTACGCCGAATGAATTGCGAGTTCCTGCGACCGTCTCGCATGGACGACGTCCTCCTCGTCGAGACGCGCGTGAAATCGTTGGGCGGCGCCAGCGTGACGCTCATCCAGACGGTCACGCGGGATGCCCGCCCTGTGTTCGAGGCCGAGGTGACGGTTGTGCTAGTGGCGGTTTCAGGCAAGCCGCTTCGTCTCTCGACGGCGATCCGGGCCGGATTCGAGGCCGTCGGAAGGTAAAGCTGTCGGCGCGAGCAGGAGCCCACGTGCCGCGGTCGTCCCTGATCCGCCAGTCGATCCTTGTAAACGGACGGCTAAAGTTCTATATCTCTCGCATCGAGCTTCGCTGAAACGACTTGGCCTCGCCGCGAAGTGCGCGCCTGACCGACGACCTTCCAAAAAATCTCGAGATACCGCTTCCCAATGATCATTGGGGAGCCGACGCGCGCATCTTCAATCCAAGGAGTTCAAAACATGCACACAGGTACCGTGAAGTGGTTCAATGGCCAGAAGGGCTTTGGCTTCATTCAGCCTGACCAGGGCGGCAACGACGTTTTCGTTCATATCAGCGCCGTCGAGCGCGCCGGAATGGGCACGCTTAACGAGGGCCAGAAGGTGTCTTACGACATCGTCGCCGATCGCCGGAGCGGCAAATCTTCCGCCGACAATCTTCGCGCCGCCTGAGCGTTATTTTCTACAAGAACCACGGCGGCGATCCACGCGCCGCCGCACTTTGAAGAGGTCGCTGCCGGCTCATGCCTGACGGTCGGCCACGGTCTCTTCTTTATGAGATGACGGGAGTTATTCGCTCATGCTTCAACCACCGAAGACTGCGTTAAGTGCGACGGCGGAACGAAAGTTGCGTCGCATGCAAGAGCAGTCCCAAGTCATGTCGGAGCTGGAAGCGCAGAGAGTGGCGATTCGGGCGAAGACCGCGCGTCTCAGGGAAGAGCGGCTAGCGCGAGAGGCACTCACTCCTCCCCCCACCAAGAAGCAGCGATGAACAGCGCGTCGAATTCGACGGACTAGTGTGGCTCTAGTTGGTCGGTCATTCGAGCGCAGGCGTCGATTCGAACGTCCGGAATTCCCAAGCGAGCATGGAGGCGAGCATGGATCATCCGGGGTTCTTCGACCGGTCGGGTCCCTTCACCCTGACAGCGATTGCCGAGGCCGCGGAGGCCGACATCGTCGCGCCCGGTGACGGCGACACGCTGATCGACGACGTTCGCCCCCTGAACGTCGCGGGGCCTCGTCATGTGTCCTTCTTCGACAATCGCCGTTACTTGAGCGCGCTCTCGGAAACGTCGGCTGCGGCATGTATCGTCGCGGCGCAGGACGTCGGACGCCTCCCCGACGGCGTGGTGGCACTTCGGTCCCGGTCGCCCTACCGTTCGTTTGCACGCGCATTGACGCTCTTCTACGCCGACGCACGCCACTCGAAGGCGGCGCGCTTCGCGGCCGACGCCAACCTTGGCATGATCCATCCGAGCGCGACGCTGGCCGACGGTGTCGTAATCGAGCCGGGCGCCATCGTCGGCCGCGAAGCCGTCATCGGCGCCAATTCGACCATCTGTGCTGGCGCGGTCGTCGGCTATCGGGTCGTGATCGGTTCCAACGGCTACATCGGACCGAGTTGCACGGTGACGCATGCCATCCTCGGCGACAACGTCATTCTGCACGCGGGCGTGCGCATCGGGCAAGACGGCTTCGGCTTCGCCATGGGTAACGGCGGCCACGACAAGGTGCCCCAAATTGGGCGCGTCCTCATCGGCGACAACGTCGAGATCGGCGCCAACACCACGATCGATCGTGGAGCCTTGACAGATACCATCGTCGGCAGCGGTACGAAGATCGATAATCTCGTTCAAATCGGCCATAACGTCGTGATCGGCCGGCACTGCGTGATCGTCGCGCAGAGCGGCATCGCTGGATCGACGGAACTCGGCGATTTCGTGGTGATGGGCGCTCAATCGGGTGTGCTCGGGCATGTCAAGGTCGGCAGCGGCGCCCAGATTGCGGGCATGTCGCACGCCAAGGACGACGTGCCAAAAGGTGCGCGGATGGGTGGCACGCCCGCCGTCCCCTTCGGCGATTGGGCCCGGCAAGTTGCCGCCGTCCGGCGCCTCGGCCGCCTGCGGTCCGACCGGACGTGATGGTGGCTGCCGCGAGCAACGGCGCTTGATCCTCGACACTCCCCGAGCGCGTCGCACGGCATTCTGCTCACGCAGGTCGTGGACAATCGCAGCCGTACTCGGCAAAAATCCGGCCTAGAGCGCGCCCGAATGCATGTCTGAAGCCGCATTGCGATCGCGTCAAAGTCTCGTGAAGTTCGCGTCGAGGCGAAATCATGGTCACGGTGAAGGACGAAATGGGCGTGGATCTCGATATTCGGGACGCCCAGGAAGGCTATCAGCGGTTCCGCCAAAGGTTCGAGCGCGATCGCGCGTTCTACGCCGCCCTGGCCTCGAAGAAACAAAGGCCGAAGCTGCTCTGGATTGGATGCGCCGATAGCCGCGTAGTCCCGTCGCAGATCACGTCGGCCGACCCCGGCGAACTGTTCGAAATCCGGAACATCGCGAACTGTGTGCCACCGGCGTCCGCTGAAGATTCGAGTGTCGGGGCGGCAATCGAATACGCGCTCGATCATCTCGGCATCGACGATATCGTCGTGTGCGGACATACCGGCTGCGGCGGCATCCAGGCGCTGCTCGAGCCGATTCCCCCGAACGTCGAGGCTCACCTCGGCCGATGGGTGGAGCTGACGCGGCCCGCGCACGAGTTGATCCGAGCGGCACGCATTACCGGCAACGAGCGGCTGATGGCGACCATCGCGGCGCACATCCAATTCCAGCTCGACAACTTGATGACGTACGAGATCGTGCGGCGCGGCGTCGATGAGGGCCGCATCGGGCTCCACGGCTGGCTCTACGACATGGAGACGGCCGAGGTCGTCGTGTACGACCGTGCGTCAGGTCTCTGGTCCGAGTTGTCGGCGGAGCCGGCCGGAGAAGGAACGAACGTCAAGCCAGGATAGCGCCGTCCGGCCTTGAGCAATGTGCGTGGACGAACGGCAGTGGCCCAGCCCACGATCACAACGCCTGTCGAAGCCGCGCCCATTCGACAGTCGACACTGCCCGCGCTAAAGGCAGTCCGGCGCAAAAGTCAGCTTTCCTTTTTGCCTGAACAACTTGCTGCTGCGGGCCGCGACGATGCGCCCTTGTTTGGTCAAATTGCGCGGCAACATGCCCGCTGGTGGCACCGGGGGTAGACAGGGATGGTGCCACAGGGCCGAAACCGGCGTGTCGCGTCCTGGACCGAACGCGGCAAGCGGATCTCGATCGGGTCCGGCGCGATCGAGTTGAGGCTACTCTGCGGCCGCCGTCGTCCTCGCGCCGTGGCTCTGTGAACTTCACAAATGGCGGTCTTCATCCGATGAATCCTACTGATGGCGCCCAACCGGCCCTGACGCCCTTGGCGACGCCGGGCATCTCGTTCTACGAACTCTTCATTCACGCCTCGCCCGTCGTCCAGATCGTCATGAGCTGTCTCGTGCTCGCGTCTGTCTGGTCGTGGGCGATCATCGTCGAGAAGCTCATCTCATTTCGCCGCGCACGCATAGAGGCCGACCGGTTCGAACAGACGTTCTGGTCGGGACAATCGCTCGACGATCTCTATGCCTCTCTCTCCCGCGGCCAGCCGATCGTCATGGGAGCTCTTTTCGTCGCCGCCATGCGCGAATGGAAGCGCTCCGTCGAAGGCAACATCCGCGCGCTAGGTGGCATCCAGCTTCGCGTCGAGAAGGTGATGGACGTCACGATCAGCCGCGAGATGGAACGTCTCGATCGCCGGCTTCTGTTCCTCGCGACGGTGGGTTCGACCGCGCCGTTCGTCGGTCTCTTCGGCACGGTTTGGGGCATCATGGTGTCGTTCCAGGCGATCGCGATCTCCAAGAATACCAATCTCGCCGTCGTGGCGCCGGGCATCGCGGAAGCGCTGTTCGCAACCGCCCTGGGCCTCGTCGCTGCTATTCCCGCGGTCGTCTTCTACAACAAGTTCTCCGCCGACAGTGCCGAGATCAGCCAGCGCCTCGAGGCGTTCGCGGACGAATTTGCGGCTATTGTCTCCCGCCAGATCGACGTGAGAAGTTGAAAAGCTACATATGCTGTCCCGAAGTATCGTTACGCTTATCGCCATGATCTTCTGGTGTGTTGAGTCTGCTCAAGCAGTCTTCGACGAACAGCAATGCAGTAATGTTCTTCGTGAAATAGCCGAAGAATCGGGAGCGGTGGTCGTTCGAGAAACAGAGCTTGGTCGCCAGCACCTCCGACATGGCTCTGCAAACGAGTTCGTACTGTACTGTGGCACTCTTGGTCTTGAAGCGAATTTGACAGCCGACACCGCAACGCCCGACCGACTGTTCTTTGATCTTGTCGCTTTGGTTGGCCAGTTTGCCATGGGGGAAGCATCAGAAGCTCTAAGACCAGTTGCTATCCAATGTCAGAAGCGAGCTCTTACATCTCCCGAAGAATTGGCCAAAGTGTCGACAAAACACGGCGACATCGAATGCCACTCTTTCGCGAGAGATGGTGGTGGAACGCACCTTTCTTGGTTCAGACGTTACAACAACTAGTTGGGTGAGCCGAACATGGGCGCCAGCATTAAAGCGGCAGCGGGTGGAGGCGGACGCCGGCGGCGGGGCCGCGGCCGCCGTAACGCGCCGATGTCGGAGATCAACGTCACCCCGTTCGTCGACGTAATGCTGGTGCTGCTGATCATCTTCATGGTCGCCGCGCCCATGCTGACTGTGGGCGTGCCGATCGAGCTGCCCCAAGCTCAGGGCAAGCAGCTCGAAAGCTCAAAAGAGCCCCTGACGATCTCGGTCGCGGAGAACGGCGACACGTTCATCGGCGAGACGAAGGTGCCCTTGGCCGAGATCGCCGAGAAGCTGAAGGCGATCGCCAAGAACGGCGTCGACGAGCAGATCTACGTGCGCGGCGACAAGGGTATAAACTACGGCACTGTCATGAAAGTGATGGGCCGCATCAGCGCGGGCGGATTCAAGAAGGTCTCACTCGTCACCGAGGTCGAGGACGGAGGCTAAGGCCGAATGTACTTCGGGCTTGCCATATCGATGCTCGCGCATGGCGCGCTGATCGCGTGGGCCATTCTGTCCATTCACGCGACCAAATCGCTCGACGCGCCTCCTCCAGAACCGATCGCGGTTGCGCTCATCACGCCGTCCGAACTCTTGCGCATGAAACAGGGCAGCGAAACGGCCAAGGAACTGGAAGCGAAGGCCGAGGACAAGCCGAGCCCGGAGGTCTCGAAGCTCGAGGCCGAGAAGCCGAAGCCGATCCTCGCGCCGACGCCGCCCGCGGAGACCCCGCCCGAACCCCAGAAGCCCGAACCTGCCAAGGCTGAGCCGGAAAAGACGGAACCTCCAAAGGCGGACCCGATCGCTGAGAAACTGGCCGAGCTTCCCCCCGAAGCGCCGGGCCCGACGCCTGAGCAATTGAAGGCCGAGGAGGAGAAGAAGAAGGCGGAGGAAGAACAGAAGAAGAAGGCAGAGGAGGACCGCAAGAAGGAAGAAGAGAAAAAGAAGAAGGCCGAGGAAGAGAAAAAGAAGAAGCTCGCCGAGGAAAAAAAGAAAAAGGACGAGAAGAAGAAAAAGGAGGCCGTCGCCGACCGCCTCGCGGCCCTTCTCGACAAGGACCCGACGCGCAAGGGTGCCCCGAATTCGGCGAACGAGCCGACAAAACCGACCGACTACAAGGGGCCGACGGCCGGCACTCAGACCGGAAACGATACGGTCCTGTCCGTCCGGCAGCAGGATCTCCTACGCGGCATGCTGCGCCAGCAGATCGCGCGCTGTTGGCGCCTGCCCGGTGCCGGCGGCGGCGCCGAGACTCCCGTCGTATCGCTCCGATGGCGCATGCGCCCGGACGGGACGGTCGACGGCGAGCCCGCCATCGAGAAGCCGGGCACCGGGCCCTTTGGCGCGCTCGCGAATGAGGCGGCCGTTCGCGCCGTCAAGGCCTGCCAGCCCTACGACCTGCCCCAGGACTACTATGAGAACGGCTGGAAAGAGGTCATTTGGGAGTTCGATCCCCAAAGCCTCTTGTAACGACACTTGCCATTGACCTGCCGCTCTGCGTCCATCATGTCAGCCCCATGGCGCATATTCTGGTGCGCGACAGGGAAGCGCGCCACTTTTCCACGCCACTTTGCTGCTGTATCCGGCGTTGATGTCGATGTGAAACGCGCTTCGCGCTCCAATTGCCGGACAGCGATCCAAGCGCCCAATGAACGGACGTGCCTTGCCGATGCTCGAACTGCATTCCGATCCGCACCGCGACGCCGTCAGGACTCCGATCGTCCCCCATCGCCCGATGACGTCACATCCTCGATTTTGGCCCCGGATCGCGAGTGCCATGATGTTCGCGATCCTGGTGTGCGCTGAATTCGTCGGCGCGGCTCTATCCCCGGCCTCGGCGCAGCTCTCCGGCCGGCAGACCGAAGGATCGCTCGATCCCATTCCGATCGCCATTCCCGCCTTCGTCGGTGACAACCCCGAGATCGCGCTCCAGGTTTCGGACGTCGTGTCCACGGATCTCGAAAGCACCGGGCTGTTCCGACCTTTGGAGCGCCAGTCGTTTCTCGAGCAGATCGCGGACGTCAATCAGGCGCCCCGCTTCGTCGATTGGCGTCAGGTCGGCGCAGAGGCCCTGTCGGTCGGGCGCATCGCGCGCGGAGCGGACGGCCGCCTGACGGCGGAGTTCCGCCTTTGGGATGTCGCGACCGGCAAGCAGCTCGCAGGGCAGCGGTTCTCGACTGGCGAGCAGAATTGGCGCCGTATCGGTCACATCATCGCCGATCAGATCTACGAGCGGCTGACGGGAGAAAAGGGTTACTTCGATACGCGCATCGTCTTCGTCGACGAGACCGGCCCCAAGGATAAGCGCGTCAAGCGCCTCGCGATCATGGATCAGGACGGCGAGAATGTGCGCTTGCTATCGAAGGGATCGGAGCTTGTGCTGACCCCGCGCTTCAATCCGCGCCGGAACGAAATCACCTACACGTCCTATACGCGCGATCAGCCGCGCGTCGTCTTGATGAACCTCGAGACCGGTCAGCGCGAGATCGTCGGCGACTTCCCCGGGATGACGTTCGCGCCGCGGTTCTCTCCCGACGGTGAGCGCGTGGTCATGAGCCTTCAATCGGGCGCATCGAGCTCGCTCCACGAACTCGACCTCCGCACCAAGCAGACCCGCCAGCTGACGAACACCGAGGCGATCGATACCGGTCCGTGCTTTTCCCCCGACGGCCGCGAGATCACGTTCGAATCCGATCGCGATGGCACCCAGCAGCTCTATGTCATGGGGGCGGACGGCTCGAATGTGCGCCGCATCAGTTTCGGTGAGGGCCGCTATTCGACCCCCGTCTGGTCGCCGCGCGGGGACTACATCGCATTTACCAAGCAACTCGCCGGACGCTTCCTCATCGGCGTGATGCGCCCCGACGGTTCTGGAGAGCGCATTCTGACCGAAGGGTTCCACAACGAGGGCCCGACCTGGGCCCCGAACGGCCGCGTTCTGATGTTTTTCCGCGAGGGTCAGGGCACCAACTCCGGCCCCCGCATCTTCTCGGTCGACATCACCGGCTACAATGAGCGAGTCGTCCCGACGCCGTCGTTCGCGTCCGACCCGTCCTGGTCGCCTGTACTCAATTGAGACAGGCTTTAATCTGACTTTAACATATCCAGGTCACATTAGAGCCAAGGCAGGCGGGCTAACCGCCAGCTAGTTTGGCGCGTAATTCCAATCACTTACGGAAACCTCTCGAAGGCGACCGCAAGGCGTGAGGAGCCAGAAGCACGGCGTGGCATTTTCGCATCTCACGGGGTGGAAAACGGCTTAACAACCGCCTCCGTTCTTGATCGAAACGAGCCATGCCGGTACCCCATTAGTCGGCGTGTTGCCGAACAAGCTTCAGGAGACAAAGACATGCAGGGTATCAAGGGGCTGATCGTTCTCTCGGCTGCCATTGTTGCTGTTGCTCTCGGCGCGTGCCGTCGTGAAGAAGCGGCTCCGATGAAACTCGGTGCCGAGGTTCCGGCCGCCACGGAAGTGGCTCGCTAATCTCATCCGATTGTTGAGATCGGACACTACAGGAGAAAGACTATGAAGGGCGCTATCGTTCTCGCTGCTGCGATCGTGGCCGTTGCTCTGGGCGCTTGCCGCCGTGAGGAAGCCGCTCCGATGAAGCTCGGCGCTGAAGTTCCGGCTGCTGCTCAGGTTGCTCGCTAATCTGGCACAGTAGATCGCCGGCGGCTTGCCGTCCGGCGGTTGAAAGATCAAGACCGGATTGCGTCTGTTTCGACAGTCGCAGTTCGGTCTTTATTTTTTTGCGTCGCGGGTGTTCAGGTTTTCAGTTTTGATTTTCAGGCAGTTACGCCGGAGTGCGGTCCGTGCCTGCACATGGCCAGACCCTTGGTTCAGGCTCCCAGGCAGCCCCCTTGCGGTTGGCCTCTGCGATGGTATTCAGCTGCCGACATGCAGGGAGACCCTCGCCCGCCCCGGCATCCCAAACCGCGATCGAGACTGGCAAGGCAGCAGCCCGACTGTTGTGTGACGCATCTGCGACAGATGCTGTGACTTTGGCGATTTTCGCGTGTTACCCACAATTGCTGCGGCTGCGAAATGTCGTCATCTACTAGTCCTGGCCACATTTCCGTACGATAGCGGGCTTAGGGATAAATCGAGTTTGCGCCGCTTCGTTCGGCGCCAAGACCGCCGAGCCGGCGAACAAGAGGCACCGAATGACGTCGTCTACCCTGCTCGCCCGCGCGACCCGTGGCGCCCTTCTGGCTCTGGCTCTTGCCGGTGCAATGGGTCTCGCCGCGTGCGCCAATAAGGAGGAAGGGGCGGGCTCCGCGCAATTGGGCGACGGCAAGGGCCCCGTGACGCCGGGCACGAACCGCGATTTCACCGTGAACGTCGGCGATCTCGTCTACTTCTCGTCGGACAGTACCGATCTGACACCCGAGGCGCAGACGACGCTGATGAAGCAGGCGCAGTGGCTGAAGCAGTACCCGCAGTTCACGATCACCGTCGAAGGCCATGCGGACGAGCGCGGAACGCGCGAGTACAACATTGCCTTGGGCGCCCGCCGCGCGACCTCTGTCCGCAACTTCCTGGCCCAGAACGGCGTTGCCGCCGCGCGCATGCGCACGATTTCCTACGGCAAGGAGCGGCCCGTGGCCGTTTGCGACGACATCTCATGCTGGGCCCAGAACCGCCGCGCACAGACCGTGCTCAACAGCCGCGTCGCGTCCTGATCGCGGCGTCGTCTCAACTCGAATTCCGGTCTCAGTCCTGAACGCGTCTCGGGTCGATCGACCACCGATCGAGCGCTCATGACGCGTTTCGCTGGCCCGTCTAGAATCGTCCCCTTCGGCTGCATTGGGAACCGAAGCCACGATCCTTGCGCCGTGTCAGCAAAGTTTGGCCCCATTGATCGCCCAAGCCTGCATCCGGAAGCATGTCTGCGGAGGGCAGAGCATGGCGTGGAGCGATAGAGTTCTGGCATCGACTTCCAAAGACAGGCCGCGATGCGCGCCGACGCGGCGGTCCGTGGATGGCGCACGATGGCTCGCCCCAGCGATGTTCAAATCCAGGTTCGGCGCGTGTGCGGCGATTCTCCTATTCTCGTGCCTCGTCGTTCGAAGCGCCGAACAGGCATGGGCCGATAGCGTCGGAGACGAGTCTCCCGCAGTGACGTTTGCCCCCAGTGCTTTTCCCAACGACGCCGCCTCCAATGAGGCGTTGATCGGAAGCATCGAAATCGCGCCGACAGAAGGCCTGACGCCGTCCGCTGGTCAATTGCCGGCGGCATCGACGGCGCCTCCGATGACCTCCGACGACGAGGCCGACGCGCATGTGTTCACCTATGCGCTGTCTGAATTGTCGGCCGGCCGCATCCCGTCTGCTCAGCGCCAGTTCGAACTCTTCGTCGCAACGAGCCCCAATCATCCCCTGGCGTCCGCCGCGCGCCGGCACCTCGCCAGCATCTACCAGGGACAGGCCGCCGCGACCGTTGCAGGCCCCACGACGCCGACGACGCGCCCGGCCATTGTCGCTGCACCCATCAAGCCCGAATTGACGCTTGTCCCGCCCCGCCGCCTGAGCCTCGACGTAAGGGCGCCATCGCGTCTCGAAGACAGCTTCATGAGCGAGGCCGGTGATCGCGTGTTCTTCAGTCCCGGGAGCGCCGAGCTCGGGCAGCGCGCGCGCGTTGTTCTCCAGGCGCAGGCCCGCTGGTTGAAGCGCAATGCAGCGCTCTATGCCGTCGTCGAAGGCCACGCCGACGATCAGGGCCTCAACCGCGACGAAGCCGTGAAATTGTCTCAGGCGCGTGCCGACGCCGTGATTGACCGTCTCGTCGAGGAAGGCATCCCCCGTCAGCGCTTGGCGCCGTCCGCTTGGGGACGTGATCTGCCCGTCGCGACGTGTTCATCGAGCGAGTGTGCGGCTCAGAACAGGCGTGCCGTGACTATATTGACGCCGCAGCGTCTGTCCGAGTTGCCGTCGGTCGACGTCGGCGGCACGCGCGCTCCCTGATCGTCGCATTCCGGCAACGGTGCCGGTCGAAGCGGATCGGAACTGTAAATCGGTCCGAAGTGCGCCGCAGTGCTGCGGTCTTTCAGCCGTTGACTTTCCGATCCCGCGGCCACAGCGTCCGCGCCTGAACGGGTTCGATACGACCGCACGGCCCAATCCTCCGCGGCGTACCCCGCGCCGCCCGATGCATAGGAACTGATGCTGATGAAGTCGGCCCTCGCGATCGCGCCCCTGTTCGCACTGACGCTCGCCGGATGGGTTGCGATGTCACCGCCGTCCATGGCGCAGCAGCCGGAAGGTGGCGCGGCACAGGCACCGGCGGCACAACAAGCCGCTCAGCAAAAAGCGAAAGCGTCCGGAGGCGGTGCGGACACCGATCTCCGCCGGCGCGTCGAACAGCTCGAAGAGCAACTCGTCGATATGCAAGTCGTGATCGGGACGCTCGAAAGCCTCGCGCGGTCGGGCGGCGCGGCACAGCCGACCGGACAGGCGTGGTCGTCGGGTGCATCCGGCGCCGACAGTGCCCGCATCGACGGTCTGGAGACGCAAATTCGCGCGCTGACGGCCGAAGTCGAGCGGCTCTCCTCAGAAGCCCAGAACCCTGTCGGACCCCAAGGCGGGCCGACGCCGCAGCGATCGGGCTGGAACGAGACCCCGGTGCCGCCGGCCACCGGCACGGCTCCAGCCAACGGATACGGCACGAGCCGGTTCGGCGAAACGACGGTCACGTCCGCTCAGGGTGACCCGATCAACGGACTGTTGCAGGAGCCCTCCGGACCATTGCCCCCGCTTTCCGATCAGGGAACGGTCGGTCAAGGCACCATCGGAGGCGAAACGCGCGTCTCTCCGGCCGATCCCGCAGCAGGCGCCGCGAATTACGCCGCGATCGATCCCGCAGTCGCCGACGCTTCAGGCCCGAAGCAGCTCTACGAGCGCGCGCATGGTTACATGCTGCAGCAGAATTACGGGGCCGCGCAGGCGCAATTGACTGACTTCCTGAAGCGCTACCCCAACGACGCTCTGGTGCCCGATGCTCTCTTCTGGCTCGGTGAAGCGCATTACATGCAGCGGAACTTCGCCGATGCCGCCGAGGCGTTCGATCTCGTGACCCAAGGCTACCGGTCGAGTTCGAAAGCGCCCGACAGCTACATGAAGCGCGGCCTCGCCCTCTCGGCGCTCGGCAAGACACAGGATGCATGCGCCGTTCTGACCCGCTTTCCGACCGCCTATCCGAGTGCCGCCGCGGCATTGAAAGCCAAAGCAGGAGCCGAGCGCCAGCGCATCGGATGCCCATGACGCTCCGTGCGGAAAACGGGCGCTCATGAGCATAGGCGGTCGAGAAGGGGCGTCGATCGACCCGTCCCGCCGCGATGCGCTGCTCGCCGTTCTCGCCCCCTACGAAAGTCTCGTTCTCGCGGTCTCCGGCGGCGCGGACAGTTTGGCCCTCATGCATCTCGTCGCCGAATGGCGAGCGGCGGACAGCCATCGCCAGCGTCAAGTCGCCGTGGCGACCGTCGATCATCGCCTCCGCGAAGGGTCGGAAACCGAAGCGGCGCGCGTCAAAGAGATGGCGGCCGAGATCGGCTTCGAACACGAAACGCTGGTTTGGACCGGCGTCAAACGCCAGGCGTCCATTCAACGCGACGCGCGAGAGGCGCGCTACGCCCTGCTCACGGGATTTGCGGGAAACCGCGCCGCCCCTGCGGCCATCGTGACAGCCCACACCGCCGATGATCAGGCCGAGACCGTTCTCATGCGTCTCGCGCGCGGCAGCGGCCTCGACGGTCTCGCGGCTATGGCCCTCGTGCGGGCGGCAGGGCCGATCGCGCCGGCCATCGATATTGTTCGGCCGCTCTTGTCGGTGACGCGCGCCGAACTCGAAGCGTTCTTGCGCGCTAGGGGCGTCACGTGGATCGACGACCCGAGCAACGCCGACCCGCGGTTCGAACGTGTGCGGCTGAGAGAGGCGCGCCCGGCGCTCGATGCCATCGGCCTCGATGTGGCGCCCCTGACCCGCACCGCACGCCGGCTCGGACGTGCGCGGTCCGCGCTCGAGGCCCTGACCGACGATCTGGCATCGTCCGTCGTCGAGACACATGGCGGCGCCTATGCCTCTATCCGCGTGCCGAAGTTCATGGCTGCGCCCGAGGAACTGCGCCTGCGGCTCCTGGCTCGGCTTTTGACGGCATTCGGTGGCGTGTCCTCGCCGCCCACGATGACCGAACTCGAGGACCTGACCGGCCGGCTCGAAAAGGTCCCGGCCTGCCGGGTGACGCTCGGGGGATGCCTCATTCGCGCCTGCGGTCACGAGGTTCGCATTTTCCGCGAAACGGGACGTCTCGGACTGCCGTCCGTTCAATTGTCCCGTGGCAGTGTTCTCATCTGGGACGACCGCTTCCGCGTCGCATGGCCGGCAACCGAGAGCTGGAGCCCCGCCAGCCTGGAGATCCGCGCGCTTGCACCGAAGGAGGCGGCAGGTCTTAGAGCGGCGGCACGCTCACTAAGATCCGGTCGGACGAGAGGATGGCCGATGCCGGCCCGCGCCGCCGTGACCCTGCCCGCCATTTGGGAGGATGGGCGGCTCATCTCGGTCCCGGGGTTTGTCCTGCTAGATGAGGCCGGTCGGCCGAAGGGAGCGCCGTTTGGGCTCAAAATTGCCTTTTGCCGCAACGACATCATTTTTGGGGCTGAATTGGAGGCGTCCAGCGCCGTGAAGGAGCCGTAAACTAGGAGACGAATAGGGTGTGGGGCTCGACGGATCGAAGCTTGGCAAAGGCGGCCCCCCCTCCTATCTTGATGGAACGCGATCGCGCTGGCCGACAGAACGGCCCTAACCCCGCGCTGGACCTTGTATTCCAGGACTGATCGCCTGGAGCAGTGGCGCTGAATAGGACAACTGATGAACCCCAATTTTCAGAAGCTGGCGATCTGGGTGGCGGTCCTCGTTCTCCTCGCGGCCCTGTTCAATTTGTTCAACAATTCGGCCCAAGGTCGCCGGCCGAACGAACTGACCTATTCCGAATTCCTCGCTGCCGTCGACGGCGGCAAGGTCGCCGACATCACGATCGCGGGCAACCGCATCACCGGCACGCTCCGCGAGGGCGGCCAGCAGTTCAACACCTACGCGCCCGACGATCGCAACCTTGTCGAGCGGCTTGAGAAAAAAGGCATCGCCTTCAAGGCGCGTCCGTCGGACGAGGACGTCCCCTCGCTCATGAGCGTGCTGTTGAACTGGTTCCCCATGCTGCTGTTGATCGGCGTCTGGGTATTCTTCATGCGCCAGATGCAGTCCGGCTCCGGCCGCGCCATGGGCTTCGGCAAATCGCGCGCAAAGCTTCTGACCGAGCGGCAGGGCCGCGTCACGTTCGAGGATGTGGCCGGGGTCGACGAAGCGAAGGCCGACCTCGAGGAAATCGTCGAGTTCCTGCGCGACCCGCAGAAGTTCCAGCGCCTCGGAGGGCGCATCCCACGCGGCGCATTGTTGGTCGGCCCTCCCGGTACGGGTAAAACGCTCATCGCGCGCGCCGTCGCTGGCGAAGCCAACGTGCCGTTCTTTACGATCTCCGGCTCCGACTTCGTCGAGATGTTTGTCGGCGTCGGCGCATCGCGCGTGCGCGACATGTTCGAGCAGGCCAAGAAGAACGCGCCCTGCATCATCTTCATCGACGAGATCGACGCCGTCGGCCGGCACCGCGGCGCGGGGCTCGGCGGTGGCAACGACGAGCGCGAGCAGACGCTCAACCAGCTTCTGGTCGAGATGGACGGCTTCGAAGCCAACGAGGGCATCATCGTCATTGCGGCGACGAACCGCCCGGACGTGCTCGATCCCGCGCTCCTGCGTCCAGGCCGCTTCGACCGCCAGATCGTCGTGCCGAACCCGGATGTTCAGGGCCGCGAGAAGATCCTGCGCGTCCACATGAAGAAGGTCCCGCTCGCGCCCGACGTCGATCCGAAGACCATCGCGCGCGGCTGCCCGGGCTTCTCGGGTGCTGATCTCGCGAACCTCGTCAACGAAGCCGCCCTCCTGGCCGCGCGCCGCAACAAGCGTCTCGTGACGCAGCAGGAGTTCGAGGACGCCAAGGACAAGGTGATGATGGGCGCCGAGCGCCGGTCCATGGTCATGAGCGAGGAAGAGAAGCGCAACACCGCTTACCACGAGGCCGGCCACGCGATCGTCGGGCTGTCGGTTCCCTATGATCCCCTGCACAAGGTGACGATCATTCCCCGCGGCCGCGCACTGGGCGTGACGATGAACCTCCCAGAAGGCGATCGCTACAGCCGCACGAAGGCGTGGTGTGAGGCGCGGCTCGCCGTGCTCTTTGGTGGCCGCGAGGCGGAGATCATCCTCGGTGGTCCCGACAACGTGACGAACGGCGCGACCGGCGACATCCAGATGGCGACGCAGCTCGGCCGCGCGATGATCATGGAGTGGGGTATGTCCGACAAACTCGGACGCGTCCGCTACAATGGCAACGAACAGGAAGTGTTCCTCGGGCACTCGGTGACACAGACGAAGAACATCTCGGACGAGACGGCGAAGCTCATCGACGAAGAGATCCGGGGTCTCATCACGGCAGGCGAGCAGAAAGCGCGCAAGATCCTGCACGACAACATCGACGCTCTCCATCGCGTGGCGAAGGGACTGCTCGAGTTCGAAACGCTCAATGGTGAAGAGGTCCAGGCCCTGATGCGGGGTGAAACCGTCGTGCGCCGGGACGACAACGACGGGTCGAAGGGCCCGGCCGTTTCCGCCGTGCCGACCGCGGGCCGCTCGAAGCCGCGCGAGGAGCCCGACGCGGGTGAAATGGAGCCGCAGCCGCAGGGTTGATCCACATCCCTTGATCCGGCGCCAACTCTGGCGCATCAAAAGCCGGCCTCCACCCCACGGTGGGGGCCGAAATTTTTTGGTCAGAGACGTTCCCAGCGACGTCCTCAGTTGCCGACCTCCAGGGCCAATCCGCGATGCATCCCCGCCGCTTCTATCTCCGACCGATCTTGACCGTGGCAACCGATCTGGCGCGCCTCGATCGCGAGCGCTCCATGGCTCCGGAGCATCTGTGCGGTCGCGATGATCTCGGCTTCACGCATCTCGAATTGATCGACCGCCAGGCGCAGGACGCGCACCGCTACCGCCTGTTCGACAGCTTCCCGAACCAGGATTGGTATCACCCGCCCTTCGACGGCGAGGAGATGTGGGAGACGTTCGAGAACCTGACGCATGCGCGCCCCGACTATGCTGGCCTCGCCATGGACCGTACGCGCATCATGGGCATCGTCAACGTCACGCCGGACAGTTTCTCCGACGGCGGCAGCTTCGATAGCGTGACGGCCGCGATCGATCACGCGCTTCGCCTCGCCGATGAAGGCGCCGATATTCTGGATATCGGCGGCGAAAGTACGCGGCCGGGATCCGACACGGTGCCCCTTGAAGAAGAATTGCGCCGCGTGATGCCCGTGCTCGAAGGGCTGAGACCGCGAACGAAGGCGCGAATTTCCGTCGATACGCGCAAGGCCGAAGTCATGCGCCGGGCAGCGGCCGCGGGCGCCGATATCCTGAACGATGTCTCAGCCCTCACGCACGATCCCGCAGCGCTCGAAACGGCCGCCGCAACGGGGCTCCCGATCATGCTGATGCATGCCCAGGGCGATCCCAAAACGATGAACGTCGACCCGCAATACGCCGATGTCGTGCTCGATGTCTTCGATTTCCTCGCCGAGCGGATTGCGGCCGCTGTCGCCGCCGGCATCCCCAAGTCTCACATCGTCGCGGATCCGGGCATCGGCTTCGGCAAGCACCTCCATCACAACGTGGCGGTGCTGTCGGGGATGGCGCTCTATCACGGTCTCGGCGTTCCGATCCTCCTCGGCGCCTCCCGCAAGAAGCTCATCGGCCAGATCTGCAACGTCGACGATCCGAAGGCGCGCGTGCCGGGCTCGCTCGCAGCAGCACTGTCGTCGGTCGTCCAGGGCGTGCAGATCGTCCGCGTCCACGACGTGGCGGCGACCCGTCAGGCCGTGGCGGTCTTCGACGCGGCAATGAAAGGGCGGGAGCCGCCTCGGGCGTGAATGTCGGATTGAGCCTATGTCACGGGTCTGACGTGGTAATTCGGGTCGATTGAGGTATAACGGCCGCCTGAGCCGAGCGGCCCGTTGCGGTCGTCCCCAACCCGCGAGGATCACGATGACCGAAATCGAGTATCAGCTCGCGCCGGCGGACCTCGCCGCCTACCAGTTCGCGTCTCGCGACCGCATCCGCACGCTTGCCGCCACAAGTCATTGGGACAGCCAAGCACTGCGTGCTGGTCTCAGCGTCGTCTTTTGCGCGATCATGATATTGGTTGTCGATCTCGCTGCACCGTCGCTTCTCGGCCGGCTGCTCGTATCGACGGACTATGTCATTGGGATCGCGTTCGGAGCGGCCCTGATGCTGGCGCTCGTTTGGCTCCACTATTTCGACCAGCGGCGACGCCTTGCCTCCCCTGACGGCCCCATTCTGCGCAAAGCGACATTGCGGTTGATGCGCGAAGGCGTGCTCATCACGCAGCGGGACATCGAGATCCGCTACGGCTGGCCGGTGTTCCGATCCGTCTCCGAGGCGCGCGACCTGGTCCTGCTCTGGATCGAGCCTGGAGCTGCGATCGCCATCCCGAAGCGCGCCTTCGCGTCTGACAAGGCGCGCGCGGACTTCATTCGCGAAGCGGAGGCCCGCATGGCCGAAGCCGGACTTCCGAGGGTCGGCTCGTTCGGCTGAGGACCAGCCGCCGAATTGTCGGCGGATCAGCTACCGGCCGCGCGCCGGTCCGCGATCCTCTTGCGCGTACCATCGAGGATCGCGACGCGCAGCACCGTCACGTCCTCCATGCCGGTTCCAATCGGAATATGCTGAGCTTTGGCGAGGGCGCGGAGGTCTTCGGCCGTCGCGATCTCGGCGAGTTTCGCCGCAAGGCCGTCCGGGCCTTCCTTAGTCATGACGACAACGGCGCTGAATGCGAAGGGATCGAAGGGCGCGGTGGAGGGCTGCGCAGCGGCCGCTAAGGGGGCATCGGCTTCGGGAACGGGCACCGACGCAAGGGTCGCTTTACCTCTGTCCGCGATGCGCCGACGCTCGGGGATCGGCAATCGCACGCGGACCTGCGCGATCTCGGCCTCCGTTGCAGCGAGGAGTTCGGCCCGCGCGTCCGGCGTGAGAGCGGTCTGAGCGCCGAGCAGATCGCGGAAATACTTCTTCTGGCTGGCGCCGGACAGAGCTTTAGTGTTTCTCGACATCAGCGAATTCCGTCGGACTTAGGCAGCGATCTTCAGGTCGATCTGCGGACGAATCTCGTCGTAGAGCGATTTCAGCGCCGTCGTCCCCTGACCGTACTTCTCTTCGAGCGACTTTGGCGAGGCATCCCAGTCGAAGGCGTTGGAGATGGCGTCGGATTGCGGGAGCTGCGTATCGAGCATGGGATGCAGGAGGCCGATTTCCTCGATCAGAACGCGGTCCCGCCCCGTCGCGCGAACGGCGTTGGCCAGGCACCGGTAGCGACGCTGGGACATGGCGATTTGGGCAAGCGCGTCAGCAGTATGCCTCCCCTCGATGAGGAGCGCGATCCGGTCGACGGCCAGCTGCGAGACATAATCGGGCTTGAACGGCACGATGACGTGATCCGCCGCCTTGAGCGCCGCGAGGGCCGCGAGCGACAGACCCGGCGGACAGTCGAGGATCACGACGTCGAAGCTGCCCTCGAAGCGCTTCAAGAGCCGCTCGAGCCGGCCGCGGACGCGCTGCCCGACGACCTCGGGGTCCTTGGCCTGTCGCGCTTCCTTGACGAAAATTTCGCCCTGCACGTCCTCGAGCAATAGCGAACCGGGAAGCAGAGATATGCCGAGCGGCTTGCCCTGGGCCGAACGGACATCGCCCACCTGATGGACGAGATAGTCCCGGGGCTCCGGCATGGTTTCGTCGAACAGGTCGAAGAAGTAGTCCGAGATGGTCCGGCCTTCGCGCCGTGCGGCACTCCAGGCCTCGCCCCCCATCAGGATGAGCGAGGCGTTGCATTGCGAATCGAGGTCCATCACGAGAACGCGCTTTCCGCCCCAGGCTGCCAGCGCGTGCGCCAGCATGACGGCGGTCGTCGATTTGCCGACGCCACCCTTCCGATTGGCGATTGCCAGGAAGTAAGCCATGAAACCACCTCGATGCTTGGGCGCGGCCAACGCGCCGGATCAACCGACGTGTCTTCGCTGATTCCTGAGGCCGCGTCAGCTGTTGGCACTTAGACCGGATGCGGACGAACGCCTTCGGCCAGGTGCGGGGTCGACCCGTTCGCGAGAAATCCGCGAAGCTGATATACAAATGCTTCCATCTGGGGACAGGGCCGTGGGTCGTTAACGAACAGATGGACAGTCGGGGCATAGGCCTTGCTAAACCTGGGTCCATGACGATTGCCGCCGCCGCCGAACCCCACCCGGCCGCCGCACCACCCGACCGATGCCACAGGGAGCCGAGCGCACATGACCCGCCGTTACTTTGGGACCGATGGCATCCGAGGCCGAGCCAACACCCATCCGATGACGTCCGAGGTGGCGCTTAAGGTCGGTATGGCCGCGGGCAAGTTGTTCCAGACCGGGTCCCACCGCCATCGCGTGGTCATCGGCAAGGATACGCGCCTGTCGGGCTACATGCTCGAGGCGGCGTTGATGTCGGGCTTCACCTCGGTCGGCGTCGACGTCTTCCTCTTGGGCCCGATGCCGACCCCGGCCGTAGCCATGTTGACGAGGTCGCTAAGAGCCGACATCGGCGTCATGATCTCGGCCTCGCACAACAAATACGAGGACAACGGCATCAAGCTCTTCGATCCGGACGGCTACAAGCTCTCCGACGAGATGGAACTCGAAATCGAGCGCATGATCGACGGAGACACGAAGGGTCTCCTGGCCGGCGCTGATCGGATCGGCCGCGCCACGCGGGTCGAAAGCGCCCAGGAGCGCTACATCGAGTTCGCCAAGCGCACGCTGCCCAAGAACTTGAAACTCTCGGGGTTGCGGATCGTCGTCGATTGCGCAAACGGCGCGGCCTATAAGGTTGCGCCCGCCGCGCTGTGGGAGCTCGGTGCAGAGGTCATCCCAATTGGTGTCGAGCCCAATGGCCAGAACATCAACTTGAAATGCGGCTCGACAGCACCCGATCTTCTGGTCGAAAAAGTCAAGGAATACCGGGCAGATATCGGCATCGCGCTCGACGGCGACGCGGACCGCGTCGTGATCGTCGACGAAAAGGGCCACATCGTCGACGGCGACCAGTTGATGGCCGTGATCGCGGAGAGCTGGCACAGGCGCGGTAAGCTTGCCGCCGGCGGCGTCGTCGCGACGGTCATGAGCAATCTCGGCCTCGAACGCTACCTGAAGTCCAAGGGCCTTGGGCTCGTCAGGACGCCGGTCGGTGATCGCTATGTCGTCGAGCACATGCGCAAGCACGGCTACAACATCGGCGGCGAGCAATCGGGGCATATCGTTCTGTCCGACTTCACGACGACCGGCGACGGCCTCGTCTCCGCGCTCCAGATCCTCGCCTGCGTGGTCGCGACAGAGAAGCCCGTCTCGGAAGTCTGCGCCCGCTTCACGCCGCTCCCCCAGGTGCTGCGCAACGTCCGCTACGGACGGGGCAAGCCGCTCGAGGACAAGCGGGTCCTTCGAGCCATCGAAGGGGCCAAGGAAAAGCTCGGCGAAAAGGGCCGCATCCTCATCCGGCCGTCCGGTACCGAGCCCGTAATCCGCGTCATGGCCGAGGGCGACGACGAGGGCCTCGTCAACGCAATCGTCGGCGATATCGTCGATGCAGTCGAAGTTGCGGCTCAGCAGGCGGCCTGAGCCGGTTTCGGCTGAACAATGCCATGTGAGCCTTGGCGACCGTCCGACGGCGTCCCAATTCGTGTGCGCGGCCGCCACACGCGTCCCGGATCGGCACGCGGATTAAGTCCTCCTTAAGTCTTCTCCGGCACATTCCCCGGCATGGATACGCCCCGCTCCGCGAATCAGCGGTGTGCCGGGCAAGCAGGGGGACTGAGAATGACGATCGTTCGCAAATCGATCAAACTGGGGATTGCGGTTTTGATCGCGTCCTCTACGGCAGCTGCAGCCGCTGACCTTTACGGCGGCGAAAGCATGAAGGACAGCTACGCCGCACCGGCCCCGAGCGCGTCCTGGTACGCCCGCATCGACGGCGGCTACGGTTGGCATCACAATCCCGAAATGACCGAAACGCTGTACGACAGCTACTACGGCGGCGGCACGTACGACCTCTACGATACCGAACTCGAAGGGGCCTGGACGCTTGGCGGCGGCATCGGCCGCTACTTCACGCACAATTGGCGCGGCGACGTGACCTACGATCACCGCTTCGAGGCCGACGCTTCGGGCTCGGGCCAGCCGTCGCCGTGCTGCACCAACGAACACGAGTTCGGCATCGAGAGCGACGTCGTGCTCTTCAACCTCTATTACGATTTCCGTCGCGGCGAGCGCTTCTCGCCCTACATCGGCGCCGGCATTGGCATCGCCCACAACCGCACGACCGAAGGCACCTACACCGAGGACTGCGGCTGCGGCACCCGCTACGGCACCATCGAGGAAGACGGCCAGACCAACTTCGCGGTTGCCGCCATGGCCGGGTTCACCTGGAAGCTCCGCGGCGGCCAGGAAGTCATGGGCGGCATCAAGGATGTGCCCGTCGTGGTCGACAACGGCCGCGGCCTCTACCTCGACGTTGGCTACCGCTACCTCTTCCTGGGCGACGCCGCGACCGGACCGGTCCAGCTCAACGACTACACCGACGTCGCCGAGGACCCGATCGTTCACGACATCCAGGCGCACGAGTTCCGCGTCGGCCTTCGCTACGACCTTCGCTGATCACTGATCGGCACGAGTTGGGTGTGGCTTCGGCCGCGCCCGTGAGATGAAAAGGCCGGGCAGGCCAACGCGTTTGCCCGGCGCCCCGACGGAGATGCCGCTGTGAGAGTGGGCTCCGGGTTGCGATTGAGAATGGTCCTGTCTCCCTGTGTGCGTCTGGTGAGCTGCCGTTGCGGCCACCCGGGATGACTCAGTGGTGAACCCTGACCCCCTGTCGCCGGAACGATGCCGGGAAGATGGGAATTCTATGGGCGTAGGGATGCGTATCCTCGCCCGGACAGGGGACGGACGACGATGAAGACCAATCTTTCAGGCCTGGCACTAGGTCTTGTCATGGCGGCCGCCATGGCCGATGCCGCCCTGGCTGGCGGCGACGTGATCTACCAGGGCGTCAAGGACGCCGGCGCCGCCGTTCCCGTGCCGGCACCGATTCCCGTTGCGGATTATGAACCGGAATACTATGCGCGCATCGACGTCGGAGCCTCGTGGCTGTCCGATGGCGAGATCGAAGAGGTCGGAACGCCGCTCGAGGTTCGCGAGCCCGGCGATATCGAAGCCATCGAATTCGGCTCCATCGGTATCGGTCGCTACATCACGCCGTCGATCCGCGCGGAAATCGCGGTCGACCTTTACAATCGCGCGGACATCAGCGAGCCGAATTCCTACTATTACACCGACACACTGACGGCCGAAGGTCCGACGGATCAGGTGACCGGCATCCCGACGGTTGACACTTCGAACTACAACGTCGAGCGCTCCGAGCGCGTGAAGCTCGAGCAGAACGCGGCGCTCTTCAATCTCTATTACGATTTCCGCAATTCCACGCGCTTTACGCCGTATATCGGCGGCGGCTTCGGCGTCACCTATCGCGAGATGCGCCGGACGACGCGCGAGAATGCGGAGTGCTTCCGCACCGACAACTCGAACCCAGTCGTCGATGCGGGCTACGGCGACAACTTCTGCCGCGACACCGACGAATTGCCGCGCACGTTTACCCACACGTCCGAGGAAACCAAGGGGCGCTGGGACTTCGCCGCAGCCGCCATGGCCGGCTTCTCCTTCGAAATCTACGACAACGTACTCCTCGACACGAGCTACCGCTATCTCTGGCAGAACGGCACGCTGACGATGGAAACCGAAACCTTGACGGGCATGAGCCGGGTCAGCGTCTCGGATACCCACCAGCACCAGTTCCGCACCGGCCTGCGCATCAACATCAACTGATTTCTCCGGTCATCGGACGGACAACAACGGGCTCGCGCCGCCGCGCGGGCCCGAACTCGTGCTCCAATCGTCGAGAGCCAACTCACGTTTCAATCTCTACTCACCATCGTCATCCCGCCGAAAGGCGGGACCCAGATCGGCGTCCATTCGGGGAGCGATGTCGTGCGAGTTGACGTCGCAGCGAACATGTCGCCGCCGAAAACATTCCGTAGCCTTGAAGCTTGTCTGGGTCCTGGCCTTCGCCAGGATGACGGGCGAGTGAGGCATTGACGCGCCCGCGACACGGGCTCTATGTCGGCACCAATCATAGAATTCGTTCACCGCTCGCCACCGGCGCTACTGAATGCCACTTCCCCCGCGACCGAACCGAAAGCCACGGCGTCCCTTCTTTTCCAGCGGACCGACGGCGAAGCCGCCCGGCTGGTCGACGGCGTGGCTCGACGGCGCGTTCATAGGGCGCTCACATCGCGCGCCCGAGGGCCGCGTTCGGCTCGAGGCCGTGATCGACGAAACGGCGGAACTCCTCGAATTGCCGCGCGACTATCGTCTCGCGATCGTGCCGGGCTCGGATACCGGCGCATTCGAAATGGCGCTCTGGAACCTTCTCGGTCCACGCGGCGTCGATGTCCTGGCCTGGGAGGTGTTCGGCAAGACCTGGGTGCGCGACGTCGTCGAAGAACTGAAGCCCGGCGACGTCCGCGTGCGCGACGCGCCGTTCGGGCATCTACCCGATCTCTCCGAAACCGATCCGGCGCGCGATATCGTGCTGACGGCCAACGGCACGACCTCGGGCGTGCGCATTCCCGGATACGATTGGATCGCAGCCGATCGCGACGGCCTTACGATCGTCGATGCCACGTCCGCAATCTTTGCGCATCGCGTCGACTGGCCGAAGGTCGATGCGCTGACGTTCTCCTGGCAGAAGGCGCTCGGCGGCGAAGCCGCGCACGGCATGCTGGTCTTGTCCCCACGTGCCGTTGAACGCGCGGAGACGGCGCGTCACAAGTGGCCCATGCCGAAGCTGTTTCGAATGGTGTCCGACGGCGGTCTCGACGAGACGCTGTTTCGCGGCGTTACGATCAACACGCCGTCGATGCTTGCCGTGGAGGATTGGGCGCGTTGCCTGGCCTGGGCGCGAAGTGTCGGCGGCCCCGCGGGACTTCGCGCGCGCGCCGAGGCCAACGCCGGCCTCGTTTATCGGTGGGCCGATGCAAGCCGCTGGGCGACGCCTATGGCCGCTGATCCTACCACGCGATCACTGACTTCGATCTGTCTGTCGCTCGACGACGCGAGGACCAGAGTGTTGGACGCGACTGCACAATGGGGCATTGTCGCGGAGATTTGCCATCTCCTGGAGCGCGAGCACGTCGCCTTCGACATCGCGGCGCACCGCCATGCGCCGCCGGGCCTTCGCATCTGGACAGGCCCGACTGTTGAAATAGGCGATATCGAAGCGCTTCTCCCTTGGCTCGACTGGGCGTTTGCTTCCGTTTCTTCTTCAATCTGAGGCCGGTTGCGACATCCGCCGGACCGTGCGAACGATCGTCCGTCACGGTCATAATTCGGTCGCCTTGGAGACCCACGACGACGGCCAGAGGGCGGTCTCGATGCGTGCCGGGACGAACGATGCCCGTGCTGAGACTCCGAACCGGGAAGGTTGTCCGTCATGCTCGCCTCCAGTCACGCGCGCGTTTCATTCCTCGCTGTCGCCGTCGTTCTCGGCTGGCCCGGTTCTGCGAACGCCGCTGACGTCTTGGCGACCTCGAAGATCGAGGACGTCACTGTCTTTCCAATCGGTGCCGAGATCCGGCGCACCGCGCGCGTGAAGCTCGAGCAGGGCGAGCATACGATCGTCATCACCGACCTTCCGAGCGATGCCGTATCGAGTTCCATCCGCGTCGAGGGTATGGCAACCGGAAAACTCGAAATCGGATCGGTCGACAGCCGCACCCTGATGGTGCCGCGGACGGACAAGCTCGTATCCGAAACCGAACGGCGCCGCATCGAGGACGAGATCGAGCTGCTGCGTGATCAGCGCACGGTCTCGGAAGCGCAGATGCAGGCTGCCGAAATGCAGCGTCAGCTGGTCGCCAATCTCGCGCAATTGCCGACCCGCCCGGCGCCCGCCGAGCAGCCGGGCAAGGTCGAGGACTGGTCCCAGATCCTCGGCACGATCGCGTCGGGCAGCGCCGAGGCACAGCGCAATCTGCTCGAAGCCCAAGTCAAAATTCGAACTCTCGACCGCCAGATTTCCGATCTCGAAGGCAAACTCGCCAGCCTCGCGCCGTCCGAAGACGCGCGCACCGAGGTCAAGGTGAATGTCGCGGCCGCGACGCCTTTGGACGCCGACCTCGTCATTCGCTATCAGGTCGGAAACGCGTCCTGGACGCCACTCTATGATGCGCGCCTTTCGACGGGCGACAAGTCTCAGCCGCCGGCTCTCGCGATTACCCGCAACGCCGAAATTCGCCAGTCGACGGGCGAGGTCTGGAGCGATGTGGGCCTGACGCTGTCGACGACGCGGCCGAGTGCCGGCGCGACGGCTCCCGTATTGAACCCCGTCATCGTCGATTTCGCCCCGCCGCCCGAGCCGCCCCGCCCCGTCGCGATGGCGCCAGCCCCCGCGCCAGTGACGGACGGTCTCGCACGCCAGAGCAAGAAGGCCATGGAACCGGAGGCGGCAGCGGTTGCCGAAGCCGCACCCCCCGAAGCTGTCGAGGTGCGCCAGGCGGCCGTCGTCACGACACCCTTCCAGGCCATGTTCGCGGTCGCGGGCCGCAATTCGGTTTCGAATGTCGGCGACCCGCGTCGCGTCCGCTTAACGACTGAGAAGCCCGAGCCGACGCTCGAAGTACGGACCGTTCCGAAAGACGATCTCAAGGCCTATCTCTACGCCAAGTTCAAACTGAACCAGGGAACGCCGCTGCTGCCCGGTCAGGTCTCACTCTTCCGCGACGGCACCTTCGTCGGCGCGACGAGTATTCCGATACTGACACCGGGCGAAGAGCATGAGATGGGCTTCGGCGTCGATGACCTCGTGCGCGTGAAGCATGCGATTATAGAGGAGAAGCGCGGCGAGATCGGACTCATCTCGACCTCCCGCACCGACGTCCGAACGTTCAAGTTGACCGTCAAGAACCTCCACGAGCGCGCTATTCCTGTGAAGGTCATCGATCAGCTCCCGGTATCCGAAAGCCAGGACATCAAGGTTGAATTGGTCGGCAAGACGCCGCCCACGGTCCAGAACGTCGAGGACAAGCGCGGCATCGTCGCCTGGGATCTGAAGCTCGAGCCCGACCAGGAACAGGTGATCGATTTCGGCTACAGGGTCGTCTGGCCAGCAGCCAAGCAGATCATCTATCGCTGACCACCGCCGGCTTTCTGCGCGAGTACGACACCGACGACGATGAGGCCGAAACCGAGGGCGTGATAGATCTGCGGAACTTCATTGACGATGACGAGCGCAAGGAGCGTGGCGAACATGGGAATGAGATGGATGAACGATCCCGTTCGCGTTGCGCCGAGCACGTCGACGGCGGCCGCGTAAAAATAGTAGGCGGCGACGCTGGCCAGGACGGCCGCATAGAAGATCGCGGCCAAAACCGCCCATGACCACCGGATCTCGAGACCCGCCGCATACTCGTAGCCCGCGAGCGGCAGGTTGACGAGACCGGCGACGGCGAAGGTGAATGCCGCGAAGCTGAGCGTCGAAATCGCGGGCCGGTATCGCAGGAGCGTCGTGTAGAGCGCCCAGATTGCCGTCGCTATGATCATGACGAGATCGCCGCGATTGAACGAGAGCGTGGCCAGCCGCTCGAACTCGCCGTGCAGGATGACGACGGCCACGCCCGCAAGGGACAATGCAATCCCCGCGAATTGTACGGGCCGGATGCGGTCGCGGAAAACGGCGGCCCCGAGCAGCGCGATCAAAACCGGGGCCCAGGAATTGATAATGGCCGCATTCGAGACCGTCGTGCTCGTCAGCGCGATGTATTGCAGCGTGTTGTAGACGCCGCTCCCGAGCACGGACAGCACGAGCATGAGCGGGAGGTTGGCCCGGATCACGGGCCAATCGCGCCTGAGATCGGCCGCGGCCAGTGGCAGCATCAGCGCCCCCGCGATACCCCACCGGAAGAACGCGAGCGTCATCGGAGGGATATGGTCCCCCGCCCACCGGCCAAGAACATGGTTTCCCGCCCAGAGAAACATCGTCAGCGTGAGAAGGACGACGGCTTGCGGCGAGGTCGGCTTGGTGAGCGCTTGAAACATTGAGACCTGGTCTGGCGCGGCCCGGAGGCCTCTAGCGGCAATTCCGAATCAGAGCAATGGGGAACCTTGCCGGGTTGGAGGGGGCTTGGGCGCGGCGGAATCTGGGCTATAAGCGTCCGAGAGACGGAAAAAAGTCCGGCCCTGGGCGATGGCACCGGGGCCGCAGTTTGTCAGAGGAACGCAATGGGCAATGTGGTGGTCGTCGGCGCTCAGTGGGGCGACGAGGGCAAAGGCAAGATCGTGGACTGGCTGTCGGAACGCGCCGATGTCGTCGTTCGCTTCCAGGGCGGCCACAACGCCGGCCACACTCTGGTCATCGGCGAGAACACCTACAAGCTTTCGCTTCTTCCTTCCGGGGTTGTGAGGCCCGGGAAACTTGGCGTCATCGGCAACGGCGTCGTCATCGATCCCTGGGCGCTCTGCCAGGAAATCGAGCGCCTTGGCGCGCAGGGCGTCGCGATCACTCCGGACAATCTCCGCATCGCTGAGAATGCGACGCTGATCCTTCCGCTCCATCGCGAACTCGACGTAATTCGCGAGGAGGCTGCGGGCGCCGGCAAGATCGGAACCACGGGCCGAGGAATTGGCCCCGCCTACGAAGACAAAGTCGGGCGTCGCGCCATCCGCGTGCAGGACCTCCGCAACATCGCGACGCTCGGCTCCAAGGTCGATCGCATTCTCGTCCATCACAACGCGCTGAGGACCGGCCTCGGCAAGGAGCTCATCTCGAAAGAGAAGCTCATGGCCGAACTCGAGGACGTTGCGCCGCGCATTCTGCCCTTCATGGACGTCACGTGGGAATTGCTCGACGAGGCGCAGCGGCAGAGAAAGCAGATCCTGTTCGAAGGCGCGCAAGGTGCGCTGCTCGACATCGACCACGGCACCTATCCCTATGTCACGTCGTCCAACACCGTGGCGGCGCAGGCGGCGACGGGCTCCGGGATGGGTCCGCGCGCGGTCGGCTATGTGCTCGGAATTGCGAAGGCCTACACGACTCGCGTCGGATCGGGGCCGTTCCCGACCGAACTCATGGACGCGATCGGCGAGCGCATCGGCGAGCGCGGTCACGAATTCGGCACCGTCACAGGCCGCAAGCGCCGCTGCGGCTGGTTCGATGCCGTGCTCGTGCGCCAGGTCTGCAAAGTCTCGGGTATCGACGGCATCGCGCTGACGAAACTCGACGTGCTGGATGGGTTCGACGAGATCAAGGTCTGTGTCGGCTACCGTCTCGATGGAGAGCGGATCGAGCGACTTCCAGCCGGCCAGAATGCGCAATCGCGGATCGAGCCGATCTACGAGACGTTCGAGGGGTGGTCGCAATCGACGCGCGGCGCACGAAGCTGGGCCGAACTCCCGGCGCAAGCCGTGAAGTATGTCCGGTTCATCGAGGAGCTGATCGGTTGTCCCGTATCGCTCCTTTCGACGAGTCCCGAACGTGACGACACCATTCTCATGAAGGACCCCTTCGTCGGATAATTGATAAAAGACGATCTGCCGATGATACCTGCCACGCGAACCGAGGCACTCTCTCGCCTCGAGACCTTTCTGCCACGTGCCGCCAGCGCCTATTCCCGGGATCGGAACTACGATCGCGGACCTCGCGATCGCACCAACGTTTCAGTGCTCTCGCCCTACATTCGGCATCGCCTCGTCACGGAAGCGGAAGTGGTGCGCGCCGTGCTCGGCCGCCATAGGATTTCGGCGGCCGAGAAGTTCGTCGAGGAAATCTGCTGGCGGACCTATTGGAAAGGCTGGCTCGAGCATCGACCGTCGATCTGGACCGCGTACCTCGACGAACTGAACTTCGACCGGGCCTCAGTTGCGCGCCAACCCGAACGCCGTGACATGCTGGCCGATGCCGAGCGCGGCACGACGGGGATCGCGGCCTTCGACATCTGGTCGCGCGAACTCGCGGAAACAGGCTACCTCCACAATCACGCACGAATGTGGTTCGCGTCGATCTGGATTTTCACCCTCGGTCTGCCGTGGACGCTCGGGGCCGACTACTTCTACCGCCATCTGCTCGATGGCGACCCCGCGTCGAACACCCTGTCCTGGCGCTGGGTGGCGGGACTGCACACGCCTGGCAAACACTATGTGGCTGAGGCGAGCAACATCCGGAAGTTCACCGATGGCCGCTTCGACGTGACGGGTGAGTTGAACGAAACGCCGGCTCCGCTCGATGGTGCCGCTATCCCCGAAGCGTCGCGCCTGCGAACGCCCTTGAACGTGGCGCCCGATACGCCTGTCGTTCTCCTCGTTGGAGAGAATGATCTCGCGCCGGAAAGTTTGCCGTTGGCAGCCAAGAGCGTGAAGGCGGTCGCAATCCTGCCGCCCGACACGACGTATCGCGATCTGGCGCCCAACGTCGTCGCGTTCCGCATGGCCGCACTCGACGACGCGGCCGCGCGCGCCGAACGCGCGTTCAAGGTGCCGGTGGTGCGCGTCGGAGAAGATGCCGTTGCGGCGCTGCGTCTAGCAGCACGGAAGGCTGGCACTGATCGCATGGTCATCGCAGAAGTTCCGGTCGGCCCCGCGCGGACGACGATTGATGATTTGGTCTCGGATCTGGCCGGAACAGGTCTCACCCTCTCCGAATTGCGGCGGCCGTGGGATGCCGCATTCTGGCCCCACGCGAAGCGAGGCTTTTTCCAATTGAAGTCCCGCATACCCGAAACGCTCGAACGTCTCGAAATGCTGTAACAGCAGCTTCAGAGCGCCGTCATGAGGCCGCGATAGCGATCGAGCGCGCCTTCGTTGAGCGCCACGGCGAGAATGCGGTCGACGTTGACCGGACCGGGGAGCCGGATCTGGCCATAGGGCACGCGCTTGAAACCGAAGCGGCCGTAATAGGGTTCGTCTCCGACGAGGACGACGATGTCCCGGCCTTGCGCGCGGGCTTCCTCGATCACTTCCCCGACGAGTTGCCGGCCGTAGCCTTGTCCTGCGAAATCGGGATCAACCGCAAGCGGTCCGAGCAGCAGAGCGCCCGTGGCATTTCCGATGGCAACGGGCGTCATCTTCAATGCGGCGACGAGGCGTCCGTCGGTGCGTTCGGCGATCCGGCAGAACGTCGAGAACGGCCGCTGATGATCGCTGGCGCCTTCCCTGACACGGTACGCCGTGCGGGCGAAACGGCCCGGACCGAATACGTGTGCATGAAGAGCTGACACGGCGGCTTCGTCGTCCGGCGTGGCGGCCCGCGTCGTGATGGTCTCTATCGCGATGGGAAGTGTCATGCGGTCGAAAGCCTGTCCTGTTCGCGTCTTGGCGATTACATGAAGCATGGGATCGGGTCCACTGCGTCACGTGGCCAGCCGAACATATAGACAATCGGGACCGTCGGCCGCTCACCAGCTTTCGCTGTCCGCCGTTCCGCGAGCCAATTCGGAAAGCCGGGCCGCGACGGCCGGATGGGTGTCGGGTGGGAGTGCGTCCGGCGCAAAGTACGCATGCGCGGTCCCGTGCGCCGGACGAATTGTTCCGGTCGTTCCGCGGACGACGAACAGCGCGACGTGGTCCACGGTCGGCTCGGACACGCTCCTGTAGAGTGCAAAGAGCTCGGGCGCGCCGTCTGGAATGAGACCGAAGTCCTGTGCGAGAACGCGAGCCAGGGCTTCACTCGCGGTCTCGGATTTCGGTGAACGCCCCATCGGCATTCGCCAGATGGGCTCGTCGCGTCGTTGAACGAGGAGAACCCGCCCATCGCGATCGAGCACGATCGCCGCCACGCCGAGGGTCACGGTCCGCGTCCAGCGCCAGTAGGCTTGAAACAGGCGCGTTATGAGCGAGACGTGGCCCATGCGATCATTGTCCAGGTTGCGACTGTTTCGACTGTCCGGTTTCTCGCCTCATTTTGGCAAGCACGCCGGCGCGCGCTGTGCTAATCGGCCGCCACAGGACGTCGAGGACCCCGATGACGAACAAATTCCTGCTCGCACACGTCTCGGACCTCCATATGACCAAGGTCGAAGACATTGCGCTCGGCGACCTCAATGTGAAGCGCGGCCTCGGCCTCCTGAACTGGGCGCGGAGCCGCAATCATATCCACAGCCGCGCCGTTGCCGATCTCGTCGCGGCCGACATCGTGCGACAGAAGCCCGACCACGTCGCCGTTACCGGCGACCTCGCCAATCTCGGTCTGCCGTTCGAGTATCATGACGCAAGAACCTGGCTCGAGAGTCTTGGGTCTCCTGATCGCGTTTCCGTCGTTCCAGGAAATCACGACATCTACACGGGCGAGGGCAGCGAAGCTGCGTTGATCGAGGCGTGGTCTCCCTTTCTGACCGGCGATATCGATGCGACCGACCACGCCTTTCCCTTCGTCCGGCGGCGCGGTCCCGTCGTTCTCATCGGTTTGAACTCGGCCGTGCCGACCCGCCCCTTCATCGCCGCCGGCCGGCTCGGGGCGCGCCAGATCGAGCGGCTCGATCGCTGTTTGAGCGTGCTCTCCGAGCCGGGACTGATCCGCGTCGTGCTGATCCATCATCCACCGTTGCCGGGTCTCGCCCCGCGCCGCCGCGCGCTTGCCGATGCTGACGCCCTCACCGAAGGACTCGCCCGCCATCGTGTCGACCTCGTCCTGCATGGCCACAATCATACCGAGATGGTCACGTGGCTCGATGGCGTCGACGGGCCGGTACCGATCATCGGCGTGCCATCTGGATCGGCCAGGACAACCCACGGCCGCGAACCGCGCGCGCGCTACTATTTGTTCGCGATCACGCGCATCGGGGCGCATGTAGAATTGACCAAGATCGTGCGCGGACTGGGTTCGACGTCCACGGAGATCGTCGAACTGGCGAGAACGAAACTCGTCCCTCATTGACTCATGTCAGCCCGCCGTCAGTCGCACCAGCAATCCTGTCGCGTCGTCTGATGTTTTCGCGCGCGGAAATTCGACACCATCGGGGTCCGCGTCCTCAATCGCTCTCAATTCCGCAAGAAGTTCGGAAAGGCCGCGTTCTGCAGCCGCTCGCAACAGCGCATGCGGATCGTAGCGGCGAAAGACGTCGACGATCCGCATCAATCCATCGCTTGCGATGAGAACGATCGTCTCGTCGCCGATCGCAAAGCGACCGGTTTTCACGAACGCCTTGGGCGGCGGCGTGATCGAGACGACGCCGTAGCCGTCGGGCGCGTTCATCCGCCGCCGCGCCGCACGGAGCTTCGACCAGAGTGCGCGCCGCGCTTCGGCGGGTTCGACGTCCGGAAGGCGTGCCCTGTGCGCGCGGATCTCGTCCGCCACCCACTTGTCGCCCGCGCCATCGTGCTCAACGCCGACAAGGTGCACGTGGCCGGCACTGAGCGCGATGAGTGCGCAATCCCCGACGCTCACATATTCGGCCCTTTCGCCCACAAGCCGCAAAGCGAGAAACGCGGCCGACGGATGCTCCTCGACGCCCGCGGGTTCCCTGAGCGCGACGGCGCGGAACGCGCTGTCGAGCGTGTACGAGAGGGTCGCAGGGAGCAGCGCCATATCGCCATCGTAGGACAGCGCCCGCGCGGCCATCGCCCGGTCGAGGGCTTCCGCGAACCACGCCGCATCGGTCGGCCCCGGCGTAAGGCGATCTTCGACGACGTCCGTCGCCCCGTCGATGACCCAGGCGTAGGCGCCGCGCGCGCCCGCCCGGTCCTCGTTCGCCGCGCCCGATGGCCAGCTTTCTCGGCCGAGAATGGAGATCGGCATTGTTCTCCTTTGGCTGGACCAGCGAGCGTGCGCGTCACAGCCCCGCGACAGGTTGAGACCAGACAACTGTGAAAACTTGACAACATTGACCCCTGAGGTTCACATCGGAGCTGTACCGGTCTCCGCGGGCCCTCGGGTCCGCGGGTGAAAAGGGAACACGGTGCGGGCCGCAAGGCCCAAAGCCGAGGCTGCCCCCGCAACTGTAAGCGGTGAGCTCACTCCACAAATGCCACTGTCGGCACCATCGGGGCTGACGGGAAGGCTGGAGCCGAGCGTCTGAACCGCAAGCCAGGAGACCTGCCGGCACATGCTGCCCATCCATCGTGCGGGGCGCACGGAGGAGCGGAAGACCCGTAGTGGCGGCTGATGTGCAACCTTTGGGGGGCAGCGTCGGACATGCGCGGGTGCCAGGAACGTTCCTGACAATCGACCGGTCGAACTGCGGCTAGCGACCTCGCGTCGCCGCCGCAATTGATCACCGTCCGCCGTCGCTCTCGCAGCAACCGCTACGAGTAGAGCAATGGCAATTCAAACTCACCATCTCAGGCAATCCGGTTCGACGCTCGCGCTTATCCTGACGTCGGCCCTCCTCGCATCCCCCCTCGCAGCTCAGGAAATGGCCGCGAGTGACGCGACGGCCTTGCCGGAAATCGTCGTCGATGGCGCGACACTCGAAGCAAAGAGCGCCAAGAAGAAGAGCGGCGGCGCGTTGACAGAATCGACGTCGAGCGATGCCGCGCAATCAGCCTCCCCATCGTCATCGGACTCGTCCGGCGGCGCGGGCGAAGCGGCGGGAACGGCACAGCCGGCAGAGAGCGCGCCGCCCGTCACGGCCGAAAGCGACGACATTGCGGGCGGAATCGAAGCCCGCAAGCTCGCGACACCGATCAGCGTGATCACAGGCGCCGAGTTGCGCGCCCGCCAGATCCGCAATGCCGCTGACGCGCTCCGCAGCATGCCCGGCGTGCACGTCGGGTCGTCGGGCGGCGGCGGGCAGCTGACGCAGGTGCGTCTGCGCGGCGCCGAAGGCAACCACACTCTCGTCATTATCGACGGCGTCGAGGCCAACGACACCAACAGCGGAGAATTCGACTTCTCGAACCTGTCGGCTGACGACATCGAGAGGATTGAAGTCATTCGAGGCGTGCAGTCGGGCCTTTACGGATCGCGCGCCATCGGCGGCGTCATCAATATCGTCACGCGGGGCGGCAAAGGGCCTTTGACGTTCCGCGGTCGCGTGGAAGGCGGCAGCTTCGGCACGCGCGACGTAACGGGCGGCGTCTCGGCCGGCAACGAGCGCGGCTATTTCGCAGGCAGCGTCAGCTATCGCGAGACGGATGGCTTCAATATCGCGCCGGAAGGCGACGAAGAGGACGGGTTCCGCCGCAGCGGGTTCAATATTCGCTCAGGTGTTTCGATCGTCGAAGGCATCAGCATCGACTTCAATCTGCGCCGCACGGCGACGCTCGCAGATTACGACTCGTTCACCGGCCCTGTCGGCATGCGCCAGACGGCCGTCGATTCCGCCAACGAAAGCGATGCCGTCGTCTGGCTCGGCGGCGGCAAGCTTACGTGGGACACGCTTGGCGGCGCGCTCACCCACGTCGTCGGGTACAACTTCAACGACTCGACCTTCTCGAGCTACGACCGGGCCGATGCTGGCATCTTCGACGACGCCACCTACGACAATCATCGCGATCGGTATTACTATCTCGCGACAGCGCGTTTCGGGCTGGATGGCATCGGGCTCCGGAACACTGTGAGCGGTCTCGCCGAGAAAGAGAACGAGACGTTCACACCGAGCGCATTCTTCACCGACAATCTCGAGCGTGAGCGTGAACGCGTCGCCTATGCCGCCGAGTACCGCGGCGAACTCTTCGATCGCATCTTCCCGATCGCCAGCATCCGGCACGAGGACAACGACAGCTTCGAGGACTTCACGACCTGGAAAACAGGCGTGTCGGTCGATGTGAAAGAAATCGGCATTCGTCCTCATGCAAGCGTCGGGACAGCGGTCGCGCTCCCCGGTATGTTCGAGCAGTACGGCTCCATTCTCGGCACATTCGTCGGCAACCCGGACCTGACACCCGAAGAGAGCGTCAGCTGGGACGCCGGTGTCGAATTCTCCGTCATCGCTGGCCGCGCGACCATCGACGTGACGTACTTCGAAGCCAACCTCGAGAACGAGATCGTCGGGTTCGGCAACACGCTCGTCAATCTCGAGGGCGAAAGCGAACGGCGCGGCATCGAGGTGGCCGGCCGCGCGCTGGTCACGACGGATGTCACGGTCGGCGCCGCATACACGTGGCTCAACTCGGAAGATTCGAGCGGGCTGGCCGAGATCCGCCGTCCCGAGCATGCCGCGCGGTTCGACGTGAACTACGTCTTCCTAGAGGGTCGCGGAACGCTCAATGTCGCCGCCATCTACAATGGCGAAACGCCGGATCTCGCGTTCCTCAATCTGCCGCCGCCCGTATTCTTCGGTTCGGAGTTCGTGACACTCGACAGCTATTGGCTCGTCAACGTCGCGGCGAGCTACCAGCTGGCGCCAGGCGTGGAAATTTACGGTCGCGTCGAAAATGCCTTGAAGGAGGACTACCAGGAAGTGTTCGGCTACGAGACGGCCGATCTCGCCGCCTATGCTGGCGTCCGCTTCACCTACGAAGAGCCGGCGACGCGCGCGTGGGCCGCCGGCGGAGGTCGATGAGCGAATGCGCGATGTGAGCGCCTGGATCACCGGTCTTGCGGCCCTCGCTCTCTTCGGAGCGGGCGCGGGTTCGCTTGCACCCGAGACGGGCGTCGAAGCTGTGGCGGCGACGATGACGGGCGCACGCGCTCCCATCGCGCCGCCCCGGCGTATCGTGTCCCTCAACCTCTGTGTCGATCAGGTGCTGCTCGACCTCGTTCCCCGCGAGCGGATCGCGGGATTGAGTTTTCTCGCCACGGATCCCTCGATGTCCGTTCTTCATCGTGAAGCACGCGGCATCCCGGCCGTCTCCGGCTCGGCCGAAGAGGTCTTGAACCTCGATCCCGATGTCATTTTCGCGGGCGAGTGGACGACACCCGCGACGGTCGATCTCCTGCGCCGTCTCGGGCGCAATGTCGTCATCGTGCCGATGGCGTCGAACATGGCGGGTATCGAGGAGATGGTGAAGGTCATCGCAATGGCCTCGGGCGAGGCCGAGCGCGGTGCCGCTATGATCGCCGAGTTCAAGGAACGGCTGGCCGCGATCCGCGTGGAGACGGAACGGCCCGGTCCCCGCCCGACGGCGGTCGCCATGCAGGTGAACAGCATCGCATCGGGTCCGGGAAGTCTCGTCGACGACATCCTGACGACGGCAGGCTTCGACAATCTCGCCGGCCGTGTCGCGCGTGGACCGACCGGGCGCGTCTCGCTCGAAACGCTCGTCGCGACGCCGCCCGATGTGATCGTGCTTGCGAATGCCGCGAGCAACTACCGCACTATCCTCGCCGACAATCTTCGCCATCCGGCCTTCCGCGATCTCGCGACGACGCGACCCGCGGTTCACATCCCCATGGCGGAATGGCTGTGCGGCACACCGCGTATCATCGATGCCGTCGCGCGCCTCGCCTCCGCGCGCCAGAGGCTCGCAGCCACCGGCACCCTCGGCCGCGATGCCGGGAGTTTCAAGTGACGCACGGCAAGGATTTGGCCTTGGCGGGGCTGGCCATCGCCGCATTCCTCCTGTCCCTGGCGATCGGCGCCGACGGAGCAGGCCTGCCCGGCAGCGCCGATGCCGCGCGCACGATCCTGTTCGAAGTTCGTCTGCCGCGCGCCATTCTGGGCTTCCTCGTCGGCGCGGCCCTCGGCCTCGCGGGCGCGGTGCTGCAAGGCTATCTGCGAAATCCGCTGGCCGAACCCGGGATCCTCGGGATCTCGGGCGGTGCAGCGCTCGGCGCAGTAATCGCGATCCATACGGGGATCGCCGGAGTCGCCGCGGCCGCACTCCCCTTCGCCGGTCTTGTCGGCGCGGGCATCGCGACACTGCTGCTCGTGATGTTAGCCGGCGCCGGATCTTCATCAGTGACCCTGATCCTCGCCGGCGTGGCGATCTCGAGCCTCTCGGGCGCGCTGACCTCGCTCGCGCTCAATCTAGCAGCCAATCCGTTCGCGGTTTCCGAGATGCTCTACTGGCTCATGGGCTCATTGTCCGACCGCAGCCTCGTGCATGTCTGGATCGCGGCCCCGGCGATCCTTCTCGGCATCGTGTTCCTCTTGTCGACGGCGACCGCACTCGACGCCTTGACGCTCGGCGAAGACGCAGCCCAGAACCTCGGCGTCGATCCCGGGCGACTGCGCTGGCAGGTCGTCGGCGGAACGGCACTCGCTGTCGGAGCGGCGACAGCGGTGACCGGCGCGATCTCGTTCGTCGGTCTCGTGGTGCCGCATGTCCTGAGGCCGTGGCTCGGAAACGAGCCGGGCCGTCTCCTGGTGCCTAGTCTATTTGGTGGCGCTGCGCTCGTGTTGCTGGCGGATGTGGGCCTTCGGCTTATCTCTCCCTTGGGAGAACTCCGCCTTGGTGTCCTGACCGCGCTCGT
Source organism: Hyphomicrobium sp. (assembly GCA_033765145.1). Lineage (GTDB taxonomy): Bacteria > Pseudomonadota > Alphaproteobacteria > Rhizobiales > Hyphomicrobiaceae > JAGVSR01. The sequence goes on along the minus strand of JANRIH010000020.1, from coordinate 46,707 downwards.
CGGCGCGCCGTTCTTCCTCTGGCTGGTCCTGAGGCTCCGAAGGGACTTGGCACCATGACCCCAGGTCCGACGCTCACCTGTCGCGCGCTTTCGATGAGCCTTGGCAGGCGCAGCGTGTTGTCGGGCGTCGATTTCGCCGCCGTTCCCGGCGAGTTCGTCGCCATCGCGGGCCCGAATGGCGCCGGCAAGTCGACGCTGATGCGCGCACTCGCGGGGCTTCGCGATCCTGGCGCGGGCAACGTCATGCTTGGTGATCGCGAACTGCGCGCATTAGACCGCCGCGAGATCGGCCGGCATATTGCTTACGTCCCGCAGGATCGCGTCGTGCATTGGCCGCTGTCGGTCGAAAGGATTGTGGCACTGGGGCGCTTGCCCCATCGCGTGACGTCGGCAGCCGCGGACAGCCCGCGCGATCGGATCGCGATCGAGAACGCCATCGCGACGATGGAACTCGCAGGCATTCGCCATCGGCCCGTAACCGAATTGTCAGGCGGTGAACGCGCGCGTGTTCTGCTGGCGCGCGCGCTTGCGCAGGAGGCGCCCGTTCTTCTGGCCGATGAGCCGACCGCGGGTCTCGACCCCGAGCACGTATTGCGTCTCTTCGAAACGCTGTCGGGTATTGCGGCTCGCGATCGCGCCGTCGTTGTCGTGCTGCACGACCTCTCCATGGCGCTCCGCTACTGCCATCGCGTGCTGTTGCTCAAGGATGGGGCAACGTTGGCCTGGGGTTCGGCCACGGATGTCATCACGGAGGACAACTTGTCGCGAGCCTACGGCATTCGCGCAAAGCTGGTCTGCATCGACGGAGTGCCAGCTGTGCTGCCCATGGCCGCACTGACATCATAGGGTCCAAGCCTCGTGCCAAAGTCCTGACGTCCGGTGTGATTGAATACCGGCAAGGGCAAGCGGGGTAGTGCATTGACAATCTTTCGGAAGCGCAGCCGCATCAACTTGGCGCTTCAGGGCGGCGGCACGCACGGTGCTTTCACCTGGGGCGTTTTGGACCGGCTGCTCGAGGAGCCGTCGCTCGAAATCGGTTGGATCAGCGCAACGAGTGCCGGTGCGATCAACGCCGTCGCCGTGGCCGCGGGTCTGGCAGACGGCGGCCGGGACAAAGCGCGCGCGAAGCTGCGCGAGATCTGGGACGCCGTCCATCGGGCGGGCCTTCCCGACCTCGTGCGCCTGAACCCGCTGTTGTTCTCGCTCAGCCGATCGAGCGCCTTCGCGTCCGTGGCGCAGCTCTGGTCTCCCTACGAGTTCAATCCGCTCGGTTTCGATCCCCTGAGGAGCCTCCTCGCGTCGAGCATCGATTTTGGCGCTATTCGCGAGCGGTCGCCGATCGAACTCCTGATCGCCGCGACGGAAGTCGCCTCGGGGCACGCGCGGCTCTTTCGCCGCCATGAGATCTCCGTCGAGGCCGTGTTGGCCTCCTGCTGCTTGCCGATGATCCATCACGCCGTTGAGATCGATGGCGTCGCCTACTGGGATGGCGGCTTCTCCGCAAATCCCGACCTCGTAACGTTGGCCATGGAGAGCCCGGTCCCCGATACCTTGATCGTGCAGCTCTCGCCGTTGAAGAAGGAAGGGACGCCGACGGGCGCCCGCGAGATCCAGGCGCACATGAACCGCCTGACGTTCAACGCGCCGCTGATCCGCGACGTCGAGACGATCGAAACCGCGCGCGAGGCGCTGCGCGGCAGCGTCCGCTCGCGCATCGGCCGCCTTCGCCCGCTAGCTCAGCACCGCTTTCATATCGTCGAAGCCGCGCCCTACACTGGCACGTTGAGCGACGATTCCAAGATGAAGCCTGACCTCGCGCTGATCACGTTGCTCTATGATGGTGGCCGGCTTGAAGCCGACCGCTGGATCAAGACCCATCGGCGCGACGTTGGCCGCCGGTCGACCGTCGATTTGCGCGCGCATTTCGAGGGCATCCGATCGGCCAGCTTCGAAGTTGCACCCGAGGAACGCCGCCGGGCCAGCGCGACCGCACGACGGGCGGACATGAAGCAGAGCGCTTCGAACGGCATCGAGCAGCGGCGGACCTGAGCACGGCACGGCGAATTCGGATCGCTCGTCACTTACGGCGAGACGAGCTTCGCATAACCGTCGGCAACCGTTTGATCGAGGATCTGGGTGTAGACTTCATGCGCCGCGGAACCGGGCCCGATCTCGCCCAACGGGGTGTCTTTGAAGTCCACGCGCAGCATGTAGACGATCGGCGCCGATACGGGGACGAAGAAGCGCCCCTGCTTGTTGAGCGTCGTGATTAGTCCCCGCATCTCGCCCTGGGTGTCGAGCTGGGAAACGACCACCATCCGCATCGCGCCCTTGGTCAGCGAGACCAGATGAATGAACATGGACGACGACGGGATGTAGAGCCGCCCGCGATGCGAGAATGGCTGGTCGGGGCGCTCGCGTTCCTCGAACAGGAGACTTGGCCATTCAGGGTCCCAGACAACGTCCGTGCGGTACGCGACGACGACGCCGGGTTTCGTGAACGACGGCCGGAGCGTCAGGTAGCTGCCGATGTACTGGTCGACGGCGGCGCGTGTGTAGGCGCCCATGTAGACCGGGGCGACGAGACCACCCTCGCCCTTGAGTTCCATCGGCTGCGCGACGGGCATCGCACCAAACCACAGCTCTTTGAGGCGCGCGTAATCGAGTCCCAGAACCATCGCGACATCGAACAGCGTCTGGTCGCGAACCGTTCGCCCACCCATCAAGTTCTGAACGGTTTTCTCGTGGCACTCGGCCGCGTCGGCAAGTTCCGCCTGCGTCATCTTCCGCTCGACCAGTGCGGTCTTCAGCATTTGCACGGCGGCGGCGCGGGTGGGAACCGAGTCTGAATTCCGCTTGGACGTCATGTCGACCGGTATCGCGAGATATGATTTTGCCGGACGTTACGGGAATTTATCGGTCGTTGCCAAGGGCCATTGGGCCGGCTTGGTTTCCGGAAGTCCCGGATCGAGCACCAGGCGCTGATAGGCGATCGACAGGAACGTCACCTCAACCATGCCCGCGAGGAACAGGATCATGTCGGTCATGATCGAACTCGCAATGAACGCGCCGCGCGTCGCGGGCGGCGCTTCGACGGCGGTCTGGAACAGCATGAGTGTGACCGGGATGAGGAGCGCCAAGAGCCCCCCGAGGTAGAGACGCCAGAAATTGCCGCGGGTTGCCTTCCAGATGGCGCTCGGGTCGGGTTCGGCTGCCCCGACGGCGATGGCGGGCAGCATGAGCGTGAGCCGCGTTGGAATAAACATGCAGAGCGCCAAGGGTCCGAAGATCGTGAGCATGATTCCGACGATCATGGCGGGTCCGTCGAGCCAAGGCGCAGACCCGCCCACAAGGCTCGCAGCCGTCCCGTCCGTGCTGGGCCCGCCCGTGCTGGGGCTGTCGATGTCGGCGCTGATGGCACCCGCGAATGACGCCGAAATATCCGCGTAAACGTAGCCGGCAATGAGCGGCCCCATGAGAAACATCGCGAAGAAGCTCGTCCAGCCGAAATAGCGCAGTGCGATGGGCATGAGGCGCAAGCCCGTCATCGACGAGATCGCTTCGCCCTTGAGAAGCGCGCGATGCCAGGGGACGGCGACGAACGCCCCGATCATGAGCGGGACGAATGTCGGCAAGATCAGCATGGCGTAGGAACCGGTCCCGCCGTTGGCGACGATGGCCTGCTCCAGCGGCCAGAGCAGCCAGTAGAGCGCCGACATCACCAGCATGAGAACAGCGAGCCACGGCCATGCGACCCGAGCCAGTAGCGGAAAGAGCCCGATCGTCTCGACGTGGGCGTCGATGACCGTGCGCCAGAAGGGTAGCCTGCGCGATGTCGGCGGCGTCATTTTTCGGCGTGTCCGGGCGGCTCGGTCACTATCAACGGTCTGAGCAAACCCGCTGCCGGACGTCAATGCCCCATCACCAACTCAGGGCGAAACGACGTCGATTTTGACCTTGGTCAGGCCGGCCTGCCGCATGCCGAGCGTATCAGCCGCCGCCTCCGAGACGTCGATCACGCGGCCGGGCTTGAACGGGCCCCTGTCGTTGATGCGGACGATAGCGCTCCGGCCGTTCGCGAGATTGGTGACGCGGACCTTTGTCCCCATCGGCAGTGTCGGGTGCGCCGCCGTCATCGCGCGCCGGTCGAACATTTCGCCCGAGGCCGTCTTTTGTTCCTGCCAGTAATAGGATGCGATGCCATTGAGCGCGTGCGGAGCGCGCTTCGCCACCCCGCCGAGGCTCGCCGTTTCAAGCTCCGGTCCTGCAGGCTGCCGCCGCGCCTCGACGACCGCGGTCCAGCCTGCATCGACCGGCTCCGGCGCGCGGATAACGCGCGTCCGCCAGGCCGAGACCGTGACATCGGCCGAAACCTGTCCTGCAAGGTCTTCGTTGGCCAGAACGGGCAGGACCGCGAGGGGAGCAATCGCGCCCAGCATCGTGCCGAGCGCCACGAGAAGGGTCTGCGTGGTTCGCATGATGGGCTTTCCACTACCCCGATTCCCGACGTGCGAAAACAGATAGGGGCAGGCGGGCCTTTTGGCCCTGTCCTGCCCCATTGCTCATGACGTCAACTCTTGCGAGTGGATCAGCCCCGGCCGATGACAGAAACCGACACCGGCGCGATACCGGAGCCCGTCATACCGATTTCCTTGGCGGCGGCCTTCGAAAGGTCGATCACGCGACCCTTGATGTAGGGGCCACGGTCGTTGATGCGCACGGTCACCGAGCGGCCGTTGTTCCGGTTCGTCACGCGGACCACGGTGCCGAACGGCAGGGTCTTATGCGCGGCCGTCATGGCGTTGGGGTTGAACCAGCCGCCCGACGCGACGCGCTGGGGCTGCCAATAGTAGGAGGCGATGCCGCTGAACGCGCCGCCACCCGAATAGACCTTCTTCGACACCTTCTTAGAGGCATACTTTTTGGACTTGCCGGTCTTGTAAGCGGCCTTCTTGTAGGCACCGGCCTTCTTGGCTGACTTGTAGTGCTGCTTGGCGGCCTTGACGGGCTTCGCGCTGGCGCAGGAAGCCGCCGGTCCCATGCACTCCCAGCGGGCGGCCTCCGCGACGGGGGCCTGCGAGAACGCGAATGCGGCAACAACCGCAGCAATCAGAAGTCTCATCGTACTCATCTCCATCGTCCAGGGCGGCGTCTCTCGAGGTCGAATGCCGGAAAGCCGAGACCGGGTGCAGCTGACTGCACGTTCGAACATGGCCTACGCCCGGGGTGGGGCGGCGCGACGGCGAGTGCCGTCGGGGCAACTGGCAGCGGTCTCACGTCGTAAGACCTGACCTGAGCGCGAGGCCAGAACGCTCGAAGCCGCCTATATGTTTCAGGAGTTGTTACAACCATCCTGTCTGGCGCCGCGACCGAAGCATCGGCCGGAACGTCGGTCAACCCACGAGACTGAACGACGTACAGAAAAATTCAGATAACCCACTGAAATATCTTATAAATGCATCACGAGCAAAAGAGCGATCCGCGTCGGCAAGTCGCAGATGTTCAACCTCAAGGTGTCTTCGGAAGCATTTGTAAAAAAGGCAGAAATGCGGCGCACAAAGTCCGTGCTGCAGCGCAAGATTGTCTGTCGTGATCGCAATTCTCGGTTCGAGCCGATTGCCGCTGTCAAATCGTTGAGCTATCCGCGTTGGGCTTGGGGAAGAGATCAATTTAAATGACCGACGCCGTCAGCAATCCCTCGTTCGCCGAAGCACTCCCCACGTGGGCGAAGATCGGCTTCGTCTCGTTCGGCGGGCCCGCCGGCCAGATCGCGCTGATGCACAAGATCCTCGTCGACGAAAAGCGCTGGATCGACGAGCAGCGCTTCCTGACAGGGTTGAACTTCTGCATGTTGCTCCCCGGTCCCGAGGCGATGCAACTCGCGACCTACGTCGGCTGGCGCCTCCACGGCATCGCGGGCGGACTTGCGGCAGGCCTGCTGTTCGTACTCCCGGGCGCGGCGCTGATCCTCGCCCTGGCGCTGGCCTACGCCCAATACGGCCAACTCGATGTCGCCGAGACAGTCTTCCTCGGCGTCAAGGCCGCGGTCCTCGCAATCGTCGTCGAGGCGCTGCTGAAGGTCGCGAAGCGCGCTTTGAAGGGTCCGTTCGACTGGGCGCTGGCGGCTGCGGCGTTCGTCGCGATTTTCGCATTCGCGGTGCCGTTCCCTCTGGTGGTGATCGCGGCCGGTCTCGTGGGTTACGTGCGGGGAACGTCAGCGCCTGCCCCGCCGGCCCTGTCCCTGGAGCCGATCCGTGTTCCCTGGCAGTCGACCGCGACGACCATCGCCCTTTGGCTGGCAATCTGGCTCTTGCCGCTCGTGGCGATCGGCGCCTGGGCCGGTCCCGGACATGTCTTGACCGAATGCGCCTGGCTCTTCTCGAAGCTCGCCGTCGTGACTTTCGGCGGCGCTTATGCCGTGCTGACCTATCTGGCCCAGGAAATCGTCCAGACGTACGGTTGGCTGACGACGGGCGAAATGCTCGATGCGTTGGGCCTTGCCGAAACGACGCCCGGACCGCTGATCCTCGTCATCGAGTTCGTGGCGGTCGTCGCGGCGTGGCGGCACGGCGGCGAACCACAATTCGGAATGGCGCTCCTTGGGGGCTTCGTCGCGCTGTGGGCGACGTTCGCACCGTGCTTTCTCTGGGTGTTCGCCGGCGCGCCCTACGTCGAGCGCTTGCACAGCATGCCCCGGCTGAAGGCGGCGCTGGCCGGGATCACCGCCGCGGTCGTCGGCGTCATCATGAACTTGACGATCTGGTTCGCGCTCCACGTGCTGTTCCGAAGCGTCGGAAAATGGTCCTTTGGACCGCTTCAAATGGAACTTCCGGATCTCCTCAGTCTCGATCCACGTGCGGCCGTGCTCTCTGTCCTGGCCTTCGCGCTGCTCTTCGGATTCAATCGCGGAATATTGCAGACGCTCGCCATGACCGCGCTGGCCGCAGTCGCTTGGCAGTTCATTGTTCCGCGATGACGGAAGGCGTCACAGCCATCCCTTCCGACGAAAATAGATGTAGGGCAGGATTCCCGAAACCAGCATCGTCAGCAAGGCCAGCGGATAGCCGATCTGCCACTTGAGTTCGGGCATGAACTCGAAATTCATACCGTAGATCGATGCGACGAGCGTTGGCGGCATCAGCATCACGGCCATGACCGAGAACAGCTTGATGATCTGGTTCTGCTCGGTCGCGATCATGCCGAGGGTTGCTTCGACTAGGAACCCGATCCGGTTGGTCAGGAAGCGCGCATGCTCCATGATCGAGTTGACGTCGCGATGCGCCGTGGTGATCCGATCGAGGATCTGATCGTCGTAACCGCGCTTTTTCCCTGTGGCGTGGAAGAAGTTGAGCACGCGGTCAATCGAGGCAGCCGCTTCGAGCATGCGCGAGACGAGGTCGCCTTCCTTGCCGATTTTTCTCAGTTGCACGTCGAGCCGCTTCGAGGCGTCGCGTCGGGTCGTGTTGAGGTTGAACACGCCCTGAGCAATTTTCTCCACTTCGTCCTGGATACGCTCGATGAGGTCGGCGTGGCGCTGGACGAGAACCTCGAGAATGCCGATCATGATGAAGGCACCGCTCTGACAAGGTGCTGCCCCCTTCTCGGCGCGCGTAGCGAAAATCGGAAACGACCGCGGTTCGGAATACCGCAAGGTGATCAGGCGCTGATCCTTGAGGATGAATGTCAGCGTAGAGGTTAGCGGAACCGGGTCCTCTATATTGTGCATAACGACGCAGGTCATGAACGCCCCGCCGTTCTCTTCGTAGAACCGGTTCGAGGCCTCGATCTCGCGAATTTCGGCTCGTGTCGGGACGTCGAGGCCGAGGAAGGCTTCCACCTCGTGCTCCTCCTCGAGAGTCGGATTGAGGAGATCGATCCAGACCGCGCTATCCGTGACTTTGGCGTCTGGCGGACATTTCGAAAGGCCGCCATTGCCGAAATGGTAGATCATTCGCATGGATCAAGCTCCCGTCTGCCCCGTTGTCGCTGTCGACCGGCGTTTCTATCTCAGCGTTGTGAAACGGCAAATAGCCCGAGCGGGTCTAGCATGGTCGATGACGTCGTGCCGTTGCCGGCGCACGTCGACGTTCAGTTGGAACGGCATCAGCTCGCGCGCCTTGGGCATGTTGGGTCGTGCGTGCCTCGGCCAGGACACCAGCGACGATGCCAGCCCACACGTCAATCAGGGAGGATGCAACATGACGAGCATCAAGGCGATATTGGCGGCCGCCGTTGCGGCGGTCGGCGTAATCTCATCGGATCCGGCGGACGCGAAGATCCGCTGCCAAAACGGCTATCAGATTGTTCAAGGAAACCCCATAGCGACGCCCTATTGTCAGGAAGCGCAACTGGCTGAAGTGGCCCGCGGCTATGGCTTCCGCGTGTCGTTCGATGAAATCCGCAACAATCCTAACAGTAAACGCCGCCTGTGCGCCCTGATTGGACGTGACATCCGCGTCCAGCAGACCTGCATCGACGCCAACATCACCGGCCGGCGTGGCTACTGACGGCTGACCTGCGCGCGGTCGATCGAAAAGCCTCGGAAAAAGGAAAAGGGCGGTCCCGCTGGACCGCCCCGTTGTGAGTCTGATGCCGTGTCAGAACCGATCCGCCGCGACCACACGACGTCAGCCTGAGCCTCAGCCGCCGCCGTTGCTGCCGAGGGCTGAGATGCGGAGCGTCTCGAACGCGGAGACGTCGAGATTGGGCTTCAACTCCGAAGCGTCCTTGGCGCGCCGGACGCGGCCGTCGAATTGAGCGCCTTCCGAAATCGACAGGGTCGAGTGCGAGATGTCGCCTTCGACCTGCGCGGTCGGATGCAAGGTCACGTTCTGGGCCCGGATGGCGCCCTTGACGCCGCCGCGGACTTCGATCGATTCCGCCGAAACGGTCCCGATAACCGAGCCTTCCTCGCCGATGACCACCTGCCGCCCGTGGATGTCGCCGTGAACGTCGCCGTCGACCGTGAGCTTGTTCTGCGAGATGATCATGATCTTTTCGCCCATGATCGTGAGGTCGGTGCCGATGACCGACGTGCCGCCCGCCGCGTTGGACGAACGGTCGAATGCAGCGCTGATGGGACGGCCGGAGGGCATGTTGCCGCCGGTGGCCGAGGGCGCGAGCGGCGATGTCGAAAGAGGCGTCGGCGGCTTCGGTGGTACGTTGTCGGAACCAGGCCCACGATTGAACACGGCGAACTCCTCCCCAAACCCATTTGGCTGTGACTGACTACGACGCCATCATGTCGGCTTGGTGAAAATATGTCGAGCGAGGCCGGTCGGTCTTGGTGAAGCAGGCCGCATCCGAAATCGGGGCCAACGACCGCCGGATCGGCGCGGCCGTGCCGGGACCGGCAATTGAAACGGCACTTCCCTCAATGCACGAACAACCTTAGAAGCGGCCCATGGCGCGCGCCGCAGCAATCGTTTTCGAGCCGGACGGTTACGTTCTCGACGGCCCCCGTTTGATGGGACGGCAGGCGGCCGGAAATGCTTTTCTTCGCGCCGCAGTATCCGGCCGACACGGCGAACCCCTGGCCTGCGTCACCGCGTCCCGCGCGTCGGCGGAGGCTTTCGCACGCCTCGTGAAGTCCATGGACGCACGCGCGGAAGCGCACTGGATCCGTCACGGTTCTTTCCACGACCTCGCAGCCTGCGGCGCCATCTATCTCCCCGGTCCCGTGCTCGACCCCGAAGCGTTTCTTCGGCTGCGCGTCGGACCGAGCGCGTATTCCCTTGTCGGCGTGACCCACACCACGGCTTCGAAGGCGGCGATGGACGCGATCGTCTCCCTCGCCCGCGCACCACTGATGCCGTGGGATGCCCTCATCTGCACGTCGGACGCGGTCGTCCGTACAGTCAGGGAGGTCCTGTCGGCGGAGCACGACTACCTGGCTTGGCGCTTTGGGACGCCGGTCAAGCCGCCCGAGCCGGCATTGCCCGTCATTCCGCTTGGCGTTCACGCTGGCGACTTTGCCTATAAGCCGGCGGATCGGGCCGAGGCGCGACGTCGCCTCGCAATCCGTGATCGAGAAATCGCCGTCCTATTCGTCGGTCGCTTGAGCTTCCACGCCAAGGCCCATCCCCATGCGATGTATGCCGCCCTCGAAGATGTCGCGCGCGCGACGGCGCGCAAGCTCGTTCTCGTCCAGTGCGGATGGTTCGCGAACGAGAGCATCGAGGCCGCATTCAAGTCGGGCGCCGCCGCGTTCGCGCCGTCCGTCCGTTCGATCTTCACGAACGGTAAGAATGCCGCCGAGCGTGGCCACTCCTGGGCTGCGGCCGACATCTTCATGTCTCTCTCCGACAACGTGCAGGAAACATTCGGCCTCGCGCCCTTGGAAGCCATGGCGGCCGGCTTGCCCGTCGTCGTTTCCGACTGGGACGGCTATCGCGAAACCGTGCGCGATGGGATCGATGGATTCCGCGTCAAGACCGCGATGCCCGCTCCCGGCATGGCTTCCGCATTGGCGTTCGCGCACGAGGCCGGCAGTCTGAACTACGATCAATACTGCGCCGCCAACTGCCGTCTCGTGTCCGTAGACCGCGAAGAACTCGTCGCGCGTCTGACGGAACTCGTCAGCGATGAAGACCTGCGCCGCCGATTGGGGGCGGCTGGTCGCGAACGCGCGAAATCCGAGTTCGACTGGTCCCACATCTACGCGCGATACCGGGCGCTGTACGACGAACTGGCCGAACGTCGGACGTCACCCAGTGCCGCCGCGTTCTCCCGTGCGCCGAAGTCGTCGCCCGCCTTCCTCGATCCCACGATCACGTTCGGGCACTACGCGAGCGCCCACATCGCCGAAACGACGGAAGTGACGGCGGCAATTCCGCGCCGCGAAGGCTACGCCGAACTTACGCGGCACGCGCTCTATGGCTACCTGCCCGAGATCCTCCCGCGTGAGGACATGGTCGCCGCGCTCGTCGCGAGCCTTGTCTCCAATCCCGCGACGGTCGCCCAATTGGCGGTTCGCCTCGGCATCGAAACGCCAGCCGTCGTCTCGGCGGTCGCGATCCTCGCGAAAATGGGCCTTGTGAGCGTGCGGCCCGAAGGCTCGTAGTCAACGCCGTTCGGTCGTCGCGCCCGACTGGGGGGTGCGGCCGGCCCTCCAGAATAGAAGTGCGACGAGAGCGAGCAGCGCGATTTCGCCGATCGGCAGAAGAATCCCGGCAGCGTCACGGAACACCGTTCGAATGACGCCGAAGGCTGGATTGGTTGGGCCATAGGTGAAAAAAAACGTCCAGTATCCGATCTGCACGAGCGACAGCACGAGCACCGGGAGGGCGTAGAGGAGCGTCCACCAGCGCGAGAGCCCGGCCTGCGGAAGACGGGTCCAGAGAAGCAGCGTTAGAAGCGGCCAGGTTACGAGCGCCGCGGTCGCGAAGCCGTAGAAGCTCGTCCAGCGGGGACCCGCGGCGATCGCGAGCACGGCATAAAGAATGGCGCCGGCCGCAAGGATCGCGCCGAGCCTCACGAGATAGGCTTGCGCAGACACGTAGGCCTCCGATCGCGACGTTGATCCATCGGAACGCCTTACCACGCGAAATCGACAGCACCTGTTACGACGGAGGCAGCGGCCAGGTGGTCGGATTGTCACAATCCATCAGCGATCGCACGGGGCGCGGTTGCGCGCCCAGGGACCGAAGAAACGGAAAGGGCCGCCCAGAGGGCGGCCCCGTGAGACGGGCTCTATGGGCCCGCGGTGACAGCTTTCGACCTCAGGCGATGCGATCCGCTGAGCCGAAAAGCGACCCGGACATCTGAGCCAAGACGATCTCACTCGACATCGGATCACCTCCTTTCGGTTGTTGCAGACTAGGCAACGATGACATGCTTCGGGCGCGAAGAAAAGTTAAGCTCGCGTCATGAACGGACGGGCGATCCTGGATCTCGAATACGACGTTATGAGGCCGCATGGTGCTCGGGTGCCAAAGGCGGTACCGACGATGGCATAGCTGACCTTGCCGGACTGCGCGGGCCAGCGCCAATCGGCAGGAACCGAGGACAAGCTGTAATGACAGCAACAGCAATCGACGCGACCACCGGCGCCCGCGTGCGGCCGGGCCGACTGGCGCCCGAGGTCATCGAGACTCTGAAATCTCGCGACAACTGGACCAACTGGAAATACCTGGCGTTGAACTGGATCGTCATCGCCGCGACGCTCGCGACGAGCCTTTGGGCCGAAGGCGCGTTGCGCGCCGCGGGCTTCGGCTTCGAGGCGATCGTCCCGATTGCGTTCCTCACGATCGTCCTCATCGGCGCGTCCCAGCATCAACTCGGAGGCGCAATCCACGAGGGCACGCACTATCAGTTGTTCCAGAACCGCGTTCTCAACGAGGCCGCGTCGGACTGGTTCGCCGGATTTCCGATCTATACCTCCACGCATCACTATCGCCTGCACCACATGGCGCACCATCAGTTCGTCAACGACACCGAGCGCGATCCGATATTCGCGCAAGCCGAGGAGAGCGGCCACTGGCTCGACTTTCCCTTGACCCACATCGAGCTTGTGAGGGCGCTGGGTCGACTTCTATGGGTGCCGAACCTCGTCAAATACACGCTCGCGCGCGCCAAGCATTCGGCCTTGGGCCTCGGACGCAACCCCTACGGGGATCCTGACAAGCCCGGCCATCCGCTCGCCAACGCCGTCGGTGTGCTGTTCGCTGCCGGAATGCCGGCTGTGCTGATCGCGATGTTGCTGCTCGAACTGTCGCCCGTCGTCGTCATGAGCGTCTTCGCCGCGCTTTGGGCCGCGACCGTCATCTTCTATCTCGTGATTCCGCTGCACTGGTACGCCGAGGGACGCATTGCGCCTGTCTTCTCGTACCGATCCGCCGTCGTGCAGCGCATTTCGTTCATGGCGATCGTCTACGGCGCGCTGACGGCGATCGACCTTGCGGGATACGGCAAGGCATGGGCCTACTACGGGCTCTATTGGATCGTGCCGCTGTTCACGTTCTTCCCAGTGTTCATGATCCTGCGCGAGTGGCTGCAACACGGCAACGCGGACCGCGGACGCTACACGAATTCCCGCATCTTCCTGACGGGACCGCTATTCCGCTACGCCGTGATGCCGTGGGGCATGGACTATCACTTGCCCCATCATCTCGTCGCGGGCGTGCCGCACTACAAGCTTAAGCGTTTCCACGAACTGCTGCTCGAAGGCGACGGGGATTACGCGGCGAAAGCGTCGATCATAGAAGGTTTATGGGGCGCGGCAGACAAGGCGTCGGGCCGACCGACTGCGTTCGGCGCGCTGTTGGCCGAAAATGCCCCGAAATCGCGCGAGGAGATCCATATCGACACCGCCGTCACGGAACGGGCCGACGTTCTCGATCAGGCTGCCCTCGATCGCGAAACGGACCGATCGCGGGCAGGGCGATAGCACGAAGGCAGAGCCTTTTGCGGGTCCAGCGCAACGAACCGAACGGGCTGGCCCCCGACGCGATTGTGCGGCACTCTGCCGACACGACGCATTTGCCGCCGGAGACTCACCCCATGCCTCTCGTGCAGCTGATTTATGCATCCCGTCCTTTCGGATACGACGATCTGACGTTGGATGGCATTCTCTACAGCGCCCGCCGCAACAACACACGCGACGGCATCACGGGCTCCCTTATCTGCCGTGAGGACATCTACTGCCAGTTGCTCGAAGGTCCCGCCGGCGCGGTGAATTCCGCGTTCGACCGCATCCGCCACGATCGACGTCACACCGACGTCAGTCTGCTCGTCCTGCAGCCGGCGGAGGCACGGCTGTTCCCGAATTGGTCCATGCGGCATGACCCGGCGCGAAGCTGGATGTGGTCGCCGGCCGAGATCGAGACAGGCGCGTTGTCGCGAGCAAAACCTGACGACGTGCTTGGCGTATTCTCGAGGATCACTGTCGAGAACACGCCCGGGCAGACGGGCTGCCCACATCGCCCGCTTTGACAGATGCCTACGACGGTATCTGCGCCAAGACCGGTTCAGGCCGGAACGCCCCGGAGAGTGGTCGGCTTGACGCCGGATTGCTCCACGAACTCCACGAGACGCGGCAGGCAGATCCGCCGGAGGTCGTACTGGCCGACGATGGTCTCGCGCGCCGCGGCCCGGCAGGCGTCGTATCGTGCCGGCTCGGCCAGCGCTTCGATCAGCGCTTCCGACCAGCCGCCTACGTCGAAGAAATCGACGAGTCTGCCGTTGACGCCGTCGGTGATCAATTCCTGCACGGGCGGCGTGCGCGATCCGACGACGAGCGCGCCGGCGGCCATGGCCTCGAGCATCGACCACGAGAGCACGAACGGATACGTGAGATAGGCGTGGACGCGCGTCACGCGCATGAGATTGACGAACGTCGGATACGGCACCTTGCCGACAAAATGCACCCGGCTCATGTCGAGCCTGTCCTTCACTTCGTCGAGGAAGATGTCCTTCCAGGTTTTGTCGCCGGGCGGACGCAGGCTGTAGCTGATGCCGTCTCCGCCGATGATGACGACGCGCACATTGGGCCGTGCCGCCATGACTTTCGGCAGCGCCCGCATGAAGATGTGATAGCCCCGGTGCGGTTCGAGATTGCGGTTGATGAAGGTCAGCACCTCGTCTCCCTTGCGGAGCACGATATCCGTACCGGGCACTTGGGCGACGGCGTCTGCGGCCGGCGCGACGCGATCGGTGTCGATACCGTCGTGAATGACCGTGACGCGATGCCGGATGTAATCGGGGAACGAGCGGGCCTGCCAGTGAGTCGGCGATAGAATTTTGTCCGCCGCATGCGTCGCGACGAGGAGATGAGCGTTGTTCGACGTGACCGCCATCCGCGCCGCGAGATCGCCCTTATAGAGTTCGGGATCGAAGCCGACGTCGAGCCCGCGCGGACCGTAGAAGAATTCCCCGTAGAGGATGTGCGTCGCCTCGGTCCAGATCTCGCGGAGAAACAGCGTTTCGCCCCAGCCCGGTGTTCCGAACACGATGTCGGGGTTGACTCCATGCCGGTCGCGCAACTCGATCGCGGCGGACGCGACGATTTCACCGCGGTAACACATTTCCGAATAGGTCCGCGCGAGGCGGAACGTTTTCCGGTCGAACGTCGGCGGGTCCCAGTTGTACTTCGCGAGACTGATCCCGTTCGGATAATTGTTCGTGTTCGTACTCGCCGTCAGCGCGATGACGTTGTGGCCCCGCGCCGCCAGCGCCGGCGCCAGATGGACGAACTGCCCGGGAAAATTCTGATGAACGAGGAGAATTTGCATTCCGTGGATCGTCCGCGATGGATGACGCGAGCACGCGGGAAAATCCACCTTGCAACCGGCGCAATGCGGCAAGCCCCGAACCGGCTACCGGCATGCCCCAGACCGGCGCCGAATTCAACCGATGTCGCGCCCGGTCGCGATTTTGTGCCGGCGCGTCCGGCTAGGCCCGCCCCGCCCTGAGCGCTGCAATCCGTTCCTCGGCCACGGATTCGAGGTCGGGTCGGAGCACGACGCTCTCTTGCTCGTTGGGGTCCGTGCGCGCAATGACGGCCGATGTCGGCCTGTCACTGAGATTGACAGGCAGATGCGGCACACCGGCCGGAATGTAGACCAAGTCCCCGGCCTTCGTGACCAAGTGATGCTCGAGTTGCGCCCCGAAGAGCGTCACGGCCTCCCCGTCGAGCACATAGAGTGCCGTCTCGTGGCTCTCGTGCAGATGCGCCTTGGCCCGCCCGCCCGGCGGCACGGTCAAGAGGTGCATGCAGATGGCCTTTGAGCCTACGGTTTCCGCGGCAATCCCGCAGAAGTAGGTGAGCCCCTGCTTCCCGTCGTAAGTCTCGGCGGGCCGGACGACGTGGCATCGCGGTTCGTGCTCGGCGGACATGTGAGCCTCGTTCTCCATGTGACGAAGAGGAACGTAGGCGCGGAATCGTGACATTTCCACCGCCCACCGCGATGGCGCGCCGCCACTCAGCCCTGGTAGGCCGCCTCGAGCGCCGCGAGATCGAGCTTCACCATCGCGAGCATGGCCATCGTCACGCGCGCGGCGCGTTCGCGGTCGGCGTCGCCGATCATCTCCCCGAGCCGCCGCGGCGCGACCTGCCAGGAGACACCATAGCGATCCTGCAGCCAGCCGCACATCACGGGCTTGCCGCCGTCGCGCGTGAGACCCTCCCACAAGGCGTCGATCTCCGCCTGCGTGTCGCAGAGCAGCATGAGCGAGATCGCGTCGTTGAAGTCGTGATGCGGGCCTGCGCTGATCGCCATCACGGGCGCGCCCGCGAGCGTGAATTCAACGACGGAGACCGAGCCCGCCGGACCCGAAGGCGTCTCGGCGGGCAGTGCCGTGATCCGGTCGACTGACGAGTTCGGAATGATCGATGCATAGAACCGCGCCGCACCTTCGGCGTCCTTCGCGTACCAGAGGTGCGGGCAGAAGGTGACGGACATGAGGGGGCTGCTCCATTGGCTTCGGTTCAGCGCAACGTATACGACACCGCGTCAGGAGAATGACGAACTCTCGTATAGGCAGTCCATAAGTATGTATGCGAATGTCTGTCCACTTCCCCGATAATCTGTTGAAGCGAGCCAAGGAGAAGGCGACCGCTGAGCGTCGCACGCAAGAGCGCGTCAGCCCAATGCTCTTTACAACTTCACTTGCGTCCGCAATCCCAGGAATGTCGCGTCATCGCGATCCGTTCGAAGAGGCTGAATGTGCTGAATATCGGCAGAGACGCGTAGCCATGGAGTCACCGCGAGATTGTAGTAGGCCTCAACCCTTGTTCATCTCGCAGATTGATGCCGAGTGCGGCGAGCCCATCCATCAGATCGTCGCTGATATTGTAACGAAAGTAGCCGTTGCCCCAGCGATCGAGGTTGCGTGCAGGTATGGGAATCGAGCCTGCGAGGCCTGCGATCACGCTCAACTCGACGGGATTGGGATTGCGTCCGAGGCGCCGATTTGGGCAAACATCCCCTATCCCTGCCGTGGATCCGCCGGGTCATGATAGACATACTGCTGGAAGCCATAGCTCAAATACCAGCGGCCATCCGTACGGCCTGCTACGGCTTCAGCTTCTGGCGGCAGGAATAGTTGTGGCACGTCTCGACGATCAAGACCGTCCTGCGTACTCCACGCGGCCTTGAATACTTGCGTGCCCATGCGCGAAATCGTCTCGCAGAAAAACTGCGTCACCGTGATCGACGTTTCGTGCTCATGGCCACCGAAATCCGGGAATGCCAGTGCGGTATTGACGGGCAATAGCGTACCGCTGCGATTATTGGCGTCTTCTCCGAACAGTCATTCCCGATGGATCGAGACGAACAGCCCATTCCACAAGCCAAACTTCGAGCTATCCAAAGTCGCGAAAGCGTCGAGTTTGCAGCCGTTCTCGCCATCCTTCGTTACGGTGCCCGAAACAAGGCCCTGGTAGTACTGCATGAGCCAAACATCCGTTGAAATTCCTCGCTGCTTCAGGGACTCCTTGAGATCGCCGCCGTCGAACAATGCCGGCCGATCGAGAATGCCCGGCGCGTCTTAAGCTTGAGCACTCAAAGTCATCGCCAACGCGAGAGGGATTGGAAATAGTGACGTCCGCCAAAGAGACATTTGACGATTGACCTTTTTCTCGCAACCAGGCTCGACTCGTATGTTTCGTTGTTCTCACGACGACGGAAGGTGGCTACCCTAACAGCTGTACACGGAGATTGAGCTGATTTTGACGGGAGACGTGTCGTGACCCATCTTCGCGTCTGCGTGTTGTGGCTACTTTGCACCGTTTGTGCGCCGCCTGTTTCTGCGCAGGCAGCACCCGAAACCATCGTCATGTTTTCCGACGTCCGCGTGTTCGACGGCAAGAGTGCTTCGTTGTCGGATCAGGTCAATGTTCTCGTGCGGGGAAACAAGATCGAGAGGATATCTAAGGCGCCGATCGCGACGGATCGCAGCGCCGACACCCTAGTTATCGATGGCGGCGGCCGTACGCTGATGCCGGGACTGATCGATGGTCACGTACATATCGCCCTGTCCGACACGCCCCTGCTCGTCTTCATGACGGCCGATAATAACTACACGATGCTGCGCCAATCGAAGGCTGCTGGTGAGACCTTGATGCGCGGATTTACGGCCGTTCGCGATATGGGCGGCAACACCTTCGGATTGAAGCGCGCGATTGATGAGGGCTTCATAGCTGGACCTCGCATCTGGCCTTCTGGCGCAATAATTTCGCAGACCTCCGGTCACGGGGACTTCCGTACCATTCACGATCTGCCGCGCAACACCGGCGATCAGCTTCACTTCTCTGAAAGGCAAGGATTTGCGGCGATTGCGGATGGTACACCGGAAGTCTTGCGGCGCGTTCGCGAACAGCTGATGCGTGGCGCGACCCAGGTCAAACTAACGGCGGGCGGCGGCGTATCGTCCGACTTCGATCCGCTCGACGTTACGCAGTTCACCGAAGAGGAAATTCAGGCTGCGGTCGAAGCGGCGGAGAATTGGGGCACCTATGTCGCCGTTCACGCCTACACGCCGAGAGCCATCCAACAATCGATCAGAGCTGGCGTGAAGGCAATCGAGCACGGCAATCTGGCTGACGATGCCTCCGCGAAACTGATGGCGGAGAAAGGGGTCTGGTGGGTATTGCAGCCTTTCCTGGACGACGAAGATGCCACGCCGTTCCCGCCAAACTCGCCAAACCGAAAGAAACAGCTCGTGATGTTCGCGGGTACCGACACGGCTTATGCGCTGGCAAAAAAATATCAGGTCAAGACAGCGTTCGGTACGGACTCGCTTTTCGATGCCAAGGTTGCTCGCCGGCAGGGCGCGCAGCTCACCAAGTTGACGCGCTGGTACACACCGGCGGAAGTGCTCAAAATGGCAACCGGCGATAACGGCGAACTGCTCGCACTATCCGGACCGCGTAGTCCTTACGAGGGTAAGATCGGCGTAATCGAAGAAGGCGCGCTGGCCGACCTGTTGCTGGTCGATGGCGATCCGATCGCCAACATCAAGCTGATCGAAGACCCAAGCAAGAACTTCCGCGTGATCATGAAGGATGGAAAGATCTATAAAAACACCATGTAGGCCCGTGTATAGGCGAGGGTAGCACCTCAGTCCGTTCTGACCCATCGCGGACCAACGCTCATTGTTGGTTCGCGACCACATAACTCCCTCCGTCGACAGCGTCACATCTTCTCTACCTCCACAAAAACTTCCCCGCCCATCGCGCGGAACTTCCCGCTCATCTCGTCCATACCTGCCTGCGCCTCATTGAGCCGCGCCGCATAGTCCCTGACATCCTGCGTAATCTTCATCGAGCAGAACTTCGGTCCGCACATGGAGCAGAAGTGCGCCACCTTGTGCGCGTCCTTCGGCAGCGTCTCGTCGTGAAACGCGCGCGCCGTATCGGGATCGAGCGAGAGGTTGAACTGATCTTCCCATCGGAACTCGAACCGCGCGCGGCTCACAGCATCGTCACGCAGTTGCGCCGCCGGATGCCCTTTCGCCAAGTCCGCCGCGTGTGCCGCGATCTTGTAGGTGATGACGCCCGTCTTGACGTCGTCGCGGTTCGGTAGCCCCAGATGCTCCTTCGGCGTCACGTAACAGAGCATCGACGTACCGAACCAGCCGATCATCGCCGCCCCGATACCCGATGTGATGTGATCGTAGCCCGGCGCGATGTCGGTCGTAAGCGGCCCCAATGTATAGAACGGGGCTTCCCCGCACGTCGCGAGCTGCTTCTCCATGTTGACCTTGATCTTGTGCATCGGCACATGGCCCGGACCCTCGATCATCACCTGGCAGCCGTGGTCCCAGGCGATTTTCGTGAGTTCACCCAATGTCTCCAATTCCGCGAACTGCGCGGCGTCGTTGGCGTCCGCGATCGAACCCGGCCGCAATCCGTCGCCGAGCGAGAACGACACGTCGTATGCCCGCATGATTTCGCAAATATCGCCGAACCGCTCGTAGAGGAAGCTTTCGCGATGATGCGCGAGACACCACTTGGCCATGATCGAGCCCCCGCGCGAGACGATACCCGTGACCCGGTTTGCCGTCAGCGGCACGTAGGCGAGACGCACGCCCGCGTGGATCGTGAAATAGTCGACGCCCTGCTCGCATTGCTCGATGAGCGTGTCGCGGTAGACCTCCCACGAGAGCTTCGTCGGATCGCCGCCGACCTTCTCGAGCGCCTGATAGATCGGAACCGTGCCGATCGGCACAGGCGCGTTCCGAATAATCCACTCGCGTGTCGTGTGAATGTTCCGTCCCGTCGAGAGGTCCATGACGGTATCGGCACCCCAACGGATCGCCCAGACCATCTTTTCCACTTCTTCCTCGACCGACGAGGTGACCGCCGAGTTGCCGATGTTGGCATTGATCTTCACGAGGAAATTGCGGCCGATGATCATCGGCTCGAGTTCGGGATGGTTGATGTTCGCCGGAATGATCGCCCGCCCGCGGGCGATCTCGTCGCGCACGAATTCGGGCGTAATGTGGGGCGGAATGCTGGCGCCGAAACTCTCGCCGTCCGCGAGCGCGCTCGCCGCGCGGGCAAGAGCAGCGTCGCGCCCGAGGTTCTCGCGGTGTGCGACATATCGCATTTCGTCGGTGATGATGCCGGCGCGCGCGAATTCGAGTTGGGTAACGGGCGCGCGGTTGGTGCCGCGCCAGGGCCGATGCGTGACCGGGAAAATCCGCGCCGCATGGGCGCCGGAAACATGCCCGTTGTCCTCGGGTCGGACCGTCCGCCCCTCGTAGACCTCCGCACAGTCGCGTGCCGAGATCCAAGCGCTCCGGTGTCGAGGAAGGCCCTGCGCGACGTAGATTGTGGCGCCTGTCTCAGTGTAAGGACCCGACGAATCGTAGATGCGCAGCGGCGCTTCACCGCTCGCCGGGGACAGCACGATCTCTCGGAACGGAACGCGAAGGCGATCGTGACCCGCTGGCGCATCATGGACTTTCCGCGAGCCCGAGATCGGTCCGGTCGTGACCGTCGGCATGGCGAGGTTGTCCGGCCGCGTGATCTTGTTCATGGCGTTGGTCCTTTTGACGAGGCTGGCTGTTCAGCGGGGGTCGCGACGACGCCGACGATCGGACCCATGTCCTCCCCGCCGTCATTGCGGCCGATGCCGGGCGCGTAGAGCCGCGAGATCGATCCGTCGAGATAAAGCGCGTTTGGCGTCTTCAACGCGTCGCGAAAGAGCGATCCAAACTCGTGGAACGTGACTGGAGTAGTGCTGATCGCGAACACGACCTCCCGTCCATCGGCCGAGACGCCGACGCCATTCCGGATGTTGCGCGACGTGGCGTCGACGAGGAACCGCGGGTGAAGCTTGCCGTCGATGACCAGCATCGGACCCGATTGCGTGGCGAACTGCGGCGCGAGCCGCTGTTCTCGAAAGGCGTCCGTCTCGAGAGCGCCCGCGCGGCCGTCGGAGACGAAGAAGACGCCGTTCGGCTTCAGGTAGAAGTTTCCGATCCACGCGCTGCGATTGAGGGGCGCAATTTCCCGGCCGTCGATGACAAGCAGCCCGACCGGACGGCGATCATCCTGATACATGCCCCCGTTCATCGCGAAAACGAGCGTCTCGCCGGATGTTCGCAGCGCCGTCGCGAGCCGATCGAACGTGCGATAGGGCGTGCCGTTCGGATTGCCATGAAAGACGCGGATGCGATCGGTCGCCGCGTCAAACCGGCAGATGGTATAGCCATGGCCCGCGTGCGAGAGCGGCTTACATGGTTCGGTGGCAGAGGCGGGTGAAGAAACGGCCGCAGCGAGAAGCCCCGCCACGTAAAAGCGGACGACGGTGCGCCGACCGGCCCGTCGCTTGGGCCGGGGCCCGACATCTGCAATTCGGTGAAATGCCGTCATGTCTCCGTCCCTTCGCCGGCATGACCCGGATCAGGTTCAAAGGGTGCTCACGCTCGATTGCGCGATCTCAGCCGGACCACCGGCGCCCCTCGGTCTCGAGGCAATTTGAACGGGGATTGCAGCAGTGGCAAGTGCGATATCGGTCGCCCGGTCCGGCGTCCCGCCTATCGGCTCGCCGCCATGACCCGCTCGAACGCCTGCATTGTGCGACTGAGCGCCGACCGGTCCTTCATCGACCAATGCCAGAAGTGGTGGCTGAGATAGAGACCGTAGAGTTCGAAGACGATCTGCTCCGCGTCGATGTCGCTTCGGAATTCCCGGGCTTCGATGGCGGCTTCGACCGCCCCCTTGAGCGTGGACGAAAACGCCTGCATGAACGTGTCGAGCCTGTCGCGCACGGCTTGCGGCAGCGCATCGCCCTCGGCGCTGGCATGGACGAACGGGCAGCCGCCCGCGAGACGTGGCGACCGCGACCACTGAAGCCATTTGGCGAACAGCGAACGGAGACGCGCTTCGCCGTCGGCGGCGGCCGATCCAGCTTCCATGACATCACGGATGAAAAGATCGGCCGCCTTCTCGATGACACCGAGCTGCAGGCTTTCGACATCGCGAAATTGGGCGTGGAGCCCGCTGCGCGACAACTCGAGATCACGTGCGAGATCGCCGATGGAGAGCGCCTGGAGCCCTTGAGTGCTGGCGATGCCGAGCCCTCGGGTCAGGATCATCTCGCGAACGCCACTCGCCGTTGTCATGCCGCCTCACTGCAGTTCGTGGCCGGACAGCCCCCGCTGCCGATGCGCCTGCGCGCTGGACAGCACTGAGCCGTCCAACTTTGGAGAATCTGCGGCTGAATTGGGCTGCGAGAATGACGCCGGGCCTAGTGTGGCCTGAGCGCGGCACTCACGCGCGAACGAACCTCACATCAAGCGGCCGCTGAGGATTTCGCCGACGTTATCCACATGGTGATGGTCTCGATATCGGGCGCGTCGCCAGTCCGAAGTGCTCGCCGCCCGTCGTCGCTGGCTGCGTAGCGAAGTATATCCGCCATCAATGTCGCGGGGTCCGCGGAAGCGAGGGCCACAATCGACCGGAACCCGGTGCCTGCGAGCAGTTCCGCGTGTCCGCCGCGCAGGCCTGGAATCGCGACAACGAGGCGCGCGGTATCCTGCCAGCGCGTGATCTCTTCGACGTCGAACCGCTGGTCGGCGAGACCGCTGGCGATCCCGGAGGCATCGGCGGCCAGGAGGTCGCCGATCGTCGCGATGTCGATCTTGGCGAGCCGCTCCGCGATTCGCGGCCCAATGATGGGTGCAGCCTCGACAGGGTCGCTTTCCCGCACGCGGCCGACGGATCGCGGCTTCAGCGCAGCAAGTTCGGTATGCTTTCCGTCGTGGGCCGTCCGCGGAGCTTGCGCTGGGGCGACGGGAACAGGCTCCCGGGACCCCGCGATCACCGGCGGTGTCATTGTGGGACTCGCACCAACCGCCGTCGGCCTCCTGCCCGGCGCCGCCGCCGTAATTCGTTGGGCGCGGCTCGCGGCCTCGGCGGCCTTTCGCGGCTCCAGTACTTCCTTGCGGTGAAGGTCGCGCACCACGCGGTCGTCTTCCGGCAATGTCTTCTCGACACGACCCGTCGCCATAAGCTCGTCGTAGATCGCCGCGACCTGCCGACGCGTCTCGGCATCGGTGATACGCTTTTCGAGCCATTTGCGCGGAATGGCGAGCGTGGCGATCAGCGTATCGATCGTGAGCGCAACCTCGGGCGGCGTGACAGCCGCCTCGTCGAAAAGGCGGTCGAGAACCGCCGCGAAGCTCTGCGAGGCGAAGAAGATGAGACCGCCGATGGCACGACGGGCGACTGGATCGAGCCCTTGCGGCGGATCGCTGACGCCGCGCGTGATGTCATAGTGGGCAATCAACGTTTCGTAGTGCCTGTTGGCGCGCTCGGCGCCAGCGATGACGTGATCCTTGAGCCAGCCGTCACCCCACCGCGTCTCGATTGCTCCGGCGTCCGCGTACCGCGCCTCGCCAAGGAGGCTGTCATACGCACGATTGATGCTCCATTCCGCCGCGCGGTGGATGGCGTTCTCGGCGTCGGACTGTGCCGTATGGAAGGGATGGATGGGATCTGTCACATAATGCGAAAGCACACCGGCCGCGTAGACGGCGCGCGCCATGTCGCCCTCACGCAGAGCCTCGATCGCGTGGCCGTACCACGCGGCGCATTTCTCCGGCGCGCCGCCCCAATAGTCGTCGCGGACATGCAGGACGTGGTTCTTGAAATCCTTGAAGCTGTCGTCAGGCGCCTTCGAACCTTCAAGATAGACCGCAGCGTGCTTCAGAAAAACGCGCCGCCAGGATTCCGCATCCGGGCGCTTAAGGTGCGTCAAGGCATCGAGCGCGAGCTTGTGATGAGTCCCGTTGACATGCGCGGCGCGCACGATCGTGAACAGAAGCGACATCGCTCCCCCGCGAGGCTGATGATCCTGGACTACGGACCTAACCGAGTCGCCGCGAACGGAGAAACGCGCAGAGATAATGATGCCCGTCCAAGAACGACGAAGGCCGCGGAACCTGGCCGCGGCCTCGTGACTCAAGTATCAAGTCTCTATCAATGCGGTCGGCTCAGTGCGCGAGGCTGATGCCGGCGTCGACGCTATGATGTTCGAACCCACCCGGCAGCCCTGACTTGGTGCTGGAAGCGGACAGGCGTTCGAAAGGATTGGCGCTCGCTCGCTTCTTGTGGATGTAGCGGATCATCTGACGGATTCGCGGCTGGATTTCCGTGCGCCATCGCGTGCCGTTGAAGACGCCATAATGACCGACGCCCGGCTGGACGTAGTGGAACCGCTCGTCGTCCGGGATGTTGGTGCAGAGAAGTTGCGCCGCCTCGGTCTGGCCGATGCCGCAGATGTCGTCGCGCTCGCCCTCGATCGTAATGAGCGCGGTTTTCTTGATGGCCTTGCAGTTCACCCGCATGTTCCGGTGCGTCATGAACCCGTCGGGCAGCGCATGATCCTGGAACACGGTCTTGACCGTTTGCAGGTAGAATTCGGCAGTCAGATCCATGACGGCCAGGTATTCCTCGTAGAAATCCTGGTGCTGCTTGACGCTGTCGCAGTCACCCTTGACGAGGCTCGAGAAGAGATCGACGTGCGCGTTCATGTGCCGGTCGAGGTTCATCGTCATGAACCCGGTCAGCTGCAGGAAGCCGGGATAAACGCGCCGCATCATGCCGGGATGTGGGAATGGCACGATGTCGATGACGTTGCGCTCGAACCAGTCGATGGAGCGGTTCCGCGCCAACTCGTTCACTTTCGTCGGATTGCGGCGCGTATCGATAGGCCCGCCCATGAGCGTCAGTGAGGCCGGCTGGTTGTAGTCGTCCATCTGTGCCATCAGCGCGGTTGCCGCGAGCGCTGGAACAGCGGGCTGGCAGACCGCGATGACATGCGTGTTGGGCCCGAGGAAGCGCATGAACTCGATCAGGTAGTCGATGAAGCTGTCGAGATCGAATTTGCCTTCGATGACCGGCACTTCACGCGCATCGGCCCAATCGGTGATGTAGACGTCGTGCTCTTCCATCATCGAGGCGACGGTCCCACGCAGGAGCGTCGCGTAGTGACCCGACATCGGCGCGACGATGAGGACCTTGGGATCGGGGAAGCGCTGCGACCCCTCGAGAATATCGCGCTTGAAATGCAGGAGGTTGCAGAACGGCTTTGCGAGAGCGATTTCCTCGTGAACGGGAACCTTGGCGACGCCGCCGATCTTCGTCTCCTTGAGACCGAAGGATGGCTTGCCGTAGCGGCGCGTGACGTTCTCGAACACTTCGCAGGCCGCGGAGACCGCACGTGCGAAAGGCGTCGCCGACATGGGATTGAGTGGATTGTCGATCGTGAACTTCATCGCCTCTGCGCCGAAACGCATCGGGCGGACAATGGCATGCGCAAGCTCGTAGGCGTAGTAGTGCATGGATCAGTCCCCCGGACCGGCAGGTTCGCCGGAAGCACTGGCGCCGTTTGGCGCCGTTATGCCGCACTGCAACTTCCCCTGGGTCGGCATGTTATTTTGCATTGCGACAGATTCTCAACTCCAAAAGCAAGTGTACAGGCGAGAAAGTGTACATCCTGAACGCGAGGATCGGACGTTTAGATGTAGAGTAAACGCGAGGTTTAAGCAAAAAGTTCCAGTCAGACGGGCACGTCCTATGTCGCCGTCAGCGCCCTTCGCGCCACCAGGCAAGCGCTAGCAGGGCAAGAAGGGCCGCGAGGGCCATAAGTCCCGTAAATAACGGAGTAATCTTCACTCCACGGGTGAGGTAGGCCTCGCGATCGCGAAGTCCCATCCAGTCCGATCCGGCAAGCACCTTGCCGTTGCTCAGCATGGTGATGCGCGGCGCGGAAACCGCTCCGGTCGCGGCGGTCGTCCAGAACACACCCCCACCGGTCTGCTCCACGAGGGGTGCCAATGCCGCCGCCGTCGCGGTCACGTCGCGCATTTCCCGGGGATCGTCCGAGCCTGCGTGAACGATGGCGGCGAGCGGCCCGTCCGGCCCCTCGGACGACGCCTTGTAAAGACCGGGCAGCTTGACCTCGGTCGTCGCTTTGAAGATTCCCGGCCCCGACCGCGTGAGCGCGACATCCGTCGATGTGCCATCCGGTGCGTTGAGGCGCACGGGGCCGACCTCGTCTGCCATCGAATGGCGTTCGAGGGTGATCTTCAACCCCGTCGACGACGCAATGAGCCGCTCTTCTTCGAGGTCCGGCTCCTTCATCAGCCAGTGCGAAAGGCGGCGCAGAAGATCGGAATGTGGTCCGCCACCTTCGTAGCCTCGCGCCCAGAGCCAGGCGTGATCCGAAGCGAGAAGCGCCACGCGGCCCTTGCCGCGCTTGTCGAGCAGGAGAAGGGGACTGCCCTGCGCGCCGGCGAGCACGGTGCGCCCGCGATCTGGCTTCACTTCCGCTTGCCGGAACCACCGCCCCCATTCCGGCGGCGTCGAACCTCCGCCCGCGCCCGGCAATCCGCGCGTGACGGGATGCTTGAGCCCTTCCGTCGTAACGGTCGGCTTGAACGGCTCCTCGAACACACGCCCCGTCGGACGGGCGGGCAATACGGGCGCGAGCGGCGTGCGGAAGATCGTCGTCGGACGCGCGTAGTCGTCGCCAGCCGCGATCAGAAGCGCGCCGCCGTTCTCTTCGACGTGCTTCGCGATGTTGGCGTAGTAGCCGATCTGCAGGATTTCGCGATGCTCGTAGCGGTCGAAGATGATGAGATCGAAATCCTTGATCTTCTCGGAGAAGAGCTCGCGCGTCGGGAATGCGATCAGCGACAGCTGATTGATCGGCGTGCCGTCCTGCTTGTGCGGCGGCCTCAAAATCGTGAAATGAACGAGATCCACCGCAGCGTCCGACTTGAGCAGGTTCCGCCACGTGCGCTCGCCCGCATGCGGCTCACCCGAGACGAGCAGCACGCGCAGGTTTTCCCGCACGCCTTCCGCGGCAATCACCGCTCGGTTGTTGGCGAGCGTCAGTTCTCCCGGAGCCCCGTCGATCTCGATTTCGAGAATGTTGCTACCTGCATGCGGGAATGCCATCTCTACGCCGATGGTTTCCCCGACCGCCGCGCTGCGGAGTTCGTCCGGCTGGCCGTCGCGACGGATCTTGATCGTAACGCGACCACCTTGCGATCCGCCGGAACCGGTTTCGATCGCTTTGACCTCGACCGTGCGTGACTGGCCGACGAGACCGTACCGTGGCGCTTTCAGTATCTCAATGCGCCGATCGAACTCATTCGGCCGGCCAGTTAGAAGCGCATGAACGGGCGCATCGAAGCCGAGCGCATCCTTGGCCTTAGGAACATCGTGCACCTGACCGTCGGTCAGGAGCAGAATTCCGGCGATGCGATCCGGAGGAACGTCCGCGAGCGCGCGATTGAGATCGCCAAAAAGGTTGGTGCCGCGGCTCCCCGTTTCCGTCGGGCGCGCGGCAGAGACCCAGCGGACTTCAAGATCGGGTACGGCGCCGAGCTTCGCCTCGACTGCCTTCCGAAGTTCGGCCGTCTGTTCGGGTCTCTTGTCGAGCGCCTGGCTCGTGCTTTCATCGACGACGACAACCGCGATGTTGGCGAGTTTCTCGCGCTCTTCTTCCCGAAGACTCGGGTTGGCGAGCGCCGCGAGAAGGGCTGCGAGCGCCAGCGCGCGCAGAATAGCGCCGCGCGAGCGCCGGTAGAGTAGGAACGCGACGAGCACGGCGGAGAGGACGGCGGCCGCGATCAACAGCGGCAACGGAATGAGCGGCGCGAAATCAACGGAGAGGTTCATCGATCCGCCCTCACTGTCCAAGCCGTTCGAGCAGTGCCGGGACGTGGACCTGATCGGCTTTGTAATTGCCGGTCAGCGCATGCATGACGATGTTGACGCCCGCGCGCATGGCATATTCCCTCTGTCGCTCACCGCCCGGCACAACGGCATAGAGCGGCCGGCCTTGCGGGTCCGTAGCCCACGCTGACGCCAGATCGTTGGGCGTGATGAGAATGGCCGTCACGCCGTCCGCCTGCCGCGCGCGACGTTCGCCGCCGTCCCCGCTTTCCGAAGCCTCCGGTTCTTGCGCCTCGACCCAGAGATCGCCCCCGTCCCAGCGGCCGGGGAACGACTGAAGAAGATAGAACGAGCGGGTCAGAACGTGATTTTCCGGAACCGGCTCCAGGCGTGGAAGATCGAGCCGGCCGATGAGTTTCTGCAATGCCGGACCGCGCGACCCTGCCATCGCCATCCCGGTCGGCACGCCCTGTCCGTAGTCGCGCGTATCGAAGATGATCATGCCGCCCTGCTTCAGATAGGCGTCGATCTTCGCGAGCGTGGCGTCGGGCAGCGGCTCGGGGTTGTCGGGCACGGGCCAGTAGAGCACGGGAAAGAAGGCGATCTCGTCTTTCACGATGTCGACGGCGATCGGCTTGCCCGGCTCGACGGCCGTGCGCTGCTTCAACACGCGCACGAGACCTTCGAGACCCGCGCGGCTCACGTCGTCGATCTCTGGAGTGCCGGTCGTCACGTAACCGAACGTGACTTTGGACGTCGCGCGAATGGACGGTTCGTCCGCGGGCTCGACTTTGCCCGGAACGACGGGCGGCTTCGGTTCTTCGGTCTCGCGGCCAGGGAAGATGAAGCGCGGTTGCGGACCGGGAATGTCGAGGCCCGGTATTCCGAATCCGCCTTCGGGATCGATGCCTTGTGCCGTGGCGCGATCCGATACGATGCCCAGGGCCGCTATCGAAACCGCGACTGCGAGCGCGGCCGTTCGCGTCGCCGACTTTGCCAACGCAAAGGCGCCCATGAGGGCGAGCATGGCAAGGATGTCGGCGAAGACGAGCGCGACGGCCGCCGTGAGCAGCCACGGTTTCAGCGGTTCCGCATCTTCCGAACCAGAACCCGCATACTTGGCCGATGCGGGCAGGGCCGGGAGCGGGGCGAGCGACAGGCCCGGCGTGATGACATTGATTGCGCGCGGCGCGCCGCCGCCACCGTAGTAGCCCGGCGGATGGTCTAGGCTGGCAGTCACTTTGTCAGCCTCGGAGAGTGCGATCGGCTGCGCTGTCGGCGGCGGGGGCTTCAGTGCACCCTGGCCGTCGAGCGTCGCAACGGGCGGTAGCGTCTCGGCATCGGCGGCCCCTTGGGGTTCGGCCGTGCTCACGACCGCGCCGTCCTCGCTGGTCCCGTCATTCGGCGGCGCGGACGTGAGCGTGCCGAGTTGAGATACGCGCTTCATCATTTCGACGAAGAGGCCCGAGATTGGCAGGTTCGACCAGTCCGAATTGGCTGTCACGTGGAAGAGCACCAGTTGCCCTTCACCGAGCTTCTTCGCCGTGACAAGGGGAGTGCCGTCCATGAGGCGCGCCCAAATCTTTACCTCAGGCGTCAGCATCGCGGGATCGGCGAGAACCTGCCGCCGCACGGCGACGTCAGGAGGGATGGCGAGCCCCGCGAAAATGGATTGATCCTCCATCGCGGCGAGCGGCTGCGGCGTCGACCAGGAGAGCGCGCCGCCGAGTGTTCGGCCGCCGACGCGCAACGGTACGGGGAGTAGCTCGTCACCGCCCTTTTCGAGCCGCGGGCCAGCGAAGCGCACCAGAACGCCGCCCTTTTCGACCCACTGAGATACACGTTCCGCGACAGCGCCGTCGAGCGTGCCGACGTCGGCTAGTATGAGCACGCTGGCGTTCTCGTCGATCACCTTGTCGATGCCGAGTGTCAGGTTCTTCTCATTTGGACGGATGATTTCCGCGAATGGCTGCACGGCTTTCTGCACGTAGTAAAGCTGGGCGAGAAGGGGCTGTGCCTGCTCCTGTGCCTCGCCGCTGATGAGGCCGATCCGCTGCCACTGCGATCGCTGATCGAGAAGATTGACGGCGCCGGCCGAGCGTTCCCCCGCGATCTCGATCCGCGTCACCTGATTGCGCAGTTCGAGCGGCATTTCGATTCTGAGGTCCGCGCGTTGCGCGCCGGCACCGAGCGTGAATTCCGCTTCGCCGAGCCGCTCCCCCTTGGCCGAGAGCGCATGCACGATGCCGGCGCGCGCCGCCCCGCCAGCGCGGAGGACGGTCGCTGCGAGCTTGCCGTCGATGGCGACGCTGGCGATCACCCCGAGTGCTTCGGTTCCCGGCTTCATGGTGATGACCGTGAACGACCCGCTGTCGGCAATCTTGGCCATCGCATCGGCAGCTGGACCTGCTTCTCCGCCATGATCGATCCCGTCCGTGATCCATACGACGCTTGCCGACTTCGCGGCGTCACCCGCCGAAGCGAGCGTCGAGGACACGGCATCGAGCGTCACCTTGCGATCGGGCGCGAACGGCATCGGTATCACGGCGGCGAGCGTCGATCTCGCATCCGACGGCGCCTCGATACGAGCGGCAGGTGCCTTCGTCGCGGCCGCGGTTCCGACGATGACGACGGCGCGATTCTGCCGCTCCGCCTCGTCGACGATCTGGGTCGCAAGGCTCGCGCGTGCCGACCAGTCCGACCCCGCGCTCCAGCCGTTGTCGATGAGCACCACGACGGGGCCCTTGCCCGTCAGTTCGGCGCCTTTCCCCGGATTGAGGATCGGCTCGGCGAGCGCGAGAATGACGAGCGCAGCCGCGAGCAGCCGAATGAGGAGAAGCCACCAGGGAGTGCGCGCCGGCGTCTTTTCCTTGTTCTCGATGTCGACGAGAATGCGCGTCGGTGGAAATTCGATCTGCCGCGGACGCGGCGGCACTGTTCGCAAGAGTAGATAGATGAGCGGCAGCGTCGCGAGCCCGAGGAGCAGCCAGGGATTGAGGAACGCCAGTGCTGGAAACATCAGCCGCCCTCGATGCCAGCGTCGACCGCGGATCCGCCGCGCCGGAACGATGACGATGCGCCGCTCGACATCATCATGAAGAGAGCCAGCAGGGGTTCGGTCGCCGGCCTGTCGGTGTGGTGAACCATGAACGACCACCCGAGCCGATGGCAGAGGGCCTCGATCTCCGCACGATGCGCCTGCAGCCGCGCCTGATACTCGCTGCGCAGGCTCTGCGCGCGGTCGGCGAGGAAGCGCTCCCGCCCCGACGCATTGACGAACTCGAGCCGACCTTCATAGGGCAGCGTCTCCTCGGCGGGATCGAGGATCTGGACGATGTGCCCTTTCGAGCCGCTCGCGGCGACGAACTCAAGCCGCTCGCGAATGGCCGCGATCGGCGCCAGGAAATCCCCGAACAGGATCGCATCCGAAAAGCGGACGAGCTGCTGCTTCGGCGGTCGGCTCTTCATCATCAGGTGGGAATAGGCATTGGCGACGATCGTCTCGCCGAGGATCGTCGCGGCCCGCCGTGACGCCGTCGGCTGGGAAAGCCCCATGAGCCCGACACGCTCACCGGCACGCACGAGAAGGTCCGCAACCGCGAGCATCAGCACCACCGCGCGGTCACGCTTCGAATGCCGGCTGAGATGACTTTGGAATGCCATGGAAGGCGAAAGGTCCGACCAGACCCACACCGTGTGCGCGGCTTCCCACTCGCGCTCGCGCACATAGAGGTGGTCCGAGCTTGCCGAGCGCCGCCAGTCGATCAGTTGCGCGCTATCCGTGCTCTCGTAGGGGCGAAACTGCCAGAAAGTCTCGCCCGGTCCTGCGCGCCGCCTGCCGTGCACGCCATGCGCAACCGTTTGCGACACGCGCTTGGCGTCGACGAGCAGTTCCGGCAGGCGGTCGGCGATCGCGCGTGCGTTCTCCTCGAGGCCGGGCATGGCCTTCCGGGGATCGACGCCGAGTGCGCTCTGACCCGTGGTGTTTGAGCCGGCTGTCGCCATGCGTTGTGCTATCCCGCGAGGCTCGCCAGGCGAGCGATAATGCGGTTCAGATCCTGCCCCTCGGCGCGGGCCGCAAACGTCAGCGCCATGCGGTGCTTCAAGACGGGTTCGGCCAACGCAACCACGTCGTCGACCGACGGAGCAAGGCGTCCGTCGATGAGCGATTTGGCGCGGACTGCGAGCATCAGGGCCTGGCTCGCGCGGGGGCCAGGTCCCCAGGCGATGTACTTGTCGACATCTGCGTCTGCGCCGGTGCCGGGACGCGCCGAGCGCACCAGCTTCAGAATGGCCTCGACGACCTTGTCCGGCACGGGGATCTGCCGCACGAGGCGCTGCGTGGCCATCAGCTGATCGGCGGTCATGACCTGCTCGATCCGCCGCTCCTCGACGCCGGTCGTCGAATAGAGCATCCGGCGTTCCGCCGCGAGGTCGGGATACGAGACGTCGATCTGCAGCAGGAAGCGGTCGAGCTGAGCTTCGGGGAGCGGATATGTGCCCTCCTGCTCGAGAGGGTTCTGTGTCGCGAGTACGTGGAATGGCGCCGGCGTATCGTGACGCTGCCCGGCAACCGTTACGTGATGTTCCTGCATGGCCTGAAGCAGCGCCGACTGCGTCTTTGGCGAAGCGCGGTTGATCTCGTCCGCCATCAGGAGCTGAGTGAAGATCGGGCCCTTGATGAAGCGGAACGCGCGTGCCTTGCCCGCGCCTTCCTCGAGAACTTCCGAGCCGATGATGTCGGACGGCATGAGGTCGGGTGTGAACTGGATGCGCTTGGCATCGAGCCCGAGCACCTTGCCGAGGGTGTCGACCAGGAGCGTCTTGGCGAGGCCGGGGACGCCGATCAGGAGCGCATGCCCGCCCGACAAGAGCGTGACCAGCGTCCGTTCGATCACGACGTCCTGGCCATAGATGACCCCGGCCGCGGCCTTGTGGGCGCGCTGCACATTCTGTGCGGCGGCCTCGAGGCGGGTCACGATGGCGTCGTCGGTGGAGGTCACGGTGCTCATGCGCTCTTTTCTCGTTTGAACCTCGGGGCGGAGGGGCTAGTTTTGAGCCGGCTCCCAGGAACCGGACGTTAAGCCAACGATCTCAGGTTGGGAACCGATCCTGAGGCCCACCCCCAAGCGACCGATAGTGCCGGGCCGAAGCCCTCTCCGGTCAAGTTAAACCTGCGTAACCGCTGACAAGTCTGTCGATGACATCCACGTCGAGCGAATCGAGGATATCGGGCCTCGAACAGATCATTCGCCAATCGGCCGCACGGGGCACGCCGCCTGTCGAACGGTGGAACCCGCCATATTGCGGTGACATTGGTCTCGCCATCCGTGCGGACGGAACGTGGTTCTATCGCGGCAGCCCGATCCATCGGCTGCCGCTCGTCAAGCTGTTCGCCGGCGTGTTGCGCAAGGACGACGACGGTCGGCACTATCTCGTGACACCGGCGGAGAAAGTGGATGTGGCGGTCGAAGACGCACCGTTCCTTGCGGTGGAAATGGAGTGGCGCCTACCCGACGGCCAGTCCGAATTTCATCCGGAACTTCTCATGCGGACGAACGTTGATGATCTGGTCGTGGTCGGCGCGGCCAACCCGCTCCGGTTCGCGACAGACGGCGCGACGGGCGGGGTGAAGCCATACGTTCGTGTCCGCGGGCGGCTCGAAGCGTTGCTGTCCCGGGCCCTGACCCATGATCTCCTGAATTCGGCCGCCGAGCACGATCCGCCGGCCATCTCGAGCGGGGGATGTGCGTTTCCCGTGCCGCTGCAACCCTAATTTTCGGAGAGATGTCAAGCGGCCCCGTTGTCATTGCGGCGAAATATTGGCCATTCACGGCGCCGGGGATCGGGAGTAGAGAGCGGCCGCGTTGCTGCACTGCAGCGCTTTTCGTCGCGGAGGAGCGGCGCGTCCTTGAACAAATCGAATGGCAACTCCGCCGGTTTGAACGGTGGCGACGACGGCGTGGCCCATGGCAGCCTCGTGGCGCTGATGATCGGCGCGATCGGCATCGTCTACGGCGACATCGGAACGAGCCCGCTCTATGCGTTTCGTGAAGCTGTGACAGCGGCGCGCGGCGGCGGCCTGGACGACCGCGAGTCCGTGATGGGCGTCCTCTCGCTCATCGTCTGGGCGCTCGTGCTCAATGTGACGCTGAAGTATGTGCTCCTCCTCCTCCGCGCGGACAATCACGGCGAGGGCGGCACGTTCGCCTTGATGGCGCTCGCGCAGAAAGCGGCGCCGAAGAGCGCGGGCGTCATTCTGATCCTGGGTCTCGCGGGCGCGTCCTTCTTCTATGGCGACGCGGTCATCACGCCGGCCATATCGGTCTTGTCAGCCGTCGAAGGCTTGAAACTCGTTTCGCCCGTTTTCGACCGATGGGTCATCCCGATCGCGCTGCTGATCCTCGTCGCGCTGTTCTGGTTCCAGCGTTACGGGACGACGCTCGTGGCTCAGTACTTCGGGCCATTGACGCTCCTCTGGTTCTTGGTCATGGCGCTGGGCGGTCTCATCCACATCGCGGACGACCCGAGCGTCCTTGGCGCGGTGAGCCCCCACCACGCCGTGCTCTTCCTCTGGCACGAGGGGCTCGTCGGCTTCACCATCCTGGGCCTCGTGTTCCTTGCGGTTACCGGTGCCGAAGCGCTCTATGCCGACCTCGGGCACTTCGGTCGCAATCCCATTCAATTGGCTTGGATCACGGTCGTCTTTCCGGCCCTGTTGTTGAACTACTTCGGCCAGGGCGCGCTCGTCCTGACGAACCCCGATACGATCGAAAGCCCGTTCTATAGCCTCTTTCCGGAATGGGCGCTGATCCCCGTGCTCATCCTGGCGACCGTCGCAACGGTCATCGCGAGCCAGGCCGTCATCACCGGCGCGTTTTCCCTGACGCGGCAGGCAGTGCAGTTGGGTCTTCTGCCCCGCCTCGCGATCGTACACAAATCGGCGACGATGGCCGGCCAGATCTACATGCCCGGCGTCAACTGGCTTCTCCTCGTCGGTGTCGTGCTGGTCGTTGTGCTCTTCCGCACGTCGAGCAACCTTGCTGCCGCTTACGGCGTCGCGGTCACCGCCGACATGATCCTGACCTCGACAATGGCCTTCTTCGTTCTTTGGAAGCTCTGGCGCTGGAACGTCTGGAGTGCCGTGGCGGTCATCGGACCGCTGCTTCTCGTCGAGCAGGCGTTCTTCGTCTCGAACATCTTGAAGGTCTTCGACGGCGGTTGGCTGCCGCTGCTGTTCGCCGCCGTGATGTTCACGATCATGCGCACCTGGGTCCGCGGTTACGGCCTCCTCCTTAAGCACATTCGCAGCAATGAGACGAACCTCACGTGGCTTAGCGAGAAGCTGACCGCGCGGCCTCCGGTCCGCGTTCCAGGTACGGCCATCTTCCTCAGCGCCGACCCCAACGGCGCGCCGACATCGCTCATGCACAACCTGAAGCACAATCGCGTGTTGCACGAGCGCAATATCATCCTCACCCTCAAGACCGAGAAAACGCCGCGCGTCGATCGGGCTGAGCGCGTCACGATCGACAAATCCGACCCGAACTTCACGCGCGTCACCGCCCGCTACGGGTTCATGGAGACCCCGAACGTTCCGAAGATCTTCGAGCACTGCAGGAAGCGCGAATTGCCGGTCGATCTCAACGGCGCCTCGTTCTTCCTCTCGCGGCGGACCTTGAAGACGACGACGAACTCCGAGATGCCGGTCTGGCAGGAACGGCTCTTCATCTCGCTCGCGCGCTCCGCCGAGGACGCAACGGCATACTTCCGCATTCCGACCGACCGGGTCGTCGAGATCGGTACGCAACTCGCGATCTAGACCCGCGTCCAAAAATCCCATCTGATCGGACTCGGCGAGCGATCCTCCCGACATACCGCGAACGTAGTGTTGCGCGACGCTAAGATCTCGAGCGTGCGCGACAGGGCATCGACGGTAAATTCATGAGCAACGAGGACAATCGGTTTTCGGCCCGCGCCGCGCGCTATGTGAAAGTCGGCGCCGGCGTCGGCACCGTCGCGGCCAAGGTCGCAGGTCAGCGTCTCCTGGGAATCGAAGGCGACCGGTCGCGCCAAGCCGCGGAATTGGCGGCGGCTCTAGGCGGTCTCAAGGGCCCGCTCATGAAAGTGGCCCAGCTTCTCTCGACCATCCCCGAGGCCCTGCCTCCCGAATATGCACGCGAACTGGGCCAGCTCCAGAGCCAGGCCCCGCCGATGGGCCCGGCGTTCGTCCGCCGCAGAATGCAGGCCGAACTCGGCCCCGACTGGCGCACGAAATTCGCGAGCTTCGACGAGGCGTCAACCGCGTCGGCGTCGCTCGGGCAAGTTCATCGCGCCCGATCGCGCGACGGCCGGGCTCTCGCCTGTAAGCTGCAGTATCCGGATATGCAATCCGCTGTCGAAGCCGATCTCAACCAGCTCCGGATCGTGTTTGGCCTTCACGCGCGCATGGACCCTGCCGTCGACACGACTGAGATCCTGAAAGAGATTTCCGCGCGCCTTAGGGAAGAACTCGACTACGACCTCGAGGCGCGTCACACGCGGCTCTACGGTCTGACGTTTGCCAATGATCCGCTAATCCGCGTGCCCGAGATCGTGCCGGAGCTTTCGACGAAGCGACTTCTGTCGATGAGCTGGCTCGAGGGACGGCGGATGCTCGACTTCAAGGAGCACCCCCTTGAGGAGAGAAACCTCCTCGCGCGTGCCATGTTCCGCGCCTGGTGGCATCCATTCTCTCATGTGGGCGCGATCCACGGAGACCCTCACCTCGGCAACTACACTGTGTTCGAGGACGGCGGCCGGCCGGCGGGCTTGAATCTCCTCGATTACGGCTGCATTCGCACATTCCCCGTGCCATTCGTCGAGGGCGTCATCGACCTCTACAAAGGCCTGCTCGCCAACGACGAAGCGCGCGTCGTGCACGCCTACGAGACCTGGGGCTTCCGCGGGCTCAATCGCGATCTCATCGACGCCATGACCATCTGGGCCCGCTTCATCTACGGGCCGATCCTCGACGATCGCGTCCGGACAGTCGCGGACGACGTGAAGCCCGGAGAGTATGGACGGAAGGAGGCGTTCACGGTCCACAAGCTCCTGAAGGAAAAGGGCCCCGTGACGGTGCCGCGCGAATTCGTGTTCATGGATCGCGCCGCGATCGGCTTGGGCGGAGTCTTCCTGCACCTCGCAGCGAAACTCAACTGGTACGAGATGTTCAACGCCACCATCGCGGATTTCGATCTCGACCGCGTGTCTCAACGCCAACAGGAGGCTTTCAGCGCGGCCGGTGTTCCATTGCCGGTGTAGCGTCTGACGCGGCCGGGAGCCGCCAGGTGTGATCGAGCAGGCGGCAGATCGGGACTGCGATGCCGGCAAGTGGCTACGGGCGAAAGGGGAGCCGCGCGGCGAACCGCGCGGCTCAGAAGTCTAGGTGATGGTGCCGAGTTGCCTGAAGAGGCTATAGACGTCGAGCACGTCCCAATGCTCGGCCAGCTTCCCGTCCTCGATGCGAAAGATGTCGACGGCAGCGAACTTATAGGAATTTCCTGTAGCGGGAATGCCCAGCCAGTCGCCTCCGTGTGTTCCAGAATAGGTTCCGTAGACCCACACGCGATCCCCTTCGGATACGATCTGCGCGAGTTCAAACTTGAAATCTGGCGACGCCTTGAACCAAGCCTCGAAAAAGTCTTGGAACCCTTTGCGCCCCTGGCCGACGAGCGGGTTGTGCTGGATGTAGTCCTCCCGCATCAGTGCAGGAAGAGCCGCGAAATCCTTCGCTTCGAAGATTCTGTTGCCGAACTGCGCCAATAGCGCCTTGGGATCCGACATTTGTAACTCCTTTGTTTCATGTTGCTGAATGATTCTTGCAGCGCGTGCTTGCAAACACGCAGGTCTCCAGACAGCGCGAAGCGAATCAGCGTCGCTCTCATCTTGTGCTTTTCCATCGCCCTCTCATGCGTGCCACCCGGCGGGAGCCCTGCCATGCGCAGAAATAGCAACAAGGGCACCATTGTAAAGAAGGCACTCATTGGATATATTGGTACCTAATAGTAACCTATCAGGACCATATTCAATGAAGTGGAATCCCTATGCCGCGCGATGTCCGACGCGTCAGCTCCTCGACTGCATCTCGGACAAGTGGGTGGTGCTCGTGCTGGGTCTCCTCGAGAGCGGGCCCAAGCGGTTCAGTGTTCTGAAACGCGAGATTGATGGCATTTCCCAGAAAATGCTCTCGCAAACGCTGCGGACGCTTGAACAGAACGGCCTGCTGACCCGGCGCGCATTTCCTACCGTGCCCGTGACGGTCGAGTATGAACTGACATCCCTGGGTCGATCTCTGAACCTTGCGCTGGCTCCAATGATCGATTGGGCAGTCGCGAACATGAATCGCGTGCAGAAGGCGCGCGAAAGCTATGGCAAACGGCTGGCGTAGGGCGTGTGAACGTCCTGCGCTTCACTTCCTCGCCGCCCGCTTCCTCGCATGCACACGATAGGCATTGACGATCTCGACGAGGCCCGACCGGATCGATGGCCAGCGGTTGACGAACGCGACGACCGGCCAGGAGATGACGGAACTGATGCCCTTGACGTTGCTGAGTCCTGGGCTGGCGGACACAGCCATGTCGCCCTTGAAGACAACGCGAGGCGCAAAGGTCGCTGTCACGTCGAATAGGCTCTTGGGTGTCGTCACGGTGCAGACGACAGGCTGCTCGGGACTTTCGAAAACATGATCGGCAGCTGTGATTGCGTCGTCGATGAGCTTTCGCGCGATCCGGATCGACATCCTACAAGAGACGTTCTCGACATAGCCGCGCGAGACGGCCTTGAGGTCCGCCTGCTCCTGATCCGTCAGCCGAAGGGGAAACGCGCACGAGATTTCGGGCGCGCTCCCGCGTTCGAGTTGCTCGAAACAATCGGGTTCTTCCGATTTCGTCTCCGCCGCGCGCCCCTGGCTTGGAATGAAAATGGCGCAATGAACGAGCACGACGATCGAGAGGGCTGCCGCGAGCCGGCCCATCAACGCGCGGCCTGAGCGCTGGAACCCTGACTGTCATCCTTCTTCACTGCCGGCTGATGTGTGGCCGGTTGGTCGGCGGGCTGAGGAGCGGATGCCGTCGGCCCCTTGGCCGGCGCCGCAGGCTTTGGAGCGGCGGCACTTGGGCCAGACTTCGGGTCTGTCTGGGCCGCCGGCGTAGTCGCGGCTTTCTCGACGGACGGAGCGTTCTTCGCCGCATCAGCCTTAGCTTTCTCGCCACCAGCTTTCTCGCGCGCGGCCTTCGCTGCCGCCGCCTTCACCGCGGCCGCTTTCTGGGCCTTCGCTTTCTCGGCGCGCTGTTTCGCGAGGTCCTTGGGATCCGGTTTCGGATTGCCCGCCATGTCGTAGCGCTGCGCGCATTGCTTCAGCAGGAACTTGTTGACCGACTTCACCATCGCGCCGTGAAAGAGACCGATGCTGTCGACGAGCCCCGCGGCCGTCCAGACCGTCGCCTTGATGCCGGGCGGACCATCGATCTTTTCGAGGTTGATCCAGATCTTTTCGACCTTACCGCCCTTGAATTGCAGCTTCGGCGCGAGCTTTGCCTTGACCTCGCTGGCGCTCGTTCCGTCCTCGACCGTGCAATTGACCTCGTGGGCGGGGACCTCGACCGTCGCCTGTTTTGCCGTCAGCACGCGGATGACGTCCGAGCGCGCGATGTCGAGCTTGACGCGGCACTGCGCGTCTCCGAACCCCCAGCGGACGGACTTGTCCTCGCCGCCCTTGAGGGTCGATTTGGCCCACGTCTTCGACAGGTCGCAGTCGAGATCGCCGCCTTGCGGCTTCTTAGTCAGCGCCATCTCGCAGATCCGCTGCTCGCACGACTTCAAGAGCTTGGCTTCGTCCTTGTCGGGCTCGAGCGCCCGTGCAGCGGACGTCGTCGCCACGAGCGCGGTCGCGAAAACAGCGAGGAGCGTCGAGATGCGAATGGCCATAATGCTCGACATATCAATTGGTTGGCGAAGTGTCCGGACCGGTTGGCCCGCGCCATCTCTGCCTGACACGCCAATTTGCCAGCATTGAGGCCCGCTCGGAAAGGGTCGAGCGATGGTCGATAGGGACCGGCATCGGACGCTCGAACGGATCGAGCGTGCCGCCAAGGGAGTACGAAGGAAGGTCGGGACGCGCTGTCCGCACGCTTGATGGTGCCGCGGGCTTCCGCTACCAACAAGCACCCAAATCAAGCCGGTAGCGGCTCCAAACGAGGGGAAGGGAACCGATGAGCGTCAATACGAAGAATGGCCATCCGGAGATGGACTACGACCAGCACGTGGGCACCTACAAGGGCTTCATCCGCTTCACGCAGATTTCGATCGTGCTTCTCGTGATCCTGCTCGGCGGTATGTACTACTTCCTGGTCTGAGCCGAAATCGAACATGCCGCGTATTCGCGGTATAATCTCGTGTTCGCGCGCGATAGCGGATGGGTCATCTGGGCTCGTCCGTCCTCTCGCAAGCAGCCTCGCGATTGCCGGTCGTCACGGCAGCGCGGGGATTTGATCGACCTTCCCACCGGATCGCTCCATGATCACCATCGCAGTCACTGCCGAGGGGCCTGAAGAGCCTCGCGTCGCGGTCTCGCCCGAGACGGTCAAGAAGCTGTTGGGCCTCGGCGCATCCGTGAAGGTCGAAACGGGTGCCGGCTTGCGCTCGCGCTTCTCGGACGAAGCTTTGAAATCGGCTGGCGCTGAGATCGCCCCCGATGCGGCCAGCGCGATCGCCGGCGCCGACATCCTGCTGAAGGTTCGTCGCCCGAGTGCGGCCGAGCTTGGGGCTCTGAAGCCCGGCGCGCTAGTCGCCGCCATGATCGAGCCCTACGGCGAGCGTTCAGCGCTCGATGCGGCCGCAGGATCGGGCGCGACGCTCTTCTCGATGGAGTTCATGCCGCGCATCACGCGCGCGCAGTCGATGGACGTGCTGTCGAGCCAGGCGAACCTTGCCGGCTATAAAGCCGTCGTCGACGCCGCCTCGCTCTTCGGGTCCGCGATGCCGATGATGATGACGGCGGCGGGCACGGTCCCGGCCGCGAAAGTCTTCATCATGGGTGTCGGCGTGGCGGGCCTGCAGGCGATCGCGACCGCTAGGCGCCTTGGCGGCATCGTCTCGGCGACCGACGTGCGCCCCGCGACGAAGGAACAGGTGCAGTCGCTCGGCGCGAAGTTCGTCGCGGTCGAGGACGACGAGTTCAAACAGGCCCAGACGGCGGCCGGCTACGCGAAGCCCATGTCGGCCGAGTATCAGGCCAAGCAGGCGGAGCTTGTCGCCAATCACATCAAGACGCAGGACATCGTCATCACGACGGCGCTGATCCCTGGCCGTCCCGCGCCCCGCCTCATCACCAAGGCGATGGTCGACAGCATGAAGCCGGGCTCCGTGATCGTGGACCTCGCCGCAGAGCGCGGTGGGAACTGCGAGGCGACGGTTCCGGGCCAGTTGGTCGAAGTCGGCGGCATCAAGATCTTTGGGCCGCTCAATCTCGCGGCGACCGTCGCGGTCAATGCGTCGAGCCTCTATGCCAAGAACCTTTTGGCGTTCCTCGAGACTCTGATCGACAAAAAAGAGAAGAAGCTCGCCATCAACTGGGACGACGAAATCGTCAAGGGCACGCTCGTGGCCAAGGATGGCAAGGTCGTTCACCCCAATCTGCAGCCAAAGGCTGCGTGATCAGGCATCAACACCGCTGACACGGAGAGC
Organism: Hyphomicrobium sp.; assembly: GCA_033765145.1. GTDB lineage: Bacteria > Pseudomonadota > Alphaproteobacteria > Rhizobiales > Hyphomicrobiaceae > JAGVSR01. The sequence goes on along the minus strand of JANRIH010000020.1, from coordinate 4,844 downwards.
CGCGCGATGCGAGCCACCACGACGTCGGGTCTGACCCTCTTGCTGATGACTGCATTCACAAGTGCCGCATTCGCGGCCGGCGATGGCATCAGCGGCCCGGTTGACCCGTCCATCTATCGCTTGATGGTTTTCGCCATGGCGATCTTCGTCGGCTACTACGTGGTCTGGAGCGTGACGCCCGCGCTTCATACCCCTCTCATGTCGGTCACGAACGCGATCTCGTCGGTGATCGTGGTCGGCGCACTACTGGCGTGCGGTGTCTCGCTCGCCGCCGAGGGCAGCCTTCTGGCGAAGCTCTTCGGCTTCTTGGCCCTCGTCATGGCCTCGATCAACATCTTCGGCGGCTTCCTCGTCACGAGCCGAATGCTCGCGATGTACAAGAAGAAAGAGAAGAAGTGAGCGGACTTGGGTGCCGCTGACAAGTCGCCGGTCCGCTGCGGCGACCGGCCCCGCACGAGAAAAGCAACCGCGCCCGGCGCGAGCCGTTGAGGCCCTGAGGAACACGAAAACATGACCGCCAACCTCGCAGCCCTACTCTACCTCGCGGCCGGTATCCTGTTCATCCTCGCGTTGCGAGGTCTGTCTCACCCCGAAACGTCGCGCCAGGGCAATACCTACGGCATGCTCGGCATGGCGATCGCCATTCTGACGACGTTCGGTCTCTTGGGCGCGCCTTACGATCTCGTGACGTGGGTGCTGATCGCGGGTGGTCTCGGCGCGGGCGCATTCATCGGCGCCAAGATCGCGCGCGAAATTCCGATGACTCAGATGCCCGAACTCGTCGCCGCGTTCCACTCCCTCGTCGGTCTTGCGGCCGTGTTCGTCGCCGCGGCGGCGCTCTATTCACCTGAAGCCTTCGGCATCGGCATGCCCGGTCAGATCGCGCCGCTGAGCCTTGTTGAAATGGGCCTCGGTGTCGCCATCGGCGCCATTACCTTCACCGGCTCCGTCATCGCTTTCGCAAAGCTGTCCGGCAAGATGTCGGGCGCGCCGATCCTTCTTCCTATGCGCCACGTCATCAACGGGGCTCTGCTGCTGCTCCTGATCTACCTCATCTATGCGTTCTGCATGTCGGGCGGCTCGGGGACGCTCTTCTGGGCCATCACGCTCGTGGCACTCGTCTTCGGCATCCTGATCATCATCCCGATCGGCGGCGCGGATATGCCCGTCGTCGTCTCGATGCTGAACTCCTATTCGGGCTGGGCCGCGGCCGGCATCGGCTTCACGTTGGGCAACGTCGCGCTCATTATCACCGGCGCGCTCGTCGGCTCCTCGGGCGCGATTCTCTCCTACATCATGTGCAAGGGCATGAACCGCTCCTTCATCTCCGTCATCGCCGGAGGATTCGGCGGCGAGACGGCGGCCGCGGGCGGGGCGAAGGGCGAGCAGAAGCCCGTGAAGCTCGGCTCGGCCGAGGACGCGGCCTATATCCTGAAGAACGCCTCGAAGGTCATCATCGTGCCGGGCTACGGTATGGCGGTCGCGCAGGCCCAGCATGCCTTGAGAGAAATGTCCGACCAGATGAAGAAGCACGGCATCGAGGTGAAATACGCGATCCACCCCGTCGCCGGCCGCATGCCCGGCCACATGAACGTGCTCTTGGCCGAGGCCAACGTGCCCTACGACGAGGTGTTCGAACTCGAGGACATCAATAGTGAGTTCTCCCAGGCCGATGCCGTCTACGTCATCGGCGCCAACGACGTCGTGAACCCCGCCGCCGAGGACGACAAGACGTCACCCATCTATGGCATGCCCGTCCTCCAGGTCTGGAAGGCCGGCACGGTGTTCTTCAACAAGCGCTCGCTCGCGTCCGGCTACGCCGGCATCGACAACCCCGTCTTCTATCGCGAGAACACTGTGATGGTGTTGGGCGACGCCAAGAAGATGACCGAGGAAATCGCCAAGTCCCTTTCCGGCAGCGGGCATTAGCACCTGAGCGCGCCATTTGTTTAACCATTTGGCATTCGTTGAACGCGTCGACGACGCGAATGGCCCGCTCATTGTGCGTGAGTGACACGCGCAAAGGTGACCCGTTGGATCAACGAGCCAGAAGCTACTGTCATCAAAATTTAATCTGACAGGCGGGGATTCGCGTTTAGCATGGGATGGCAGTGCCGGGTCGAAGCTGCGCTGCAAGCGCTTCATACCCGCATCTGGCCGGCTAGAACCGCCGAATCGAAACCGAAGGAGTGCGCATGAGGCCCTGGTTGCCGTCTGTTCTCCTCGTCACCCTTGTCACCGTTTCGGCCAGCGGCACCACCGCGGCCCAGGAAGGTCTTCAGGCCAAGGTCGAGATCGACGGCCAGACTCTCCAGTGCAAGGACTTCCGGAACCATACCGTGCGCACGATCCGCATGGATGACATCGGCGACGTCGCGCAGGCGCGCATCATCAACCGCATGCCGATCATCACGCTGAACCAGAGCCGGCTCCAGACGCTGCCCGGCAAGATGCAGATTTTCTTCTTCAATCACGAGTGCGCGCACCACGTCATGGCGCACGTCTTCTACCCCTCGCCGACCAGTGAAAACGAAGCGGATTGCTGGTCCATCAAAATGGGCCGCGATGGGAACCTGTTCTCGCGCGCCGATGTCGAGGCCTTCGCGCCCCATCTGGCTCATAGCCGAGGCTCGCCCTTGGGACACCTTCCGGGGCCGGATCGCGCGCGCCGCCTTCTCGCCTGCTTCGACGACCCCTCGGACGAACTCGTGAGCCCGGCCGGCTTCACACCGACGACGCCGCCCGTCTATGCGCGCACGCTGCCCTGATGGCGGTTGATGCGTCCCGACGCCCGGGCGCCAAAACCCGGCGGCGAAGAATTGCGTATGGATGGATGACATCCAGGCTGCTATCGAGGCGCGTTTCGTGCAACCCGCTAAGCCGTTCGCGCAAGTGCGCCCGATCCGAGGACCGATGGGATACCTGATCTCTGCGGCCATCGTCGTCGCCGCGCTCGTTCTGGCGGTGATGCTGCTAACTAACTTCCTCCAGCAGGCCCTTCTCTATCATCCCGACACCCGGCGCACGCTGCCGGGCGAACTGGGCCTCGCCGGCGTCGAGGAACGCGTGTTCGCGGCGCGCGACGGATCGGAGATCCTGACATGGGCGGCGAGGCCCGCGCCTGGGCGTCCGACGATCCTCTATTTCCACGGCAACGGCGGGTCGTTCATCGACCGCGCCGAGCGCATCCGGAAATACACGGCGAAGGGCTACGGCATGGTCATGCTGACGTGGCGCGGCTTCGGCGGTCGGACCGGGCGGCCATCGGAGCGCGCCAACGTGTCAGATGCGGAGGACGTCTACGAGGCCCTTGTCGCGGAAGGAGTGAAGCCGGAGAGCATCGTCGTTTATGGCGAAAGTCTCGGGACCGGTGTCGCCGCACAATTGGCAGCCAAAAAGCCGGTCGCGGCCCTCGTCCTGGATGCGCCCTATACGTCCATCGTCGCGATGGCGGAGCGGTACTATCCCTACCTGCCGGCACGATGGCTCATGACCGACCGCTACGAGACCATGCGCTATCTGTCGCGCATTACTGCGCCCGCACTCGTCATCCACGGTGAAGCGGACGAGATCATTCCGACCGGGATGGGCCGCGAGGTCGCACGAGGAATTGGTGACCGCGCGACGTTCGTGTCGATCCCCGGCGCCGGTCATACCGACCATTATATGTTCGGCAGCTTCGAGATCATTACGGCCTGGCTCGATGAGCGCTTCCCGCCGACCGCGATCACCGGCCGGGCGAGGGATCAAACGGCTGCGGCCACGCGCTGAACGCCGTGGCCGCAGCAAGAATCATTTTGTGTCGAACGTGCCGGAGATGAGGACGGGCATCAGCAGCCCTGCCGGATCAAGCGCCGCCGCGCGGAGGACCCTTGCCCGGACCGCCAGGGCCGCCTCGGGTCGGGGCGGGCTTCGAGGGCAGCAGGCCTTCACGCTGCATTTTCTTGCGGGCCAGCTTGCGGGCACGGCGGACGGCCTCGGCCTTCTCGCGGGCCTTCTTTTCGGACGGCTTCTCGAAGTAGTTCCGGAGCTTCATCTCGCGGAAAATGCCCTCGCGCTGCATCTTCTTCTTGAGCGCGCGTAGGGCCTGATCGACGTCGTTGTCGCGAACCTGGACTTCCACGGGCGGGCCATCTCCTGCCAAGGGGTTACGCCGATGCAATACCCGGGACACCGCATCGGGGGCACGACCATCGCAATTTGCCTGGGGTGCGTGAAGACTATGTGAAGCCAAACCCGACCACGGTCAAGCCGAAAAGCGCTTTACCGGCGGCCGGGGCCACCCGATATTAAGGCCATGACACTGCTTAAAATTGCCCGGATGGGTCATCCCGTCCTGCTGCGCCGGGCCGACGACATCGCCGACCCGACCGCCGCCGACATCCGCCGCCTCGCCCAGGACATGGTCGAGACGATGCGCGACGCGGAGGGCGTCGGCCTCGCCGCGCCGCAGATCCACGTCAGCCGGCGCATCATCGTCTTCTTCGCCCCCGAGGGCCGGGCGGAAGACGAAGGGCCGCACGGCGCGTCGCCGCTGACCGCCCTGATCAACCCGGTCTACCAGCCGTTGTCGCCCGAAAAGGCGCTGGGCTGGGAAGGGTGCCTGTCGATCCCCGGCCTGACCGGCGCGGTGCCGCGGTTCCGCCACATCGGCTACCGCGGCTGGACCCCGGCGGGGGAGCTGATCGAGCGCGAGGCGACCGGCTTCCACGCCCGCGTCGTCCAGCACGAGATCGATCACCTCGACGGCATCCTGTACACCATGCGGATGAACGACCTGTCGCTGCTGTCGTTCACCGAGGAGCTCAAGCACCGGATGCGCGGCGACGACGACGAGTCCGAAG